>NZ_CP176412.1:442500-2171806 GCF_046245145.1 Metallosphaera sp. D4-4 | reverse complement strand
GGACCCGCCGGGATTCGGACCCGGGACCTTAGGCTCCGGAGGCCTAAAAAACGATATTCAACGTCGTAAAATATCGTTGGTTGCCAATTTACGCCAATACTCGACAGACGGCAACTTAAACGCCTTTTACGACTACTTAGTTCACGAAAGGAAAATTAACGAAATGACGGCGAAAGAATACATAAACGCGTTAAGTAGACCTTTTCGCGAATCGCGTAACTCACAAAAGGCTTATCGATTATTCGCTATGTTTCTCGCCTCTCGCGGTATGATCAGTGAAGAATTCGCCTACAAGATACTCAAACTCGTAAAGGTGAAAAAAGCTAACGCCGATTTAAACATACCAACGGTCGACGAAGTAAAACGGACTCTCGATTTGGCGAAAGAGTATAGCGAAAACGTCTATTTCGTCTACAAAATCGCGTTAGAGTCCGGCGCTAGACTAAGCGAAATACTAAAAGCGCTAAAGGATCCTTCGCGTGACATTTGTGAAAGTGACATTTGTTATTATTCCATGGCGTGGCAAAGAGGGTATAAGGGCGTTTTCTACATATTCCACATTACGCCATTACGACAGATTAGCATTACGGAGTCGGCGATACAAGATTTTGAGAGAAGAAGAAAGAACGCGATCAGAATAAAATACTTTCGTAAGTTCGTTGCATCGAAAATGGCGGAATTAGGGATACCGTTAGATGTTATCGATTTCATACAAGGTAGGAAGCCAACTAGAATATTAACGCAGCATTACGTTTCGCTATTCGGAATAGCGAAAGAGAACTATAAGAAATACACGGAGTATTTGAGAGGAGTTAATTATAACTAAGCTACCCCCCGTTAGCAACCGTAAAACCGCGTTACTTTTCCCTTTCTGTTGGATATATATAGCGATAAATCCTTTTGCCGTCTTCGGTATTCTCCATATACGCCTTTGCATTCCGCAAACAGCGGAAGACCTCGATAGGGGTCTCGCTTGCATATTCCTCTTCCGTTATCTCCCTCCCATCGAAGCTAGCGCAAATATCGTTAATATTGTTAACTGGGGATCTCTCGGTCTTGGGAAGTCTCACGTATGTTTCGTCATCTCCCGCTACGAATGTCTCCAACATTCCCTTACTAATAATTAGGTTTACCGTATCTCCGAATTTACGGATTAAGTCGGCTAGCCTCGGGTTCCTCGATTGGACGAATTGAATAATTTCTGCCTCCCTTCGTGATAGAGTTTCACCATCTTCTCTCTCGTCTCCTCGCATTCCTTCTCCGTCATTCCTTGGCATGGGATCTTCCGAATCTCGTCCTCGCTCATCTCCACGAAAAAACCCCACGGTTCCCATGCCAGTCTCGGTCTCGATTACCTCATTCGCTTCGTCAGATCCAAGTTCTGTTAGGTCGATCTCTTGGATTAGCGTTAATGCGTAAGGCGTAAGGGCCCAATATACCTTCTTTCCTATTATATCCTTATCGACGAGACCCATGTTATACATCGAGTTCATTATGTCCATCGTCTCCTTCGATAGTAGTTTTAGACTTCTGGAAAGATCAGCGTTCTCTATGTATTCCGCTTTGTTCTCATCTTCCTTGATATATCCATGGTTCTTTAGCCACTTCAATATCTCGAGGTCGCGTTCCGACATGTAGTGGGCCATGAGTATTATGTCCTTCTTGAACAGTTTCATTACGAACTCTACGTCTTCCCTTTCTATCTTATCATGACGCCTTAACGACGCTACGGCTCTACTGAACGCCTTAGTTATCTCCGTTGCTCTAGAATCGTTATCTGCGTTATCGAAACGTCCGAATATTTTGTTTACAAGTTCGAAGGATTCTTCGGTAGGTTCTGGATCGTCTGGTAACGATTTTAGCCACGCGTACGTAACAAGTTTTATCCTGTTAAACTGTTCATCGTCTAATCCCTTCTTGAACCATATCTTCCTCCTTTTCTTTTCTTTGAACTTCTTATCGCCACTCGATGGAAGATATGGTTGAACCGTCCTATTCAATATCTGCGTATCGATACTTGCAACAACGTTTGTAGAGATAAACGCTGGTTCACCCTCAACAATCACTTCTTGATCTTTCATCTCCTCCGTCTTCGGATCGCGTACTGGAACGGTAGTCGATATAACTCCCTCGGAGAGGGCCTCCCTCAAATATTTCACGCCCTCAAGGTTATCGATCTGCTCGACGAAGAGAACCCTACCATCGAATGTATCTATACTCCTAATATATCCAAGAGCGTTCTGCGTTAGCCTTGTATTCCTGAATACGATAGGATCGTCCGTATTATCTCTGCGTTCATAGAAATACTTGAGGATCGATTTTATGGTAGTGGATTTTCCTGCGCTGCTTTTTCCTGTTAGGATTAGATGAACGCGTACGATCCCCGTATCGCTCTTATTCCTCTTTAGATGCGAAGATACTATGCTCAGTAACGTCGCGATCTTCAACTTCTTCGTTATTCCGTTATCGTCGTCCACAGTATCGTTCTTGGAAAGTTCGAGGAAGAAGTTGATAGGATCCTTGTTTATCTTCTTCCACTCGTCCCAATCCTTTACGACCTCTAAAACGTCCTTATACATCGGCTGAAGTTCAAGTTCATTTACCCACATCTCGAGGGCCGTCGTTATGTCCTTCGTTGTGATATGCCTATCGATAGACTTCTTCTTCTCGTATATCTTCTCGACTACCTCCTCTAGGTTCGCTATAACAAACTTGTATTCGTCATTACCCTGACTTTCGCCTTTCTTTTGCTCTTTCTTGTAATATCTTATGGTCGCCATAACGCTTTGCGGAGGAACGGATAACTCGTACTGCGGGAATAGGGGTATTTTCATGTCCTTAACCTTACCCTCGATATATCCGCTGAATCTATACTCGATCTCTAGTCTCCTACCATTCTTTATTACGATAATTCTCTCATTCTCTTTATCGATTATGATATCGTTATCGCTGGTCTCCCGCGAATTTTTAGTAACGTGATGCGATTTTTCTGAATCAATTTTAGAGTGGGGTACCCCACTTTGTGGCATTTGTGGCAGTGATTTCACTTTGCTATGCTCTGTTTTTGCCACTTTTGCCACAAACCCGGGTACCCCCTTTGACTTTTCACTTGTATTCGAGTCGCTACCATGATCATTTTTCGATTCGTTGTATCTAGGCGAAATAATCCGCGCACTTGGTTTTCTACTGTGCGCGGGAGTTTGCGAGTCTCTAGTATCGCTAGGAATCCCGGACTTCTTAGTGATCCTCTTTACGTTAGGGAGATCACTCAGTCTCTTGAGCATCTTCTCTCGCCTCCTCCGGCCATAGTAGTATGTCCTCTTCTTGGAATCCCCTAACTACGAGTATTCCTTTCTTGATGGAATCGGCCATCTCCCTATCCACGTTAAGGACGACGTTATAATCTCGCAATTCGTAGGACCGATACCACTTCTTCTCCTTCGAAGAATAGTAGCCCCCGTAAATCGGCTGGATCCTAACCCCGTAACTGTACTTCCCCTCCTTGGGATCGTCGAGGACTAGGAATACGCATTTCTTACTCGGGTAGACATAGACCGTTTTCCGTTTAGTCCAGTTTTCGCTAGAGCGTCCATTGGCGTTATCCTTTTTATCTCGTTTTGACTCTATATATCTGACCACGGCTTATCACCACATTTTCTTTTTTCTACGCCTCAAATTTTCGTAAATATTCCGCTATCGCGGTTTTCACTAACGATGCCATCGTTAGAGAATTCTTTTTCGCTATTTCTCTTATCTTCGCGTATTGTTCGTTACTTAGTGTGACCTTGATTTCTTTTTCCATTTTCTCACCCGAAAATGGGGCCTGAAAGAGGATTTATAAAGGGCCCAGTTTTCGCCACTTTTTCTCCCTCTTTTATCACGTACTTTTTGGCACGTGGATCACGAAGACGATCCCCACTTTTCGATTAGATCCCTTAAGGCCATGCGAATTAGCTCACTCCTATTCGTTACTCCCATTTTACGACCTACTTCATCTACCTTTTCGATAAAGTCGTAAGGGGCGTAAAAAACATACCTTTCGACTTTGGGTTTTTTAGATTCGTATACCGCCATACTACCCGTCACATTACACTATCCGGCGCGCGCCCTAATAAACTTTCTAGCGCCCAATTATTTATTAGCCCAATTGGGTAATTTTTCGAATATGAAAGTAGTGGCAAAAAAGGGGTCGCACAGTAAAGTCTACTATTTACGAATACCTCATGATTTCATCGAAACGTTTGGCATTACAGAAAGTGACGATTTTACGCTAAACGTTAATTTCGATAAAGACGGAAATCTCGTTTTGTGCTATAAACGCGTGAAAAAGTGATTTATTTTTTTCTCGGCGGTAAGGATTTTTTGCCGTCTTCTTTCAATTTAACGTTAATCACGGCAAAAATTAAGGGTTGCCAATGGCTTATAAATCAAAATTGGCAACCGCTAAATTAGGAGGGGATTTTAGGGGTTGTCCCCTAAAGAAAAGACGAGATATAAGTATGGCGACGTAATCATACGCGAAAGGAAAGGTCGGTATTATGTCTATAAATCGGAAACGATAAACGGTGAGACAAGAGAGCGTTACGTCGGTCCTTTAGATAACGTCGTTGAAATTTACGAGAAATTTAGGATTGGGGGCGTGGGGGTATCCCCCACATCGGACCCGCCGGGATTCGGACCCGGGACCTTAGGCTCCGGAGGCCTACGCTCTATCCTGGCTGAGCTACGGGTCCCGTCATAACCTTTATTTTCAAGTTATTTAACCTAAACTCCATGACCGATCCCAAGGAAGTCCTGGCTCACTATATCCTGCCAATTCTAGCTAACAAGAGGGTAATTGGTCTGGGAACAGGTAAAACGGTACGGAAGTTAGTAGAGGTGATGGCTCTTCAGGGTTCTCTGCAGGGCAGGATACTAGTAACCAGCTCAACTGATACGGACCTATTAGCCTCCAGCAAAGGAGCACTGGTACTATCTCCCTTTTCCGGGGTTATTCCAGAGATTTACGTAGATAGCTTTGACTTTCTGGTTGAATCTCAGGGAAGGAAGGTTCTCATTAAGGGAGGAGGGGCTGCCCTACTAAGAGAGAAAATACTATCATTTTTCTCAAAAGAAAGAATATTTATAGGAGAGACATCTAAGTTCGTGTCCAGAAGGGAGATCCAGGTTCCGGTGGAAGTGGTACCCGCTGGCTTCTCGCTAATCTTAGTGAGGCTAAACGAGATGGGCCTTAAACCTGTTCCAAGAGAGGGTTCCGGTAAGATGGGCCCAGTGGTTACAGATAACGGTAACCTAATCCTTGACATTAGTGTAATGGTGGAGGACCTATGTAAATGGGAGAGGGAGCTCAAAACAATTCCTGGAGTGGTGGAAACGGGTATATTTTGTGAAAACCTATATGATTCCATAGTGATTGGAGATAGCGAAGGAAGAATCCAAGTATTCCAGAGAGGCTGAAAAGGCCGTTAAGGAAGGCAGGGTTATAGAGCTCAGAACGAGGGAGGGCGGGCCTCCCCTATTCGTTTTCATGGCTCGGGAGAAGGGATCTCACAGGGACCACATTGTGGGCCCTACCTCATGCGACTGTGAATACTTCCTTTTTCATGGTATCCTTGAGGGTGAAGGTTCCTGTATCCACATACAGGCATATAACATTGCGTCTAGGAACGAGAATTTCAGAAAAATAGTGGTGAAGAGAGAAGAACTCAAGGAAATATTAACCGAGATTTTCGCTTACGGAAAATCCTTAAAGCTGAGAAAACTCATTTCATCGAGATGACCGATCTAGCAACCATTCAAATCGTGCTGATAGCTGCCACTGTAGCAGTGATAGGAGGAGTAACCTATGCAACCTTTGAGGATATATTAACCGGAATCCCCACAAAGAAGGAACAGGTGAAGGTGGAAAGGAAGAGAAAGGGTGGATCGCATGGGAGGTAAAAGGAAGAAAAGGACAAAGATAGTGAGAGTAAAGCCTCAGATTCCTAAAACATTCGAATGCCCCAGGTGCGGGAAGATTGCAATTACCATCAAGTTCGATAAGTCAGATAGTGGCCCCAGGACTGCCCATATAAAGTGCGGTAGTTGCGGACTTAGCACCGATCTAGAGGGATTACCTCCAGTTTACGATGAGGCAAATGTCTACGGAAAGTTTCTCGATCTCTACCTTGAAGGAAAGTTGGAAATAAAAGAGCGGAGTGAAGAAGAGACTGAAGATCATGAGGATCAAGGGGAAGACAGCGAAGTATCTCCAGAAACTAATTGATGAAGGTCAGCCAATTCATTTTTCGTTAATTGATCCCGATAAAGTGAAAGATATCCAGAGTTTAAGCAAGGTCGCATCAAGTCTGTTCAAGGCAGGAACCTCGGCCTTTCTCATTGGAGGGACTCTTGGAGTCTCAAAGGAGAAACTGGACAGCATATTGAGTGTACTTCAGGACTTTAGCGTTCCCAAGATCATTTTCCCAAGTAACATCAACCTGATCTCAGAGAAGGCTGACGCAATTCTTTTCATGTCGCTCCTGAACTCGGATGACCTATACTACGTGATTGGTGCCCAGGTCTCTGCCTCAATAATCGTGAAGACCATAGGTCTCGAACCCATACCCACCGGTTACCTCATTGTGGGACATGGAGGGACCGCAGCGCATATAGGTAGGGCTAGGGTCGTTCCCTACGACAATCCAGAACTTGCGGTAGCGTACGCACTAGCTGCCGAGTACATGGGAATGGAGTATCTCTACCTAGAGGCCGGTTCTGGGGCGCCGGACACGGTGAGGCCCGAGATGGTTAAGTTCGTGTCAAAGTACTCCGAGATAAACCTGATCGTCGGTGGCGGGATTAGAACTCCTGAAAGGGCCGTGGAACTTGTGAAGGCTGGAGCCAAGGCGTTGGTAACAGGTAACGTCATAGAGACCGACATAGAAAGGGCAATAAAAATAATAGAGGCTATGCAGAGAGTTTACAGGATTGAGTAATGCCCTCCTCTAAAAAGAAGAAGGAAAACGTTCCTGTCATGTCAATGGCTGGGTTGATTAGATACTACGAAGAGGAGCACGAAAAGTATAAGGTAGATCCCATCTACGTGATAATTGCAAGCATTGTGTTGGTCGCAGTCGTAGTTGCAGTAACTAAGATAATACCGCCGTAGGGCTTCCAAATTGTTCATTAATTTATCCGATATAAGAAAAATGAGAGAGATGGCGGGGCTAACACAGACGGAGTTAGCCAGGAGGGTAGGTGTTTCTCAGTCTCTCATTGCGAAGATAGAGAAGGGAAAGATTGATCCCAAACTATCGGTGGTTAGGAAGATCTTGGACGAGCTCACTCCCCTAGTTGAAGTCCCTGAAGTCGCAGTTAACCTAATGCATTCCCCTGTTATTTCCGCTAAAATGGATGATAGGGTCAAGGACATTGTTGAGCTGATGGAGAGCAATAACATATCCCAGGTACCAGTTGTGAACTCTAGCGGGAAACTCATGGGAATGATCTACGATTACGTTCTAATGAGGAAGCTTGCGCTTCCATCCTCTAGGAGCTTGAAGGCGGTCGACGTTATGGCGCCTTTACCACCGCTCGTAAGTCCGTCCACTCCCGTTAATCAGGTCATGAAGCTTCTCACCAGGTACTCAGTTACCCTGGTGGTAGAGGGTGACCTAATTCCCTTGGGGATTATCACCAGAAGCGATTTAATAACGTATTTGGCAAGGAAATAGGGGAGCCCGGCAGGGGGCCACGGGAAACTGGGGAAACTCCAGCCTCTCGCCCAGGGGGAGTCCCGCGAGGGACGGGGTTAGGTGCTCCGACAACTGCACAGAAACGAGACCTGCGGTGGGCCAGATGAAAATGATCATTTACCCCATCTGGCGACGGATGGGAGGGTGTGAGAGACCTATCGTGGGTTGAAACGGCAGATCTCCCCTTGAGCAAGTAGGGGAGGATAGGGCAAAATGACTCCCCTGATACGCAAAGCCTAATCCCCCAAGTACAGAAGCTGGGTTATTGCCGAGGCTCCCCCACTACGTCCTTGATGAAGGAACTTTCCACCTGGACTATCTCCTCCTCACTCTTCCCTCGGTAAGCCTCCAGTAGCTCCCTGTTCAAATCCAGGAATGTTTTCCCCCACTTCACTATTGAGGCTAGTTTAAGAGCCTCATCAACGTCATCCATGATGTAGAGCGAGGCAACCACTGCCTCGAGTGAGGACAGCTTCATGGGTTTAGAGTAGTTAACGGGATTTCCTGCAAAGAGTAATGGGAGCCTTCTACCGTTCTTCGAGTACTTACGGAAAAAGGAGTCGTCTGACCTGTTCCAGGAGGAGTCGAGAACAGTTATCCCCCTGTTAAGGTATATCTCTCTATCCTTCACGGAGAGTACGCGGTCCGACAAGGGATTCAGAACTACTCCCACGGGCCTGTCCACAAACCTTGCGAACCCAAGCCTCGCCATCTTCCTCCCTGTGCATTTGGCCGGATCATCTTCTCCAAATTCTAAGATAAATATATGCACAGAGTATCGTAAAGTTCTTATAACTTTATATTTATTAAAGCTAGTGGGATTGAACTTGGTAACTGCAATTGTCCTCATAAACACAGATCCTGGAGGGGAAGAAGAAGTTTATAACAAGCTAAAGGGAATGAACGAGGTAAGTGAGACCTACATCGTCTACGGAGTTTACGACATTGTTGCAAAGGTGGACTCGCCGGACATGGATTCTTTAAGAAATTTTATTAGTAATAACATTAGAAAGCTTCCTAAGGTAAGATCTACGCTAACCATGATTATCATGGAGAGCAAGACGCAGAAGAAATGAACATGTACGTAATTGGCGTTGACGATCACGATTCCCCAGAGGGCGGATGCACCACACATTTTTCCTCGCTTTTATTGAAAGAGTTTAACAAGGCTAACGTAAGGGTTGTGGGATATCCTAGGTTAACTAGGCTGAACCCCAACATACCCTGGAAAACCAGGGGGAACGCCTCAGTCTCATTCGTGGTGGAGACTGAGAGGGACCAGGCGGAACTCCTTGAGATGGTCTGGAGCGAGTCCATGAACTACGTGGAGAGGGTGTCCAGGGGATTACTGTACAAGAGGTCTCCCGGCGTTTCTGTGGGAAAGGTTGAGGTGATGGGGGAGCTGGAACACCTCTACTGGAAGGCGGTCAGCGACGTGGTCACGCTGGATTACGTCAAGAACGTTTCGGAAAGGCTTGGGATCCTTACCACGGGAGGTAGGGGGGTGATAGGGTCCATGGCCTCCATGGGATTTTCAGGTAATGGAACCTATGAACTAGTAACGTACAGGGCCCAGGAAAACTGGGGGAGGAGAAGGGAGTTGGACCTATCCTCCCTGATAGAGTATGACGAGAGATATTTTCCAAGGGTGTATGCGAATGTGGACTACGTGGACATGGAACCACTGGTCCTGTCTCACGGAAGGGATCCCGTGCTGTTTGGTCTTAGGGGAACCGATCCAGTCGCGTTGGTGGAAGGAATGAAGAGATTGAAGGTGAACGAGGAAGCGGAATCGTATGTGGTGTTCGTAACCAATCAGGGAACCGATCATCATTTTCGGAACCCTAAACTTAGGCCGTACTCCAGTTTCGTGGGAGAAGTTACCGTGAATTCTGTGAGGGTGGAAAGGGGAGGAGACTGCGTCGTGATAGGGGATGACCTGGTGATGCTGGTGTACAAGGAAACCGGGGAGTTAAACAGGGCCGTAAGGGAGTTATTGCCTGGAGATAGGATCAGGGTCTATGGAGCTGTCAAGCCGTCGGTTAGGTACGGGGTTGTGATAGAACCGGAAAAGGTGGAGATCCTGAACTTGGTGCCAAAGGTGGAGGTAAACAATCCTAGATGTCCCATCTGCGGAGGCTCCTCCGAGTCTGCCGGTAAGGGGAAGGGATTTAGATGCAGGAGGTGTGGGCACAGGTTTGCGGGGGAGAAGGTGGTGAGGGAAGTGGAAAGAGGAATCAGTCTAGGAGTGTTTCAGACGAGGAAGTACAGACACCTAACGAAGCCGATTTTTTATGAGTAGTCGTGAAGGTGAACCGCGTAACGGTGAAGTGGACCGGCCGGGATTTGAACCCGGGACCTCGCGGATGCCAACCGCGCACTCTTCCAGGCTGAGCTACCGGCCCAGTATAAGATACTGTTAGTCTGTTTATAAATCTACCAGCTTAGGGAGTCCAGACTATCTAGTAGATGTTCGCAGTAACTATGTAATGTAGGGATTTCAAACGCCGAACACTTTGTAACTTGAACTATACATGTCCCCATTTTCAAAAAAAGTTCTAGAAATAATTTATACCTAAATGACGACATAATGCAATGTAACAGCAGTTTATCAAGGCTGATTTTTATTTTATGAGTATATCTGAAATAGTGAAGAAAGAGGAAACAAAACCAACGCTCCCTGAACCTCTGCAAACCATTATATCACGCTTCACAGAGACCCCTTCATTTCCTCTGGAAACACTCGGTTTTGGCTTCTCAACTCTTCTCTCATCCTTTTATACAAACCGTTTCTTTCGCCCTCTCCACTCTCTAGTTCACTAACTTTCTCCAGTGGAAACAGAGGGGTGTCTCTACTTTCCAAACTTTCTCCAGTGGAAACAGAGGGGTTATTTACTCCCCGGTTAAAGCCAGTCCCAATCCTTAAAATCAGTAGAGATCAAGTACAACCAATATGAGTGACATTATCGACGAAGTGTTATCCTCAGTTAAGAACTCGGCCATCTTCAAGAACAGGGAATATCTCCTCCCCGACTACATCCCAGAGGAGTTGCCTCACCGTGAAAATGAGATAAAGAAGCTTGCAAGCATTCTCGTTCAGTTGTACAGGGGGGAGAGACCCAGTAACATCTTCATTTACGGTCTCACAGGTACTGGAAAGACCGCAGTAACCAAGTATGTTCTGAGTAATCTGCAAAGGAAGCTCAATAACTTCGAGTACGTGTACATAAACGCCAGACAGACCGACACCCCCTACCGGATCCTGGCAGATATAATTGAGATCCTAGGGGATAAGGTTCCCTTCACGGGCCTTTCCACGGCGGAGCTGTACAGGAGGATGGTCAAGGTTTTGGAGAGGTCAGAAAGGGTTATGATTATCGTGCTGGATGAGATTGATGCACTGGTCAAGAAGCACGGTGATGATATACTCTACAAGTTAACCAGGGTGAATTACGACGTTCATAAGAGTAAGATCTCCATCGTAGGAATAACCAATGACGTAAAGTTCATAGATGGGCTCGATCCCAGGGTTAGGAGTAGCCTTGGAGAGGAGGAGTTGGTGTTTCCCCCATACAACGCTGAACAACTGGAGGATATCCTCAAGAAGAGGGCAGTCCTGGCCTTCAGGGAGGGAGTGGTATCGGAGTCCATCATCAAGTTATGCGCAGCCATAGCTGCCAGGGATCACGGAGATGCCAGGAGGGCCCTAGATTTGCTTAGGGTTGCCGGGGAGATCACGGAAAGGGAGAGGAAAAACCAGGTAGGCGAGGAAGAAGTTGAGAAGGCCAGGGTAGAGATAGAGAGGGATCGCGTGTATGAGGTAATCGCGACCTTACCCTTCCACTCTAAGCTGGTCCTGTTATCCATCATTAAGGGTCTAACCAAAAATACCAGGCTTACCACGGGGGAAATTTACGACCTTTACAGGAACATTGCCACCTCGATGGGATCCGAATTTGTGACCCAGAGGAGGGCAAGTGACATAATAAACGAACTGGACATGATGGGGATAATCTCAGCTAGGGTGGTGAACAGGGGAAGATATGGTAAGACAAAGGAAGTTGTTCTGGCAGTCGACTCCGGAATAGTCCTGAAAGCCCTCCTGGAGAGTGACGAAAGGTTTGCTGATTTCTGGAGTGGATGATGGATATTTTCCCTTGAGATATAAGGGTCAGAGGGGTAAGGCTCCCCTCGTGGTTACTCTTTTTGACGGAATGAGACTTAAGGACTTGAGGATAGGCCTTATCACGGTAGATGGTAGAGATGCTAGAGACGTCTTCTCTCAAATTAACTGGGGAGTTATAACCATGTATGACGGGATAACTTTCGGTGGCTTCAACTACATTATTCCAGAGAGGAACTTCATCGTGGTATATGGGAATAAACCCAACCTAGAGGAAGTTGAGAAGGCCTTGAGGGCCCATTTTCAGGATGATAGAGGGAGGGAGATAATGGGCGTTCTTGAGAGGTTAACCAGGATTGAGACTAGGTGGGGCCCCCTATACCTCTATACTGACCTGGATCTAGCGGACGCGAGGAGGATCGTGGAGGGGTATCAAGTCATTTCCAAGTACCCGGAGCCCATAAGGTATGCCCACGTCATAGGAAGGGCTGTGGGCATGTGGAGAGAAAAATCCTAGCTGGCGTTATCGTACCCGTGTCACGAATCGTAGCAAGTCCTCTTCTGAAGAGACTTACCCATGCTTATCCTTTCCTCCCTTTCCTTAAGCCTCTCCTCCATGATCCTTCTCTCGTATTCTGAGGAGGGTTCCAGTTTCTGTATGGGCCTAGGTTTCCCATTCTCGTCGATGGAGACGAAGGAGAACACTGTCCTAGATACTAGCCTCCTGCTACCGGTGAAGTGATTTATGGCAAATATCTTGGCTCCCACATCCAGGGAAGTATTCCCCGTATATTCCACTGCTCCCTGGATTTCAAGTATGTCACCTATCTTCACTGGAACAAGGAAGTCGGCCGAACCTGCACTCGCCGTGAAAGTGTTACCCTTAGAATACATCTTCGCGACTATGGCCAACGCCTCATCTAGCATCATGTACATTTTCCCTGCGTAAAGTATACCGTTTCCGAAACCGTGTTCTGGATATATGGTCCTTATGTAACTTCTTCCGAAGGTCATTCCAGGCAGGAGTTCAGACGTGTCCTCAGAGACCATTTTCTTCCTTTCCAGTCTTTTCATTCTTCTCTTCTCAGCTCCTTCATCGCCCTCTATCTTAACGGTGAGCGGTCTGGGTCTCCCGTTTTCATCCACGGCGACGTAACTCATTAACCCTATGGCACCCAACTCCTCTGTATTCCCCCTCTTGATACAACCAGTTACCTCAATTTCCACCGAACTTTTCCACGAGGCCTTGGCCTCAGCCGTAACTCTCAGAATGTCTCCCAATCTAGCTGGCTTGAAGAGGTAGAGGTAATCCACAGAAGCCAGGAGATAGTTTCCTTGGCTCACCGATGACATGAGAATGCCTGCAGTATCTATGAGCCAGCTCATGTAGATTCCGCCGTGAAGCGATCCGAAGTGGTTCGTGTGCCATGGGAATACGTTATAGTAAGTTTCTGTTCTATACGTGTACGTCACCTCTTATCAGTACCTACTATTTCTCTTAATCGTTCATCTCCCTTAATACTCTTTATGAAATCTGATACCTCTCCTGGAACTAAACTTTCCCACTTCTCTCCTGTTATCATATTCTTCCTGATTAGGGTGGAGTTGTACTTCTCCCTGTGGAATGAGGGGGGTATGAGGATCTCGCTTCCGGCTTCCTTAAACAGTCTTAGTACCAGTGGGTTCCTAGCTATAACCGCCTCAAACGACGGAACATACATCTTGACGTGATATGCCCACACGTTGTTCATGAGGATATCCGGTACTGGTATGAGATAGTACCTGTCTCCCGGTATTCCCTCGGCTTTCATGGCTCTCCTAATCATCTCAATTCTCTCCCCAGCCGTGAAGGGATTAGAGAGAGTGTGACTCTCTTGGGCGCTCCCAATTAGGATTATTAGCTCATCTAACCTCTCCAACCCCCACTTAACCACACTTAGGTGGCCTAAGTGAAAGGGCTGAAATCTTCCAGGATAGATTCCTCTAAGCAGACATCATCACCTTCTTTTACATTAAGCACTACTGAAGCATCTGCCTTATTTAATCCTAATTCAAGGAACCCATATCCGTTTCGGTAAATTATGAGGTCACTTCCCCCTTCCTGGAATGTTCTAGCTCCAATTCCGGTGAAGGTTCCATCCCTGGTCCTTATCTCAGCCTTTTCCCCAAGTTTAATCCTGACATTTCTCAGGGATAGGGCTACATTACCGAAGTGGTCAACGAAGAACACCTTGGAGCATATCATTCCGTTCTCTCTCCTACTCTCAAGATTTAACTTCACGAGATCAGTTTCGTCCACTCTCGTTCCCAAAGTCTCTATTGGAACTCCCCTACTTAACAACGCTGCGCTTACGGAGAAAATATCTCTCCCGTGAAATGTATTGGATATTTCCCTAGATAGATATATCCTTTCATTATCAATGCTGTGAACCTTGAGTATGCCGTCCTCCCTTATCGCAGGTAGGAGTACACCGTTATCGGGACCCACAAAGAAGTAGTTTCTGGTCCTCACGGCTAGGGGTCTCCTTTTAGTCCCTACCCCTGGATCTATCACCACAAGGAAGGTGGTGTATTTCCTAAAATACCTATAGGAAGTGTAGAGCTGATATGCCCCCGCAATCACGTTAAAATTTTTCGAGTTTGGTGAAATGTAGACTACATCAACATTCTTGTTAATTCGCCTTATTACGGCCTCCATTACACCGTTATAGTTGTCGGAGATCCCGAAATCAGTTAGAACTGCTAGCAAGCTTCTCGACCTTAAGCTCCAGGTAAGATTTCGTGATAACTTCACCACTTATTCCAAATCTAGATTTAAATTCCTTAAAGAAGTCGAGTAGCTTCTCCTCGTCGATGTCTATTCCCTCTATCTCAACGAAGTTACCCAAACCCTCCACTATGTCTATGCAGACGCTGAACTCCCCCTTCTTCAGCACATGGCGCGTTTTTCTCACGCTCTGTGCCTCCCTGTACCCCAGCTTCTCGAGAATCCTTATCATGCTATCCTTATCGTCGAGGGAGACAGTTATTTCCTCCCTGGATTTGCTCCTGGAGCCCATCTTGGGGCCCTTGTAGGTAAGCTCTATTTTATCGTTCACAAGCCGTATCCTCAATGCCTCATCTGTCTTCCTAAAGTCCCTTGTATCTCCGTTGAGATAGATATCCTCTTGGGTTTCCTTGCCCACGTATACGTAGCCGTCCTGCAGTAGTTTTTCCATCAAGGATTGGGGGTCAACGTTGAGCTTCACTTTTATTTCACGTTCAATCACATCGGTCATATGAGTGAAATTGATTCCTATCTAAAAAATAATGATTCGCTCCTTTACACTTATCGTATCACTCCAGATATAAAAAGAATTGCTGAGAAGTATGGCTTCCTGGACTACATGGTTGAGAGGTACCTTGAATTTCTAGGAGAAGGGACAGAGGATTTCCTTTCCTCCTGTTCCGTGCCATTGACGAAATCCATAAGGTGCAATTCTCTAAAGATAGATTGCGGGAAGCTGGAGAAGCGGTTAACTGATAAGGGCTTCTCGCTCAAAAGGATTGAGTGGAGCAGGTTTGGATACAGGGTGGAAAAGGTCCCACCTAGGCCTACTCTTGGGGCAACAGTGGAGTACATGAAGGGTTTCTATTACATTCAGGGAGAGGCTTCCATGATTCCTCCTGAGGTCCTATCACCCAAGGAGGGTGAGCTGGTTCTGGACATGGCTTCCTCCCCTGGAGGAAAGACCACCCACATGGCTCAGTTGATGAATAACAGGGGGACAATAGTGGCACTTGAGAAGAATCCCGCAAGATTAAGAAAAATAAGATCCAATATCTCTAGGTTGGGAGTATCCAATGTTGTGCTGTTGTGGATGGGTGGAGAGGATGTCCCAAAGCTAGGAATCGAGTTTGATAAGATATTGTTAGATGCACCTTGCTCGGGCGAGGGATTAATACCCCTGGATCCTTCCAGGAAAACCAAGACCAAACCGGAGGATCTGAAAAATTTTCAGCGAACTCAATTAATACTCCTTGCGTCTGGGTTTAAGGTACTTAAAAGAGGTGGTTACATGGTTTACTCAACGTGTAGTATAGCCCCTGAAGAGGATGAGGTAATAGTTGATTTCGCAGTTAAGTACCTAGGCATGAGGGTTGAGAAGATACAGGGAATACCGGGAGAGAGGGGCTTAACTAGCTTCAAGGGTCTCTCCTTCTCTCCAGAACTCACCCAATGTCTTAGGATCTATCCTCATCTGCAACACATGGAGGGATTTTTCGTTTGCCTGCTGAGGAAAGAGTGAGAAAGGTTAATCCAGGTTTACTCGCTCACGTCTTTCACGAGTATGGATGTAACAAAATCCCCGTAAAGCTGGACCTCTATGAGATACGGAATGTAATCTACGGTACTACGGTAAATCCAGGGGTAATAGAGATGTTGAATGGAAATATTGTTGAGATGATTGGTGTTCCTCTTCTTCTGAAAAAGAGAACTGGGATGGTCCCCCTCCTACCCCTCGGTGATTACATGATTAAGTCCTGTTCCCACAAGGTTATCTTGCCAGACAAAATAATTGAGAAAGTACTCTACGGAAAGCCTGTGATCGTTAAGGAGGTATATAATTTCAGAAGGGCTTTGCTGGTCGATGGGTACAACGATTTCGTGGCCTTCGTCACTCTCAGGAGGAGGAACAGGGGTACTGAGATAATACCGGTTCTAGATATAGGATGGTATTTAAGGGGCGGGGGCTAATAATAGGCAAATATTTATTGTTATACACACGTCTATTAACTTTAGAAAAGGTGAAGTGGTGGAAAAATGGCAGACCAAGTAGAGGAGAAGAAAAGGATCAAGACAGTCAAGGATCTATCGGGAGTAGGCCAGGCAGTACTTAATAAGCTCACGGAGGCCGGTTACTCAACCCTAGAATCCATAGCGGTGGCATCTCCACAGGATTTGAGTACCGCTGCTGGAATACCCATAACCACAGCTCAACGCATTATCAAGGAAGCTAGGGATGCCCTTGATATTAGGTTCAAGACTGCCCTAGAGATAGAACAGGAGAGAGCGAGTGTTAAGAAAATAACTACCGGAAGCCAGGCCCTAGACGGCCTTCTAGGAGGAGGTATAGAAACAAGGACCATGACAGAGCTATTTGGTGAATTCGGTTCGGGTAAGACGCAGATATGCCATCAGGTTTCCGTTAACGTTCAGCTTCCCCCAGAAAGGGGTGGACTTTCCGGCAAGGCGTTATACATAGATACTGAGGGTACCTTTAGGACTGAGAGAATAAAGGCGATGGCATCTGCGCTAGGCCTTGAGCCCAAGGAGGTTCTTCAGAACATCATGAGTATAAGGGCCATAAACACGGATCACCAAATTGCCATAGTTGAGGAATTGCAGGACATAATAGCAAAGGACAACTCAATTAAACTAGTGGTAGTTGACTCAATAACGTCTCATTTCAGGGCAGAGTATTCGGGGAGAGAGAATCTGGCGGTTAGGCAACAAAAGTTGAATAGGCATCTGCACCAGCTTGTGAGACTGGCCGAGATATATGACTTAGCAGTAATAGTTACCAATCAAGTTATGGCTAGGCCAGATATGTTCTACGGAGATCCAACGGTTGCTGTGGGTGGCCACACCCTATATCACGTTCCGGGGATAAGGGTTCAGATAAAGAAGAGCAGGGGCAATAGAAGGATTGCTAGGATGGTTGATGCGCCGCATCTCCCAGAGGGAGAGGTAGTCTTTAGCATAACCAACACGGGTATAAGGGACGCAGAGGAATAAAACTTCTTAATAATCCGCTTCCATAAAACACTCCATGGATCATTTGTGGGCGCCTTGGCGCTCTAAGTATATTATGGATGCCTCTAAGGGAAAACAGGAAAGTTGTCTTTTCTGTAGAGTTACAACCGAAAAGAGGGACCAGGAGAACTTAGTCGTGTGCAGGGGCAAGAAAGCTTTCGTCATACTCAATAAGTATCCCTACAACCCTGGTCATCTCATGATAGTCCCATATAGACATGTGCCTACGCTTGAACTTCTTGATCAAGAGGAGGGTTCAGAACTGATTGCATTAACCTCAAGGGCTGTGAAGGCGTTAAGAGACGTCTATACTCCTGACGGTTTTAATGTTGGGATTAACATTGGTAGGGTAGCTGGAGCTGGAATAGAGCAACATATTCATGTTCACGTAGTACCTAGATGGAATGGGGACTCAAATTTCATGCCGGTAATAGGCAATACAAAGGTTCTTCCAGAAACGCTAGAAGAGACGTATAAAAAGCTCAGTGATAAGTCAATATGTGGTGAAGAAGTCTTCGATCGCTGATTGATGAAGAGGGCAGGGTTTTACTGATGATGCGAAAAATTCTAGATGATATATTTAGGGCAAGGGAGAGAATATCTCCCTATATTCATGAGACGCCCGTGGACTATTCCACTACTTTTTCGAGAATGACTCAGTCCGAAGTTTATCTAAAACTGGAGAACCTACAGAAGACCGGGTCATTCAAGGTTAGAGGGGCCTTTAATAAGATCTTGGAAATGAAGGAAGAGGAAAGAAAGAGAGGCGTAATAGCCGTTTCTGCCGGTAATCACGCCCAGGGTGTAGCCTATGCTGCAATGACATTGGGTATAAAGTCCACCATTGTTATGCCAGAAACTGCCCCTATCTCCAAGTATAAGGCAACAAAAGGTTACGGCGCCGAGGTAATTCTATACGGGAAGTTCATCCACGAGAGCATGAAGAAGGCGGAGGAGTTGATACGGGAGAGGAACCTGACCCTTGTTCATCCATACGATGACCCGTTGATAATCGCTGGCCAAGGGACAGCTGGGCTGGAGATGGCAAAGGAGAAACCTGATGTCGTAATAGTACCCATTGGAGGTGGAGGGCTAATCTCTGGAGTTTCAGTTGCCCTAAAGGGGATTAACCCAAACACTAAGGTGATAGGAGTTCAATCTTTCGCCTCTCCTTCATTAAAGATCTCAAAGGAACTTGGAAGGTTAACTGATATAGAGCCCTCCTATTCTATTGCGGACGGAATCCTGGTTAAGTCCCCTTCTTCCCTCACATTTGAAATCGTCTCAGAATATGTAGACGACATAGTTCTAGTGGATGATGACGAGATAGCCTGGGCTATGATGATGCTTCTGGAAAGGAGCAAGACGGTAGTAGAGCCTGCAGGAGCTGCTCCATTGGCAGCGCTACTTAGCGGTAAAGTTGAGGCTAGAGGGAAGAAAGTTATGGCACTCCTTAGTGGAGGTAATGTAGATCTGTCCCTTCTGGCGAGGATAATTGATAA
The DNA here is from genome assembly GCF_046245145.1 of Metallosphaera sp. D4-4. Lineage (NCBI taxonomy): Archaea > Thermoproteati > Thermoproteota > Thermoprotei > Sulfolobales > Sulfolobaceae > Metallosphaera > Metallosphaera sp. D4-4. The sequence continues at coordinate 2,152,648 of NZ_CP176412.1, read as the reverse complement.
GACATTGTATAAGACCAAGAGGATTGTTAAGGCAAGGGTAATAGTTCCGGACAAACCTGGCTATCTTAACAAGGTTCTTAATCACGTAGCCCAAATACGAGGAAATATAATTGACGTGGTTCACGATAGGGTAAGCAGTGATGTTTTGCCTGGTTACACAAAAATATATGTCATGTTTGAGGTCGCAGAACAAGAGGATCTAGGAAAATTCATAGTAAGCCTTCAAAATGAGAATATAGAGGTTAAACTCATAGAATAGGTTCTATTTCAACCCTCTCTTCATTCGAAATTCTTAATAACTGGAAGCTATGAGAACTCACTGGTTGATCCAGATGGAATTTACTATCTAGGGCCTAAGGGTAGTTTCTCCCACGAGGCTGCACTTAAAATTGAGGGAAATCATATAGAAGCCTCTTCAATATCTGAGATATTCGATAAACTATCCACAAACGCGATTGGGGTTGTTCCGGTAGAAAACACACTAGAGGGGCCAGTTAATGAAACATTGGATAACTTATACACCAGAAAGGGAGTGTATGTGAACAAAAGGATAGACATGAAGATAGACCTAGTCTTAGCCTCAAGGCCTGACGTAGAACTGGAATCAGTGACTAAAGTTTACTCCCATAATCACGCAATACATGAGGCCAGAAACACCCTATCCAAACTCGGACTTACAAATTTCATTCCAGTGAACAGTACATCTAAGGCGGCTCAACTAGCCCTAGAGGACAAACAATCTGCAGCCATATGTTCTAGATTTGCGGCGAAGTTGTACGGGTTAAAAATTCTCAAGGAGAACATCCAGGACGGGGTTAATATAACTAGGTTCCTTGTGGTATCCAGAGAACTGACGGAGGTTGGCGAGAGGACCATAGTGTTTTTCACAGTTCCCGACGTTCCAGGTTCACTATTCAAGGTCCTAGAGAAATTCTATTTGCATAACGTTAATCTGTCAATGATTTACTCTAGGCCAACCAAGATAATTCCATGGAATTACTATTTTTATCTGGAGTTTGAGGGAAGCATTTCCGAGGCAAAGAGAACAGGCCTTCTGGACGAGTTATCCAAGGTTACGCAGGAACTAAAAATAGTAGGAAGCTACACTACAATACCTGTCACATAACTATTCCGGGCTTTAAATTGTCAAGACTGTATAGGAGCATGTAGCTTTTAGCTCCGGTTATCCCCAAGGCCTTCATGGAGGCTTCCCTTATAACTGCCTTGCTCCTACCATGCAGCATGCAATAGCACAGGTAATCCCAGGGCTTATTGCTTTCCCTTAACACTACGTGTGTAGCCTCGTTCAGATTTTCAGCTATCCTGTTACAGGATTCTTCGATATTATCAGTATTAATGAGTAACATAGCGTTCTCAGTAATTCCTACCTTTTCTCCATTTACTGTGGCTCCGTAATCCTTGATAACGTGCTTTGATCTTAATTCAGAAATCAAGTCCACGAGTTCCGCTTCTCTATACCCAAATCTCTCGGCAAGTGCCTTGAAAGGCCTCTCCACTATGGGAAGGGGATAGGACAAAGCCTTCAGGAATTCCATGTTTAGCCCTAGTTCATCAGCCGTGGGAATTTTCTCAGGTGTTTTCTCATTTTTGCTCCATGAGATCCCGCGTATTAAATCGTACTTTACACTTAATTTGAGATTCCTCTTGGAGAAAAGTATTACATAGTCTTCAGCTTTTACCTCCTCCATCAGATCCCTGACCCTCTTCTCTAAGACTTCTTTCGATTCAGCCTTAAGGACGTACCAGACGTTATATCTTGGATGGTTCCTGATGAAGTTATGCGTGAGTTCCCTTATGTGAAGTGCTTCTCTCCTGAACTTATCCAGTTGATCTAGGGGTATGGATGCGGCAATTAACGCTCCTTCCATTCCCTTAGATCTAAAATTGACATACATTCCAACTCTTTTTATAATTTCAGAATCTATAAGATTCAGTGTTTCCTTGAGGACTAGGTCAGTTCTTAGATTCAGCTTGCCAGCTACTATATCGAAGGGTTTCTCATCGAGAGGGAAGTTGTATTGAAGTTCCATGAGAAGCTTAATCTGGGTATCGGCAAGATCCATGATTATATAGCAAGTTTACTGGATTAAAAACCCGTTATTTGTCTCTCAATAATCAATTCCCAGCTTATTCAGTATTCCTCTAGCTGCTAGAACCCCAGTTGCAGCGGCTATATTTATACCTCTAGAGAGACCAGCACCATCTCCTGCAGCATATAAGTTATCTACCACTGTTTCCATATTACTGTCGACAACTGCCTTCATGCTGTAATATTTTATCTCTGGAGCATAGAGGAGCGTATTGGACGAGTAAATCCCAGAGGCCATGTTATCTAGTCTCTCTAGGCCCTCAACCAGGTCTGCAACTACCCTGTATGGCATACCCATGCTTATATCCCCAGGTGTCACGTCCTTAAGTGTAGGCTTAACCGTGGATCTCCCTATTCTCTCCCACGTGCTTCTCCTACCCTTCTCAAAATCTATGAGCCTCTGAAGGATTGGCTTTTCTCCACCTAGTCTAGTCATTAGTCTAGCCACGCTCTTTCCGTACTCGATGGTATCCTCTAGGGGATCTGATAGTTTTACAGTTGCGAGGAAGGCAAAGTTAGTATTTCTGCTTTTCTTATCCACATAAGTTTCGCCGTTAACACCTATGGTACCATCATCGTAAACTTCCTTCATAATGAATCCTCCTGGATTCACGCAGAAAGTTCTAACCTTGTCGTCATACTTCCTGGTGTACATGATAACCTTGGGATCCCAGACAGCGCTAGTTAGGTCTTCCATGATAAATGATTCCACCTCAACCCTAACACCTATATCTAGTGGCCCTGATACCATGTCCACACCAAGTCTCTTGGCCTGGTCATAGAACCACTTCGCGCCTGAACGACCTGGCGCAGCTAGCACTGTTTTGGCTTCTATCTCTCCCTTATTCGTCTTTAGGTTGAATATGTTTCCCTTCTTCTCAAGTTGGTAAACCTCCGTGAGCTCCGAGATTTTTACACCGTTTTTCTCCACATAGTTTGTCATCTCCTCTATTACAATAGGGCTCTTGTCAGTACCTATATGTCTCTGAACAATCGGAACAAATTCCGCACCAGCCTTAGCTGCCTTTCTCTGAACCTCCTTGACCCTCTCCTCATTGGGTCTAAACAATCTGTCCTTAGGAGCGCCAAACTTCACGAAAACCTCATCAATATAGTTGACCAGGTTTTGTGCCTTCTCCCAGCTTCTCATTATCTCGTGAAGTTCTCCGCCTATGTCGGGCCTAAGATTTATTATTCCACTGCTAAATGTACCTGCACCTCCAAGCCCGTAGTTTATATGACACGGAGTGCAGAAGGTACACTTTTCCTTGGGGGTTAGCAGAGGGCAACTCCTTCTAGACGCCCTAACTCCCTTGTCTAACAGCAGGACCCTATATTCTCCGTTCTTAGGCATAGCGTTGGCTATCTCATATGCTGCGAACAGGCCAGCGGGACCTCCTCCTATAATTACCACGTCATACTCCATCTCAATCACCCATCTTCTCCTTTCGTAGATCTATGGTATCCAGGGCGTCCTCCCCGGTTCCAATGAGTGTAACTGGAACTCCAAGCTCATTCTCTACGTTCTCAACCCATCTCTTAGCTTCCCCTGGTAGTTTAGAGTATTCTCTGACGCCCTTGGCGTCTTTGAAGAGGGCATCCAGCTTTGTTATAGCAACCTGTGTGGCCGAATTTATTTGAATTGCCCTTTTAGCAAGAGTTAAGTTAAATGGAGCAGCTCTTCTCATTCTCCCAGTAACGGTTCCCCTTTCCACAAGGCCCATCTCCTCCGCCTTCTCCTTGGGTAGTTCATTCTCCAGGTAGCCTTCACCAACTCTGGTCACAAACGATTTGAATATTATGATAATTTGGTCCACGTATTTAGGCCCGACACCAATTTCGCTTAAAACTCCTCCAGACGTAGTATTCCTGCTTGTTACGAAGGGATACTCTCCATGATAAAGACTCAAATAAGTTCCCTGAGTTCCCTCACCTAATACCCTTTCGCCCCTCTCAATGAACTCTAGCACACTCTCTGGCACATTTGAAATATATTTCTCAAGATCTTTAAAATCCTTAGCAAGTTTAAGTTTTCTAAGTACTCTTTTGGCCTCAGAGGTTCCTACACCCTGACCCGTACTACCTATTACTTTCATTAGATATTCGTCTTTTCTCTCCTCCTCTACTTCAGTTTGGGTGATAATCCCCACGTGTGGATCTATCATGAATCTATCCATTGATCCGGTTTCGTTCAATTCCTTCATTAATTGCTCCACGCTTGTTAGCGCTCCTGGACCTAAAGCCAACTTGACCTTAGGATTAACGAAGGCAGAAGGTATTATCCTAATTTTCCATGTTTTACCTCCATATGACACCGTATGACCAGCATTTATGGATCCAGTCCTCACAGCTAGGGAATATCCGCCATTCAAACCTAGATAAGATGCTATTTTCCCCTTACCTTCGTCTCCATAAAAGCCTCCAACCAAAATATCTAGCATTAAGCACCGTTTTGGTTAATCTCCTTCCATAATATAAAAACCTTAACGTAGGGAATTTATAATGATAAATCTCCGATAAATGGAGAGATTGAATAATGAGTCTAGTTCTTCATGTGGATAAATGTTAATTATCAACTAGCTTATAACCTTGTCCAGCTCCCTCTTCTGTATAGCTTCCTTGATTTCTATGGCTATTCTTCTTCCTAGACTGATGGGCTTGCCGAAATATAATTTAGAGTACTGACTTCCTATTCCCATGTACGCGTTGGTTCCGCCACCTATCCTTGGGGCAACGTCGAAGACCACGATGTCCAGGTCCGGAGTAACTGCAAGTTGAAGGGTGAAAGGCCCAATTATGCCCCCCCTTTCCAACTTTCTTGTGGCCTCCACGAACGAGTAGCCTGCGTCGAACAGCTTTTCGAGCATGCTTTCCCTGATGGTCGCAGGCTCGTGGCCCACCTCAATTAGTCTAGGATATCTCCCCAGCTTACTCTGTATGTCAGAGGGAAGTCTGTAAAATGAGTCCCAATCGCTTTGTATCCTTCTATCTACGCTAATTATTTCAACTCTATCAAATATTGGCGAGTAGAAGTAGTTGATATTGAAATAAGCCCCAAAAATGAACTCCTCTATGACCATTTGCGATATTCCCTGTTGATCTATTATCCCATCCTTCTCCAGTTTCCTCAACTTTTCCTGAAAATCTTCCCTATTAGCTGCGAAGAAAAATCCCCTTTCTACCTTTCTTTTAGCCTCGGGTATTTTGACTATAACAGGTCTATCAACTTCCTCAGGCCTTAGGGTCTTAGGCCTCCTTATTTTAGCCTCGTCAAGTATCCTGTAGTAATTCTTTTCACCAGTCCTCTCCTCCCATCTAAGCATCATTCTATTACCGAAGAACTTGACCTTCATGGCCTCTATGGCATCGTAACCTAGATACACTGCCATACTTCGGTTCGGGACTATTAGCGCGTCTTGCTCGATCAGTCTCGTCTGAATCTCGTCACTGGATATCTCCTTAAAATCGTTGAGGATGATGCAAGTGTCAACTATTCTCTTGAATTCCTTGTATGGTCTTTCTCTCCCCTTTTTACAAAGGGCTATTGTACTAAATCCCTCGTCCTTAGCACCATCAAACACGTCCAGGGCTGAGTGGCTGGCTACCGACGCTATTTTCATGTGGTCACCTCATTTAACCTGTTCTTTTGGATTGCTAGATTTATTTCTCTCCCTATCCTTCTTCCGACGCTCATGGGTTCATCCCAATAGAGCCAACTGTAGGGACTCCCATTCACATAAAGGTTAGTTCCGGCCACTATCCTTCCCGAGAACTCAAAGACAACCACATCAAGGGTGTCCGTAACTATGGATTCAAGGCAGAAGGGACCTATGGCCCCTGGAGGCACCACATTTTTTGTAGTTTTAACAAAATTTTCTGCGTATTCATAGACTGAAGGCAATATACTCTCTCTGGCCACCGCTGGGATGTTGCCTGCGACCACGAACGTGGGCTCGGCTTTAATATCACTTGGAAGTCTCCTCAGACCGTCAACGTTGGTCTCATACCTGATATCAATCCCAGTCATCTCCACACGCTGTAGCATTGGACTGTAGAAGAATTGAAAGTACATGGGAATTCCAATCACGTATTCCTGTATTATTAATTCCTCTACGTTGTTGATCAGCCCTTTTTCCTGGAGCCTCCTTATCCCCTCCTTGACCTCCTGTTTATTCCTACCTATGAAGTAACCTCTTCCACCCTTGGCACCTGGCAATTTCACGATAACCATTCTATCGACATCCTCAGGGTTTTCAAACTTCATCGGTGTTTTTATATTGCTTAGCTCCAATAATTTCATTTTTTTGGATTGATTTGATTCCCATGGAAACAAGTTCCTGTTACCGAAAATGGGCGTCCTTATCCGTGAAACCCTCTCCATGCCGATGTACTCGATGAGACTTCCATGTGGTACAAAAACGGAGTTGGAAGTGCCATTGATCTTTTCCACAGCCTCATCTTCACTGGAATACACATAGAAGTTATCTATGAAGCTGAATCTTCTGTAAAAACCTTCCCTCTTCCTATTTACAACTATCCCAGTCTCGAAGCCTTCCCTTTTGGCCCCGTGAAGAATCTGAAGCGAAGAATGGCTTGCTAGAGTGAGTAATAGCATTTCGGGACTCACAATAGGGAAATGTACTTTTAAACTTCCTTGATCTTGCAATGAGTATGGATGTGGTTTGTCCCATAGACTGGAGATATGGTAGCAAGGAAATGAGGAGGATATTCACTAGAGAGGGAATCATTGAGTACAGAATTAAGGTTGAATTAGCGTTACTTTACGCCCTAAAGGAACTGGGCTACGTATCTGAGGAGGAATATGGTAAGGTGGAGAAAGCCTCAGAGAGCGTCACGCCCGAAGAGGTGGATAATCTAGAGGCCAAACTTGGACATGATGTGATGGCCCTTGTGGTATCCATGGCAGAAAAGGCTGGGGATGCGGGTAGATTCGTACATTTTGGTGCAACTAGTTACGATATAGTGGACACTGCCTATGCCTTGATGTTCAGAGATGCGCTATCTATATTGAAGGCTAAGTTCGTCAAATCTTTAGATAAATTAAAAGATCTTAGCCTGAAGTATCAGGACCAGGTTATGGTGGGCAGGACTCACGCTCAACACGCAGTACCCATCACCTTGGGATTCAAATTCGCGAACTACTTGTATGAGATGACAAGGTCATTGGAAAGGTTGGTAGAGACCGAGAAGAGGGCAGTCCTGGGTAAAATGAGCGGAGCTGTCGGTACTATGGCGAGTTGGGGAAAGGATGGACTCAAGGTTGAAGAGTTGGTTATGAAGAGGCTTAACCTGAGGCCTCACTCCATATCAACGCAGGTTGCACCTAGGGACGGTTTTGCCGAGTTGATCAGCGATCTAGCCATAGCTGGATCGGTGATGGACAGGTTCGCGATAGAGGTTAGGGAGCTCATGAGGCCTGAGATCGGGGAGATGGCCGAGGGAGTAGGGGACAGGGTCGGTAGCAGTACCATGCCCCACAAGGAGAACCCGGTAACTGCGGAGAAGATTAGTGGTCTCTCCAAGTTACTAAGAGGAATGGTCGTATCTGAACTGGAAAATATTCCACTCTGGCATGAGAGAGATTTAACCAATAGCTCAAGTGAGAGATTTATCATATCCCACGCCTTCCTTGTTATGGACGAGATGCTAGACAGCTTTAATGAATTATTATCTAACTTGAGAATTAATTTAGACGCCATGGAAAGGAATCTTCGGCTAAGTAAAGGATTGAATATGGCTGAAAGCTTAATGATTAACCTCACATTGAAGGGTTTACCTAGGCATAAGGCCCATGAGTTGGTGAGCAGGATCTCCAGAGAAGCCAGAAAAGGAAATTCCAGTCTCCTGGAGGAGGCCCTCAAAGACAAAACAATCTCGTCGATTTTCAGTCAAGAGGAGCTTGAAAGAATATTGAATCCCAAGGCCTATCTGGGCCAGTATAAAGCACTTATACAAAGGGCCATAGATTACTATGAGAACCTAGTAAGAGAGCTCAATGAGACCAGGGGAGTAATACATTAATACTCCAAGCCAAAATTTTCCATGCCGCTGTAGCTCAGCTGGTAGAGCGCCGGCCTCGTATCCCTGGAGCGATAGCCGGTGGTCGCGGGTTCAAATCCCGCCGGCGGCTCATTGGTGATTCTGATGAAGCTAAGGGAGTTGGGGGAGCACAGTTTCATTGAAACTGTCATTTCCAAGTACGTAAATTCCGATGTGAACCTGGACGTCTACAGGCAAGGAGATGTTGTCCTGAAAATAGACGGATTTCCCATCAGACACACAATGCCCTTTATGGACTTTTATGATCTAGGATGGAAGGCAGTAGTTGCCGCTATGAGTGATCTAGTCTCCTATGGCGCTACACCTCTAGTTGTTCTATCGTCTTTCGGGCTTAGTCCTGAAATAGAGTCTAAGAACGCCGAGATGATGATAATGGGAATAAGTGACGCCTCAAAATATTACGGAGCTACCTATGGCGGAGGGGATACAAACTCTTCAGAGGACTCTGGCTGGATCGATATAGCAATATTTGGTAACACTGTCTGTAACACACGACCCAAGGCAGAACCCGGAGACTTAGTTTACGTTACAGGAGAGATAGGAAGAACTACAGGCGCCTTTCTCTGGTATAGTTCGGGTGGGAAGTTTCCCCTACCCTTGGACTCAGTAATCAAGCTTAAACATCCCGTAGTTAACAGGGCCATTTTGCGTGCCCATAGGGAGCTCTGTAGCGTTGTGGCACTTGGAACTGACGTGAGTGATGGGATTCTAGTTAGTCTTAACAAAATAGCCCACCATGTTGGACACGGAATTGACATTGCTACCATTCCCTTGGTGGAATATATACAGGAGTTAGTTGATAAGAACATAGTTAGTCTAAATGAAATATTAAAATCTGGAGGAGAAGAATATGAGACGATCTTCGTAGTGAAGAAGGAGACATCATCCATTTTTCTGGACGCAATGAAAAGGTATGGCGTGATCGTTAAAGAAATCGGAAGAGTAATTGATAGTGAACCAGAAATTAGATTGAATTCAAAGAAATACGAGGTTCACGGTTGGGATAACTTCAAGGGCTGGTTTTAGCCAAATAACCAGTTTGTAAGGAGAATAGACTTATATATAGTCCTAGCAATTTCATGTGTAGATCTACATGGCTCAAGTTGAGACAGAAAATAAGGGTTTTAGACTGCTACCAGCGCCATCAAAATTCGAAAATGGGGAAGTAAAGTTTGGCGACAGGGACATCAAGATTGGGGGACCTTTACCTAAGCTTGCCCAGGACGAGAAGCTTATCAGGGTTACGCATTCTTTGTGTCCTGCTTGTTACAGGCTATTACCAGCAACCATATTTGAGAAGGACGAAAAGATGTACATTAGGAAGATATGTCCTGAGCATGGAGAGTTTGAGGACCTTTATTATGGAGATGTGGGGATGTACTATAAGTTCGATTACTGGGAGTATGAGGGTAAGGGTCCTAGAGTTCCTTACGTTGACCTTAAGTCTCCCTGTCCTTATAACTGTGGACTATGTCCAATGCATCATCAGCACTCGGCACTTGTGAACCTGGTTATAACTAACAGATGTGATTTGTCTTGTTGGTACTGCTTCTTCTACGCCGAGAAGGCTGGCTACGTCTTTGAGCCAACACTGGAGCAGATAAAGTTCATGGTAGATCAGTTAAAGAGGCAGGATACTACCATAGTTATCCAGGTTACAGGAGGCGAACCTACACTTAGGGAAGATATTGTTGAGGTAATTAAGCTCCTCAGGGAGTCAGGTGTCAGACATATTCAGCTCAACAGTTGGGGAGGAACTTTCGCCAAGATGTACATGGCTGATCCGGATAAGGCAGTGAGATACGCCATAGCCCTGAGGGAGGCAGGAGTCAACACTGTTTACATGAGCTTTGACGGGACTACCAGAAAGACCAATCCCAAGAATCATTGGGAGGTTCCTTACACCTTAGAAGTGTTCAGAAGGGCAGGGATGACCAGCGTCGTTCTAGTACCCACAGTTATCAAGACTGTAAATGACCATGATCTAGGAAATATAGTGAAATTCGCTGCAAGGAATATGGACGTTGTGAGAGCCATAAACTTCCAACCTGTCAGCTTGACAGGAATGATGAAGAGGAATATGAGGGCCAAGTTTAGAATAACCATTCCAGAAGTCCTGAAGAACATAGAGGACCAGACGGACGGCGAGGTCACTAGGGACAGTTGGTATCCAATAGGCACTTCAGTCGTGTTCTCGAGATTAGTCGAGGCTTTAACAGGTAAGGAGCAATTCGAAATGGCCAATCACCCAAGTTGCGGTGCTGGCACCTATATCTACATAGAGTGGAGAAACGGAGAACCACACTTCATACCCATTTCCAAGTTCATTGACCTAGAGGGTCTTCTAGAGTACTTCAAGGAGAAAGCAGAGGAACTCAAGGAAGGAGCTAACAAGTATTGGATTGGCATGAAGTTGCTCTACAACGTCAGGAAGTTCATCGACAAGGAGAAAGGACCCAAGGACTTCGATGTATATAAGATGCTATATAATGTGGTGGTAAGTCACAACTATGAAGCTCTAGGCGAATGGCATTACAGGACATTGTTCCTGGGAACCATGCACTTCATGGACCTCTACAATTACGATATTAACAGAGTCATGAGATGCGATATTCACTATGTTGTACCAGATGGGAGAGTAATTCCATTCTGTACCTACAACGTTCTTAATGATCTATACAGAGATAAAGTACTCAGGGAATATCAGATACCTCTAGATGATTGGATAAAGAAGCATGGGGAGAACAGTCTTGGAGATGCAATGAAGTATAGAAGGGTTGCAAGTACTCTAGAGAAGGGAGAAATATACAAGGAGACGTACAAGTACTTTAACGAGTGATTTTCTTTTAATTTTTGTTTGACTACTTCTTGTAGATTAAGACTATTTCTTCTCCACACTGGCATCTATATGCTGAATGTAGCTTAAGAGTAGGTGACATGGATCCTGGAAAACCATCTCCATCAAAGATAGAGGTGCCGGAACCAAATACTCTTGGAGAAACAGTTACCCTGACCTCATCTACGCATCCTTCTTTCATGAGTGACCAATTCAGTTTTCCTCCACCCTCAACCATTACCGTTCTCACTGAAAACGTTTTATAAAGATCAGCCATTGCATCACATAGAGTCGAAAACGTTCTAACGTACACACCCTTGTTTGTCAGCTCTTTTAGGGAATCGCTAAGATTCCTGGTGTAAACTACTGTGGATGGGGGAATATTGAATATTTTCAATCCGGGATCCAAATCCCCGCTGTTAGTTACGATAACCCTGATAGGATTTTTCCCCGTGTAGTATTTTAGAGTCAGGCGTGGATTATCCACCCTAGCAGTTCTGGCTCCTATCATCACAGCATCTACTTGCGCTCTTAACATATGTTGCCTGATCTTGTCATACCTACAGCTGAGTTCGCTGAACGAATCCTTAGCTGCAATCTTACCATCAATTGTCATCGTGCTAGAGATAATTATGTAAGGTCTCATCTCATCGAATTACGGGCTTTAGGCTATAAAACCAAACTCTCAGATCGCATTTAGATCTCTTTTCGCAATTTACACAGCATTCATGGCACACATTGATATTCCTTACACCGCAGAACTTGACTATTCTGGGCCTAAAGCAAGATCCACAATTTTCCTCGTATACCATTTTAGTACCTCTTGTATTCATATAAGCCGAAAATATATTTAATCTTGGGGTCGAATGGGGTCAACCTTGAAGCCCCAACGAAGAGGCTATCGTTGTTCCTCAAAATAATCGAACCTTGTGTAGGCGAACTGGATCTAATTATTTCAAGGTTTCCTAAGCGAGTCTTCTTTTCCCTTATTACCATAAAAGGTGAAGTGGCTGGATATTCTTCTTTAGCGCAACTTCCCATCCTTAGCCCTGTCGAATCCCTCTCGTGAATAATTATTCTAGCGTTTATCATGTCAACTAGAAATTTTGCACCAGCAGCAGCGTCCCTTAAGCAACTAGTCAAAATCACATTCATGGATTTAGTTTTTTCCTTGGCTATCTCCAGGACATTTCTTAGTAATTCAGTTGGCTGTTCATTCCCACCCGTGTCAACTAGGTAGAACGTATCTTCACTTTCAATTAAATAAGAGTTTGCTGGATACCCATACGTCTTACCAGCTACCATGTAAACTCCCTTAGCTATCCTGGCAATACTCAAAGGTCGAATACTACCTCCATCGGAAACTCGTTTATGGAGTTAATGTTTTCTCTCTTGGCTACAATGATGAGAGCCCCTGCTACTCTACCACCTGCTTTTCTGACAAGTTTTGACGTGGAAAGTAATGTTTTCCCAGATCTCATGACATCATCGACTATGAGAACCCTGTCTGATTTAGAAATGAAATCTTTCCTTGCATATATGCTAACAACAACACTATCCGATTCCCTCACACTCTCTTCCACATATGTCAGATGTATGGAGTCCTTATGTTTCTTAACGATGATTAGCGGTTTATCAAGTATGGTGGCTACGATGGTGGCAAAGGGTATTCCATTACTTGCTATACCAACAATCTTTTCTACGTCCTCGAAGCGAGAAACGTGAGTTTCTAGGAGTATCTTTAACATGCTAGGGTAATGAAGGAGCTCAGACGTATCTATAAAGGAATCTGGAAATTTCCTTATTTTATCCTGAAAAAATCTGTGAAGGAACCCTTTCTGACCTACCTTACTAATCAAGTCTCTTGCCTGTTGCTCGCTAGGGACCGTAGATCCATTGACATACCTGCATAGGAGGCTCTCCTGCAGTCCCAATAGCCTAGAGAGTTCTTTATAGGTGTACTTGTTTTTTAGTTCCCTTAGCAGATCTACAGCCAAAAGCCTATCCCTTAGGTCCCTGTCCTTGCTTCCATCGCGAATCATTAAAATATCCCCTTCCAATTCTTGTTACAGATGATTGAGATCTTAAGTGCTGATCAAATGATGTAAAAAAATCACTGATTAAATGCCTAGCTTTCTTTTGATGATGTCATTGACTAGCTTAGGGTCTGCTCTCTTTCCTGTTTTCTTCATTACTATTCCCACGAGGTAATTGGCGATCTTAGGATCCTTCTTAACCTTCTGAAGTAGCTCGGGCTCATTCCTCAGTGCTTCGTCGACTATCCCCTCTATTAATTTTTCATCTGACACTGTAGTCAGACCCATCGCCGTTACTATATCGCTGGGCATCTTACCCTCGGTGATTATAATGGGCAATATCTCCTTAACGATCTTTATCGTTATGGTACCCTTATCCATTAACTCTAACAACTGGCCCAGGTGTTGTGGTGTGGCCTTAGAATCTGTTATCTTCATGTTTTTGTCGTTTATCCATCTGAGGTAATCGTTGATTATTAAGTTGGATAATTTCTCGTAGTTATTGTAATTCTTGGCCGTCGCCTCAAATAGGTCAGCCAGGGCCTTGTCCATCACTAGAACTGTAGCATTATACCTACTTATTCCATATTGTTTTATCATTCTCTCTATCCTAGCATCCGGAAGCTCTGGTAGGTTTTCCCTAATCTTCCTGATAAGATCGGAGGAGATCTCATAAGGAGGAAGGTCTGGGTCTGGAAAATACCTATAATCTTCATCGGTCTCCTTTGCCCTAGACGAGACTGTAACCTTCCTGGCAGAATCCCAGTGCCTAGTTTCTCTCGGCACCTTTTGGCCCTGTAATATAGCTGCCCTCTGTCTGGCTACTTCATACTCTATTGCTTCCTTAACGTCCTTGGGGGATCCAACGTTCTTGACTTCAACTCTCTCTCCCCCCTCCACAGAGATGTTTACGTCAGCTCTCATAGAACCTTCAATCTCACAATCACACACCCCTAAGTGTTCCAAAATGGACTTTAGCTTGTCCAAGAATAATTTGGCTTCCTTAGAGTTCTCTAAGTCAGGCTCAGTAACTATTTCTAGCATTCCCATTCCAGACCTGTTGTAGTCCAGGAGAGTATATGTACTGGTTAACATGGATCCTGTGGGATAGATAGTCTTAGCTGGATCTTCTTCTATATTTATCCTTCTAATTCTAATAATTTTTTCACCAAGAGCGATCTTACCATTTCTCGCAATAGCCATACTTCCTGGCCCATCATACTGAGAAATTTGATAATTTTTTGCCATGTCAGGATAGAAATAATGCTTCCTAGTAAAAGTCAGATACTTGGGATACTCGCATTCCAAGGCTATAGCGACCATCAAGGCCTTGTTTAGGGCCTCTTCATTTAGTACTGGTATGGCACCGGGAAGACCTAGGCAAACTGGGCACAAATCCGTGTTGGGATCCAGATTCACGTAATCCGCGGGGCAAGGGCAGAAAAGTTTCGTTTTCAGGGAAGTCAAGTGGACGTGAACTTCCAGACCTATTCTAGCCTTAGGTTCGCTCATCCTTCTCACCTTTCAATGTAAATGAATGCGGTAACAGATCATCTAAATAAAATGTTGTGGTTTTCCCAGTTTTATCTCTAGTTATCACTAGGATATCCCTTCCAAACTCCCTAAGGACTTGCCTGCAGGCTCCGCACGGCATTATCCCGCTCCCATCAGAAAGGGAGATAGCGATTTTCTTGAATTTTCTAATACCCTTCGTTACCGCGGTGAACACTGCAACCCTCTCGGCACAAATGGATAAACCATAGGACGAGTTCTCCACGTTAGTGCCCAGTATAACCTCTCCGTTCTCTCCAACTAATGCCGCCCCTACCCTTATCCCTGAGTAAGGCGAGTAGGAATTTTTGGCTGCGTTTGCAGCCAGATTCAAGAGTTCCTCATCCGAAGGATCTGTCACCTGCATCACCCAACCCAGGCACAATGTAGCCCCTGTTATTTATCTCAGGATCTATGGACACCGTGAAGATATCAACATCGGGATACTTGTTACGTATTTTGGTTATTCCGTATTCAGACGCGATCACAGATGCAATAATTATTCTCTTGGGTTGAAGCTGAGATACCATGCCAAGTATCCTCATCATGGTGCTCGCGGTAGCTATCATAGGATCGGCAATAATAGCGATGTCATTTTTTGAGATTTTTGGAATCTTCATGTATGTTATTTCAACTTCCATCTCCGTGGGTGGAGAGGAACTTTCCATCTCCCTTCTGGAGGCGGCCACGACACCCTGCTTCGCTGCCGGAAATGCTTTCAAGAGCCCCTCAACTAGTGGTGTAGCTGCTCTTAACACATTGACGATCATTATGTTATCTAGGTCTTTAATTACTACCCCCTTTGCTTCCACTCCTAGCGGAGTGACCACCTTAACTATATCGAAATCGAGGTGGTTGGCTATTTCGTACCCAATAAGCCTTCCTAATCTGACCATGCCTTTCCTAAACATTATTTGATCTGTCTTAATATCTCTCAACTGAGTTAATATATGTAAAAATAAAGGCTTATCAAGTAAAAATACAGCCATGAGGTTACCTCTTGGTTGTTAGCTTTCTTGCCTCCCTTTCTGTCTCCCTAAGAATTACAATGTCACCCAGTCTCACTGGACCCTTAATATTTCTGGTTAGTATCCTACCCTTGTCTCTTCCTTCAAGAACCCTTACCCTTACCTGTGTAACCTCCCCAGTTACTCCAGTTCTGTCTAATAATTGAATGATCTCAGCTGGAAAGCCGAATTCCTCAATGATTGAAGAGGACTGTTGTTTTTCGCTCATGTTTTCTTACCTTGTATAAGCTCACAGCAATTCACTTATATACTTCACTCATATTGAGATAAGGTAGATCAAGATGGTAGTTTCCCACAAGTGCAGTTTCTGTGGAGGAGATATACCGCCAGCCACTGGCATGATGCATGTGAGAAATGACGGTACGATTCTTTGGTTCTGCTCAAACAAATGCAGGAAATATATGCTAAAGTATCATAAGGATGCTAAAAAACTGAAGTGGACAACCTCCTACTCGAGGGTAAGATAAATTGGCTACCCAGAAGACCTTTGTAATGATAAAGCCTGACGGTGTTAGAAGGAAACTCATAGGAGAGATAGTAGGAAGGATAGAGAGGAAAGGGCTACGAATAGCCGCAATGAAGATGGTCAAGATTGATAGGGAAACAGCTAACAAGTTATACGAGGAACATATAGGGAAGTCGTTCTTCAACGAGCTTGTAAGCTATATTACTTCAGGTCCAGTGGTTTGTATGGTAGTGGAAGGAGACGAGGCTGTTAGGGTCATGCGTACTCTCATAGGAGCCACCGATCCCAAGGAAGCCTCACCTGGTACCATTAGGGGGGACCTTGCTCTATCAAAGGCTGAAAACGTTATACATGCCTCAGACGCAGAAGAGAAAGCTAAGAGGGAGATGTCACTTTTCTTCTCTCCAAACGAGATCACTGAATGAAAATGCCATAGAGGGGATTTTCGGCCTTTTTTATCTTTATTAGCTCCTTGATTACCTCCATCATATCCTCTGTGATCGAGTCCTTATAATTCTTGAAGAGGATCTCTAAGTCCTCTTGAGGAACATCGGTGTACAGAACGTCTCCCTCCTGGACCTGTCTACCTATCATAATGTTTCCTTTTATTGACATGGAAACCTCCATCCCCTTTGTGGCTCTCTCAATGTTTTTCTTATTATCCTGAATAGCTAAGACCTCTCCCACTCTCTGTCCATCCTCTCTTATCAAGGGATACTTTGGCCTCACTACGCCTCCTAAAACTTCTACACCTACTATAGCCGGATCACTTCTTCTAAAAACATACCCCGGTAAGATCTTGATCTTTCCTGGTAACACAAGGGAATCCAGGGTCCTCCTTTTTCTCCTCTCCCTGAGATCTTCAATGTATTTGATAGTGTCGTCTATCAACTGGTAGATTATATCGTTGTAAATTATCTTAACCTTAGATGTGTCTAATCCTGGGATGGGTTTTACTCTGAAGGCTGCAATTATTCCGTACTCCTCAACCTCCTTGGCTGAGAGCTCAGCCTCGATCAAATCCCTCTTAGTGATTGGGCCTATATCAGCCACTCTTACTGGAATTCCTATTTTTTCAAATCCTGCGACCAAGGACTCCAGTGATCCTAAGCTATCTGCCTTTACCACTATACCTGTGGAGTTTTTAGAAAACCTCACCTTAGATAGCTCCTCTTCAATAAGTTTTCTAGCTTCCTGAAGTTTGGCCTCATCGTTAGCCACGTATAGGGGGGATCCTGCAAGAGCCTCCTCAAGGCCCGGTGCTGAGATTTTAACTCCTGCTGCCGCGGATATTTCATCTATGCTCCTATAACCTGATCTAGTCATTCTCATATCCTGTAGGGGTGCAGGTAGTAGGATGTTCCTAATTTTAGTGACTATTACTCCGTTTATTCCGCCCAGAACTATCGTGTCACTTTTTCTTAGTATCCCATCATAGATTATCACATCGATAGTATGTCCTAACCCTTGCTCCTCCTTGACCTCGAGAATTACCCCTTTAGCGGGTCCTTCCACTGCCCTTAGTCTTGTCTTAAGATATTGCTGTGTCAGACCCGCTAAAAGCGCCAGCAATTCAGGTAAGCCTTCACCAGTCTTCCCAGAAACTGGAACAATGGATACGTAACGTGTGAAGTCCCTTACTCGGTCAAATCTCTCCGCGTTAAAGCCCATTTCTGCCAGCTGCATTACCAGTTTGTATACATAATTATCTAGGGCTTTCTGAACACTCTGTGATTGAGATCTAAAGGATTTTGTAAACGTTTCGTTCTCTATGGGCCTCCATCCAGGTATCCTGTCTATTTTATTGGCAGCGACTAGGAAGGGTACCTTCTTATCTTTTAAGATCTCAATAGATTCTATGGTCTGTTTCTGAAATCCTTCTGTTATGTCTACCACTAGAATTGCAATATCAGCTACGCTTCCACCTCTCCTCCTTAAATTTGAGAAAAGCTCATGACCTGGAGTGTCTATGAAAAGCAATCCAGGAATCTCAAGCTTCACGGGGATTATACCTTTTAAGGGTTGAGCAACTTTTTCGATAACGCTGCTTGGGACGAAACTAGCCCCAACCTCCTGGGTCATTTCGCCTGGTTCCTTCTTAACAACTGCAGTTCCCCTAATCTTGTCCAAAAGGGTAGTCTTACCGTGATCAACATGACCTAATACCACGACAATTGGCTGTCTAAGTCTCACTTCTGTCTTTGACAAACAGAATCACCAAACCTGAATGATATGATGGAGCTTTGTTTATTATTTTTAAGTAAGTACGGTTTTTCCTTTGATTGAGAAAAATGGTCGTAACTGATTTCGAGAGTATGGCTTTGGACGTTGCAGTGAGATACAAAGGGAAAATCCAGGTAATGCCTAAGGTTCCTGTGAACTCCCTGAACGATTTCTCTATACTTTATACTCCCGGGGTGGCGGCCGTTTCTCAGGCTATACACAAGAATAGAGAGCTATCATTTCATTATACATATAGGTGGAATGCTATCGCAGTGGTCACAGATGGATCCAGGGTACTGGGTTTAGGGGATATTGGTCCTGAGGCTGCCATGCCAGTCATGGAAGGTAAAGCACTCATCTTCAAGTTTCTAGGTGGGGTAGATGCTATACCCCTTCCCTTAGGGACAAAGGACGCAGACAAGATAGTGGAGACAGTTAAGTTATTGGAACCTGCATTCGGAGGAATCAACCTTGAGGACATAGAATCCCCTAAGTGCTTCTACGTTCTTGAGAAACTCAAGAGCATTATGGAGATCCCTGTTTGGCATGACGATCAGCAAGGTACTGCAGGCGCTACCTTGGCGGGATTGATTACAGCCCTTGAAATAACCGGGAAGAACCCTAAGAACATCAAGATTGTTCTCTTTGGTACAGGTGCAGCTAACATAGCTACCGCGCGATTGCTTGGAAAATTTGGAATTCCTCTAAAAAACATAGTTCTTGTAGATTCCGCAGGAGTCATATACAGGGGGAGGCAGGACGAGGAAAGAATGAAAACAGAAAATCCCTGGAAGTACGAGTTACTTAGGGAAACCAATGGAGAAAATGTGACCACTATAGAGGATGCCTTCAAGGGAGCTGACGTTGTGATAGCGGCCTCAAAGCAGGGACCAGATGTGATTAAGAAGAGTTGGATAAAGCTCATGAATACTGACCCCATAGTATTTGCTCTAGCTAATCCAACACCTGAAATATGGCCAGAGGAGGCAAAGGAAGCCGGAGCTAAAATTGTGGCGACTGGAAGAAGTGATTTCCCGAACCAAGTCAATAACTCCCTCATATTCCCAGGTGTTTTCAGGGGTTCCCTAGATGTTAGGGCCAAGGCGATAACGGACGAGATGGTGATTGATGCAGCAAGGGAGCTGGCCAGTCACGTAAGGGAGAAAGGAGCAACGCCTGACTATATAATTCCCAAGATGACGGAGTGGGAAATATACCCTCGTGTAGCGGCAGCCGTGGGTGTAAGGGCCATACAGCAGAACGTCGCTAGAGTGTCTAGAAATTATAATGAACTCTTTGACAACGCTAAGACCTTGATCGAGAAGGCAAGAACCCAGTTAAGATCTATAGCTTAAATTTTTATAACTATATACACTATGAACCTTTGCCTAGTATACTAGGGTGTAGGTTATGCGTTCATCTTCTAAAAAGATAGATCCGAGTGTGCATGTGCTTGTTCCTAAACATGAAGTACTCTCTGTTGAGGAAGCGTTCAAGGTCCTTAAGGAGCTTGGTATTGGGCCTGAGCAACTTCCTTGGATGAGAGCCTCAGATCCTATGGCGAGGACAATCAATGCAAAGCCGGGAGATATAGTGAAAATAACCAGGAAAAGTCCCATAGTTGGAGAACTTGTAGTTTATAGGTATGTGGTGAGTGGATAAGCATGCTTTCAGTTGACGATAGATGGGTAATAGTAGAGGCATACTTTAAGTCCAGAGGGTTAGTAAGACAGCATTTAGACTCATTTAATGATTTTATAAAGAATAAGCTTCAGGAAATTATAGACGAGCAGGGAGAAATAATCACCGAGATACCTGGTCTAAAGATTAGACTAGGTAAGATAAGGGTAGGAAAACCTAGGGTTAGGGAAGCAGACAAGGGCGACAAGGAGATAACGCCCATGGAAGCCAGGCTGAGAAACCTGACCTACGCTGCCCCAATTTTCCTAACCATGACACCTGTAGAGAACAACATAGAGGGAGATCCCACCGAGGTTCATATAGGCGATATTCCTATTATGCTCAAATCGATAGCTGATCCAACTTCGGAGTTCAGCCAAGACAAACTAGTGGAAATAGGAGAAGACCCAAAGGACCCAGGTGGATACTTTATCATTAATGGAAGTGAAAGAGTAATCGTAACTCAGGAAGACTTAGCAACAAATAGAGTTCTGACTGATGTGGGAAAGGCGGGCTCCAATGTTACCCATACAGCTAAAATAATTTCGAGCACCTCTGGGTATAGGGTTCCTATCACCATAGAGAGATTGAAAGATTCCACAATCCACGTTTCATTCCCTTCAGCGCCCGGTAGAATTCCATTCGCAATATTAATGAGAGCCCTTGGGGTAGAGACCGACGAAGATATTACACTGGCAGTGTCCCTTGACCCACAAATACAGAACGAACTTTTACCTTCTTTGGAACAGGCGAGCTCTATTTCTTCAAAGGAAGACGCATTGGACTTCATAGGCAACAGGGTAGCTATAGGTCAGAAAAGGGAAATGAGGATACAGAAAGCTGAACAGATTTTAGATAAATATTTCCTACCACATATAGGTACTAATCCATCAGATAGAGTAGCCAAGGCTTACTATCTGGCCTTCGCAGTCTCAAAGCTGATCGAGCTTTATCTTGGCAGAAGGGAACCCGACGACAAGGACCATTACGCTAACAAGAGGCTGAAATTGGCGGGAGACTTATTCGCTAGTCTCTTTAGAGTGGCGTTTAAGGCCTTTGTTAAGGACCTAGTGTTTCAGCTCGAGAAGTCAAAGGTTAGGGGAAGAAGGTTAGCCATTAATGCCCTTGTAAGGCCTGATATAATTTCGGAGAGAATTAGGCATGCACTTGCCACAGGAAATTGGGTTGGAGGAAGAACAGGCGTAAGCCAGCTTTTAGATCGTACCAATTGGTTATCAATGTTAAGCCATCTAAGGAGGGTTGTATCTTCCCTAGCCAGGGGTCAGCCTAACTTTGAGGCCAGGGATCTACACGGAACCCAATGGGGCAGGATGTGCCCATTCGAGACACCAGAGGGTCCTAACAGCGGTCTTGTGAAGAACATAGCTCTCCTGGCCCAGATATCAGTGGGAATAAATGAGAAGAGCCTTGAGAGAACTCTTTACAATTTGGGTGTAGTCCCTATAGACGACGCCATAAAGAAGGTTAAGTCTGAGGAAGGCCAATCTGAGAATTATCAGACCTGGAGCAAGGTAATTCTAAACGGGAGACTAATAGGCTATTATCCTGATGGGCGTGAACTGGCAGAGAAAATAAGAGAGAGCAGAAGAGAGGGTGAGTTAAGCGATGAGGTTAACGTAAGCTATAACATTACAGAAACATTTAACGAGGTATACATTAATTCAGATAGTGGAAGAGTAAGAAGGCCCCTTATCGTTGTTAAGCATGGTAAACCGCTTGTGACTAAGGAAGATATCGAGAACCTGAAAAAGGGCAAGATAACCTTTGATACCTTAGTGAAAGAGGGGAAAATTGAATTCCTTGATGCAGAGGAAGAAGAGAATGCGTATATAGCTCTTGAACCAAAGGATGTAACCAAGGACCATACCCATTTAGAGATATGGGCCCCAGCAATTCTAGGCATAACAGCTTCAATTATTCCATACCCTGAGCACAACCAGTCTCCTAGAAATACCTATCAGTCGGCTATGGCAAAGCAGGCCTTAGGACTGTATGCAGCCAATTATCAAATAAGGACAGACACTAGAGCTCATCTCCTTCATTATCCTCAGAAGCCAATAGTCCAAACTAGGGCTTTAGAGGCCATAGGATATACGGAGAGACCTGCAGGAAATAATGCGATATTTGCCCTTATGTCCTACACAGGATACAACATGGAAGATGCCGTTATCATGAATAAGTCGTCCGTGGATAGAGGGATGTTTAGGTCCACTTTCTTCAGGCTTTACTCCGCCGAGGAAATCAAGTATCCAGGAGGGCAAGAGGATGAAATCCTTCTTCCCGAACCCGGCGTAAGGGGATATAAGGGAAAGGATTACTATAGGCTTCTGGAATCTAACGGAATAGTTTCTCCTGAGGTTGACGTTAAGGGAGGAGATGTATTAATAGGGAAGGTAAGCCCACCAAGGTTCCTTCAGGAATTCAAGGAATTGTCACCTGATCAGGCTAAGCGTGATACGTCGATAATAACTAGGCACGGAGAACGTGGTACTGTAGATCTAGTATTGGTGACCGAGACCTCTGAGGGAAATAAGCTAGTAAAGGTGAGAGTTAGGGACCTGAGAATACCAGAAATAGGAGACAAATTCGCTACTAGACATGGGCAGAAGGGAGTAATAGGAATGCTAATACCCCAAGTGGACATGCCATATACAACTAGTGGGCTAGTTCCAGATATAATACTGAATCCTCATGCGCTTCCCTCCAGAATGACTGTAGGTCAGATAATGGAAGCGATAGCAGGAAAGTTCGTAGCAGCCACTGGTAATCCTATTGACGCAACACCGTTCTATAATACTCCCATAGAGGAAATTCAGAGGAAGCTTCTGGAACATGGTTATCTAAGCGACGGATCAGAGGTTGTATATGATGGTAGAACAGGAGAGAAATTGAAAGGAAGAATATTGTTTGGTATAGTTTACTATCAAAAATTACACCATATGGTAGCGGATAAGATGCATGGGCGTGGTAGAGGGCCAGTTCAAATACTCACTAGACAGCCCACCGAAGGAAGAGCTAGGGAAGGAGGACTTAGATTTGGGGAAATGGAAAGGGACTGCCTTATAGGATACGGTGCAGCGATGTTAATCAAGGATAGATTACTAGATAACTCAGATAGGGCAACAGTATACGTTTGTGAACAGTGCGGATATGTAGGCTGGTATGATAGGACTAAGAACAAGTATATATGCCCAATTCATGGTGATAAGACAACTTTATACCCCGTGGTAATATCATATGCCTTCAAGTTGTTGCTTCAGGAACTTATGAGCATGGTTATCGCACCTAAGTTAGTTCTGGGAGACAAAGTTCCTGTTGGAGGTAATTCCAATGAGTGAGAGGTATCAAGTTAACGAGAAGATAATAAAGGGAGTTAGATTCGGGATACTCTCCCCCGATGAAATAAGGAAGATGTCAGTTACTGCCATAATAACCGCTGATGTGTATGACGAAGATGGGACGCCCATAGAAGGAAGCGTGATGGATTCAAGACTCGGGATAATAGAGCCTGGTCAGAAGTGTCCAATCTGTGGAAATGTTATAGGCAACTGTCCTGGACACTTTGGACACATTGAATTAGTAAGGCCCGTTATACACGTTGGATTCGTTAAGCATGTCTATGATCTATTAAGATCCACATGTAGGAGATGTGGTAGGGTAAAGATCAGCGAGAATGACATAGAGAAATACAGGAAGATTTATGACGCGATAAAGAAGAGGTGGCCCTCAGCGGCTAAAAGACTCATTGATCACGTGAAAAAAACGTCTATGAAGGCAGCTGTATGTCCGCATTGCTCAGAGAAACAACTGAAAATCAAACTGGAGAAGCCCTACAACTTTTACGAGGAGAGAAAGGAGGGTGTAATGAGGCTCACTCCCTCCGATATCAGGGAAAGATTAGAAAGAATACCTGATTCCGATGTGGAGCTCCTAGGTTATGATCCAACCACTAGCAGACCCGAGTGGATAATTCTTACCGTACTACCTGTACCTCCTATTACCATCAGGCCCTCAATAATGATAGAGAGCGGGATAAGGGCAGAGGACGATCTAACTCACAAGCTCGTGGACATAGTTAGAATAAATGAGAGACTAAAGGAGAGCATAGATGCAGGTGCCCCTCAGTTAATTGTGGAAGATCTTTGGGATCTCCTGCAGTATCATGTGGCTACCTATTTCGATAATGAGATACCAGGCCTGCCCACATCTAAGCATAGATCGGGTAGACCGCTTAGAACTCTGGCACAAAGACTCAAGGGTAAAGAGGGAAGATTCAGAGGTAACCTTTCAGGAAAGAGGGTTGATTTTTCAGCCAGAACTGTCATATCACCAGATCCAAATATCAGTATAGATGAGGTTGGAGTTCCATACGACGTCGCACAAATTCTCACTGTACCAGAGAAGGTAACTAAATGGAATATAGAGAGAATGAGACAATACGTTATAAACGGTCCAGATAAGTGGCCTGGTGCCAATTATGTGGTTAGGCCTGATGGAAGGAGAATAGACCTTAGATATGTTAAGGACAGAAAGGAGCTGGCTGCAACCCTAGCTCCTAACTTTATAGTGGAAAGACATTTGGTTGACGGAGATATAGTAATTTTCAACAGACAACCATCGCTTCATAGAATATCCATGATGGGTCATAAGGTGAGAGTTCTCCCTGGGAGAACCTTTAGGCTTAACCTTTTGGTGTGTCCACCGTATAACGCTGATTTTGATGGCGATGAGATGAACCTCCATGCTCCTCAGTCAGAGGAGGCAATAGCGGAGACCAAGGAATTGATGACAGTTCATCGCAATATATTAACCCCTAGATACGGAGGCCCCATTATAGGTTCAGCCCAGGATTATATTAGTGGCGCATATCTGCTCACCGTCAAAACGACTCTACTCACAGAAGATGAAGTTCAGACGATACTGGGGGTAGCTAACATTAACAAGAATTTAGAGGAACCAGCGATCCTGGCCCCTAAAAGGCTCTACACGGGGAAGCAGATAGTCAGTCACTTCCTTCCTGAAGATTTTAACTTCCACGGTCCTGCAAATATATCGAGCGGTGTAAGGTCATGCAAGGATGAGGACTGCCCTCATGACTCTTACGTGGTGATCAAGAAGGGGAAACTCCTGGAGGGAGTGTTTGACAAGAAAGCACTAGGAAATCAACAGGCTGAGAGCATACTCCACTGGCTCGTCAGGGAATATGATGAGGATTACGTCCTCTGGCTGATGGACAATCTGTTTAAGGTATTCCTTAGGTACATCGAGCTCCACGGTCTAACCATGACACTCTCTGATGTAACTATTCCGGAGGAAGCCACAAAGAAAATCGCGGAAAGGGCACAGGAGGCGAGGAAAAAGGTTAACGAGCTCATTGAAAATTATGAAAGAGGCCAACTCGAGGTCATCCCTGGTAGAACGTTAGAAGAAAGCTTGGAAAGCTACATCCTTGATGCGCTAGACAAGCTAAGAAATGAAGCTGGAGAGATAGCCACGACTTATCTGGATCCATTTAATAACGCCTATATCATGGCAAGGACTGGAGCAAGGGGAAGCGTACTCAATATCACTCAAATGGCAGCCATGCTAGGTCAACAATCAGTCAGAGGAGAGAGAATAAAACGTGGATATGCCACTAGGACGCTCCCTCACTTTAAGCCTGGGGATATAACGCCAGAGGCTAGGGGATTCATTTACTCGTCCTTCAGAAGCGGATTAAATCCAATCGAGACCTTCTTCCACGCCGCAGGTGGTAGAGAGGGTCTAGTGGATACCGCTGTGAGGACGTCTCAGAGCGGTTACATGCAGAGGAGGCTCATAAACGCGCTCTCCGACCTCAGGGTTGAGTACGATGGTACGGTTAGAACGCTGTATGGAGAGATGATCCAGACTCTCTACGGTGGAGATGGAGTCCATCCAATGCAAAGTGCACATGGCAAGACCATAGATGTAGATAGAGTCCTAGAGAGAGTAGTTGGTTGGAAGAGGTGATCCACATGATAAATAACACAGATAATGAATATCTGGAACAGAAGTTATCCGAATTAAGTAAAAAAGTTCCTGCCTCAATTATATCAAAGTTAAGGGAATCAATAACTAATTCCCCTATAGAGATTACAAGGGATGAAATCGACAAAATAATAGAAATAGTAATGAAAGACTATCTAAGTTCCCTTGTCCATCCTGGAGAGGCAATAGGTGTTGTGGCTGCCCAATCAATAGGCGAGCCGGGTACGCAGATGACATTGAGGACCTTCCACTTTGCGGGTGTAAGGGAGTTAAACGTAACCCTAGGTCTTCCGAGGCTCATAGAGATTGTAGATGCGAGGAAAGTTCCTTCAACTCCTATGATGACCATTTATCTCAACGAGGAGTATGCAAAGGACCGTGATATGGCATTAGAGGTTGCTAGGAGAATCGAATATACTAGAGTGGAGCATGTGGTGGAGACGGTTAACCTGGACGTTGGTGGTATGGGCATTATACTCAAACTTGATCCAGTACTGCTTAAAGATAAGGGATTATCCACAGAGGATGTGGAAAAGGTCATCAAGAAGCTCAAGATGGGCGATTATAGGGTAGAAAACCCCGATGAATACACAATAGCGATATACTTTGAAAACATGGAGACAGTGACCGGATTATTCAAGGTTAGAGAGAAAATCCTTTCAACGAAAATAAAAGGGGTTAAGGGAATTAAGAGGGCGATAATAAGGAAAAAGGGTGACGAATACGTTATCATTACCGATGGGTCTAACCT
This sequence comes from Metallosphaera sp. D4-4, assembly GCF_046245145.1. Taxonomy (NCBI): domain Archaea; kingdom Thermoproteati; phylum Thermoproteota; class Thermoprotei; order Sulfolobales; family Sulfolobaceae; genus Metallosphaera; species Metallosphaera sp. D4-4. Next base: position 2,125,856 of record NZ_CP176412.1, on the reverse strand, counting down.
TGAGGGTGTTCTTGGAGTTAAGGGAGTTGATGTCTCGAGGATAGAGACAAATAATCTACACGAGGTAGAAAGCGTGCTGGGTGTGGAGGCAGCAAGGGAGTTAATAACGAGAGAGATAAAGAGGGTCCTCGAGGAACAGGGTCTGGACGTCGATATTAGACATATCGAACTAGTTTCCGATATAATGACAAGGACAGGGGAAGTCAGGCAGATAGGGAGGCATGGTGTCACAGGTGAAAAGACTAGCGTATTGGCAAGAGCCGCCTTCGAGGTTACAGTAAAACACCTTCTCGACGCCGCTGCTAGAGGTGACATGGAAGAGTTTAAAGGAGTGGTAGAAAACATTATTATAGGCCAACCAATTAAGCTGGGTACCGGAATGGTTGAACTTTTAATGAGACCCGCAAATAGGTGAATGAAAAATGTCACAATCAATTACTTTCGAGTCAGAAATTAAGGTCCTTCTCAAGACAGGCAAAGTACTCCTAGGAAGTAAAAGGACTATAAAGGCCTTGAAGATGGGGAAGTTAAAGGGTGTGATAGTGGCTTCAACGCTCAGAGGTGATATAAAGAGTGATATCATGAGATACGCATCTTTAGCTGGGATCCCAGTGGTTGAATATAAGGGAAGCGGATGGGAATTAGGAACTATTATGGGTAAGCCTTTTCTTGTATCTGCTGTGGGCGTAGAAGAGCTTGGAGATTCTCAGATAATGAAATTAGCGAATGGATAGCGGTGATATTAAGTGCCTGATATAAAGTTAACCCCTGAAGAAATGCGATACATGTCCCTTTTCCAAGACGTTACAAAGGTCACTGTTAGGGACTGTGTAATAGATGAGGAAGGCAATAGAATAATTTTCCTAGTAGATCCAGAAAATATGGGAATGGCTATTGGAAAAGGAGGAATGAACATCAAAAAACTAAAGAAGATTATCGGTAAGGACATCGAGGTAGTAGCATATAGCGAAAACTTGGAAGATCTTATAAAGAACCTTATGTCTCCCGCTAGGGTTAAGAGCGTCAAAACTATAGATAGTAATTCAAGGAAGACGGTACACGTAACAGTAGATCCTCAAGACAAGGCTATAGCAATCGGTAAAGCAGGCAGAAACGTTTCTCGGGCCAAAATAATTTTAAAAAGATACATGGACATAGACTCCGTGATAATTAATTAAGAGGTGTCGATTTGGCAGATAAGTCTCCAAAAGGTATATTTGCGGCTAGAAAATTAAAGCTCAGAAGATTAAAGTTTAGGTGGAGTCAGAGGAAGTTCAAGACCAGGGTATTGCAATTAAAGAAGAGATTTGATCCTTTGCAAGGAGCTCCCATGGCAAGGGGTGTGGTTCTGGAGAAAGTTGGGATAGAGTCTAGGCAACCCAATTCAGCTGTAAGAAAGTGTGTAAGGGTTCAGCTAGTCAAGAACGGGAGAGTCGTAACTGCGTTCGTTCCAGGTGACGGTGGAGTGAACTTTATAGACGAACACGACGAGGTGATTATAGCCGGAATAGGTGGCACTTTGGGTAGGTCCATGGGTGATTTGCCCGGAGTAAGATACAAGGTAATAATGGTAAACGGAGTCTCGCTTGATTCGTTGTACAAGGGGAAGAAGCAAAAGCCCGTTAGATAACTTTCTAGTTCTTTCTAGTTTAGGCTTTATTTCCTCTCTCTGTAGATCTATCTACCAGCTCCTTCTTTACCTTTATTGGTTTCCCAGTTAATAGGGCAAGATATATAGCATGGCTTGGGATCATTCTCTTTTGGATTATTAAACCGCCAAAGTTTAACTCCACCGTAGCAATGTAAATATCATCTTGTATATCGTCAATGATAACCTGAGTGACTCTTTTCTCCAACTCCTCTATTACTTCTGGGATAAACGAGATGATATCATATACTGTCTCCCTCCTGGCCAGCTCCGATAGACTTCCAGTATCATTAGGTTCATTTTTTAGTAATTTGTTTATTGCATTTACTATATCAGGGGGAACATAAAACAGATTGAATTCCCTACCATCCTCTAGATAGCATATTATTACTGGCACACCGTTCATGGGCGATATGAAAGCATCTACCTTATTTACTCCTATGAGATCGTGCTCCTGTTCAGCCATTATATATTATCTTATCCCACGAAGACTATTAAACCCTTCATGAATAGTTATTTAACCCGTTAAGTTCGTATAGTGGTGAGTGTAGAAATGGATAGTTACGAGCTATCAAAACTGGATATAAGGATATTCGGCAAATGGGATACCAAAGTAGATATACGAGACCCTAGTTTGAAGAAGTATATCTCACTCATGCCAGTATATCTACCTCACTCGGGAGGGAGGCATGAGCATAGGAGGTTTGGAAAAGCTAGGGTCTCCATCGTGGAGAGGTTGATAAATGAGCTGATGAGGCCGGGAAAGAATAAGGGAAAGAAGATCCTGGCATATAACATTGTGAAGGCTACCTTTGAGCTGATTAATGCTAGAACAGGTCAAAATCCTCTACAGGTATTAGTTAGGGCTATTGAGAACTCAGCGCCTAGGGAAGAGGTGACAAGGATCATGTACGGTGGAATAGTTTATTACGTCGCTGTTGACGTCTCTCCCCAAAGAAGAGTGGATATAGTTCTAAGGAACCTAGTAGATGGTGCTAGACAGGCTGCGTTTAACAATCCGAAGCCCATAGAGGAGGCATTGGCTGATGAGTTAATCGCTGCTGCCAACGGTGATAACAGAAGCTTCGCCATAAGGAAGAAAGAAGAGATGGAAAGGATAGCCCTGAGCTCCAGATAAATAGCTAAACTTTTATTAACTAAGACCTTTATCTCGGGTAGGAGTTGAGCTAGATGTCTCAAAAGCCACACTTGAATTTGATTGTTATAGGGCACGTAGACCACGGAAAGAGCACTCTAGTTGGAAGACTTTTAATGGATAGGGGTTTCTTGGATGAAAAGACCATTAAAGAGGCAGAGGAAGCTGCAAAGAAGCTAGGAAAAGAGTCAGAGAAATATGCTTTCCTTCTAGATAGGCTCAAGGAGGAGAGGGAAAGAGGTGTTACAATCAACCTAACATTCATGAGATTCGAGACAAAGAAGTACTTCTTTACTATAATTGATGCTCCTGGGCACAGGGACTTCGTCAAGAACATGATCACTGGAGCTAGTCAGGCTGACGCAGCAATATTGGCAGTTTCGGCTAGAAAAGGTGAATTTGAGTCAGGAATGAGCCTAGAGGGTCAGACTAGGGAGCACATAATACTTGCCAAGACCATGGGTCTTAACCAAGTTATCGTAGCTATCACAAAGATGGACGTAGCAGAACCGCCATACGATCAGAAGAGATATAATGAGATAAAGGAGACCATCGAGAAGTTCATGAAGTCCTTCGGATTTGACATGTCTAAGGTTAAGTTCATCCCAATTGTCTCAATCACTGGTGAGAATGTAACCAAGAGATCAGAAAACATGAAGTGGTATAACGGACCCACGCTGGAGGAAGCCCTAGATATGTTGGAGATCCCACCGAAGCCAGTTGACAAGCCTCTAAGGCTACCCATACAGGAAGTCTATTCAATATCAGGTGTTGGTACCGTACCAGTCGGCAGAGTTGAGAGCGGTGTCATGAAGGTGGGCGATAAGATAGTTTTCATGCCTGCAGGGAAATCCGCAGAGGTCAGATCTATCGAGACTCACCACACTAAGTTGGAGAAAGCAGAACCAGGAGACAACATTGGTTTCAACGTGAGGGGTATAGACAAGAAAGATGTTAAGAGGGGAGATGTAGTAGGTCATACTACTAACCCACCCACAGTTGCTGAGGAATTCACGGCGAGGGTAATAGTTGTGTGGCATCCAACAGCTCTGGCAGTTGGTTATACCCCGGTCGTTCACGTTCACACAGCGAGCATTGCTTGTAGGGTTTCGGAGATAGTAGCAAGATTGGATCCGAAGACCGGTAAGGAAGCTGAAAAGAACCCACAATTCATTAAGCAAGGAGAGTCAGCAATAGTTAAGTTCAAACCCATAAAGCCGTTATGTGTTGAGAAGTTCAGCGACTTCCCGCCATTAGGAAGATTTGCTATGAGGGATATGGGCAAGACTGTAGGTGTGGGAGTAATAAACGACGTTAAGCCCAGTAAGATAGAGATAAAGTGACAGGATAACGGTGTACATTAATGCCAAATAAAGCTAGAATACGACTGTGGAGCACCAACGTTAACAACCTTAATTATGTTGTAAATCAGATAAAGGGTATAGTGGATAAGACAGGCGTCAGTATGAGAGGGCCTATACCACTTCCCACGAGGAGAATGGAAGTACCTGTGATGAGGTTGCCGCATGGCGAGGGAAGGAAGAAGTGGGAGAAGTGGGAAATGTCCCTCCACAAGAGGATAATTGATATTTCTGCTGATGAAAGGGTAATGCGCCAGCTAATGAGAGTAAAGGTTCCAGAGGACGTGTATATAGAGATTCAACTTATTTAGGACGTTTTTCCCTTCAAAGGTGCCGGGGTGCCCGAGCGGACCAAGGGGCTGGCCTGGAGAATGTTCCGGCTAGCCAGTAGGGGCAACCCTACGCGGGTTCAAATCCCGCCCCCGGCGCGTTAGGTGATTTTCATGCTTCCCAGAGTTCTGGTCTCAGCTGATCGTAGTGGAACAGGAAAGACTCTCGTAACATCAGGTATCATGAAGGCCCTCTCGAAAAGAATGAATGTGAGAGGCTTCAAGGTTGGACCAGACTACATTGATACAGGATACCACAAACTAGCTACTGGAAGACCATCAATTAACCTAGATCTTTTTATGATGGGAGAGGAGGGTGTAAAAAAGTCCCTTGTTAAGTATTCCCGCGGAAGTGATATTTCTGTAATAGAGGGAGTGATGGGGCTCTATGATGGCCATGGTATAGAGTATAGCACATATAGGTTATCTCAGGCTACTCAGACTCCAATTATCCTTGTCCTTGACTGTAGTTCCATGGGCACTACGGCTGCGGCTCTAATTCATGGGCTCAAGAGTTTTGGTAATGCAAATATAAAAGGCGTTATCTTTAACAAGATAGCCTCTGAGCATCACTATTCCTATTGCAGGGAGAAGGTGACTGATGTCAAAGTGTTAGGTTATATTCCAAGGATTAACTTAACAGTACCCTCTAGGCATCTTGGACTTTTCACGATTGAAACCTATAACAAGGCCATGGAAGCAGTTGAGGAAATGTCTAGACTGGTGGAATCTTTCATAGACCTCGATGAGATAGTAAACATTGCTAGTGAGGCCCCTGATATACAAGTAGACTTGGAGGACGACACAACGAGCAAGAAGAAAGGTATCATGGCAATTGCATACGATTCTGCATTTTCTTTTTACTATCAGGAAAACTTGGATATACTCAGTAAGTTCTATACTATCAAACTTTTTAGCCCAATAAATAACGAGACTGTGGATGAGGCAGATTTTATCTACCTTGGCGGAGGATATCCGGAACTGTTCCCCAAAGAACTTTCTGAGTCCTACTCTACTATCAAGTGGATAAGGGAGTCAGTCTATTCAGGAATCCCAGTTATTGCAGAATGTGGAGGACTCATGTATCTCTCAAGTTATATCAGAACTAAGGAAGGTAAGTTCCCCATGGTGAGTGTTTACGATATAGGAATTTCAATGGGCAAGCTTACTCTAGGTTACAGGATGACAGATATCCTAGAAGATATTCCTCTCGGAAGGACAGGAGACATCATTAGGGGACACGAATTTCACACCTCATCTCCAGAATATGTTAACGAGAAAAGGTTTACACTAAAACATAGAAATGGAAAAGGTATACAGGACGGTTTCGATGGTGTTAGGGTAAATAACGCGATAGGATCTTATCTTCATGCGCATTTAGCCAGTTTGAGACTGTCTCTTTAATTCTAGTCTTTTCACTCTCTCCAACATGTCCAATAGTTTGTCAATATCCTTAGCATAAAGTCTAATCTTGTATGGATATTTTGCCTCAGTCGAGTCTATCTCAACGTATTTCTTTTCCCTATTAACCACAAAATTGGAGTTAAGTAAATGCTTCGCGTGAAGAAAGACAGACATACCTCCCGATCCAATTACTCCCTTCTCCGTTACCTTATAACTTAATGGAGCCATTGTTGACATCATGCTAGGCTTAAACAGCCTCCTGTATACAAAGAATCCAAACAGATATATTATTTCAAAATAAACTAGATAAACTGCAAGCCTATAATATGGGTCCGTCTGAGAGGTAGCAATTTTAGAAACGTAACTATACACGAAGAATAATACAACAATATAGATAAGGTACGAGAACAACATGGTCATATTCTTCTTGGCAAACTGCATGTACTCCCTTTGATATTCCTCGTCCTTCATGACAAGATCATTAGCGTTCTTCTCCTCATATAACGTTCCGGAATTTGCCACTTCCATCATTAATTTCCTATCCCTAAGCATTGGATTAGACTTGTAAGTCATGGAAAAAGTGATTGCCATTATTATAATGAAATAAGAGATAAACGCCTCAAGGAAATATTTTGGATAAAATCCTAATACTATAGATATTACAACGAGATATGTCTGGCTAATAAGCGCAAATTTCCAATTATAAGGATTGGGTGTCGCTGAAGACATACTAACTGGTATATAACGGTGTGACTTATATACTTATATAACAATGCGTGAACTTTTTCTCCTACTCTTGGCGTTCAGCTCTATATTGCCTCAGCAGAGTACATTTACCTATTATTTTCAATCCCCAAATCAAACCCTTATTGTAAACGTAACTTCTGTACCCTCGGATTACGCGAAGCCTTACAATCTCTCCAATGGAATTTTATTGGTTCTTAACTCTACCCCGCAGAATATCTCATCTAATGTCTCGTTTGATAGGATAAACTCCACTGCCGTCATTATACCCCTCTATGCGCTGGAACCCAACTCGATATATCAGATAAATTTCACCCTCCCAAAGCTTACTGTGGTGGTCTACCTATCCTCCACGCTAAGGAACGATAGTTATCATCCCGTGAGCTCAGGTAACTATTCCTCCTCCAATACAAACCTACGAAACCTACCTTTCATCGTTTTTATTGTAGTAATGGTTATCATTTCAATACTATTAAACCGGAGAAAACGACATTAGTATATACGCTTTTATACTATTCTGAGTATAACTCCCCATGCTAAGGTTGGAAGAGATAAGAAAGGATCTGGAAGCCGGTATCCCAGTTTTGATATACGATTTTGACGGTAGGGAGGAAGAGGTGGACATGGTATTTTACGCCGGTGCTGTCTCCTGGAAAAGTGTGAAAGCTCTGAGAGCTCTGGCTGGGGGTCTAATTTGTTATGCCACTGGAAAAAAGGAGGCAGAGTTGCTGGGTCTTCCTTTCCAGGTCGATATTCTAAGGAGTAGTCAGGAGCTTTCGAGACTCGTGAAGAGGCCCAAATATAATGACGAGCCAGCTTTCTCCATATGGGTCAATCACGTGGATACCGTGACAGGGATATCGGACCAAGATAGGGCCCTTACCATAACAGAACTCCATAAAGTAGTGTCACATCTAAGTGAAGATAGCGAGAACTACAAGGAGTTGTTCTACGAGAAATTCTATTCTCCGGGTCACGTCCCCATACTCATTTCCAGAGGAATTAGAAATAGACGTGGACACACTGAACTGAGTGTAGCGTTAGCAGAGGCACTGGGTCTAGAGAGGAGTATGCTCTTCGCCGAAATGTTGGGAGAGAAGACTAGCCTGGGAAAGGAAGAGGCCATAAAGTTTGCAAAGCATAACGGGTTTCATTTCCTAGAGGGGAAGGACATTCTACAAGAGGTGGTAGCGTGAAGGAGAGGGTGTACGGAGTGGCCGATACGACCTTCTCAAGGGTTAATATGGGCGAGATAGCGATCAACACCATTAGGAGGGAGGATCCAGACGCTGACATAGTCCGTTATACAGTACCAGGTATTAAGGATCTACCAGTGGCTGCTAAGAGACTTATCGACTCTGGATGTAACGGTGTTATAACCCTAGGCTGGGTAGGGAAGACACAGTTGGACAAATACAGCTACCTTGCCACCAGCATAGGATTGATTATCGTTCAGATCATGACCTCGACTCACGTTATTGACGTAACTGTCCATGAGGATGAGGCTGAGGATGAGGAATCACTTAAGGAGATAGCTATTGATAGAACCAGGAAACACTCTGTTAATTTGGTTAGACTGGTTAGGGACGGCAAGAACGCGCTCACCGGAATGGCCGGTAGAGGATTGAGGCAGGGGTATAGAAATGCAGGACAGCTCGATTAAACTAGGGATAGTGGTTGCGGAGTTTAACTACGACATTACCCACTTAATGCTAGACAGGGCGGTTTCTCATGCTAAATTCCTCAATGCGGAAGTCAGGGCAGTATTCAAGGTCCCTGGAACCTTCGAGATCCCTCTCGCCGTGAAGCAGTTGCTGTCCAGGGATGATATAGACTGTGTTGTTACCCTGGGGGCAGTAATTAAGGGAGAAACTAAACATGACGAGGTAATTGCCAATCAGGTAGCCAGGTTGGTATCGGACCTATCCCTTGAGTTCAACAAGCCTGTTTCCCTGGGGATTATAGGACCCGGAGCCACGCATGAGCAGGCCATGGAAAGAATTGAGGAGTATTCCACTAGGGCAGTCGAATCAGCCGTGAAGATGGCAAGGAGAATGAGATCCATGATGGAGGGTAGTTCCTCGGTGAACATAGAGTGAAGGTGATGGTTGTCGAGCTGTATAACTACAGGGAATGGACGGAATTGCTGGGAAATGACAGGGAGTGGAAGATCCAGGTGAATCAACATCTTCTCTCGTCAAAGATGATCTGGAAGGCGTCTCAAATGGGCGGTATGGTTTTTCCCATGAGATATGATCAAGCTATCATGCTTGCTGACGGGATAAAGCCCAGTGATCTTAGGGCTTTCCTCCACTACGTGTCAAGGGTAGCTCCTGTAAATATTAGGGCATGTCTAGGATACGGGGAAACTCCACTTAGGGCAGAGGAAAATGGGTACAGTTGCCTTAAGGGGTTGGAGCCCGGAACTTTTCAGGTCTTAGCGTATCCTGACTCACCTGTTGCTGTGGCCCATTTTGACCTCAACGGTTTCACCGACTTCACCAATGGAACCTCCACGTATAGGTCCTTCACAGAGGCACAGAAGTTTTATTCTGAGATAGTAGCGCACGTCTACTCACTGGGTGGTATAGCCCAGTATATGGGAGGGGATAACATTGTTACAGTGATCAGCACAGACGTGATAGACCAGGTTATAGCTAAGGTGGAGAATGAACAAAGAATGAAGGTAGGTATAGGAATCGGTAAAAATGCGAGAGATGCTATGAGGAACGCGACAAAGGCCTTAACTGAAATCAGGAAAGATAGGCGAGAAACTTGGAAGCTTCTTCAAGAATAGTAAACGTAGAATATGCTCTACTGGGTCAAGATTTAGAACTGGTACACAAAATTCACCTGGAGATCAGTGACGGGATAATCTCCCACATAGGAAAGGGATGGGATGTTAAGGGCAAATCCTACCCTAATTCCCTTCTCATGCCTGGGCTGGTAAACTCCCACGTTCATACCTTCGATGGGATCGCACCTGAGTTAGGATGGAACCTAACCCTTAAGGAGGTGGTAGGCGACCCTCATAGCGAGAAGTATAGAGCACTCTCCCTGAGGAGCCTCCCTGAGTTAAGGGCCTCAACCCTTAACTTCCTTAACAGGTCCTTGGAGCTTGGGATTTTCACTGTAATCGACTTCAAGGAAATGGATATCAATGGTGCAAAAATCTCGAAAGAGGTTAAGGAAATCTCACCCATTAACTACGTGACTCTGGGGAGATTGGACGGTGAGATAACAAGGGATAGACTTGAAATCCTCAAGGAGTTGGTGGACGGGTATGGGGTAAGTAGCGTATCCATAGGGATAGAAAAGCTTAGCCTCATTCGAGAGGTATTTAGGGATAAGATGACCGCTATCCATGTTTCTGAAACGCTTAGGCATAACTTGGCCTCAGACCTTGAGACCTCTCTTTCCACTCTTAAACCTGATATGGTGGTTCATGGCACCCATCTATCTGAGGAGCAGATGGAACTCTTGGCAGAAACGGACACCAAACTGGTTATATGTCCTCGAAGTAACCTATGGTTCTCAACGGGTATTCCCAACATTCCCATGATGATAAGAAAAGGGGTTAGACTACTAATCGGAACCGACAACGCCGGGATCACCGATCATGATCTCTGGAAGGAGTTAGAGGTTGCATTACTTCTATCGCGACTTCTGGATCCAGGAAGTGATTTTTCCAGGGATATCCTTAAGTCTGCTACTGTTAACCCTGGAAAAGGGGTTTATCCAATAGAGGAGGGAAATAGGATGACAGGAATAATCATGGGGCCACTCCCCAGGTTCGAAGTCTCAAACAACAGGTATATGGCACTAATCAAGGAACCTGGAAAAATAATTAGAGTCTTGGGGCTACCCAAAATCTAATCCCTGCACCCTTCTCAAGGGGGGCCGTTAATTTCATGGGAATCCCTGCCCCAAAGCCTATCTCTATTTCCTTGGAGAAGGAAAGTGCACTTGATACCTTTTCCAGGATTGCTAAACTATACCTGGAGCTTCCCTGCTTCTCTATTTCAAGTTTCGTTAGCGGTTTCCCGTTTTTTAGAACGGCGGAATATTTTTTCCCGGCCTCTTCAACTTCAAATGACACGTGGTCATCCTCAGCCTTTATTTCCACTTCTTCCCCTACCTGCATGGATTCGTCAACCAGAATCGAGAGTATATCGCCACCAATCCCCATGGTAACAGAGTGGGCTACGGAAGGCTCCTTCAAAATTTGAGGTTCCCCCTTCTCAGCCTTGATTGAGAGACTACTCCTTGTGCCCGTTTTCTCATCCTTCATGGATATCCTGATACCTTCGTTAGTTTCAGTTATCTCGACACTGGACCTCCCCTTCATCTTCGAAAGTATCTTCTTCAACTCTCCCAAGTTGAGCTTTACAGAAATTGGCTTCTCAATGCTATATTCCTCTAGTGCATCTTTACCTATCTCAACTACCCCCATCATTACCTTATCGTCAGTAAGGTATTTGCTACCTATTCCTTCCTCCGTGAAATTAAGGGTTAACTCGTCACTGATCTTAGAAATGGAGGACACAATGTAGTAGAAATCCCTAGAACTGCCGTATATTGCCCTGAACATTACTCTTCCTTACTCTTCTTGGTTTTTTTAGTTTTCTTAGTCGTCCTTTTCTTGGCTGTCCTCTTTTTACCTTTCTCGGTCTTACTCACGAAAATCGAGTTATTGTCCTCAAATTCTTTCTTTGCCTCCTCTATACTGATTTTCCCTGACATAAGTCTGTGCCATACCTCGGTGTTCTTTGTAAGTAACTCTATATCCTGAAGGGACATAGCTGGTACTCCTTCTTCGTCTTCCTCCACTTTGCCAGCTTCATCCACCGATGTTTCCGGTTCATTTTCGTCATCGTAATCCTCTGACGTGGAAATCACCCCTGATTTAGGCGAACAACTACTATATCATTCGCCGTTATATCTCTTGTTATCACCTTTCCCCTTTCAAGTACCGAAAGAGTTTCGTAAATAACTCTCCTCGCCTCTTGACTCTCTCCTCCAATCAACCTAGCGATGTAATTTAATTCGTCGGGATCATTCATTCCCATTATCATGGTCATTGAGGCATTGTTTATCATCTTTTCAAGTTTATCGGAATATTGTGAAATTAGTATAAAGCCATATCCAAATTTTCTTCCCTCAGCGAAAAGTCTTTCAGCTAGGGCCTCACCACTCTCCCTTCCCAGCAGGAAAGGTGCCTCGTCTATCACTACGAGCCTTCTTAGTGAGGCAGATTTCTCAAGGTACATACTCCCCAGAATAGAGGTTAGAACGGTCTCCATGAGGATGTACTTTATGTTCGTGGTGGTTATCCTAGAGAAGTCTAGTATAACTTTTCCTTCAAGTAGTTTTCCCAGGTCCTCGCTCCCATAAAAGATGTTTGAGTCTAGGAACCTCAGGTAAGGATCTATGCTTCCCCACCTATTCAAATCCTGTGAATTGAATGATGCCCTCTTTTTCCTTTCTAGGAGTAGAAGCACATCCCTTATCGTAGGAGGGTCTAGAGACCAAGTCCTCTCATCCTCGTCATATATTCCCCTTTCCTGATATGCCTCAACGAACAGGTTCGATAGGTCCATGGTCTGAATGCTTCCCAGATTGAAGATAGATTTGAGCATCAGGGCAATTTCAATGGATCTCTGTTTAGGGGACCTCCCGAAAAGAGAGAGAGGATTTACCCCGTTGAGGGACATATCCATCCTCCTTCCTGGGACATCTTCATATTCCCCGTGTAGGTCGAAGACGATGTAATCTACGTTAGTTTTTGAAAGGATTAATTTAGCCAGGGTGGACTTCCCATATCCGCTCGACCCCACTATTACCATGTTGTAATTCTTCATTTTAGAAAAGTCCACACAAAAGGGCTTCTTCACATTAATCCATTTATATCTGTATCCTGCTTGAAACAACCCAGGTGTAAGACTTCTAACCAACACCTTCTCTTCATTGCCTATACATATCCCAGTACTAGTTTCCTTGGGTTCTACCATGAGAAGGTAGGGAAGGGAGATCCAGGATAGGGAGGACAGAGGGCTCAACTCGATCCTTCCGATAAAGGAGAGAATAGCCCCGTCTATTATCACTCCAGTGACCATAAATGGCGATCTCGTGAGTGCATAGACAGCCAGTGCTAGTATTGCCGAGACTAGGAGGATCTTCAGGTCAGGTGTCCTCTTGATCCTTCTCCATAGCCTAAAGGTAGTATCCCACAGCGACCTCGTTAAGTAAAGGAATGCCGATGATATCCCAACCCCGGAGAGATATTCCAAAAGAACGAGAGGATCGGCTGACCCATAAACTAGATTAAACAAGGCAAATATGCCGAGGGAGAAGAGAATGCTCGGGATCAGGGAATCCAAAACTAAGGGGGAAAAGACCCCATCCAGAAATAATAGAACGGATAATATTAGGGCACCGTTAAACCCGCCAATAATAGGTTGGAGGCTTTCCAGTTCAACGAAGATCATCTCCGCAAGCACTAAGGCAATTGCTATGAGATATCGCGTTATTTTTTGCATATGCTTAATAAGCCTTAGGTCCGAGAGTAATATGCCTTCATGTCTTCAGTATCTCAAGAGTTTATCTCTAGGCTACAATCTCTAGGATACAGGGAACTTACGCCCATTCAAAAGCTGGCAATTCCAAGCATTCTAAAGGGCAAACATACACTGGTCATAGCTCCCACAGGTTATGGTAAGACGGAAGCTGCCATAATTCCAGTAATGTATCAGATCTTTGACAAGGGATATGAAAGGATATCAGCGCTTTACATTACTCCCTTAAGGGCGCTCAACAGGGATCTGGAAGGGAGATTGAAGAGCTTTAGTCAGAGCTTTGGAATTAGGGTAGCAACTAGACATGGGGACAACTCCAGAAAGGAGAGAAGGGAGATCATCCTTAATCCTCCAGATCTTCTCATTACAACACCTGAGACCCTACTCTATCTAATCGTAGATAAGAGGGTTAAGAAGCTACTAGCTAACCTGAAATGGGTTATCATTGACGAATTGCAAGAAATGCTTGACCAGAAGAGGGGTTATGAGCTATCTGTGGTACTTCAACGCCTCAAGAGGATCTCCAGAAACCCGAGATTTATTGGCCTCTCCGCAACTATCAGTGACGTTGAACTGGCGAAGTCCTATCTGAGCCTAGACGAGGAGGTCGAGGTTGCCAAGGTAGATGGGAGGAAGGACACGGAAATTCTCATTGAGACCCCAGAGCCATCACAAGACGTCATTGATCTAGCGGTAAAGAGAGGAATGGACCCCATACTGCTAGCTAGATTACTCAGGCTTAAGGATGTAATAGAGAAAAATAGGCCAGTTCTCATTTTTACCAACACAAGGGAGACCGCAGAGTTCCTTGCCAATCAACTACAAACCATGTTCAATCTGAGGGTTGCGACCCATCACGGTTCCCTCTCCAAGGAGATTAGGACTAACATGGAGTCCAGTTTTAAGGCAGGTGAGCTGGACGCAATTGTTGCGACGTCAAGCCTGGAACTGGGTATAGACATAGGTACTATTTCCCTAGTGGTTCAGTATATGTCTCCAAGACAGACCATAAGGCTTCTACAGAGGGTTGGGAGGAGCGGACACTCCCTTCATAGGAAGGCTAGGGGACTCGTCATCCCTGGGAATTACATGTACGACGTACTTGAATGTAAGGCCATTACGGAACTATCCAAGTCCTATCTGGAGCCCATGATAAAGGAGGAGAATCCCCTGGATGTATTGGCCCATCAGATAGCAGGGATGGTGATAGAGGGACCACTTCTCATGTCAGATGCCCTTGAAATATTTAGGGGCTCCCCCTACTTCAGGAACCTCACTCCTGAACTCCTTGAGGCAGTGGTGGAACAGCTTGAGGCAGAGAGGGTAGTGAAAAGGGAGGGACAGGTCCTGAAACCCTCTAGGAGGACTTGGAAGTACTATTACACTGTAAACATGATTCCAGACTCCAACATGTCCTACCTCGTCATTAACACCAACACAAACTCCAGGATAGGGAATCTAGATTTTGATTTCGTGTCGATTCTAGACGAGGATAGCGTTTTCGTCCTAGGAGGGAGACTTTGGAGAGTGGTATCCATAGAGGAGGGTAAGGTCTTTGTGTCCCCAGCTGAACTCAAGAAGGGTGATCTACCCAGTTGGTTCGGCGAGGCCATACCGGTGGAGAAGGAGGTCTCAATGAAGGTTTACGAATATCTAACCGAATCCTTTGCGGGCAGAAGGGAGATCGAGCCTGAACTTAAGGCCAAGATAGAGAGTCACCTCTCAAGGAATTACCCAGCCCTAAGGAGGGATTCGATCCTAGTGGAACTCGTGAACTCGGATCTCCTTGTAATTCACTCTCCCTTCGGTACTAGGGGCAACAACACCTTGGGATCACTCATATCCGCTGTTCTCTCCTCCATGGGATACAGAACCTCGTTCAGAAGCGACCCCTATCATGTGGTGTTAACCTCCATGGTACCTCTAGATGTGGGGATAGTGGAGGACGTCCTGGGCAAGGTTAAATCCATGGACCCTGAATATGCCTCCAGGTTACTGGAGCAACAAGTCGTTAATGAACCTGAATTCAAGTGGATTTTACTCATAGAGGCACAGCGTTTTGGCGCCATAGAGAAGGGAACCGAAATCAAACTGGGCCATTACGTCCTGAGGGCCTACATTGACACAGTGATAGGGAAGGAGGCAATCAAGGAGTTTATGCTAAGATTTCACGACGTATCTATCCTTTCAATTCTCAAGGGGATGGTATGGGAAGTCGTGGAAGTTCCTTCACCATCTCCTCTTGCCCAGGAGTTTCTCGATCGTCTCCTTGTCTTCACCTCCATAGATGACAAACCAGTTATGGTCGAGGTCTTCAAGAGGAGACTCATGAACAAGGAGATACTTTCAATCTGCCTATTATGTGGTTGGAACTCCAGGGTGAAGGTGTCCGATGTCCCAGAGAGATGCCCCAAATGCGGGTCGGTGTTCATTACCTCAACCTTTCCAGACGACAGGGAAGCTCTCGATATCGTGAAGAGAAACATAAGGGGAGAAAAGCTCAACAGAAAGGAACAGAAAAGGCTCTCAGAGCTGAAGTCCATAGCCTCGCTTTACTCGAATTATGGAAGGACAGCCTTTCTGGCCCTTGCCGTTAGAGGAATAGGCCCTACTAACCTAGGCAGAGTCCTGAGGTCTCTCTCCCAAGGAGAGGATAAGTTTTATCAAGCTCTCATGGAGGAGGAGAGGAAGTTCATCAGGTACAGAAAGTACTGGCAGTAAGCTTTTAATAGTGACCGTGAACTTTTCACAAGTGTTCTGATATGGCCATAATTGAAGTGGGTAGGATTTGCGTTAAACTATCTGGACGCGAAGCTGGGAGTAAATGTGTTATAGTTGATATAATAGACAATAATTTCGTCCTTGTAACAGGTCCAAAGAGCATCAGTGGAGTTAAGAGAAGGAGGGTAAACATATCCCATCTGGAGCCCACTGACAAAACAGTGGAGATAGGGAAGGGAGCCTCGGACCAAGAAGTAGAGGCCAAGCTGAAGGAGCAAGGACTAGTAGATTTTATGAAGGAAAAGGTGAAGGTAAAAATTCCAGTGATTTGAATGGATTTTTCTCCCTTCGTGGAAAGGATAGACAAGTTTTGTGGTTATAATCAACCCTGGGAGATTCGGAAGGATTACGTTCCAGCTGGGGATTTCGGAGTCCAGCCGGATAAGAGGACAATCAAGGACCTAATAAATACCTCTATCATTAACGTGGATAAGCCCCCTGGGCCAACCAGTCATGAAGTGGCCTTCTGGGTAAAGATCATGTTTAACCTACCCAGGGTGGGACACGGAGGGACCCTAGAGCCCTAATGGGCGGGGCAATCCCAAGGTAACCGGCGTCCTACCCATAGGTTTAGGAAAGGCAACCAGGGTAATGAACATGGTAACGAAGTCGGGTAAGGAGTACGTATGTTTAATGGAGGTCCATTGCGATTTTCAGGAGGAAAGGCTTAGGGCGATTGCCAAGGAGTTCGTTGGAACAATATATCAAAAGCCACCCGTAAGATCTTCGGTGAAGAGAAGGGTAAGGAAGAGGAAGATCTATTCCCTGGACGTTCTTGAGATAGAAGGAAGAAGAGTCCTCATGAAAATCTCCTCAGAACCTGGAACCTACATGAGGAAGATTTGCCACGACATGGGCATCCTCCTGGGTTGCGGTGCTCACATGAGAGAATTGAGGAGAACGAGGTCAGGAATATTCACCGAGGATACAGTGGTAACGTTACAACAGGTTTCAGAGGCCCTCTATCTTTACCGTAACTGCGGTGAGGAGGATGAGCTAAGGAGAATACTCATTCCCATGGAGATGGCCTTCTGCGGGATACCCAAGATAATTGTGGACGATGAGACAGTGAACTCCCTAGCCTACGGCTCCCCCTTGATGGCGCCAGGGGTAGTGGCCTTTCAGGGATTTAAGAAAGGAGATATGGTGGCGCTCATTACTTGGAAGGGAGAGGGAATAGCCTTGGGAAAGGCCCTGGTAGATTCAGTGAGTATGGGTAAGAGGGGAGAGGTAGTGAAGCCTGAAAGGGTATTAATGGATAAAGATGTGTACCCGAAGGCATGGAAGAAATGATGTTCGTGGTAACCGACGTGGTTAACGGAGTCCCTCTGAACTTGATCAGTTACCCAGGTCTCTTCTCCAAGAAGAGGCTAGACCTGGGAACTAGGGTACTCCTGGAGAACCTCATAATCCCTGAGGAGGGAGCAGTAGCTGATGTGGGATGCGGTTACGGACCCATAGGGATATATGTTGCCATCGTAAATCCTAGGCTCTCAGTTTACATGCTCGACGTGAATCCGTTGGCGGTGAAGGCCTCAAGGGAGAACGTAGAGAGGTATGGATTAGGGGATAGGGTGAAGGTGCTCAAGAGCGATCTGCTCTCAGGATTTGAGTTCAGGGTTAAGGCCATTTACTCGAATCCTCCGCTTTCCAAGGGAGTAGATGTACTGGAAAGGCTTGCCAGAGATGCTCCAGAAAGACTGGAGAAGGGTGGATGGGTGCAAATGGTCCTGTATAAGGGAGAGGGAAACGCTGTGAAAATATTTAGTGAGTACTTCCCTGAAGTTAAGGTCATGAAAAGCGTGAAGGGATACTCAATTGTCCTTGCCGTAAACAATTAAAGAGAGCAGACAGATAGTTAAGTGCCGGGGTGCCCGAGCGGACCAAGGGGCTGGCCTTGAGAGCTTCCTGGTTAGCCAGTAGGGAACTCCCTGCGCGGGTTCAAATCCCGCCCCCGGCGTCTGGAATCCTTTTAGTCAGTTGGTAGGTTCCTTGGAAGGTATTATGAACCCATCGCTCTACAGGTAGCCAGTTGTACAATGCTAGATACTCGCCATAAGGAACGGGCTCATGCGTCCTCGATTAGGTTTAATTGGTATCAGCCCTCTTGGTCGGAGACCGATGGGTAAGAAGTCTAGGGGCTGACCTTCTGTCACAAAAGTAGTGAAACGAGTTTACTCAAAACTTGTGCAATTCATTGTCCATTCTTGTTGGTTACACCTCAGTTGATAGACTCCTAAGACCTAGCTAAACTGGAGGGGTATGAATGCCTCCAACTGTCCAAAACTTAGCTCAGGATGTTCTTTAGATTTGAGCGTTCAGCGGGTTTTTAGTCCTCTATTAGAAAATCAGAAAATGTGAAATCGGCAGCTCTTGCGCTCGGAAGCTGTACGAGTTAAGGTTCCTAACCTTTTGCGCTACTTGTAGTGCTATCCTGTTGGATATTTCCCTCAAGCTTACTGTCCAAAATAAGTAGCTTAAAGATTTTAAAGTACCATCTAGGATGATTCAACAAAATAGCTCAAGGAGCGGACATCGATCTTGACGGAAACTTAAGGACTCCCTTAAGGAAGCTTTATAACGCAGAATTCTAAATTCCTAATTAGCCGGGTAGTCTAGCGGCCAAGGATCCAGGGCTTTGGCCCCTGGGACCAGGGTTCGAATCCCTGCCCGGCTACCTCCTCGTGATTTTTTGGGTCCTAAAATCCCACTTGATACACTAATTCACGTGAATTTGACATTCTTTCCATGGACTAACCTCGCGTTATGGCACCGCTAGAAGCATGGATATAACAGATAAGATTACGAGAACCAGGAGTACATTCCTATACTCCTCTCTCAACTCCCTCTCCACTAAAACGAAGGCCAGTTCTAAGACCACCACTATTGCAAACTCTATTTCTAGATACGCGAACGAAACGTAGCTCAAGGGATTTCCTTTAATAGATCCAAACTCCCCTAATAGGCCCACAATTGTCATGATCATTATGACGAGTAAGGATATAGCCTCTGGTTGTCTCCTTGATAACCTCCCCAGCAAGGATCGTATGGCCTTACCAACGTAACCTATGTTGGCCTGGATGTAATACGGGAAGGAAAGCAGTCCTACCACTAGGCCAAGCAAGAACGCTAAACTAAACCCAAAAGACGATATTTCGAACCCAGGGATTCCCAGAAGCTTGAATGTTTCCCCCAGGTGCACCACAAACTCCTGTAGAAAGAGTCCCCACAACAACATGTTCATCAACCAAAGAAAAGACCTCCAAAAGCTAAGGTATTGAAACTCTAGATTGTACGTAACCTTAACGTAGACCTGGGTCCCCTTTGAATCGATTTCGGTTCTAAACTGCATATCTATGGCACTATTGGACTCGATTACCCCATTAACGGGTTCTGGGTTACCGAATAAGTCCAACTTGACGCCAGGGAAAAGTTCAACCTTCCTCTTATTCCAATTATCTAAACTCACCGTTTTTTCTTCGGGTCTCTCCTCCTCCAAACGGGTAAAGCTGATTTTTCCCAGATTACTAATCACCTTGTAACCTCTAGGCGGTATTATTACTATACCCTCCGTTATGTTCCCAAATAGCTGTATCTTTATCTCGAACCCTTTCTGGTCTCTCCTTATCTCATCATATCCCTTGAAGCTTATTATACGACACTCTCCAGGATTAAGTTCTCTCTCCAACTCAGCAACCACAGTGAACTCAACCCTGTTCACATCTTCGCCTAATAGTTCCCTCAGTTGGCCATTTGTTAACAAGATGAGAGACTCACGGTTCTCCTCCACACGTAAACCTCTGACGTAACTATCTAACTTGAAGTAGATATGTTTTACGGGAAAATCCGTGTTGTTACAGATTGTATATTCATGTTTTCTGAGGCCCCTCATGGAATCTTCATGCTTGAAGAATATTCTCGTTCTGGTGATGGAGAGATTGTCTACGATCTCCAGGCTATCAACTTGGATTTGAGACTGGGTAATCCTCATCTCACCGGACATGTTAAAGTATACGTATCTAGGTTTCCCTGACTCAGCCAGATAAATTGCGAGATTGAGGAGATCAATCACCTTTAGCTGAAACCCTTCTACCTGACCTTCTTCCTCCTTTGGTTCAGCGACGCTGGATAACACGGTGGAATTTATCCTAAGCCGGTTAAACTGAACAGAGAAGACTTTACCATCCTCTGCTATTGCCCTGACCTCTGCCTCTATCTTTGAGTCTCGTTCCCTCTTCACCGTTATTTCCAGTTTAGTCAAGATAATGTAGGATTCGTGAGATTCGCGATACCTCAATTTCAAATAAATTCTGTACGCAACTCTCTCTGAAATAGCACCTGTACTATCCTTTTCCATGGACATGAACAATAAGAGAATTTAATAAGTTTCAACCATTCCCACGTTTATTTCTGTCGCTATCTCGTCGTTATGCTCTTGTCCAATTACTAGCAGTTCCAAAGATTATATCAGATAATTTTAAAACGTAAATAGATTAGTATAATCTTGGAAGGATGGTCGAAGTCAAGATAATCGGAAAGGATATATTTGAGACCATTAAGGAACTGGAGGAAGGGCCCAAGATGCCAGGATGGGCCGAATGGAGAGCGGTAGAAGCTAACGGGAAGGATAAAAGAAGATCTCAAAATCGGGCAAAGAGTCTATTCTAACCTTGAAAACCAAGCCTTTTGTTACGCTCAAGCTGTAAATGCCCTAAACTGTTTAGGAAAATAAGCCAGGAAAATTACTGAGACTTGGATTGGCCATGAAGGTGTAGGATAAGATATTTCATGTGTGTTAATCTTCTGGTTAAGCGCAGGCCATGCTAACTTTGTTTTGAACCCCAGTGTTTGTGACTAGGTCGATGCCTAGACCTGAGGCTTAACAGTCTGAATTAATCAGGAATTCGACTGATATCCTGGTCCGAAGAGATCAAACTTTTAAAATGAAAGGCGCCGCAGCCGGGATTTGAACCCGGGTCAGGGGCTCGACAGGCCCCCATCCTAGACCGGGCTAGACTACTGCGGCATATTAATATTATTACATTCAATATTTAAAGTTATCTTTTCTTTTTCTTCGGCTATAAATGGGACTAAGTTCAACTGTTCTGATGGTGTTATTAGAACTTTCTAAGAAAAATCTAAAGGCAAACCTCCAAATTTGCTAACTTTGATTGTAGAACCTTGATAGCTGTTAAATCGTGAAGCATTGGCTGGATGTTTGGTTATTGCTGAAGTTAGTGGGTAGCTTGATCCCACTGCCCACTCCACCAAAGTAACTGAGTGGTCCAAACGCGACGAGCCTTATTTACGTTCTAGAAATATCGCCAAAATGACAATGCCATCCGAGGATATATGCATATGTGTGGCAAGTCCACTTACTTTCGGCTAACCCTGTAGTATATAAACTAGATATACTTATATAATCCTAAAACAATTGTTATCCATGGAAACCCTTCAAAGAGAACAGTTAGTTCAGGCCGAGATAAACGGGGATTCTCAGGCCGTTTTGACCCAAATGAGGGTGATCAATGAGCAACTCAATAACTTTGTTCAGAACGATAGGGTACTGGAATCGATCTCCTTTAACGCAATAGCCATGGTGCGGGTTGGGTCACCTTTCACGTATATCACCAACAACGATGAGGCCAACGAGGAGGCCAGATGTAACGGCAGAACCGAGGATAACATGAGGGATAGATTCAACGCGGGGGACAGGGAGTACATGAAGCTCGCCTTCGTTTCCATAGCCAGCGACGATGACATATCTGCGCAAATCGTGGGCAAGCCCGTCAAGGAAGCTCCCAAGCTCGTGTTCAGACAGGGCGTTATGGTAAAGCTCACGAATCCCTCAGGAAAGGAAATTATGGTATACGTGGGTGGAATCTCGCCAGAGTGGAGAGGGGATAGAGTCTCAACTTATCAGTACGGTGCAGAGAGGAGATTTAAGTTCAGTTCCGGGGTTAGGAATAGGATCTCGGGCGTGTTGGGCAGGTTCAACATTGGCGTGCTCTTTGGCGCAGAGAGGGCATCTCAGGTATTTGTGAATCCTCCCTCACCCAAGTCGTCAAGCTACTCCGCGTTCTTGCAGTCATATAGGAGAGATATACTGGAGGATAGCATCAAAAAAGGCCCTGGCCTATTTTACAAAACTCCAACTTCGCACGGAGGGTGTAATGCATGTACCTCTATAGCGTTATCTACTAGCTCTAACTTTCCAGATCTTCTCCCGGCTTTCTCCACTCCCTTTGTCCCATTCATTGACCAGAGCTATTACTTGATCCCTGGCTATCCTGAGAACCCCATAGACGAGTATTACCTTGGGTCTCCCGTCTATGCTGGTAACTCCAACTGCGACACACCCACCATCGTAGGTTTCATCTCCTCCCTTGTACCCTTTTCCCAGGCCCTTCAGGCTTACGCCCAACTCCAGAACAGGTCAGTCCAGTCTAGTAATCAGCTAGAAAGTCAGCTGAACCAGTTCCTCTCATCCTCCTCGGTCGCATTCGTCTTCCCCCCACCAAGGAGCTGGAGCTACGACGACGTAATACAGTGGTCCTACTCCTTGGGCTACTCGCAGGACTACATATCCACGGCCGTCAATTTCGCGGTGGTGTTGGGAATTATCCTTTCCCAGTACCCTGAGGACGTCGTCGACGACCTCGAGAAAGAGCTGTATAGGCACGAGTTCAGTTGTTCCAACCAGGACCAATGTTACTCTGAGATGAGCAAGATAACGCAGGATATCTACAACGTGCTCTCCCAGCAGGGTTCGGACAAGGAACTTGAGGCATTACGTGTATGTCACGCGGAGGCCACCACGCTCGACGAGACCTGTTACTGGAACTGTGTGGATAGGGTCTACGAGTCCCTCAAGCGTCTCCCGCTCTTTGAAAGGCTACACATATCACCTTCGCCCGAGGAGTTAAGGTGGGATGCGCAAACCCAATGCAAGGAGGCCTGCATCAAGTTTAACGAGAAGAGGTACCTCGAATGTCTGAAACAGATATATCCCTCCAGGGGCACTCACGTGACGCCCCAGTGAGGAAACCAAACATTCTTTCTCGATCTCGTGTTTCAAGATTCTCACGTTACGGTTATTGAAATCGTGTGATACATGAGTCACCCACAAAACTCTCTATTTCTAGGGCCAGGTTCTCACAAGCTCATCCAAGATGAAGTGCGGGGGGCGGGATTTGGACCCGCGCAGGACTGCTCCAGCGGATCACCTATGTGATCTTAAGTCCGCCCCCTTTGACCAGGCTCGGGCACCCCCGCAGAAATAAACTTGATCCAGTTGCTTAAAGGTTTATCCGAAAATTTAATTTATCACTGATACTCTCTGTTACCAGATTTACGATGGTGAAGCATTCGAGAGGAAACAGGACAAGGAGCAGGAAACTTCTCAAGAAGTCACCTAGGGAAAGGGGAGCGGTTCCTTCTTTGGGTAGGCTAATGCTTGACCTGAAGGAAGGTGAAAGGGTAGTTATAAAGATAAACTCCTCCACCCATAGTGGGATGCCACACAGGAGATATCAGGGTAAGGTTGGAACCATTCTCGGGAAAAGGGGCAAGTCCTACGAAGTTAAGGTAAAGCTGGGAGATAAGGAAAAGATCCTCATAGTTAGGCCAGAACACCTGAATCAGATAAAGGCTTAAAAGTGATTTTTCTATGTCCTCTATCCAGATCATTGAGGAAGATTACGTTCCCTACTCGGTGGCCAAGGAGATTCTAAAGGAGGCCATTGAGTCAGGATCTTCCTCCTCCATTCTACAGAAGACCTTCGAATACCTTAACTCTCTAGAGAAGTGCAGCGCTGAAAACGCGCGGAAACTCATGGAGGAGCTTAAGGGAATGATCTCCAAGAAGGAGGTTATGGCAATGATAAGCAGTCTTTGCCCCGACAACCCCGATGGCCTTAGGGCTATCCTCACCCTAGAGGGTAAGACGTTTTCACAGGAGGAACTTGAAAAAATTCTAGATTTAATAAAAAGATACAGAAACAACTGATTGTCTTTAATATTCTAATTGCATATATCCTTATCTGTGGCACTATGAGTAAGAGAGGGCCTAGGGAGCGCTACGTTTATGTGTTAGACTACCTTAGGGAAGGAAATCCGCTGGATAAGCACAAGTGGCATAAGAACAAGCCCCTGGTACAGGTCATAGGTGAGGATTACTTCATTCTAATGGAGGCTTTCCCGTTAACTGAACAGATTCAGATAGAGGAGAGGATAGATAGGGATCAGGAACCCCCCGTACTCAAGGTCGATGTCCTCATTGATTACGAGGACCTTACCTCGCTTGCCAAGGATAATCTGGGAAAGATCCTGGAGAAGATAGTTACGGCAAAGGAGAGTCAATTTGTCAACTTCTTCAATAAGGCCGAGCCTCTAACCCTGAAACTTCATGCCCTTGAGCTTCTCCCAGACATAGGGAAGAAGACTCTGAGAACAATCCTGGAGGAGCGAAAACGCCTCCCCTTCTCCAGCTTTGCAGACATAGAGACGAGGGTGGGAATTAAGAACGTGAAGGAGATACTCGTGAAGAGGTTGCTCATAGAGATTAAGAGGGAGGACAAGTATTTCCTTTTCGTGTATCCAGGTGAGTCCGAAAGGGGGATTGAGGGAGAGAGGAAGCCTCAGGAGCAGAAATATATAGGCTACTTAGAAAGATTAAAGCAGGGATGAATTATTCACAGAATTTTCTGGTAGATCAAGAAATAATTTCTCGTATTGTGGGTTATGCTTCTGAATTGAGGCCCCTCATAGAGATAGGATGTGGGAAGGGGAATCTCTCCAGGTTTCTAAACCCCGACGTCTGTATTGAGCTGGATTCTCGCCTACTTCCCTTTCTTTCCCAGTATAACCCTGTTCAGGGAGACGCTAGAAAGCTTCCAGTGTCCAGGGGACAGATAGTTTCCTCGCTTCCATACTCCATAACCTCAGATTTTTTCGTCGAAGTTTCAAGGCTGGACTCATTCCCTAGGCTTCTCCTTGTTCTACAGGAGGATTTCGTGAATAAGATACTGGATTACCCGACCTTTCTATCCTTTCTCCTGAATTATTATTACAGGATTAGCAAGCTCATGGTGATCCCGCCCAAGGCATTTAGGCCCGTACCCAAGGTTTTCTCATCCTTGGTTCTCCTCGAAAGGAGGAGGAATTACAACGAGATAGTGACTGAGATAATAAAATGTTTGAGCAGTTATAGAAACAAGACCTTGAAAAATGCCTCGCAACTGTGCGGTTTAAGCTCAACTGAAACTAGAAGGGTGAGGGACTTCAAGCCATGGATGGTTACAGAGTTATTGGGTTCGGTGGGTATAAGCTCTGCGTGAATGAGGAGGTTTATGAGCCAGCGGAGGACTCTGAGATTCTAGCCTCTATTCTGGACGTAAAACCGGGAGAAAAAGTGATAGATGTGGGCTCAGGAAGCGGGATATTGGGGATAGTTGCAGGCAGGATGGGAGCCTCTGTCATCTCAATAGACGTGAACCCCTACGCCACAGAGGCGACCCTATGTTCCTCGAAGTTAAATCACGTGAATATTGAGGTGATAAATTGCGATTCGGTTACGTGTTTGAGGGGGTTCAGGGTTGATGCCTTGATATTCAATCCGCCCTATCTACCCGTGGAGGAGACATCTAGCTGGATAGGATATAGCTGGTCCGGGGGAAAGGGAGGGACTGAGGTCCTCATAAGGGTAATGAGCGAAGTCAACGCAAGGAGTTACTATTTTGTGTACTCTAGCTTCACAGATGAGGAGGAGATAGACAGGTTCCTCAAGTCTCGTGGTTTAGAAATAAATAAAGTCAAAGAAAGGGTAATCGGGTTTGAGGTTCTCAAGGCGGTGAAGGTAGTTGCTAAGGGTTATACTGGTGGAGCCTGAAGGGGAATATAACGTAGGATTTGTAGCGAGATTATGTAAGAACTTTGAAGTCGATCAACTATACATAGTTAATCCCAGGTGTGACCTCAACAAGGCCTTGGAGTTCTCGGCAAAGGGAAGAGATTTCATGGAGAAGGTAGTAGTTACCTCAACCCTGGAGGAGGCGCTGCGTGACTTGGATCTAAAGATATCCACATCTAGTATTGCCGATTCTAAGGGAGATATGTTACGAAAGTCCATGCCTCCCTGGGAGATCGTCAAATTGATGGAAAATAGGAAGACAGGTTTAGTGTTTGGCAGGGAGAGCGTGGGCTTAACGAGGGAGGAGATATTAATGACAGATATCATGGTTCACATCCCAGCCAATAGAAGCTACCCAGTCCTCAATCTGTCTCATGCTGTTGGAATAGTTCTCTATGAGATCTGGAAGTCCACCCATCTGCGTGGAGGCGAGACCGGTCCTGCTCCTTCCCAGGAGACATTGAGCCTAGTTGATAAGTACGTGAAGACCCTTTACGACGCGATCAAGAGGTCTAACGGAGATGAAGCAATGTATATTGCAACCAAGAGGTCACTACTGCGGGGCATTAGGGACGAGGAAGAGGGGAGAGCAGTGGTTAGGTTCCTTAGAAAGGTCTACATGAGAATGATCCATAGCAATGAATGAGTTTTTATACTCTTTACTAAAGATGTTTGTTCAATGTCAGCTAGATCAGGTGCCAAGGGTAGTGCTGGTGCACTTAAAGATAAGTGGAAGATGAAGAAATGGTTCTCAATATATTCACCTAAGGTATTTGGAGAAGTATCCTTGGGTTCTACCCCAGCCTTTGACGTATCACAGACCATGGGCAGGAAAGTGGAGACTACGCTTTACGACCTGACAGGAGACTTCAGCACGGTATACGTTCACCTTTACTTTAAGGTTGTGAGGAATGAGGGAGAAAGGCTTTTCACTGAATTTGCTGGTCACGAACTCTCAAGGGATTATGTGAGGTCTTTGGTAAGGAGAAAGAGTTCCAAGATTAACAAGGTGGTAGACATAACCACTAAGGATGGCTTCACACTTAGGGTTAAGACTTTGGCCTTAACGGCCTACAGGGTTCACAGGGAACAGGCTACTACCATTAGGAAGATCATGGAGGATGTGGTTAAGAAGACGGCAGAGGGTAAGACCTTCGATGAATTCGTTCAGGAAATGATATTCGGGAATTTAGCAAATAATATATTCAATGAGGCAAAGAAAATAGCTCCTCTTAGGAAGGCCGAGATAGAGAAGTCCAAGGTTCTCTTTGCACCCCTTATTAAGGAGGGTAAGCAAACCGTTGAAAGTAGTGCTCCTGGCAGCGGGTAAAGGAGAAAGACTGGAACCCATTACCCATACCAGGCCTAAGCCCTTTGTTCCCGTTCTCGGCGAAACCCTTATTGAGAGGAATTTAAGGATTGTCAAGGATATTGTGAAAGATCCTGATATTTTTGTAGTAATCCCTGAGGAGTATCCTCGCGAGTATGAGAATTTCTTTTCGCGATTGCAGGGAGTAAGGCTCGTGAAACAGGGCGAAAGAAAGGGAACGGGAGGCGCTCTTCAGTATATTCCTAGATTCTCCGATGACGAGGTTGTCATTTTTTATGGCGACGTATATACCACTAGGAACTCCGTGGAGAGGTTGATATCTGAGCCAGGTAATGCCATGCTTGGTATTGAAGTTCCCAATCCCAGCGAATACGGATCTCTTCAAATTGATGGGGAAGGGAACCTTCGAGGAATCGTGGAGAAAAGTCCTAACCCACCCTCTAAGGTGATTAATGGAGGAATCTATAAGCTGTCATCGTCAATCTTAGATTTGGTGGACTCCCTGGAGATCTCTCCCAGGGGAGAATATGAGTTTACTGACGCTCTTACGGCCTTCGCCAAGACACATAAGATAAAGGTGGTTAAGAGCAATGATTTCTGGAGGGATGTGGGAAAGCCCTGGGATGTCATTGATATAAATAAGGCTGAACTGGACTCAATTCCAGGTAGAATAGAAGGGGAATTGGAGGAAAATGTTAAGATAGTAGGAAAAGTGGTCATTGAAGAGGGAGCTAAGGTCCTATCTGGTACAAGGATAGAGGGACCTGTATTCATAGGTAAGAACTGTGTAGTGGGACCTAATGCCTATCTAAGGCCCTACACCCTTCTCACTGGTAACGTGAAGATAGGGTCATTCGTGGAGATTAAGGAATCAGTAGTAATGGAGGGGACAAAGATTCCTCACCTGAGTTACGTTGGGGATAGCGTGATCTCAGAGGACGTTAATTTTGGGGCCGGTACATTAGTGGCGAACTTAAGGTTTGATGAGAAGGAGGTCTTCATGAATATCAAGGGAAAGAGACAGGGAACTGGGAGGAAAAAGATGGGAACTGTAGTGGGGGGACATGTAAGAACAGGGATAAACGTGTCCATTCTGCCTGGAATAAAGATCGGGGCTTACGCCATGATTTATCCAGGAGCAGTGGTAAACAGGGACGTGAACAGGGGAGAATTCTATAAGGGGTAGGATACTACAAGAACTTTCTATAGTTACATGCACGTGATGGCAGGAAGGCAATGGACCGTGGGGAGTTAAGGGTTCCAGCTATGCCTTAGCCAATGTGGACACTATCTTTATCACATCTCCATCTCTGAGTTCGTAATCCTCTCCTACCCTAACCCTTTTCTTAGCCTCTATGGCATATAGGAACCCCTTTCCCAAATCCGTGTGAATGAGAAAAGCCAGATCCCTCGGCGTTGAACCTTTCTCCACAAGGAACACGTCTGGTAGAACATCTCCATCCTTGTTAGTATATTTCCTTTCATCCTCCACAGGATAAACGTGGATCATGTTTAGTGCCCCAAAGACAGCCTCGTTTATGGCCTGTTGTACGCCAGTGCTCCCGTATACATCTAGCACGTTGGTCTTTATGTAGTTTAGAGCCTTCATCCTCTTTTCTTCAAGATTTCCTATTATCTTGAAGTGTCCATCGCCGGGAATATACTCAATAATTCCAGCCTTGGCTGCCCTCCTGAGCGCAAGCTCGGACTCAGCGCTAACTGGAACTACGTGGGGATACTTCTCCTTAAGTTTGGAGATATTGTGCCTCGAGATCGGTATATCGGCTTTGTTAGCCGCGATAACAATGGGCTTAGATATTCTACGCAACGTTGAGCTGAACTGCCTGAGTCCTTCATCTCCCCATTGGATCAACTTAACGTTTTCTAAACCACTGGCCTTCAGTGCCATAACCACATGTTTCCTGTTCACGGATAACCCAGATACCTTACTGAGAAGGGACTCCACTACGTCCTTACTGCTGAGGTCTGTTGTCCTAGCGAATTTATCCCAATCCTTTTTTATAACCGAGAAGAACCATTCATCAATTTCGCTTTCCACGAATTTGATGTCCTCTTCAGGATCCCTAGATCCAGGGCTTACCATTACGCCCTCTTCGTTTGTGGAACCGCTTGCATCCACAACATGGATTAATACGTCAGCCTTTCTGAGATCGTCAAGAAATTTATTCCCCAGTCCTCTCCCCTCATGAGCTCCTGGAATTAATCCAGCAACGTCCACTAGCTTGACCGGGATGAATCTGTAGTCTCCTATACAGATGGAATTCTTTGGTTGACACTTGACTCCTAACTCGGTGTGGACGCATTTCTTCCTGACGTAAGCTACACCTACATTTGGCTCTATTGTTACGAACGGTCTGTTAGCTATCTCCACTTCCAGCATTGTTGCGGCGGAAAAGAACGTGCTCTTGCCAACATTAGTTTTGCCAATGAGACCTATGGTTATCATGTATATTCTGTGATATAGGTACCGTTCAGTTTTTTAAGTAGTTGATAGCTAGCACTATAGGAGAGATGATATGGTAGCGTCAGCGTATTCTTTCATGGCAAGTACCTGGGCCAGTGAGGAATGGAAAAAAACAGTTATTAGGCAAAGGCTAGTAGAGTGGAGGAATCAGAACACTGTTACCAGAATTGAGAAACCAACTAGGCTGGACAGGGCTAGAGCACTGGGATACAAGGCCAAACAGGGGATTATTGTTGCGAGAGTTAAGGTGGAAAAGGGAGGAATGGATAAGCAGAGACCCAACAGTGGTAGGAGACCCAAAAGAATGGGTGTCTATGGTTTCTCCCCTGCCAAGAGTTTACAGTTCATTGCTGAGGAGAAAGCAGCTAGGAGGTTCCCTGGTCTAGAAGTTCTAGGAAGTTATTATGTAGCTGAGGACGGGAAGTACAAGTATTATGAGGTAATACTAGTAGATCCGCATAACCCAGTCATTATGTCAGATCCTCAATTTAACTGGCTGAAGAATCCGGCGAACAGGGGAAGGGTATTCAGGGGTCTAACCTCGGCTGGTAGGAGAACTCGCGGGCTTCTCAAGTCCCGTGGCCTAAAGGGAACAATCCACTACAAGATAGCTAGAAAGAAGAAGGAGAGAGAACAGAAGAAGAGGCATGAGGCAAGCAAGTACTATAGACTAGCTAAATACGACAGGATACCAGGCAAGTAGGGGACATGCGAGTTAACAGAATAACCGCTTCTGTATTTTTATATTCTACTGAAGATGAAAATAAGGTTCTTAGCGCCTTACTTTCCCTTCTTGATGATCAGAAGGGAACCTCCATTACTAGGTATGATGCCACGGGTCATTACGGCGACTCAATCGTAACCTTCAAGGTTGAACTTGAGGGTAAGATTGCTGGGGAAGTTACCCAGAGGTTACTTTCTAAGCTAGATAAGGGTGACATCATATTCTTGCTATCAACGATTCAAAGCAGATCTGAGGGTAACAGAATATATCTAAGAATAGATAAGCAGGCCCTGATATCTCAGGGAAGAGTTTTACTAAAAGATGGTGATGATGTAATAAAAATAGTCATAAGCTTAAAAGATAACATAAAACAATTTATGGAGGAATTGAAGAGACTTGCTAGTGGAAACTTGTATACAAGATCCTAAACTAATTGAGATATCTAGTCGGCTGGGATTTCAGGGATACATTGTTGAGTCAAGAAAACTGGATGAGGCGAGGTGGCAAGGAGTTAAGAAGAGATTGACCTTGGTGGGCGACTCACAGGTGAGCCCTAACACACCTATCGTGTTTTCCAAGCCCTTATCTAGGACTCAATTGGTCAAAGTCCTGAATGATATCAAGATTCATGGGATAAGTTTAGACAACGATAATTTCTATTTACTGAAAAAGAATCTCTTAAATTTGGCAAAGAGTAAAGGAAAATACATTGAAATAAGGTTGAACAGCTCATCATCTAGTGTTATCCGCAGGGCTATAGAATGGGGATATAAGGGTGCAAAAGTGATATTTTCGTCCTGCGCCTCTAGAAAATCGGAGTTATGGGCTCCCTTAAGCTTGGTAAACTACCTGGCATTTCATGGGGCAGACATGAAGGATGTAATAACGTGGGTCTATACATATCCCTTGGAGTTGTTTAAACTTGTATCAGACGATTCTTGATGTAATATTTGTAATATGGCTATTGATTATTACTATCCTGCTCCTGACAAGGAAAAACATGATAATGGTCAAGAGTAAACGTAAGGTTGGCAGGAACAAGAGGAGATACATTGTTTTTAGAGTTGTGGGACAAGGCGAGCTATCTCCTAGGGCTCTGGAAACATCAGTTAGGGAGGCCGTTAAGGAACTTATGGGAAGAATGTGGTTAGAAATCTCTGATCCTCATGTAATTTTTTATAACCCATCAAATATGAGCGGTATAATATCCACAAATAGGCTAGGCTATAGGGCCGTTTTAGCATCAATGCCTCTTGTTAAGTCTGTTAGTGGAACGGAGGTTCTCCTAGTTCCCTTTAGAACAACCGGAAGTTTAAAAAAGGCCAAGAGTCTCATACGAAGTGGATGATGACGCCGCTCCAGACTGTATGATGATGTTCCCTGCGACGATCTGATTATGACACTTTTATTAGCCTCTAGGCTTCGTATAAATTGATCATATATGGCTTTTGGACCAGCCGCAATGGGTTATGATAGGGCAATAACAATATTTTCGCCCGACGGCTCCTTATACCAAGTAGATTACGCCTTTGAGGCAGTGAAGAAAGGATGGACTACTTTGGGTGTTAAAACCAAGAACGCAGTGGTCATCCTAGGAGAGAAGAAGAAAGCCTCCCAGCTACTTGATGTGGACAGCATAGAGAAGGTCTTCCTATTGGATGATCATGTTGGATGTAGTTTTGCAGGTCTAGCGTCAGATGGAAGGATACTTATCGACTACGCCAGGAATTCCTCTCTTCAACACAGGCTAGTTTACGACGAACCCATCAGTATAGATTACCTTACCAAATTAATATCAGACGTGAAGCAGATGTATACTCAGCACGGTGGAGTTAGACCGTTCGGCGTTGCACTAATAGTGGGCGGAGTAGACAGGGGCGTTACTAAGTTATTTATGACTGAGCCCAGTGGGCAGTTCATGCCCTATCAGGCAGTGGCCATAGGACAGGGAGGGTATAATGCAACAGATTATCTGGAGAAGAACTACAAGGAAGATTTAAGCGTAGAGGAGACCATCCTGTTAGCACTGAATGCCTTGAAGGTAACTCTAAAGCCTGGAGAGAAACTGGGCCCTGGAAACGTCGAAATAGGATTCGCGACCAAGGAAGGTCAGTTCAGGAAAATGACTCTCGAGGAAAGGGCGAACTATCTGCAGAAAATTTAAGGTGATAAAAATATATGGGCCCGAAGGATTACGTCATAGTCAAATATGAGAGTCACGGAGAGAGGTTTGAAATTCTTGTCAAACCTAAGGAAGCTATGGAAATAAGGGAGGGCAAGAGCGTATCTCTTTCGGACGCAGTAGTCTCGGATACTATTTACAAGGATGTTAAGAAGGGGTTAAAGGCCTCCCCATCTTCTCTAAAGAAGGTTTTTGGAACCACAGATTTTGAAACAATCTCAAGGGAAATAATACTCAAGGGAGAGATCCCAATTACGGCCGAGCAAAGAAAAGAGATGCTTGAGGCCAAGAGGAAGCAAATAATTGATTTTATTCATAGAAACGCTGTGGATCCTAAGACCAATCTTCCCATACCTCCAGCTAGGTTGGAAATGGCCTTGGAACAAGCTAGGGTACAGATAGATATAAATAAGGAGGTTGAGGCCCAGGCTCTACAAATCATCCATGAATTAACAAGGATAATACCCATCAAGATAGCCAGAGCTCTCCTAGAGGTTAAGGTTCCCCAAAGGTACTCTGGAAAAGCGAAGCAGCAGCTTAGCTCCCTGGGGAGCGTTAAGAAAACAGTGTGGCTTGATGATGGTACTCTAGTGGCTGAGATAGAAATACCAGCTGGAGCTCAACAAGATGTAATAGATAAGTTAAATTCTATAACTAAAGGTGAAGTAGAAGTTAGAGTACTTCAAGTGAAGTGAAATGTCCACAGAAAACAAGATATATCTACAGGATAGGACCGTGGTAGTCCCTGGAGATCTAATAGCTGAGGGAAATTTTCAAATACCATGGTCTCCTTACGTAATTAAGCAGGGAAACAAGTACTACGCTTCGGTTATTGGAGTAGTTGAGGTTAAGGATTCTATCTTTGAAGTGATTCCTCTGGAAGGCTCCCACTATTATCCCAGAATAGGGGATACTGTGATAGCGTTGGTCGAGGATGTAGAACTGTATGGTTGGACTACTGACATCAAAGCTCCCTACTCTGCTTACCTACCAGCATCGTCTCTTTTAGGAAGGCCAGCCAATGTCGGTGAAGATCTAAGGCGTTATATAGATGTGGGGGATTACGTGATTGCGAAGGTTGAGAGCTTTGATAGAACTAGCGATCCTGTTCTATCAGTGAAGGGAAAGGGACTAGGGAGAGTTTCATCTGGTACGGTTATTGATATCCTTCCAGTCAAGGTTCCTAGGGTTGTGGGAAAGGGAAAGAGCATGTTGGAGACTTTGAGCACAGAGACCGGATGCGATATCCTTGTGGCTCAGAATGGGAGGGTACTAGCCAACTGTCCATCAAAGGAAAAGGAAAATGTTCTAATAATGGCCATCAGGACCATTGAGCGTGAGTCCCACACCAAAGGATTGACTGATAGAATTAAAAAACTAATAAAAGAATCACTAGGTGATAACAGTGTTACAAGTTCAGAAGCCCAAACTAATACTTGATGATGGAAGAAGACTTGACGGAAGGAGACCAGATGAGCTAAGACCAATGAAAATGGAGATAGGAGTACTGAAGAATGCCGACGGCTCGTCTTTGGTGGAGGTAGGAAATACTAAAATTATTGCAGCCGTTTACGGTCCTAGGGAAATGCACCCAAGGCATTTGGCCCTTCCAAACAGGGCAACGCTGAGGGTGAGATATCATATGACCCCTTTTTCTACTGACGAGAGAAAAAGCCCCGTACCTAGCAGAAGAGAGATTGAGCTCTCTAAGGTAATAAGGGAAGCATTGGAATCTTCTATACTTGTGGAGCAGTTTCCAAGGTCGTCCATTGATGTATTCATGGAAGTTATTCAAGCAGACGCTGGAACTAGGTTAGCCTCTCTCATGGCTGCTTCACTGGCTGTGGTGGATGCAGGAATTCCAGTGAAGGATGTGATTGCAGCAGTGGCCGTGGGTAAGGCAGACGGTGTAGTTGTACTGGATCTTAACGAGCCCGAGGACATGTGGGGTGAGGCAGATATGCCTGTAGCTATGTTACCGTCGTTAGGACAAATAACCCTTATTCAGCTCAATGGTAACATGACTCAGCAAGAGTTTAAGCAGGGATTGGAGTTGGCATACAAAGGTATTAGCACTATTTATAACTTGGAAAAGGAGGTACTACGAAACAAATTCGCCGAAATTCACGAGGAGGGATCCTAACATGTCTATGACACCAACAAACGAGAATGTAATCCCACTAATAAAGAAGGAAAGCATAATTGCTCTACTGGAAAGAGGTACTAGAAGTGACGGAAGGAAATTCACAGATTACAGGCCTTTATCTATTACTTTGGGATATGCGAAGAAGGCTGATGGATCTGCCCTAGTGAAGCTGGGAGATACAACCGTTCTAGCAGGAGTCAAGGTAGAGGAAGACGAACCATATCCAGACACGCCCAATCAAGGAAACCTTGTGGTTAACGCTGAGCTACTTCCCTTAGCCTATGAAACCTTTGAGCCTGGCCCCCCTGACGAGAATGCTATAGAACTATCTAGGGTGGTAGATAGGAGCCTTAGGGATTCAAAGGCAGTTGATCTATCAGGGCTGGTCATAGAGCCCGGCAAGAAAGTGTGGACTGTATGGGTTGACATTTCAGTTTTGGATTACGGAGGAAACGTGTTGGACGCTTGCACCATTGCGGCCGTAGCTGCACTTTACGACGCTAAGTTACCCAAGGTAGTGAGAGAAAACGATAACATAATCATACAAAAAGAGGAGAAGGTCACTCCACTCCCAATTAAGTACCCTGTTGTTACCGTTTCCGTGGCAAAGATAGGAAAGTTTCTCGTGGTGGATCCAGACCTAGAAGAAGAGGGTATAATGGACGCTAAAATATCATTTTCCTACATACCCAGTGGCAATATCGTTGGTATACAGAAGTCAGGTGAAGGGAGTTTCAGCCAGCAAGAGGTGGAAGTGGCGGAGGGAATGGCATCTGCTACTAGTCAGAAGTTATTAGAAGAGCTTAAAAGTCTCATAGGAATTGGAAAAGGTGAGTCGTAATGCCATCCAAGAAGAGCTCAAGGATAGCTGGTAGATTTGGTGCAAGATATGGTTCCTCTCTAAGGAAGAAGTGGAGCGAGATAATGGAGAAGAGGTACGCGGATCACACTTGTCCCGTCTGCAAGACCACAGGTAAGGTTTACAGGATTGCGTCTGGAGTTTGGAGTTGTAAGAAGTGTGGTAGTAAGTGGGCTGGTCAGGCCTATACACCGAGTTAGAATCGTGATTACTAGCTCTAGGGATACATCCAGTAGAACAAGGAGTTTTTTAAATTATTTAGAGTACATTTTTCCTTATTCAGTGAAGGTAAATAGGGGAAAAAGGAGTATCGATGATGTTTTTAAGATAGCGAGTCTATTGGGTGGAGAGTTACTCCTATTAGTTAATGTTTTAAAGGGCAATCCTAGTTCCCTGGAGGTTTATGATGTGATTACCGGAGAAAAATTGTACAATTTCTCGATAAAGGGCCTGAGGCTCAGAAGCGATTATGAGAAGTTTTCGTTATATAATTCCAGACGTAGATTGTGCATTAAACATGCTGAGTTCGGGTGTAGTAAGGTGATTTCTCTCCTCATAGATCTCGGGGCCACAAGGGCATCAGACTGCACGGTCCACGCTGAGATAAAGTTTAACGAATACTGTACAGTAAGGTTTTCGAATTCTCAGGACAAGGAGATTCTCCTTCTGGGGTTAGCAGAATGATAATGATTGATATTTCACTAAAGCCGTTTAATTCGGAGCTTAGAAATTTAATAAAGAATTCTCTTATAATTGAAGATATTGACAAGGAATTCGTTTCCATCGTAGATGATTCCATTCTTATAAAATGTGATAGTGTTTCTAGGTGCAGAGCTATAATGAATTCTTATATATTCTGGATCTACAGTGTGTTGAGTACTCTAAATGAGGTAGAACAAGATGGCAGAAAGAATTCCTCCTGAACTCCAAACCCAGCTTCTAAAATTACAACAGTTACAAAGCCAGTTAGAGAGGCTGACCTATGAGAAGAGTGTTATTGAGGGCGAGTTAAGAGAGGTCAATGAGGTTTTGAAGGAACTAGCTAATATACCGCAGGACTCGCCTGTCTACAAGATTGTGGGCAACCTCCTAATTAAACAGGACAGAAATAACGTTCAAAACGAGCTTAACGAAAGGAAAGAATTACTTGAACTTAAGAGCAGAACATATCAAAAACAAGAAGGACTTCTCAGGAAACAGTTTGAGGATCTACAGAAAAAGGTCAATGAGTTAATTCAGAAGTACTATCCGCAGGGCGCACCAGGAGCTTCCCCTCCAAAGGCTTAATATTTTTAGTTTAGCAACCAGAAGAATATTGTTATGCTGAGAATTTACGCCGATACTAGGGAGAAGCAATCTGGAATTCCTGACCTTTTACGCGATCTGGGTGCTTTAGTCTTCTTGCAGCAGTTATCTGTTGGGGACTATATAGTAGCTGACGGGGTTGCAGTGGAAAGGAAAAATGTTTTTGACTTGATGAATTCTGTTTTTGACAAGAGATTTTTCGACCAACTGGAAAGGCTCAGGGAAGTCTACTCAAAGGTATTCATTCTTGTGGAGGGGAATTTGGAGGGAGCCAAGACAATTACAACTAAGTGGAAGATTTTCAACTCTGCCCTCATTACTGCCACTGTGGATTATGATGTTGGCGTCCTTTATTCTCTAGATAAGAGGGAATCTGCAGAAGTGTTGGTTACCCTGGCAAGAAGGTACCAGGAGAGGGGTGTAGAGAGAAAGCCTATTTCCCTTCATGACAAACCTAAGTTTGAAAGTTTAGATGAGATGCAGCTCTACCTCGTTCAATCTCTGCCCAACGTGGGAGGAAAGATAGCCTTAAGGTTGCTAACAGAATTTTCCACAGTAAGAAATATATGTAATTCTAGTATAGCAGACCTTGAGAGAGTAATGAAGAGCAGGAAAAAAGCGGAACTTCTGTATAAGATATTCAATACGAAGTTCTCTAGTAATTCAGATAAGAAGTCTGCGTCGCTGACAGATTTTGTAGAGGAATAAAGATTTTTGACTGTTTAATCAAGAATCTTCGTAACCCGGTAAATGGATCGTGTTAAGGACCAGGCAGGAACTAGTCTGCTAAAAGCCGATGATAACTTTCCTATAATCACACTTTAATACCTCTGCTTATAGTACTACATGTTTACGATACTAGGTGAGATATCTTGCCCAAATATAAGACATCAGAACAAGTTTTGAGCCTAATGAAGGATAGGACAAGGGTAAGGAATATTGGTATCATTGCACACGTTGATCACGGTAAGACAACCACCAGCGACCAACTATTGGCTGCCTCAGGTATAATTTCACCTAAGGTAGCTGGAGAGGCATTAGCCCTGGACTATCTATCCGTAGAACAACAAAGGGGTATAACTGTTAAGGCAGCCAACGTAAGCTTGTACCACGAAGTTGAGGGTAAAGGTTACGTCATTAACCTGATTGATACTCCCGGACACGTTGATTTCAGCGGAAGGGTAACTAGAAGCCTCAGGGTGTTAGACGGATCCATCGTAGTGGTAGATTCTGTGGAAGGAGTAATGACACAAACTGAGACTGTGTTGAGGCAAAGCCTAGAGGAAAGGGTAAGGCCAATTCTGTTCGTTAATAAGGTGGACAGGCTGGTTAAGGAGTTGAAGTTAGGTCCTCAAGAAATGATGCAGAAGTTAATGGATATCATTAAGGAAGTAAACAATCTCATTAACATATATGCTGAGCCTGAACTAAAGGAGAAATGGGCCATTAATCCAACCTTGGGCAATGTGGTGTTTGGTTCGGCAAAGGACAGGTGGGGCTTTAGTATACCAATGGCTCAGAAAAAGGGCATCAACATGAAACATGTGATTGATGCCTATTCAACTACTGACAAGACAAAGATTAATGAATTAGCGTCTCAAGTACCCATAAACGAGGCACTTCTGGACGCAGTGATTAAGTTTGTACCAAATCCTGTGGACGCTCAGAAGTATAGAATTCCCAAGATATGGAAAGGCGACCTGGATAATGAGCTAGCAAAGTCCATGCTTAACGCGGATCCAAATGGTCCCGTCGTGATGATGATCACAGACATGAAGGTGGATCCACACGCAGGTCTGGTGGCAACAGGTAGGGTATTTTCTGGTACCATTAGGCCAGGTAGCGAGGTCTGGTTAGTCAACGCCAAGGCACCTCAGAAGGTCCTACAGGTCAGCATTTACATGGGTCAGTTTAGGGAGCTAGCAGATGAAATACCAGCAGGAAATATTGCTGCAGTGCTAGGCTTAGAAAGGGCCAGATCCGGTGAGACTCTCATAGACATTAGATATAAAGATCTTCAGGGAAGCTTTGAGAAGCTTCATTACGTCTCAGAGCCCGTGGTAACCATAGCAGTGGAGCCCAAGAATCCAAAGGACTTAACAAAAATGATTGATGCGCTAAGGAAGCTAAGTATTGAGGATCCTAACCTAGTGGTCAAGATTAATGAGGAGACCGGAGAGTATCTCCTCTCTGGAATGGGATTCCTACACGTTGAGGTCTCGTTACAGTTACTAAAGGATAATTATGGCGTTGATGTAGTTACTACTCCACCAATCGTCGTGTATAGGGAGAGTGTAAGGAATAAGAGTCAGGTGTTTGAGGGTAAATCTCCCAACAAGCATAACAAGTTCTACATCAGTGTTGAACCGCTTAATGATAAGACGATTGAACTGATCTCTAACGGTACCATCAAGGAGGACATGGATTCTAAGGAGATGGCCAAGATTCTCAGGGATCAAGCAGACTGGGATTACGACGAGGCCAAGAAAATAATCGCGATTGATGAAAACGTTAATGTACTCATAGATGCCACGAGCGGTGTCCAGCATTTAAGGGAGATAATGGATACAATGCTCCAAGGTTATAGGTTGGCAATGAGAGAAGGGCCTTTAGCCCATGAACCTATCAGGGGAGTAAAGGTTATACTTCACGACGCTACCATACATGAAGATCCTGCACATAGGGGACCTGCCCAAATCTATCCGGCAGTGAGGAATGCCATATTTGCTGCAATGCTCATGTCTAAGCCAACACTCCTAGAGCCACTTCAGAAGCTTGATATAAGGGTTCCGATGGAATTTGTGGGTAATGTAACAGCGGTTCTAAGCAGAAAGAGGGGCAAAGTGCTTAATATGACTCAATCGGGAAGCGTCGCTAGGATACTTGCAGAGATCCCTGTGTCAGAGTCCTACGAGCTAGCCAGTGATCTAAGAGGCTCCACCGGCGGTAGAGCGTTCTGGGGAACCGAGTTCAGTAAATGGGCTCCAGTTCCAGACAGCATCCTTACTGATGTGATTCTGAAGATCAGAGAAAGAAAGGGTCTCCCCAAGGAACTGCCCAAGGTTGAGGACTTCCTGTCGTGAATCGAAATGGAAGAATTCAACCTTTTTGCTGGCTCCAAGGCAATCCTATTTGATTACGATAATACGCTAGTTAACTCTAAACCTGTTTTCAGGAAGGCTATTCAAGCCGTTTCCTCGGATATTTACAATTTTCTAAAGGATAATGCACAAACACTTGTCTCTCCTGAGCTATTGGAGCAGAAGCTTCTCTATATCTCTGAGAAGCTCGACTCAGAGGGAGTTTATGATAGGAACGCCTGGTGGGTAGAGGTTCTGAAAGAGATTGGGATAAATGAGGTTGAGAAGGATCAGCTATTCGAATGGACTAGCCTCTACTGGTCAATCGCAGGAGAGACTCTTCCCTTCGAAGATGCGATGGATATTCTAACCTATCTCAAGCAGAAGGGGTATAAACTAGGCCTTGTTACCAACAGCGACGGTGAGGGTGGAGACAAGAAGTCTAGAATATCAAAGTTTCCCTATATTGACAAGTTTGATATAATAATAATAGGTGGTGAAAATAATGTTAAGCCTAAACCCAGTATCCAGCCCTTCATTCTTGCCTGTGAGGAGCTAAAGGCTAAGGGAAATGAGTGCGTAATGGTTGGAGATGATCCAGTTAAAGATTGCTTAGCTGCCAAGAAGGCCGGACTCAAGAGCATACTTGTAGATCGAGAGAGGTCTGTAAAATATCCTGAATTGTATGCTGATTTTGTAGTGTCAAGTTTAAAGGAGTTAGAGGAGTTCCTGTAAATCTTCGTGTAACCTGTAAATGTAAGAGTTTGTGATTTCCCTATCTAATTCTGATCTATAGCTTGCGAGAAACCCATTTCTCGTTACCTCTATTCCTAGCGCTGGATTGTCCTCTGCGAACATGAACCTGTGTTTCAAGGATTTCCTTACAGCCACCAACTTGTGAAAAAGTGCATATTCAATCCTTCCAGGCAACCCCATGTACCTTCCTAGATATCTGACAAGGTATCTGGGCTCTCTTGGTTTTCCGCTGAGGTTGGTGAGTAGGGATTTCACCTCAGGGGGTAACAGGGAATACTCGTCAAGGAGATCATTTATTAGATCCTGTAGAGAGAATTTGAAATTAGAAGAGAGAGCCTTCAGAGTCTTTATTACATCAGTTTGATCTGTGGAAGTATCTCCTATTCCCAGGGTCACAGATGGTATCCCATTCCTCAATAACTCGAAAGACGCTGACATTGGGGAAATCAGATCACCCTTAATGTCTTGATATCTCATTCCAGGTGAGAGCCCTAAACCTGGGTTATCTCTAACCTCTACTGCCAGATCCCTGTCTGTAAATTTCTTACTAAGTTGCCTAGCCATGTATCCCCAGTAAAGCGATGAAAATCCGGGTGCTCCAGACTCCATTCCAGATATACAAAGGTATTCCCATTGGTTACTAGGGTCATTTAGCTCTCGGAAAATTTTCGCTGACACTACCCAGCTTTTACTTTTGCTAAGCCATGTATCGTGATTGGAGACCAGAAGGAGTTTTTTGGACCTTTCTCTTCCATTTTTTATCGCATGGATAGCGTAAGCGTCTACGATCCTTGCCTTGGTTTCGAGATTTATCTCCACCAGATTCCCTTTCTTAGGATTTGCACCTTTTATCGATATCAGACCCAGTGGGGGTTCCGAGGCTCCAGACTGTAGGTAAGGAGGCGAAATCGAGACAGTCTCGACTTGTGTTAATAGTAAGGCTTCACAACCAAACCTCTTGGCCAGAATAATGTCGTAATAAACATCGAACCTCGAGTTACCCCTATTTACAAGTACTGTGTCTTTCCTACAGTCTTCAGGATTCTCCACTACGTGTCCTCTGATATACGAGGTAGGCGAGTATGGTAGTGCCTGATGTTCTACCCTTTCACCGTTTATGGTTACCAGAGAATGGTTAACCTCCCACGTTAATATCCTCTCCCTGTAGACCTTAATTTCATCGCTGACGTCTTCTAAGATTTCTCTTAGTCTCCCTATCCTTCTTCCCTCGTTTATATCGCCTGCTAACCCATGATCAATGCTCATTATTCTAACCTTGTTAACTTAATCGATAGTCTACATGTACAAAATAAATCAAGTTTTTCCGCACCCCGGAATTTATGAGGTACTATTGGGTACCACTGGAGTCTCTGACAACATCTCCCCTGTGGGCTTGAGATACTTCAAGGAGTATAGGTTGAGGCTATACGAGGGATCTATTACCTCTAGAAATATCTCCGTGCATCCTTATTGCTCCATCCTCATAACTCAGGACCCAACTCTCTTTTATGAAGGCCTAAACGGCAGTTTAAGGCCTACCTCCTTCATGTATGGTTTACCCGTAATAGACGTTTCGTGCGTATTCATTGCAAAGTGTAATCTCGAGGCTCTGGGAAACCCCAGTGAGTACACGTTAAATTTTCTAGAATTTAAGGGAGAATGCAGGGAAAAATCCTTTTCTAGAGGAGATGGGTTATTCGTGGATCTCCTTGTCCATTTGACAAGGTTGGATATCCTACCCCAAGAGAGGGAAAAGTTGCTTGAAATAATGAGCTATGAGATAGGCGTGATTAAAAGAACTAGTCCGTACCTGGAGGGATACCTCCGAGAGATCTTGGAGACGCTGAGGTCAAAAGGATATAAGCTTGATTAGGTATGCCAACCCATGTTTAGGGTTTCGGTAATTCCGGGCGATGGAGTAGGACCAGAAATATTTTTTGCAAGTAAGAAAATCTTAGCGAAACTTGTGGAAACGTACTCTCTCGGAATAGAGTTTATTGAGGTGGAGGCTGGGGATTCGGCTCAAGCCAAGTACGGGGAGGCATTGCCAAAGAATACCCTCAAGGTAATAGAGTCGTCTGACATGATACTTAAGGGCCCAGTGGGCGAGTCAGCCATGGACGTAGTGGTAAAGTTAAGGCAGATGTATGATATGTATGCCAATCTAAGGCCTGCTAAATCACTTCCAGGAGTTCCCAACAAATATGGAAACGTAGATGTACTAATAGTTAGGGAGAACACTGAGGATCTCTATAAGGGGTTCGAGCATGAAATCTCAGAAGGAGTCGCTGTTGGACTTAAGGTGATATCAGCTATGGCTTCCACCAGGATAGCCAACGTTGCGCTGGATTATGCAAAGAGGAGAAGAAACAAGGTTACCTGCGTTCACAAGGCTAACGTGATGAGGATAACAGATGGGTTGTTTGCAAGGTCCTGTCGTTCCGTGCTAAAGGGAAAGGTCGAATATAACGAGATGTACGTAGATGCGGCAGCGGCGAATTTAGTGAAGGACCCAAACATGTTTGACGTCATTGTCACCACGAACATGTACGGAGATATACTGAGCGACGAGGCTTCACAAATAGCTGGAAGCTTAGGCTTGGCTCCCTCGGCAAACATTGGGGAAAGGAAGTCGCTATTTGAACCCGTTCATGGAGCTGCCTTCGACATAGCTGGGAAGGGAATTGTGAACCCAACAGCTTTTCTGCTCTCCGTGAGTATGATGCTGGAACGCATGTATCAACTAAGTAAGGATCAGAGATATTTACAGGCCTCGCAATCACTTACTAACTCGATTTACAAGGTTTATAGCGAGGGTAAAAATCTCACGCCCGATGTGGGTGGAAGCTCCAAGTTAAGCGACATAGTTGACGCGATATATTCGAAGCTAACATAGTGTTTTTAAATTCATACAATGAAAACC
Organism: Metallosphaera sp. D4-4; assembly: GCF_046245145.1. Lineage (NCBI taxonomy): Archaea > Thermoproteati > Thermoproteota > Thermoprotei > Sulfolobales > Sulfolobaceae > Metallosphaera > Metallosphaera sp. D4-4. The sequence continues at coordinate 2,082,158 of NZ_CP176412.1, read as the reverse complement.
CTTTCGTGTCAGACTTATCTCCAGTGAGGCCCCTTCAATCGAAATTTGAACCATTGAAGATAGAAAAAGAGGTTTCAGATTTTTGGGTTGAGAAAAAAGTTTACAAGGCCTTAAAGGAATACAACGGGAAATTTACAAAGAAATTCCTTTTCATAGATGGACCACCTTATCCATCTGCACCCATACCCCATATAGGCACTATTTGGAATAAGGTAATCAAGGATTCCATCTTAAGATACAAGAGACTTGAAGGTTATAGGGTTCATGACCAGCCAGGTTATGACACCCACGGATTGCCCATTGAGGTGGCCGTTGAGAGGAAGTTAAATATTTCTCAAAAAAGGGATATATATGATAAGATAGGTGTAGAGAAATTTGTCCAGCTCTGTAGAGATTTTGCACTAACTAATCTGAATTCCATGTCCGAGAATTTCAAGAATGTCGGCGTGTTCATGGATTGGGAGAATCCCTATCTTACCTTGGATTCAACGTTTATCAGCAACTCATGGGCCGTGATAAAGAAGGCACATGAGAAGGGGTTACTGGCAAGGGATGTTCAAGTTTTGCACTGGTGTCCAAGGTGCGAAACGACGTTATCAGATTACGAGGTGTCCGAGTACAAGGATATTGAGGATCCTTCCATATACGTCAAGTTTAAGGTAGTGGGATCCCAGAACAAGTTCCTGGTTATATGGACCACAACCCCATGGACCTTGCCCTCTAACGTCTTTGTGATGATAAACAAGGACTACAAGTATGCTGAGGTTGAGGCAAACGGTGAGGTCTATATTATCGCAGAGCAAAGAGTGGAGGCGGTAATGAAGGAGGCTAAGATACAGAAGTTCAAGGTCCTTAGAACGTTCAAGGGAGAGGAGATTCTTGGACTTCGCTATGAACACCCATTACGGGACATAGTACCTGCACAGCACAACATTGACCAATATCACGTTGTGGTAGACGCGGGAGATAGGGTAACCCTGGAGGACGGTACTGGGCTAGTGCACTCTGCGCCAGGGCACGGTGATGTGGATTTTGAGATAGGCAAGTCCAATGGAATGCCTGTGGTGATGCTGGTAAATGACAGAGGTCAGTTCACTGAAATGGCAGGAAAGTACGCTAACATGAATGTCAGAGACTCGGCTAACGTGATAATTCAGGACCTGAAAGAGAGAGGCGCCCTTCTTCATGCTGGTAAGATAGTTCACCGTTATCCTATTTGCTGGAGATGTAAATCTCCACTAATATTGAGGGCAATAGACCAGTGGTTTATTAGGGTCACCAAGTTAAAGGATAAACTACAATCAGAGATAGACAGAGTTAACTGGATACCCTCTTGGGGGAGGACGAGAATAGGGAATATGGTTGCCGAACTCAGGGACTGGGTGATAAGTAGGCAGAGGTTTTGGGGAAATCCGCTTCCCATATGGGTATGTGAAAATGGGCATGTGAACGTAGTTGGGAGCGTGGAGGAACTAAAGAAGGTGGCCTTAAATGAGGTTCCCGAAGATCTTCATAAGCCTTGGATAGATAACGTTGTTATTCGATGTGAGAAATGCGGGGCCAAAGCTAAGAGAGTTCCTGATGTAGCGGATGTCTGGTTTGACAGCGGCGTAGCCTTCTTTTCCAGCCTAGGAAAAGACTGGATGAGCAAGTGGAAGGAGTTAGGCCCAGTGGACTTAGTTTTAGAAGGCCATGATCAATTAAGGGGTTGGTTCTTCAGCCTCCTTAGATCGGGAGTTATCTTAGATGATAGGGCTCCCTATGAGGCAGTATTAGTTCATGGTTTCATGCTTGACGAGCAGGGAAGGGAGATGCACAAGAGCCTAGGTAATTACGTTGAACCTTCTGTTGTAATCGAGAAATATGGAAGAGATGTACTAAGGCTAATGCTATTGAGAAATACCACATGGGAGGACGTCAAGTTTTCTGAGAAAAACCTCGAACTATCACAAAGAGACCTGCAAATTATATGGAACGTATTCCTCTTTACCTCAATGTACATGAACCTAGACAACTTTAGTCCCACGAAGATGAGCCTCGAGGAGGCGTTGAAATATGCTAGGGTGGAGGATAGATGGATAGTGTCGAGATTTTACAATATGCGGTCTAGGGTTAGCGAGGCGATGAGGGATTACAAGGTTCATGAGTTAGCCAATGAACTGGTAAGATTCATGATAGAGGACATAAGCAGATTCTACTTGAGGCTTGTGAGGAAGAGGGCCTGGGAGGAAGGATTAAGCCAAGATAAGCTGGTCCTCTACACTATCTTGTATTATATAATGCGTGAATGGTTGATAATGGCCTCAGCCGTCGTTCCATATTTCGCCGAGAAAGTATATCAGACCTTTGTGGTTAACGACAAGAAACTATCTGTCTCCATGGAAATCTTAGGAGATGTGAGGAAAGACTTGATTGACAATGGGCTCGAAGCCACGGTGGAATTAATGAAAGCCATCTCTGAGGCTAGCTTGAACGCTAGGGCAAAGGCCAACATTAAACTTAGATGGCCAGTATCAGTTGCCCACGTTTTCTTAAAGGACTCTGGCTTAATAGCTAAGCTCGATGAGAACAAGGAGCTATTAAAGACCCTCCTCAACTCCAAGGAAGTTAGATTCTACGATATGGCGAAGTTTTACGAGTTCAGTCAGTTGAAGATAGAGCCAGATAAGGGAGCCATAGGGAAGGAGTACAAAAGGTTGTCCCCTAGGATCGTACAATACGTGGAGAGCAATAAGGAGGTCATAGCTAAGGATATCCTTGAAAAGGGGTTCCACACGGTGTTTATAGATGACACGGAGGTAAAACTATCCACAACACATCTAAGAATTACAGAGGAAGTGAAGCCAGAATATACCAGCGGATCCTTTGAGAGCGGGGTTGTACTCATACCTAGGGAGATTAGCGGTAAGGAAGAGGAGGAAGGAATAGTCAGAGATGTGATAAGGAGAATACAATATATGAGAAAATTAATGAACTTAAATGTAACCGATTACATAATTGTCAGTATAGTCCCTCCACAGGATAGAGCTGAGGTTCTGGAAAAATTCAGGGACTACATCTCTGCGGAGACCAGGTCTAAGGAAGTTATCATAGGACAACAGGAGGGAGACCAGATTACCACCTGGGACATAGATGGAGAAGAATATACAATAGGTATAAGAAAGGTTCAGTAGATGTTTCCCTTTCCCAGGGCTCACCCCCTTAATGTAGCTATCTATCCTGATATGTTTACCTTGAAAAACAACCTTACGGTTTTTACCCTGGAGGTTTCTGACGTAATTAGGGCTTTGGTTGAGTTCAGGGTCACAAGGCTCTACCTAGTGGATCGGGGCGAACGTTCGCACTTGTCTAGGATAAGGAAGCTCATGACATATGCTATGACCCCTCCTTACCTTAAAAGGAATATAGGGATAGACCCGGACCTCAGCAAGGCAGGTTTACTTCAGCCTATTAATACTCCCTATCATGCTGTATCTAATGTTCCTGTAGAGGGGGAGATAAGACTGGTCCAGCGGGGGAATAGTGGTCTGAAGGGTTGTGAAGGGAAGAACGGTTTCATGCTAGTGGTTAACTCTGAGAAATGCAAAGCATTGAGGTACACTTCACCCTTCTATGAAGGACCATCAATTGAGACCATCTCTGAACTAGATTTAGGCAAGATTAACAACGTCGTAATAGCTAGCAGATCTGGTCTTGATCCTTTGGAGAGTATCGGTACCCTAAGATCTATGTATCAAAGTCATGGCATTACGCTTTTAATAGGACCCCCAAGCGGAGGTATAAAGTCATTGTTCAAGGCCTATCCATCCTTTAACTTCATACGTAAACAAGGGGTATCCGACGTTAGGTCTAAGGAGGCCTTAATTGCAAGTCTCACTGTACTAAATTTTATCTTAATGTGAGACAATTGTCTACTCAGTTATCTCATATCCAGCTAAATCGTACTTTAAGGGTGTTCGATTTCAGGGGGTTGGGGATCTAATATTATGTCCTCATAGTTGGGCATCAAATTTATTATTGGTCATCGATCTGATGTGATAGGAGAAGGGGTATAGGATGGGACATAGAAAGTTATCCTCGCCAAGGAGAGGATCAGCCGGATTAAGACCCAGAAAAAGATCAGAGGAGCTTTTACCATCTCCAAGATCTTATCCTGAAGTGAACTTACCCAATCCCGTAACTCTTGGGTTTGTGGGATATAAGGTGGGCATGACCCACATCTTTATGATAGACGAAGATAGATCCTCGTCTATGTTTGGGAAGGAGATTTATGTCCCCGTTACTGTTCTGGAGACTCCACCCATTTACGTTCTTGCGTTAAGAGCTTATGGGTTAAACAATAGGGGAGAACATTCAGTAATGGGCGAAGTGTGGGGGGACCTGGGAGACTTTGGCAAGTTCATCACTAGAAGAATAAGGGGATTAAAGATTGATAAAGAGAAGAAGGAACATCAGTTAAAGGACATTGAGTCTAACCTTGAGAGCGTTAGCTACTTTAGGCTTCTCGTTTCAACCCAACCGCATCTTATTCCAGCCCTTGGTAAGAAAACTCCGGATATTGTAGAGGTTCAGATAGGTGGTGGAAACACAAAAAGCCAACTCGAGTATGGTTTAAAGCTTCTCGGCAATACTCTTTCAGTAAGGGACGTCTTCAAAGAAGGTCAGCTTATGGATATAATAGGTGTGACCAAGGGACATGGTTTTCAAGGTGTGATCAAGAGGTACGGAGTACAGGAGTTACCTAGATGGCATAAACATAGGAAAGGTAGCAGGAAGGTTGGTACAAAAGGTCCATCTTTGGGAACTCCAAGTTATGTTCCTCAGCCAGGTCAGATGGGATTCCACAGGAGAACCGAGTACAACAAGAGGATCCTGAAGATATCAGACGATACCAAGTTGATAAACCCCAAGGGTGGTTTCGTGAGATATGGACTAGTCAAGAATACCTACCTTCTAGTTCAAGGCTCCACGATAGGATCCATAAAGAGACCTCTCTTCCTGAGGTACCCCATCAGGCCTTATTCCACACAACTTCCGGTTCCGAAGGTTACCTATGTGGATGTGAACAGTAAGCAGGGGTGAAATGAGTGTATACAACTCTTTTAGAAAAAAGTACAAAAGTATTGGATCTATCAGGAAACAAGGTAAAGGACGTTCAGCTACCTTTAATCTTTAGTTATCCTGTAAGGAAGGACCTAATAAGGAGGGCATTTCACTCGTCATTTACGCAAGGTCTACAGCCTAAAGGAAGGGATCCAATGGCTGGCAAGAGAACCACAGCTAAAAGTTTTGGTATAAACCTAGGTTTGGCGAGGGTTCCACGTATAAGGGGAGCAGGTGAGGGTGCACTAGCCCCTAATACAGTGGGAGGAAGATTGGCTTTTCCCCCGTCTCCTAGGGAAAGAGTAAAGGAAGACATAAACGAGAAGGAAAAGAGGTTAGCCGTGATAAGCGCGTTGGCCTCTACTACTATAAAGGAGATTGTAACAAATAGAGGACACAGGTTTACGGGTGATCTACCCCTAGTTGTGGTCGATGATCTTGGAGGTATCAGGAAGACAGCAGAGCTAGAGGAGATCTTGATTAAGCTAGGACTGGAACAGGAATTAGAAAGGGCCTCTTACAAGAGAATAAGAGCAGGTAAGGGGAAGATGAGAGGGAGAAAGTATAAGCGTACGGTCGGACCATTACTTGTTGTTCATGATCCCAAACTGCCTATTGTGGAGGCAGCCCTAAACTTGCCAGGCGTAGATGTAGTCTCAGCTAAAGATGTGAGTGTAATTCATCTGGCACCAGGAGGACATGCGGGTAGATTAGTAATTTATACCGAATCTGCCCTTAAGGTTCTCCAGGATAGATTTAAGGGGCTGATAAAATGATCAAAGAAAGTATTTCCACGGAGAAGTCGGTTAGATTGTTAGAATCAAATAATACGCTAGTTCTCGTAGTAGATAGGGAGGACAATAAGGCAACTATAAAGAGTGAAGTGGAGAAGGCGTTTGGAGTGAAGGTGGAGAAAGTTAACGTGGTGATAACACCTAGAGGTGAGAAGAAGGCGTATGTCAAGCTGGCGCCTGAATACAAGGCGTCAGAAATAGCCCAGAAGCTTGGAATTCTTTAGGTGATTTAAATGGGTAAGAAACTTTTACAACAAAGAGCAGGAAGAGGAAACATAAATTTCCGAAACCCAGGTTGGTTAAGGGTAGGAAAGGTCAGATATCCAACTATAACCGGGCATCATATCGCTAAGGTTGTTGATATTTTGCATAATCCTGGAATGACAGAACCAGTGGCAAAGGTTAAGTTAGATACTGGTATTCAGTTCTTCATTCCTGCCGTTCAGGGATTAATATCAGGTCAAAAAATAGAGGTTGGAGAGGGCTCCCCAGCATCCTTGGGTAACATAGTTCCAGCGAAAGATCTACCTGAGGGTGTGTATGTATCTAACGTGGAACTTCATAGAGGAGATGGTGGAAGATACGCAAGAACGGCTGGATCATATGCAATTGTAGTGGGGAAATCTGAGGGAAAAGTTATTCTAAGGTTACCCTCTGGAAAGATAAAGGAGATAGATGAGAACGCTTTGGTCACTGTGGGAACTGTGGCAGGCGGAGGAGTCTTAGAGAAACCTCTTCTAAAGGCCGGAAATAATTACTGGAAGTATAAGGTCAAAGCAACAAAGTGGCCTGATGTTAGAGGTGTTGCGATGAACGTTGTGTCTCATCCACACGGAGGAGGTCTTCATCAGAGCGTTAGCAGGTCTAGCACTGTGGCTAGGAATACCCCGCCAGGCAGAAAGGTTGGACATATTGCAGCACGTAGAACGGGTAGGAGGGATAGGAAGTGAACTTAAATAATACTAGGGGGGATGATCTGTAGATGTCAGTGGAGATTCCTGCCGAGTGGAAGAAGTTTAGGTATAGGGGCAAATCATTAGAAGAATTGTTGAACATGCCAATGGACGATTTTATCAAGTTGTTACCCGCCAGACAGAGAAGATCTTTGAGGAAGGGTTTTACTCCTTCAGAAAGGACTTTAATTGAAAAGATCAGGAAAATCAGAAGGGATTCAAAGGCAGACAAGCCGATTAAGACCCATGTGAGAAGTCTGGTAATTTTACCGGAGATGGTAGGTTTGAAATTTGCAGTATATAATGGCAAGCAATTCGTTGAGTTTCAAGTGGTGCCTGAGATGATAGGGCATTATCTAGGTGAGTTCTCTATACCGATCCAGAAGGTAGAACATGGAGAACCTGGCCTTAAGGCTACAAGATCCAGCCTCTTCATGGCCATGAAAGGGTGAAGAAAATGGCAGCATGGAATTATCCTATTCTATCCCTTGATGATAGTAGAGTTGGTAAAGCAGTGATTAGAAATGCTCCTGTTTCGATAAAGGATCTCTATAATGTGTGCAAGGCAATTAGAGGAATGAATGTTAAGGAAGCCCAGGCTTTCCTCCAGAGAGTTATGGAGGAGAAGGAGGCCTTGCCATACTGGAGATATGACCACGGTGCTTCTCACAAGTCAAATATCTCAAGAAAATGGAAAGTCAAAAGTGGCAGATATCCTAAAAAGGCTATAAAGTATGTAAACAAGGCCCTAGAGAACGCATTGGCTAATGCGCAAGGAAAGGGATTGGATGAGGATAAACTCAAGGTTGTCCATATAGCAGCGCATAAGGGCATTATTATAAAGAGATTTATGCCTAGGGCGTTTGGTAGGGCCACTAAGAAATACAACAGGACTTCTCACATAGAGGTTATAGTTGGTGAGGTGTAGAGGTTGGTTGATATAAAGAAATACTTCCTTCAAAAGTCCATGACAAGAGTAATGGTAGATGAGTTCTTAGCAAAGGAATATTATAACGCTGAATATGCTGGTTCTGAGATCAGCAAGACTCCCATGGGTACTAGAGTTACAATCTATGCGGGTAGACCAGCGATCATTATAGGTAAAGATGGAAAGACAATAAAGAGGTTGGCCCAAATATTGGAGAAGTACTTTAACCTAGAGAATCCTCAGATCACTGTAACTCAGCCGGAGAAACCAGAGCTGAACGCTAGGGTAATGGCGTTCAGGCTAGCGGTGACCCTTGAGAAGGGATATCACTTCCGAAGAGCTGCCTTCATGACAATCAGGAGGATAATGAACGCTGGAGCCCTTGGAGCAGAGGTGATAGTTAGCGGAAAGATTACTTCAGAGAGAGCTAAGTTCGAGAAGCTTAAGGAGGGAATAGTCTACAAGACCGGCAATAACCTAGATGTAATGGTGGACAGGGCCATAGCCATAGCCACACTCAAGATGGGAATATATGGTGTTGAGGTGGTTATAACGAAGCCCCTGAGGACCATAGATAAAATTTCGCTTAAACAAACTGCAGGCACTAGTACTGGGGGCGAATCTGGAGAAGTTAGGGTAACAAATGTGAGGATAATTGATGAGACCCAAAACGTTAAACTTGAGGAACAATTAGGAGGCGCGGAAAATGACCAAAAGAGTCAGTGAACTCAGGAAATTAAGCGAAGAGGACCTAAAGAAACGCCTAGAAGAGCTCAAGGCTGATCTTCTCAAGAGAAAGGCCGAGGCGAGGATGGGAACGATCAAGAACACTTCCTCGATAAGGAATATAAGGAAAGATATAGCCCGTATATACACTATACTTTCAGAAAAAAAGAGAAATGAGAAAAAATAGATTTTTAGAGTATGATCTAATAGGGAAAAGAGTAAGGATTTTAACTAATTCTGATCCCTCCTTGGTTGGGAGGGAAGGAATAATAATTCTGGAAACCGAGAAAACCTTTCTCGTTAAGGCAGGGGACAACGCATTTTCCGTATATAAACCCAATGGAATTTATGAGATAGATTTTAAAAGACGTCGATTAACTATATGTGGCGACGCCTTGATAGGCAAGCCGATAAAAAGGTTGAGGTGATTTCATGTCTCAAGTAAAAACAAAAAACGTGGGCATTCCTGGGATCACTCCTCCTAGTAGGGAGTGTGAGGACGAGGATTGCCCATTCCATGGGAGTTTAAAGGTTAGAGGTACTCTAATTGAGGGTACCTTGGTTAAGAATAGGGCACCCAAGATGGGTGTGATCGAAAGAACTTACCTGTTCTACGATCATAAATACAAGAGATATGAAAGAAGAACGAGCAGAATTCATGCGAGAGTTCCCAGTTGTCTGGACGTCAAGGAAGGAGACAGAGTTATAATAGGGGAAACTAGACCCCTATCTAAATCGGTTTCCTTCGTAGTTCTAGGCAAGAGGTGAAAATGAATGCCAGAAAAAATGCAGGTATTAGGATCGAGGAAGGGCCTAACTCCCGCAGTTCAAAACTATACTATGGTAAATGTGTCTGACAACAGTGGCGCTAAGGAGGCCATGATCATTAGTGTCTTCGGCTATAGAGGTGCTCTAAGGAGAGTACCTTACGCAAACGTAGGCGATCTTGTGATGGTATCTGTTAGGAAAGGAGCCCCTGACGTCAGAAAGCAGAAGTTTAAGGCAGTGGTAATAAGGCAGAGAATGCCCTTCAGAAGGCCAGATGGTACTTGGATCTCGTTCGATGATAATGCAGTAGTTATTGTAAACCCAGATGGTACAGCAAAGGGAACAGAGATAAGAGGTCCAGTAGCAAGGGAAGCTGCAGAAAGATGGCCAAAGGTAGCTAGCCTGGCTACCTTAATAGTTTAGGTGATTTCGATGGTATCGTCTAAACTGATTGCCCCTCTTTCCGATGAGCTAGCGAAGGAATATGGAATGAAAAGAATCGGTATAAGGAAGGATGATACTGTGAGAGTAATGAGGGGAGATAATTACGGCTTTGAGGGAAAGGTGACTCAGGTGTTCCCTGAGTCTGGTAGAATAGCTATTGAAGGTCTGACTAGGAAGAAGGCAGACGGCACTCCAGTCTACATTAAGATTCACGCTTCTAAGGTAGAAATTACTAAGTTGAATACAAACGATCCAAGGAGGAAAGACATTATAAATAGGAAAGCTTCAAGGCAGAAAGAGGAGCAAGGAGGTAAGGCTCAATGACTCATATTACTAGATTAGAGGCTCCCTGGTTCTTAAGAGCGAGTAAAAAGGAGTATAAATGGACCGTTAGAGCCTCGCCTGGTCCCCATCCGTTAGGCAAGAGTATCCCACTAGGTTTACTTCTGAGGGATTATCTCGCGTTTACTTCTTCGCTTAAGGAATCTAAGAAGATAATTTCAGACGGTAAGGTGCTAGTGGATGGAAGAGTAAGACGTGATTACAAATATCCTGTAGGTTTGATGGATGTGATTGCTATTCCTCATGCTGACCTATATTTGAGAATAGTTCCAGATCGTGCTAGGCTTCTTAAACCTGTAAAGATCTCGGAAGAGGAAAGTAAATTCAAACTCGTAAGGTTGCTGAACAAAACGCTCGTGAAGGGGGGTTTACTTCAATTTAATCTCGAAGATGGGAGGAACCTTTTGATAAGCAAGGAGTCCACTGAAATGTTCAAGCTTCCTACCCTGACAACCTTAAAGATATCAATTCCAAACCAGGAGATTTTAGGTGTGTATGGGTTTAAGGAAAATGTATATGTTATGGCTGTAGGTGGAAAGAACGCAGGAATCATAGGTCAATTAAAGAGAATTCAGACCTCTCCTTACAAGACCAGGCGTTACTCCATTGTTGTAATTAGAAGCCCAGACGGTTCTGAATACGAGACTAACCTTGAAAATGCAATGGTTATAGGAGAGGAAAAACCTGAGGTGAAGGTGGAGTAAAATGGAGCAGGTAACTAAACAAAATCCAATGAGAAATGTGAGGATCGCCAAGGTAACGGTAAACATTGGACTTGGTGAATCGGGAGAGAGGTTGCAAAAAGCTTACCAATTAGTGGAAGAGCTAACAGGAGCTAAGCCAGTTTACACAAAGGCTAAGAAATCCATTAAGGAGTTTGATGTGAGAAAGGGAGCTCCGATCGGTGTAATGGTGACTTTACGTGATGAAAAGGCTGAGGAATTCCTAAAAAGAGTGCTGGCTGCCGTTAATTATAAGATTAAAGCCAGTAGCTTTGATAAGCACGGAAATGTAAGTTTCGGTATTGCAGAACATGTGGTGATTCCAGGCACACGTTATGATCCTGAGGTGGGTATATTCGGACTTGATGTGGCCATAACATTTGAGCGCCCAGGTTTCAGAGTAAGCAGGAGAAAAAGACAGAAATCAAGGATTCCAGATTCCGTGAGGGTAAGGAAGGAAGAAGCAATGAAGTTCCTCACGGAAAACTTTGGGGTTACTATTGTTTAAGGTGATATGAATGGGTAAGTATAAACCACCGGCTGAAAGGAAACATGGAAAGGGAGTCCAATATTGTAGAAGGTGTGGAAGCACAGACTCTGTAATACAGAAATACGGGATATATTTATGCAGGCAATGTTTCAGAGAAGTTGCATATCCATTAGGGTTCAAGAGGTTGAGGTGAGATAGATGACGGTAATCAACACTTTGTCAAACGCTTTAAGCTCCCTGTATAATAACGAGATGAGAAGAAATAAGCAAGCAATTATAATGCCCTCGTCTAAATTGATAGTAAATGTTCTGCGTGTAATGCAAAAAGAGGGATATGTAGGAGAATTTGAGTACATTGACGATGGTAGATGGGGCAAGATTCTAGTACAATTAATGGGCAGAATCAATAAGTGTGGTGCTATAACTCCTCGTTACTCCTTGACTTACAGGGAAATGATCAGTCTTCCAGATTACATCAGGAGATATCTGCCATCCAAGGAGATTGGCGTAATAATAGTTTCAACGCCAAAGGGAGTTATGACCCATAAGGAGGCAGCAAGGCAAAGAACGGGAGGAATTGTCCTGGGTTATGTATATTGAGGTGAAAGTATGCAGATGGTATCCTTCAGAGAGGAAATACAAATACCTTCTGGGATAACAGTTAACATTGATGGTAAGACGGTGAAGGTAAAGGGGAAGAAGGGTGAACTATCAAGAGACTTCTCCTTTGCCAAATTCCTTACCATTTCCCTTGAGGATGGCAAAATAATACTAGAGGGATCCTTCCTGGGGAGAAGGGAGAAGGCCACAGCATATAGTATTGTAAAGCATATCAAGAACATGTTCACTGGGGTTCAAAATGGATACAGATATTATCTGAAGATAATATTTACTCATTTCCCAATAACTGTAAAGGTTGTTAACGATGAGGTTCAGATCACTAACTTAATTGGAGAGAAGAATATTAGAGTGGCCAAGATAATGCCAGGCGTTAAGGTGACGGTTAAAGGAGAGGATATAGTGGTTGAAGGGATTGATCTAGAAAAGGTATCGCAGACCGCTGCTAATATTGAGACAGTAACTAAAATCAGAGATTTCGATAGGAGGATATTCTCAGATGGGATTTATATTTACAAGAAAGAGGTGATCTCGTAATGAACGGTAAAACTAGTTTAAGTAGGAAAAAGATATATAAAATGAAATTGAAACATAAGGCTCTGTTGCCTAAATTCCTTAGGTATGATTGGGATAAGTACTTTAGACTGGAGAGGCAAGAAAGGTGGAGAAGGACAAGAGGTCAAGATAATAAAACCAGGCTAAGGATAAAGGGATTTCCGAAACCTGTCATGGTAGGCTTTAGGAGCCCTAAGCTCATTAGATATCTTCATCCTACAGGTTTGAGAGAAGTTATAGTGAATAACGTCTATGAAGTGGAACAACTCAAGGAATCAAAGGACAGAGTTATTCTAAGGATTTCTGGAAAAGTCGGTCTTAAGAAAAGGTTAGAAATAATAAGTAAGGCCAAGGAATTGGGATTTCGTGTAGCTAATGGTGAGTAAACATGGCAGAGCTTGAACTTCAGAAAAGGCTCGCAGCTGATATAAAGAATGCTGGAGTTAGTAGGGTAAGGATACCACCAGAGCATGTCGATGAGGTAGCAGGTGCATTAACTAGGGAAGAAATAAAGAGGCTCATAAAGGATGGTAAGATTGTAATTCTTTCTACCCGTGGGAATAGTAGAGGAAGAGTAAAGGAGAGGAGACGCAGTAGGAAAAGAAAGGGTGAAGGCAGAAGAACAGGAAGTAAAAAGGGTAGAAAGGGGGCTAGAACTGGTAAAAAGGAGGAATGGATTGTCAAGATTAGAAAGATAAGAAGATACTTGCAATGGTTAAGAGATCATGAAATTATAGATACAAGGACCTATAGAACCTTATACATTAAGGCCAAGGGAGGCACATTTAAGAACCTCAATGACGTAAAGACTTTGCTCAAACAGATGGGCAAGATAAAGGAGTGATGATAGATGGCACATGGTCCAAATTACAAGGTTAAGTATAGAAGGAGAAGAGAAGGCAAAACCAACTATTACAGAAGGTACACTTACGTATTAAATAGATCGGATAGGGTAGTAGTTAGGTTGACAAATAAGTATGTAATTGTTCAGTTCGTTAAATTTGACCCTAAGGGTGACATAACAGTGGCTGCAGCTCATTCAAGAGAACTTATGAAGTTTGGTTGGAAGGGGGATGAGAACAACTCGACTGCCTGTTATCTAACAGGTTATCTGGCAGGCCTTAGAGCTAAGAAGGCAGGAATGACCAGCGCTAGCGCGGATCTGGGATTGTTCACTCCAACTAAGGGGGCCAGGATATTCTATGTATTGAAAGGAGTTATTGACAGTGGCGTCAAGGTCCCCATGGGCGATGTTGGGGTTAATAATGATAGGTTAGCAGGAAAGCATATTGCTGAATACGCTAAGAAGCTTGAGCAAGAGGATCCGGATAAATATAGAAGGTTATTCTCAAGGTATCTGGCTAGGGGTCTTGACCCTAAGGATCTACCCTCCCATTTCAAGGAGGTTCTAAATTCTATTAAATCAGGTGAGAAGTGATGGCTGAGGAAGTACCTGTTTCAAATGTAGAGGAGTGGAAACCCAGGACCAAAATTGGTCAGTTGGTTAAAGAGGGCAAGATAACTTCAATTAAGGAGCTCTACGCAAGGAACATGAGTATAGCAGAACCTGAAATTATTGATGTTCTATTGCCTAACATGAAGTATGAGGTAATTGATATAGGAATGGTACAGAAGCAAACAGATGCTGGTGAACTATCCAGGTACAAGGTTCTCGTAGTAATGGGGAATTACGATGGTTATGTGAGCATAGGCGTGGGTAAGTCTAAACAGTTGAGGGTGGCCATTCAAAAGGCAATTAGAGACGCAAAAATGCATGTTATACCTGTTAGAAGAGGATGTGGAAGCTGGGAGTGTACTTGTGGTGAATCACATAGCTTACCTTTCCTTGTCTCAGGTAAGTCAGGTAGCGCGGAGGTTGTGTTGAGGCCTGCACCTAAGGGAACAGGTTTAGTAGCTGGAGGAGTATTAAAGACCTTGCTGACCTATGCTGGAATAAAGGATGTCTGGTCATTTAGTAGGGGAGAGACAAGAACAACGGACAATTTCATCATGGCAGGCTATAGAGCTCTCTATAATACGTATAAATTCGTAACCCCAGTTGATTGGGCAAGGAGAAGGTGAAGGTTTTATGTCGTCTATCCTTATTGTAAGGATAAGGGGAAGCGCCTCAACCCCCTGGGATCTTCAGGAGGTTCTGGAGATGCTTAGGTTAAGTAAACAGTATAGCGCAATGGTGTATCCAAAGCAGGATGATATTGTAGGAATGGTGAGGAAGGTTCAGTCTTACGTTACCTGGGGAGAGCTTAACATGGACGGAGCAAAGGCGTTAATGTCAAGAATAGAGACCGTTAAAGGCGCACTAGATCAATCCTTTATTGAAAAGGAGCTGGGGCTATCAACGGAAGACTTCATTAAGAAATTAGTAGACGGAGAACTAAAATTAAACTCTATTCCCTCTATAAAACTTCCCATAAGACTTCATCCACCTAGGAAGGGATTCAAAGGGAAGATAAACTCCTTTATTGGATCGGGAGGAGAGCTAGGTTACAGAGGAGAAAAGATTAATGAACTTGTAAGGAGGATGGTGTAAGATGGTAGTTAGGCGTGCAAAGAAATCGAGGAAAATGAGAGCCCATAGAACAATGGGCTGGGGAACAAAGGGACAGCACAGGGACAGGGGAGCTGAGGGTGGAAGACATGTAGGAATGCATAAGGAAAAATGGTCCTGGATAGTAAAGTATGGTAAGGATTGGTACGGGAAGCATGGGTTCGTTAATCCCACATCCAAGAAGTTGAATGCGATATCATTGAGAAAGCTTGGAGAGCTTATAGAGTCTGGTAAGATTCAGGTTACCAACAAAGATGGGAAGCTCGAGGTAGATCTTGAGAAACTAGGATATGACAAATTACTAGGAGGAGGTCAGGTTAAGACTCCCTTAATAGTGAAAGTAGCCGTTGCAACCAATAAAGCAAAAGAGAAAATAGAAAAATCTGGTGGGCAAGTTATTTTAACCCCCCAGAGCTAACTGTTTTGATTAGTTCATGTCACTTACTGACGCGCTAGCCAAGTTGGGTCAGGTTCTCCCAGCAGTTACTAAGCCAGAGGAAAAACCAACGTTAAACAAGAAACTGCTATGGTCCATAGTGGGAGTAGTAGTCTATCTATTAATGTCATCTGTTCCCCTTTATGGGATCCAGAGTACTGCCCTAAGTAACTTCCTCTTGGAACAAGTAATATTTGCGTCTACCGCTGG
Organism: Metallosphaera sp. D4-4; assembly: GCF_046245145.1. Classification (NCBI taxonomy): domain Archaea; kingdom Thermoproteati; phylum Thermoproteota; class Thermoprotei; order Sulfolobales; family Sulfolobaceae; genus Metallosphaera; species Metallosphaera sp. D4-4. The sequence goes on along the minus strand of NZ_CP176412.1, from coordinate 2,066,500 downwards.
CACGTTAGCCCAGCTTGGAATTGGACCCATAATCACTGCCGGACTAATAATGCAAATACTTGTTGGATCTAAACTGCTCAATCTTAACTTAAACGATGAAGAAGATAAGGCAAAGTTCACAGAAGCACAGAAGGGGTTAGCCTTTCTTTTCATCATGTTGGAGTCATTTCTATTTGCATTTGCATTGACTAGGTCAAGTGGATTGTCCAATATCAATATTCCGTTAATTGTCGCTGGGCAATTGATTGTTGCAACTTACCTTATACTATTACTGGATGAATTAATTCAGAAAGGTTGGGGACTAGGCTCTGGAGTAAGCTTGTTCATCCTTGCTGGAACAATGAAAATAATATTCTGGTATATGTTTGGAATTGTGAACGTTCAATCTCAAAATCTCCCTGTCGGATTCTTCCCGTCGCTCGTCACAACCATAATCGACCACGGCAACCTACTTAATTTGGTGGTGAACACCACGAAATCTTTTCAACCCGACTTAGTGGGGCTGGTTACTACAATAGGTCTAATATTTCTAATAATATATCTGACTTCCATAAATGTTCAAATACCTATTACCTCTCAGAAACTAAGGGGAATAAGAAGAACGATTCCGCTCAACTTCCTTTATGTCAGTAGCATACCCGTTATATTTGTAAGTGTTCTTGGTGCAGATATTGAACTTTTCTCTTCCTTAACCTCTTATATATCATCCTCTGCTAGCAGTGTTCTAAACGCAATCCAATCTGCATTTATATTTCCACCACCTAGCACCACAATACCTCACAGTGTCTACGCTGTGGTACTAGACCCAGTAGGCGCAGTGATTTATTCTGTAGTTTTCATCGTGTTAGGTATACTCTTTGGAATAGTATGGGTAGAGGTATCTGGTCTTGATCCTGCCACTCAAGCTCAAAACCTTGTTGATGCTGGGATAGAGATCCCTGGCATGAGGAACAATCCAAAGATGATAGAGGCTGTATTGGCCAAGTATATCTATCCTCTAGCCTTCTTTAGTTCCCTAATAGTCAGTGTGATAGCGGTAGGGGCTACGCTTTTAGGAGTATACGGAACTGGTGTTGGAATACTCTTGGCGGTGTCCATAGCGATGCAGTATTACAGTCTATTAGCATACGAAAGATCTATAGAGATGTACCCCTTGTTAAAGAGATTGATAGGTGAATAGTCGTGAAACTGGGCATCGTAACTGGGATCCCAGGAGTTGGTAAGACAACTATCCTTAATACTATAAAGGAGATTTTATCAAAGGAAAATTCTAAATTTCTAATAATGAATTATGGAGACTATATGTTGAAAACTGCTATGGAGATGAAATACGTTAGTAATAGGGATGAAATGAGGAAATTACCCCTTAACGTACAAAGACAACTCCAGTTGGAGGCCGCTAAGAACATATACAAGGACGCCTCTTCATTGGGAGATGGTTTATCCTTTTTAGATACGCATGCTGTAGTACGTACGCCAGGAGGGTACTTACCCGGTTTACCTAAGCATATAGTAGAGATTCTTCAACCCCAGGTGATATTTCTCATAGAGAGCGACCCAGAGCTTATTCTGAAGAGACAAGAGAACGATAAGACTAGGGCCAGGACCGATTATTCGGATCCAGCGGTAATCAAAGAGACCATGGATTTCGCAAGATATTCGGCTATGGCATCGGCAGTTCTGGTAGGTGCTTCAGTAAAGGTCGTGAAAAATGTAGAGGGAGATCCATCCATAGCAGCGCATCAAATAATTAAATCGCTGGTCTAGGATGATTATTCAAATACTTGAAATTCTGTTTTTTTCGTTTCTTCTGAATTTTGTTCTGTATCTTGTCTACAGATATTATATTTCTAGGAAAATTTCCCAATACTTGTTAGTTTTGGAAGATCTTAACTCTAGAATTAATAAGGTTACCTCAAAGAGGAGGGAAAGGGTATATAGGAAGCTCTCCAAGGATATAAGAAAATATAATAGTGGACTCTACTTTTATTCAATGTTACAATCCTTCGCTCTCCTTGGCTTATATATCTTAGGTTTATTTCTTATTTTTACCATGAGATTTACAGTATATATACCATTCTACATACCAGTTTTAACACAGTCAGTTTCTTCAAGGCACGTAATTCTGGAGGGCCCCATTTTAGTCTATATCATGTCGTTTTTACTTTTTACTCCACTATCCTTACGAAGGCCCAAAGCAAATATAAACTAAACATCTAATGATCTACAAGGGTGATCTCATGAAGCCTTATCAGAGGACATCTTCGTTGAAAAAGGTGTATAGAAGACTACCTTCCTCTAGAACTGGTGTATTGCTGAGGAAAAAGAGACCCAGTGTGGCCAAATGTGCAATATGCAAGAAACCTCTGAGGGGTAGCGTGGGATCAAAGCAGAGGATGTATGGAGGCTTCGTCTGTCATAAATGCCTTCAGAGCCTCATTAAACTGTCAATGAGAGGAATTTCATGATACTTGTGGTTAGTGGGCCTTCGGGTAGCGGGAAAACGACTGTAGCTAAGTCTCTCTCAGTTAAGTATGGACTTAGGTTTGTTTCAGGAGGTCAAATCTTTAGGGAAAAGGCATCCTCGATGGGGATGGATCTGCTTTCATTGAATAAGAAGGCTGAGAAAGACTTTGACATAGACAAGGTTATTGATAAAGAGATATTGAACCAAGCTAAAATGTCCAATGTTGTAATAGAATCGCACATAGCTGGCTGGATATTAGCGGGAGAATCTACAGTAAGTATTTATCTTTGGGCGCCGTTGGACGAAAGAGCTAGGAGGATATCTAAGAGAGATGGAATCTCTTATGAGAATGCACTATTAAGTATTCTAGAGAGAGAACAAAGCCATTATTACAGGTTCTGGAAATATTATGGTATAGACATTCAAGATCTTTCCCTTTACGATCTAGTGATTAACACCTCTAAGCTTTCTCCCGAAAAGGTGTTGGGCCTTATAGAATACTTTTTAGATTCATACATTCAGTTAAGTCCCCGTAAATGATTAGGATTGTAACTTTTGATGGCGGGAGTAGAGTCATTTATACAACAATTGACGACTCAGGTTACGGAAATATCGTGGAGTGTTTTTATACTAGCTTGGGCCATTGGTTGGGCTCTAAGAGGATCACCCATACCTATCTTTAAGGTAAAGAGAACTGGACAGGACTTCATTGAGGATGCGATAATGGCCGCTTTTTGGTTAGCCCTTGGGACCACCGTGTTTGCCCTTATCTCATATATTGCAGGACAATTTTAGGTGACAACAATGAATGTTTTTGAGATTTTGGCAATTTCACAGGATCTTGCTGGCCTAACTTACTTTCTGGGAACCCTCTTAATGGCTGTCCCAATTCCGGTATACGGGGTAAAGAAATGGGGGCCTAGATTAGTAATAGATGGTATATATTCATCGGTACTAGTTAATTTGTACGAGACCTTAATTGCGATTATAGCGCAGTTAGGCAGCTACCTAGGAATAAACTGGAGTTACTATATGAACTGGCTTTATCAGCTTCTTACCGGAGAGCTTCAAGTCTACACTCTACTACGGACCCTTTACACAACCATAACCTCATTTCCTTACGGTGGTATAAATCCCATAGTTGGCCCCCTTAGCCTTTTCCTCTCCATGATATCTGGGTTCATGAGTATTACTGGCACACTGATAGTTATCTCTCAGCTAGTGTATAATTACGTGGGACTAATATTAGCCTTGGGAATTTTACTCATATCAATTCCCTTTAGAGTCGGTAGGTCGATTGGTGGTTCCTTCATAGGGTTTTCCATTGTATTTTACATCGGTTTACCGCTACTTCCCTCATTTCTAAGCGCATTTAATGTGAATGTGCTTCAAAATACTGTGAATTCCGCTGACAACCTTACCGTACTGGCAACTCAGGTGATCCCGGCTTATATAGAAGGCACTATTTTAATGCCATTGGTGTATATTGGCATACTAACTTCGTTATCAATTGGTATTGGATCAGCGATATCGGGGTCCTACTCAAGACTACCTATACCTGTTGACTTCCTATGAGCGTGGAATCATGAAATCAAGAACAATAATGGTATTTCTTTTAATTTATACCTCTATAATCTCTTTTGTTGAGACAAAAAATCCAGGTTTATCTATCATAACCTTGATAATAGCTATAGCTATATTTATCCTTCCAAAAATTACTTCTGCGTCTGCTGATTAGGTTGCTTCTTTTCCTTTTTCACTTCCTTGTTCATGAATATGGTAGTTTTCTGTCTTCCTCCCATTTTGATCTATAACGTTAAAGTTCTTCGGGTTATAAATCTGTTATGGGTTTCCAATTCTTCGATCATACGGCTGACGTGGGAATCAAGGCTTGGGGAAAGACCTTGGAAGAGGCATTTGAGAACTCGGCGTTGGCAGTATTTGAAATAATGACCGATACGTCAAAGATTGAGCCCAAGGTCTCAGTTGACATTGAGGTGGACGGCTATGATCTAGAGAACCTTTTATACAGGTGGATTGAGTCACTTCTATTTTACTATGACGCGGAGTTACTGATATTCGGTAGATTTCAGGTGAAAATAGACGGGCTGAAATTGAAGGCAAAGGCTTTTGGTGAAAGATTTGATGAGACGAAGCATGAAAGGAGAACAGTGGTCAAGGCTATGACATATCACGAAATGTCCATTAAGACGAACGGAAATGTAGAGATAACGTTTGTAGTCGATATTTAAAATTCAAGAAATGCCGCCGCGGGGATTTGAACCCCGGACGACCGGATGTCAAAAACGTTAAATTAATAGGCTTGATTTAACACCTTTGTGTTAAAGGGTTAATTTTCATTCTAATAATATAATTTAGATTAAGTATTAGATGAAAGAATCTACATCGTATGAGACGTTAAACCCTTAAACACCTCAGTTGCTTTGTCATTCTCTTCTATTCTAGTGTATAAATCTTGAACTTCTTGCCATAATATTTTATCTATAACGTGAATATTATTCCCTTTCGATTTTTGAAAATGTTGTTAAAAATAGATTTTTGTCATATTCGAGCTTTTTAGACCAAATAACCAATATACATTAACTTCTGCAGCTGATATTGTTATTATTGTCTCCTAACACTTATTTTTCTCCTCTTTTTCTGAGTGAAGAGACATTCTAAGCTTTTAAATACTAAACAACCAAGCACACTAACATTTCTAGTTCAAAAATTCGTTAATAGAGCATAACAGACAAAGATATAGTTCTGCAAGTTCATATTTAAATTGAGAATATGACTACTCCCATCAAGGTTATGAGGAAATATTACGCGATAGATTACGATAGGAGGATCGTTGCTGAAGCCGATTCCGAAGAGGAGATTGATAAGATCATGGAGAAGAAGGGTTATAAGAAAGGGACTTACGATATTTTAGTCTCCATCAAATATGTAGAGAGTCAATAATGTCTCGCGAGATAGAAGTACCTTTTGTCAAGGTTAATAATACGTATTTACCTTTACTTAAAGTGGAAATGGAGTGTCCAAAACTAGGTAGCGAGTATTTAGTTTAAGCCCTTCCAGATACTGGAAGCAGATTTTCTGTCATTAGAAATGATACGTTCTTAAAGTGTTTTGATGAATCCTCGTTAAAAAAACCGTTTAGTCGATAAAGTTATAATTTCTAATCTGCTCACTACAAAAGAAAGGTATAACATAAAATTTCATTTCGTGGAACTTAATGAGACATTACAGATACCCGTGACATCTTTAGACTTCGTAAACTTAGGTGAGGGTATATATCCCAGCCTAATTTTAGGCAGGGAAGATTTCTTCTCAAGAATAATGATATGCTTCGACAGAAACGTTAGACTAATTATTAAGGCTAACGATCTTTAACTAAATATTTACAAATTTTCTTTAAATGTACAAAGAGTTCTATGCATTATCTTCTTACGTGGAGATTTTGTCTTTATACTCAACACTAATTAATTTTTTTGATGAAACTACGGTATTTGAACATAGCTTTATCCTCTTTAGCCCTCTTATTCATATCTTCGGTATCTGTTAAGGCTGTTAGCATCTCTACGCAGAGTTAAGGACTTCTATTGCGTCTAGTTTTAAATAGTTTTAAATAAAGGAATTGGGCTATTCTTTCAAACTATAACCTAGTTAGGTTAGAATAAAAATAAGTGATGAATAGTGTTAAGGTATTCCATTATAGTTAACTTTTTTTTTAAGTTCTCAATAATCATATGCCTCAGAGTTTAAAGCCTAAGAGTATTAAATTGTTGCATTATGAAGAGAAGAAAGATGATAAAGGAATTTTTAGACAAGGAGTGACATTAATAGAGTATGAAGGACAACCGTCAAAGATAATTCAATGGAGTCAGTTGATAGAGGGTGATCCTTTCGGTGACCACGAGATAACTTATAGGATAAATTACGGTTCTCAGAGTATACTCAGAAGTTTTAAAGCGAAGTATTTAGGAAGGGAAGGAGACAAGCATAGGGTTTTGATTAAGGAAGAAAACTTTATAAATAAATTTAACTAAGGGAAGAATTATGGAGGGGAAGAAGTTATCCTTTTTGAAATGGCTTGGTTTAGCATTGCTGTTTATAGGTTTTCCTACAGCAATAGCGACTGTACTGTCGTTTTCGATCCCTTACTATTTCTTACACAATGTAACGCTAGCTAATACCCTTAGCACAATAATTCCAATAATAGTAATTGTAACTTCAATAGCATATTTTAGGAAATATCTTCAGAGTAGCAATCTTATCACTCCCTTTATGAGGAGGCAATCAATTACAATCTTACCAGATAGCGGCCAGCCGATTGATGAAAAATACATAAAGAGCTTTGAGGTTAATATCAGGTTTGCTAAAGATGAGGAGTATATTAAGCGGTTAGCTATGCTTGGCATGATGTATTTGCAGAACGCTGTAGCTTATGATAACAAGGATCTTTATTTCAGGGCTAAGGAGTACTTATCAAGGGCTGAGCAGGCAATGCAAGGAAAGAGTGTAAGCTTTGAAACTAAGGCACTCGTTGATAACTTAAGGAGTAAAATTGAGACTTACAAGTACCGTTTCGGAGAGAGATAAAGACTTAAACTTATTGATGTTACTCAGATATTATTATTAAATCCTTTTAAGAGAGTGTCAAATGCGTAATTAATATAATTTACTTCGTTAACAGAATTTTTCATAGAAAAGCAAGAATTACAGACTAGCTTGTAAGATAATACTTAATGGGATTACGCCTAGGAGTGGGAGAGCAGAAAGGAGTATGAGAACAAGGGTTTATATGGAATATCTTAATGAGGGATCGACCTTAGCTAATTACGTTATTTGTTGTGTATAATAATTTTTGGAATAACTACTAGAAGAGTATATTTAGACTTCTTCGCAAGAGAATCCTATCCCTTACGTTAATGTTAGTTCTCATATCTCGTCAATAAAAGTAATAATATCTCCTAGTTCCTTTCTAATCCTATCTGGAGCTTGTATAATTTCTTTTTCCTTCTTAAAAAGGGCCTTATCTTTCAAATAATCTGCAGTAGCTATTACATAACAGTCTGGTAAAGCTATCCCATACTTTTTCTTAATTTCTCCCGCTTTTATCACTATTTCGTGGTTAATCTCAGTTACTTTAAGTTTACTTGATAACCATTCAACAAATTCCTTAGCGTAATCGTTAGCATCGTTTAACCCTGCTTCTCTATAAACCCTATAACTTACGTACAACACTTCACTCAACGTAATGGGTGTGACGAAAAGCGAAGTACTACTTTCAATTAACTTCCTGACCTTTTCATGATATTTTCCTGCCTCATTAATATACTCTATTAGAACTCCAGTGTCAACTATCATTAAATATTTCCTCTTCTTTTCTCCTTTCAGCCTCCTCCTCTTCCTCAAGAGCTTGCTCCACTACTTTCGGATCAACTCTTACTATTTTGGGTTTCAAGGGACGTAAAATTAACTCTCTGCCTTTAATTTCACCTAGCAACATATCGTTTTCCTTTATGTCAAGTTTTTCCCTAACGTCTTTAGGTAAGATGACCACACCTTTTTTCCTTAACTTTATTTGATAAACCATATGATATAAGTTAAACCAATGTTTAAAAGGTTTAACTAAGTACCTACTATTGACCGAGAGGAATATTAATACGCGAATAAGATATTTAAAGAGTTACGAGGATAGTTGCTGAAGCTGATTCTGAAGAAGATGTTGATAGGATCATAGAGTATGTCCAACATTTCAGTTATCTATGGTTAGTGCGATGTATTTGTAAAATGCTGTAGCCTGTGACAACAAAGACCTCTACTTGAGGGCTAAGGAGTACTTGGTAAGAGCTGAGGAGGCTATAAAGCGATAGAGTGTCAGCTTTCAGACTAAAACGTTGATAGGCAACCTGATGAATAAGATTGAAACTTACAAACATCGTCTCGGGGAAAGATAAAAGCTTAAACACACACAATTATATTAATTATTATCAATGAACCTTTACTTTTTGGTGCTTATTCTTATCGAGGAAATAATATAAAAAATTGTTAACAGATTTAGTAAATGTGCCGCCGCGGGGATTTGAACCCCGGACAACCCGGTCTCTATACCGAAGTCTTCAGCCGGGTGCTCTCCCGGGCTGAGCTACGGCGGCACGAAACTACTTCTACTAGCCTAAACTTAAAACTTTTGTCCCGCATGGTTCAATGGGGCCCGGCGACACCCGAGGAGTACCCTTATTAGGGTGTCTGTGAATTAGGGTCTCCAGGGGCCCCGACATTGAACGTCTTGTTGGTAAGTGCCAATAGGATTGACAGGATGTTTCTGGATGCATTCAGGGAAAGTTTAGAAAAAAACGGAATTAAATCCTACACTATGATTGAAATAATTCATGTTAGCCTTACGGCCTATGACTGGGACAAGGGTATATTTGACGGAACCAAGGTAATTGAAAAGATAAAATCTAAGATACCGAGGATGCCGAGTACGCTGGTTATTAGTATATTCTCACCTGAAGTGGAATATAATGGCACTTACCCCGAGTGTATGGTTAGGGAAAACCTAGTGTTATTCTCCATTGGAAATCTAATGAGAAGGGGCACGATAAAGGATCCAGTTAGTTACATCAGGGATAACATAAGTAGATTTATTCGAGCCGAGAATTGTATAACCTTAAACTAGATATAAGGCATGAATCGAATCTAGACCCTAAATCGAGCAAGTGTAGCCTCGATTGTAAGAAGACCAGGCACAGTTATTCTCATCTAATCTTGATAAAAAAGAATTTAGTGCGACCGCCGGGATTTGAACCCGGGATCTCTGGCTTGGGAGGCCAGAAGGGGGTGTTATTAACCCCTTCTACCCCTACATTATCTCATGATAAATTGAATGGAGTTGTCCAGATGAACAGCAAACCCACGGCGGACAACAGCACTGAAAAAAATCCATCAGAAATAGAGCTAATTGGATTCTATGAGTACTGCAAAAAACTGATATCCGAAGAGACTTGTAAAACATATGTAAATTATCTAAGGAAGCCAATCAAAATGAATATCAAAAACTCGGTGAAGGCATGGAAGAAATACTATAGATGGAAAGGCTTAGATGAAAGTGCCGAAAAGCTAAAGATACCTAAGAAAGATGGCATCAATTTGTATGTGCCTACGGAAACGGAAATAAGACAGAGTTTGATGAAAGTGAAGGGAACAAAGTTAGAATTGCTATATCGCTTGCTGTTAGAGTCCGGTATAAGGCTCTCGGAGGCGATAAAAGTATTGAGAGAATTCGACCCTCAAAATGACGCCAGAAATAATGAGTTCTTCCTTTATGTATTAAATTGGAGTAGAGGGACAAAGAAGAGCTTTTACGTGTTTCATGTTACTCCACTTCAGAAAATTGACATCAGAGATAGGTATGAAGTTACTGATTTCGCGGAAAGGTATGATATTGTTCCAGCGAAATATGTCCGCAAATTTGTTGCAACTAAGATGGCGGAATTACATATGGAAACCGAAATAATAGACTTCATACAGGGAAGAACTCCCCGCTCAGTCCTATCGAGACATTATCTAAACTTACTGGCCTTAGCGAAAGAGTCCTACAAAAAATATGTTGAGTATCTGAAAGTTCTGTATACAACTGTATAATTGACTCAATGTTAACATTAGTTAACAGAGGTTAACATGCTGTTAGCAACACGTTATCACCAGTTATCAACTTGGGAGTTCAACCTCAATCTCATTATCGCTTATTTTCCGTGCATTCAATTTCCTGAACTTCCTCTTGTGTAGATTTGTCTTTAGTTTATCTAACAGAGGGCAGTCCTCCTCATACATGAAGCAATAGATTGTTCTCAGAGTATCCTCATCAAGATTTGAAAGGATTTCCACAATCCTAGGTATGTCCTCTGGCCTCTCTGCTTTTACTTTTTCTAAGATCTTTTCATAATAATCAGTCAATTGACCTAACCCCCGTTTCCAATTGTTACTTCTTCTTCTTTTTGCCTCCTACTTGAAAGGATCTCTTTCAATTCTTGTAATAATTTCTCTTCAGTTTGTCTACGTTTTTCGATATATCTCTTATAAAAATCATCGGGTAGGTCAACCTTAAACCTATCTATGGCTTTGGCTACAACTTTCGTAGCCAATTCACCTTTACTATTCCTTGCAAATTCTTTGCTATACAGTCTAGCTTCAGCAATCCTTTGCTTTTTCAGATGCCAACCAACACGTATTTGATACCATCCTTTCTCTCGGAGGAAAAAGGCGATATCCTCCGGGCTCGGCGTCGTGAAGAGTATTGCCGTGATTCTTAATCTTGCAAGGGCGTACAACTTATAAAAGACTTTCATGTAGTCCTCATACCACTCATATTTTGACAACCAAATACTGGCGTCATCAAGGATAAGAACGGGGATCCTTCCTCCGGTAGTAATCGCTACTTCTATCCTATCTAACGCCTCTGGCAGTTCAAAGAAATATGACCTCTCTACATCCGCCCATGCCTCATCCTTAGTCTCATATTGATTCAAATACGCGTAAACGTCCCTAGCTACTTTGAAAGCGTAAGTAGTTTTCCCACTTCCTTGTCTTCCAAAGATAACAGCTGATATGAAGCCGTAGCTCTCATATGCATTGACGATTTTCTGCGCCAACCACAACAGATCGGACTTCTCAATCTTCTTCGACGTCACTGTCCTTCCCACCTTGTAAAAGTTGCTTGAACATGCTCTTGTTTACATTTTCCCTTACTTGGCCAGAGCTTACTCTGAATAGTCTGAGTATATCACGCCTACCTCTTCCGCCCTTACTTACCAGATAATATTTGAGCTTAGTCGCAAACTCCTTAAGTTCTGGTACTTCTTCCTCCCCTACCAGTTTAGGAAGATCAGCGAAGAAGTATGCGCCTAGGATAGTAGTTATCTGACCTGAACTGAGGTATAGCATGGTATCGCGGGGTCGGACTAATTCCGTGAGTCCCCGGTTGGTCACGGTATATGGATTCTCTATCTCTTGCATTTCTTCATCTAACGAATCTTTCATGTTCTGCAATTGTTGTATTAGCTGCTCCTCAGCTTCTTTCCCATTTTCCTTTTTCCTCGGCATTCAACTCACCTCGCAGTCACGTTCGAATGAGTCAATGTCGTATTCGTGAAATGCCCTAACAAATGCGATAGGTTCGCATTCGCGATACCGAATCCCACCGCTGCTCCGATTCCTATTCCCATGATAGCACCAATGATCAGCATAGTGTAATCCGGTCCACTGCCGATCCGGGCTAACGCTTCGAAGAACCTAGTCCTTATCATTGAATGCAGAATTTGGGGCGTATTGATACTCTTGACTATCAGCTTCCTGATATTCTCATCTAGGTCGATGTCGAGAGTGTACGGGAAATCCGGGAGCACGAAATGTACCGCCACGAACTTCTTGCCGAAGGGGAACTTAGCCTTCTCGAAGAGGATTGGCTCTGCAGAAACTACCCATGCTTTCCGGATCTTTCGATTCTCTAGCATCAGATAGCCCTGATTTTCCACCAGCTTCACCTTCCTCAGCAGCATGAGTTTGATTCCATCACGATTCACCTGATACATGGCGACGTAATGCTCCGCAGTAAAGATACGGGAATTGATCCACTTCTTCTGTATCTTTATGTTAATGTCTAGCTTTTCCTTCTTGACTTTCTTCTTCTTCTGGGAAAGCTCCTCCTTTAGTTGTTTGAACTGTTGATATTTTAATTCGAATTCTCTCTTCTGGAACGCGGTATAGATATGTTTGTCTGTCCTCAGATCCTGCGGAACTTGCTCGTATATATCCCTCAATTCCTTAAGGTCCTTAGCGTTCCTTAGGGCTTCCTCTATCTGCTTAATCTGTTTCCGATCCCCATACATCCTTCATCACCTCCTTCACGATCCGTTCTAAACGTGATATCATGTCAGAAAGAGTACGCTTCCATGACTGCTTACGAGCTAGTGAGACTATCCCCCGCACATATGGATTCCCTATATATTTCGCAGCCTTTGTCTCTGCCTTCTGTCGCTGCCATACCGATATTTGGCTATGTACATGTATGACGTTCTTAACTAATATTATTCTCTTTCTAGACGATATAGCACGTTTATCCATCATATTCTTTCCTCCTTTACCCAATTCATGAAGAGTGCGAAATTGAACAGGGCAAAGCCGATGGGCAGAAAGGCCAAGTAGAAGTCGCTGGCTGAAAACGTGATATCTGTCATGTTCTGGACGAAGACAAGAAATGCTACCGTCCCCATGATCATTCCTATCAAGTTTAGAAGATAATTCCTAGCAATGATGGCAGCTGCAGGAATCAGTATTCCTAATGTGAAGATTACATCCCCTAACGCACTCATCAAAGAAGGGGAAAAAAGAGATCTTATAAAGGGCTACAGGTTGTAGGCTATTCCCTATCTTTGAATAGCTTATACCCCATAACTGCGGGGACTATCAAGAGGACTAAGATGTAGAATAATGGCACCAATGATACTAGAGTTGCGCCAGTTTGGCCTACATAGCTTGGATTTGCCTGCGTTACCACTGTTCCGTTCGAAAGAGTCTTCTGGATAGTCGGTGTGGTCACGTTGCTTATGTATGTCATAATTGGCCCTAGTAGGACCATTCCGATCACGATGAATAAAAAAAGCCCCATTACTGTCTTTATGTCTGTTTCCATTTAGCTCACCGCTCAGTCTTTGTAGATCTTATAGGCAACAACTGCGGGGACTATCAAGAGCACTAGGATGTAGAATAATGGCACTAGGTTGAGCACTGTCGCATCAGTGCCAGTGACCTGTGGAGTTGACCCACCAGTGAGATTCGATACCTCGGTGGTTATTACCGGTAGCAGCACTACTCCGACGAGTATGAAGATGAATAGCCCGATCAATACGCCTATATTTGTACTTTCAGCCCGTCTTATTTTTGGTATTTTCATTTTTGGTCAGAAGGGGTTCCTTTTGCATGTTTATAAACGGCCTACTTTGTGAATTCAGAATCTGAATTTCTTTCACATTCTGCTTAATTCTTGCCCTCAACTCCCTTCCTTCTTTGCTAAGTTCGATATATCCTCTGTCCGAGAGGACCCTAAGGTGGCGGAGGACCGTCGCATATGATACTAATAATGTATGAGATATGAGTGAGGCGGATAAGACGTAATTCTCTGCCAGTAGGTCCAATATCTTCTTTCTGGTTTGTTCCGCCCTAATCTGATTTGCGTTGTAATATCTCTTCTCTTTCATATTCTTACGCCCGCTATCATCTTAATGATTTCCCAGATCAGTACGAAATTCAGTATCAATATGATGGCGTCTAGGAATGGTCCTATGACCGGAACGCTTGCTAGCAATGATACGCTGCTCGTAAACACCGAGAGGATATAGCCGATAACATCTGCGATAGTTGTGAACACCCAGATCACCCATAGAAATACGTACACTATTGGCCATAGCCATTCGAAGCTTACCGAGAACAAGGTAACTGCCGGGATAGTCATTCCCGGGAATACAACAGGTCCTATAGTTGATCCTGCGATGCTGAATTGAGGAAGTAAGGTAACTGGAGGAATGAGAGTGAGTTGCCCCCATCCCACCGCCCATGTGATATCGACTAGTTGTTGTGCTTGCAGCTCGGTTGGCTGTATTGGTATTGATGGAGCGCTCATTCCGCTGTATGCGCCTACCATCAGTGCTAACATGATATCGAATAACAGTGTCCAGATCACGAGTTTAGTCCCCATTCACCACCCCCTCCCCAAATACGAATAATCCTGCTAAGGCCCCAAACACTATGGCTATCCCCCAGAATAGTGGAAGGAAATCCATATACATCATCAACAATGTCGATAGAATCGAAACTATGATCGCGGGGATCTTTCCCGCCATTTTGTAGGTCAGTCCCATCATTGTCATTATTATAATAATTCCTATGACCGGGCCTAAGCCAGTTGATAACGCTAGTGAAATTGCATCAGTCACCGATATCACCTCCCATGAATTTGTCGCTGATTATCTTTGCTAGGTATAGCGCGATTCCGAAGATCACGATATAGAAGATCCACCATGGGATTAATCCCATGTATGCAGAGACAATAAGCCCCATTACGGTACCACCACTAGCACCACCAACACCGCCAAATTTCCAACCTAGCAAAACCACAACCGCAACAACGATTATGCCTATGATAAATGCCCATGGCTGATAGTTGTTGAAGTTGTAGAGTGAGCTGTTTGGTGAAATTGTGTTATTGAACGGTTTACTATAGTTATATGACATTGTTGATGTAGAAGTATTTGGTGGAGTGGAAGTTGTGGTTGCGTTTTGTACATTCACTACTACATATTTATTTTGAACGCCATACCAATAGAAGTTCACTATGGTCTGGGGATAGTAATTGATTGGAATAACGAAAACAGCGTAGCCAGAAGCGTTAGTATATGCGCTTGTTAGCTGGTTTAGGTTATTCAGGGTCGGTCCGGTTGTGACGACTATATTCTGATTCGGCGCTCCTGAAGTTATGTAGTAAAAGCCAGTTTCGTTTATACTCATGGATGCCCAGTTTCCCGGCACTACGTATATCGCGATACCCTCTAGCTGCGAGTAGTGCACTCCTAAATAATATGTCAGATTCCAGTAATTACTGATAAGGTTGGAATAGATTGGTTCCTCATTCACGCCGATAACCATTGAATTGCTGACATTTTGGATATACATTGTGACACCCTTCGTGATATTGATGTTGAAATGCAGATACGTAGATGCGGATCCAAGGGTTCCGTTCATCCAGAAGTAATATACTCCATTACTGAACAAGAATTCTAAAGCTACCTTAGACGGATTAGATACTGTTCCTTTGTAAGCTAAGGTGACAGCTCCATATTCTGGTGAAGCGAATAGTATCGGTGAAGATGTGTAATTTGTTGGAGGTAATGATGCTGAAGTGGTCGATTCAGCGACTCTAACGACGAACTTTTGTGCGGAGCCCAACGGAACTGCAGTAGATGGCCCGTTAACCAGAATCGTGTAATTCGATGGTCTTGATATCACATATTCTACGAAAGATATCGCTTGGGCAAAGTATTCCGCACCGTTATAGGTGTAATAGTAATCCGCCCTAACGAAGTATGTTCCCGGTTGAGGGAATGTGTACCTGAATGTTACGTTCCCAGCACTAGAATTTTGATAGACTTCTTGATTATTCCAGTAAATAATGAGTGATGTAGTCACTGAATCTATCACGATTCCATACCAATTATACTTCGTCCCTGTCTGAGTGTATGTGGGCGCACCCGTGGGGATGACGATTGAGAGGTATTCGAGATTATACCCTAGGGGAAGGACCGCACCAGAAGGGACTGAGTAGCCATACAGGAACAGAGGAGTTTGATATATGTATACCGTTGTGGTGAAAGAGAAGCTGTTTGTGAAGGACACCCCTGTGGGACACGATACGCTGAAGCTCATGGAAAGGGTTCCTTGTGCTTGTCCATTGGCATAGATCACGTTGATGAATGGAACATGTGAGCCATTCACATATGCGTTATATCCCACTGATATGTTAGTGGAAATAGAGGCAGAGAGCGATGTCACTGTATTGAGATTGATCCCGAGAAGGCTGACTTGTAACGGAATGAGGTTCGCGTACCCAACATAAAGAGAAAGGGGATACGGGAATGTGATAGCTGGTTTTTGTAGGGCTACGATTCCGTTGATGATTTGCTCCGAATACCCATAGCCTGGCCCCGCATTCGCTGCAGCTATCACGTACGCCAATCCGTTATAGTGTATCGTTCCACTGAAGGTATATGTGTAAGTGTACAACGTTCCATTGTTCCAATATACGTAAATCGTGTAACTGCCGCTATTTCCAACTACATTAAATCCAATAGTGAAACTGGAACCGGGATTCCCAACATACCAATGTGTGACATTTACTGAATTAATGTAGAGTATGAGATACCCGTAACCATATGCTACCACGACCCCTTCTACCCATGAAGGCATTTTCGCGGGCTTGTTATTTTGAATGATGGGTAAATTCGAGGGAATATTCGTTCCGAAGCCAACAGCTATGAGCCCACCATATGATGTGATATAACTCCTTGAAACTACTACATTTATGTTTGGTAAAGAATAGCTGCCAACTCCGAATGAAATATTGTCATTGGTGTATTCCGCACAAGGCAGCATTTCTATTCCGGTTCCATAAAGGTAATAGGGATAACCAAGTGGACAAGTAGAACTGGAAATTGAATAAGGAATTTGAAACAGAGCTAAGTTAACTGATACGGTTTGTGGACTCTCAGTTACGGTCGTTGTTTGCCAATTATTTATATTGAGTGGTGAAGGGCTAGTTGCAGCCTCTGCCGTGGGGAAGATAGGTATGAGTGGAAGGATTAAGAGAAACAAGATTAGTAATGATAACTCCCTTCTCATTGAGAAGGGGAAAAAGGGGAAATTTATAAAGAGCCCTTTGACTTGCCCCTGAACTTAGGGAAATACCTTGTTATTGCCTTCACCTTTGATGATTTACGGAAAGTAAATATCAAACTCAGTATAGCCAATGCCAGAGTTATTTCTGGTAGGAAGAAAATAATCGTGTGGATCACTTGAACCCATAGGGGTTGTGGTGGAGGGGTATACATATTATAACCTATAGTTCCTACTGTTGCATTAATGTTTGTGTAATTGAATGGTACTTTCGTGATGTTATAATTACTCGTGTTAGATATAGTCATCAAGAGAATAGAAAAAGAAAAGGAAAAAAGTTATTCCTTATAGTGCGGTGTATGATGGGCCGGATGGTAGCAGATAGAAGTAATAGGAATAGTCGTATTCACCATTATTAGGCCATGCATTCTCAAGCGATACGTACATCTGATTGTTGTCGCCACTATATGGGACAAGCGTTAATGTTACTGCCTGTATATCTGTGCCGGATTCGGAGCCGCTGCCGGGTCCTTCATATTGATTTATTTGGTGAAATATATTTGTGGTTTGGTATACAAACCCGAATTGGATCATGCCGCCATATAATCCCGGTATCTCGTAATAGAAGTTGCTTCCTCCTGGCGATTCCACAATACTGTAAGCTGATAGCGCGTTTTTATTTGAAAAGTTCCATGGTACGTAGACCTCATTTTGCCAGTTCTGACCATTTGGATAGTGAGCGAAAAATGTTGCCACGGCAGTGCCATTACCTAGGTTCTGCAAGAACACATCTACAACGGAGGGATATTCACCATTATATGTTGGTACATTATTAGTATAGTAATCGGAATAGATGAATTTACCATCATTGTATCCTTGTATAAACCATTCTATGCCCACAGCACTCGAAGTCGCAAAGATATTGTAACCGGCTTGTAGGAATGTGTTATTATAATTAGAGCTCCCGGTATATGTTACGGAATAGGGGCTTAACCCTACCCAAATTCCTATATCATCCGGTTGATTTAGATTATTCTGTATATAACTAATGCTTAAGTTAAGATGTATTGTTTCGGATGCTTCTATTATTGGATTATAACCACTACCTATCCCGGACCAATAGTCAGAGTATATTACCCCGGCCCAGTTATGCGAATCTGCCTGCAACACAATTTGGTTTGCCCCTATCTGCGATGCTGTAACGGCGTTGGTAGTTGGAACTAGTATTAAGAAAGAGGTTAGAAGGAGTATTCCTAACAGGTATTTGTACTTCATTGAAGGGGGGAAACTAAGAGATTTTATAAAGAGCCCAAAACGAGGCTGGTCAGGGACAAGACATCATAAACATCTACACCTAATGTTATCAACACGAATGGGAGTAACATAACCCATTTCATATGGCTTACCCTTAACTTGTCCGCTAATCTAGTAAACCAGTATATCATGACTATTAGTAGGATTTTAAGAGAGACAAGAAGGATCAACAATTGAAAGAAGGATATGCTATTCCCACCGTAATCAAATAGATAATTGATGTACATGTTAAAAACAACATTAAGATCGAAAGTAAATATATCGGTATTCTGAAGTTCAATGGGCCAACCAAACCATGATATGACCACATCTACAATGTTTCCGACGACTATGATGAGCCACATCAGTCTAAGCCTGTCCATGGGGCTCACCTAACTCACGCAGATATTATGTTTTTTACAAATATGGTCTAACGCTGCATCTACCTTGTTAAACTTTTTCGCACAGATTGGACATACGGGTTCGTGTGATGTATATCTTACGTGAAGGATGAGCGCCTTCCTACTGGAAAACGGAATGAAGCAGAGTGGGCATATATACTCTGAAACCGATTTCAGAGCAAGCTTCACGTAATAGTTGGCCGAACTGAGTAACTCAGGATTTCTTATCATCGATTTAAGCACAAGCCTCAAAATGCGCTTCTGTTCGTCGCTCAAAGAATGGTAAATAGTTAGTTCATCACTGTCAACGTGAATGGTAATAGATTTGTGATTGGATTTGCTCATCCTCCTTCACCTAGGTGCCAAATGGCACCTGATTCACCTTGTATGAAAAAATTACATACGTGTTCCAACATGTAACAAGAGATTCTACTATGAAGTCCAGATAATAGAACATGTGCTGATAGTTAGCGGGAAATAGGGAGGTAAACAATAGTAAGGCGGTAAGGAATGAAGCCTTTAGTAATATGAGTCCCTTTACTACTCCCATTTTCATGAAAATTCTCGCTATCAAATTAACTTCTTGAGCTCCTAGCTTCATTCCTAACGTTGTAGTAAATACGTCATTGGCATTCATTCCTATCATTGCTAGGATATCGATCATAACTTAACCCTCTTCGAACCAGATTTCGATTCCTGCCTTCTTTCCCTCCTTTCCTAGGTCCTGTATCCATTGGACTTGGTCGTCATTGAGCGGTATGGTCTGGAAGATTGCACCTTCAGTATCGGCATATTGCACCTTATCGATTACCGGTAGTATCTGAACGAGTATCGGAGCTAACTTTTTCGGGATTGGGAGTCCCCAGAATATCCTTAGTGTCCTTGTCTTCACAGCTTCACCGCCTCAACCCTTGCCTTTGGTACCTTCTCTTTGCTTATCTCATCCTTGACCATCTTTTCTATGGCCTTCCTTATGGCTTCGCTCCGATTGAGACGGTGGTTCATTGAGTATGCTTCCAGCATAATGAGGAGGTCCTCGTCTACTTTGAATGTGATGACCTTCATTTCGCATCACCTATCGGACCACCTTGGCTAGGAGTATCGCTATTGATTTCAATATCTCGAGGTCGATGGGTTCCTTTTGCTCCACTATTCTTCTGACTTCTATCAGTTTCTTAAGGTCCTTGATCAGTTCTAGGGTATTGCTGTAGGCGATCCACGACTTCCTCACCACATATCTCGATTCCGTGGAATCCCTAGAAACGAAAATAATGAAGGAGTCGTCGCTTTCTTCGATCCTTATTCTGAACGAGAACTCCTTTTCCTTTAGGGTTTGAGTTTGCCCCATTTTTCCACCTCTATTCTACCTCTATTCTTATTAGTATAAAAGTCTTTACACTTCTATTCTACTTCTATTCTTCTATGCCAATCCCGGAACTCCCTGCAGCTGCGGTTGAATTCCTAAGTTTCGTTATTCTGCCTCTATTTATTGCGGAAACTACCAACTATGGCGTGCCAAAAAGCTGAGCTCCTAAGTCTATTCGAATATATCGAAGAAGAATGCGAAAAGAGAGATTGTAAGCAAGTAATACAAGAGCTAAAGGAAAGGATAAGAAAGATAGCGGTATTGGAAACGATAAACCAACTCTACTGATAAAGACTAATCATTTTTTTACCTCTGATTGAGGTAAAGTCTCTCTGCACTCATACTTTAGGAGTTCTTCGATTCTACGGCGAATTGCATCCGCAACAAATTCCTGCCTACTTACATATCCCCCCTTACCTGATTCTATTAACTGATCGATTTGCTTTGCTAATTCAACTGGAATTGAAACAGTCACATATTCCTTTTTAATGGATTTTCTTGGCATACTCTATCTATCTCTTATCGAGATTAATGAACTTCCTAAGCCATTTTCTTTTTCTATTCTCTATTTTTATTCACACACACATACACACAATCCGGGAAATTCACTAGTGGGGGGGGGGGGAGTAAATACATAGTTCTCGTTATGCACGAGAATAGATGTAGTTTGTATAATCATACTTTTACCGGTCCAGTTGTTTATTCTCTTGTTTCTCTCTGTGTGTGTATGTGTGTGAATAGAAATAGAAAATAATCATTTTAGAAGCTCTTCAATGCGTCTTCTAACAGCGTCTATAATGAATTCTTGACGTGAATAATAGCCACCTTTTCCTGATTGAATGATCTGATCAATCTGTATTATGAGTTCCTCTGGTAGCTTACAACCAACCCAATTTGTTTTCTTAGCTGTTTTAGGCATGTATTCTGCTTCTATTCATGTCAATATAAAATGGTTGTTCAGAATAGAAGTAGAATAGAGGTATAAAGACTTTTATACCGATAAGAATAGAAGTAGAATAGAGGTGGAAAAGAATGAGACAAAGCACATTCGAAAAAGCAAAAATAATGTATGAAATCCTCAGATCAAGGAAAGAGATAACTGTAGACGATATCATCTTTCAGTTTGAGGTAGCTCCATCAACTGCGTATAACATAGCTCACATTCTAGAACTCTTATGTGAAAGGAGCGGTGAATGCGAAAAATCAAAAAGAACCTTCCGATGGGTTGGCGGAACTGAAACTAAAGCTGCAGAAGACACTGAAGAAGTCCAAGACCAAAAGGTCGAAGAAGACCAAGAAATAGCAAGGATACTGAACTCAAGGCCCTTGACTCCAGAGGAGGACCAACAACTAGCAGCAAGAAGAGCATACGTAAACACCAAAGGGGCAACTGCAAAATGATGTTTGAGGAAGACTGGGAAGAAGAGGAAGAAGACCCATGTTATGATATGGACTACGAGGAGTGCTGGCATGAACCAGATAACGAGGGCTGTACAATTGATGATATAATAGAAGGTTATTGTGATGATGAAGAATGACCGCTAGCGACCTTAAAGAGAAATACAAGGACAAATGGGTTTTGTCAAACATTAGAGAGGATATAGTAAGGAAGTGGCTTTCTCTTATACTCAAATTAGATGAAAACGAAATTGAGTTAAATGGAATTGGCGTATTGAGTGATAAGGAGGTCCCAGAAACTTGGGAAGGGGATCCAAGAAGGAAATACGATTTCTATATTCCTAAGTTTAGGATGTATATAGACGTAACAGGGACTGAATTCACAAAGAGAGAAAGCTATCAGAGGGCTAAGGAAGAGTTAGGATTAAACGGTAGTGTTATCGCGGTACTTGGGGTTAAGTACGCTGTCGGCTTAGTTTTGGAAGAGAAATACAATAACAGAGCCGTAATTGCTTCAGTAAATGATGAGGAGGGCGAAATAAGGTTCATTCCGATAAGGTTCCTATCCCTCTTACTCAAGAAAGGGAAGGCAAGGAGCACTAAGGAGTTCGCAAAGGGCGAGAATGAATACGTACTCATTCCATGGAAATACTGGTGGAAACCTAAGAAATTTCAAGATTGGCTCAGTATTTTCATATAAGATGAGGAATTTTTGAGTCTCTTTTTCAATTCCACACACAATTGGACATTGTCCACTTCTTATAAGTCTTCATTAAAATTATCCTTGCATGACCAAACAAATTTTACGTACGGACAAATTCTTGATAAGAGAGAATAAGGGACAGTATTATGTTTACTCCATAGAGAAGGGTGAAGGAAGGAAGGTAATCTATCGTTACGTGGGTCCTTTAGCTAAGATACTCGACTTTTACCTTAGCAGCGGGGGTGTGGGGGTATCCCCCACAGTGCGACCGCCGGGATTTGAACCCGGGATCTCTGGCTTGGGAGGCCAGCGTCCTAACCAGGCTGGACTACGGCCGCACTCTAAATATTTTTGGAGTGAGCCCGTTAATAAAGCTACAGCAGTTGATGATTTGGATTGTTCCCCCAAAAGACCAGATTTGTCATTATCACATGCCCAACAAAGAAAAGGAAGTTGCTTAATCTCACTTAATAAATTTTCAGCCCTAAAACTCCCTTATCGTGAATGACCTCACCCTGAATTGATGAACTCTCGAGCAGTCCCTCGAGAAGGTCTTTCAGGTTGTTTATTACATTTTCCGATAGCAGGTTCGGCGACATTATCTTTACCGTGTTACCGCTCTCCTGAATTGATCCATATACCTGTAAGATGGATTTGCACATTCTAATCACCCCTTCTTTGCTGTTCTGAAAGCTCTCTCTAGCAATGATTCCAAGCCTCTTTCCAAGATCTCTCCATTCACCGCTGGTCTCTGTCATGGAGAAGGGGGCTATTGTTATTGTACCCTTGTAGCTCTGAGAGATTTTTCCCAAGACTATGATGAGTTCCTTGACGCTTTCCAGGCTGACTCCACTAGACTCTATTTCAAGTGCGCTACTTAACAAATAGTTGGTATAATCATACAGGCTCATCTTCTTGGAAGATGCCAGTTCACTTAATCTAGAATGTAAATCCTTATCCATGAAACATGGGTGCCTGCTGGACTTATTCTTCTTCTCTGACATAGTTAAAAGCAGTATACAATCGTATAAAAATTTACAATCTTAATCAGTGGCTGCCCGCTCCTTTCATCGTTCAAGGAAAAATTTTCATCATAAAACTTGTAATCTGTAGGTAATTAATCACTTTATGATTTTCGCAGGCGTCGATCCTGGGACTTCCACGTATGCTGTGGCCATGGTAAATGAGTTAGGCAAGGTGATAAGTTACGCCGAGTTTCCAACTGACCAGGTTGAAAAGGACATAATGTCCATCTTGGCCTACATTCTTAGGTATAGGCCCTCACTTATCTCTTTACCCTCTGGTCATGGTCTTCCCTTCGTTCGAGCAAGGGATTTGGACGAGGATAGTATTTTCCTCATGACCCTATCTGCATCGGGCAAGGGTCCTCTTCACTCGTTTTTGAGAGCATCCAGGCATTTACCAGGGGTAACTATTCCCTCTGTTATAGAGCTATCCAGTGTTCCAAGGCACAGAAAGGTTAACATGATTGATTTGGGAACAGCAGATAAGGTGGCCTCTGCGTTTTTCTACAGGACCATGTTCAGGAATTTCGTGCTGGTGGAGGCGGGATCCAGGTTCCTCTCAGCGTTAGTGGTACTAGACGGGGTGATAGTTGACGGGCTGGGGAGCTCAATCCTGCCCGGTTCAGCTGGCTTCATGGACGGTGAGCTTGCCTATCTAATGTCGCAGAGAAGACCCTTGACGAAGAGCCAGATTTACTCAACAGGGACGTTCGAGAGGGCCGTCGAAGTGGCCAGAATGTTTGCAGATTACTATTCTAAGCACTATCACATTCCAGTGATAGTATCAGGTAAGAGAAAGGATGCAGTTCCATTCGGTCTAAAGTTTGATTTCAGGTTCAAGGAATCCGCAGTGGGATCAGCCTATATAGCCTCGGCGGTCTCAGGATACAGGTTCAGGGAACATATTGACATGCTTAATAGTGCCGGCACACCCATTGATTACGTGGAACTGGAGGGATGGGAAGAGAATATTTCCTGGATAAGGACGCTATCATAGATAGGCAGGGAAATATAGGATTCGTGTTTACAAATCAGAATCCACCGGGCTACGTGTTCGGCTACACTAAATACATTTACACTGGAAGGGGACTTTGGAGAGGATATGAGAGGGTTCTAAAGTATTATGGGATTCACAACCTTGTTGATTCCCCGCAGAAATTTTCAGTGGAGCCCTGTTATGGTGTGGAATTTCCAGTTATTTCACTCTCTCAGGTAAGGAAGCGCCTGTACCCAGAGGAAGGATTTAGGAAGATACTGTCAAATGAAAGGAAGGTAGACCTAGCCCCTCTCTTCTCCCTCCTAGATAAAATACCCAATATCCGCCTAGGTATTACGGGTTCATATCTAATTGGGATTGAACATGCAAATTCCGACGTTGATATGGTGATTTACGGATGTAAGGATGCATATGACTTCCTGAGTACGTTTCAAGGAGGTAGCCCTGACAAGGAATGGGTTGCAGATACTGTGAGAAACTACTCCCTTGAGATAGAGGAAGTGAAATCCCTGTACGACGTTAGAACGAGGGGGATTTACAGGGGCATGAAATACTCCTTCCTCTTCGTTGACGATAAACCCCATCCTTACTGCAGAGATGTATGTTTCCCTGTTAGGGAGGTTACAATTCAAGGCGAAATTCAAGGGGATTGTAGGTCCCTTTTCTACCCCGCAGTGGCAGAACTATATTCCCGCGATTATTATGAAATAGTATCATGGGAAGGAATATATTCCATGGCCCTATTTAAGGGAGGGTTAGCAAGGATAAGGGGGCTCGAGATGAACTGTTCAGGGAGGAGGGTGATACTTGTTGGCGACAGAAGGGTTAAGGGATCTATTAGAATTTTGTGAGAAGGTGGGTAGAGCACTGACTCTGTCATCGTTCGTGGAGGCTAGTGTTCCAAAGCCAGGCAATGCCGGACCCACGCAGGACATCCCTTCAGTGAAGTATAGGAGCCTTCTGGAATCTGCAATGAAATTGGAGGCATCATATCGTGATGCATGTCTGAGAGGTTATCGAAGGAAACTTCCCTTGATGGATCTGCTATATAGGGCATCAAGCAAGGATTTCGTCCTGCTGGGAACTGGAATACTATTATTGCCTCTGGCATATTCCGCTCCGTCCCTAAGTCTTGAGGGAGTAATTGCAGGAGCGTCTCAGGTAGTTCGTTCCATGGGATACGAGGATTGGAAGTGGTTTAGTCAAACGTTATCCATTATCCAACCTAGTTATTTGGGAAAGGTAGAAACCATGGACTATAGATCTGGGGATCTAGAATTTTGGAGAGTTTTGCAATGGTCTTCCATGTTTGATACGGTCTCCAGGGAACTGTTGGAGGGATATAGCAGGTCCCTCAAGGTCTTCCAGATGCTAAGGAGAAGGACTTGTGGCTCTTTCGTTCGAACAATACAACACGCTTTCATAAGGTTACTATCTGATGAGCCTGATGGATTGATTTTAAGAAAGTGGGGGAACAAAGCTGCCCTTAATGTCTCCTTGATGGCATCGAGAATACCAGATTGTCCGTCTGACGAGGAGCTAGCGAATTTCAATGAATTCTTAACTTCCCATGGGTTCAATCCAGGATCCACAGCTGATTTAATAGCCTCAGGGATTGCTCTATATGAACTGAATGAGCTCTTTAATAATGGTGTCAGGCCTTTCCTGCAGAGAGGATGTGATAGAGTCACTTAATAGACTGGGCACTAGGGTGATAGGCCTAGGGGATATTGAGTGTCCTCAGAGGATAAGGAACTTTAAGGGAATTCTAGGGGAAATGGATAGTATAACAGCAATGAAGTACATGGAGAGGAATAACCTCATGATCAGTAGGGAGGACGACTTATCGGTCGATTTCTCAACTCCCTATGTAATAGTTCACGAACCTCCCTTTGGAGTAGGTACTGGTTACATTAATGGAGTGAGCGTGGGCTCCCTCAGTTTAAGGGCAAAGATCCTAACTTACAGGCCTAGTGTGGTTTTTCATGGCCATTCGGAGGTACAGAAGGAGGTCGACTTTCAGGGTACTAGGGTAGTATCAATCGGTTTAGGTTCGTTGAGACAGTTCGTGGAATATTTTGGAAATGGACGTTATAAATTTATTACACTTTAATAAACATGAGCTCAATCAAATATCTTTTTATCAGGTATGGATTTAGACAATCACTTTCTCCTTTATGAGTCCTTATTAGCTAAAATGGTAGTATTATGTATGGTCTCCAGTCTTCTAGATCAGAGAGTTAGAAATCCGTTTGAATTTTATGCAGCATATTATCCACCAATATATGCGGGTAGGAAGGCCTACACCATTGAGGAGCTTATGGACAGTATACGAAAAGTGGATGGATATTCGATTTTTTATCACGTATTCCATCCCATTTTTTCAAGCCATGTGGTACCCTACGACTTACATAACGACTTTGCGTTCTGGATTAGGGACGAGCTTCATGACGAGTCTCTGGCCTACAAGGTTTCAGATGTAGAAGGAACAGAGCCTAGAACTGTTGAGCAGGTAAGAGATGAAATCCTCAAGATCCTAGAGTCCTCTCAAAATAGGACTAGAGCCAATAAGCCGTTTCATTTTATTTCTTGTAGACCAGTGATATATGACACAGGAAAGAGGGCGTGGAGCATTGGCGAATTCATTGATGTGGTGTCAAGTATAACTATGCGATCAGTGGTGTATCACTTTGTCTTCAGGCGAGTTATGGGATACTCGAGCAGGAATGACTTCTCTACCTGGCTGGAACAGGAGTTCCAGGCCTCAACGATAGCTGACAGGCTTTCGAAAATAGATCCACAAACATATGTTAATGAGGAGGTTCTCAGAGAGGACATACTTTCTTTGATAGAGAGGGTGATTTACTCATGATAGAAAAATACGCTGAAATAATAGGAGAAAACGAGCTAGATGCAATCTACAGAATAGCTGAGAAGTTGAAGGGATTGTCAGTTCTTCATATTAATTCAACACCTAAGGGTGGTGGAGTAGCTGAAATCTTGAGCAAACTTGTCCCTATGATGAACGAACTGGGGATAAACACTCAATGGAAGGTCATAAGGGGGGACAATGAGTTCTTTAACGTAACAAAGTCATTTCATAATTCCCTACAGAACGGTTCGGGAAATGTAAATGATGAGACTTTCGCAGTTTACGAGAAATGGCAAAATATTAATGCATCGGAAATTCCGCTGGACTACGATGTGGTCTTCATACACGACCCTCAGCCTGCAGGATTAATCAAGGTAAGAAAGAAGGGAAAGTGGATATGGAGATGTCATATTGATATTTCCAATCCATATCCAAAGGTTTGGGAATTCCTTCGTAAGTATGTTCAGCAGTATGACGCCATGATAATATCGTCATCGGTATTTGGAAGAGAGGACCTTACCATCCCACAGTACGTGATTCCGCCGTCGATAGATCCCCTAAGCGTTAAGAACAGAGAGATATCACGATTTACTGTCGAGAGGATCCTAAGGAAGTTTGAGGTTGATCCTGATAGGCCACTGGTGACTCAGATTAGCAGATTTGACCGGGCAAAGGATCCAATAGGAGTAATATCTGCCTTTAAGGGGCTAAAGAAGCACATAGATGCTCAATTGGTCTACTTGGGAAGCCCCGCATCTGACGACCCCGAAGGGGATCAGGTATATCAGGAGACGGTAAAGGCAGCTGAAGGAGTGAAAGATGTTCATCTCTTAATGCTACCCCCCGACAGTGATCTGGAGGTTAATGCGTTCCAAAGGGGAGCAGACGTC
Organism: Metallosphaera sp. D4-4; assembly: GCF_046245145.1. Taxonomy (NCBI): domain Archaea; kingdom Thermoproteati; phylum Thermoproteota; class Thermoprotei; order Sulfolobales; family Sulfolobaceae; genus Metallosphaera; species Metallosphaera sp. D4-4. The sequence continues at coordinate 2,038,634 of NZ_CP176412.1, read as the reverse complement.
GTAATGCAGAAATCGATTAAGGAAGGCTTCGGTTTAACCGTAAGCGAGGCCATGTGGAAAAGGAGAGCAGTAATTGGTGGTAATACGGGAGGAATTCCCTTACAGATAATCCATGGTTATACGGGATTCCTAGTGAATACGCCCGAGGAGGCCACACATTATCTCATTTACTTACTGCGAAATAGGCAAATAAGGGAGAAGATAGGTCAGGACGCTAGGGAGCATGTTAGAAATAACTTCCTGATGACTAGGGAACTTCGGGATTACCTAATGGTAATGTTATTGTTAATTCAAGGCTGAGAGCTTACGCCTGATCTGATTGGCTCCAATCTTTTTCGTAATATCAAAACGGCGGATCACAATTCTGAGCCTAATAGGGCAGGGCTCAGGCCGGGATTTGAACCCGGGACCACTGGGTCCACAGCCCAGCGCTCTAACCGAGCTGAGCTACCTGAGCCACGATAGACCCGTGAGATCTATATCAAATCCCTGTTTTTAAGCTCTTCCTTAACTACGTCAAGTATATTTCTAGCCACGATACTCTTGGAGTCCTTATTTATCTTTTTAATGAAATTATTTCCTACAATTATTACCTCATTGTACTCTGAAGCGAATCCGATGTCCTTTCTCGCAACGTTATTGGCTATAATGATGTCGAATCCATGCTTCTCCTTCTTGGCCTTGGCCTTCTCTATCAACTCTTCGTCATTGTCCGCCGTCTCAGCGGAGAACCCTACCAGAAAAGCCTTTCCCTTTAGTTCCTGGGAAATCTTTGGAGTCTTCTCCAGCTCAACCTTGGGAACTTCGCTGTGACTATCTATCTTCTTCTCCCTGGTCTGCTTAAACCTAAAGTCGGCAGGAGCAGCTGCCATTATCACTATCCTGTATCCCCTTTCCACCAGCGATACAACAGCATCTCTCATTTCAGCCGTCGTTTCAACGCTTACAGATTTTTGTACAAAACTTTTCACTCTGGAGCTCAAGGGTCCGTGAACAAGATAGACGTCTGCCCCCCTGAAGTATGCCTCATTGGCAATTGATACTCCCATGGTCCCGCTACTGGGATTACTGATATATCTTACAGGATCCATGTACTCCCTCGTGGGACCTGCAGTAATCACCATTTTTGCTCCCTTAAGGTCTTCTCCTCTCAACAACTGAACAATGAAGCTCCACGTTATGAGTTCCACGTCTGGGTAATGTGCTAGGTCGTTAACTATTTCAGGCTCGATTACCCTCACCGACATCTCCCTGAGCATTCCCAGTGCCCTCTTCACTTGTGGAGATTGGTACATGGGTAAATGCATTGCAGGAACGATGCACACTGGCTTACCGGAGCCCATGAAATTTAGGGCAGTAGATACCAGTGGAGAGTCAGCTACTCCCTCAGCGAGCTTCACAACTGTATTAGCCGTGGCCGGGGCAATCAAAAATCCATCATTCTCCTCTGCCAATTCCACGTGTTCCAGATCCCCGGTTAACTGTGAGATTACGTTGTTGCCTGTAGCCCATTTAAACATCTCAGGCGATATTAGCTTAACCGCCTCCTGGCTCATTATAACCTTGACGTCGCCACCTCTCCTCATCAGTGCCCTTGCCAGATCTAGTGACCTGTATAGAGAAATGCTCCCCGTGACTCCAAGAAGGATAGACTTTCCAAGAAGCTCTTTACTGACAGTTCCTACAATTTTCTTAGAAGGGTGCATCAGTTATCTTCACGCATGTATATATTCTACCGTTATAAAGCATTATAGCATGGTCGAATCGGTAGAAGAGAAGAGAGGGTACACCATTAGGACTGTGCGGGCAGATGATATAGATGCTATTATAAAGATTAACAGACTCACGCTACCTGAGAATTATCCCTACTATTTCTTCGTTGAACATGTGAGGGATTGGGGAGAGGCTTTCTTTGTGGCAACAGTAGATGGGGAGGTTGTAGGTTACATCATGCCCAGGATAGAGACGGGATTTAGCAACCTGAAGTCCTTCATTCCCCTGGTGAGGAAGGGACATGTAGTCTCGATTGCCGTGCTCGAGGGTTACAGAAGGAAGGGAATAGGTAAGCAATTGCTTACCTCCTCCATGGAGAAGATGAAACAGGTCTATGGGGCCGAGGAAGTATATCTAGAGGTTAGGGTAAGTAATTACCCTGCAATATCATTATATGAGAAACTTGGATACAAGAAAGTCAAGCTATTAAAGCATTATTACGCTGATGGAGAGGATGCCTACTTAATGGCAGCTCCTCTCTAAATTCAGTTAAGTTTTCTTTTTAGTTATCAAGCTATTCCTTCATAGTCTTGATTACGCAGTTATCAATTCCCCTAGCAACCTAATCTCAGAAATGGAGGTAGGGGAAGTAGCGGCGCCTGGACTTGAACCAGGGACCTCAGGGTTTCTCAACGGGTTTTACACCCATATATGAGCCCTGCGGCCTACCAGGCTGGCCTACGCCGCTGTTTTACCCTACCGAGACTAATAACAACTGTGGCTCATTTAAATCTTTCCTGGGGATGTCAGGATCCAAAAACACCCATACTACCGATATAGCAAAGCCCCGGCATATTTTATAGCTGGTTTCCTCACAATGCATAATCAGTGATGAGAAGAGGGTCGTATGATTAGTGATTAGCGCTGGAAATTCTGAAACCTTTTCTCCCATAACAGCTTTTAGTGAGGGGTTTAATGTTATCTTCACATGATTATTTCTGCTAGATCGGCACAGAAGGTAATCTTCTCGACTTGTAGGAGGCTTAAAATTGGAGATGGTGTAAGGGTAGAAAGCTATAAGAGGGACAGGTTTATAGAAATTTATCTAGTAAGTAACGATAAATATAAGATAATAGAAAACGGTTATAACAGGAGGGAACTAACTATATCGGGGCAGGAATTAAAGGACTTTCTAAAGGGGATACTTTCGATCGAGTTTCCCAGGAGTAACGTGCTTTACCTGAGCGAAGTACATAGTATAATATAAAACTTCATAAGAAAAACTGATAGATAAAAACTTTTTAAACTATTCGAGTTATATTTATGTGATTCTTATGCCACCCTTTAGTAGAGTTTTGGTTGCAAACAGGGGAGAAATTGCAGTAAGGGTAATGAAGGCAATAAAGGAAATGGGAATGACAGCAATAGCTGTTTACTCTGAGGCTGACAAGTACGCAGTCCACGTTAAGTATGCCGATGAAGCTTATTATATTGGACCCTCGCCGGCCTTGGAAAGTTACCTCAACATACCCCACATCATTGACGCAGCGGAGAAGGCTCACGCTGACGCTGTTCATCCTGGATATGGATTCTTGTCGGAGAATGCTGACTTCGTGGAGGCAGTTGAAAAGGCAGGAATGACTTACATAGGTCCCTCTGCTGAGGTCATGAGAAAGATAAAGGATAAGCTGGATGGGAAAAGGATAGCCCAGTTATCTGGTGTCCCCATTGCCCCTGGCTCAGATGGCCCCGTAGAATCCATTGATGAGGCTCTCAAGTTGGCTGAGAAGATAGGATACCCCATCATGGTTAAGGCCGCTAGCGGGGGTGGTGGAGTAGGTATAACAAAGATAGATACACCTGACCAGCTCATTGACGCATGGGAAAGAAACAAGAGGTTAGCTACACAAGCCTTCGGACGATCTGATCTATACATAGAAAAAGCCGCCGTAAACCCCAGGCACATTGAGTTTCAGTTAATTGGCGATAAGTATGGCAACTATGTCGTTGCTTGGGAGAGGGAATGTACTATTCAGAGAAGAAACCAGAAGTTGATAGAGGAGGCACCATCTCCAGCAATCACAATGGAAGAAAGGTCACGAATGTTCGAGCCTATCTACAAATATGGGAAGTTAATTAATTACTTTACCCTGGGTACTTTCGAGACAGTTTTCTCTGATGCCACAAGGGAGTTCTACTTCCTTGAGCTGAACAAAAGGCTTCAGGTAGAACACCCAGTTACTGAGTTAATATTCAGAATTGATCTGGTAAAGCTACAGATAAGGCTAGCTGCAGGAGAACATTTGCCATTCACGCAGGAGGAACTCAACAAGAGGGCGAGAGGTGCAGCAATAGAGTTCAGGATAAATGCCGAGGATCCAATAAATAATTTCAGCGGAAGCTCAGGTTTCATTACGTACTACAGGGAGCCCACGGGTCCTGGAGTGAGAATGGATAGCGGTGTAACGGAGGGAAGCTGGGTACCTCCTTTCTACGACTCTCTAGTATCGAAGTTGATTGTGTATGGAGAAGACAGGCAATACGCAATACAAACTGCCATGAGGGCACTAGACGATTACAAGATTGGCGGAGTCAAAACGACTATACCGCTATACAAGCTCATCATGAGGGATCCCGACTTTCAGGAAGGAAGGTTCAGTACTGCCTATATTTCCCAGAAGATTGACTCAATGGTTAAGAAACTGAAGGCCGAAGAGGAGATGATGGCTTCAGTGGCCGCAGTTCTTCAGAGCAGGGGACTCCTTAGAAAGAAGGCTTCAGCTCCTCAGGAGCAGGCGAAACCAGGCTCAGGATGGAAGAGTTACGGTATCATGATGCAGAGCACTCCTAGGGTGATGTGGGGATGAAACTGTATAGGGTTCATGCGGATACAGGAGATACCTTCATTGTGGCCCACGATCAAAAGGAAAACAAGGACAGACTAAAGACGGAAAATAACGAGTTTGAGATAGAGTATGTCGGTCAGGGTACAAGGGAAGGAGAAATAATCCTGAAGATTAACGGTGAGATGCACAGGGTCTTCATAGACAACGGATGGATAATTCTTGACAATGCAAGGATATTCAGGGCAGAGAGAGTTACAGAGCTTCCCACTCAGGAAGGACAGACACTGGACGAGATGATCAAAGGTAAGGAGGGAGAAGTGCTATCACCGCTTCAGGGCAGAGTAGTTCAGGTCAGGGTTAAGGAAGGCGATGCGGTGAATAAGGGACAGCCCTTGCTATCGATTGAGGCCATGAAATCTGAGACCATAGTGTCGGCACCAATAAGCGGGCTAGTGGAGAAGGTATTAGTTAAGGCAGGTCAAGGAGTAAAGAAGGGAGATATCCTAGTGGTGATAAAGTAAGCTGGTTATTCTGGGAGGCTTATGGAATTTCTTTTAAGAATATTTCTTATATGTTTTGAAAGTTCTTTTGAGTAACCCCTTCTTCCACCCTCCGCAATTATTAGTTTTGCCTTGGAGTTGTCCACGTAATATATTAAATCCTCAAAATCTGCATGATCACTAAATGCTATACTGGTGGATACCTTGTCTATCCTCTTAACGGGAACCTCAAATTCCCATCCGGAAAGTAGAAAGTTTGCATGAAGAGAGTCCCTTTGCTTGAATTGATTAAAGTGGAGAAACTCTATGTACCATCGGTCCTTCAATATGCCCTGGGCCTCGGCTTCCTCCTTGGAGAAGACGTCCTCGATTTGTATCCCGTTGGAGATGGCGATCCGCGTTATATCCCGTACCTTTCCGTCAACTATAAATGGGGCAATGACACCGTTCTTCCTAAGCACCCTCATTACCTCCTGTAACTTTCCGTGATAGCCGTATATTCTTACGGGCATTTTCACTACCGCGTCATTTATGAAATCCGACATCAGCTGTTCAACCTCTCCCTTAAACTTTCTCGTAAATTCCGGTTTGCCGTAAGTGGACTCTATAATTAGTATGTCAGGGTTAAGTATGGGGGTCCCCTTTTCCGGATTTTTGAAATCCCCTGTATAGGCTATGGTTTCCTCGTTGGTGATAATTTCTACTTGCGCCGATCCAAACACGTGATCGGAGGGGTGAAGAGTTAGTCTCTCTTCATCCACGTTGATCGTAACCCCGTAATTCAAATCTAGTCTCTTATTTCGGGCTATCTTATATCCGAGGACCTCAAGAACCTGCATAGTGGGTGGAGTAGCTATGACCCCTAAGCACTCCTTGACACTGCTGGAAAGCTGTAATGTGTGATCTGAGTGGAAATGTGTAACTATCCTGAAGTTCCTTTTCCAATGACCGTCAACTGTAAAGTTCTCGCCAATTAGTATTGCGCCGTTCCTCTCTATCCTGACGTTCATTCATAGGTAATAGGTCTTTACTCTAGATATTTTCATCTACAGGTTTTTCCTCTATTTTCTTGAGCTGTTTCGAGTACATCTCCATTATCTCCTGGTTAGTGGTAGCATCCTCTGGACTTTTGTCATCCCTCCATCTGATAAATCTTGGGAAACGTATGGATAGTCCTCCTTTTTCGCCTCTGCAACAGGTATGCAAGGGAGAAATCGTGATTTCGGCACCTATCACCTCAGCTACTAGGGTTGGCGATACCCAGACATCAGGGATCATGTCGGATACAACCCTTGGATGCTTCTGCTCCCTCTTGAGTTCGTTTATCTTCTTCTGCATCTCATCTAGTTCCTGGTCACTGAAACCAGAGGCAACCTTACAAACCGTCTCAAACACATCCTTCTCTGGGTTGTAAGCTGCCATAAGCAAGGAGCTAAACTTACCTCCCCTTTTACCCTTACCGTAAAAGGCACCAACTACCACTAGATCTACCGTATCAGCCATTTCGCTCTGGTAATCCCTCTTTAACTTTATCCATAGCCACCCTCTGGACCCTGCCTGGTATATGGAGTCTGGTCCAATCGACTTAACCATAACTCCCTCTGCACCCTCAGATATTGCTTGATAGAAGTACTCCCTTAGCTTATCCACTCTATCAGCAATTATATGTGACGCGATATGAACCTTGTCGTTACTTGCAAGAATCTCCTCAAGTTTGGCCCTCCTCTCTGGGAGAGGCTTCGTGGTGTAATCCTCTCCCTCAAAGAACATTAGATCAAAGAGGAATAGGTTGACCGGATATTCCTTTATGGCTTCCGCTATGTTATTTTTCCTTCTCCTATGCATAAGCTCTTGGAAGGGTCTCATTTCACCGCTCTCTGGATCAACAGGTACAATCTCACCCTCCACAATGAAGTTGTCACCCTTAACGAATTGTTTCACGTACTCTGTTACATCAATGTACTGGTCAGTTATATTTTCCATTCGTCTAGAGAAAATGGTGACCTTATCTCCCTTTCTATGAATCTGAGCCCTCTCACCATCATATTTGTAGTCCACTAGCGCCTTTCCGTTCATTTTCTCCATTATCTCCTCTGGATCGGGCAACCTTTCAGCCAACATTGGTCTGATTGGAATCCCAGGGGTTGGGGAAATATTCTTCAGTTTCTCTATTCCCTCAGTAGCTATTACTCTGGCTATATCGCCAAGGTCAGCCCTTAAGTTGTATGCCCTTTCGACTATTGGCCTATAGTCTGCAGATCCACCAAAGGTTATGGCCAACGCATCCAGTACCGTCGCATCTCCTATCCCTAGCCTTAGCCTCCCCTCAACAAATCTGACGAGATACTTGGCCTCTATGGGGGTTGCCTTCTTTATCAGACCAGCGAAAATCCTTATCTTAATGTCCCTGCTTCCCTCCCCAGTGCTAGTGGCTATCTTTACTAGCTCGTTATATACCTCCATCACGTCAAGTTCTCCGGCCTCCTGATTTCCTCCGACGAATGAGAGAATGCTCACGCCCTTTACCTTACTCCTCAAGGAATAGGCAACTTCACCTAGATCACCTATATTCTTGTATAGTTTTTCAACTTCCTCTTCCTTATTTCCATAGGCCATTGCTATTGCCTTAATCAGAAATTTCTCTCCCATTCCTATCTCAGGCATTCCTGTAAAGTCTGGCCAGAGCCTTCCCTGGATAAGGTACACTACCTTATCTATCACTTCCCTTTCAGTGTTCTTAAAGAGGTCCGAAAGAAGAGATGTTAGCTGTATTCTAGAGGATATTTTCTCAAGTCTGTCGAAATACTCTGCGATAAGCTTAAACTTCATATATGATTATTTGTAGGTTGTAACTTAAATAGGATTGGTGATGATCACTTAGAGCTGAACGATGAAGTATCAGAGTTACTCTGATAAGAGTTGAGCCCTCTATCTTATGAATGTAACGTGAGAATACTAAAGGTAAATGATTCTAGGGGATAGGGATCTCAAATACTACTTGGAAAAGAAGTGGATACTTGTGGACCCATTAACGGAAGATAGCGTTAGGGAGAACGGTATAGACATGAGAGTTGGTGGTGAGATTGCTAGGTTTAAGAATGTGGATAGGCCTTTCGAAGAAGGAATGAACCCTGACGACTTCTTCGTTAGGGAAAGGGGGAATGAGTTCGTGATTTGGCCCAATGAGCATGTGTTAATGGTAACGGAGGAATATCTTAGACTCCCGCAGGATATAATGGCTTTCGTCAACATGAGGTCCAGTTTTGCCAGGTTAGGCCTTCTAGTTCCCCCTACGATCGTGGATGCCGGATTTGAGGGCCAACTCACGATAGAGGTCATGGGGTCAGGATTTCCTGTCAAAATTAGAAGGGGTACCAGATTCCTTCATCTGATCTTCGCGAAGACTCTTACGCCCGTAGAGAACCCATATAAGGGAAAATATCAAGGACAAAGGGGAGTTACTATACCAAAGTTCACGAAGTGAGCTTCCAATATTTATCTTGGTTATCAAAGTATATACTTCCAGTCTTCCTGAGCTTTTGGAATAACTCATGTTCCTGTTTAGAAAGATATTTTTGAGCCTCTGTCTCGTCCGGTGTATGAATTTGAGTTAGTTTTGTGATAAAATTCTGAAAGAATGTGGGGTCTACTGCTATCCTTTCTTCGGCAGTCCAAATTATCTTGGCTCCCTGAGACTCGAGCCTATCAAAAAACGCGTCGAGGTTCTTGATGTTAGATAACTTACTCTCGTACATGACTCCCTGTTCCCTCAGATAGTCCATGGCACTTCTTTTCTCCTGTTGAGGCATCTTTTTCCCCTCCCTAGTCTCATCTCTCCTCTCTTTCTTGACCTCCTGGGGTTGAGTTCCAGGTTTGGTGGAAAGGGTTGTCTCAATTGTTTCAACTCTCTCAGCCAACTCCCCAAGCTTCTTCTTCACGTTTAGCAATTCCACTGTAAGTGGGTTCACTACGTCATCCATGACCTTAGAATCCTGAGGTCTTGTAGCCGGTGGGCTACCAAGAAGCTTGTATTTTACGTACTCTGAAAGTAGCACGAATCCGTTGTTCCTGGCCTCATCCTCCAGTCTCTTGTACTCCTCGTCTGATAATTTTATAATTAGACTTCTCATCCAAGAAATATCTCGCTTATCGATACATAAAAATTTGATTGTAAAAAGTAATACTACATTTGCTTTTCTAGGAGAGTATTCAAGAAGTTTTCCTCTTGCGGAACTCCTATGAATTCCACGGATTCATTCACGGCAACCGTCGGAACTGACATAACCTGATACTTCTCTGCTATGTCGGGATTCTCGTAGGACTCAACCACATCAGATATTACGTTGCACTTTTCTGCCTTGCAAGCTTCGTATGCTACCATGTGAGCTAGAAGGGCGGCATATGGGCAGTATGGACAAGAGGGAGTAACCATTACCTCAACCTTTACCTTTCCGTTTAGTTTCTCCCTTATTGCGTTCACAGTCTCAGGACTTAAACCGCTTTCGCCTTGAGATAATCTGACTATTGTCTCCACTAGTGCCCTTATTTCCTCCCCAAGTGGCGCACCTGTCCACCTTATCTTGCCCTCGAGGAAGGCGACTGTGGGAACCCTAGATACCTCATATTTTTTAAATGACTCCTTATCCTTCGCTAGATCGTGTACCTTTACCTTAAGCAAGTAATCTCCGTCTTGACCTTTTGGTGAGGCTTGTCTCACGAATTCCATAAACTTCTCCGTAACACCACAATACTGGCAATTGGGATTACTCGAGTCTATAAATACATGAGCCTCAACTTCCCCCTTCATGTCCCTTAAAGCGTCCACAAGGGCATTCTTCACTTCCTCTGTGAATAACTCAGCATATTCTTCCTCCATCTTTATCACTCTTTATACCTAGATTCTGGGGAAATAAAAGTTTATCATAAAGGTTAGAAATTGAGGAGTACTAGTATAGATTAAAGTAAATTTCGGAAGGAAAGTTACTCATTGAGAGTTAAGGGTAGTTTACATTTAATGTCTGATGGCCTCATTATTGTAACATTTCCGTTTGGTGATTCCTCTCTAATAATAATACCTTGAAATTTTTTAATTTTAACTGAGTTCTCCAGCCAACAATCTGGTAGAAGTCCAGCCTTTATGCAGGTCTCCGCGAGAAATGTTTCAGCGTCCCAGCAGTATTCCACAGGAACCTGCGGAAGGAGTAAACCTGAGTACATGATACCTTTCTCGACAATTAGGCCATCCTTACCCACCTCTATCATGGAAGGTAATTTTCTCCTATCATCGACCTCGATATTTTCAGGTTTGGTCAGTATGGTCACTTCTATTACCAGTTGATCTAGTTCTTCGGGCCTAACTGGTGGGAATCTAGGATCAGAAAATGCCGCTGCTAGCGCTGCTTTAGAGACGATCTCCTTGATGGGAGCCACAGCCTCTATGTAACCAATGCAACCCCTAAGTTCATATTTTCCCCCTAGATCAGACTCGAGTGTAACAAATGCCATCCCGTATTTATCTAGAACCGGGTCTTCAAACTTGGGACTTTCACCCTTACCTCTCAATCTTCTCTCAATCGAGGATCTAGCTATTTTCACCAGATTCTTCCCTACTTGCAGGTCTATGTCCTCTATGCTTAGTAGATTCATATGAATCCTTCAGTGATCTCGCCTTAATAAGAATCTCAGTGATCGTGTCCCAATGTCTACCTTTCCAGTACTCCTTTTTGCATTTCGTACAAACCCAAAGGTTTTTATCCTTTTTTTCCAGTATTCCGTTACATTCTGAACATCTTGATGCATCCGGATTGATGTCCAGTAATAGCCCGAACTTATGTGATAGAAGAGCTAACGTCTTCTCTATTTCCTCATCAGGCAAGACAAGGAAACACTCAATGGAGTTTTTCTTGGCCCTGTTACAGAGACCCCTATCTCTGGTTAGTATAATTCTGTTCTCATTCTTGGCTATTTTCAGTATTTTCCAGTCCTCCATATCCTTGAAATATAGAGTATCGTAACCCAAAATCCTGAGCCAGCGGCCCAGTTTTCCCAACATGGCGTCAACTATAAACTTCTGATATGCCATGGAACTTAAACTAGGCTGTTGTATGCAATAATCAATATTAAAAACCATGCAACAATCAATGTTATAATTCCCTTCGTGTAGGCAGTCCTTCCCAGTTCCATATTAAGGACAAACTTAGCCACGGGTAATGAGATGAGATAGATAGCTATCACTATTAATAACGAGTACAGAAAGCTCTGGGTAAAGGCTGAGATTAGGCCTGCAACCCCACCTAGAATCCCTCTAAAAACTAATAATTTATCCTCGGGCTCCACAATATAGCCTACGGAACGATGTCTATAAAGTTATCAAGAAAACTTTCAATGAGCTATATTGATCTAGTGGCCTGGTTAGCTGAGAATAGGGAGAGGTTGGTCGGTTGTAGAATAGATAACATTTTTGCTACTAATTTACCGCATCTGTACATCTTCGTTATTCATTGCCATAACGGCGATTCTCAGCTTGTGATCCAGCCCGGTAAAAGGGTACACTTTACAAAGTTTAACCATGAGAGACTGCTTGATTCGAAGGCAAAGATGCTACGTGAGTTAATAAGGGGTGAACTGATAGAAGACGTTGACGTCGTTAATGGAGAAAGGATTTTAAGAATGAAACTAAAGGACAGAATTGTCTACATAGAGCTTCTTCCAAAGGGTACGTTAATCGTGACTGATAACGATAACAGGATCAAGTTTGCACTGGAATATAGGGAGTTCAAGGACAGAACACTGAAGCCTGGAGAGCTCTACGTTCTACCTCCATCTCCAACAGAGCTAAAACCTACCGAGATAGAAAGCTATCTAAAGAAGGGCGCCCTTTCTAGGGTTCTAGGAGTTCCACAGGAATTTCTTAATATTCTCTCAATAAATGCAAATAATCTAGATGAAGTGGAGGATGCTAAGAAAAAGCTAGGAAAAGTCATGCAAGATATACAACGTGGTGTAATTCAGCCTTGCGTGGATTTAGAGAGAACAGTATGGCCAGTTCGCTTCCCAGGATGTACTGAGTTACCCAGTTATAATGAGGCCTTGGATAACTATTTCACCTCGTTGGAAAAAGCGGAGCTTGAGAAACTGGTTGATGAGGGAGAAGAGAAGAAACTTGAGGCCACCATCTCCAAGCTCAAGGAGACTTTGACTAAGATGGAGGAGGAAGCTGAGACTTTAAGGAAGAAAGGTAAGGCAATAATGAATAATTATCTAGAGGTTGAGGAAAAGATTAAGGAGGGTGTGAAGGAAATAGAGATTGAAGGGTTAAAGATAGAAATAGATCCCAAGATTTCAGCTTCTAAAAATGCATCTCAATATTTTGAAAAGGCCAAGGAATTAGATGCAAAGATAAGGAGGACAAGGGAGACAATCGAGGAGTTGGAAAAGAAAAAACAGGAAATTAAGGCTAAGTCTAAGGAGATCATTGAAGGAAGCAAGATTCTGGTAAGAAAGAAGGAGTGGTATGAAAAGTATCATTGGACCATCACATCCAACGGTTTCATTGTGATAGCTGGGAGGGATATTGACCAGAATGAGAGTATTGTGAGGAAAATGCTAGAGGATAGGGATATCTTTATGCATGCAGATATCCAGGGGGCACCAGCCACTGTGATTAAGAATCCAGTTGGTATAGGAGAGCAGGATCTAATGGACGCTGCAGTGTTGGCAGGTTGTTACTCCAAAGCGTGGAAAGTGGGGCTAGCTAGCATAGATGTGTTTTGGGTTTACGGAGAGCAGGTCTCAAAGTCGCCACCCTCAGGCGAATATCTGCCCAAGGGATCCTTCATGATCTATGGGAAAAAGAATTACATTAAGAACGTGAAACTGGAGTTGACAATTGGGGTAAACGTGGAAAGCGATTACAGGATTGAGGTGGGTTCATTTGAGGCTATTTCCAAAAGATGTAAGGTATTTGTCACCATAACTCCAGGAGATTCTGATCCAGAAAAACTAGGAGATAGAATCAGCAGGATATTCGCTAGGGAACTGGGTGTGGATGGGGTTAAGGCTCTGAAGGATGAAATAGTGAGGATGATTCCAGGGAAATCCAAAATTAAGGGAACAACACAACAGCTGGCTAACTCAACCGGATTGAATCTTAAGGATTAAGATATGCCAGCTTATTCCGCATCTTACTTATAGCTCCCTGAGGCCTCTGGTTCAAACTACCAATAGTTGAGTCAATGAAACATTCTATCTCTAGACCCTGAAAGTATAGTCGTGTTTACTTTTTAACTCCTAACAAAAAGATAGATTGTTAATGTCTAGTAGATGGGCATCTAGATGGGAATTAATAAAGATTACAGTTAACGGAAGACAGGAAACAGTGTGTTATGACCAAGAAACTAAGCTATACTTATGTCCAAGATGCGGACCGGAATGCTTGAAGGGAGGGATACCAACATCGGGTTCATATTTCTTCAACCAACAGGATTTACTCAATCATTTGTTGGCTCATAGGTACGAGTTATGGAATAAGAAGAAACATAAAGAGGTTGAGGTTGAGGAAGAGGGCGGAGAGGAGGATGAGGACGAGGAGTAAGGTGGCTATAGTTGGGGCAATGACAATAGATGAAATTGTAAATGGCCAACAGTTGCTGGAAAGACCGGGAGGAGCTCCCGTGTACTCGGGCCTCGGAGTAACCATGGCAGATGGCGTAGCTGGAGGCTACGTCTCAGTGGGAAAGGACTTTAATTATGATATTCCATCATATCTAAAAATAATTGAAAAAATAATATTTGAGCGAACAATGAGGTTCCTACTGGTCTTTAACGGAAATACTAGGAGACTAACACTGAAATTTTCTCACGGTAAAATCCCATTACATCTTGAAAAATTGTCTTCGTGGGATGGGATTCTGCTTAACCCAGTATGTGGAGAGATATCCTCTTCAATTTTCGAATTTAAGGCAATAGCTGTGGATATACAGGGTTTCATAAGAAATTGTGTTGAAGGTCAAGAAATTTCCTATACCAACAAGTTTAACGTAAGGGTTAAGTCTGAGCTCTCAGTGTTTCACGCAAATAGAGATGAACTTTTAGCCAGTGGTTTATCAATTGATGACCTTCATGAAATGGGATATCAAGAGATAATCATCTCGAACGGGAGCAACGGTTTCCAACTATATACTAAGAACGAAGAACTAAAGCTAAAGCCAAAGGTCGTGGGAAGTTATGAAGTGGGGAACGGTGATTTTCTCTTGAGTTCCTATTTCACGTTAAGGCTCAATGGAGCTGATCCGAAGCTGGCCTCACAATATACCCTGGAACTGTCAGAAACATTTAGCACTCAAGGGCTGAACGTATTGCCTCGTTAAGGTCCATGTTCTCCCAGGCTCCCAATCTCCCGCATTCTCTCAGAAAGGCTGGTCTCTGTCTCTCTTTCTCGCCATATAGAAGACACTCATTGATGTATCTAGCCCTTAAGGACAAGACGTTCTCTCTAGATTCAATGAATCTCGTTCTTTTGAGATCAAGGATTATCCTGTCCACATCAGGCAGTTTACCCTTGTGATAGAAACTGTAAATGTAATATAGTCGTTCATTATCGGGAAAGCCTATGATGTGGGAGAAAGCTATACCCGATTTTCCATTGACGTAGGCGTCCCAATCTCCAATCTTCCTGTCAAGGAGTACCTCCAGGATAAGACAGCCTATTGCGTCTATCCTCTCGTTCAGTCCAAGGCTTCTATTAAGTCTCTGTCTGGACCCGGTGTTTAGAAGAATTCTAAAGTCATAAATTCCCCTGTTAGTGAACAAGGTCCCGTTGGTTATCCTCACCGGATAACCTCTCACTATCTTTACCTTGCTGGCTAAATAACTCAATATTTCTGGAAGATTTCTGATAAACAGAGATTTTCTAGGAGGTATTATCCAGCTAGGAAGTGTTTCGCAAACGGGACATACTTTTGACCTTAAATGTACCTCATCCACGATCCTTAAGGAGAGATCGATTTCGGCGAGATCTGCATCAGGATATATCTCAAGTATTTCCTTCTCTCTGCCCACTAGGGGTGGCAAGGCCGGTATCTTAACATTGTCCATTTCCTCCGCTCCATATAATCCCCCATAATTCGCCTGCTCCTCAATGATCGTAGCTCCTTCACGTTTAGCTAGGACTAACCCTGTTATTCCTGCACCAATAACCAGGCTCACAGGTATCCGTATTGAGTTTCTTCAATAAAGTTTAAGATGCAAAGACACCGTCACTAATTACCTTATCGTCTCTTATAACAGGTGACTTTGGAGACCTTTGCGAATAAATTTCTCCTCTTATCAATTTCATTATCTGATCTCTTATCTCGTCATCAGTAAAGTAATCCAGTGTTATTCTAATTCCATTAAATTCAATCGTGGGGTTCACGAGGTCATAGAGCAAATCCATACTTGCTTCTACTTCTATGTTCCCAATCCGATACGATCTGATCAATTCATATATGACCGGAATTACTCCTTGATCTCCATTGGTTCCAAAGATCACCCTAATTGTACTCATATCAAGATTATCATTCGACCGTATTCTTGATTTAAAATATCCCAGTTGATATTACCAACCTTCTACATGTTGTTTCTACTCGGAATAGTTTCGTTGATCACTCCTCTCATTTTATATTTCAGGTCGACTGAAGCTGGATGGAAACATTTGACAGATATACGCCATACATAATTCTCTTGCTTCCAATAATCTTGGCATTAGTATTTAGGAACCCTCTTCTCCTCTCCCTATCTGGTATATTATTGGTTCTAATGCTATATACTGGCTCAATAAAGATTCCTGTAAATGTTAGTTTTCCAATAAAGAGAGGAGATGGAATAGCGCATTCGATAGAAAAGGGGTTGATTATTCGAGGTATTTCTGCTATTGGGGTTGTCATCGTAGACGATATCCCCTATGATTATAGGGATCTTTCGGACTCATCATTAAGGGCCTCGATAAATGCCTTTCATAAAATAACCAATATAGGGGAACATGTGGATATTATTTTCAGGAAAAAATATATCGATCAGAGAATATATACCGAAAGACTACTTAATAAATTACAAAATCTCAGAATAATAATAGAAAATGACCCATCTAATGCCAAGGCAAAGAAGGAGATGGAACTTCTTCAGAGTATTTTAGATAGGTTGGAGCAAGGAGAGAAACCTTTCTCGTATCAGGTAGTTCTGTTAGTCCATGGAAAGGATAAGCAAGAGGCGAGAAGTCTCGGTGAGGTTCTCATAAGGGGTTTAGAGAGCCTCAATATCAAATCGAGGTTCGCCACAGTCAAGGAGATAGAGGATATCCTATCTCTTAACCTTACTAGGTTTAGGAAAGAGGGATTGCCTTCACAAATACCGTTTCTAACTCCATTCTCCCTGGAGAAAATGCCGGCAGTCGAGAAGTGGGGAGACGGAATATATCTGGGAAAGGATATGGAAAGGCAAGTTCCGGTATTCTGGAACGTGGAAAAGTCCGAGAACCCTCACATCATGATAATAGGTCCAACTGGATCTGGAAAAACTGAGTTACTAATTTGGCTCGGGAGCCTAATGTCCCTACAATATTCAGTTCCAGTTGTATTTTTTGACGTAAAGGGAGATATTAGGACGAGGTTGAGGAGATATGGCTTCAACTTCAAGGTTCTGAATCCTCTTTTCTATTCACTGAAGTTACTGGACTTTCCCTACGTGGCCCCGTCAATAAAACCATTGTTTATAGAAAAAATAGTAGGAGTTTCATTTAAGCTAAATCGCGAAGAGAGGGCAATACTTTTCAATGTGTTGAATAGGCATCTAAAGGAAACCCATGGGAGGCCTGAGTGGAGAACCGTACTAAGGGACGAGGAAATAGGGGATAGATACTCCATAAGAAGATCCTTGGAACTAGTGGACTCCTTTGACTCTGACGGTCCGTTTATCTTGGACGGTGTGACACATGGAATAAACGTGGTGGACTTAACTCAATTAAAGGATGAGACTCTGAGGAGATTTGTCATATACTCCTTTATATCAATGCTTTATGCTTACTACTCCTCCGATGCAGATGTTGGTCTTAGGGTAGGTTTAGTGGTGGATGAGGCGTGGACAATCCTTAAGGACGATGATGAATATGGAATAATAGGTGATCTAATAAAGAGAGGCAGGGGTCATGGTATATCCTTGTTGATGGCTACTCAGAACATTCAGGATCTTGGACAAAACGCGGACATATTCATGGATAACATAGGTACCCTTTGCTTCATGAATAATGGGGATAAGAATTTCTGGAAGGATGTGGTTAAGAGGTATTCCAATATTCTGGATGGTGAAGTTGAGAATAGATTGACATTCCTAGGTAGAGGGGAGATGTTGGTCAGATTCCTGGGAGATCCAAGGCCAATCCTTGTGGCCCACAAACCGTTAACTGGAAGCTCTTTCCAGAATTGACTGCAATCCTGCCTTAATCTTGTTATACAGTAACTCGTCCTTAACACCCGAGATAGAGATTTCCTTTATATCCTCCTTGTCTAACACGATGTTATACTCTATCTTGTCCGTCGACTTTGTGTCCTCTAGAATCTTACTCATGGCATTCATGTAGCTCTTGGGCAAGCTCAACTTCTTTTTAACAAGTATTTTCATTGACGGCGGAGAAAAGTATATCTCGCCAATTATCTCGCCCTTTCTGTTTTTTATATAATCAAGGCTCACCTTACCGCCTCTGGAGGGGACGTACCCAGACTCTATCACGCTCAGGAGATATTCATAGAACTCTAACTCCTTTTTCAATGAAGAGATCTTACCCTCTAGGAACTTCCTAAGTTCGTCTGTATTAGTCTCCACATCTACTAATAAACCCACAGTATTATTTATAAGCAAGGTGTTGGTTAAGATTGCAGATGATACGAACTGCAATAATCGGAGGTTCGGGTTACACTGGTGGAGAACTCCTTAGACTGTTAGCAGTACATCCACAAGTAGAAGTTACAATGGTGACGTCTAGGGAATATGCAGGCAAGCCAATCTCTTTGATTCATCCAAATCTTAAGGGATTTTATACAATGAATTTTACAAATTTTTCAATTGATAAGATAGGAGAAAAGGCAGACGTGGTGTTCCTAGGTTTACCGCACGGTGTTTCGCTCAATTATGTTCCGAAATTGCTTGAGATTGGACTGCAAGTTGTCGACCTCAGTGCAGACTTCAGATTAAAGAACCCTGAAGTATATAAGTACTGGTACGGAATTGAACACCCTTACCCTGACCTTTTACAGAAAGCCGTTTACGGTCTCCCAGAGCTACACGCTGAAGAACTAAGGGGAGCCAAGCTTATAGCCTCACCAGGTTGTAACGCCACAGCAACGATCTTAGCGTTAGCTCCAGCAGTGAAGTGGGGCTTCGTGGGGCAGATGAGGTTCGTTAGTGACGTAAAGGTGTCGAGCAGTGAGGGTGGTGCTAAGCCCTCTGAGGGAAGTCATCATCCCGAGAGACAGAATGCTATTAGGCCCTATGAGGCAGATGGACATAGACATGCAGCGGAGGCCGAGCAGGAACTTTCCTTACTAGCAAACAAACAGGTGGAGGTTAGCATTATTCCTCACGCAATAAGTAGTGTCAGGGGAGCCATGGCCTCTGTCCACATGTGGACAGAGACGGACATGGATGACATGGATATTTGGAAGAAAATTGCTGAATTTTACAGAGGAAAGAAATTCGTAAGAATTATAAGAGGAGGGATTCATCCCTATCCTGATCCCAAGTATATAATTGGTAGTAATTTTGCAGATATTGGATTTGCCAATGAGAAGAGGGTGAGGAGACTCACCATGTTTTCTGCAATAGATAATCTTATGAAAGGGGCAGCTGGCCAAGCTGTACAGAGTTTCAATATATCAAGAGGATTCAGCGAAGATGAAGGTCTTAAATTACCACCTCTGAGGCCTGCGTAGCCATGATTGTGGTGAAGATAGGAGGGAGGGTGGTTAAGAACGCCCTCCAGAACGTTATAGAGAGCGTTCTAAGATACCCGGGAAAATTGATACTAGTCCATGGAGGTGGAGATATTGTCAGCGAGTATACAAAGCGCATGGGCATGGAGCCCACATTTGTTACATCACCTGAGG
Source organism: Metallosphaera sp. D4-4 (assembly GCF_046245145.1). NCBI lineage: Archaea > Thermoproteati > Thermoproteota > Thermoprotei > Sulfolobales > Sulfolobaceae > Metallosphaera > Metallosphaera sp. D4-4. The sequence continues at coordinate 2,019,440 of NZ_CP176412.1, read as the reverse complement.
GCATAAGGAGTAGATATACTAGTAAGGAAGAGTTAGACATTTACGTTATGACCATGGGCTTGATCAACAAGAACATTGTCACGCAACTGATTAGCAAGGGGAAGACAGCAATTGGTATTACTGGAGTAGACGGTGGGTCTATTATTGGGACAAGAAAGAAAAGGATTATGATCTTAGACGAAAGAGGAAAGAAGAGGATAATAGACGGTGGCTACACTGGGAAAATAGTTTCAGTTAATTCTCAGCTTATATCTTCCTTAACGTCTTTAGCTGATGTAATAGTGATTTCACCGATAGCTCTAGATACAGAGGAGAGTACTCCTTTGAACGTAGACGGTGATCAAATGGCCTTTAACGTGGCTAGGGCTGTCAAAGCCGAGGCCCTTCTGCTCCTGTCAGATGTGGATGGTGTGCTTCTGAACAACGCCGTTGTGAAGAAACTTAGTAAGGAGGAGGCAAAGGAGCTAGCCACAAAGATTGGACCTGGGATGAACAGGAAAGTTCTCATGGCTGCCGAGAGTGTGGAGTCGGGAGTTAGTAAGGTAATAATAGGCTCGGGCTTAGTTCCTGATGCAATAAATTCCGCTTTGGCAGGAAGGGGGACTGAGATCTCATGAGCGAGAAAATAGATGCTAAAGACATAAAAATACTGGAAGTTCTGAAGAAGAACGCACGCACTCCATACACTATGATCGCTAAGGACCTGAAGGTGAGCGAAGCTGCAATCAGGAAAAGGATCGAGAAATTGACAAAATTGGGTGTCATAAAGAGGTTTACCATAGATTACGAGCTAGAGAACGAAGTAAAAGCAATAGTTATGGTAAAGTCGACTCCGCAAATACCTACGCCTGAGATTTCTAAAAAAATAGCAAAGACACCGGGCGTAGAAACCGTATACGAGACCACAGGAGATTATGATATAATTGTTATTGTACGGGGAATAAACATCTCATCTATCAACAGGACAATAGATGAAATAAGGAGTATACAGGGTGTTATGGGGACCAATAGTACTATAATCCTTAGGACTTGGTTCTAAGTTCGAACTATTTATTTTCATAAAAGCTTTTGAACACTGAACTACAGATGATGATTCGATCTGCAATGGTTTCGCTAAAATGTCCTGTCTGTGGAGGAGAGGTCCAGGTAGACGACAATGCCTTACCTGGGGAGATAGTAGAGCATGATTGTGGCGCACAGCTTGAGGTATACAGCGATCACGGAAGATTATCCTTGAGGTTAGCGGAACAAATAGGAGAGGACTGGGGAGAGTGATACTAGGAGTTTCCTACGATCTCCTTAGGTGGGAAGAGAGAAATTTAATAGATGAAGCAAAGAAAGCTGGTAATAAGGTAATACCACTTTTTACCAAGGACCTGACTTTTTTGTCAAGCGAAGATGCCGGTTATCAGGATATGGAGGCAGTCATTCAAAGAAACACTAGCCATAGCAGGGCTTCAGCAACGTCTATGCTGTTTGAGACCTATGGGTTTAAGGTATTTAATGATTCCCTGACTCTTAATAGGTGCGAGAACAAACTCCTCACGACATTTCTACTAAGAAGCAGGGGTGTGGCAGTTCCGAGAACAGCAATAGCGTTCTCGAGGGAGAGGGCACTGGAAATAGCTGGAAAACTAGGCTATCCTGTGGTCATAAAGCCTATTGAGGGAAGTTGGGGAAGGATGGTAGCTAGAGCGCAAGACGAGGATACCTTGCGTAGTTTAATTGAATATCAGGAGTTCACAACGCTTCAGTATAAGACGATCTTTTACATCCAGGAGTACGTAAATAAACCGGATCGCGACATTAGAATCTTCGTTATAGGTGATGAGGCTCCAGTGGGAATATACAGGGAAAATCCCAAGAATTGGAAGACTAACACTGCACTGGGTGCCATAGCTAAGCCCTTAAAGATAGATGAGGAGTTGAGGGAACTAGCCTTAAAGGTGAAGGAAGTAATTGGAGGGTTTTTCCTCGGAATAGATATCTTTGAGGATAAGGAAAGAGGTTACCTTGTGGGAGAAGTGAACGGTGTACCGGAGTACAAGAATACGGTAAGGGTAAATCAGTTCAATGTTAGTGGTTTCCTTTTAAACAAGCTCACAGAGGTAATTAAGAAATGAAACTAATCACGTTTTACGGGTCAAGAGGATTAAGGATAGTAAAGGGAGAAAATCAGTATGTCTGGGACGATAAGGGAAGAAGGTATCTGGATCTTCACGCGGGACATGGCGTGGCCTTTCTAGGTCATAGAAATCCTAAGGTTGTGGAATATCTAAAGAGACAATTGGATACCATTATCACCTTAACCACCGCCTTTGATATTGACATAAGGGATGAAATGCTGAAGGAGATAGATGATCTGAAGCCTGAAGGTATGGATAACATATTCCTACTTAACAGTGGGACTGAGGCTGTGGAACTTGCCATGAAGATAGCTAGGAAAATCACTGGAAGAAAGAAGTTCATTGCGTTCAAGAATTCGTTCCATGGGAGGACTATGGGTTCTCTTTCGATCACATGGAACAAGAAATATAGGGAGCCCTTTGAGCCCCTCATTTCTCCCATCGAGTTCTTGGAGTTTAATCAAATAGAGGAACTTAAGAAGCTAGACGATAGCGTGGCTGCAGTTATTCTGGAACCAGTACAGGGAGAGGGAGGCGTAATACCAGCTAAGCCAGAATTTGTAAAGGCGTTAAGGGAGGAGACCGAGAGAAGGGGAATACTTCTGGTTTCCGATGAAGTGCAGGCTGGTTTTGGGAGAACAGGCAAGGTGTGGGCGTATCAGCATTATGGGATAAGGCCAGATATCTTGACTGCAGGGAAGGCCATAGGAGGAGGATTTCCGGTTAGCGCGGTTTTCGTCCCAGATTCAATAGCTGAGAAGTTGGGCGAAGGGGATCATGGAACCACTTACGGAGGCAACCCGATGGCAGCGGCCGCGGTCACTGCTGCATCAAGAGTGCTCAAGGAAGATAAGGTGCCCGAACAAGCTAAGGTTAAGGGCGAAACGTTCATGAAAATGCTTAGGGATGCATTGGTGGACTTCAAGTCGGTCAGGGAAGTCAGGGGATTGGGGCTAATGATAGGTGTTGACCTTAGGCTTAATCCAGGTACTGCAATAAAGGTGCTCCAGGATAATGGTGTGCTATCTCTTAAGGCCGGTGTCTCGACCATAAGGTTCCTATCACCCTACATGATAACTAATCAGGACATGGAGTTGGCAGTTGATGCAACTAGAAAAGGAGTTGCTGAAACAGAAGGCAAGAAAACTTCTTGAGCAATTATTAAGCGTTTATACGCCTTCAGGCCAGGAGGGTCTAGCCAAAGGGATTTTTCAGAACATAGCTGATGAGCTGAATCTGAATCTGTATGTGACTTCGACGAATTCCTTTTTCCTTGGTGATGGAGAAATACTACTAGCCTCCCACATTGATACTGTCCCAGGTTACATACCACCTTCAATATCAGACAATGAGATTACAGGAAGGGGAGCAGTAGACGCAAAGGGACCTCTAGCTTCAATGATACTTGCATCCTGGATAATGAACGAGAGGGGTTGCAAGGTTCAGGTGGGTGCTCTGTCGGATGAGGAGAATAAGAGCGCAGGAGCTAGGGAACTAGTTTCCTCAGGAAAAAGATTCTCTCACATAATTGTGGGTGAACCCACTAACACAACCCATATCGCTGTGGAGTACAGGGGATTACTGAGGATTAATGTTAACTGTCACGGGAAACCAGAGCACTCTTCATCAGCCACGAATAACATAATCCTCAAGTATATTCCCGCCATCCTAGAGTCCTCACAACTTCCTTCACAATATTCTTCTCCGAGTATTGTCCCAACCATAGTTAGGAGTGGCGACTCTCCCAACGTTACCCCAAGCGACTTTTACGTCCATTTTGACGTGAGGTATCCATATGGAATCTCAGAAGGTGATATTATATCCAAGATGTCTGAGAAGTTCGAAGGATGTGACCTGACCGTGGGTGAATCCATTCCCCCTGTGAAAGTTGGACCCTCAACACCTGCTGTAAGGGCACTCATGAGGGGGTTACTTCAACAGGGAGTAAAGCCATCCTTGGTGAGAAAGGGAGGAACGAGTGATATGAACTTGCTAATCTCTATTACCCCCAGTATAGCAACATATGGACCCGGCGATTCTAGATTAGAGCATACTGAGTTTGAAAGGATAACTCTCGATGAAATATATATAGCCACACTCACCTATGTCAATGCACTAGAAGAGTTATGCTTAAAGCGTTGATGAAACCCCTCTATCCCATTTACGAGCAGATACTTTGGAGGGAGATAAGGAAGGGGCCTATACCCAACCATGTTGGAATCATACCTGACGGAAATAGGCGATGGGCCAGAAGTAACAACTCCTCCATAAATGAAGCTTATCTCATGGGCTATAAGAAGCTAAGGAACGTCTTAATCTGGTTATTGGATCTGGGTGTCAAGAACGTTACGGTGTTTGCGCTTTCCACAGAGAATTGCACCAAGAGAACTAGGACCGAACTAGACGTCATTATGGGATATATAAAGAGGGGAATCGAGGAGATGGTCACAGAGAACTTCGTTGATAGGTATAGGATAAAGGTCAGGGCTATTGGTAAACTTGAAATGGTCAGTGATGATTTACGTGAAACCGTGAAGAAAGTAATGGAAAGATCAGCCAACTACTTGGATAGAAAGCTCACCCTTGCCATCTGCTATGGCGGGAGACAGGAGATTCTTGATGCGGTTTCTCGGATGATAAGGGACACGAACAAGAAGGATCTATCAAACCTGACAGAGGAGGAGTTCAGGAAGTATTTTTATGACGAGGAATTGAGTGATATTGATCTAGTCATCAGGACATCAGGAGAGATGAGGATAAGTAACTTCCTTTTGTGGCACCTTGCCTATTCAGAACTCTTTTTCTGTGAAGCCTATTGGCCAGACTTTAGGAGAATTGATCTCTGGAGAGCCATAAGGGCATATCAAAGACGAGTGAGAAGGTTCGGGGCTTAACCTTTTTAATCCTCGGGCAAATGATTTTCTGAACGCTAATGGGTGTATATCAAGGTAGGGACTTGAGGAAAATTACAGGCGGAAAGAAGAACGTATCAAGGGGGAAGAGGAAATTCGAGATAGGTAGCCAGCCCACAGAAACAAAGGTTTATTCCGAGGATATAAGAGAGAAGGCAAGAGTGTTGGGGGGAAACGCTAAGGTGAGGCTCACGTACGCTGCTTACGCTAATGTAATAAACTTGAGCGATGGCACGGCCAAGAAGGTAAAAATTTTAGAGGTTATTGAAAGCTCTGCAAACAGGGAATATGCTAGAAGAGGAATAATAGTAAAGGGATCCATAATTAGGACTGAGATCGGGAAAGCATTAGTTACGTCCAGACCTGGACAACATGGAGTCATCAACGCTATACTGATGCAACAATGAGCTTAAGGGATTTTGAGAAGGAGAGGGTCGTTGTTTGGCTGGCCTACTTTATAGCTCCAAGCAGAAGGAAGGGTAGGAGATTTCCAAGGCTGAAGGTAACACTAAAGGACCTTCTTGATTCGTCCAAGGCATTAAATCTAGACCCTATTGTTTTAGAGAAGGAGCATCCAGCTAGTAAGATAAAGGGATTAGTTGCGGTGAAGAAGTTAGGCTCTAAGGAGGCCACCGTGAAGGCAATTTACCAAAGGTTAAAACAATCACCCCAATCAGGCAGTTACAGAAACCCATGAGTCGAATTTTGGTCCGGTTCAGGCATTTCGCAGGAATTAGTTCTCACCTGAAGTATGGCACAGCTCACTATTTAATCTGTAACGTGTCTAGAACTTTAAATGGTCTCAGTTGTTACTGGAGGAGCAGGTTACATAGGAGGACATCTAGTGGATGCCTTACTTCAACAGAGCAATCAAGTGCTAGTGCTGGACGATCTTTCAAGTGGTAACTACATTAATTCCATGGCTAAGTTCCAGAGGATAGATCTTCGGTCACAATCTCCCAAGCTTGAGAGTTGCGACGCAATGTATCACCTAGCAGCTAACCCAGACGTGAGAACGTCCATGGAGAATATTGAGGAACATTTCGAAAGGGATGTAAAGGCTACCCTTAATGCACTGGAGTCAGCCAGGAAATCGGACTGCAAGTTCTTCATGTTTTTCTCGTCTTCTACAGTGTACGGGGAGGCAAAGACCCCCACCCCAGAGACTGCGGAGACAAATCCAATCTCCAACTACGGTCTCTTCAAGTTAATGGGGGAAGAAATGACGAGGTTCTACTCTCAGAATTATGGGATAACGGCCCTATCCCTAAGGCTAGCAAACATTACGGGTGGTAGAGTTTCTCACGGCGTAGTAATAGATTTCATTAAAAAGTTAATGAAAGACCCCACAACCCTCGAAATTCTGGGAAATGGGAAACAGCGCAAGAGCTACCTTCATGTTAACGATCTCATTCAGGCGGTTCTTTTCCTTAAGGATAGACACAGGCGAGGATACGATTACTTCAATGTGGGGAATGAGGATTGGATAACCGTAGACGAGATAGCTAGTATCGTGGAAGAGGAAATGGGACTAAGGCCTGTTCATGTGTACCGGGATGCAGATAACGGAAGGGGCTGGAAGGGAGACGTGAGATTAATGTTGCTCGACATCTCTAAGATAAAGTCCCTCGGTTGGGCACCGACTCTCTCCTCTAGGGAAGTGATTAGACGGGCTACGAGGGAAGCATTAAGGTTGTTAGGCTATGAGAAGGTTTAGGCTAATTGGAGCCTTAATGGTCACCTTTTCCATTCTTATTATTATCTTATCATTCGCTAATCTATTTCTAGGATACAGGTTTGAGATATTTCAGAAAATACCTCCTATACTCATCCATTTCATAGAGTTTCTAGTTATTTTAATTGTGTTTGGGTACATAGCCTATACTGGGATCATTATGTTAACTATTCCAGACGATGAGAGATGACTCTCTCAGTCCATTCAATTAGTGGGTGGGTCTTTTCCCTGTGAGGGGTGATTTCCCATTCAGCCCACATGGTTATTTTCAATCCTCAAATCATTTTGACTTATCCCTCGCGCTACTCGATTGCGTCAGAAGTCCCCATACGTGAACTACCCACGCGTATGAGGGGCTTCAGGGAGTGAAGGATAGGGTATGGCTCGTTTACTTTAAATATCCACTTGATCTATTTTGCTTAGCTTTACCCTGGGCTCGTAGCTTAGCCAGGTAGAGCGACGGGCTCTTAACCACAACGGGAGGTACCCGTAGGTCCCGGGTTCGAATCCCGGCGAGCCCGCCACACTTATAGTTCTCGCTTCTATAACTCTTGGCAAGGACTGTAATACAGGAATCTTGTAAGCCTAAGTGCTGGCTTCGAGCTCTATCTCATGAGGATCTTTCTGATCTCATTCCAGCTTATTGTATTTTCTAGTTTTAGCAGAGCATTATCTAAGGTCAGGAATTTCATTTCATTCACCAGGCTTGATGCGTATAGCATTCTGTCGAAATAGTCTTGGATTGTCTCCATGTATTTATCAGCCATCTCCTCAACCTCCGGCGTTGTTACATCAATCCGGTGAAGCTCATTGTTATTTAGTATATATCGTAGACCGTCAATATAATCTTCTAGTCGATACTCAATTCCCCTTCTTCGAAGCCGTAAGAGCACTCACTTAGCTTCAACTAGCGACAGTGGACTATAACTAGCTTCAAATTGCCTGATTAATCGGGAAAGAGATCATTGAAATCTTCAATCCCTATGTCCACGTTAAATAGAGGCAAGAGGAAAGATGTATCAAGAAGAATTTTCTCCTTCAGCGATTTCACGCTGAACTTCCTCGCTTATTTCCTCAAACTCCTCAGGGGTTAGTTTAACCGTTTTCCTTTTTGATAATAGATCCTCCAGAGATGGTATCACGTCGATTATTATCCTGTCTCGCTCTATTCTGACTTCAACCTCAGAATTTACTTTAATCCTTGTTTTCTGCCTAAGAGCCTTTGGAAGATACAGCTCCCCTTTCTTTCCGACTCTCACCCTGTATTTCTCCACATGATTATCTTTACCGTATTCTAAATAAACGTTCCGAAAATTGACATGATATTCCCACAGTCCTACTAGCTCTAGTACTCCTTGCATTGGAAAGCTACTATCGTGAACAAAAAGATACCAATCTAGCTTACCTGACACAAATAGATTATGAAGTGAGATTTACATGTCATGAAGTAAGTTCCAAAAATTTATATCGTAGAGTTTTTCATGTATGACGGGGGGCCCGTAGCTCAGCTAGGTAGAGCGGCGGGCTTTTAACCCGTAGGCCCCGGGTTCGAATCCCGGCGGGCCCGCTACATCCCCCCACTTTTCACGCTACAGCGTTCTAGGAGAGATATTGACGAATAAACCCTAAACTTAACATAGAGAGGTCTACAAGGACTTTTCCACTCCATTTTGCCTTGAGACTAAGACGAACAGCGCAACATTCAGCAAGGATTGAAATTACTTAGTGACGGACTTTCTGTGCACTCTAGTGTGTTCAGATCATAGCCGAAACTCGATCTATCAGACTGACATAGCTTAAACTTTTACCGTCTACCCTGATATAATATCTCATGAATAGAAGACTACTTATTTATTCTTCAATCTTCTCAGTAGCCTCCTTTGGAGTAGCAGCAGTCATGAGCCTTTCGCTCTCCCTCTACGCCCTTAGCGTGTTTCTTGATCCAATTCTTACTCTCACAATCCCCCTCATAATAATCTCGGTTGGGATTCAACTGATTAATGAGAAAAACGGCCCACTTCTTGTGGGGCTAATAAGTGCACTCCTCTACGGGCTATTCTTCCTTCTCTTCTTAAGCGCGACCTTCCTGGTTGTGGGTGTAGTTGTAGAGGCTGTGTCTAGGAAAGTGGGTTACAGGGGATTTAAGGCAGTAATGGTCAACACGACCCTAGCTGGAGGACTTGCCGGGGTGCTCAGCGTTGTGTTCGGCTTCATCTTTCTCGGGATACCTGCTATTCACGAGCTTCCCCTTCTAACCTTGGCCTTCAGTCTCCTTTATTTTGGAGAAAGCGCAATCATGGGAGTAATATCCAATAATATAGGAAAATTCCTCATTAAATCAGGTGTGATAAAGTGAAATGGAAGGTATGGTATGGTACATTTTATGCCTCCTGCGTCGTTATAGCTTCCTATCTTGTCCCACTCTGGAGCTTAGTAATTTCCCTTGGATTAACATATAAACAATACAGGTTTATGATACCTGAAATACTGGCGCTCTTCCTCTCCTACCTTGTCACCTCCCACTTCAACCCCTTAATCTTCACGTATGTGATGAGGGCTTTCACTTTCATAAACGTCTTCCTCTCCCTTTCCGAATTTCTTGATAGGGTATCCTTAGTGGGCCTAGTGGGCGAGAAGGGGATACCACTGGTGATAACGTTAAGTTACATTCCGTTATTCTATCAGTTGGCCTCAGATGTGTTCTTCTATAGGAGGGCAAGAAAACTAGGTTTCAGTGTTGAAAAGTTATCAAGACCCATAGTCGTTGAGATGGTGAAGATAGCGGAGGACTTAAACAAGGCCTACGAAATAAAGTTACACGGTAAATTCTCTAGGAGAATAGACCTCAAGCCCTCAAAATACGATGTCCTACCCATTACTGCGGGGGTTGTTACAATTTGCTTGTCATTACTCATCCCTATCTCCCTGGTAAAGTAGAGCTGGAGAGGGACGAGATAGTAGGACTGGTGGGAAGGAATGGGAGCGGTAAGACTACCCTGATCAACTCCATTCTTTGTCAGAGGCACAATGTGTTACTGGACGACCAAGATTTCTGTGAGAGAAAGGATTACTCGCTGCTCTCTGCTGTATTCCAAGACCCTAGTTCCCAAATTCTGGCCACTACTCTTGAAGATGAGCTTAGACTAATGTCCCATTTTCATCATGTGAATTTTGAGATCGGGAAGAGGTTAATGGGTCCCTACTTCTCCACGGATTTCTTCAAGTTGTCCGATGGATATAGGAAAAGGTTTGTGATATCCTCGGTGCTCTCCTACGGACCTGAGTACCTGCTAATCGACGAGCCACTATCTAACCTCGACGACGAGGGAATCAAACTTGTCCTAGGCTCAATACCAAAGGGAAGTCTAATATCAGAGCACAGGACTAAACATCTCCTCAACCTCGTTCAAAGAGTTTACCTTTTGTCAGGAGACGTGCGAGAGGTTGACAAGGAGAAGCTGGAGGACCAGGAATTCTTGAGGAGGAACGGACTCAGGGGGTTTCAGATAGAGTATCAAAGAGGGTCACCAGGATCCGAGATTCTAGACGTTCAAGTGGGGCTGAGGTTGAAGGTAAGAGAGGGAGAGGTGGTCTGTTTAATAGGTAAGAACGGTGTCGGAAAGACCACCATACTCAGGAAACTCTCCAAGAAGATATACTCGGTCTTTCAGAACCTTGATTTGCAGTTCTTTTACGAGACCGTGGCTGATGAAGTGGGTAATGATGACGCGCTTTCCCTTTTCGGTCTCACTGAACTGAGGGAGAGAAGCCCCTTTACGCTTAGCCTAGGTCAGAAGATGAGGGTGCTTATAGCCTCAGCCTACGCTTCAGGTTACAAGGTCATAGGACTGGACGAGCCTACCACAGCCATGGACGGTGACGGATTACAAAATTTTGTGAAAATGGTCGAACTTTTAAGGGAGGAAAGGAGAGGTTTAATTTTGGCTACTCATGACAAGGACGTTATTCCCATCTGCGACCAAATAATCTCTTTAAGTTGAGGATCGCGATAAGAATCATGCTACAGGACATCCTATCCGCGCTGAACCTGGTGGGGATAGTATCCTTCTCGATATCAGGTTCTTTAAAGGCCTTTGAGAAGAAGTTGGACCTATTGGGCGTGTTTGTACTGGGTTTTTCCACAGCACTTGCAGGAGGTATAATCAGGGATATCCTTCTCGGTATCTATCCTCCAACCAACCTTAGGGTAATGGATTATCCACTACTCGCCATCTTAGGCTCGGTCCTTGCAGTGTTCTTTTACAGGTACATAGAGAACCTTTCAAAGGCCCTACTTATCGCTGATGCCATAGGGCTAGGTACCTTCACCGCCACGGGGGCAGAGATAGCCATAGAGCATGGACTCAACGTAATAGGGGTAGCGATATTGGCCTCAATCACGGCAGTTGGGGGAGGAGTAGTTAGAGATCTTCTTTCCAATGAGGTTCCGAGCGTCTTGAAAAGGGACTTCTATGCTACCCCCACGATTCTAGGTGGTCTAATCTTCTATCCCTCCTACAGTTTATTAGGGGGAAGTTCTGCCCTTATCTCTACGTTTGTGTTCGTAACCGTCCTTAGAATAGTAGCGATACTAAGAAAGTGGGAACTCCCGAAAGTAGGCCTGAGCCGTTAGGCCCAGGGAAAGTGTAATTCAAGGGTGAAGGAAAATTCCCGTTCGGAGTATCACGTAAATGTTCGGGGTCAAATTATTTTTAGTGTGGTGGATAGTAGTGGTCGGATAAACCATGGGAATCGATCCCAACTTCAGGACATCTAGGCCAGTAACCGGGGATCACGCTGGCCACAAGGTATATGCGCCGGCTGACCCTCCACCAGTTCCAAAGGAGAAGGCACTGGGGATTCATGGGACCATAGTGGGGGTGGACTTCGACCTCTGCTTAGCCGATGGCTCATGTATAAACGCATGTCCAGTGAACGTGTTTCAGTGGTACGATACACCTGGTCATCCGGCCAGCGAAAAGAAGGCGGACCCGGTCAATGAACAGGCGTGCATATTCTGTATGGCCTGCGTGAATGTATGCCCAGTGGCAGCAATAGATGTGAAGCCTCCATAACTTTTTCCCCTTCTATGGCAAGGTCCTACGCACTACTTTGTTTTCCAGACTTTCTAAAATGAGGAGATGGTATCCAGATCTCTTCTTACGTAGTAGAGGTTGTAAATCAAGATCAAACTAAGTTTAGAATAGTCTTATATTGTTCAAGGTTTACAACGACATGTTGGGTAACAGGTCAAAGTTGTACAACGCTGGGTGGACCGGAAGAAACAAGAGGTTCAGGATTAGTAAGAGACTTGCTTTAAAGTTAGCAAGGCAACAGAGCAGGTATTCCCAAAGGGCAAATAGGAGCTGGATCAGAAGAATATTTCAGCCAATTCTGATTAAAGAGTAGCCGACAATATCGTTATCATGAAAGATTTATTGGGTGATTATGAGCCCCGTGGTAAGGTAATACAGGGGGTAGGTAAGTTCATAGCCTTTGGATTAGACGATCCATTTCATTTAACGACTGTGACAGGTTTAGCCATTTACGGTGCGGGTAAATTAATGGAGAGAAGAAGCAATTATGGGATCAGGAGGGCCAAGCTCGATATGACTCTAACAATGCTGGAGTTAAAGAACTTAGTAGAAGAGATTCACGGAATAAGGATTCAATAATACCTTCTTTCTTATTGTAGACTAGTTCTCGGTCATAAAGTCAAGTTTTAGAGGTTTAGGGTACCGGCAAGATATATTAGGAGTCCAGAGAATAATCTTCAATGCTTGATGACATTGTAATTGGACTTAGTATCATAGTATCCATATGGAGCGTCTATAACTCTGCCTTCGCTATCTACGGGTTGTCCTGGAAATCCGATGAGCCCAAAACCTCCTCAGGCCCATCCTTTTCCTTGTTAGTTCCGGTGAGGAACGAAGAGAAAGTCCTAGGGAGACTCCTTGAAAGGCTAGTTAACCAAGAATATGATAGGTCAAAGTATGAGATAATTGTCCTAGAGGACGGATCTACAGACAACACGTTAGGGGTATGCAATAAATTTTCAGAAATGTATAGTATTATCAAATGTGTCCATCTGGAAAAGAGCAATGTCGTTAATGGGAAGAGCAGAGCCCTCAATTATGGATTGAAAATATCAAGGGGAGATATTATAGGCGTATTTGACGCCGATACTGTACCTAGACTTGACGTGTTAGGTTATGTAGCCCAGAAGTTTATTTCTAATTCTAGAGTAGGAGGCGTACAGGGAAGGTTAGTCCCCATCAATGTTAGGGAAAGCATAGTGGCTAGGTTAGCCTCGCTAGAAGAGTTGTTCAGTGAGTACTCGATTTCAGGAAGGGCCAGAGCAGGCCTTTTCGTACCACTTGAGGGTACATGTAGTTTCGTTAGGAGAGATGCCTTGGAGAAAGTGGGAGGTTGGAACGAGAATGTACTTACAGAGGACCTAGATCTCAGCCTAAAACTAACAAGCTTGAACTATTTGATCGTTTACTCACCTTCTGTTCAGAGCTGGAGGGAAGTCCCGGTTACATTCAGTTCACTAGTTAGGCAGAGATTAAGGTGGTACAGGGGTAACTTTGAGCTTACCATGAGGATCTCTAGGTTTAAGTTTACTTGGAGGTTGGTAGATGCAGCTATGTTAGTAGGCACTCCAGTATTCATGGTTTTAAGCTTGGCGAACTATTCCCTTGTCTTTATTTACTCATATCAATTGCACGTCCTTATAGCTGCTATTATCTCGTTTTCGTCCATGATGACTCTTCTTCTAATAATTATGATATCCAGGAGACATATGATTGAAACAATTTATATAATTCTATCCGCATTATATCTTAATTTTACCATAAGTCTCCATTTAATTTCCATTGTTCTAGAATTGGCTGGCGCACCTAAGGGATGGAGTAAGACGGAAAGGTCTGGTAAGATCACGGTAGATGTGCCGAGACCATAGATGCCTAGTTGAGATGCTGGCTCTCTGAGTCCGAGTATTCATGGTATTGTACTAGATAGTTCATGACAGGCAGGATCTACCTTCTCCCAATTGATGGGACTTGAATCCAAAGAAATATCTCTAACTCCATCCACATTTACCTTGACATGATGCAAAGACCCATTGCGATGACAATAGCAGGAAGTGACTCAGGAGGAGGGGCTGGAGTTCAGGCAGACCTCAAGACCTTTACATCTCTTGGCGTGTTCGGCGTATCTGTCATAACTGGTTTGACTGCCCAGAATACAGCTAGAGTCACCAAGGTCCTGGAAGTCCCCCCAGAGTTTGTGGAGTCCCAATTCGATACTATAATGGAGGACTTTCAGGTTAAGTATGCCAAGACAGGAATGCTTGCATCGAGCAGGATAGTTGACGCTGTGGAGAGAAAGCTGACACAATATGGAATTAACCTAGTCCTAGACCCAGTTATGATATCAAAGAGTGGTTACCCTCTAGTAACCGAGGAAGTGGTAAGGGATATAGTGAGGCTAGCTAGAAAATCCCTGATAATAACCCCCAACAAATATGAGGCGGAAAGACTAACTGGATTTAGGATAAGAACTCGAGATGATCTAAGAAATACAGCATTGCACCTCTATAAGAGCTTGGGTGTAAACGTTGTGGTAAAGGGAGGGAAAGCCATTGGAGGATATGATTTCGCAGTCGTTGATGGCGATGAGATTGAGCTACGTGGAGAATTAATAAATACCGATAATCTTCACGGGAGTGGTGATGTATTTTCCGCCTCAATTACGGCCTTTCTGAGCAAGGGTCTTAATCTACGCGACGCGTTAAGGGAGGCTAAGAAAGTTGTAAGTGAGGCAATCAAATTCTCTCTTGCAATTGGTCACGGGAACGGGCCAGTGGATCCTTTCTCCTCTGTGGAGAGGGTGGTTAAGATTAACCAAGCCAGGGAGGATCTCGAGAGACTTGTGGAATTTCTTGAAAGGAACAAGGAAATCGTTAAGAAAATGATAACTCATGAGGAAAAAATGAACATTGGTGTCCTAACAGAGTATGGGGATTTCGCAACTTTAGCCGGGGGGATCATAAGGTACATTGACTGGATTAAGGTAGATGGTCCCATTGTGGTGAACTGGTACTACAATATAGTACACAAGGCCTTGAAACAAACTGGCAAGAGGCTTGGTATTTTGGTGTCCTTGACAAACGAGATATTAAATGCTTGTGAGGGCGGTAAACTGAAAATTTCTGAAAGTGGAATTTACGGCGATCTGGTAATGATAGATGGGAGGGCAGTCTTGGTGGGAAACAGTTTAAGTGAGATTATGGAGAAACTGGAGGTCCTGAGGAATTGATAACCGTAGTGGGAAGTTATAACCTTGATATGACGTTCAAGCTCAATCACTTTCCTATACCTGGAGAGACAGTATTTGCTCAGGAAGTCAGAGTAGGTCATGGGGGAAAGGGCTCCAATCAAGCAGTCTCAGCTTCTAGATTGGGAGCAAGAGCGAGGTTCGTAGGCGCAGTCGGAAATGACGCGAATGGTAAAAATGCGATAAACTTTCTCAGCTCTGAGGGCGTGGATACCTCATGTGTAAGGGTGAAGAATGCCCATACCGGATCGGCTTACATCTTACTCAATGGTGGTGGAGAGACTATGATAGTGGTGAACCGAGGGGCAAACTACGAATTAACCCCAGAGGACCTAGACGGGTGTCTAGAGGGGAAAGTATTGCTCACTCAGCTCGAGATCAGGGAAGATGTGGTGAAGAGGGCACTGTCAGGGTTTTCCGGTATCAGGATTTTGAACCCCGCTCCCGCAGAGTTAAATGATGTTGAAATACTCAATTATGTGGATATATTAACCCCCAATGAGGTTGAGTTCCAGGAGATCAGTAATTCAGATGATATGTCGTATGGAGCACAGATATTGCTAAAGAGGGTCAAACGTGCTGTGATAGTGACTCTTGGAGAAAACGGTGCAATAATCTATACCAAGAGCAAGTCGGTGAGGATACCCACAATCAAGGTAAACCCCGTGGATACCACTGGCGCAGGCGACGTCTTTAATGCAGCTTTGGCGGTTTTCCTTGAAAGGGATTACGACCTGGAGACCGCGGTTGAAAAGGCAAACATTATAGCCTCGTACTCAGTTACCACTTATGGAGCGCTTGGACCAACGTGGAAAGAGATCAAGGAAAAGTACCCGGAAATCCCACTCCCATGAGTGTCCAGGTCTCTGTGATCTAGAGGACGCAGATGAGAGGGTATAGGAGTGAAAATCACATTTCTAGGTACAGGGGCAGGAAGTACCGCAGGATCGAGAAGGTTTAAGGCAGGAATACTAGTTGAGGGGAAGGAAGGGAAGATTGTGTTGGATTTTGGGTCAGGTATTAACATGAGATTGGAGGACATGCGCGTAGTTCCTGACGCCGTCTTCATAACCCATTTGCACATTGACCATTTCTCTGGAATATTTGATCATCTCGTGAGAAGACAAATCGATAGGGTACCAGAACTCAAGGTATTCTCTCCGCCTGGATTTTCAGAGGTACTTAGAGTCTACCAAAAGACTAATAACATTTCAGCTCAGGTTATGGAAGACCACCTCCCCTCAGGAAAAATAGGTGATCTAGAGGTCTATTCCTTGGAAGCCTGTCATAAGATATACGCCGTGTCCTATATCATCACAGACGGAAAAAGGAGAGTACTTTACTCAGGCGATACCCTGGAGCCCTGTGATACAGTGCTAAGAGAGATATCAGGGGTTGACCTGGTTATCCATGAAGCCAGTTGCTTAGAGAACTGTAAGGAATGGGGACATACCTCTGTTAAGGAGGCGATTAACCTGTTTAGGAACCCTGTCCTAACTCACGTCCCAGCACAGCTCGAGGGTGAGGTTGAGAATTCCGTGAAGGGCAAGGCCTTACTCGCTAAGGACGGGTTGAGTTTGGATGTGTAGATTTGTCGCCTTCGCGGGAAAGGGGGAAATTGACGGCGAAGTTATAGGAGCTCTCATGAAATCTTCAAGGAAAGACGTTCTTTCCAGTAACTCGCATCCAGACGGATGGGGATACGCCATCTATGTACTGGATGGTGAATGGAGTAGATTTCAATATGCGTCTGCGAGACCTATGTACGCTGATGAAAACGTCTCAATTCTATATACGATTAGGGGAGAAAGGATAGTCGGGATAATTCACGCTAGGAAGACTTTGAAAAGGTTTCTCACGGGGGTTTCTCACGCTCATCCATACCACATAAGGGCAGGCCCCTATGACCTCTTCTTCGCCCACAACGGTTCAGTCTCCAGATCCGCGTTCAAAGACTCCGATTTGCCATATACTGATAGCTATATGATACTCAGGGAAATAGCTAAGGAGGTCTCCTCCATGGATCCAGCTACGGCGTATTTGAGAGTGATGAGTAGATTAAAGGGAAATGCCACCAGTTTAAATTCAGCTCTTCTCTCTTATGCTGAGGGGACAGGGCCCGAATTATTTGCGTACTACTATTATAATAGAAATAACATGAGAGAGATGGAGGAGTATTACAAGATGTATTCTCACGATTCCTACGTTTATTCTGCCACGGTCAACTACTATCTAGGGGGGAGAGGGAAAGAATTGCCCCTTGATAGGGTATACAGGATCAACTAGGTTCAATTCCCAGCTAGTTTAATACATGGCAGGGCAAGAGTTTATACCTTGAGACTAATCTTGGGTTTTTACAATCAAATAATTCAGATATTCTTTCTAGAAGATCTATGGCTTAAGTTCATAAACATGTGGAAGAATAATTATTCTCATGAAAGAACATTTGGTTGAGGCCAAAATAATTGATTACGGTAAGCTAAAAACTATACACAGCGACATAGTTTACTACGTGTCCTACTATAAAACGTTAGAGAAATCAGGAGTAAAGACCAAGCCCTCTCCCCCTCCCAGCCTGAAGGACATGAACGTAATTTATACGAAGCCAAGGATAGGTCCCCTGAAATTAATTGGAGAAGGACCAGTTTACAAGCTAGATAAGGTAGGGGCAATTGTGAGTGTGGACTTTCCAGGAACTCCTCTATATGCCATAGTGGACTTTGAGGATAGCATTAGGGTATATCTTGCGTATCCAGTGGAGGACCCTATTGTGGGAATAGATCTAGGAATAAGACACCTGTTCACAGTGGTTGCAGTTACCAAGAACGGAAAGATATACAAATCAAAGTACATAGGTAACGGTAGTATCATGGAGACCTTTACTAAATACATGAGCGAGACGCAGGGACTCTCCTATGTCAGGGAGATAAGGGAAAAGGTCAGGATATCTTTAAGGGAGTTGATGGATTTCCTTGTCGAGTTAAGCCCTAAGATTGTTGCGTTAGAGGATTTGAGATTATATGACGCGAAGATAGGCAGAGGTCTCAAACTGATCGAAGATGAACTGGAGAGGGAATTGTTGGAGAAAGGGATAAGATTCAGGAGATTGGATCCTAGAAACACCTCGAAGGTTTGTTCCCAGTGCGGGTACAAGAAAGGTGAAGTTATGGGATCCCTGTTCGTGTGTCCAGCGTGCGGATATAAGGTGGACAGGGACTTCAACGCTGCATATAACCTCGCACTGAAGTGTTACTATACCTGTTAATAGTACGAGTGGTCAAGCCAAGGTAAATCGTTTTATCTAGCTATCTACTATTCTGTCATGAATTATAAGAACAGGGTACAAAGGGTAAAGGAGCGTCTAAAGGGAAAGGCGGACTACCTTGTTCTGGGCCCTGGAAGTAACATGTTTTACCTCACGGGTTTCACGGAGGAACCAATGGAGAGACCGATCCTCCTGATACTCGGAGAACAGGATTACATGATAGCCCCAAAGATGTATGAACAACAGTTATCAGGTCTCAGCCTAGAAGTAAGAACTTACGTGGACGGAGAAGATCCCTATTCTCTTTTACAGATCAAGAAAGGTTCTTCTCTTGCTATCGACGACCAACTTTGGTCAATGTTTCTAGTTAGTATACTTAATAGGTTCTCCCCATCGGACCTAATCCTGGTTTCACCACTCATAGCTCCAATAAGATCAGTTAAGGATGAGGAGGAGATAGGGATAATGAAGGAAGGGTTGAAAATTGCAGAGCAATCCTTCATGGAATTTATTTCGAGGGTTAAGGAGGGGGAGACGGAATGTCGCTTGTCGCAGATATTGGAGGGGATTTTCAGGGAGAATGGAGTAACGCCATCCTTCTCTACAATCCTCACCTCAGGTCCAAACACGGCAATGCCACACCTGAGATGCACTGAGAGGAAAGTGCGTAAAGGAGAACCTGTGATTGTGGATTTTGGTATCAAATACCATGGGTATTCCACAGATACCACAAGGGTCGTTACTATTGGGAAGCCATCACAGGAGGTGACAAAAATTTGGGAAATAGTTCACGAGGCTGTGGTAAAGGCTGAGGAGTCCACCTATGGATTGTCGGGGATGAAGATAGACCAAAGGGCTAGAGGCGTCATAGAAGGTAGGGGCTACGGTAAATACTTCATTCATAGAACCGGACATGGAATTGGAATAGACGTTCACGAGTTCCCCTACATCTCTCCCGACAACGGCGATGTGATACCTAGGAACTCCGTTTTTACCATAGAACCTGGGATCTACATACCCGAGAAATTTGGGATTAGAATCGAGGACATGGTCATTATGCGAGACAGGGCGGAGGTTCTCTCTTCCTTGCCTAAGGAGATCTATCAAGTCTAGCCTCGAATAACCCTCTTCAGTATCTCAACTCCGGCCTTGATCTGCTCCTCATTGGGAACTGTGATACTCAGCCTAGCCATTGTCTCTCCGCCCCGTAGGAAGAAGTCCTTAGCAGGAACGAAAGCTAGGCCTTGCCTTACCGCTTCCTCCAAAACTCTATGGGCATCCCTCTTAAGGTCAAGCAAAAGGAAGAACCCGCAACTGGGCTGATTAAACTCTGATATCCCTGCATCCGTTAGGGAGTCCACAAGGACTTTCATTTTCTTCCTGTAGTGCTCTGGAAGAATCTTCGTTCTAGATAAAATGAATCCAGATCTCAAAAGGCGCGAGACGACATACTGATTTAGAGTTGAAGTGGAAAAGTCCAGTTGTTCCATGAGGCTCAACTTCTCCGCTATTTCTGGAGGGGCTACCACGAAACCTATCCTTAGACCCGGTGCCAAGATCTTACTGAAACTGCTGACGTGTATGACCCTGCCACTACGATCGTAATTTTTTAATGGAGCTGGAACGCACCCAGCTATGGGTCTGTAAGGGTCGTCTTCTATCACATAGAAGTCCCTTTCCTCAGCCAACTCAACCAGTATCTTCCTCCTTTCCTCATTCAAGTTCACTCCAGCAGGGTTATGACAGTCCGGTATCACGTAGACTAGGTCTGGCTTAACTATCTTGGTAACGAGCTCCAGCTCATCTGTGGAAATACCTTTTCCATCCACAGTGACGGGTATCGTGACTGAAGCCCTTAACTTAAAGGCTGAAAAAGTCTCCACGAAGGTTGGGTTCTCCACCACAACAGTCCCGTTCTCGAGGAAGTACTTCGACAACAACTCTATGGCGTGTTGAGCACCACTGGTTATGACTATTGGATCCTTACTTCTTAAGCCTATGGCAGGAAGATATTTGTTCACTTCCTCAATTAACTCCTGCTGACCTCCGGCACCTGGGTAGAAAAGTGATCTTGGGCCCAGGTCGGCCAGCACTTCCTCGTAGGCTCTTCCTATCTCATCAACTGGAATAGTTGACGGATCGGGTGACCCGCTGGCCATGTTAATTTTTACGTTACGCCCGAGCCTAGATCCCATCTCCACGGGCGAGAGTTCTATTTCTCTTCCTATCCTTGAGACCATTTTCCTCTTACCTCCAGCTTTGTACCAGCTCCCTTATCCTTGGCCTTAAGATAGAGCCTCTTCATGACACTAACATCCTCTAGGCCTATACCAACTGACTTGAAAATAGTTAATCCAGGCTCCACGGAAACCTTCCCACTTACCAACTCGGAGAGTGTGACTAACTTGTTCCAGTCCATCATTCCCATCTTCTCGGCTAAGATTAGGTCTCCCGCCTCCTCCTTCGCCTGTTCCTTATCCTCCACCGCGACTATTTTAGACGCCTTGATCACTTCTGGGAAAAGCTCTACCCTTTCAGGTAGATTAGATCCCATGGCGTTTATGTGAGCCCTTTCCTTCAGATAATCCAGTTTCAGGATCGGAGAAGTCGCGGTAGTTATAGTAACCACTACCTCCACCCTTGAAACTAAATCCTTCAAGTTGGGAACTGTCTCGAGCCTAATTCCCATCTTTGAGAGAGCTTCCTTTGCCCTTGCCTCTCTCTCCTGGCTCCTTGTATATCCCATGATCTTGAGCCCAGGTTTAAGAGAATGGAAAGCCTCAACCTGGGCTATTCCTTGCTTTCCTAGTCCCACTATCCCTACAGACGAGTAGTCTCTCCTGATGATGTCCGAAGCAAGTACCGAGAGAGCACCTGTCCTCAGGAGAGATAACCTATCGGCCTCAGATATCATGAGAAGCTCTCCATCACCCGAGAAAAGAAGCGACACAAAGTTTCCCCTTATGTAAGTTTTAAAGCCAATATACCCCTCCATTGCTCCAGCCTGATAGGTAAGGGTAGACCCTGAAAATGACGTCCTAATTCTTTTTGTGTTTACAGCCTTCTTGTTATCTTCAAGGATAAATGCTTCCCTTAAGGCATCATATGCATCCTTAAAGCTTAGAAGGGAATTCACCTCATTCTCCTTTATTAAAAGCGTCAATGAAGGTCCTCAGTAAGATAGGGGCCCAATTGCTTAAAAATAGAACGGTTTAACCATTGATTTTATGGAGTTAACGCCCAGACTGCAGGATATTGTTAACATCATTAGAAACAAAGGAGAAATAAACATCCAGGATATAGCTCTTTTCCTTAAGGTCTCACCTAAAACCGCAAAGGGATATGTAAGAGAACTTGTTAGGTTAGGTTACGTGTCCATGGACGAGAGTGGGAACGTGAAACTAATTTTAGCGTCAGAGAATCCAATTGAACGAATAACCAAGATAGTTGAAATACACGAGGGCGAGATCTCCATGCTTAGGAAGCAGATTGAGGAATTGAGGGAAGAGCTTCAGAAACTTAAGAAAAGGGGAAAGAGTTAAGGCATGACATGACCAGGCTTTCTTGAAGGAAATTGGTTTCATGATATTCTCTGGAAAATCTAATGATTCCAGTCTAAGATTTCGATCTGCATAAATTCCACATATCATCTCCGATCCAGTGCAATGCAGACGCCACTTTCCCCCTTTTGTTCTTTAGGGCTTCGTCTGCCCCTTCCACGGTATTCATGATGGCGACTGGCTGATCAAGCTTCGTCTTTACCACAAGAAGACGGCCCGGTTTCACGTCTCCAGAATGCTCCACAACGCCAGGCGCGTAAAGGTCTGCTCCTCTGGCGACAGCCTTCACTGCGCCCTCGTCTATCTTTACCCAGGGAAGGTTAGTTCTGTGCTTTAAAAGGAAACATAGTGTTGGAGTCAGATTCTCGCCGAAAAAACTCAGAACATCATCCACAAAGTAAAACAGTTGTCTTTTCTCCTTTCCTATCTCGATCTTATCTGATGTCAGATCTACACCATAGAGATTTCTAACTTTCTCCTTGAACTCCTTGGCCTCCTTTTGGGAAAGGAGATGTCTCTGCAACCTACTGGTCACCTAATACCTTCTCCAATAAGATAGGCATGGTACTGAACTTCTTCTTCAGACAACTGGAGATCGCATTGGATATAACCGGAGTTCCTACGACCGTCCCGGCCTCGCCTATTCCCTTGCTTCCAGTGGGATGGGGTGAAAGACCGTTGGTGAGATACTTCCATGTGAAGCGTGGGGTCTCTACCGCTGTGGGTAACGCATAGTCGCCAAAGGTAGGATTCTGTAAGGTACCATCATTAATTACGGCCTCCTCATATAAGGCCTGGCTTATTCCTTGAAGCGCACCTCCGTGGATCTGTCCCTCAGCCAATAGGGGATTAATAACGTTCCCCACGTCATCGACGGCAATGTATTTCTTCACGCTAATTAGTCCAGTCTCCCTATCTATCTCCATTAATGCCATGTGAACTCCATAAGGTGATGTGGGCTTTTTGACCGGATAGACGGAGGTCACATCAAGGGAAATACCGAGCTTATAGGCTGACTTGATGATCTCAGCTAACTCTAGACTTTTTCCAGTCTTTTTATGAACCACTTTGCCCTCCCTATACTCTACCTCCTCTACGTCAGCTTCAAGGGCTTTCGCGCCAGCCTCTGTTAGCCTTTTCCTAAGTTCTTGAGAAGCCATTATTACTGCCGAGCCTCCAATAGTAACTGTTCTACTTCCCCAAGTCCCAATTCCATCTTCAATCACATCAGTATCTCCCCACCTGACCTCCACAAGATCCATGGAGATTTCCAAGGCATCGGCTGCGAGCTGTGCAAAAGCAGTTGCATCACCTTGGCCGTGCGGTCCAGTGCCAGTGACCACAACTATCCTTCCGTCGTACTTAGCGTAAACCCTGGCTGTCTCCCAGGGGCCGAACGCTGTTATTTCAACGTACATCGCCAGTCCTACGCACTGGTTGTCTTTAGCTTCAGCCTTAAGTTGTTCATAGTATGATTTAGCTGAGTTTAGTAACTCTGGGTAGTTTCCGGAATCATAGGTTATACCAAACACGTTAGTGTAGGGCATCTCCTCAGGTCTTATCACGTTTCTGAGCCTGACCTCTAGCGGGTCCAGCTTCAGCTCTTCAGCTATCTCCTCGATTATACTTTCAATGAAATAGGTAGCCTCTGGTCTACCGGCTCCCCTATATGAGGTAGTCGGAGTTAGGTTAGTGTTAACGCTGTAAGCAGCGACAAACCCATGCTTTATTCTATACGGTCCAGGGAGCATCCTAGCGGCGCTCATGACGTTCCCAGAATCATCGTCGTTGGCATCACGATAGGGAGCCCCTAGATTTCCCACCACAGTTCCAACAACTGCCGTGATAGTTCCGTCCCTCTTTACACCAACCTTGTATCTCAGCCACTTATCTCTTCCATGTCCAGCGCTCAGCATCTCTTCTGTTCTCGTGGGTATCCACTTTAGGGGGATCCCAAGTTTAAGGGCAAGGAAGCTCACCGCATATTCCTCTGGGTGAGTTATTATCTTGCTCCCAAAGGCCCCTCCCACGTCTGGTTGAATGACCCTGATATTCTGTATTCCCAGGAAGCTCACCAGGTTTCTCCTTAAATAGTGCGCCGACTGAGTAGAGGACCAGACGTTCAGCCTATTACCGTCAAACCACGCTAGAGTCCCCCTAGTTTCCATGGGCGAAGCTATAATCCTTTGGTTATGGAGTTCTCCAGATAACACGATTGGAGATTGTTCCAGCTCCTTCTTCGCCTCCCCGCCAAAGAACTCCTTTTTGGCGTAAATATTACTTTCAGCCTTAGAGTAGACCTTGACCTTGTCTTCCATGGCCCTGAAAGGATCTGTTTCATAGGGTAGTTGCTCGTATTCCACTTCAACGCTCTCTAAAAGATCGTAAGCCTCATATCGGTCCCTGGCTATCACTGCTGCAATAGGTTGACCTGCATATGTGACTTCGTTAGACGGAATAGGAAAATCCTTCCCTGGATTTATTTGAGAACCAGTGAAAACGTTCTGACTTGGTTTAACACTAATCCGCGCGTGTGGATATTTAGATCTTACAAAGGCCACATAGTAGGTCCCCGGTATCTGGATGTCGTCAACAAATGAACCCCTTCCTGTTATAAGCTTCGGATCCTCAACCCTTCTAACGGGTTTACCTACGTATCTCATTTGTTTTTACTAGATAGAGGGTACTTTAAATCTTCTTAAGCCTATTTAACACTGTAGGATGCGTGGAAAGAGGAGACGATTTCTCCCTAGGGTTCATGTGAAGCGCAAGAAGACGCGTATACCGTTCCCTTCCCACCAATTCCGCGGCAAACCTATCCGCTGAGTACTCAAAGTGCCTAGAAACGTACCTCACAAGAACTATACCCATTAACATTAGGCCAAGCCCTAGAACCACATCCACGTCGAGAAGATAAATGGAGATGCTCGTTATCCCTAACAATAAGATGAAGGTCTTAAGGTGATGTCTCCCCTGGAGATGGCCTAGCTCATGGGCAATAGCTGATGTTAAGCTCTCCGTACCCTCCTTGACCAGTCCTGACGTAACCACTATCACGTTGTTTGGGAGCGATAAGGCATTAACGAGTGGGTCTTCCTTCACCCTTACCGAAAACTCAAGGCCTGTTCTCAGCTTAAGATCAGTTAGGGACTCTCCATTAATCTCCCTATACCTTTTAAGGGATATGGCCGGGACTGAGAAATACAGACCCGTTAATACTGAGAGACAGACTAAGATGAAAATAATCAATAACACGTGATATTATGGGCCGTAGTACTATTTAATCTTGAGTGGATCGTCAACACTTTCACTTTAAATTATTGGGGGATTTGAATTGTACCATGAAAGCCATTATCATGGAGGGAGGAAAGGCAGTACTCAAGGAAGTCCCAATTCCCAAACTGGATCCGGGCGACGTCCTTGTGGAGATGAAGGCATGTGGACTTTGTGGAACAGATATAGAGAAAATGTGCGGACAATACACGGCCTCTCAACCCATACTAGGACATGAGCCTGCTGGGATAGTAGCCGAATCCATGTCAGACTCAGTTAGGCCCGGGGATAGGGTGTTTGCACATCATCACGTCCCATGTTACGAATGTTATTACTGCAAGAAGGGAAGCCCTACCATGTGCCCGTATTATAGGAAAACGAACTTAGATCCTGGAGGTTTCGCCGAGTTCTTCAGGGTGCCAGCGTGGAACGTGGAGAGAGGAGGAATACTCGTATTGCCCAGTAACGTTTCATTCGAGGAGGGTTCCTTCGTGGAGCCCCTAGCTACAGTGGTTAGGGCCCAAAGGCGTGTAGGAATATCGAGGGACGACTCAGTTCTCATAGTCGGTGCAGGTCCCATGGGGCTATTACATCTTCTAAAGATTAAGGACATGGGAGTGTCAAACGTAATCATTTCTGACGTATCGGAGTACAGGTTGAACTTCGCTGAATCTCTAGGTGCTTCCCTCTTGCTCAATCCCAGCAAGCACCAAGTGGAACAGGAAGCGAAGAAGGCCACGGATGGTCGTGGCGTAGATGTGGCGATAATAGCCTCAGGGGCTCCTCAAGCTATCCTTTCAGGTCTGAACTCTGTGAGGAAGGGAGGTAGGGTGCTACTGTTTGGGGTTCCCTACAAAGGAACGATACTCAACTACGATATTAGCGAGCTCCTTAACAACGAAATCTCAGTAATTCCCAGTAATGCAGCTGTAGAGGAGGACACAAGGGAGGCCCTGAAACTCATCTCTGAGAGAAGGGTTGATGTAAGGAAGCTTGTGACACATAGATATGACCTAGAGCAGTTCCACGAGGCCGTAAGGGTAGCCAAACAAGGAAACGCCATAAAGGTAGTAATAACTAGTTAAAATGAAAAGGAGATAGAGAAGCAAGGTAAGCCTAAACAAGGCTAAGGCTCTCTCCACGTCCCTAGAGTCTGGAAGGTTCCCTGAACCTGCAGAGTAGGCATTTATCTTTTCGAGTCTGACCTCGAGGAGGCCAGCTGCTATAGCTATAGGGTACCTAGCGTTGGGACTCTCCATCTTAGTGTTGCGTAGGGTGACAATTGCGTTTCTCACGTTCAGTCCCAGGAGAAGACCGGCAAGTAGCATCATTAGTCCGGTCAATCTCGCAGGAACGTAGTTTAGAGCAGTGTCCATCCTTGCTGAGAAGTACCCCTCATTAATCAGGTCTGGGGTCTTATACCCAACCATGCTATCCATGGTATTGGCAAACCTTTGAAGTAAGGCTCCAGGAAGCCCAAGCAAGAGAAACCAGAACAGGGGGGAAGTTATCCCGTCAACAAGGCTCTCAAAGAGAGACTCTATGGACGCCGATGCTACGTGACCCAAGGAGACCTCTCTCAAATCCCTTCTGACTATGTTCTGCACAATCCTTCTAGATTCCTCCCTCAAGGGAATAGACGATCTCACAATCATGTATAACATCCTGATCGAGAAGGTGGTTTTCAGAACGAGAACAAGCAGAATTGCCTCTATTAACCTGGGTAAATACAGGGGCGTCAGGCACAGTAGAAGGACTGGGATTACCGAGGCTAGCCACAGAATTACTCCGTAGACTTTTCCCTTGAATGGCCTTATCAGCTTCTCCGATATCCTCCCAACATACACCACAGGGTGTATGAAGGTAGGTGGCTCACCCATCACTAGGTCTAAAGCAAGTGAGGCAATGAGAATGGGTAGCATTTTACTTCACTGATCAGCATGATGGGGAAGCTTAATGTTATCGCCATACCGGTTAGGTCCCCCGAAGAACCTCCCAGCACCCTCTTCCCCGCGTATACAAATAGAATCGTAAGAATAGCAGTAACTATCAGGGAACAGAGGGATAGGAATGGGACGCTCTCAACAAGTAGGACTGGCCACTTTCCCTTAAGTCTTTCGTGGAAAGCCTTACCCAGCGAGCTCCCCTCCATGGGCTTAGAGATCGAAAGGGAGAGCAGACCTACAACCCTGGAAAGGACCTCCGCCGAGATTAGTTGATACAAGGTAGTAAATCCTGTCCCACCCATTACCTGTGTTGCAACGTAAAATATCGTGAGGTACACAACCAGCAGACCCACACCGCCGGCCCCTACTGCCACGTCCCTTAGAGCCCTCCTCCTCTCCTCCTGTGTCCCCCTTATCATGAGGGCATCACCGAAATCGAGCAGTCCGTCCAGGTGATTGAACCCCCTCACCCCCTCGACCACAGGAATCAGGAGAACCCAGGCTAAATGACCTAGGATAAGGTAAAGCGGGAGGATAGCTAGGTAGTCTATAACTCCAGTTACTATCCCAACCACCAGGGGTGAGAGGAAAGCGTATTCCATTACCAGTTCGAAGTCTACCTTTCCCGCTGGAATTACAGTAAAGAAGCTTAGCTGTCCCAAAATTCCCTTTAATACTCGCACACTCTCATACTGGTGACATGGCGATTATAATATCTTCCAGCATGAGCGATTCCGGCAAATCGCTAGTCACATCCGCTCTGGTAAGGCATTTCAGGGGGATTCCCTTTAAGGCGCAGAACATGTCGCTGAACAGTTACCCCACACATGACGGTGGGGAGATAGCCTTCATTCAGGCGTTTCAAGCCATGGGAAGTGGTCTACAACCTGAGAGGTTCATGAACCCTATTCTCCTTAAACCCTCAGGAAAAGGGATCGAGGTAATCTTCTGGGGGGAGTCACAAGGCAACTTTTCGCCCAATGAGTATTACTCGAGGTTAACTACGTATTGGGAAAAGATTAGGCCAAGTGTTAGGGAGGACATGGTTGTGGAGAGCGCTGGCGGGCTCGGAGAGCCAAACTTCATGGAAAGGGATATCACAGGTTTCAAGCTCATGCAGGAAGGTATCCAGGCCATTCTCGTGTTGGATATAGATAGGGGAGGAGCCTTCGCCTCAGCCTTTGGGATTTACCAGATGTTGCCGTCATCGGTTAGGGACAAGTTAAGGGGATTTATCATCAACAAGTTCCGAGGAGACGAGAAGTTACTGGAACCAGCCATATCCTGGCTTGAGTCCAAGACCTCCATGAAATATCTAGGAATTATCCCGTATGACGATAGGCTTAGAATAATGGCCGAGGACTCCATGAACGTGTCTGATCTAGGGGATGGCGAGCTGGAAGTTGACGTGGTCGCCTACCCATACATGAGTAACTTCAATGAATTTCACGTCTTCGAGAAGTCCAATGCTAGGCTCAGGTTCGTTACCAGGCCGTCCCATTTAAGCAAGGCCGACCTTATCATTTTGCCCGGAACCAGGAACACTAAACTGTCACTTTCGTGGCTAGTGGAGAGAGGTTTCACGGAGGTCTTGAGGAGGAAGCCTGTCCTTGGGGTATGCGGTGGGTTTCAGATAATGGGTAAAACTCTCCACGATCCCTACGGACTAGAGGCTGGAGAGCCCTCGTCTTATGAGGGTCTAAATCTTCTTCCAATCAACGTGAGATTCAGGAGGAACAAGGTGGTCTCCCTATCCCTTGGGGAATCAGAGTATGGATTGATACGCGGATATGAGATTAGGAGGGGGGAGATAGAGTACATCGAAGGCAAACCCCTCCTTCTCATCACGAAGAGAAATCATGAGCATGTTGAGATTTACGACGGATCGAGGAACGGTCGGCACGTGGGATTGAGCGTTCACGGTTCCCTCTTCTCCGAGGGGGGTAAGAGAATTCTTGAGGATTTCGGGATAAAACTCAGAGCTGGATCCATAGAGGAAGAGATAAGCACCTCGGTGGACAAGGTGTACCAGCTTCTAAGGGATACGCTAGATCTTGACATAATAGAACAGATTTATATGGATAGTATGGTTAAACACGCTTAATGTTCTCTCCAGAGAAGTTTATTGAGGAGATAGAGCCTCAGATCAGGTCAGTCGTCGGGGACAATAGGGTTGTGGCTGCAGTAAGTGGCGGAGTTGACAGTACAACCGCCGCAGCCTTGATGTATAGGATTTTAGGGGACAAGGTCACTCCGGTCATGATAGACACGGGGTTTCTCAGGGAGAATGAGGCCAATAGGGTCAAGGATCTCTTGAAGAGCGTTATGCCCCTCAAGATAGTGGACAGGAGCGAGAGGTTCATAAGCTCAATAGAGGGTCTAGAGGACGCTGAGGAAAAGAGGAAGAAATTCAGAGATCTCTTCTACTCAACTATTTCTGAGATCGTGGCACAGGAAAATTCTAGGTTCCTGGTTCAGGGCACCATTGCACCTGATTGGATAGAAACCCAGGGTGGAATCAAGACGCAACATAATGTGCTAGTCCAGTTGGGCATAAATACTGAAAAAACCTGGGGCTTCTCCTTAGTGGAACCGTTGGCTGACCTATACAAGAATGAGGTAAGGGAACTGGCTAGATACTTGGGACTTCCCAGAGAAATATCAGAGAGGCAGCCCTTCCCTGGGCCAGGGCTTCTGGTGAGATGTGTTGGAAGGCTGTCCAAGGAGAAACTGGAGATAACTAGGAAGAGCAATGCAATTGTGGAAGACCTACTTGAGCCCCTGAGACCTTCCCAATACTTTGCTGCAGTATTTGAGAGCAATTCGTCACCTGATACGAAACTATCTGAACTACTTCACGACCAAATCATGGTTTATTCCGTAAAGTCAACAGGGGTTAAGGGCGACGTTAGAACTTACGGAAAGATGGCGTCGTTCAGCCTCAGGGATAATTACACCCAGATAAGGGAGATATCTCAGAAAATAACTAGCGGTGAATACACTAGAGCCCTTATGAGGGTGAGAACTACTAAAGGAAAGTATACTGTGGCCATCAGGGCAGTTAGCACCGAGGACTTCATGACTGCCGATATCGTTGAAATAGATCCCTCACTACTTTCAAGGATAGCGGATGAATTACTCAGAATTCCTGGAGTAGGAGAAGTCGTCTACGACGTAACGACTAAGCCTCCGGCCACGATAGAATTTGAGTAAAAAGGCTTATGGTTTTAGAAGAACGATTGACTCGTAATCCGGATCTATCTTCACGTTTATTACCTTAAGCTTAGGGTCTCTCCGCTCCAGGATATCCTTCAACCCTCCGTAGGTATCCACTGTGATTGCTCCAGTGGATCTCTCTAGGAACTCATCCACGTCCACAAACGTTCCCGATTTTCCTATAGATGGTATGTCCGATTTGAACGTGTCAAGGTAAGTTGCTCCCCCGTCATTGAGCACAAGGATTACTCCCTTCGCCTTTTCAGCCCTTTGCTGAATGAGGCCAACATTTCTTAGTACACCAGCTAGGTCAGTAATTCCGAGGGCACCTGGATCGTTGGACTGTAGCACACCTGCGACACCTATTCCCTTCTCGAGAATTGATTCGCTCGTGTTCCATACGGGGCTCTCGATGGGTAGTCTAACCAGGTCAAGAGTTGGGGCACTTAAATCCACGAAGTATCTCGAAAACCTGAACTGTTGTAGAAGTCTAGTAACGTCATATGGCCATAGTCCCGAGTGGGGTTTCATGGTGAACACTCTCCTGCTTGACGCTATTTCGCTTCTTACTTCCCTCTTGATGTTTTCCTTTAGTTTCTGTTTGAGTATTGTTATCAGTTCCTTAAGGAAGAGGCCTGTGTCTGCAACAATGGGAAGTTGTGGCATTACTACCTTGCCTATGTCCTCTCCATCCACATTGTTGTGCATGAGGAAACCCTTATACCTCATGGACCAGCCGGCAGTACTAAGTTGAGGCAATCTAGACCCAAGTACTAGAATCGAGTCTGCTTCCATCATGAGCTTGGAAGCAACTTCCGTGGAAAATGCTCCCAATCCCTCGCCTGCGTAGAGCGGATGTGAGGCCGGGAAAACTCCCTTGGCTCTAAAGGTTGTGATCACCGGCGCGTCAAGTAACTCCGCGAGTTCCAATAATTGAGGTGACGCATTGCTTGCCCTAACTCCATACCCTGCAACCACTACAGGCAACTTGGAGTTTCCCATTACCTCAGCCACCTTGGCCACTGTGTTTTTGTCTGGCGTCTTCCTCTCAGGCTTCTGCTCTGCGGTAGAGAGTGGATATGCCTTTAACCGGAAAAGCTCCTCTGCTATCTCCACAAGAGCGGGCCTCATTCTATTGCTCAGAGCTTCCTTGTACCCCTTCTCCACAGTGACTGTAATCTCCTCTATGCTGATTACCCTCTCCTTGAACTTGATGAAGGGTGAGAGGGAACTTGATACGTCGTCAGGTGACTTCAGTTCGCCAACTCTAGCCTTTCCCACATCCCTATAGGACCTCAATGTACCGATCATGAGTAGCGGAACGGAATCGGAGAATGCCTGAGCCACTACACTGCTACCCTCGAGTAATGAGCTTCCTGGAGTGCTGATTACAACTCCAGCATCTCCTGAATCCCTGGCGAAAGCGTCTGCCAGTTCCAGAGCCTCCCTTACACTCAAGGAAATATCTATTTCAAGGCCATACTGGGCTAATCTCTCCCTAAGGAAATCTGGGACTGCGTTCGAGGTGAACACTCGCTTAACTCCTATTTCCTTAAGGACGTAAGCTAATGCCTCATCTCCCGTCATCTCCCTACCTACGGTCTCCTCTTTCCTCTTAGGCTGGCTCAAAGTTGGATCGCTATAATACCAGAAACTGGTCAATATAAACTTGAGAGCCGGGGGCGGGATTTGAACCCGCGAAATAACGGGTTTCCAACCTGAAACCCACTGCAGCCCCTAGCGCTACCTATGGTAGTGCCGCCTTAGACCGCTCGGCCACCCCGGCGGTATTAGAGTTGGAGTAAAAAATTATAAAGTAATTGTGGTTGATCATGTGTGGTTTAGTTGATCGCATTTGAGAAAATTGGAGAAATCTTGAGCCAAATAAAGGAAAAAATGGACTTCGTAATAATAGGCGACACTGTGGTGGACTTGTCTTTAGGAAGGAAGGGAACCGAGAGCGACGTGGATCTATTTCCCACTAACTTCAGCGTCCTAGTTGAGTATGACGTTCTTCGCGATCTTGCGGATGAGAGGGGTTGGGATATGGGCTCTACCCCCA
The DNA here is from genome assembly GCF_046245145.1 of Metallosphaera sp. D4-4. Lineage (NCBI taxonomy): Archaea > Thermoproteati > Thermoproteota > Thermoprotei > Sulfolobales > Sulfolobaceae > Metallosphaera > Metallosphaera sp. D4-4. The sequence continues at coordinate 1,987,005 of NZ_CP176412.1, read as the reverse complement.
TTGATACGCCTAGAATAGTGGTTCCCCTAGGCGACGAGCAGTTGCAAGTGGATTTCTATGAGAATATACAGGACTTCTTTGTCCCGCCCGTTGTAATAGAGAGCGCAGAGGAGAGGGAAATAGGAAAGGACACGTTCAAGGTCATAAAACTAGAAGACTATATTCTTCTCAAGGCTAATGCGTTCAGGGAGGAAGACGAGGAGGAGCTGAAGAGAATTGTTCAGTTGATAGGAGAGAAGAAACTAAAAATAGACTTGAAACTTTTGAAGCAACACAGCGAAGCCTTCGAAGAAAATAGCGAGAGTGTGAGAGAGAGATTGTCTTCCCTTGGGTTCAAGCTCTCTTAGTTGGCAACTCCTTCTTCTTTGGTCTGAGATTTGTACTATGACATCTTCTGCATTTTGTAGCCCTGATCGAGTTAAGGGCACCGCAGTTTCTGCACACCTTCTTTATAAACACTCTCTCTTGGACTATCTGAATTTTTGCCTGATCTGTTAAAGGCATCCGTTCCTACCCAGTACTTATATAATAGCTAGATTCAAAAGTATTGCGGTAAAGGGAGTGTGGACTTAGAATGAAAATTCCTCTTGATTATCTTTGTGTGAGGAGCGGCCTTCTTTGCAATCGTTGCCAAAGCCTAGTGGATAGTGGCCAAGTTGATCAGTTTGAGGTCAAGGTAATGGAAGCTTTGTTGGATTTAGAGGAGACTCAGTTCAGGGAGTTAAAGGATGCAACCTACTATAAGGCAATTAGGTCTGGAAACTTGTTGATCCTTTTGGTTGAAAGTCCGCCCTCCATAGATTCCTCTAAGTGGATTAAGATAGCTCGCGCGCTTCAGGATAAGCTAAAGCTTAAGGTTAGAATCCTGGAGAAGACCACGAGCATAAAGAATAGTGCTGTTCAGCTTCTCTCCCCGGCAAGGGTCCTGGGTGTGAATACGGTTTGGCTTCCCGACGGTTCAGTTCAGTATGTGATAAGGGTAGCAAAGAATGAGAAGAGGCTCTTGCCAGCCAACGCTGTAGATCTAGAAAACGCTTTATCTAAGATACATGACACTAAGGTCAAAATAAGGGTTGAGTAATGCTCCGGACACACTTTATCCAGGATGTAACACCTGATCTGGATGGAAAGGAAGTTGTTTTAGCGGGTTGGGTTCATAACGTTAGGGACTTAGGTGGAAAGAAGTTCATTCTTCTCAGGGATAAGAGCGGAATAGGACAGGTAGTAGTGGATAAGACATCTCCTTCGTTTGAGGTCGCAAAGGAGCTAAGTCAGGAATCAGCTATTCAGATTAAGGGGACAGTTAAGGCTGATAAGAGAGCACCAAATGGAGTTGAGGTGTCCTGTAGCGAGCTGAGGATCCTCAGTAAGGCTAAGGCTCCTCTTCCGCTTGACGTCTCTGATAAGGTCAAAGCAGATATAGAGGTTAGGCTTAAGGAAAGGCTACTGGACCTGAGAAGGCAGGAAATGCAGGCTATGATAAGGATTCAATCCACAGCTGTGAGGACGTTCAGGGAGACCCTCTACAAACACGGGTTCTACGAGATATTTACACCAAAGATTATAGCTACGGGAACTGAGGGAGGTGCTCAACTCTTTCCTGTTATATACTTCGGGAAGGAGGCGTTCCTAGCCCAGAGCCCGCAGTTGTATAAGGAGCTGTTGGCTGGTGCCGTGGAAAGAGTTTTTGAGGTTGCTCCAGCTTGGAGAGCCGAGGAGTCTGATACTCCCTATCACCTAGCGGAGTTCATTAGTATGGACGTTGAGATGGCCTTCGCTGATTACAATGATGTAATGAAGATAGTTGAGGATGTGATAGCCAACGTACTTGAGAACGTGGCGAGAAACCATCAAAACGATCTGGCCATACTTAATCATAGACTCCCATCCATCACCAGGCCCATTAAGAGAGTTACCTACGAGGAGGCAATAGAGATACTCCAGTCCCAGGGTCTACCCACGAAGTTTGGGGATGATATAGGTACTCCAGAGTCGAGGGTACTTAACAAGGTGCTGGAGCAGGATCTCTACTTTATCACTGACTGGCCAGCTGAAGCCCGTCCCTTCTACACTAAGAGGAGAGAGGATAATCCTAAGATTAGTGAGAGCTTCGACCTAGTTTATAGATGGCTTGAACTAGTGTCAGGGAGTAGCAGGAACCATACTAGGGAGGTTTTGGAGAGGGAGCTAAGGGCAAGGGGTCTCAATCCAATTAACTTTGAGTTCTTCCTGAAGTGGTTCGACTATGGTATTCCGCCTCACGCCGGGTTTGGAATGGGACTCCAGAGATTCATGTTAATGCTTACCGGTCTTCAGAGCGTCAAGGAGGTATCCTTGTTCCCGAGGGACAAGAAGAGATTGGTCCCATGATCAAGTGAACTCTTTTGGATCGGCGTTTAGGATCTCAGATAGAACCACAGTTGCATACATCCCTCTTTCCAAGGAAAACGTTACGAACTCGCCGTCAAAATGCAGGCCTCTGACATTCATGAAAGCGTTTCTTTTCACAGGTCTAAGGGATATTCCCAGTTCCTCAATGTGGAAACTGCCCCTCTGTATCCCTTCAACCTCGAAGACTTCCAGGCACTCTGCGTCGCATTGTTTGGGATCCGTGGGAATGGTTATCTCATCCCTCTCGTGCACTGTGGAATATCTTAGTTTCCTGGATAGCACCCTGTTGAAAAGGTAACTTTGATAAGCCTCCACATAAAAGCTAAGTTTAACCCGCGATTTCCTGAGAGCAGAGAGGCAATCTTCGGTCTTCCTCAACTCAAGGTAAATGTTTCTCTCCTGGCTCGGTATCTTCCTGAGAAGTTCCTCTTTTACCTCCCCTTTCATGTATTCCTCTCTAAATAGCCTGATGTTCTCGTTCTCCCACACGAAGGGATAACCTAGAATGAAGTCCACCGCCTTGCACCAGTCCCTTTGAGTTAAGGCCTTACCTACCAGATGCGTTATGGGTCTTCTGGTTCCAAACCTTTGATACCCTATGAAGGCTGGTAAAACGCCTTCACCCTTTATGGTGTTGACCCTTCTTTTGAGCTCCTCCTTTTCCTCAGCCTCAAGCTTTATGGAGAAAATGTTACCGGTGTGGTTCAGTTTTGTCGAAGTGAATCCCATGAACTCTATGGAAAAGGACTCCTCCCTGTGGAAATCCTTTGACTTCCTCGTTACGTATATTAGTTGCTCCGTAACTGCATTAGTATCCTTTATTCCTAGGTACCTTGGTTTTTCACCGAGAATAGAGGCCAGCCTGGACATAACCGCATTATGTTCCATTCCTCTTTTTCTCAGGAGATAAACGGCATATTTGCCACTCTCTGATCCTCTCCAGGCTGTACACGGTTTTCCGTCAATCTCCTCCGTTACCCGAAAGCCGTCAGGCCTTGGAATTTCTGCATGAATTGAAGGCCATCTATGCACCTTAAACTCTATTCCTATTGCTAAGTCCAGTAAACTCATTCTCACAGTAGTTTCAGGTCACCGGTTATTTTATCAATTAGATCGTCTGGTCCTGGTCCTATCCCCGCACATGTCACGGTTCCCGGTTCCACTTGGGTCCTCCCCGCGTCAGATATGACTGTCGTGGGCAGTCCCTGCGATCTGGCCTTATCCACCCTAGAAAGAAGATCCTCCAGGGAGCTCACCTTGACCACCACCTTTGGCTGTCCCTCGTGAAGCCAGCTATCTAGCCAGTCCCTCCAGCTTGATCTGCTCATACAATCCAGGACTAGGCTGACCGCAGCGTGAGCGACTTGTGCAGCTATCTTACCTTTACCCATGTTGATATCTGTTCTCACCATGACTACCATTTTCATGTGGTTCCTCTCTAGACACCATAGGATTAACACAACAACTAGTTAAGCCTGACATCCCTGACTCCCCTCTTTTGTGTCAGGATCTGAAGAGGCTATATTAGATTTAATAAACCCTAAGTGTTGGTATTAGAGAGGATTCATTATGACAATGAGGCTAAGCTTAAGGGAAGAAGTGGAACCGCCTGTGTGCTCCAGTTGCGGGAAGATCATGCATCCCAAGGAGAAGGGTGCAATTTTCAACTGCCCCAACTGCGGCGAAGTGACCATATACAGGGACATGTACTGTAGACTGCAGGGCGTATCCTACACTTGTCCCAAGTGTGGATTCGTTGGTCCTTAGGGTGATTTTATGACAGATGTTATGGTTGTATTGAAGGTTTTCCCGGAAGGAGATGAAACAGATCTGGAAAAGGTTGCCAACGAACTTGTCTCGAAACTTCCTGAGGGTTATAAGCTAGTTAGAAAGGAGACAGAGCCCATAGCCTTTGGGTTGAAGGCTCTCGTGGTATACGTTTCAATGCCTGAGAAAACAGAGGGCGGCACTGATACCCTGGAGGAATTGGCATCTAGTATAGAAGGAGTAAGCCACGCAGAGGTAGTGGGGATAACAAGGCTCGGGTTTTAAAACAGAGTATAAGTTAATCTCTTTTATCCTGTAGTGCATATTTAACTTGATTAGATTTGAGTGCTGGTTCTAGCCCAGAGCAAAGGTCGCCAAGACGAGAGTTGTCTCTGAAGGTGATGGAAGCAAGGCAAAAGGATGTGGGTAGAGGAAAGGTAAGAATAGACGTTGAGATGCTTGCACAAATCGATGTTAGTCCAGGTGATGTAGTGGAGATTGAGGGTACTAGAAAGACGGCAGCAATAGCGTGGCCACTGTCCCCAGATGACGCCACTAGCGAGAGAGATATAATCAGAATGGATGGCATAACTAGGAAGAACGCAGGTGTCTCCATTGGAGACAAGGTGATAGTAAGGAAGGCCTCTGTGAAGCAAGCTGCATCCATCAAACTTGCCCCTTCCAACTTTTCGATTACCGTAGATCCAGGTTTCGTGGCATACGTCAAGAAGAAGCTTAAGGAGTTCCCACTGGTTGAAGGTGACACTGTTCTTATCCCAGTGCTGGGTCAGGCTATTCCCTTCACGGTAATACAGGTCAGACCAGCGTCGATTGTCATGGTTGTCGACGAGACCAGTATTTCCATCTCTGACAAGCCCATAGAGCAGACCAGGTATCCCAGGGTCACGTACGAGGATATAGGAGGAATGAAAAACGTTATACAGAAGATCAGGGAACTTGTGGAGTTACCGTTGAGACATCCAGAGCTCTTCAAGAGGTTGGGAATCGAGCCACCAAAGGGGATCATGTTATACGGTCCTCCAGGTGTGGGTAAGACCCTGCTGGCCAAGGCTGTTGCCAACGAGACTGAATCCTATTTCACCTCAATAAACGGGCCAGAGATAATGAGCAAGTTCTACGGCGAGAGCGAGCAGAGGCTCAGGGAGATCTTCGAAGATGCTAAAAAACACGCTCCAGCCATAATATTCATTGATGAAGTAGACGCCATAGCTCCCAAGAGGGATGAGGTTATAGGAGAGGTAGAGAGACGTGTTGTCGCGCAGTTGCTGACACTCATGGATGGTCTAGAGAGTAGGGGAAATGTAATAGTCATTGCAGCTACCAACAGGCCAAATGCAGTAGATCCTGCACTGAGAAGGCCTGGGAGATTTGACCGTGAAATAGAGATACCCCTACCAGATAAGCAGGGCAGACTGGAAATACTTCAGATCCACACTAGGAACATGCCACTTTCAAAGGACGTAGAACTGGAGAAATTGGCTGATATAAGTCATGGCTATACTGGGGCCGACCTTTCTGCCCTAGTCAGGGAGGCTGCAATGAACGCCCTGAGAAGATATTTGCCCATGATAGATATCAGTCAGGACAAGATCCCGCCAGAGATCCTAGAGAGAATGGAAGTCAAGATGGAGGACTTCATGAACGCATTCAAGGAAATTGTGCCCAGCGGTATGAGAGAGATCTACATTGAGGTTCCAGAGGTAAAGTGGGATGACATAGGCGGTCTCAACGAGATTAAGGAAGAGCTTAGAGAGGTAGCAGAGTATCCGCTGAAGTTCCCAGACTACTATGAAACCGCAGGAGTGGAACCACCCAAGGGAATACTCCTGTTTGGACCTCCAGGCACAGGTAAGACCATGCTGGCAAAGGCTGTAGCAACCGAGAGCGGAGCGAACTTTATTGCTGTGAGAGGTCCTGAAGTCCTCTCTAAGTGGGTAGGGGAGAGCGAGAGGGCAATCAGGGAGATATTTAGAAAGGCGAGAATGTATGCACCATCGGTGATATTCTTCGACGAAATAGATGCCATAGCTCCCATGAGGGGAATCTCCTCTGACTCTGGTGTAACTGAGAGACTAGTTAACCAACTTCTAGCTGAGATGGATGGCATAGAGAACCTAGATAACGTTGTTATTGTGGCAGCTACCAATAGGCCAGATATACTAGATCCAGCCCTACTGAGGCCTGGAAGGTTCGAGAAACTTATGTACGTACCCCCACCTGACAAGAACGCTAGATATGACATACTAAAGGTTCACACCAAGAAGGTTGCTCTCTCGGACGAAGTTAACCTAGAGGAACTAGCTGAGAGGACAGAGGGATATACAGGCGCCGATCTGGCAGCCTTGGTTAGGGAGGCTGCAATGAGGGCCATCAGAGAAGGGATGAGGGAATGCGTAAATAGGGTCAGTGCAGCTTGTCCACCTAATGATAAGGATTGTCGCGACGCGAAAATGAGAGATTGCATGAAGGGCGCAACAATTAAGGTGGAGAACAGGCATTTCAACGAAGCCTTAACTAAGGTTAAGCCATCGCTCAGCCAGGAGATGATACAATTCTATCAGACATGGATTGATAAGGCAAGACAGCAACTACCAAGACAGACTGTGAAGCCCAGTACGTTTACGTGACAATTCATGTGGAGAGACACACCTCTGATCTATATTGTCCTTGAGAAGTTGCGCAAGATTAACGGCACCATAAGGGACGAGGACCTCTACAAGGAAGTCAAGAAGGACGTAAATTACGAATTTTCATTTAGTGATTTTCTTAAGGCGCTAATGGCCCTTGAAATAAGGGGAGTCATTAGCGTATCGTTAATTAGGGAGAACACAAGAATGGTTACCTATCTAGGTGAAAAGGAATAGGCGTAGATCTTTCCGATCTGGTCTCGGAGATAAAGAGGGATCTTAACTTAGCTGAGGTCAGGGGAAAGAAGGTCGGAATAGATGCCTATAACGCAATTTACCAGTTTCTCGCAGCGATCAGGCAGTATGATGGAACTCCTCTTATGAATAGACAAGGCAAGGTAACTAGTCATCTAAATGGAGTCTTTTATAGAACCGTGAACCTTCTTGAGGAAGGGATCATTCCAATTTACGTTTTCGATGGGAAGCCTCCTGAGTTGAAGGCCCAGGAACTGGAGAACAGGAGAAAAATGAAGGAGGAGGCAGAGAAGAAGCTAGAGAAGGCCAAGGAATCGGGAAAGGTGGAGGAAATGAGGAAGTACTCGCAGATGACTTCCAGACTGACCACCGATATGGCGAAGGAAAGCAAGGAACTCCTGGAATACATGGGAGTCCCCACAGTTCAGGCCCCATCTGAGGGTGAAGCTGAGGCTGCCTACCTTAATGCGAAGGGAATTACGTATGCCTCCGCCAGTCAAGACTATGATTCTCTGCTCTTCGGCGCAGAGAAGTTGATCAGAAACCTCACCATAAGCGGGAAGAGGAAACTGCCCAACAAGGACGTGTACGTGGAGGTAAAACCTGAACTCATCGAGACAGCTTCCCTCCTCAAGAAGCTAGAGATAACAAGGGAGCAACTGATTGACATTGCGATTCTGGTGGGAACGGATTACAACCCCGATGGAATAAGGGGGATAGGCCCCAAGAAGGCCTACAAGCTGATCAAGACCTACAAAAAAATTGAAAATATAGATAAAAGGGAGTTACCCGAGCCTATTTACTTTGACTACGAAAAGATAAGGGTGTTGTTCCTTAAACCCCAAGTGACCCTTCCGTCCACACCACTTGAGCTGAGTGATCCCGACCCCAGCAAGATAATTCAGTTTCTGGTGAACGAGAACGATTTTAACGAGGAAAGGGTTAGGGGAACGATAGAGAGGCTTCAGAAGGCTATGAAGGAGATTAAGGATATAAAAAGACAAACAGGGTTGGATCAGTGGTTTTAACAAGTTCATAATGTGAATTTAAATTTTAAGATACGTATTTGATTTGTGTCATTTACGAGTACTCGCTACTTTCCTGTATTTCTTAACCTGAAAGGGATGCGAATCCTAGTGGTTGGAGGAGGCAAGGTTGGGACTAAGCGAGCCCTTAAGTTCACTGAGTATGGAGCTGACGTTACAGTCCTTTCCTTGGCCTTTTCAGAGGAGTTGTCTAAAAGGGATGATATTAAGAAGATTTCCCTTGATGCCAGGGAGGTTAACCGGGAGTTTATACGGAACTATGATATCGTAATAACTGCGACCAATAACCCTGAGGTAAACTCTAGGATATGCGATCTCTGCAGGGAGGAGAGAAAGCTTTGTAACAACCCAACCAATCCCTCCGAGTCCTCGTTCATTGTTCCCATCTTTTACGAAGATGAGGAGATAGGGATAGCCGTGACTACTATGGGAAAATCCAGTATTATGTCTAAGGTAATACTGGACAGGGCCTTGGAGGCCTTGAGGGAAGACCCCAAGATACTACTGGAGCTGAAGGTTATGGCTGACGTCAAGGCAATGCTTAAGAGGAAGGTCGCTGATCCAAGCATTAGGTATGTCCTATATCAAAAAATATTTGTTGATAGAGAATTCGAAAGTTTCATTAATAATGGAAACGTGAACAGTGCAATGAAAAGGGCGGAGGAGATCATCAATGAATCCAGTCAATGACATCATAGATTCCTATTCTGCAATAGTTTACACCCATAAAACCGTAGGAGTGGATAAACTAGCTTCCCATTATCTAGGATGGAACGAAATAAAGGAACTCTCAAAGTACTATGACGGCGAAATGGCAGTCCTGCAGACGTGCAACAGGATAGAGATTTACCTTTTCTCGAGGAACAAGTCAAGCGTAAATGAGATACTTCACTACCTCAACGAGGTTCACAACAAGGTAATATCCACTGATGCCACAATCCTTCGAGGAGAGGAGGCAATTAAACATCTGTTTGAGGTCGCCTCGGGTATTGACTCGCTCTCGGTGGGCGAATACGAGATATTGAAGCAGATAAAGGACACCATGATGGATTCCATAAAGCTAGGTATTGGTTCCCGTTACATAAGGGCACTACTCGAGAGGTCCCTAAAGGTAGGGAGAAGGGTTAGACTGGAGACGGGAATTTCCCGTGGGAAGGTTGGAGTTTACTCGTTAGCTGTAGAGTTCGCCAAAAGTCGTTTCGGTGATATCCTAGGCAAGAAAATAGCCATACTGGGTGCAGGGGAGATTGGGGGAAAGCTAGCACTCATTCTTCACAATGAGGGAGCAACAGACGTGACCATCTTTAATAGAACCTTTGAGCGCGGGAGGAACCTCGCAATCAAATATGGGTATAGTTACTTCCCCCTGGACTTTAGCAGGTTGCATAACTATGATATAATTTTCTCGGCCATATTCTACCCTGAGAAGGTTAAGGCTCCCGAGGGAACGGTGGTTATAGATCTGGGATCTCCGCCAGTATTTGAGGGTTCAAACGTCTATACCCTCAAGGACCTGGAGGAGTTGTCTAAGGCCACGCTTGAGGAGAGGCAGAGGGAGATAGAGAGGGCCGAGTCCATAATCAGGGAGGGATTAGAGGAGTTCAGGAAGGACTGTCTGAACTTAGTTTATGACAACTTTGTTTCCTCTTTCATGTCACGGGTAGAGGAGACAAGGAAGGAAGAGGTGGAGAGGGCGCTCAAAGTCCTTGGTGACGATAGCGAGGAAACCAGGGAGGTACTGGAGGCAATGACCAGGTCCATGATCAAGAAAATCTTCTCTCCTATGTTCCAGAACCTGAGACGAGCAGTGGAAAACAATGAGATAAATTACATTAACTTAGCCACATCACTATTAACCCATGGTGGGATATCCCAAGATAAGACCAAGGAGATTAAGACAGAACAAGAATATAAGGGACGCAGTAGCGGAGACGAAACTGACTCATGATAACCTAATCTTACCCATCTTTGTTAAGGAGGGTATATCTAAGCCCGAGGAAATTTCCTCAATGCCTGACGTTTATAGGTACCCTGTGGGTGATCCCCTAATTAAGTTCGTAGAGGGGAATTATTCCAAGGGAATAAGGAAGGTTATCCTGTTCGGGATTCCATCCTTCAAGGATAACATAGCGAGCTCCGCATATCAGAAGGATGGGGTAATTCAGAGGTCGTTAAAGCTATTGAAGGAAACATTTGGAGACAAATTGCTTCTCTTCGCAGACGAATGCACTGACGAGTACACTAGTCATGGACACTGTGGGATAGTGAATTACAGGGGGAAACAATATTACATTGACAACGATGAGAGCTTGAAGGTCCACGCGAAGATAGCCCTGTCTCAAGCTGAGGCAGGTGCCGACGTGATTGCACCCTCTAGCATGATGGATGGAGTTGTTGGAGCCATTAGGGAAGAGCTTGACAGAAATGGCTTTACTGATACCCTTATCATGTCTTATAGCGTGAAGTACGCCTCAGTCTTCTATTCCCCGTTTAGAGAGGCAGCCAGCTCAGCCCCTGCGTTTGGGGACAGGAAAAGCTACCAAATGGACCCACGAAACGCCAACGAGGCGATAAAGGAGGCTAGATTGGACGTAGAGGAGGGGGCCGATATACTCATGGTGAAACCGGCCCACACTTACCTAGACGTGATAAGGCTGGTGAAGGAGACCTATCCCGAATATCCCCTAGCAGCATATCATGTTAGCGGAGAGTATTCCATGATCAAGGCCGCGGCCATAAATGGTTGGTTGAACGAGAAGGTGGCCGTCCTCGAGATCACTCACGCCATTAGGCGTGCGGGGGCTGATATGATCCTAACCTATTACGCCCCCAAGCTGGCGGAGTGGATTTTGGAGGCGAGTCCGTTTTGAGCAGTGATTTGTGGAATAAGGCTCAAGCTCTCTTTGCGGGTGGTGTAAATAGCCCAGTAAGGGCTGCGGTAAAGCCATTTCCCTTCTATACTAGATCTGCTAAGGGTGCGTACCTAGTTACAGAGGATTCAAGGAGACTCATTGATTTCGTTTTGGGATATGGTCCCCTGATTCTTGGTCATGCCCACCCCAAGGTAATCGAGGCGGTGAAGGACCAGTTAGAGAGGGGATGGTTATACGGAACCCCCAGCAGGGCGGAGGTTGAGCTTGCCTCCATGATTACCAAGCATGTACCATCTGCCCAGAAGGTCAGATTCGTGAATAGTGGCACAGAGGCGACCATGACCGCACTCAGGTTAAGCAGGGGATTCACTGGCAGAAGTAAGATACTTAAGTTCGATGGTAATTATCACGGGGCCCACGATTACGTTCTCATCGACGCGGGAAGCGCAGCTTCAGAGTTCGGTGTTCCCTTCTCTCAGGGAATACCCACGGAGGTCTCATCCACCGTGTTGGTTTGCCCCTACAATGACTTAGCCTGTGTGGAGACGGTATTGAAGAGGGAGGAGATAGCTGGGGTAATAGTGGAGCCTGTGATGGGAAACATGGGAGTTATTCCTCCTGAGAAGGATTTCTTACCAGGTTTGAGGAAGCTCACCAGCGAATACGGGTCAGTGTTAATTTTCGACGAAGTGATTACGGGCTTCAGGCTAGGATTAGGTGGCGCGCAATCCTATTTTGGGGTAACGCCCGACCTGACAACCTTGGGTAAGATAATAGGCGGAGGTTTCCCCATAGGTGCGGTTTGCGGTAAGAAAGAGATAATGGACCAGCTCACTCCCTCTGGAAGAGTGTTCAATGCTGGAACCTTTAACGCGAACCCAATTTCCATGACAGCCGGAATAGCCACAATACAAGAACTTGAGAAAAAAGAGGTTTACATGGTAAGCGAGAGGGCTGCAAGGGTCTTAGCGGAGGAGATAGATCGGGCCATAAAGATGGACCACATCGTGAACAGGGTCTACAACTTTTTCCAGTTCTTCCTTGGGATGAAAGAGGTCAGAAACGCTAATGACGCTCGTAAGGCAAAGAGGGATCTTTACGTTAAAGTTCACGAGAGCCTACTTAGGGAGGGGGTATTCATCCCTCCAAGTCAGTTTGAGGCCCTCTTTACCTCAGGAGCTCATGATGACGACGTGGTGAATGAAAGTGCTAGGGTCTTCAAGAAGGTACTGGAGGATCTAACGTGAAGATAAGGATCGCCGCGAGGGGAAGTAAGCTAAGCCTCAAGCAAGTAGAGATAGTGACCACTTATCTACAGGCCAAGGGATATGAAACGGAGTTCATCGAAATCAAGACCAGGGCAGACCTATTTGGAAATAAACCCCTCCATGAGATAGGCAAGGGCGTTTTTGAGAAGGAAGTCAATGAGGCGGTTCTTCAGGGAAGGGCGGATATAGCTGTACATAGCATGAAGGATATGTCATCCGAGTTACCCCCTGGTCTAGAATTGTTGGCAACTCCTAAGAGGGAGAACCCAGTAGATGTTCTAGTCTCTGAGTTAAACCTTGAGGAATTGCCAGAGAAATCACGAATAGGCACAGGAAGTCTAAGGAGGGCTAATTTCCTTAAGGTCGTGAGACCTGACCTGGTAGTCGAGAACCTCAGAGGTAATGTGGACACCAGGCTTAGAAAGTATAGGGACCATGAATATGATGGAATAATTTTGGCTGAGGCTGGGTTAAGGAGGCTTGGAGTCGACGTTAAGAGATTCCCACTCGATGTAGAAGGCTTCACTCCCGAACCCAACCAGGGTATAATAGCTGTTGTGGGAAGTCCCAAGTTCCTGGATCTATTTCAAGATCTTAACGATGTGGGGACCATGAAGGAGGCTCTGGCAGAGAAGGAGACGGTAAAAGTAGTTGGGGGTGGGTGTCACTCACCTTTGGGAGTTCTGTTTAGGCTGGAGGATGATGTGTTACAGGGTATAGCGAGTTACAGCAATGGAGTAAAGAGAGTCACCGTTAAGCTCTCGACGCGTGAGTCACCTCAGATTGCCGGTAATCAACTAGGTAAAGCCCTGGTAAAGGCGATGAAAGGTGAGGGTCTTATACCTTAGACCTGAGGGGAGTTCGTTACCAGAGCTTCCAGGGTTTAGTATCCTTAACGTCTCTATTTTCTCCGTAAAATGCCTCGAGTATGACGAGTCTTATCTGAGGAGCGACGGAGTTGCGTTTACCAGCGTAAACGCTGTGAGATGCTTCAAGGACTTTGATAGTATACGAGGAAAAAGTATATTTTCCATAGGTCCGGGGACGGCCGAGGAGTTAAGGAAACATGGCTTTGAATCGGTCTATCCAGAGAGGTATACTAGCAAGGATCTAGCTCTCCTGATCCTTAGGAGCGGTGTTCGCGAGGTTTCTGCCTTCAGGAGCCTCAAGGCATCAGATGATATGAGGAGGATACTAGTCTCTATCCCATATCATGAAGTATACGACTACGATCTAATCCTGGACCAAGAGAAGCTAAACCAGGTTAAGGAACTTCTCGCCACGTGTTCCGTGGATGTTGTGGTGCTGACGAGCTCATTAATAGCTAAAAGCGTAGCTAATTTCATAAGGGATTGTCATAAAGTAGTTACCATAGGACCAATGACATCTGCTTCACTGAAAACACTTAGACCGGACCTGAGTTTCACCGAAAGCGACGAGTCCACGATAGACGGGACCGTTAAGGTTTTGAAGAGTTTGAAAGGAGGTGAAAGAGATGGATGACGTTAGAGACCTATTACTTAAGGTGCTGAGGAAAATAGATCCCACCATCATCGAGGACACTGTGGATATCAAGTTTATACAGAACTTCAAGGACCGATATGACGTGTTCGGCCAGTTCAAGAATGCCAAGGGAATTTACGAATTCGCGGTGAGCTTTGACAACAAGGGAAACATCAAGAGAGAGCATGTTAACATGATAGTCCCCCACAAGGTTAGAGACGATATTGAACGTAAAGTTTACGATAAAGGTGATTGATTGAAAGTTTTATTGATTGTTGTGGACGGGCTGGCCTATCATTTAATGGAGAGATTCATAGATCAACTTCCCACTATTCAGGAGATGGCGGAGGAAGGGGTATATGGCCCCCTTGAGAGCACTTTCCCGTCCATAACCCCTGTGGCTTTAGCCTCTCTTTTCACTGGAGTATCTCCCAAGGTTCACGGCGTTGTAGCCCCCAGAATATTCGTGAAGGGGAGAAAGATTCAGTCTAGCATATCTGCCTTTTCAAGTAGCTCACTCATGGTAGACCCTATCTGGGCTACTTTGGGAAGGAAAGGTTACAAGGTTGTGATAACCTCCGCTCCTCAGGCCTTACCAGATAAGTGGAAACTGGACAACGTGATTCTGTTTGATCCATACAAGGCCAAGGTTAAGAGATGTTCCGAGGGAACCCTCCTCAAGGAGGGCGAAAACGAGTTTATTGGAAGGAAGTGGAGCGTAAAGGTAGAGGACCAGATTTACCTTGTGGGAGTGGAAGGACAAGAATTCAAGGTGGAGATGGGGTCATGGGTTGGGCCTCTGGAAGTGAACGGGAAGTGCGGAGAGGAAGAGTCGAAGGCTTCTATCTTCCTTCACGCAACTCCCCGTGGAGTATATGTAACTCCGCCAGCCTTTCTGAACTTTAAGTGGGGAAACAACAGGGACCTTCTCCTTGAGGTTTGGGAGAATGTAGTCAAGAAAGTTGGAATGTTGCTGGACGGTGATTATAAGGGATTAAACAAGGGCCTAATCACGTTCGATGAGTATTTAAAGACAGCTGAACTCTCCTTTAACTTTTTCGTGGAATACTCGCTCTACCTCCTTAGGAGAAGCGATTGGGATTTTGGAGTCACCTATCTCCCAATCGTGGATAATCTTCAGCACCTTTTGTATGGCGTGGATGATGGGAAGGCACTAGAGCACATTTTTCAGGCTTACAAAATGGCTGATAAGTTTCTAATGTTGCATAGGAGTTTAGCAGAAAATATATTCCTTTGTTCCGACCACGGAATAACAAAAATAAAGAAGAGAGTCTATGTCAATAAAATATTGGAGAGGTTAAACGTGTTGAAAATGGACGACGGTAAAATAAACTGGGGGAAAACTAAGGCCTACTATGGCGGGGGAGGCTTAATCAGGATAAACCTTAAAGATAGGGAGGAAGCCGGCGTGGTCTATCCGAAGGAGTATCAGAAGCTGGTAAGGTATATCGTGAAAAACCTAGAGGATCTTAAGGACGATGATGGTGAATCCATTTTCACGGGTATTTACATGAGGGACACTCCTGCCTCAGACAGACAGGGTGACATTGAGCTTAGCATTAGGGACTATTATTCGCTCAGTTCCAACGTTGATCATGAGAACGAGATAGATACCGTGAAACCCTATTCTACTTCCACGGGAGATCACGGGTTTTACAGGAAGGAGGACCTTTATGGAGTGATCCTAGGAATAGGACCCAAAATAGCCAGGGGTAAGAAGATAAAGGCCAAGATCGTCGACATAGCTCCCACAATCCTGAAGATTATGGACGTTCAAGGTTCTAAGATGGAGGGAAGGGTCCTAGTGGAGGCCCTGAGTAATGGAGGTCAGGAGTAAGAGACATAACAGGGTCAGGGCACCGTTTGATTGCGAGAGAGGGTTGCCTTATACAGAGATAAACATAGACGGGAAAATGGTGGAGAACTGTGAACCTCCCACAAAATTTCAGGGGCTTAGCTTTCCCTTAAGCGGGATGTATTTACATCGAGTCAAACTTCTGAGAACCTTTCCCTGGCTCCTGGAAAAGGTAGCGGAACGGATGAATGTTCCAGAAGGATACTCCACCGCGGAGGATTACAACGTTGAGAGGGTTAGCGTGGATACGCTGATAGTAGGATCAGGACTTTCAGGTTTAACAGCTCTATCCAAGAGTAAGGCCATGCTTGTCACGAATGATCTTTACACAGACCTCTTTGATGATCCCTTGAATCAGGGGGAGCTCTTGGGTAAGGTTAAGGACATTATTAAGCAGAACGAGAGTAGGGTAATCCAGGGTGACTTCCTAGGAAAGTTTACGGAGGGCTTTGCGGTCAGAACGGGTAAGAAACTCGTTCTAGTTTCCCCCTCCAGGGTGATCTTCGCCGTTGGTGGAAGATACTTGCCTCCTATCTTCGAGGGTAATGACTATCCCAACGTGATTTCCAGGAGACTTTATCTCAAGAGGAGATCTGCCTATAGAAGGATAGTGGTTCTTGGATCTTCTGACGACGCAATTAAAACTAGTCTGGTTTCAGGAGGTAAAATTCTGACTCCGCGTGGGGTAAGGCTCTTCTCAAGAAGGTACTTGGAGTTGGCCGAAACTAGGGGAGTGGAGATAGAGGAGGTCGACTCTCTTAAGGTGAAACCAAGGGATGGCAAACTTTTCGTGGAGTGGAATAGTGGTAATCTTCTGGTTGACGCTGTGGTTTTCGCTCCAGTTAAACAACCCAGACTGGAACCCATAGCGAATGCAGGGTGCGAATATAGGCTCTACCCAAACATGGGACTATATGTTCCAGAACATGAGATGGACGGTTACATGAGGAGTTGTGGGCACTTTGTAGTTGGAGGGGCCAGAGGCATCTTGGACGAAGAAACGTCAATGTTAAGCGGTGAGGCTCCTTTTAGCGCTGAGGCCCTCTCTACCCTAGCCAGTCATCTGAAAGAAACTCCCCTTCACGAATACTACACAAGGAATTTCGTATCTGTGAAGAGCCCATATTACTATTCTCCAGGAGGTTACGCTTGTTTCTGCGAAGATGTGCTCTGGAGTGATGTGGAACAGGTCATGAAAATGGGTTACGACAATGTGGAGTTAACCAAAAGGGTTGGTGGGATTGGTCTTGGCGAGTGTCAGGGCAAGGTTTGCACATACGTTACTGGTAGTATCATGTCAAGTCAGAGGCTGATAACCTTCAGATCACCGCTCTACCCGATGTGATAGCTATGGTGGTAATTTTAGGGGCTGGAGGACACGGGATAAGTCTAGCTTATCATTTAGCAAAGAAAGGTGTTTCTTCCACCGTCATTGAAATGTCTAGAATAAACTACGGATCCAGTGGAAGGAACGCTGGAAGGTTTAGGTACCACTTCTACACGAGGGAAAATGTGGAGTTTGCCAAGGAGGCCATCCCCTACCTCCTAAAGATGTGCAAGGAATTACCCCTTAACCCGGTCTGCGTTAAAACCGGTTATCTTTGGATCCTTGAGGACGAGAAAACATTGGACGTCATCAAAAAAATGGACGGATTGTGGAAGTCCATGGGAGTGGGTGGAAAGTTCCTTGATTGTTCGGAGATAGACTACTTGAAGAGTGAGAGTCAGTGCTACCTCGCTCCACAGGACGGGGCATTTCATCACGATTACCTTACCTTCGGGATGTATGAGGAGGTGAAGGATAAGATTACCCTAATCATGGGAGAGGCCAAGGAGCTAGTTGTGTCGGGAGGAAAAGTGAAAGGAGTTAAGGTCAATGGAAAGGTCATCAACAGTGACGTAGTTGTTGTAACCTTGGGGGCTTGGAGTGGAAAGTTCATGAAAGAGAACGGAATCTCACTTCCTATAGAGCCAGAGAAGAAGGAGATCTTCATCACAGAGGACCTGAGGTATAGGGTAAAGCCCCTTGTGATAACTCCCAAGGTGTACTTCTCCCATACACTAAAGGGAGAAATAATTGGTGGAGTTGAGGATGTTAGGGAAAGAGGTTTCCTTGACTTTAACGTATCCCTAGAGAGAACAATACTGTTCTTAAGGGACGTAAGGAGGCTAATTAAAGGGGCTGAAGGGATAAGGGTGTTGAGAGGATGGGCAGGCTATTATGAAATGACACCAGATCACTCCCACGTAATGGGTTATTCCGAGTCTTGGCCCGAAGGCCTCTTTGTCGATGCTGGCTACAGCGGTCACGGCATGATGTTCTCCCCTTACTCTGGCAAGGTAATGGCGGACCTAATTCTGGATAACGTGAAGAGCAGGTTTATTGACATTTTTAGTCCGGAGAGATTTGAGAAGAATAGGTTAGTAGATGAAAGAATGGTCATTTGACTGGATCATAACGTCAGAACTCTTTTCATTTCTGTCAGGCCAAACTCCTGTAGCCTGGTGTCGCGTGGGGGACCTATTCTTAGTCTCTCAGCGCGCGTTTTTATTAATCTTCTCTCATTTAGTTTGTTATGGGAAAACTGTTTGGTACAGACGGAGTTAGAGGAATAGTAAACCAGGAGTTAACGGTGGAACTGGCTCAAGGGTTGGGTAAGGCCATAGGCACATTCTTTGGAGAGGGCAGTAACATCCTCCTGGGGAGGGACGCTAGGGCAGGAGGAGATATGTTGAGCAGGGCGGTCGAGAGCGGTTTACTGAGTACAGGGGTAAGAGTCTTTGAGGGAGGATTTGCGCCCACTCCAGCGCTTCAGTACGCTGTAAAAACACTTGGCTATGACGGTGGAGTGATAATAACCGCGAGTCATAACCCAAGGGAACATAATGGGATTAAGGTCCTGGATAGGGACGGCGTTGAAGTCTCTAGGGAAAAGGAGGACAGAATAGAGGAAATATACTTCTCAGGAAGGTTCAACATCATTCCCTGGAATAGGCTAACATATGACGTAAAGAGAGATGACAGGGTAATAGACACTTACGTTCAGGGAGTTCTATCCCACGTTGATGTAGAAAAGATAAGGGCAAAGAACTTCAAGGTACTCGTGGATGGTGCCAATAGCGTTGGATCAATTTCAACTCCAATGGTCGCAAGGTTACTGGGTTGTAAGATCTTCACAATCAACGCAAACTTAGATCCCACTTTCCCTGCAAGGAACCCAGAGCCGACCATGGAATCTCTCAAGGAGACTGCGGGGATTGCCTCGTCTCTCAAGGTGGACTTGGCAGTGGCTCATGACGGGGATGCAGATAGGGCAATCTTTATAGACTCTAAGGGCAGGGTTCAATGGGGAGATAGGAGCGGTTCTCTGCTCAGTTGGTGGGTCTCAAGTAAGGTGAATTTCCCTAGGAGAGTATTCACTGCAGTTTCCAGTTCATCTCTGGTTCAGGAGTTCCTATCTCGTTATGGAATAGAGGTTGTATGGACTAAGGTGGGAAGTGTGGATATTGCCAGAAAACTTATCCAGGAGAAGGGGATAGCGGGCTTTGAGGAGAATGGTGGATTCATTTTCCCAGGACACCAGTATGTGAGGGACGGTGCAATGTCCTTTGCCCTCATGTTAGAGATGATGGCCTCTGAGGGGGTTAGCTCGGCCGACCTCTTCGATAGACTACCCCAGTATTATTTGGTCAAAACCAAGGTTGATCTTAAGCCAGGGATGGATGTTGCCAGAATCTATGAAAAGGTGGAGAAAGAGCTTGGTGCAGGGAACCAGGTAGTTAAGATTGACGGTGTAAAGATCATTGGGAAAGACTTCTGGATCCTAGTGAGAAAGAGCGGTACTGAGCCAATAATTAGGGTGATGGTTGAGGCTAAGGAGCAGGTAATGGCTGAAAGCTTGGCAAACCAAGTCAAAGCTATGATAGGTGCTTGACATGAAATACAGACTGATGGACATTCTGGCTTGTCCCATGTGCAAACATTTTCACCTGGATCTCTATGTGTTCCAGGAGAAGGAGTATCCCAAGAGAGAGCCTAACGGACAGCTTCCCCTCTGTGAAATTTACTGTGCCTATAAGAACACCGAGGTAAAGTCCCTAGAGTCTCCACCTTGTCAAGAGTGCATAAAGAAGGAGGTTGTCGAGGGCCTGCTGGTGTGCCCGTCGTGTAACAGATGGTACCCCATCATCGACGAGATACCTAGGATGTTGCCAGATAAGTTAAGGAAAAGGGAGAGCGAACTTGAGTTTCTTGAAAAATACAAATCTAGAATCCCCCAAAAGGTGCTAGAGAGCGGACTTCCCTTCAATCTTAAGAGTTAACTATCCCAGCTTTACTCAAATTAAAATGAGCTTATTAATGGCCATTCCCTAACTTACTATGGTGTAAACATTATGGAAGGCTCATTCATTAGTAATCTGGATGAATGGATTAAGATGCAGAAGAATCTGCTTGCAACAATCAAGGACATGGAGAAGAAAGAGGAGACAATGGAGGAGGATAGGTTAGACCTAATTCTCGCCTCCAGAGTAGCTTTCCAGCACATGATGAGGACCTTGAAGGCTTTCGATCAATGGTTGCAAGACCCCATGATAATCAAGCATATGCCAAGGGAGATGCTTGAGGACGTTAAGAAGACCAGTTGGGCTATACTTCAGCAACTCCTAGAACTAGATGTGAGACATACGAGCCAGGCCAAGGAATTGATAACGAAGCTTGGGAAAGAGGGGAAGTTAGATCCCTTAATCTGGAGCAGACCGCCAGTGGAAGAACAACCTAGCCAGCCAAAGAGAGGTACCTTCACAACAATGTAAGCTTAAATGTTTTCAATTTTAGTTACTAAGCCTAAATTAACTGAGACATATTTTGGCGTTAAGATTTTCTACTTTTTATATTTACTATTAATTAGATAAATAATACCAACTACTATAATGGTATTTCTTAACTTTAATCTTACGAGAGAATTATTCTATCTTCTCCTTCTTCTTTCAGATCTTAACTTAAGGTTGTACTCCTGGTCAATGGACACTATTTTCTGTTTCAGTTCAGTAACCACATTGTTTACCGTGTTAATGAAACCCTCATCTAATAGTTGTTTATTTGCAGCCAAGGCCTCCTCTCCGTCATTAGTTAGTTTAAGCTTCTTGGTCTGGTCCGACTCAATATATCCTAGATAGAGCAGGGAAGTAATATCCTCTTTCACAGTGGGACTAATCAGGTTATTCCCTAACGTGTTGAATTGGTGTCCCATGTTTAATCCCTTCTGAGCCCCCTCATACAACAACGTGATTAATCCCTTCTCTGTAACTCCTCCAAGAACCTTTATGATGTATAGTAACTGAAGCTTTCTCTTGTCCTCTTTGAGTACCGAGGGAGAAATCACCTGCTTAGATGACGTCTTAAGTTCCTTAGATTTGCCTGGCTGTCCTCCTTGACTTGGTTGAGACATTCAATCACCGTGTTGCTATAGTACTGGTGGATAAGATTTTAATTATTTCCTCAGCCACCTTCCTTGGAGTGCTACTCCTAGTTATCGCTCCTCCCACAACGTAAATCGAAATGGGAAGCTCAGCTAGCTCGGGTATTGTCTTTGGACTTAACCCTCCTGCAACTGAGATTAATCCGTACTTACCAGCTTCCCTTATTTCCTCCTTGAGGTCCGCTACGGTTACTCCTCTCTTCTTTTGTACATCCAGGCCAATGTGAAATCCCACAATGTCCACTCCAAGTCCAAAGAGTTCCTTTGCTCTTTCCACGGTGTTCTTAACTCCTATTAGATCTGCCTGAACTACTATTCCTACCTCTCTAGCTCTCTTCACTGCGCTCTCCACCGTGGAATCATCCATTGCGCCCAGGACAGTCATTATGTTTGATTTGCCCCTGAGGGCTATTTCCACCTCAACATCTCCAGCATCTGCGGTCTTTGTGTCAGCTAAAACAATGTTGTTGAACTCACGAAGCTTTAGTAATCCCCTAATTCCTTCAGCCTTTACAAGTGGCGTTCCAGCTTCAATTATAACGTTTCTTAGATCCGCCACCTCTCTCGCCACCTTAAGGGCGTCATTTATATCAATGAAGTCCAAAGCTACCTGGAGATGCTTCGCCTGTTTTAATCTTTCAAGAATCTCCGATCTCATACCTGCTTTACCTATTCGGGGGTAATAATTAAACTATCCTGCAATGGCTTTTTATTCTCGCCGTGAGAAACTTGTTTACTGTGATTTCCTAGGTGACAAAATACATCGTAGTGACCGGCGGAGTTCTTTCCAGTGTTGGTAAGGGTACTGTTTCAGCCTCGTTAGGGCTCATCCTAAAAAACATGGGTTATAACGTGAGTATAATCAAGGTGGATCCCTACATTAACGTTGATGCAGGGACAATGAACCCCTATATGCATGGTGAGGTCTTCGTTACAGAGGACGGTGCTGAGACTGACCTGGATCTGGGTCACTACGAGAGATTCCTTAACATTAACACAAGCAAGCACAACAATATCACCGCTGGGAAGGTCTATTTCGAGGTCATAAGAAAGGAAAGAGAAGGTAAGTACATGGGCCAGACGGTCCAGATTATCCCTCATGTGACAGACGAAATCAAGGCTATGGTCAGGAAAGTCGGTGAAGTGGAGAAGGCTGACATAGTGATAGTTGAGGTAGGAGGGACCGTTGGGGACATCGAGGGATTGCCGTTCCTTGAGGCCATGAGGGAACTCAGGCTAGAGGAAGAAGAGCATAACGTAATATTCGTCCATGTAGCCCTTGTAGAGTACCTTTCTGTTACTGGGGAACTAAAGACAAAGCCCCTACAGCACAGCGTTCAAGAGCTCAGGAGGATAGGTATACAGCCAGATATAGTTATTGCTAGATCCATAATAGAGCTTGACGAGGATACCAAGAGGAAGATTGCACTATTCACCAATGTAAGGCCTGAATACATATTCTCGAGCTATGACGTGGAAACGGCATACGAGGTACCGCTCATTCTCCAGAGACAGGGACTAGGGGCAAGGGTCACATCTAAGCTTGGACTCCCACAAAAAACTCCTGATTTTGGAGAGTGGGAGAAATTTGTGTACTCGGTAAAGAGGAAAGAAGGTAAAAGGGTAAAGATAGCCCTTGTGGGAAAATACACAAAGCTCAAGGATAGTTACCTTAGTATAAAGGAGGCAATATATCACGCCTCTGCTCACCTTGGCGTGATTCCTGAACTACTTTGGATTGAGTCGTCGGACCTGGAGAGGGAGAACCCAGAGGCCATACTGAAACAGGCAGAAGGTATCATAGTATTGCCTGGATTCGGCTCCAGGGGTACAGAGGGAAAGATCAAGGCAATTAACTACGCTAGGGTTAATAACGTTCCCTTCCTAGGAATATGCTTCGGGTTACAACTGGCAGTGGTTGAGTTTGCCAGGAACGTTGTGGGTCTTCAGGGTGCACATAGCACCGAAATAGATCCTAACGCTCCTCATCCAGTGGTGACCCTGTTAGATGAACAGAAAAAGGTTACGCAATTCGGTGGAACAATGAGGTTGGGAGCCCAGAGGATAAGCCTAGTTCGAGGAACCCTGGCCCACTCAATTTACGGGAAGGACGTAATCTACGAAAGGCATAGGCACAGGTATGAGGTTAACCCCTCCTACGTGGATCTACTTCAGAAGCACGGATTAACAATCTCAGGAATTAGTGACAATGGTCTTGTGGAGATGATAGAGCTTAAGGATCACAGATTCTTCATAGCTACCCAGGCCCACCCCGAGTTCAAGAGTAGGCCCTTAAATCCAGCTCCCCTATTCCTTGGTTTCCTCAGGGCTGTCGTCGGGAACTAGGGAGATAATTATCCTGGAGTACTTGGCTTTGATCAATTTTTTCAACCCCTTGTTTCCCTCGGTGTATCTCACCTCCACTAACCCTGAGCTCTCCAGTAACGCAACTTGAGAGCTAACGTTTCCCTTAGTCATATGCAGTTCTTCGCTCAGGTCCGTGATGCTCTTTTCCCCCTCGGCTATCAGTCTGAGAATGTTGACCCTGGTAACGGATGAGAGAGCCTCAGTGACTCTAACTACGTCCTCAACGTCAGAGACCACCAGTTCCATGGAGAATATATATTTTTCACTTTATTCATAAGGGTTTGTCCCTGAATCCTTCACGTCATTCTTTTATAGTAGTGAAGTCTTAAGATTAAAGGAGGAGGTAAAATTTTGCAGGCAAAGGTAGAGAATCCTTTGAAAAGCCTAAGGATGGCTACAAACAAAATTGTCCTTGTTAAGCTGAAGGACGGTTCTGAGTATATAGGTAAAATGGAACAATCAGATGGGACCATGAACCTGGTTCTAAGGGACTGCACAGAAATGAGGGAAGGTACTGCGGATCCCATAGCGAAGTATGGCAGAGTCTTAATACGTGGTAGTAATATTCTATTTATCAGTGTGGATTACGAGAACATCATTAACACGGGCAAGTAATTTTTTAAAAGTAGCAGGGCAGTTGAGGGTGAAATGAAAAACATCAACATCGAGTCATTTAGGACTTTGGAACCAGATTCCTTACCTGTAGAATTGGCCGAAAGGAAAGGAACAGGACACCCAGACTACATAGCTGATTCAGCCTCAGAAGAGGCTAGCAGAAAGCTATCGCTTTACTACCTAAAGACATACGGAACTATACTTCATCATAACTTGGATAAGACCCTTCTTGTAGGAGGTCAGGCCTCTCCAAAATTCAAGGGTGGAGATGTTATTCATCCAATTTACATTGTGGTAGCTGGTAGAGCCACTACAGAGGTGAGAACCAATGACGGTGTGGATAACGTTCCAGTGGGTACAATAATCGTCGAGAGCGTCAAGAACTGGATAAGGGAGAATTTCAGGTATCTAGATGCAGAGAAGCACGTTATAGTTGATTATAAGATAGGAAAGGGTTCAGCGGATTTGGTGGGCATATTTGACAAGGGAAGGAAATCAGTTCCTCTCTCCAATGATACAAGTTTTGGAGTAGGTTTCGCACCTTACTCAAAGCTGGAACAGTTAGTATTCCAGACAGAGAGAATGCTCAACTCTAAGAAGGTGAAGACCGAGCTTCCGGAGGTTGGCGAGGACATAAAGGTGATGGGACTCAGGAGAGGGAAGGAGGTCACGCTTACCATAGCCATGGCAGCCATAAGTCCCCTCATAGAGGATAAGAACCACTATATCTCCGTGAAGGAACAGGTAAGGGAAAAGGTACTGGATCTAGCCTCTCAAATAGCCCCAGATCTTAGCGTTAAAGTAAACGTGAACACAGGTGATAGGGAAGACCAGGGAATACTTTATCTAACTGTAACTGGCACCTCAGCTGAGCATGGAGATGACGGGATGACTGGGAGAGGAAACAGGGGTATAGGGCTCATAACTCCCATGAGGCCAATGTCTCTTGAGGCGACTGCTGGTAAGAATCCAGTTAATCACGTGGGTAAGCTTTACAACATAGTGGCTAACCTTATTGCTAAGAAGGCCTCAGAGCAGGTTAAGGATGTTAGGAACGTGCAGATAGAGGTTCTGGGTCAAATAGGTAGGCCAATAAACGACCCTCTCATTGTCAACGTGGAAGTTGCGACTCATTCTGGAACCATAACATCTGATACAAAGGCCGAGATATCAGGAATTGCAGAGGAGTATCTAGATTCATTCGACAAGATAACCCAAATGATACTTGAAGGAAAGGTTATGCTATTCTAGACCTTGAAGATCTGTATTCTTCGACCAATCTTTTTAGCAGGTCTTCACTCATTTCACGACTTATTTCCTTCTCCTTCTTAAGAAGGTTTAGATCCTTAATGAGGCGCTCGTCAATTAGGGCGAAATCTTTTCCCACGTACTCTGCCAGATCGTTGCTTATTCTCCATTCTCCGAAATACAGTTGACCATCCCTAACCTCTAACCCCTTCAGGTATCCCCTCACTACTGTGATCTCATTCCTAACCAGTTTCTCGATAATTGAGGAAAGCTTAGCCAGCGATTCCGATTCTGCCTGAGATTGTTCCTTCAATTTGATTATCTCCTTGTTCTTCTGCTCCAGTATTCTTTTCAGTTCCTCCACTCGCCTATCCCTGTCTAGTTCAGCATTGTAAAGCCTCTTTATTTCCTCGACCCTCCTCTCAAGCATCTCCTTTTCATGAATTAACCTAGACACTGTCCTGTTGAGCCTGATCAACTCCTGCTTGAGCAATGTGTTCTCCTCAGCCAACTTCTCGTTGTGTTCAGTCTTTACTTCCTGTTTTACTATACCGGCGTTTTGCGGAACAGATATCTTCTTCTCTATCTCGTTCTCGATGCATTCGGCAATGGTTCCCCCGTTTACAACACATCTGAACACGTTGTTTCTGTCTATGTCTATTCCAAACCTACCTATCATGCCCTCAGCCTGCCTGAGTTTCCTCTCTACGTCCCTATACGCAACAATGGCAGCAGCTAGGGAATCCCTTATGTGCGGGTCGCTTACGTGAATTCCAAACTTCGTGGAATATTCGTCAAGGAGAGCTTGTTTTTCGTCCACCGAAAGCGACCTCTCAGGAACGTAGAGTCTAGCCTTCAGAATCGCGCTCATCTTCTTTACCGTGTCTGGCACTGGATTAACGTCTGTGGCAATGAGGGCTGGGGTCCCCTTCTCTAGAACGAGCTCTATCACAGACTCCCTGTCAATTCCCCTCTTGGTAGTGAGGAGGACAGGATTTCCATACATATCGAGAATAGATATTCCAACCTCCAGACCTGGATCTAACCCTACTATAACAGGCCTCTGGGAAACCCTCTTAGTGTCCACAAACTCAATTCTATCCCTATAGTAGGCTCTGATCTCGAGATTAACGTCGTGGCCACTCATTTTCTTGACTAGACCGTATAGGCTCTCCCTTGGGGCATAAACAATGAACATAGCCCCTTCCATCCCAGCCTTAGTTCTCCTGACAACCACGTCATAGTCAAAGTTGTGTCTGTCCAGTTCCTCCTTCACTCTTCTAAAAACCCTGAGCACCAACCCCCTCAGATGCCTCTTGTATCTATTGGAGCTCATCCCCCCTGGTCCAGATCTTCTCCCCTTGGAAATGATGATTTTGGTCCTGTTTTCAACGAACTTTATCTTGGTTCCTGCCCCCTTAAGAGCTAGAGTTGCCACGATAAAGGCAGTCCTGGACGGAGTTGGCTTACCCTGAATCTCAATACCGTACTCCTTAGCTACATCCTTTAGGTCGAGGAAGACTCCGTTCTTGACTGTAACCTGAACTACCTCCAGTTTCTCGGGTAACAGGGATAGAAGCGATATTACTTCCTTGTCGTTGCTACCTAGCTCGTAAATGTTGTCAGTTCCAAGAAGTGAGACGTCGTACTCCCAGGCCAGTCTTACTAACCTGCTCCTAGTTACATCTTCGACCTTAACCACTGTTTCTCCTTTTTCGTCTAGAATTACCACTGAATATCTAGGCTGTTCCGTGGAATTGGGCGATCCCCTCTCTATGTCTATACCCATTACCCTCATGAATATCCCTTTACGTAGTCCAAAACCTCCTCAAGGTCTCTCTCAAGTGAATACTCCTTTTCGAAGTAGGATAATATCCTAGTGACGTCGTCTATCAAGACTTCTTCATCCCTGGTAGCCTGTGGCCAATCTATAACCCTTACCTCCTCATCCTTGCTCACCAAAACATTGAACTGACTTAGATCACCGTGGGTTAATCCCTTACAGTAAACGTAGGCAATTCTCATGGTTCCAAGGATCGCATCTAGTACCTTCTCAGGGTCACTTAGTTCCGTTCTATATAGGGGAGTTCCCTCGAAGTACTCCATGGCCACAGCGTTTGTCGTGAAGGTTATTGGAGTTGGGACATAACCCATGTTGTTCTTGACGCACTGAAGGGCCTCATACTCCCTTTTAGCGTTCTCCAAGGTCATTGATACCCAGTTCTTACTGGGGAAGTTACTGATCCTTTTCTTGAAGCTCTTCCTCCCTATTCTGTGATACTTTATGGCTAGAGTATTGTCTTCGTGGTCGTATCCGAACATGACCCTGCTTTCCTTTCCTTCACCAATGGTTATTCCAAGGCTCTTGATCACTTTCTTGGAGTAGAGGGACTTGGTTGCCACAATGTCGAGGCCTGTGAACGTGATGGAAAAGGAGTCTTCTCCTCTAATTCTTTTCTTAGTGACTGCGCCGTTCTTGATGAGCCTCAATAAGCTTATCTGGGCCTCTCTCTCCGTAAGGGATAGGTTCTCCTTAAGAACGCTCTGTGGAACGTACTCGAACTTTTCCCTCTTCTCGATGAGGTACTTGAGGACGAGGTAATCCACCTTGTCTGTGACGGCTACTCTTTCAGCTAAGGTAAGAGAGTTCATAAGATAAGAGAAATATGTTGTATGACCTATTTTTGCTTTTACGTATCAAGTGTCTTGTTTAGATACCATATTGGAAAGAAGATATGGACCAACAACAAGTTATAAAAAACAATCTCTCTACCCTAGAACTGTGAGAGTATCTATACTAAGTTCTAAGGGAGGAGTCGGAAAGTCAACAGTTGCCATTTCACTGTCGAAGGCCCTTGCCATGATGGGTTTCTCTGTTCTTTTGATTGATAGGGACCTTGTGGGATATGCATCATACGTCGCAGGTATTAAGGGCCCTGGAATGATAGCAAGTGTGTCTGACGGTGTTGAATCCACGGTGTATAAGGAAATAAGCCTAGGGAACGGCTCCGTTACCGTACTGAAATATTTTGGGGACGGTCCACGTTATAAGATTGACATTGATAAGTTTCACAAGGATAGGAAGCTAGGAGAAAAGGGGTGGGAGATATACAGGAAAGTCCTTACCATGAAGAAGTTCTCCTTTGTGGTAGTAGATAACGCACAATTGGTAAGACCTGAAGATGATATTGTGAAACATGAATTGGAGAAATTCATAGAGATCTATCCGGAATTTCCCATTTGGCAGTTGTTTGTGTCAGACTCCTTGACCAGAACTATAGAGGACAACGTAAGCTATGCAGAGTCGATAGGTTCTGTTAGAGATGGTACAGTTTTAGGTTTCATCATAAACATGATACGTCCTGGAGAGGTAGAGAAGTTCAGAGGCGTACTAGATAACGTGTTAAAGAGAGTTAAAGCCAAGTTTGGAGTCTTGTTACCCTTCTCAGAAGATATCTTCCAATTCACTGGAACTTTTGAGGAATTTCCAGTCCTTCAAGAGATAAAGGACCTCGCCTCAAAGGTGGTAGAGGTCAAAACTATGGCTAGTGGAAGTTGATCATCAATAAAGGCAGTGAATACATATTAACCTCACATCAAGAATCATATCATGAAATCGGTGGTAGGTCCTGTTATACTTGGTTCGTCTGGCGTTTTTGGGTATTTCGTAGACCTTGCAAGTGCTAGAATGGGGCTTGAATTAGCAAGAAAACTTTACCCAGACTTTCGAGTATCCCTTGTTGACCTATCCGTGCCTGAGGAGAAGATCCTGGCTGTTGACATCGATCCTGACCTAGGAGACTTTGACACTGGTTATGCTGTCCTTGTAGAGGCTTAAACTAGCAAATTTTTTATGGGATAAACGAATAGTGTGCTGAGGACCCGTCGTCTAGCCTGGTTAGGACGCAGCCCTCACACGGCTGAGGTCGAGGGTTCAAATCCCTCCGGGTCCATCTTTTTACGATAGTTTTATTGAACTCCGGCGGTTATATTACCATTGCATAACGCGTGAGGAGAAAATGCATAACGCGTGTTTTGAACGCACTCATAAGGGGGGTTTGGAATGATAGACGTCAAGAATATAGACGACAACATGAGGAGACTTCTGTTAAAGAGAGCTTATGAAAAACTAGGTTCTTCCATGTACGAGAAGCTACAGAAGAGTAGAAGGACAATTTACGTATATATTAGGGGGTATGACGAGAGAGGAAGTCAAATCCAGATCCCAGACGAGGTCGTAGAGAAAGTTGTGAACTTGTTACCGTTAGATGAAGTGTATGAAGTACTAGAGGGCTTCTCACCAAAGAAGTACAGTGTAAATGATATCATAGGTATATTGAGCAGAGTAAAGCAGGACCCAGAGTTCAGAGAAGTCTTCTTCATGTTATTTTCCAAAATCTTGGGGGACTATCTGAACACGACTACTAACAAGTACATAGTGACCTCTGACGACATTGAGCTGTTCAAAAGAAAGCTAAAGGAGAAAAGCAAGAACACAGCTTCAGACAGGATTAGTTACTTGACAAAAGAACGAACAAGCCTCGCCTTTTAAGGCGGGGTAATCCTTTTAATCTCTGAATACTTTAAAGTATTCGTGGAATACAAGTCAACTAGGCATGTAAAATATCTATGCAACTACCATTTCGTATGGATACCAAAGTATCGTAAAGCCGTACTAGAGTCCATAGCAGAGGAACTAAAACGGATACTCAGAGACATTGCTGAAGAATTGGGTTGTGATGTTTTAGCTATCGAAATTATGCCAGACCATATACACCTTTTCGTAAACTGCCCACCACGTTATGCTCCCTCTTATTTAGCAAACTATTTCAAAGGTAAGTCCGCTAGACAGTTACTCAAGAAACACCCAGAACTCAGGATTAAAGATGGGCTATGGACTAGGAGTTACTTCGTGGCAACGGCTGGTAATGTAAGTAGTGAGACAATTAGAAAATACATTGAAAGTCAAAGAGGCAGAACCGATGAAGAGGAGTAATGTCGTCAGGTTAGTGGTAGATAAACAGACTGCCATGACGCTAAGAAAACTAGCTGATGTATTCAGGGCGTGTTGGAATAGCGTGAACTGGTTGAGAATGCAACAATACAAGGCTCGTGAAAGGGTGGACTTTAATTCAACAGAAAAGGAAGTCTACCACAAGTTTAAGGACGTACTTAAGGTAAACGCTTCTCAGGTGATAAGAAAGAACGCTGAAGCATGGAGATCCTTCTTTTCGTTATCTCGTGAGAAACGTGACGGGAGGCTACGGAGATGGTTTAGGCCAAGACCACCAGGGTATCAGAAACAAGGGATGATCCTTATAAGAAATGATAGGTACGTGGTAGATGAAGATAACACGACAATATATCTCAAGGATTTCAAACTCTCGCTGAGATTCAAAGGAATGCTGAAATGGAAGGGTAAACAAGGGAGGCTGGAGATTTTTGAAAGAAATGGAAGATGGTATGCAGTAATACCAGTAGACGCAGATTTTACACCAAGCCAACCGAGAGGCGATCTAAGGGCCTCAGTAGACCTAGGTATTGTAAACTTGGCAACGGTCTACGTTGAGGATGGCTCCTGGTTTCTATTCAAGGGAGGTAGTGTGCTATCAAGGTATGAGTATTACTCTAAGAAGATAGCGAGTGTTCAGAAACTACTCTCTATTCACAAACAAAGAAAGAGTAAGAGACTTTCCCGTCTTTATGAGAAAAGGAGCAGATTTCTAAGACACGCTCTGAACTCCATGGTTAGAAAGCTAATAAAGACTGTACATGATAAGGGGGTTTCAGAAATTGTTGTTGGTTATCCCAAGGACATTGCCAGAATTAAGGGGAGGAAGCTTACGGTAAATTTCTGGAACTATTCTTATGTTATACGTCGGTTTAACGAGGTTGCTGAGGAATACGGAATCAAGGTCGTGGAGGTAGACGAAGCATGGACTTCTAAGACGTGCTCCCTATGTGGGGAAATTCATGAGAGTGGTAGAGTTAAGAGGGGTTTGTTCAAGTGTCCCCACACTGGGGTAATAAACGCAGATCTGAATGGAGCGATAAATATTCTACATATCCCCGAGTCCCAAAGAGGTGGAGAAGGAGGGTTTCTCTCACCGAGGGATAGGGGTAATGGGCACAAGACCGTGCCCGTGGTCTACCGCTGGACGAATGGAGCGGAGTGGAGGGGTTCCTCCTCCACTAGCGATGAAATGATGAGAGTGAAGGCGGTAAACCACAAACCTATGATCCCTAAGGGAACCTTCGTCCTTTAGGGCGGAGAGGAGGTCAGTGGGGAGTAAAAATAACGTCATGCCTTGATTTCAATCAATAGTTTGAGAATTTCTTTTCATGTTTATTTATGGAAAATCCAAATGCATAACAAAGCCCGTTATCAAGTTACGGTGTAAAATAACTCTATACGCTCTCACACGGCTGAGGTCGAGGGTTCAAATCCCTCCGGGTCCACCATTCTACGACGGTTTTGTTTCAATTCTGACGTTTACATTACCATAACGCAATAGTGGTACAACACGTGAAGACAAATGTAAGTGTTCAGAGAGATTCAATAACATATTCTTAACGATTTGAACTATTTAGTTGAGACCATCTGAATAGGCGTATCGTGGAGTCGCGCTATCATTATCTTTGAGTTAAGTTATACTTATTATACACCTATTCAAAATTAAATACATCAAGTGGAAAATGAGGTTGGAAACGCAAGTTAGAGCTCTATATTGGCATGAACTCTCCTAAGATCTTCCTCTGTCTTCTTCAATCTCATCATTAATTCAGCTACTATACCATCTAGGAAGACCTGGGTAGTATCCTCAAACAGTGTACCAAGAGGTGCTAGAGGCTCGGTTATACCTAAGATTTGCCTAGCGAAGTAATCCTCATTTTGAGAGTATTTGGTTCTTCCAGGAATCTCCACCACTACATCTGCAATCCTCCCAAGGGGGCTATCGTAATAGCTGGTTAAGGCTACCAGGGTTGCCTTAGCATCCTTTGCTGCCTCAGCTGCAGTAACTATTAGCTTGGTTCTTCCAGATCCAGATATGGCTATAGCCAGATCATTCTCCCTTATGGCTGGGACTATGGTTTCACCCAGGACATAAGCGTTATACCCTAGATGAAGAAGCCTCATGGCAAAGGCCCTACCTACGAGTCCACTCCTCCCAGCTCCCATGACAAGAACTTTGCCCCCCTTGTTTTCGTAAAACCTAGCTAACGTATCTACCATTTTCTCGGTTTGCTCAGGGCTTATGAGTTCCACGGACCTCAAGATAAACTCCGCGATGTCATACATGGTCTTGAGACTAAGAGGAAGATTAATAGATGATGGAGGCTCCACCCTATCCGCCGAGCCTTAATTTGAAAGATATCTTTTAAAGTTACCTTATCACTTTCTGAATTTATGATCCTTAAAATAAGATCAAGATATTATCTTCCTAAAATCTAAAATTGTTTATGGATCTGTCCAGTTAACGCATCGGTCAGGTAACCCGTCTTCGATTAACATCCTTCTACCTTAGGTTACCCTACGCTAGCACGGGAAATATGAAATTCTTCTGTCTAAAGAGCAATTATAAAGGTGTCCGTAACTTTCTAGGTGTGGTAATCTTAGGTCACTCCTTCAGAAAGGTAGGGCCTCATTTTTGCAATATCTTTACAGCCTCCTCAGGAGATACTCCTTCGTGAACTAGTTTGGAAACAGCCTGCGCCATAAGATCTGGATTCTGCGATTGCCATAGATTCCTCCCCACAGTAATCCCAGAGGCGCCTGAGTCTAGAGCATCTCTTAACATCTTCAAGAATTCGAGGTCGTTTGAGGTTTTTGGTCCACCCCTTATGAGAATGGGAGCAAAGGACGCCTCGACCACGGAAGCAAATCCGTTCTTATCTCCCGTGTAGTCTACCTTTAACAGATCTGGACCTATTTCCGAGGCCAGCCTGGAAACGTATTTTACAGCGTTGGTCTCCTTAATAGAGTCCGTTATCTCCTTTCTCACGAAGAGTGGCTCTATAATGAAGGGTAACCCATAATCTTGAGCTTCTCTTCTAGCCCTGGAAAGTTGTTCTAGGTTGTATCCCTCTATCCTGTCATCTCCGTAGCCCACCACTAGGTACGTGACCACGGCGTCTGCTCCCGCCCTTACGGCTTCCTTGACCTCATAGACCATGGAGTAGTATCCTTGATCGTACTTTCTAGCGTCTCTCCAAACGTTTGCAGTATCAAGCCTAGCAATTAACATGGGCGATGATCTGGAGTAAAAGTTCTCCTCTACCGTTCTTAGCATGGCTGGGGTCATCTGCAAGGCATCCGGATAATTGCCCATCTTCTTTACCACGCTCATCGCGTTTTCTATCCCTCTAAGGGGACCCATTACTAGTCCGTGGTCCAAGGCCACAACAAAGGCCTTACCTCTGTGAAATAGTTTTTTCAACCTAATATCGAGTCCGCTCATCAACTATCCTTATTTGGAATCACTTTAATTTTTACTCATGATGAGGCTGGATAAGGTGAAGTGAGGTCCAGTCCAGATTAGGATAGTATTCGAGAGAAGATCTATTCTCTTGGCTCAGGGAATACAGGCGTGTCTGCCAATGTCCTCGTATTAAGGCTTTAGTTACGATTTCTCCTAGAGATAAAATAGTCGTGAAGGCTCTTTACTCACCATTCACTGAATTTCTAAGTTACTTGAGATTGTTACGTATTTGACGTTATAGAGACCAGGACTTAGATGACAAATTCTTTCACTATCTATTTCTAGTTGATGAAAGAACAGGCTTTATAATGCCTATAGCCCCACTTACAATTTGTCTCGAGTACTTGTTTAAAGCCAGATTTACAACTATGAAGGGAATCAGAGCCAACCCCGCCCTTTCAGCCATAATGTATACATCCTGAATAAACCTAGATCCGTGAATAGGAAGGATTGGATAAAACATGAAAAACAAGCCTATCACCAGGGAAGATGCAACAGGCACGCTCACCTCCGGAAGAGGAAAATGGAAGTTGTACAGTTCCTTTGAGCTCTGAAATGCCGAGACCAGGATTGCAACTGAGTTAATCAAGAGGCCTAAACTCATTGAGGCTGAGTATATGGCAGGATCTGTAACATGCGATAAGTATAGAAATCCCATCAACCCAATTGCTATCCCAGTACCTATCACGGAAAGAGCGGAATTCCTCTTAGCGAGCCTAGCTAGGTGTCCCTTTAGCTCCTCCCTGGATTCAACGCTAAGGGTCTGATCGTTCATGTAAACGCTTGTGTAAAAAATCTGGAAGAATCCTCTTAACAGGTTAGAGATCGAAAGAATAATCAAGGAAATATATGCAGCTACGTACTCAGGTCTCAGCAAGTAAAGGAGAGGAAGTCCATCCGCTAAGGCTAGCAGGAGAAACAGCGAACTCGCGAGAGAGAATAGCTTAAGTGACGTCTCAATAACTGAGGGATCCTTCGTCTCGCTAAGTTTAGGTATGAGACCACTAAAGGCTCCTGTCGACCAGATAACCAGGTTAGAGATTATCAGGGCCGATTCGAAATATGAGACGGGCACCGTATTCCTTACAAGAAAGACTGCAACCCAGGTCAGGGTTGCCTCTAGAATATACTGAATATATGGGATCATGAAAATCACCGACTTCCTCAGGGCCATAAACGCTACGTGAAGGTCCCTCCTAAAGTTTGCCTTTACAAAGAACATGTTTATTCCTATCTGTGCAATATATCCTAACATGTAAGCCAGAATTACAGCCTCTATGGAAAGTCTTAGGATCAATAACCCATAAACAGCCACCATGAGTCTGATTAACTGGAAGGTCAGAGCTGCTATGGCATTCACCCTAGGACCTCTTCCCAGTGAAATGGCATTTGATGCCTTCATAAAGAAGATCGTGAATATTAGGAGAACTCCTAGATAGAAGTAGATCGGCTCATCATAATGAGAAATGCTAACGAAATAGGGTACAAGTACGACGTAAATCACCGAGCTAATCACGGCTGTTATCATGTCAATGAAGAGAATCCCTCCCACTGGCTTGCCCTCTGCCGTATATCTGGAGGTTATATTGGAGAGAAGGTCTCCAGGTATCGTGAAGTACCCCGTGACTAAGACGAAAATGAACTGCCAGGCCCCAAAGGTCTCCACCGAAATGGCCGATAGGTATCTAGCAACAACAAGAGAGAAAAGGAAAGAGATAGGAGAACCAATTAACCTGAGAGCTAAACTGAAAATACCAATTTTCACTAAGCCTGGCTTAGATTTGCTCAAGCAGAGGACACCTGATTACGACCAAATAAAAAACCATGAATTAAAGACTAATCATAAGCCTCAGGATTCAAACATGTCATCCAAGGCTTTAGCTACGTCCCTAATAGAGATTATACCAGTGAGTTTGCCGTCCTCACTAATAACAGGGAGGTGTCTTATGTTATAGGTTCTCATTAGACTGAGGGCTCCAGTAATAGGTGAGTCTTCTCTCACGGTGATTAGTGACACGGTCATTATATCATCAACCTTGTCATCAAGCTTATGGTCCTTACCAATGGCCCTGACTACATCTCTTTCAGTAACTATGCCAATAGGCTTACCGTTCTCGGTTATAATGACTGAGCCAACATTCTTCTCAGTCATTATCTTAGTTATCTGCCTTAATGTGGCTCCTTTTTCCACGGAAATAACTTCAGTTTTCATATAGTCTTTGACGATCTCTTCCATGTAAACGAATAAAACTTCATGGATTTAAAATTAAGCCAAGAAAGATCGTAAGGATAATTTGTCGCAGGTAATAAGGATCAAGGACTTGAGCTAGTAAAATATCGTCGCGTCTTTCATATCTTGTATGTGAATTCCAAAGCCTTAAAGTAATTATCTGGGTCTCCCACATTTAACCATCTCTCCTTTTCTAGGAGAATAGCGTAGACCTCTCCTCCCTGTCTGAGAATATTTGATATCCCATAGGTTAGTTCGAGCTCTCCCTCCTTCACGTCGACTTGCTCCAAAGCGTTCATGATCCTCGGGGAGAAGATGTAAACGGCGGAGATTCCT
The DNA here is from genome assembly GCF_046245145.1 of Metallosphaera sp. D4-4. Classification (NCBI taxonomy): domain Archaea; kingdom Thermoproteati; phylum Thermoproteota; class Thermoprotei; order Sulfolobales; family Sulfolobaceae; genus Metallosphaera; species Metallosphaera sp. D4-4. The sequence goes on along the minus strand of NZ_CP176412.1, from coordinate 1,950,622 downwards.
AGGTCAGACTTGGGTACCTTCGGTTTCTCCTCAGCTTCCTTTACCCTTAGAAGCTTGTGGTTCATTGTCTCCCCCACCTCCTCAACTGTGACGACACCATATCTCTGGGGATTGTTTACCTTCCTGACCATGAGTACAGCATCTGGTTCCATTTCCTCGAAGATCTTAGTGGCCTCCACATAACCGCCTGTTAACACACCGTCGTCAGCATGGACGAAAAAAGGATCATTCCCCACGAAGTCCTTTGCCCTTAGCACAGCGTCCCCAAATCCCCGAGGAACGTTCTGTGTAACGAAAGTGACTCCCCTCTCTGCGAGATAGTCCACGAGAAGCTTGCCTTGATTTCCTACCACTATGCAAGGCTTCGTAACTCCAGCCTCTCCTAGGGAATCTAGTATCAGATCAATAACAGGTCTCATTACAAATTTTCCATCCTCCTTTCTGAAGAGGGGTAGAAGGGCTTTAGGTAGCACAGAAGTGATATATTTCATTCTACTGCCCTTACCTGCCGCAGTGATCACTGCTTTTTCCACTTTCATGGGTGAAAGGAGACATATCTCAATTTAAATTATATGCTATGTTTAGTACCCCAAGACAAGGGGCCTACACAGCCCAAGGAAACAGAAAGCGTTCTTTATGATTTCCAAGATCGATTGTCCATGACGTCCTCGCGTTATAGGGGAAGTATCCAGTTAGTTTTACTTCCACACCGTCTTGGGCATTATAACATGCTTGAAGCTTTCCAGTCTCTCCTTATATGGGAGGAGGTCCTTTATCATAACCTTGGTCTCATCTCTAATGTTCCTTTTAGGTTTGAATCCAAGTGAGGGTAGAACTTTTACCTCAGGGTTGTAGTAGTGTTCCTCGGCCTCAACTCGAGGGTTCTTCACGTGTGTTATATCAGTCTTCAGCCCCAATTCCTCCGCAGCGTTCTTCACGATCTCAGCAAGTTGTCTTACATTGTAAACTTCAGCGAACTGGTTCACAACCCTATACTCGCCATCCTTGGGTGGATTTTCTATGAGCAATCTTAAGGCCTCTACACTATCTTCAAGGGAAATGAAACCCCTAGTCTGTTTTCCCTTACCGTAAGGTGTTAAAGGTAAACCCAATACTGCCTCCACACAGTACCTGTTTATCACTGTCCCCCACGTTTCGTCGAAGTCGAACCTAGTGCGTAGCTCCTCGTCTGTTATCTCTTCCGTCCTTGTTCCATAAACGGGTCCCTGCATTATGTCAGTCACGGTAAGATTGGAGAGCTTTCCCTTAAACAGGATAAGAAATGTGTCGAAGATCTTGCTCCAGTGATAGTATGAGCCACCCCACTTCGGGGTTGGGATTGTATCCTCTTTCCCTTGGATAATGGCTTTAACGAATGCCGATTCAGGTATGTCGAAGTTTGGGGTGCCATACTCACCCATGGTACCCATCTTGAGTATGTGAATTGAAGGATCTATCTCGCTCACTGCGTACAATAGGCTTAGGGTGGACTTCAGGTTATTTTCGAGAGTATACCATGCATGTTCGTAGTCCTTCATTGAGTAGGGAGCCGATCTTTGCTCGGCGAAATGAACTATCACGTCAGGTTTGAAATCCCTAATGGTCTCCTCGAGTAATGCCTTATCCTTTGCGTCTCCCACAATGAACTTAATGTCAGCGCCCAGTTTCCTCTTCACTGCTTCTACCCTTTCCTTTGGGGAAGGTAATGGAAATGCGGAGTCTGATCCCACTTCGGCCGAAAATCTCCTCGTGGAAAGGTTGTCAATCCCTGCAACCTCATGCCCTTTGGCCACTAGCCTCAGGGCCAAGGCCCATCCAATGTACCCATCAATGCCAAGGATAAGAGCTTTCATAGGGACTAATTCGAGATAAGGCTAAAAATCTTCTGACTACAGAGACGAAATGAAAAAGAAATCATTGATATTTCAGTTTCTCCAACATCTGAATCCTTTTCGCTGGATGAGGGTGATCACTGAAGAAATCAGCATACCATGGAACTCTCTCCGTCTTCCAGTAGTTAATGAGTTCATCCACGTCCCCATACACTTCCTGTGGTTGGGTTGAAGTGAAAAACAGCATTTTCATAACGTTGTTCTTGTTCCTGTACTTCTGCACGGCTCTAGGATCTACGGCCAGGGTTATCTTGGCTAAGGCCCTTTCCAAGTTATCCGCTCCTCCAGGTACTGTCTTGGCTGAGTTGAAATCTGCGTATGCCTCTCTCATTCTGTTTATGGCCAAAATGAAGAATTGGAAGATGAAACTAACAACCAGAAGGCCTATCCCCACTGCCCAGGCGTAAAGGGATCCTCCGTTCCTCTGTCCTCCACCTCCGAGGAAACCGCTCCACATTAGCGAGTAGCCAATCCAGTACATGATAGCTGGTATGAGTCCTATGGCAAGCAGAAGCTCCACATCCCTGTGTTTTAGGTGACCAAGTTCATGGCCCAGTACTGCCTTTATCTCATCTGGAGTTAGAACCTTCAACAGTGGAAGAGTTATGGCGACCCTCTTTCCAGCTATTGGGCTTCCATAGGCGAAGGCGTTGGGGAACGGTACGTCAGCTATGTACACCTTGGGAGTGCCAATTTTGTTGTAAAGTGCTACCTCGTCCACAAGGTTGACTAACCATCCATATTGTGGATCAGTTGGGGTAACCTCTCTGGCCCTATACATGGCATTTATCAGGTATGGACCCACAAGCCATTGAATTATGTTAAATATACCAACGAGAATTAATGCACCCACAATAATATAGGGAGTGAAAGATCCATATAGATAACCTAGCACCCCATAGACTAGGGCGAAACCGGCTACGAAAACTGCTAGACTCAGGAGAATCATTCCCAGCTTTAGCTTGATTGAGACCAAGTTCATCTGTATCAAAGTAAATGATACAAACAAGGGATAAAAAAGGTTTTCAAGATATGTCTTTACAAAAATGCTCGAAATCTCGCTTTCCTGAGGTGGGAGCAGTTAAACTGGTAGGGAGACTCCCTCGCTCCTAGGATCTGCCACGGCTATGTGTAAGTCCCTCTTCGTTTTAAGTGCCTGTACTATCCCTACCTGTGGGGAAAATGGTTCCAGTTTAGTGGAAGGAGTACCCAGTCTGCTCTCTGCAACTACCTTGTTACCAGTGAACATAAAACGTGGTGCATTGACGGCTTCATCTATTTCCATCATGTAGTCAACATAATACTCTAGGACTTCCGAATGGATCTGTGGTCTTAAATCTCCACCCGCACAACCAATGATAAGTTCGTCGTCTCTTCCCTCAGCGTAGAGTATTGAGAGAGTATGAAGCGGACGCTTTCTTCCCTCAGGTTTGTTCCTTCCTTCGGTGAAATTGTCTCCGCGATTATTGAAGACTATGTCGTTAACCACGATCCCTGACCCAAAGGGTTGGAACAAGCTCTGTATGAAACCTACCTTGTTCTCCTCATCAGCTACGGTGAAAAAGGTAGTATCCCCATCTTGGTTAACCTTTGCCTCCATCCCCACTTCCATCAGTCTTTGAGTCAGGTAGTTGTTATCAAGGAGAAAGGCTGGCAATGGATGAAATCTAGGGTCAGCAACGTACTGGTCCCTATCCTCGTAGGCTAGGGCCGAGATCCTAACATGTTCGTTTACTCTCTTAACATCATTATAGGGCAATTTGTTTATCCCGGTCATCTCCACCATCCTGAGGATCTGTAGCGTAGTGATCCCTTGAGTATTGGGCGGAAACTCGTAAACGGTATATCCCTTGTAATTGGTCTTTAGCAACTCTACTCTTTCGGCCCTAAACTCCCGAAAATCGTCAAGTTCAACGGGTACCCCTCTCTTTCTAAGTCCCTCTACAAGTTTCTCTGCCACTTCCCCCTCATAAAAAGACCTGGGGTCCCTCGCAACATTCCTCAGTACTTCTCCAACTCCTCTGACCCTTATCCTATCCCCGAATCTCTTCCCTCCGTAAAGGGATTGCCAATCCTGGCTAAGCTTTTCTGAGTTGACTATGGCGTGATGGAGGCCTCTCCCTACGTGAAATCCGTTAACTGCCAGTTTTATTGCTGGTTCAAGGAGTCTATCTAAGCTCATTGTAGTGTAATCCTCCATGGCATGCCAGAGTTCCACTAAACCTGGGATAACAATTGACCTGGGACTCCTAGGATCTATCTTGTCCTCTCCAATATTCTTGGGTGCCCATCCAGTGGAGTTTATGGCAATTATACCTTCAGGGGTCTTAGCTAGAAGTAAGCCATCCCCTCCTAACCCGCTCGTATGGGGTATCACAACGGAAAGTGTAGCGCTCACAGCTATTGCAGCATCAAACGCATTTCCACCCTGTTCAAGTATCTTTGCTCCCACATAACTCGCGACGTAATTCTGGGAGGCTACAACTCTCCTACCAGCGGCTGTTGGCATATTTCCTTAATAACGTGGTAAGAAATAAAGCTTAGATGATCCTTGCGAGTTTCCAAGGACTTTCTTGAAAAGGTAGAGATGGATAGCTGTGTTCCGTATAAGGACAGCGAGGTTGTATGTCTCACGGAGGATCTACCTGGATCAGATAATGTCCCCGTTCAACTCGAAGTGGACCGAGAGGGTGGTAACGTGTTACTAAGACATGTAATTCTGGACAGGGAAGACAATCCACTATATGTGGAGTACTTCATTGACAGGAACTTCCTAGAGAGTATATCCTCCACCAAGACCGTTAGTATACTTTTCGTGAACGTGGAAGGAGATATAAGGAAAAGGTTCTCCATACGTCTAAGTGACGAGGATATAAGACTGATAAGGAGTGAGATGAGGATTGGAAGTTAGGGAATTACAAAATAGGTTAAGGGAGATGTATTTTGAGAAGGACAAGGAAAGGGGAATTTTTGGCACATTCACCTGGTTCACTGAGGAGGTAGGAGAGCTGGCCGAGGCCCTTCTACAGGGCAAGAGAGGATCCATAGAGGAGGAGTTAGCGGATGTTATAGCCTGGGCAATTTCAATAGCCAACCTAACCGGGATCGACGTGGAGGAAGCTTTAAAGAAGAAGTATGGATTGTGACACCATGGATAGTGAGGAGTTCTTTTCAGCACTGAGGGAGGCATTGATGGATTCAAGGAGGAGGTTCTATAGGAACTTGGTATACATAGAGAAGACAGATTACTTAGAGGACCTGAGGCGCGTTCTTTCTCTATTCAACGAAACTCAAGGGGGTGCGAGAAGGGCCTATGCCTTTCATCCTTGGGCTACTGGTTCCAAGGAAAGGCTTTCAGCGGTGAAGGACCTCCTTGGGCAGGTAGATGACATAGATTACTCTAGTTCTGAGTACTATCTGGGAAGGACATATGATCTTGTGGTCCTTGACCTAGTGGATAACTTCCAGCCAAACTACGTGGGCAGGCTTACCGATCTTACCAGTGGTGGCGGTCTGGTGGTAATGTATACTGATAATCTAACACAAAATAAAATATTTCGAAACTCCATAGCAAGGAAGGGAGTAGTCCACGAACACTATGAGCAGAGGTTCAGAAGGAAACTCAATGAACATGAAGGCATATTTAGAATAGGTCCCGGTTACGAGGCTAGGCCCTTCAAGGGAGAGGTCAAGCCCACAACTGAGAAGAAGCGTCTCAAGAGCATGTATTTCCCTAAGGAGCTTCACGATCTCTGCCTCACCGATGAGCAGGATAAGGTTCTAGAGGAGTTCAGGATCCTGTATAGGGGAGGGAAAAGGATCCTTGTGATAACTGCGCCTAGAGGGAGGGGAAAAAGCGCTGTCACTGGGCTAGGAATAGCGGCCTTCATAGCTGATTCCGATAGGGAGAGAACGAGGGTAGTAATAACTGCTCCATCCCTCGCCTCAGCTTCACAAATCATGGAGTTCGCCAAGAAAGGACTTGACGCGCTTCAGGTCCCCAACGAGGCAGAGATGTCTGACATAGGAATAGTCAGGGCCATAAGAGGGGATAACTTCTCAGTGGTTTATGTTTCACCCGAGACGGCTGTGGGTGAGGACGGCACTTTCCTGGTCGTGGATGAGGCAGCTGCGATTGGGATAAATCTTCTGGCCCAGTACGTTAATAGATGGAGAAAGGTAGTTTTTGTCTCCACGGTGTATGGCTATGAGGGATCAGGAAAGGCCTTCCTGAGATACCTTAAGAACATTCTAGAGGAGAAGAAGGCCTGGACACGTTGGCTAACCATGAGTAAACCACTTCGTTACGCAGAAGGCGACCCGGTGGAGAAATGGCTCTATGATGCTCTACTACTCAACCCTGAGCCCGCTAAACCTAAGAGCTTGGAATCGGTCGAGTTCGTAACGCTGGACAAGGAGACGCTCTTTCACGACGACGTACAATTGTCGCAGGCCTACGGCATACTGGTCTCAGCACACTATCGGAACAATCCCGACGACCTAATGATAATGGGGGATGGACCACATCACATTCTGAAGGCAATTAGAGCTGAGGATGGGTTCATCTCAGTCTCCCAAATCTCAGAGGAGGGCAACCTCTCGGATTCAATGATAGATCTTGCCCTGAAGGGAGGTACCTTTGATGGTGATCTTATTCCAGATAGACTATTGAAGCATGTTAGAATCAAGGAATTTGGGAAGCTTTCAGGCTGGAGAATAGTGAGGATAGCCACGGTCCCTGAGCTTCAGGATAAGGGATTTGGAAGCCAGCTTCTTCAAATGATACTTGAAGACGCTAAATTACAGGGGGTGGACTGGGTTGGCTCCTCCTTCATGGGAGACCCCAAGGTTTTAAGGTTCTGGATAAGGAATGGTTTCACCCCAGTTCATGTGTCGCCTAAGAGAAATGAAAAATTTGGAGACTTTCCCGTGGTTGTAATCTATCCAATATCTGATATGTCCAAGAGGATCGTGGGCATAGCCTCCCACGTATTCAAGGAGAAGTTGCTGAACACCATACATGACGTCTACTTTAACATGACACCTGACATGGCCATGCTACTTCTTCAGGGTAGTAAAGCCCACTTGGACGTTGGTCTAAGTAAGGTTCATCTGGCAAAGCTTGTGGCATTTCTACAGGGTACCAGTCCCTACGAGTCCTCTGCTGACGCCATTCACGTTCTCGTAATGAAGTACTTCTGGGACGGAAAGAGGGACTGGAAGCTAGATGATGACCTGGAGAAGGTTCTCCTGGCTAAGGTTCTTCAGGGAATGCCTTGGTCATATCTAAATGTTGTTATTGGAAAAGGGAGAACGAATTCCACGGAGGCAATACATGAGGCTGTGAGCATCTTAGCAAAAAGATATTATAACTTAGATGAGGAAGGAGAAATTGCAGTTTCGTTACAGGATTTAGGTGATGAGTTCACAACACGATGAATTGTGATATGATGCATCTCAACTGATCAGGCAACTATGGCTAGGGAGTTGAGAATTATCGCCACGACCGTCAATAGAGAGAATAGCTGGTGGAACCCGATAGACATACCAGGTTTCTCTGGGTTTTTGTTGATTGACCTATACACCCAAAGGCCAGCGCCTATTTCTAGGACAGTGAAGGCTAGGGTTAACCAGTAATGAAGGTAAATAACAGCAAACAGGAATATTACCGCAAGTAAACCGTGAATAGCCCAGGCCCACTGAATTTTCCCCTGAGGCTTCCTTACTTGACCAATGGGCCTAGACATTCTTCTTAGTCCTGTAACCACTCCTCCCATAAAGATGACGAAATACAGGAAGTGCGGTGGTATTATCGCCTGTTCAAGGAATTGAATAACGTTTACATGATAACCTAAACCCTCTAGGAAGATGAGAAGGTAAGTAACAAAGGTGGTATATGCAGCGATATCGTGAAGTCCTTGAAATATGGAGGGTAATTTCCCTGCTAGCACGTACAATGTTGCCATTCCCAAGAGAGCCGTAAACACTACCGCAACAAATCCTATAATGGTAATAAAAGATGGTGACATAATTAGGAACGCTAGGGAGATCAGTCCCACAATTGTGGCACTGATTCTGTGAAGAGCCTCAGGATCTCCCTTCATAGCCACCTGATGGATGTCTCTGGTGTAAGGCCATTTAGTACCCAAGGACAGGCCATAACCGTAGCCCTCAACTATACCACCTAATATCACAGTCATACCAGCTAAAATTGATGCAACAATTCCTAACGTGTATAACATGATATAGACTACGATTTCACCTGGTAAAATAATTTGATGAAATCAGAGTTAACAGTTTGAATGCTTATGTTCAGCGGGTGTAGTGGAGAGTCATGAAGTGTGCCTCATAGGTGCAGGTCTATACTCGTGTATAATGTGCCCGCATGTAAAGACAGAGAAACTACGTAATCTCATCCTTTGTGATCTCAATAAGTTGAAGATCATCGAGGATGGCAGCGCATAACTCGTGTGGATATGGTTCCTGAAACTCTCACTCCCTGGAAGAGGACGTAACTCTGAGTTAATGAGGACCTTCATAGACGAGGAAACTAGATGAAGCTATTTCTCCTCTCTACTATACTCATTACGACGGACTGAAGGTACTTCCCAAAGCTATTCTCCTCAACAAAAGGAATACTCACAACTATTTGAAAAAGTTTTTCTACATCTTTAGATACTGAGTATTCCTCGGGTACCTGGTTAATCACTAGTCCGAACTTGCTATAAAACTTCTCGCTATATTCTAGCGTTACCCCAAGGTTGAGGGGATCAGTAACAAAGAGAGGAAGCGAATCCGCATCCACTTTTATAATGGGATTATCCGGAACCGCACAAGAGAAATTATCTATCACTACGTAATCCCAGCTCTGAGAGTAAACCTCCTGCAACTTTCTAGAGGCTATCTCTAGATCATTTGAATCTATTCTAAAAGGTTTCCTGAAGAGCTTAAGAATGCAAAGGTTACCTTCGCATAGCATCTCCCCATTTATCCACATCTTCCTCCCAAGGCCACAGGTAGGGGTTTTATCCACTATCAGAGTCTTGCCCAATTTAGCCAGTTCCCTAGACAGATGTAAGGCTACGCTTGTCTTCCCTACTCCTTCTTTGACCCCTAGTACATTTACTTTTATCAACAAGCAATAAGTTTTAGGAGAGCTATTAAAATCTTCAAGGCTGTATAGTTAACCGCTTGGAACCCATTTGCCGAGTTCCAGGATCGAAGTAATTTATTACCTCAAACGAGTTGAGATAAGTCGGTCCAAATGGATCCCTTTATGTCGAAGGTCTGGAAACTCATTGACCTTCAACTTCCGTTAGTCGTGACGGATGCTGAGACCTATCTGGTGAGAGAGGGTAATTTAACTCAAGAAGACTATGAGAAACTCAAGAATTCTACTAAATCCATAAAAATCTCCTACTATTCAGGGGATTTGAATAAACTTAAAACTTCTCTAAAAGAAGCATTAAATCAGTTAAAAACTATTCAACCTAAAAAACCCTTTCCACCTGAGATGAAAGCTAGGTTTGATGCTGTTATCAAAACGCTGTCTGAGTTAACTGAGACTGCACAGGCAACATCTTAATATAGTCATCGGCCTCTAAAGTCTAAATATTATAGAGATATCCCTAGCCTAGTCTGATACTTTTTTATTTTACCTTTAAGCCAACTACTAAGTTTTTAAGGGCTTTATCCTTTAAGCTTTCATGAAAACGAGGGATTTTTCCAGGGTAATTTTTTAAACTTTTAGGATCGAAAAGCTTAAAGGGAGATTATGAAGTTAAGCCGAGGCGTTATTTCTCTTAAGGAAGCTTATGGTCAAGCTATGGCAGTCACAGCCCCATTGGGAAGCGTGGTTTCTACGTCTACTGCAGCCATACTATACGCAGGACATTCAGTGGTATTCACGACACTACTCGCTTTGCTTGGAAGTGCCTTATGGATATACACTCTCACGAGTTATACGAGGAGGGTCGCCTCTCCTGGAGGCTATTATACCTTTGGTTATAGCGCTTGGAGGAATAAGACAGTGTCATTCTTTGAGGCATTGACGGAGGTATTCGCTTATTCTCTATTAAATGCAGTGAACGCGATTACCTTATATCTCCTCGTGAGTATAGGCCTTCAGGTAATCGGGATCTCCCCTCCCTGGTGGGTTGAAGTTCTCACGATAGGCCTCGGTTTAGCTTACCCAACTTTAATCTCCCTCACGGACATTAAGAAACTACTGGGCTACGTGGTTACAATCAGTGCCTCTGCTGAGGTTGTTCTTCTACTGGCCCTTTTCATTCTCTCCTTATCTAAGCCATTTCATCCGGAGTATTTCACACCAGATGGAGTGAGCGGAAGTAACATCGCTCAGGCGTTTGTGCTCTCCATGGTTAGCATATCAGGAGCTGGGGCAGCTTCCTACCTTGGTGAGGAAGCCAAGAAGCCTTTTAAGACCATAACACAGGGCATGTGGTTATCCCTTGTTATAGGCGGTATCGCCATGTTTCTGGGGACATATGCTCTAGTGGCCTTGTGGAACGGCTCCCTCTCGGCTCTAGCCAATTCTCCTCAGCCTCTCATTTACGAGATGTTTCAGTACGGCAAGATACCCATGATAATAGCGTTAGTACTAGCTGCGAATAGTCTACTTGCCTCTAACATTGGCACTACCCTAGGATCGGCCAGAATTCTGTTTAACTTAGCTAGGGAGAAATCAGCACCAATGTTGTTAGCGAAGACAGCGAAGAATGGTGAGCCACTAGTTGCGACTATGATGATAGGAGGCCTCTCTACTTTGGTCGTAGTGGTTTCAGTTCTCGGCTTAGGCGTGTCCAATGCCTTCGCTGTAGTGAGCGTGATAACGGGAATATTCTGGCTTACGGGCAGGATCGTGGATGGCTTTGGGGTTCCAGTATTCTACTACAGGATAGGTCAACTATCCTGGAACACCTTGTTCATTCCCTTGATAGCTACTGCCCTGAACGTGTGGGGAGTTGGAGAATCCCTTTCCTCACCTGACCTATTCACCATTTATACTCTCTTGGCCATACTCCTAGTAATCGGAGCCTGGTACGTTTTGATGGGAAGAAAGGGTAGGCCAGGATCCCTTGTTGTTGACGAGAACAACCAGGTAATTACCATTGAGGAGTACATGGAAAGATTAAAAAAGAAAATTCCTAATTAACCTTTTTATTCTGCATTTAGATACTTATTTGTTAATATACTTCCCAAGAGAACCATTACGAGAGCAAATATGGCAAGATAACCTAAGTAGTTCCACGACGGGTCATTATAAAGTAACATTCCCCTGTTAAGTTCAGCAGCATAAGTGAGAGGGTTAACGTCGCTTATTGCCCTTAACCATCCAGGGAAGAAGGCCTTTGGAAAGAGAGCTGTACTAGAGAACATGAGAGGTAGATTTATCAGGTTTGATATAACTCCAGGTGCTTGCCAGTCAGCCGTCTTTAGGGTGAACATGGAATAGAGCGAGGAGAAACCCAATCCAACGAAAGCTAGAGATAGGAACAGGACTCCGAGCGAAAGTGGAGTAAGATTTAACCTTACTCCTAGGAAGTAACTGGCTACCAGTAGAATTGGAACTTGTAGTAACCCCCTTGTCATTCCACCTAGTGTCTTGGCTAGAAAGACGTCGTATTTAGGTGTCGGGGTAATGAGGACTCTCTTCAAGTAACCGAACCTCTTGTCTTGGATAAGGCTCATGGAGCTGAACATTCCCACGAAAAGCATGGATATGGATAACTCACCGGGTAGAATGAAGGCTATGTAGTTGGTAGTGTGAAAGAAGCTTATTAGGACTTGAGAAGGTACACCAGAGAAACTGCTACCGAAGAACACCAGCCACATTATGGGCTGGGAGATTAGCATTATCCACATATACACGCTTCTGAATATCCTCTTAGCCTCCCTCATATAGAGCGCATAAAGTCTGTCTATCATCTTCTCGCCCTCCTTATCATGGCGTAGAACTTCCTGGCGTCAAAGTCCTGCTCCTCAATTGTTCCTCCCGTGAGATTTATGAAAACTGTGTCGAGGCTAGACTTGTTTATCTTAATGCCCTTGATGTTATCGCTTCCTATCGCCCTTATGACGTCCATTAGCATGGTCTCCGCATTGTTCACCTTTATCCTGACCTTGCCATTACTAACTACCGCATTCTCGAGCCCCACGTTGACGTTTGCCCCGTTCTTAAGCTCGATTTCTATTATATCCCCTCCATATCTGGCCTTCAATTCCTCTGGAGTTCCCAGTGCGATGATTTTCCCCTTGTTAATGATCCCTATCCTTGAACACAAGGAATCTGCCTCCTCCATGTAATGGGTAGTCAAGAGTATTGTCACCTGGTAATCCCTGTTTATTTCCCTTATCAGATTCCACATGGTAGCCCTGGTGTTCACATCTAGCCCAATTGTGGGTTCATCCATGAAGATCACTTCTGGGGAATTGAGTAGGGCCATGGAAACCTCTAGTTTCTTCCTCATTCCAGTGGAGAACTTTCCAGTCCTACGATTGGCGAACTCAAGGATTCCAAAGTACTTGAGAAGAGAGGTTGCCCTTTCCTTCCAGTTCTTGACTCCTGTGAGCCTGGCCTGAATTTCTAGGTTCTCCCAAGCAGTTAAGTCGTCATCCAAGATGACTTCCGAAGAGATCCATCCTATCCTCGACTTTACCTCTATTGGGTTTTTCCTTATGCTATACCCTGCGATTATCGCCTCCCCCTCCGTAGGTGGAGTTAGACCTGTGAGCATCTTGATGGTGGTAGTTTTCCCTGCCCCGTTCGGGCCCAAAAGACCAAATATTTCCCCTTTCTCAACCTTGAATGAGACGTGGTCAACAGCTACAAAATCTCCATATTTTTTTGTAAGATTTTCTGTCTCAATCGAATACATACCTGGATATCGGATTATAGACTAAAAAAGATATATCTCATTTTACCACGAGGACCGGGATATTTGATCTACTTACCAACTCACTGGACACACTTCCCAACACTATCTTCTTGATTCCGGTCAACCCTCTGCTCCCCGTCACAATGAGGTCACATTCAATCTTGTTGCAGTAATCTATGATTGCAGACGGCACATCTGCAGATTCCAGAACCTTGGTTACCACTTTATAACCCTCAATGTCCCTCCTCACGGCGTTCAGAGCCTCCTCAGCCTTCTTGTCATTCTCAATTGTTACCTGTTCAGGACTTCTCGGAATTTCCTTCACAACGGTGACCATGTGAAGTTCATCAATATCCCTCATCAGTTTCAGGGCAAACAGTAACGCCTTCCTCGCGTAGTCTGACCCATCATAGGCTAAAACAATTTTCATGATTATAATATATCAACTTCATAGTATATGAGCTTTTTATCATGGTAATTAAAAAATTGTCACTTTAACCCTCTTTCATGACGCTTTGGGACGATACTTCTATGGGAGTCATGTTTACGTCGTAGCCCTTGAAGTACCAGGTAATGGTCGCAATGGCTCCCAGGGCCCATAGGGCGGTATTATATAGCACGTAAAGGAACGGGGAGTTAATGAAACTCGTAAAGTACACAGAGAGGGAGCTCAGAGTGATGGGAAAGACTCTAACGAGCCCTATCATGAAGGCCCTATTACTGCTTGGAAGGATTAGGGGTTCGTAAATGGTTCTCACAGCCCAGCCGAACTCACTAAAGGCCATGTTAAGGAGAAGGAGGCCGTAAAATAGGCCCATGTTACTGGAGACAGAGTTGATTGTGAGAAGTATTCCCAGGATCGTGACTGTCCCTCCCAGGAACGAGAAAAGTGAGAATTTCCTGCTCTTTACCCTGTTAACTGCGAAGCCCGCAATTACCCCAGCTACGCTAGCTCCTACGTTAGCAATAAACACAATGAAATTCTCCAGACTCGGGAAATAGAAATCTCCTATGTAGAAGGCCATGAGGCCGTAGGTCAGGTATTGCGATATGGCAATCGCAACCAAGAACCAGTATCTAGAGAGCAGGCTCAACTTGCTTACGTTCCGGTTCTCTTTGACCTCTTGTATCCTGTTCCCCAACTTGGAAAGTTCGGCCTCTACTCTCTCCCTAAACCCCTTCACGTATAGCCATCTAACGGACTCGGGTAATCTAAGTCTCACCGCTATGAGAAAACCTAAACCTACTAGTGCGGTGAGGGACAGGGAGAGCAACTCTAGAGTTGGAGTACTTGACGAGGCCGATACAAGAACAATTGCTGAGGCTACCATGGCCCCTATATTGTCAAAGTTTGGGGCAAGAACTAGAACCTGGTCCCTCCTCACGATGGGCATCATCTCAGCCGCATACGACAACATAACTGGAACTTCTCCTTCCACCCCAAGCACTCCTAGGACTATTCCAAAGGTTAGGGTGTAAAGTAGAGCGGGACTAGTGAGAGGAATCTTAGTGAATTGTGAAACCAGGGACACAATAGCTATAATGAGCGCTCCACTACCGTACATAGACATTGTAACAATAAAGGTCCTTTTCCTTCCGTACATCTTGTCAGAGATGAAAGGGAAGATCAAGTTCCCAGCTAGGGTTGCGACTATGGGTGCTATGATAAAGAACACGTTGTTTATAGAGGGGTATAGAAGGGGAGCTATGGTACTAATTGTTCCCCACATGAAGAAGCCTAAGGCCAGAGAAGCAAAGAGTAGACTATGGGTTGAGGTCCATACAGCCTTATCTACTTTATCTAAAGGTTCCATAAACTTTTGTTATATAACTTGGTTATAAATCTACTTTATACATTATGGCTCGAAGTATGGATGGCTGCCCTTGGCCATGTAATGACTGAAATAAACACCGTGATGAGAGCAACCAGATTAATGATGTCGATTATCTTGGCCATTCCCAAGATACCCATGTATTGCATTGCTATCCCCGTGATGACTTCCGCAATGCCTCCCACAAGCCCGCCTATGTTATAGGACATTCCCGACAAGAGCCCCCTAACCTCCACGGGAACGGAGTGGGCAAGGAGAAGCGGTATCAGGGGCCAGAATCCGCACGATGAGGCATAAACCATCGTAGAGATGATTGAGGCAAGAGGGCCTAGGTTGATGAATCCAGGAACGGTAAAGAAGAGAGATACTGTGAGCGTAACCAGGGCAGAAAGGATTAGTTTCCTTACGTTTATCCTGTCTGCAAGGCGACCAAACACGATAAAGGATATGGCAAGTCCTACGTTGGAGATCAGTAGTGTTAACCCTAAAGTAGAGGGAGAGATTCCAATTAATTTTTCCGCAAAGGTTGGATAATTTCCGAAAACAGAGAAGTAGGCTACAAACATCCCTGACATTGCCAAGGTAGACTTAAGGATGAGGTTTAGGTAATCCCTGTACTCAACTTTTACCTTGGATACCCTTGTGGGTTTGGATTCTGGAACCTTCAGTTTCATGTAAGGTACCAGAAGGAGGGGAAACGTTCCAGTGGCTAGAAAGATTCTCCAATCCTCCGAAATGAGAGGTGAAAAGTAGATGTACATTGCCCCTGTGAGCGCGTAACCCATTCCATACCCAGACTGGACTATCCCTGTAAGTATTCCCCTGACTGATACGGGGGCACTCTCATAGGCTATTACTGTTCCAGCAGTCCACTCTCCTCCCATGAATACTCCCTCAAACAGTCTCGCCAGGAAAAGTACTATCACGTTTGGGGAAAAGGCCATAATCCCATGAGACAACGAATACCCCAACGTAGTGAATATCAGGACAGGTTTCCTTCCGTACTTGTCCGAAAACCTTCCAAAGAGTGTACCTCCAACCACCCTCCCCAATAGTCCAAAGGAAAAGAGTAGGGAAACCATTACATAGCCTATGTGAAATGTGCTTTCAATATATTGATAAACGTAAGTAATAATTAGCAGGTCATAAATATTTCCTGCCCATGCGATTGTGGAGGCAAGTGTTGCGTGTAGGTACGGTTTCATTTCGAAAAAATGGTTCAAACAAAACTTAATAAATTTCTTGTGTCACGGCACCTCTTTAAGAATCAAGTAAGGATGTATGGGACTGAAATTGCATTTCTTGATGGACACATCCAGTTATTCAACTAGTTGGATTACTCCAGAGACGTAAGCCCACATCAGTTGTGGTTAAAATGTACCACTTCTCATTTCTCCTGTGTATAGGGTACTGGTAACTAGAAGGATCCCAGGACCTTGGCTCGACCTTCTTAAAAGAGAGACTGAAGTGGACATCTGGGAGGGAAGAGATCCTCCGCCTAGGTCTTGGATACTTTCCAGAGTAAAGGATAAGGATGGGTTGTTGGTCACCCTAACCGAGAGGGTAGATAGGGAAGTGATAGACGCTGGAGTAAACCTGAAAGTGATTAGTACCTATAGCGTAGGTTTCGATCATATTGATGTGAAATACGCCCTCAGTAAGGGGATTAGAGTAACAAACACGCCAGACGTTCTGACTGACGCTACCGCAGACCTCATATTTGGCCTTCTAATAGCGGTAGCCAGGAGAATAGTGGAAGGGGACAGATTGATAAGAGAGGGTCAATGGAACCTTCCATGGTATCCGGAATTCATGCTTGGTAAGGAAGTGAGTCATAGTACCCTGGGGATCCTTGGAATGGGAAGAATAGGCAGGGCTGTCCTGAGGAGGGCCAAGGGATTCGACATGAATGTGATATATTACAGCAGGAAACCTCACGATGTGGATGCGAAGTTTGTGGATTTGGACACGCTTTTGACAGAATCCGACTTTCTAGTGGTCACGGTGGATCTGAACCAGGAAACGTATCATATGCTGGATTACTCAAAGTTAATGAAGATGAAGAGGACGGCTTTCCTTGTCAATGCGTCCAGGGGACCAGTGGTCAAGGAAGAGGATCTGGTCAGGGTATTGTCGGAGGGGAGAATTGCGGGAGCTGCCCTAGACGTATTTGAAAGGGAACCAATTTCATCGGACAACCCACTGGTTAAGTTTCCCAACGTGGTCTTAACTCCTCACCTAGGGAGTGCCACGAGGGAGACAAGGGAGAAGATGGCTGAGATAGCCGTGAAAAATCTGCTCAATTGTCTTAAAGGAGAGAGCCCACTTTATGAAGTCAAATTATGACATTCAGGAGATATTTAGGGACGCAGTGTCAGGCAACTATAGGAACCTTGTGGTGATAGAGGGGGACTATAGAGAACCCCTCCTTGAGTTCATCCATGAGTATCTGAAGGTGGAGAGAAATCCGTCCACTGGATATTACTTCCATCCATGGGCGCAGGGAAGTAAGGAGAGGCTAAACTGGATAAGGTCAGTTCTAACAACCGTAACTGACATTGATTATTCCTCCTCCGAGAGGTATCTGGGAAGCACGTTCGACCTTTCCATAATAGATGCGGTAGACGATTTTAGGCCGTCATATGTAGCTAGGGCCGTAGAGACCGTTAGGGGAGGAGGGCTCATTATTCTTTACACAAACAGATTGGAGGAGGGGAAACTGTACAGGGACACGTTAACGAGAGACGGTAAGGTTAACAATTTATTCGAGGAAAGGTTCAGGCATAAACTACTTTCCCACAGGGGTATACTATACTGGAATGATGGGGAACTAATCGTAAGGCCCTACTCGAGCTCGGAGGTAAGCAAGCCCAAGAGATCTAGGAAGGGAAAATACCCTGAGCTTGCCAAACTCTGTAAAACGGATGACCAGGTTAAGGTACTTGACGAGATAGATTTCCTCCTCGAGGAAGGGAAGAAGCTCTTGGTTGTAACGGCTCCACGCGGGAGGGGTAAGAGCGCCTCAGTGGGGCTCGCCCTGCCTCTGCTTATTTCCCAGAGCAAGTATCCCCTCTCCATTGTAGTTACTTCCCCGACCTACTGGTCAGGTGCTGAGATAATGAGATTTTCAGAGATGTCCCTAAAGGCCCTTCACAAGAGGTTCAGGAAAGTTATCTCTAGGGATGGCAAAATCCTCTCTCTGGAGATTGGAGAGAGTAGAATAAGATGGCTTCCCCCTGAGCTAGCTAGGGATCAGCATGGGGACATACTCGTTGTGGACGAGGCAGCTGCCCTCGGTAAGGAGTTCGCTGATTACGTCCTGAGGCGATGGGATAAGGTTGCCCTGGTCACCACAGTTCACGGATATGAGGGATCAGGAAAAATATTCCTGAAAATATTCGATAGCTACGACGGGGAGCACGATGTTCAGAGGCTGAAACTGGATTTCCCCGTGAGATATGGGAAGGGAGATCCGGTGGAGAGATTTCTAAATGATGCTTTCCTGTTGAACGCAGATGCCACCGAGGGAGAAGATCTGAACAAGGTAGCAGAGGTCGACGTAAGGTCCCTCTTCGAGGACGAGGAGAGGTTGGCTTCAGTCTACGGAATCTTGGTAACTGCCCATTACAGGAACACTCCTGACGATCTCATGATGTTGGGGGACATGGCGTTTCAGAGATTATTTGTGGCTGAAAACAACGCTGGTGTTGCTCAGGTTGTAGAGGAGGGAGGACTTTCTCAGGAGGCAATAAAATCCATAGCCCAGGGAGAAGAAAACCTGGGGCATCTGATTCCCCATAGGCTCGTAAAGTACTGGAGGCTGTTTGAATTTGGTGAGTTACGTGGCTGGAGAGTGATGCGTATAGCAGTCGCTCCCGCACTTCAGGGGAGAGGGATAGGATCTAAGCTCCTCAGGGAAATTGAAATTAAAGGTGAGGGGGAGGGTATTGATTGGATCGGATCCTCCTTTCTCGCTAGCTATAACGTTATCAAGTTTTGGGCAAAGAACGGTTACATACCCGTTCATGTCTCCACAAAGAAGAATGAGAGTCTAGGGGGATACTCGGTTATTGTTGTGAAGCCGTTCTCGTCCGCGGCTAGGGAAATGGTCAGTCGCGTTTCCCTACTGCTTAAGGACAAATTGCTCAGGACATCCCATCAGGTATACTTCAATTTAGATCCAAGGATACTCGCCATTCTACTTAAACTCACACCTCCCGCTTCCAACGTTACAATCTCAGATCTGTATGTGAAGAAACTCAGAGCCTACCTGGAGGGACTTCTACCCTATAACTCTGTCGCGGAGGCTGTTCACCTTCTAGGGGAGAAGTACTTCAAGGAATTACGATTTGACGTGGACGACGTTTCCCTGGCCACGCTAATCTCAAGGACATTCCAGGGCAAGAGCTGGTATCATGCAGGGGTATCTCTGGGCCTAACGAGCTCTCAGGTCGAGCAGAGACTTAAGGACACGATCGCATTGATCTTAGAAAAATATCAGTTATCATAGCAACTATTGTTACATTATTCATATATCTCTATTAAAAAGTTTAATCTTATGTCAAGTTTTTTAAGCCACACCGATAATGATGCGGATCAAGTTGAGGAGAGAACCATCCTTTGCATATATTGCACTCACTCTTTCCTTGATGACCATAGCTGCGAGGTCAACCAATAACATGGTGACCACTACAGTCGGTCCTCTGTCAAAGTATCTTCTAGGTTTCTCTAACACGCTTGTTGGTGTGATAACTGCGGTGATGTTTGCTACCACGTTCATCGCTACATCATACATAAACCCGAGCTTGAACTCATCAGTCAGACGTAAGGCGTTCATTTTGTCTAACCTTACCGTTCTACTCCTTTTACCGCTGTTCTTCTTTGTAAGCAGTGTCACAATCTGGATAATTTCCGCTTTGATAGGTCTAGCCTTCGGTCTGGTAATGCCCAACCTTATCACTGCGGCGTCCTTAGTTAATGACAGAAAAACTGCGGAAAGACTATTGGCGCTTTACTCCACAAGTCTTAGCATAAGCCTGATACTTGGACCTGCATATGAGAGCTTCGTCTTAAGTAAGTTCCCATACAATTACGTGTTTCTAGCCTTCCTTCCAATAGCTGCCTTGGCCTTTGCCCTGTCTTGGACCGTGAAATTTCCAGATACCAAGAGAGAAGTTAAGGGATCTAGGGCCCTGAGAAACAAGGGGTTCTTGTCCTCCGTGCTTGCAATAACCACCTACAATGTTCCCTTCGCTGCCATAACTGCCTTCCTCACCATACTTGCAGTGGATAGATTTCATGTTCCAGGCGATTTAGCCTACTCAACGTATATCCCCTTCTTCACAATGTCCTTTCTAACAAGGCTATATATGACCATAAGGCCGTTCAACTCGTTGAGGATGCCAATGTTTATATCAATCCTTATAACAGTTCTCACACTGGCTGGAACACTCTTCTCTCCAACTTATGCCGTGTTCCTATTGGTCATGGCATTGCTTGGCATCCCTCACGGTTCCGTATTTCCCATGTCAACTATCATGATTCAGAGGGCAACATCTAAGGAGGAGAGAAACGCCGTTAACTCCTATTTCCTAGCATACAACAACTTCCTCTTCATAGCTGTACCTACAGTGGTAGGTTATCTCTCAGAGTTCATTGGCCTATCCCTCACCTTCGGACTACTCTCAATACCTGTGGTGCTGACCAGCATGGTCTTCTTCGTCAAGTTCTGGAATGATGACATCCTCACCGGAAAGTTGCCCCAAAGTTAACACTGTTTATGACTAAATGTCATGCTGAACTTGGAAAAGTTATATAAATAACAAGGCTTGTAGAAGCCCATGTTAAGGCCGTTAATAGCCATTGACCTAAACAGTAATGTTGGCAGTAGATCCATTGCCAGGTTTGTGTCCAAGATCCTAAGGGTATTTGGGATAGCTGACGTTATTTTCATTATGGACGATGAGAGCATTGTGGAGTTTAACGACGCACGCGTGTTCTCTGTCTCAGACCCAGAATCAGTTATGTCCCTGACGGAAAATCTGAGAAAGCTGTCGGAGAAAAAGGACGTTCTTGACCTGAGAAGCGCAATTACCTTGAAAAGGGAATTGGGCAGGAGTTTACTCATAGTTGTCTCCGACAGAAAAATAAAGAAGGCGCACGAGCTAATATTCAAATATAATGGCAGAAAGGTTCAGAAACTTGTTTGACGTAGTGCAATGATAGTTAAAGGTAAAAGTGACCCAGTGAGTTTGTGATGAGTTGAGGTTTACCAGAGCGGAAGATGTAAGGTCCATGGCCCTCTTTCTAAATGAAAACCTGAGCATTGGGCTGGACCTAGGGAAGGTAGAGTTCATACGAAGCTACGGCTCAAGGTCAAGGGCTTATGCGCGAACCTTTTCTCTTCCAAGTCAATGGAGATACGTACTCAACACGGACAAGCTCTACGTGATAGAGGTGATATCGGAGAAATTTGACAGACTATCCTGTGAAGACAAGGCTTACGTGGTAATCCATGAGCTCATGCATATTCCCACGAAGATGACAGGAGGGTTAAGGAATCATAGTTACGCGGGTTTTAGGAGGATAAGAGCTCTCCTCAAGAAGGCCAACCTGTCGAGTATTTGCAGACCAGCCTATCCCTAATGGGAAAATCCATTCAGTTTATATAACTCTCACACTTTAAAATTATTAAGGTAATTCGAGCATGGACGCCGTAAAGCTCTCTGCGACCCTCATTGCCATAGCCTTTCTCATAGCCTTCGTTGTCCTGCTTAATGTAAAAGCGATGGTCATAAGCAGTGTAAATCAAGTTTTTCAGTTGAAGGATTCACTGAATCAGGTTAAAATCAGGAGCATTTCAAGCACTGAACACAACATAACCCTTTCCCTAAGTAACCCATTCAATGTTTCCATGTACGTTTACAATGTGACCGGGCAGTACGTTTACTTGAAAAGTCCTATACACGTTCCGCCGATGAGCCAGGGAAACTTCACTCTTGTGATAACTAATCCCAAGATGTTCTATGAGCTGGCACAGGCTCGCCAAGAGAACATAACCCTCTATCTAGGTATAGGCACCTTCAACTTCACGCAGGAAGTGAACGTATAATGCAGTTCAAACTCACAACGATTTACTACGTCCTTGTGGCCATAGTGTCCATCATACCTTACCCTTGGTGGTATTATAGCGTCGGCGGAATAGTCACCATAGAGGACTCGCCATTTCAGGTCCTCATATACTTCCTAGGAACTAGATTGATCCTTTCTGACGTATTGACTTTCCTTCTCACTGCTTTTAGACTCTACGTGTTCGTCGTAGCGGTGGGATACGCCTTTCAATCCATGAGAGGTAATCCCAAGGTTTACTCAACCATGTTCTGGTTTCCCGTGCTTTACGTCCTAGATCCCATCCTGATTTACGTTCTCTTTAAGTTTATCCCTCAACTTTTAGGCGTCCCTATTCAGTACCCGTTCTTCATATGGGGGACCGAAACATTTACCTCCAGCTTCAAGGGAAACCAGGTGATCGCCGAGGTAATTAGTTACCCCACACTGATTTACTGGTTTGCCCTAGGGACAGCCATCCTATACCCCTTTTCTAGATGGGAAATCAGGGCGTCAACGAGAAAGGCTAGACAACACTAATCTATGTTTAATTTATTGCATCTTTTTAATTTCATAGTAATCTACTCCCCTCTAGGTAATCTCCTTTCTTTCACTTTACGTGCTAGTTTATATACTGTAAAAAGTAAAGTTGGATTACAAGGTGAAGTAAATGAGCGAATTAATTGGTTCAATAGGTCTCCTGATTTTCAGGCTCCTCTATGGAGTAGCCTTGATACCCCATTCTCTGCCTAAAATATCCATGAACAAGCAAGTCAAGGAGATGATGAAACAGATCGGAATCCCTGGGGGATTTGTGGACCTATCCTTGATAATAGAGCTAGTAGGAGGTTTACTCGTGATTCTAGGTACCATTTACGTGCTAGTTGATGCTGTCTTAGTGTTGTTCTTCCTAGGAACTACTGTGGTGAGCGTGACCAAGATGAAGAAACCCCTTCCATCCATCACTAACCCAGGTTATGACTTAGATATCCTTTTCCTAGCTGGAGCAATTCTGCTACTACTTCTGGGTCCAGGTCCCATATCCTTGTTACCAGGTCCTCAGATCTAGAGGAAGAAACTAGCCTAAGCCAATACAGGCTTTTTCAAACCTTCCTTGTCCTATTTAAAAACACCTAGAGAATGTAAAGAATTTATAGCAAGATAATAACATTTCATGGCATGAGGTTTCAATCACTTAATGAACTTCAGCTTTACCTGGAGGAGGGAGATCCAGTATTTAGGATGCTGGAGGCCAAGATCAAGCATCTAGGACATGGAGAAGCAATCGTGGAGGTGCCGTACAAGTACGAAATAACTAGAAGGGGCGGGGTATTAAACGGTGGAATGATCATGACCATCATGGACTTCACTGGTGGTATAGTGGTGGCAAGCGTAAATGACGGTGACGACCAGGTAACCCAGGAGTTGAAGGTGAACTTTCTTGAGCCCATGCATAGGGGACCCTTTCAATGCCACGCTAGAATTCTGAGAAAGGGTTATACTGCCGTAGCTGTTGACATAGAGTTCAGGGACGCTGAAGGAAAACTTGGTGCTAAGGGGCTAGGCACCTGGTATATTATCAGGGGAAGAAAAGTTACAAAAAGTTAATTTTTATTCAATACCCACTTCTCTCCCCATTGCCCCATTAACTTGAAAATACTCTCTAGTTCTTTGCCCTTACTGGTTAGAGCATATTCCACCTTGAAGGGTCTAGTCCCCACAATTCTTCTCTCGACTATTCCTGCCTCCTCCATAAACTTGAGCGTAGAGGAAAGGGTCTTTGAACTGAGTCCAGTTTCCCTCAGGAGTTGATTGAATCCCTTTGGACCATCAAAGAGGTATCTCAGAACCAGTAGCCTAGCTTCCGTCCCTATAATCTTTATTGTCTCCACGATGGGGCATGTAGTTTTATTTTGTTCATCACGTGAAATGGATGCCATCTAATTTACATGAAGTAACCTCGCTCTTATATAATTTATGATCTAAATCTGCTTTAGGAAATAAAATGGCTAGACTCGTAAGGCATGATAGGAATTTCCCATACCAAGTTAAGACAAATAGTGGGGAGACCCTCTGGATATGTGCGTGTGGTCTCTCCAACAATAAGCCCTTCTGTGATGGCTCCCACAAGAAGACCCAGGACGAGAACCCAGGAGACGTCTACGTGTACGATGGAAACACTAGGGTAAAGATAAACCCACTATACATGTGACAAGAGATCAAGACAGCGCCTTTTTTATGACTTCCAGCGAGTGAGGATTTTCCAGCGAGGATATGTCTCCTAGATCTTTATTGAGTATTGTGTTCCTTATGAGCCTCCTCATGATCTTCGCGTTCCTGGTTTTAGGCAGTTCAGGGACTAGCTTCACGACGGAGGGAGCTATTGCCTTCCCCAACCTCTCCTCAAGGTATTTCAGTAACTCCTCCTCGAGTCCAGTCCTAACCTCCTTAGGTACGGCCAGACATATCACCTTCTCTCCCTTCACGGGATCAGGGACACCAACGCATGCACTCTCCACGATAGCTCGATGGGCATTGAGAACTGCCTCTATCTCCCCTGGACCTATCCTTTTCCCTGAGACCTTTATGGTATCGTCGCTCCTTCCCACGATGTAGAAGTAACCGTCCTTATCCTTTATGGCTAGATCCCCGTGAACCCAAACGTTTTTCCATCTAGACCAGTAGGTTTCAATGTACCTGCCTGGATCCTTCCAGAACCCCCTGGTCATTCCGGGCCAAACGCTCAGCACCACCAGCTCCCCCTCCTCGCCCGGATTAGCAGGTTCGCCACTCTCGTTGAAGACCTCAGCCCTTATTCCTGGAGATTGCCCGTTAAAGGAGGAGGGCCTCATCTCCTTGACAACGTAGTTCCCCAGTATTCCTCCGGAAATCTCCGTGCCACCAGAGTAATTAATCACTGGGGACTCCGTAACCTGGGCAATCCAGTTCCAGCTCTCAGGGTCTATGGGTTCACCGGTGTTCCCCACGACCCTCACATCCAGCTTCATGGACGGGTTAGACGATCTCAAGCTCCTGATTAGGCTTGCTGATAGACCTAAGACATTTACCCTCAAGGTATTCACGAAGTTTTCCAGGGTTTCGGGGATTGCGTAACCGTCAAGGAGAGCCATTCTCGCTCCCAACATCAGGGAGCCAAACACTAACCACGGCCCCATCATCCACCCCATGTCCGAAATCCAGGAAACACCCTCTCCTTTCCTCACGTCAAAATGGAAGTACATGTCCGCTGACGCCTTCACTGGAAAGCCACCGTGAACGTGAACGCATCCCTTTGGTTTCCCGGTGGTACCTGAAGTGTAAATTATCATCAGGGGACTCTCTGCCTCAGTTTCCTCGTATCCGTCTCCTCCTTCCCCGGTTAACTCCCTTAAGTCGTGATAATCCTTTAGCTCTAGGGAAGTTTTCAGGGCTATCTTTACGAGATCGAGTTTCTCCAGGTTCCTAGTTGGTTCCACCTGTTTCCCCTTTCTTGTGTACCTATCTACAGTGAAGATTGCCTTAGCTCCGCTGTCCTCCACCCTAACTCGAACTGGTTCTTCTCCATACCCTGAGAATAGCGGGACAATAACCATTCCTGCCCTAGCTATCCCCAGCATAATGGGAACTATCTCAGCCGTCATGGGCATGTACACGGCCACCCTATCCCCTGGGGATAGCCCAGCTCTCCTTAACCAGCTGGATATGGATTTGGTCCAGCTCAGAACCTGGGAGCGACTGAACTCCTTAACCTCCCCCTCCTCATTCATGGAAGAGACCAGGGTTTCAGGGGAATCATCCAGCTGATCTGTAACGTTCAACCTAGATCCTACGAACCACTTGGGCCATTCTCTTCCTCGAGAAAGATCCAGAACCTTCTTGGGTTTCCTCCTGAAATTGACTCCCACTCTCTCCAGAAAGGAAGGCCAAAAGGTTTCAGGTTCCTTCCAGGTGGATTCCTGGAACTGATCCAGGGACTGGTTCCTTTCCGCTAACCATTTCCCTATATTGCTCTCTTCCCTCCATTCCCTGTCAGGCTTCCATATCAAGTTCTTACCCTGAGTGGAATGCCGTATTCAACAATTTCAACCTTTTTCCCGATTTCTGGAATTCCCTGAACAATTGCAAGAAGTCCACCGCTAGCTCCCTTGAACCTAACTAACCCCACCGTAACGGGTTGGTCCAATCTTCTGTCTGCGTTATCGTGGTATATTGTGGTGAAGCTGTCCAGGTAAGGTTCCTTAACCTCAACGTACTCGCCGTTCTCGACGAAACAATCCTCACAGTACATCCTTGGGGGTACGTAGACCCTTCCGCACCTCGGACATTTCCTTCCCAGTATTTTCCCCTCCCTCAGACCCCTGAGGAACTTTTCGCCGTCTGGCCCTGCCGTGTAGACGTATCTTTCAACTTCCATGACGTCCTTCCACGTAACTAACTCGTTTTCCCTTCCGCGCTTATCCCAGGACATTTACACCACCTCAAAGCACTCTATATCGTCAATGCTCCCTGTCCTTTTTTCAGCGGGTCTCCATCTGGCTCTCACGGTTTTTCCCATAATTGTCATGCTCTTCACGTCTTCGTAGGAACAGCATATTCTGTGGAACAGACCTGGATACACGTAATCCCTGGGAGATGATGGGAATAGTCTAATGGTTCCCACAATTTCTGGCTCCTCTAGTCTGTCCCTTGTCCATGAAATGAAGCTTGCCACGGCGGTCATAACAACTCCCTCGTCCTTGACCTCAACCCATTGCGAAGTGGGATAGAAACAATCCTCACAGTACATCCTTGGGGGTACGTAGACCCTTCCGCACCTCGGACATTTCCTTCCCAGTATTTTCCCCTCCCTCAGACCCCTGAGGAAGGTACTCAGGGCCTGGCCCGCAGTGTAGGAATACTTGGCCTGTGGTTTGTACGAAATGGTAACGTGTTCCTTCAATTCCTCCTCCTTAAGTGGATGAACCATGGTCTCACCTCAATTTCTCATAACCACGACCGTGGAGGCCTGCATTAGGTCCCCCCACGCCTGGGCTACGCCCGTGTGAACTGGCCTTTTCACCTGCATCTTCCCTGCGGTTCCCTTAAGTTGCCAGTAAATGCTAATGACCTTCATCAGTCCCGCCGCGGCTATGGGATTCCCAACTCCCAGAAGTCCTCCTGAGGGGCTACTGGGTATATCCCCGTCCTTATCGAAGAACCCCTCCTTCAGAAGTAGGGGCGCCTCACCTCTCTTAGCCAGCATGAGGCCCTCTAGATGATGAAGTTCCTTATAATCGAAGGGATCATATGGCTCCACGACGTCTATCTCCTTCTGAGGCCTCTCTATTCCTGCCATCCTGTAGGCCATCCTAGCTGCGTTCTCAAGGTATCTGGGATACGCAAGTTCCCTGTTGGGCCAAGAGGTGTTATCGAGAGTCCATCCAACTCCCTCAACCCATATGGGGGTGTCAGTGTATCTCCTCGCAATATCGCCGTCCACGAAAACCATGGCAGCTGCCCCATCACTCACCGGACTTACGTCTAGAAGTTGCACTGGCCACACCAGAACCTCACTTCTTAGCACGTCATCCACGGTGATTTCTCCCCCGAGTTGCGCATAGGGATTACTTGCAGCGTTTCTCTTGTTTTTTACCGAGACTAGGGCGATCTCTTCCTTGCTCACCTTGTTCACGAACATGTACCTGTGCATCTCCATGGCGAAGATCCAGATTAGGTTGGGGTTCAGGGGTTTCTCCGTGATCGGGTCCCAGATGTATCTAAAAACGGCCTGAGGATGGGGCCTACCTGGACTCATCTTTTCCTCCGCCACAGCGAGCACTTTCTTGCACATACCGCTGGCCACATGGTACCACCCTGCTATAGCCGTCATGACCCCCGTGGCTCCTCCAACGTATACCCTGCTACTGGGTCTCATTACCCCTCCTGCTCCGTGGGCCAGATATTCCCCCTTCATGTGAACTCCGTCGAAGGCGTCCGGTGCGCTCCCAATTACCACGCAGTCTATGTCCCTAAGTTCTAGGCCAGCCTCGTCAAGGGCTTTCCTCGAGGCCTCCCAGGCCATTTCCTGTGGTGTATCCAACATCCTCCTTCTGAAGGGCGTCATTCCCGCACCTATCGCCGCGACCCTCCTGAACTTTAGGTTGGTCTTCATCTCTGCATCACCGCCACTCCTCCTGTGAACGTGGGAATTCCCCTCCAGCTCGCCACAATGGTTGAACTCGCCCCCTCCCTCATGTACTCCACAGCGTCGAGCACTAGGGAGAGTCCAGATGCCTCAAGGGGATATCCCTTGGCTAGATGCCCTCCCTTCGGGTTAACTGGTAGATAACTTCCCTCATGGAAATATCCCTCCCTCAACTTCTCCGCTACGTTCGTAACACCAAGGGCTTCTACATGTTGAAGCTCCTTGTAACTGTACCTATCATCGACGAATAGGCCGTTAACCTTCAGGGGTGACTCCAGTCTCGCCATACCAAATGCCAGGGAGGAGGCCTTTCTCATGTAAAGAGCGTCACCTAACCTGGCTAGCTCCAGGTTGGAGTTATCTGTGGCAAACCCTATTCCTGTGATCCAGATAGGCGTGTCGTTAAACTTCCTCGCGAAGGTTTCAGAGGCTAAGACCACTACTATGGCTCCATCCACAGGACGCGCCATATCCACACGGGTTAGGGGATAAACAATGGCCTCTTGCGAGAGAACATCCTCCTTAGACAGGAGTGAGGCGTGGGGTGCCCTACCAGTCTTGAGTCCGCTAGCCCTATTCTTTATTACAGCCTCTGCCAAGTCCTCCCTAGTCACTCCGGTTCTATGCATGAACTTCGTCGCATCTAAGCCAGCCATGAAGTGATAGTTGGGGATCTTAGCCTCTCTAACGTAAACGGGATCCATGGCTAACTCCATGATCTCGGGAAAGGTGAGAATGTCGCTGGGTTTAGCGTGGGACTCGACTACCACGACGTCGGCTATTCCCGAGTTGATCAACATGAACCCGTGTGCCAACCCCTGAAGTCCATCACCGGCCACTGTCATGGTGGGTCTCATTGATCCCCCCACAGGGTCCGGGGCAAACTCGTCAGAGATGGAGATACCTTCCCAGAAATCCTCCTGGCAAGAGATGAATGCATCCACCTGTTCCCTAGGGTTCATTCCACCTGCGTCGTAAAATGCTCTCTGAGCGGCCTCAAACATCATCTCCCTAAACGAGAGATCATGGACGTTAGTGGAGAACCCGTACCATCCGATTCCCACAATACCTACGTTCTCCACTATCTCACATGATAATTATGTTTAAAATCCTATATAAAATCTGCTTATTTTTACAAGATTATAAAAGTGCACTTAAAAAGATTTAAAAAATTATAACTAGATTAAAGCTCGTGGACAAGATCTTCTATGTGTCTCGAGAGAATCATTCTTTGAACCTCATCTGTTCCCTCTCCTATTCTAGTTAACCTCACGTCCCTATACGCGCGTTCCACCCTGGTCGTTTTTGCGTATCCCATCCCACCCATGACTTGGACCATCCTATCTACCACCCTGTTTGCGACTCCCGAGGAGATCAGTTTCAGGGAAGAGATCAGGGGTTCAGCCCTCTTCCAGTCCTTGGTAAAGGCGTTACATGTTGCGTCCAAGAGCGCCTTGACCGATTCCAACTCAGCGATTGAGTCGGAGAACAACCACGCTATCCCCTCATGCTCGATGAGCCTTTTCCCAAAGACCTGCCTTTCCTTTGCCCAGTTGTATGCCTCCTCCATGGCACCTAGGGCTAATCCCAGAGAGATTGCGGAAATGGCTATTCTACCTATGGCGAGGGCGTACTTTATCACCTCCCATCCACCTATGAGCTCTCCCTCGCACTCGTTCATCCTTATCCTCGCCGTCCCCGTTCCCCTATTCCCCTGTACCTCGATCTTTTCCCTCTCCATGCACCGGGTGTCCCTCACTAGAAACGCTGAGATCTTCTGCTCGTCGTTCTTAGCTGCGACCAAGAAGACGTTAGCGTAAAGTCCCTGAGTTATCCACATCTTTTCCCCGTCAATCTTCCAGGTACCGTTAACCTTTCTCGCTGTTGATCTCATGGCAGACGTGTCGGATCCGCAACACGGCTCGCTCAGGGCGAATGAGCCCAGGATCTTGCCCTCTGCTATCTTCTCTGTGAGGTCGTTATCCCTTCCATACCTTCTAAGGGGAGCGTTCACGAGTTCCCCCTGGACATCCTGTATGAGCGCCACTGAACCACTAACCTTGGCTATCTCCTCCAAGCAGAGCATGGAGTCCAAGAGTTCTGCACCGTGGTGAAGGGGATCCAGGATCCCAAGTTCTCCCATCTTCGAGATTAGATCCCGAGGGTAGAAGTCATCCCTATCAATCTTATCGGCAACCCTCAGGATCTCCCTCCTGGCGAAGTCTGAGACTGTGGAGATCAGAAGCTCATCCATTGATAATTATAGATGTAAAAACATTTAAACATGTATTTTGTGATCTGTGATCGGAAAAGTAACGTTTTATAAGGAATTGAAGTGTGTTTATCATGTTCCCAGAGTTATTGGGTATAAGAAAGGAAGAGGAAAGGGAAGGATACGTTAAGATGTCCATGGTCACACAGGAGAACCAGGTTAACGTTCACGGTACCATACACGGAGCGGTCATCTTCGCGTTAATTGATTCCGCGTTTGAGGTAATCAGTAACCAAGGAAGGAGGGCGGTGGCGCTGAACGTCGAGGTAAATTACAGGAGGCCGGTGAACCCGGGGGAAAGACTTGTGGCTGAAGCGTGGCCCGAGTCCCTGGGGAGAACAACCTCGGTGTACAGGATAAGGGTCACAAACGGTGAGGGAAAGGTTGTGGCGATTGCTACGGCATTATCATACAGCGGGTCTTGATCTCAAGTTCTCGTCACTTGAAATGGACCTGTACAGAAGGTTTTTGTGCAGATGTGGCCTTGCTTCTCAGGTTCCCTGAGTCTTCATGGGCAAAGCGTGGCCTAGCGTCATCGGGACTTGCTAGGAATCAACGAATGACCATTTAGATACCTAGATCGTTAAGTAAAGGCTTATCGCGATGAACTAGGAGAAATCTTTTACCTAATCAGAGATTCAAGTGGGTAGATTCCCGATCTAAGAGTATAGGAACAGAAAGCCTAGCCTCTTGAGGTAAGGAGTCTGCTAGTCCTTGAAAAGTCTCCTGGATATGATCAGCTTCATCACGTTCATCGCTCCCTCTGCCCCTACCAAGTATGAGACTATTCCCCTGAATCCCATTTCCACAAGGGCATCCTTGGAGTAACCATATGCCCCCATCCACATCATTACCGACTTCGCTATATCAAAGGCTACCTGAGGTGCAGTGAGCTTGCTCATGGCCGCAAGCATGGCCGTCTCATCGGAGTTGGGCTCCCTATCCATCATCCAAGCTGCCTTGTAGTTGAGGAGCTTCGCCATCTCTAGCCTTGTTTTCAGCTCCGCAGCCTCGAAGGCTATTGCCTCGAAATCCTTCAGCTTGGTGGAGAAAACTTCCCTTTGCTTCACGTACTCTAGTCCCATCTCTAGGATTGCCTCAGCTGCCCCTATGCACGCACCAGCTACTAACACTCTAGCGTGATTGAAACCATCCATGGCGTAGTAGAAACCCCTATTAAGTTCCCCAACGAGGTTTCCCTCAGGAACCTCAGCATTCACATATCTCATGGTCCCTGTTGAGATACCCATTCTGCCCATGTTCTCTATCTTAGATATCTCTATACCCTGGGTAGAGGTAGGGACAAAGAACATGGAAATCCCCCTATGGCCCGCCTCGGGGTTAGTCTTAGCCAGGGTCAGATGTCCTCCACCCCAGTTGTAGGCCTCAAGTACGCCACTTATGTAGATCTTCTGCCCATTTAGCACGAATTTTCTGTCCCTCCTGGTGGCAAGTGTTCTTATCCCAGCAACGTCGCTTCCTCCAGTGGGCTCAGTTGAGGCAACCCCCAGGAACCAGTCGCCTGAGATTACCTTGGGGAGAACTGCCTCCCTAAGACTCTTTGACCCGTACCTGTCTAGGACGTAACCCCAACCGCTTTCCAGGAGGAAATACACCGCTGTGGCCATGCTGAAGTCTGCCCTAGCTATCTCCTCAGATGCTATTGTGGACAGGAGAAACCCAGCCCCCTGACCACCCACGTCCTGAGACGCCGTCATGGCCCATATTCCCAGGGAGGAAGCCTTCTTAACGAACTCCCTAGGTATTCCCTCTCTATCAATCTTGCCCACTAGGGGTCTGAGTTCCTTCTGGAGAAACTCCCTGAGGTTCTCACGAAATAGCGATTCCTCCTCCGAGAACGAGAAGTCCATATAATTATATTATTCAGAAAGTTATAAAAGTATAGGGATGATTGAAAGGTTTCAGTTTCGCTTTATACGTGTTTTGTAATCTTCTCTACGTGGGGAATCGAGAGCGACTTGATAACCCATTAAACCGACGTTTAGCTCACGAAGGGCGATTTTAGTAGGTTTCAGGGCCCTGCTCATCTAGAATCATTTAGAGTGCATACTCTAGGCGTTCCAAAAGTCAAATACACAAGAACTCCTGAGTCACATACTATTTTCAAATTCTATTATTACACTGAACTACATGCAATTTTAAACGAGTAGATTTATATTGATAATGATAAATATATATTCATGAGCCTAGCTTCAAGGATAATAGAAGAGGATTCAAGGTATCTAATGCAGTCCTTCAGCAGATGGTATCCCCTGGTGATTGAACGTGCCAAGGGATCCCTAGTGTATGACGTCGATGGAAAGGAGTATATTGACATGAACGCCGGCATAGGGGTAATGGCCCTGGGACACGGGAACGAGAAGATCATCCGTGCCGTTCAAGAGCAGATGAACAAGTTTTTCCACTATAGCCTAACCGACTTCTATTACGACCTAGCTGTAAGGGTAGCCCGCAAGCTGGTATCACTCGTGGGATTTCAGGGTAAGGTGTTTTACGCCAACAGTGGCACGGAGAGTGTGGAAGCCAGCCTGAAGATAGCCAGGGGTCACACTGGGAGGCAGTACATCATAGGTTTCACTAACTCATTTCACGGAAGAACATTCGGATCCATGTCCTTCACCTCAAGTAAATCGGTGCAAAGATCTGCGTTCTCACCACTTTTACCCTCCACTCTCCTGGTTCCATACCCTGACAGACATAACCCGCTTTGCCGAGAGGATTGCGCCAACGCAGTTCTGGAATACATTGAGGATTGGGTCCTGAAGAAGATCGTGGACCCCAACGACGTTGCGGGTTTCCTCCTGGAACCTATTCAGGGGGAGGGAGGAATCATCGTCCCCCCAAGGGAGTTCCTTCAAGGTCTCCAGAGGA
The DNA here is from genome assembly GCF_046245145.1 of Metallosphaera sp. D4-4. NCBI lineage: Archaea > Thermoproteati > Thermoproteota > Thermoprotei > Sulfolobales > Sulfolobaceae > Metallosphaera > Metallosphaera sp. D4-4. The sequence continues at coordinate 1,917,545 of NZ_CP176412.1, read as the reverse complement.
TAGCGAGGAAGAACGGGATTCTCCTCATCCTAGATGAGGTCCAGACTGGAATAGGTAGGACAGGAAAGATGTTTGCCTTTGAGCATTTTGGTGTGGAGCCGGATCTGATATGTCTGGCCAAGGCCCTTGGGGGAGGCTTACCCTTGGGGGCAGTGGTGGGGAGGAGTGAGGTCATGGACCTCCCAAGAGGTTCCCACGCCAACACGTTCGGGGGAAATGCCCTAGCCCTGGCCGCGGCCGAGGTCGTGCTAGAGGAGGTTCCAGGGCTTCTAGGGAAGGTTAACTCGGTGGGAAAAATGATCGTGGACATTCTAGGCTCCACGAAGTCCAGATACGTGGAGGAGATTAGGGGTATGGGTCTCATGATAGGAGTAGACCTAAGGAGGGATGGGGAACCCTATGAGGAGGGGCTCGAGAAGGTTCTGAGGAGATCCTTCGAAAGAGGAGTACTCGCCATAGGAGCAGGTGAATCAGTAGTGAGATTACTTCCTCCCCTCGTGATAGAGGAAGAACTTGCTCAGAGGGGTAGCTCTATAATAAGGGAGGAAATAGATAGGTTATAGGTGATCTAGATGGTGTTCCCGTTCAAGGGACTTGAGGATTTCAAAATAGATCTAGACCAGGATCACGAACTCCTACGAACAACCATAAGAGACTTCCTTGAGAGAGAGGTACAGAACAGGGTGGAGGAGGGAGAAAGGAAGGGAGATCTGGGAGAGGTTAGGGAGAAGATAAAGGAGCTAGGACTAAATGGACTAGACGTTCCGCAGGAGTATGGGGGAGCTGGTGGAGATTACCTTTCACTTCTCGTTGCCACAGAGGAGATTAGTAGGATTTGGCCCTCCCTCTCCACCTTCTTCTTGATAAATTGGATGTTCACCAGCGCACTGCTCCGATTTGGGGGGAAGGATATCAAGGAGAGATACGTGCCTCCAGTTGCTAGGGGAGAAAAGATCGCGGCGTTTGCGAACACTGAGCCTGGAGCTGGTACCGACGTTGCTGGGATGTCCTCAGTAGCCAAGAAGGTTAACGGCGGTTATGTTCTGACAGGAAAGAAGATATTTATTACGAGTGGAGACCTTGCCGATTACATTATTGTTACCGCAAGGACTTCCCCTCCATCTGAGCAAAGGTGGAAGGGAATCACCATGTTCGTCGTCGAGAGGGATTTCCCAGGCTTCAAGGTTGAGAGCAGGATTGATACCACAGGACTCAAGGCGTCTCATACAACTGAGATTTCCTTCAATGAGGTTAAGGTACCTGAGGAGAACGTAGTTGGGGAGGTCGGACAGGGATTCAAGTACGCTGTCTCATCCTTTGACTACGCAAGGACCATAGTTGCCTCCCAGGCCCTGGGCATAGGTCAGGCTGCCCTCGAGAAGATGGTGAGGTACTCAATGGACAGGAAAAGTTTTGGACAGAGCATAGCAGGTTTTCAGATGGTTCAACAAAAGGTGTCAGAGTCCATGGCAGACTTAACAACCACGAGGCTGTTAGTTTACTGGGCTGGCTCCCTTTACAAGAGGGGAATGGAGAATGAGTATATCATGGCCGCCTCCTTGGCCAAGTTCTTCGCTACAGAGGCGGCGGAAAGAATAGTGTTAAGGGCCATGACAGTTCACGGCGGATACGGAGTCACCACGTCTACGGGTCTTGAGAGGATGCTTAGGGACATTCAGATTCTCAAGACCTACGAGGGAACCAACGACATTCAGAGGGTCTCCGCAGCGAGACACTTCTACAGGAAGTTCATGGGGCTAAACGTATGATAGGGAAGCCCGTAAGGAGGTTAGAGGATCCAAGGCTGATCTCCGGAAGAGGAAGATTCATAGACGACATTCACCTCCCGGGCGAGCTCTTCCTGGGGGTCATAAGGTCTCCGTATCCACGAGCTAGATTTTGGGTTAATGGCAAGGAGGTTGAAGTCATCACCCAAGCAGACCTAAAGACCAATCCCTTACCCAATTTCTTCTTTGAGTCTGCACCAAAGGAGTATCCCTTGGCTATTGACGAGGCCAGATACGTGGGAGAACCCGTGGCACTTGTTGTGGGAAGAGATAGGTATGAGGCGGAGGACTTAAAGGAGATGGTCGAAGTAGAGTACGACCCTCTTCCGCCTGTGGAAAGTGCTAGGGAAGCCCTAACAGGAAAAATCCTCGTCCACCAGGAATTAGGGACGAACCTAGTCTACAGGGACTCCTTTGAGTATGGGCAACCACCCTCTTCCTTTAAGACGGTTGAGAAGACCTTTCGCGTCAACAGGATTTCCCCTATGCCTCTTGAGACCAATGGTGTAATAGCAGATTACTCTCCGGTAGACGAAAGCCTCACTGTCTACGCCAACACTCAGGTCCCTCAGGTGTTTAGGACAGCTCTCAGCATAGTCTTCCAGATACCCAGGAGTAGAATCAGGATAATAGTTCCAGACTCAGGGGGCGGTTTTGGAGGGAAAATTTTCCTGAAGCCCTTGGTGCTCGCAACCATGGCCTCTATGGTAACTGGAAGACCTGTAAAGTATATTGAGACTAGAACCGAGCACGTCATCTCAGCCGTACAGGGCCCTGACAGGGAGTACCAAGCTAGGATAATGTACAGGGATGGGGAGATCCTAGGAATGGAGGTTGACCTCCTGGAGAACTTCGGAGCTTACATGCATACCTACCAACCGCTCCCGATCCTGAGGCAGATATACCACCTCACGGGGGCATATAACGTTCAGTATCTCAAATTCAACGTGAACGGAGTCCTCACCAACATGCCTCCCACCGGACCCTATAGGGGTCTGGGAATTCCCCCTGCGGTCCTGGTTCTAGAGAACTTGGTGAGTTCCGTGTCTAGGAGGGAGAAGACCACACAATGGGAGATCAGGAAGAGGAACTTCATCAAGTCACTCCCTCACACCACGATCACGGGCGCAATTTATGACAGCGGGGATTACGAGAAGTCGCTAGAGGTATTGAGGGAGGCCCTAGGTGACAAGGGACCAGGCTTGACCGGAATGGGCGTAGCCTTTGCCCTGGAACCTGGCTCGTCGCTGGCCTTTCAGACTCTAGTGGTAAAGAAGGCTAGGACCCCCTACTACGAGGGAGTCTACATCAAGATGGATAGCGGTGGAGACATTACTGTCTCACTGAGCACCAATTCCATGGGTACGGGTCATGAGACTTCCGTGGCCCAGGTTGTCTCCCACGTCCTAGGAGTCCCCATGGATAAGATAAGGGTTATTCTAGGCGATACCTCAGGACCTCCGGGAACAGGATTTTACGGTAGCAGGTTCTCCGTGGTCTCCATAAGTGCCGTGTACAAGGCATCAATCAAACTTAGGGAAAGGATCAGGGAGCTGGTAGCTCAAGTCCTCAACGTTGAGGTGGATAAGGTTGAGATAAGGGACGGAACTGTGAGGGTAGGAAACAGGAGCTTCCCCGTGGAGGAGGTTGCGAACCTTGTGTATAACAGGTATCATTCACCGCTTGATGATATGGGAATAGAGGCGACAGAGGTGTTCAACTCCCCTAACGTGAACGTTGCGGATGAGAAGAGGAGGGTAAACTTCTCCTCAACCTATGGCGTTAACGCCCATGGGGCCATAATAGAGGTAGACCCCAATACCGGTTTCATCAAGATCAAGAAATACGTCGTGGTGAGCGATAGCGGTAACCTGATTAACCCTCTTATCGTTGACGGCCAACTCATGGGCGGAACTGCAATGGGAATAGGGGCCTCTCTCCTTGAGGTTATAAGGTACGTCTCGGGAGTCCCCCAGCAGATCAATCTCGCAGATTACTGGATGCCCACCGCACTGGAAGTACCTAGAATGGAGATAAGGCATCTAGTCTCCCCCTCACCCTTCACTCCCCTGGGTACGAAGGGAGTTGCTGAGGGAGGCGCGACTGTTCCCTATGCGGTTCTAGTTAACGCCCTGGAGGACGCCTTGGGTATCACGTTGGACAGGGTGGAAGTTCCTATAACGCCAGAGTTCGTCCTTGAGCAACTGGAGAGGAGGGCGGTTAAAGCAATTTAGTTTTCTCAAAGGTTTAAGCATCCAGGACATTTCTAGATTTTTTCGGTAATGCTTTAAATCTTAACGAGAAATGTTAAAGTATGGAACTCGCTGAAGTTTTCTCAGAGTTCGCTACCTCAACCTCGTATTCCGACCTTCCTGAGAAGTCGGTACACGAGGCAAAAAGGAGGGTTCTTGACTCCCTTGCGGTGGCCTACGCTTCAACGTCGTCACCGCCAGCTGAGGTCGTCAGAAAGGCAATTCCAAGTTTTCAGGGGCAGGGCTTGCTCCTAGGGGGAGGAAACTCTTCCCCAGACATGGCTGCGTTCTACAACACCCTCCTCATCAGGTATCTGGACTTCAATGATACCTATCTTTCCCTTGAACCTCTCCATCCCTCTGACATGATTGGCGGTCTCCTTGCAGTTAACCCTAGGTTAAGCGGAAAGGAATTGATAAGGGCTATCGTTTTAGGGTATGAGGTTTCCACTAGGCTATGTGATTCCACGTCCCTTAGGAAAAAGGGATACGACCACGTAAATTTCCTCCAGGTTGGGTCGGCGGTGGCACTTGGAGTGGCCTTGGGTCTTAATAAGGAGCAATTGGTGAACGCAATCTCGATCACCACGGTACCACACGTGGCCCTTCGGGAAACTCGTTCAGGAAGTCTTAGTATGTGGAAAGCTGGGGCCACCGCTGAGGCAGTGAGGAACTCCGTCTTTGCTGTGCTCTTGGCAAAGGCTGGATTCACGGGTCCTTCGACTCCCTTTTCAGGGAAGATGGGATTCAGGAACGTAATTGCACCGGACATGTCAGATGCCCCCTTCAAGAGCCTGGGGACCACCAAGATCCTAGAGACGTACATAAAGAAATATCCTGTCGAGTATCACGCTCAAGCAGCTGTTGAGGCAGGTATCAAGTTAAGGAAACAGCTGATGGGGGATATAACCAAGGTAACCGTGGAGACCTATGAGGCTGGAAGGACTATCCTAGCTGACGAGGGAAAGTGGGATCCTAAGAACAAGGAAACCGCTGATCACAGCCTTCCCTTCATAGTAGCAGTCACCCTGCTAACTGGTAAGTTCTGGCTCGATGCATACGATCTTGTGGGGGATCCCAAGGTCACGGAACTCATGAAGAAGATTGAGGTCGTGGAGAACGAGGAGTACACCAAGGTCTACCCTAGCGAGCTACCCACCAAGATAGTGGTGAAGACCACCTCTGGTACTTTCTCAGAGGAGGTTAGAATTCCTAGGGGTCACCACAAGAACCCCATGAGCGACGAGGAGGTGGAGGAAAAGGCAATGAAACTGGGTCTAGGGAAGGACATCGTGAATAAGATCTGGAACCTGGAGAAAATGGAGGTGAAGGACATTGTCTCTTGGTAAAGAGTTCACCGTAATCCCCGGGATATTCAACCCCTTCACCGCCCTCCTTGCAGAAAGGGTTGGGTTCAAGGCAGTCTATCTCTCAGGTGGGGCCCTGACCTCATCCCTAGGATTGCCTGATATAGGGATAATAGACCTCTACGAGTTAGTGGACATGGTTAGGAGGATAAGGGAAGTCACATCCATTCCCATGATCGTGGACGCAGACACTGGTTTCGGAGAGGCAATAAACGTATACAGAACTGTTTCCCTGCTGGATAGGGCAGGCGCAGACGCAATTCAGATTGAGGATCAGAGGATGCCCAAGAAATGCGGTCACCTGGACGGTAAGGAGGTCATATCCCACACAGAGATGGTTTCCAAGATTAAGGCTGCTGTGAGGGCTAGGAAAAACGCCAAAATAATAGCAAGGGTGGACTCGAGAGCAATATTCGGACTTCAGGACGCCATAGAGAGGGCTAAGGCTTACCTAGACGCTGGGGCAGACATAATTTTCCCGGAAGCTCTACAGTCCAAGGAGGAGTTTAGGGAGTTCGCTAAGGCAGTGAATGCTCCCCTTCTTGCTAACATGACTGAGTTTGGGAAGACTCCCCTAATAACTGCCAAGGAGTTCCAGGAAATGGGCTACACTTACGTTATCTTTCCCGTAACCATTTTCAGGGTTGCTGCGAAGGCCATGGAGGACGCGCTGAAAACCCTAATGAATGAAGGCACGCAGAAAAATCTCATGGACAAGATGATGACTCGAAAGGAACAGTACGAGGTAATTCATTATGACTTTTATGAGAAGTTAGATAAAGAACTAGCATAACTTTTATTATAATCGAAAGGTAATATATCTATTATGGCGAGTATTGTAAAGCATCTGATAAGTAAAAATCCAGTGTCGGTGGAGAGGGGAACGCCAGTGATCAAGGCCGTTGAGCTCATGGCCTCTCATAACATGGGCTCTGTCATAATTACCAAGGATGGTAAGCTCGCTGGAATAATTACTGAGAGGGACGTGATTAGAGGTATTGCTCGGGGCATAAGCCTCAATCAACCCGTAGAGGAGTTTGGAACCATGAAGGACCTCGTGACGGTGAGAGAAGATGATACCGTGTATACAGCCGTCAAGAAGATGGCCGAGAGAAATCTGAGGCATCTAATCGTGGTGGACCGAGACGGGAACCTGAAGGGAGTGATCTCGGTCAGGGACATAATCAGGGAATCTCACGTGTTGAAGGCAATCTCCCAGGTCGAGGGAGAGGAATTTCCTGGAAGTGATTGAAATGAGTCAGATAAGTAGAGGATTGGAAAACGTATTCATTAAGACAACCTCCTTAACCTACATAGACGGAGAGAACGGGATACTGAGGTACGGAGGATATGACATAGAGGATCTAGTTGAACACACCAGTTTTGAGGAAGTAGTACACCTCATGCTTTATGGAGATCTGCCCACTAAACTTCAACTCCAGAGATTGAAGAGTGCATTGGACGAGGCGTACGAAGTACCGCAGCAGGTCATTGACATGATATATTCTTTGCCAAGGGACTCGGATGCTGTGGGGATGATGGAAACAGCCTTTTCAGCCCTTTCCTCCATCTACGGAATGCCGTGGAACAAGGCCACAAATAGGGATAACGCAATTAAGCTGGTGGCAAGGGCCTCAACCGTGGTGGCAAACGTGTTAAGGGCTAAGGAGGGAAAGAAGCCTGCCATACCTGAACCCTCTGAGAGCTTCGCTAAGAGCTTTCTAAAGGCTTCATTCTCCAGAACGCCCACAGAGGAAGAGGTTAAGGCCATGGATGCTGCATTAATACTCTACGCAGACCATGAAGTTCCGGCATCCACAACGGCAGCCCTAGTCACCTCGTCAACTCTCTCTGACATTTACTCCTGTGTAGTAGCAGCCCTTGCAGCACTGAAGGGACCCCTACACGGTGGCGCCGCAGAAGAGGCGTTCAAGCAGTTTGTGGAGATTGGAGAGCCTGACATGACTGAGTCATGGTTTAAGAGAAAGATAATCGAGGGCAAGTCCAGGCTAATGGGGTTCGGACACAGGGTATACAAGACCTACGATCCTAGGGCAAAGATATTCAAGAAATACGCTAAAGTTATCTCGGAGAGGAACAGTGACGCCAGAAAATATTTCGAAATAGCCCAGAAGTTAGAGGAGCTAGGAGTGGAAACCTTCGGTGCCAAGCACATCTACCCGAACACAGATTTCTACTCGGGTGTAGTGTTCTACGCTTTAGGATTCCCAGTCTACATGTTCACTTCCCTGTTCGCCCTTTCCAGGACTCTGGGATGGACAGCTCATGTCATAGAATACGTGGAAGATCAGCATAGACTCATAAGACCTAGGGCCTTGTACGTTGGTCCCCTGAAGAGGGATGTCGTGCCTATGGAATTGAGAGGATAACTTCTTTTTTTGGACTAAAACTCTAATATTCGTTTCTCCTTCTTCATTCTAATGCCGAAGAAACCAAAGCTAAACGTAACCCTCTATGATAGCATTAGAAGAGGTTCACTCGCACTAATACTCTTTGCTACCTTTCTCGGAATGTCAGTTGAGAGTGCCAGTTCGTCTCTCTACTTTCTTCCACTCATCATTTCGTACGTGATGTTGTTTCTCTTCGGATGGCTGAATAGGAAGTCCTTCTCCTCTCTAGGTGAAAAGTTTAATCTCTCAGTAAGGCTCTATCCGATTCTTATAGCAGGACTAGTTCTAGGATTCGTATCCTCTGTGTTGGTGGAGATAAGGATAGATCAGCAGATCTTTTCGATAATAGAATTTGTAGGTATTCTTTTGATCCTCAGTTACCTCTTCGAATATTCCCTAGAAATGGTTAGACTTAGCGATGATTTTGGTTCTAAGGGATTAAAGATAGCTTCCGGTATTCTTGCGATCTCAATCCCCATATATCTCATAATTGGCGCAATTCCCTTTGCTATCCTCGTTACTGCCGGCGGAATGTACGCGTATGTGGAAATGACAAAAATAGTTAACCTATATAAGAGGGATGCCTAGAGCCTGTAGGTGTACCTGGTTTTGGAGAAAGGTATCATGAGCAATGATATGATCAGCAAGAGTGTAGGTACATATAGTCGTGGCAATGGAGCAAAATAGTCCAGATATGGGGTAGCGAAGCTCATGTAATATAGGACAATAGAGAGCACCAGTAGGAATATCCCGAGGGCAAGCCACCCCTTCAGATACACGTAGTGGACGAATAACTCTTGCCAGTCTGCCTTGCTCGTTTCAACCATTATGGCCTCTCCCTTCATAAAGGCTAGACTTTTCTTACTCCCCATCATGGCAAACCCATTCATTCTCTTGAAACCCAGCTCTCTAGCTTCCTCATTTCCCTTCTCCACGTTAAATTTCAGGATCCCAGCCAGCTCCTCACTTGCATTTACCTTCTCTATCACGTTCCATTTATCGTCCACTTTCACATGGCCTAAATAACCCTTAACCTTCATTGAGCAGTCACCCCTTGAAAGGCCTCTAAAACCTTGTTCCAGTTGGTTTTTACTGCGTCAACGAAAACCACGTAGTTCCCCATAACTGCTATACCAAGGTTATCAAGAATCATTGCGAAACCTAACAAGTCTCCCATGTCAAGTTTCTTGGCCTCATCCTGACCTATCTTGAAGTTCTCCTTGATAAAGGCCTGCAACTTGTTCAGGTCGATGTTAATGTCTTCTCCAGTAATCTTCATCATGCCTTGGTCCTCCACTCTGTATACGGCCCTCAATCCAGGAATGATCTCAAATCCCATTTCTATCTAATGAAATATTGGCTTTTTAACTTTTAAACCTTTCTTAGTTAACATAATGTTAGTTTTTAACTGTATTTTTAAAAAATAATATCGTAACAAGATTAAGTTAATAGAATATACATGCAGTGGAACAAATGTAAGCGCCAACGAAGGCTAGTGCCATAAGATATGAAAAGCTGTAGTTTATGGTGCTGTAGAACAGAAGTCCACCAGCTGCGGCGATGGCAATAAATACTGCGTTAAGCAGTCCTAAAAGCCTTAACCCTCTCCTGCTCTCCTTTGCAGTTGCCGTGTAAAGGGCAAGTCCAAAGAATGCAGTAAGCATAGCAAAGCTAATGTGAGCCGATAGAATAAAGGATTGCCAGCTTGCCTCAATTGGAAACTTGTCATAAAGCAGAGCTGCAGCCCCAGCTATGAAGGCTCCAGTCATGAATATGGTCTCCACAATGGCTAGGTTCGTTGTTAGTCTCGACTTGGGTCCAACTCCAATCAGAGCCATGACTATCATGATATATTGGAAAATAAGGTTTTAAAAATTTTTATGTTATCTTTCAGTGAGATAAACAGTAGAAGAGGATTCCCGACGTCGTGAAAAGTGTTCCCACGAAGCCCACAGCCATTCCAAGGGCATAAGACGGATCCACGAAGCCTCCGAAATAGAAGAGTCCCTCAAAGGCAGCCACGAGCACAAACAGGACGTTAAAGAGAGATATTGCCTTTAGTTTGAACTCGTTGGTTCTCATGGCTGCCGCTAAAATGATAATGCTAAGCACTGCCACAGTAATTGCGCCGTATATATGGGCTGTAATTGCTGCCCCAGCTAATCCAAGGTTGAAGATGGGTATCCCCATTCCCGCTGAGTATAGGCCTATTAGGGTAAGTATCTCTAACATCGAGAGCCCTGTGACGTAGTTGTGTCGAGCCACCAGATCCATTAGCTTGTACACTCTGGTCTCGAGACTCATAACTCTCACATAATTTAGGTAAATCTTTAATCTAATAAAGTTTGCATAGCAAAAGTGGTTGGACAAGCGTGGAAAAATTAACTAAATCTTTTGAAAACAACAATAAAGATACCTGACATCAACAGGATGTAAAGCGAAACCGCAATCTCAATTGTAATACCGTTCCCTAGGGAGATTCCCGAGAATATGTTGAGAGGGATTGATAGAAGAATGAAGAAAATGATACCCACGGATGTGATTAGGGCTATCATTTTGTCGTTCAACTGGCTCACCTTATGGGCGATGTGTTCCATATCATGTTATAGGCTATGAAAAACGCTATGCCCGCAGTTCCTCCAAATATCATGGCCAATATCATAAACCCTAACTTAGTCATTTTCTCACCTTAGGAGGAGAATGTGTCTCCCTCGTTATTAAGCTTTGAATAGCACTGAGATGGAGTCTGGCCCTTGCTCAAGAGCATCTTTGGACAACCAGTTTGCTCATTATACGAGGATAAATATGCGAAGCTCGCTAGGTCTGAGGGCTGTCCCATGATTACTGGAGCCTTTAGGTTCATTCCTACAGCGTAAAGGTAATCTGTATTCTGGTCCCAGTAGAGCTCGACATAGGGTAGAGGTCTCTGAGTTGGCCCCGTCAGGACTGCGGCTCCCTTGGAAGGATCATAGGTGGAACCGTGGCAGTCACAATGTATCACGGAGGGTGCACCTGCATTTTGTGCTGCCTGGTACGCAACGGGTGGAAGATAGTTGGGAGTTACACCTCCCGGAGCAAGGTACTTGGGCGGATAGAAATGAATCTCAGGGGGCTGACAACCTAGGTGCTGACATATTGCGCTAAACGCGACGATGGAGTTGTGAGGTCCTACCCCTCCAGGGAAGGTATAGGTGCTACCATCCTCGGGAATCACAACATTAGTTGAGGGAATCGCCACAGGATTGTCGTTTGCGTCACCCATGTTTATGAGGAAGGTTATGTCTCCCTCCATAGGATACTGGAACAACAGGATGGAGGGATCGTTGACCTGCAGATTAGACGCCTCAATGGGGTTGCCATCAGAATCGACTATAATTATCCATGGAAAGTTTTTGATGTAGACAGGGGGCTGATTAAGATAGGAGATGACGGGGACTGCGCTAGCTACCGCAAGCGCGCCTATCCCAATAAGTATTCCCTTGAGGAACATCCTCCTTCCAGGGCTTAATGGACCTACTTTTTCCTCGGCGTAATTATATAGGTAATCTCTCCCTTTCTCAGCAAACTTTTTCTCGTCGAACTTCGTCTTGGGATCTCGCATCTTCCTTATCAATCTTGTGGCAAAAATGAAATCGTCCCTCTTCAGCGCGAAATGCCTACCCATAACTATCACATTAAATGTTTGTTGAGTGAAAGGTTTAAATATTTTGTTATAATAGATCTTATCAAATTTATCTCTCTTGATCTTTCTCATGAAAACAAAATAAAAATACATAACTAACCATGATAAACCTGAAGTAACATTTAGTTAATTTACGTTTTTGTTAAAACTATTTTTAAAAGATAAAAAGGTAAGCAAGTTAAACTTAAATTAAGTTAAAATAGAAAAGTTAAAAAGGGGGTTTCTCCATCATTTTAGAATGATAAAAGGGTGTTAAAGATTGGCTGATTTTAAGGAAAAGATAGCCCATCACGCGGAGCTCGCATGGTTTATTGTGATGCTAGTCATGGTTGCAGTTTTCTTCTCATGGTCAGTCATAGAGGTGACTAACGGGTCCAGCACAAGTATAAGGTATGGGTTACCTCTCTTCTCGGGCTTGCCAGCTCAGGCCCAGCAAGCCGTTTTAACCTTTGAAAAGTCGCCTCCAACTAATCATACGTCAGAGGTAATAAACGGAATTCTAGTGGTGAACATGACGGCTGAGCAGAACGGAAGCTTCTCTGACGTCTTTCATCCCAACGTGATAGTTGCGCAACCTGGTGAACCTATCACCATTATTCTAAACTCGCCTCAGGTGATCACGGGATTCTTCATAAGACTTCCGGACGGAGTGGTGAATGTTAACGCCATACCAGGAGAACCCAGTTACGTCTACTTCGTGGCACCCAACCAACCAGGAAATTACACCTGGAGGGAACCAGAATTGGCTGGTTATGATTTCTCATATATGACCGGTACCCTTGAGGTGGTGTAAATGAGTTTTCAAGTTAAAGATATTTTAAAAATGGTTTCCAATTACCTTAGTATTTTTTCTGCCTCTAATATAAAGAAAGTGCTTTTCCCATCGACTACCTCTGGGGTCATATGGCAATACTTTGCCGGTTCCCTGGCGTGGCTAGCGGTAGTAGGTATGGCAGCTATGAACCTCAGGACCTACCTAACCTATCCTTCTAACAGTCCTGAGGTTGGAGTCACTTACTATGCCTTCTTAACCCTTCATGGCTGGTCAGCCATGCTGGGGCTAGTGCCCTTCGCTGCGATATCCGTGATAGCTTACTCTATGTACAAGGATGGAATGAGCATCAGGAGAACAAAATTGATGAGTGGGATGTTTTGGCTGGCCAACGCAGGTCTCATCTTCGCTCTCCTCGGAGGACCAGACATGGGGTGGTACATGTACCCGCCCCTGGCTGTGGAGGACAACTCCAACTTTCATGCTTTTCTAAACTATCACGGGGCCTTAATGGGTATAGCCTATCTCGCCTTGGCCTTAAGCTCCTTGGCTCAGACCATTGCCACTGTTAACTTAGTAAGCGATGCCTATGCGACCAAACCCAAGGGACAGAAACTGGGGATATTCTCAGCCTACGGTGTAGCCTTCGCGGTCATTATTGCGTTAACTTTACCAGCGTTAACTGCGGGTGAGTTGTGGTATACCCTTAACATTCTAGCAGGGGTCCCAATCAACACCTTACTATGGCTAGTGCTTTTCTGGTTCTACGGTCACCCCGTAGTGTATTATGTGCCTTTCCCTCTGTTCGGTGCACTTTACTACTTTGTTCCCAAGTTTTCAGGGAGGCCCCTATTCAGCGAAAAGTGGGCAAGGTGGAACATTTACCTCTTGGCCATTGGTTCCATGTTGATATGGGTTCATCACCTCCAGACCTTCCCAATTCCGGTCCCGGTGAGGCTATGGATAAACCTGTCGACCTTGGTGTTGGCTTCTGGTTCAGGTTTAACGGTGCTTAACCTTGGTTTGACGGTTCTAACGAGCAAGGGGTATAACTACAAGGATCCAGTGGGAATGGCGACCTTAATGGCGCTCATAGGGTTTATTCTAGGCGGAGTTCAGGCAGTTCCTCTTCCCATGTTTCCCATCAATCCCATAGTCCACAATACTTACTACGTCGTAGGTCATTTCCACCTCGTTATCTGGACCCTGATACTCATGGGATTCACTGCAGTTTTCCTAGACGTTCTCAGAACTGTGAGGCCAGGATTTGACTACAGCAAGTCGGCAACAAGGCTAATAAACGCGGGCATACTTGTGTGGACCATTCCCTTCGTGATAGTTGGTTACCTCATGAGCATGGAAGGCTACATGGGGATGCTAAGAAGGGTTATAGCTTATCCCACAACCTTCTACCCATACAATCTTTCAATTTCACTTCTAGCAGAGATAGGGATTGCGGGTATAGTTATGGCAGTAGGGTCGGCATTGGTGGAGTTCCTAACTTACTCTCCCACTACGACAGTAAGCGTTTCATCTGGATCTGGATCATCTACTCCTTCGATCTCCTTAGCCACAGGTCAAAATGACAAAAAGGGAGAATTTTTTGATAATCTTAAACTTAAGCTTAATAACAGTGTTTATGGAAAATCTTCCGAACTAAGAAGGGTGAGATAAATGACTGAAACTTCACAGGAAAAAAAGAAGGGTCTAATAGATCAAATTCTTGATAGGGTAGGGGTAACTGAGGCTCCGTTCTTTAAGACCCCCGACTACATGTATAACATTTCCTACTGGCTTGGTGCCATGGTCTCAGCTGCTTTTATCTACACTGTAATCACCGGGCTCTTCCTTCTACTTTACTATATGCCAGCTAATCCTTACCCTCAGACACAGGCGATAATTAATACTGTGCCCTATGGGTCGGTCCTCCTTTTCAGTCACCTTTATGGAGCTTACATCATGATCATCCTAGCGTATATCCACATGTTTAGGAATTTCTATAAGGGAGCTTATAAAAAGCCTAGGGAACTGCAATGGGTTACTGGAGTTTTGTTACTCGCTCTGACCATGGGTGCTTCATTCTTTGGCTATAGCCTCGTGAGCGACGTACTGGGAGTCAATGCAATAAACATCGGGGAAAGCCTTCTTGTGGGAACTGGGTTCCCAGGTGCTTCCACTATTGCAAATTGGCTATTTGGACCCGGAGGTGACGCAGCTACAGCCAGTAACCCACTGGTTAAATCGCAGCTATTTGATAGGCTTCTTGGCTGGCACATCATCATGGTGTTCCTGATAGGCCTTCTATTTGGTGTTCACTTCCTCATGTCAGAGAGATACGGTATGACTCCCTCTGCTAAGGAAAAGCCCAAGGTTCCAGCATATTACACAAAGGAGGAGTGGTCTAAGTTCAACGAGTGGTGGCCCAGGAACGTGGTTTACATGCTATCAATCGTGCTGATGACCTGGGGAATTATCCTGTTTATCCCAGATCTGCTGGCTAACATCAACGGCCTACCCATTGTGATCAATCCTTACCCTGCACCTGAACCCGGGACCGCAGCGGCTCTTTCCACACAACCCTACCCACCTTGGTTCTTCCTATTCCTATACAAGTTTGTGGACTTTGAGCTTCCCAATGGACAGGCCATGAGTCCAGCTCAGGCACTTTCAATACTAGTGGTTATTCTAATGGTGCTGATTCTAATGCCCTTCTTTGAGAACAGCGAATACATGTTCCTGAGGAACAGGAAGTTCTGGACGTGGATAATGACCGTAGCGTGGGTGTCCCTCATAGAGTTAAGCGTATGGGGATACCTAGCTCCAGGAGTTCCAGCCCCAACTAGCCAACAGGTGGAGATTCTCGGAATCCCAGCGGTAATAATAGGTCTTGTTATTCTTGCTACAGGTAGACAAAAAAGCTCAAAGTCAGCACCTTCTCTTAATGCACCAGAAACTGTTCCAAAAATTGGACCAACCTCAATCCTTGGAACTGCAATAGCCTCGCTACTGTTCGCCGGCAGTTTCGGAGTTTGGTTAATGCACCCTGCCATGATTAACATGATAATGATGATACCCTTTGGGGCATTAGCTGTTTACATGGTGTATAGGATGGCCTCTGGAATGAGGGTTAAAGTTGCCAAGCCCGCGGGTACAATGACATGGGAGGAGGTTAAGTTTAGGAAAACAATTGCCTTGTTTGCCCTTCCAGCAATTCTAGTGGTAACGGCTATACAGGCTGCAATAATGTGGAAACTTCCAAGTGTGGGACCACAGGCTACCTACGCTGGAATGGATCTAGGTATACTCCTGTTCCTATGGGGTGTGGCCATCCAGCTTTATCATTACATAGTTTATGTTAGGTGAGGGTCTTGTTAAATTCCAAGTCAAAGGTTTTTTATGTTATGGCTTCAGTTGCCTTGATAGTTCTCACTGTAAACCCCTTCACGCTCGAGGCTTTGCCTAAGAATCCCCTAGTTCTCATGGCCTCCCATTATTCCCTGTACTTTGCAGGTGCCTTAGCGGGATTAGGGCTTTTCAGATTTAACAAGCTTTTAGCTATCCCCGCAGTAATACCTCCTATCATATTTCATTTGCCCTATTTCTTTGTGGAATCTGGAGTGAGCCTGCCCTGGACATTTCTGGACTATTCCCTAACGGTCGTGGGAGGCATACTATTGGGAGGTTCAATGAGGCAAATGGGTAAGATCATGAAGGGTTCTTTATTCGTACTTTATATGATTGGAGATACAACTCTTGCAATACTATTAATACTTGGCTTCCCAGTCTATTCTTCTCCAACAGTACCATTCTCTCCCTATTCCACTACTCAACTAGTAGAAGTTTCCTATTTGATGTTCGGAATTATGAACGCTATCCTATTTGGAGTTCTAGGATATACTCTTAAGAAGTTACTTGAGTAGCTTTCCTTTTTGTATCTACAACAAGGGATGATATGGCGAACGTGCTAGCGCCCACTATTATGGAAAAGTCGGAGTAGTCCATCATTGATGGGATAACAGGGTAGACAACTCCTCCAAGGGCCGCGGAGTTTATGGCGATCCCCGAGTTGGTGGAATTAATTCCGTACCTTCTGGCAATCACGGGAGTAATGGAGTTTAGGCCTAATCCTGCCATGGTGAAGGGTAACAGGAAATAGACGTAGCCGTCAAAAAAGAGGACGCCTGAGATAGAGGCTATCCCGGCCACAATCACTGTTAATACCCCTGGATTAATCTTCCTGCTCAGGGCTGGTAAAACGAAGTACATGGGTATGGCCATCACGTATGATATTAATACGATATCCCACGAGTACCCATTTATCTCTAGGAAGTATGGCGCCAACGATAAGGAAAACGCTGGAACAAATGACAACAAATAGGTCAACACGCCCAGAGGAGAGGGTATCCCTGCTTTGCTCTTTCTAATCTTCATGTCTCCTCTAGATATCAGTGGCAAAAGTAGGATCGATAAGGCTCCCGTTGATATGGCCAAAGTCCAGGACTTCAGTATCATTGAGGTTATCCCAGCAAGTGTCCAGCCAATGGCCCAACCCCCTAAAGTCCCACCAATGACCTTCCGATCGTTTATCTCCATTGCCTCATACATTGCCATGGACGACATTAAACCGAAGATCACTCCCACAATTAACCTTATTGTGATTTCAGCAGGGAAACTAATCAAAAGTGCTGAAAGTAGTGAAAGGGATGCGGATGCCCCCAACATTAGCTTGTAAAACTCTGCCAAACTCAACGTGTGTCCGAACCTGGCGAACAAGATTGAACCCGCTAGCCTCCCGCCATAGGGAATAGAGATTATCAGGAAAGATTGAAGGGGGGATAGCCCCAGAAAATTCACAAGGAATGAAGGTAGGACGAACACGTAAGTGGCAACAGCGTAACTTATTATTGGTCTTGTCTTCACTCTAGATCTATTGTATGAACTTATCTTGAAGAATATAAGCAGTAACTAGAAAAGTTTTAATCTTTCAAGAAAAGTTATGGATTGTCAATTGCAGAAGTAGGGCTTAAAGTTAGCACTCAGAGTAGGCTTCCTCTATGAGCTTTTTGGCTAGTGCCTCATCTACCTTCGCGTTCACCCTGTAGTTTTCATGTATTACGAGGACTTCCATGTTGGTGTCCCTTGAGTTCTCAAGGTCAAATGTTAGGAACTGGACCGTGCTGAATTCCTCTCCCTGTTCCCTTCCTGCCTCTGGTTCGCCCTTGATCAGTTTGTTGCCCACTTTCATGAAGATGCTGTCGTAGATTTTTGGAAGGGTCTTGAATACCTTCCTTAGATCGTCCTCGTTCTCCGCATATATGTATAGGCTTGCCTTGATCTTGCCATTGCAGGGTAAGAGCGAACTGTAAATATCTATTTCCCTCTTTATATCCTCAGGCTTGCTCAACTTGTCAAGGTATACCATCTCCTGGATCTGCTGAAGTACAGTATCCTTGTTCTCAAAGAGAATTGACATCCTGTCCCCAAGCTCTATCCTTCTACCCTTCTTCAGCTGAGCTGATCTCCTAACCCTCTCCATCCTCACTTTCTCGTACTCATACCAGGGAAGTATTTCATTTACTTGGATTATTTTTGATCACCTCCTTGAGTAGTGAGATGGGATGGACAGCCCTCCTTCCCGAAGCCTTTTCTATCTGAAGACCAGCGAGCGGGCACTCCGTGGCGAATATATCCGCCTTACTGTTAGCGAAGGCGTCCATCATCTTTGCCCCTACAACCTTGGCCTTGCTGTAATTTCTCAATCCCCAGCCTCCGTCTATGCCCGAGCATCCCATGTTGGACATCTCCACGTTGAGCTTCAGGGTTCTCATCGCCTGAACTCCGGGAAGCCCAACCTTCAGGTATTTTAGGTGACAAGGGGTATGGTAGAACACGTTCTTTGGAATCTCTCCATTCCAGCTGATCTTGCCCTCCTTCCTCAACTTCATGAGATATTCCATGATGTCATATACCTTGATTGGCTCCCTGTCCAGGATGTACTTGTACTCCTTGGTTAACATGAGCGTACACGTGGGTATTGGGGAGACAACGTCATAGCCCTTATCCATGTATTCCTTCAGCATCTTGAAGTTCTTCTCAGCGTTTTTCTTAAGTTGAGTTGCATCCCCCACGTCCAACATGGGAGCGCCACAGCAAGCAAAGTTATCAGTGACTACCTCAATGTTGAGCGCATTTAGGACCTCGACCACGTCCTCACCTATCTCGGGATAGAAGTTCTCCACTAGACAGGTGTGGAAAAGAACGACCTTCGCAACTGGTTTCTCAATCTTCTTGGGCTTAACTGTTTTCAGGAAACTTCTGTCAGCCAGTCTAAGGGGAGGAGCGTCGGGGCTGATCCCCATGAACTGCTTCCCGCCCTCCAGGAACTTCTTAGCAATTGGCCTAACAAGGGTTGCAGTGTCCAGCATCTCGAACAATCTATCCCTTAGGGTTAGCCCTGTCTTGCTCTTGTAATAGAGCCACGCCCACGCCATTAGGTGGGGAAAATCCATGTTAAACTCGTGGGGTGGGGTGTAGGGACAGTTCACGTAACACATGTTGCAGTGGAAACAATCAGAGGCTACGTCGAATAAGTCCTCCAAAGTTAGCTTGGAAGGACCCTTCTTATCCGTGTACTGGAACATCTTCGGGAAGGCAGGGCAGTAATTGAAGCATAACCTACAACCGTGACATATAGTAGCTTGCCTGATAAATTCAGATTGTAACTTTGAGGAGTCAAAAAAAGCGGGATTATCTTTGTTTAGGGTGTACAATTTAGCTCCCTTTCAACATCTTGAGAGCGTTTGTGAACTTTTCAGCGTGGCTCTTCTCAGCCCTGGCTAGGGTTTCAAACCACTCTGCAGCCTCGTCAAATCCCTCTTCCCTAGCTGTCTTGGCGAAGCCTGGATACATTTGGGTCCACTCGTAGGTCTCTCCCGCTATGGCAGACTCCAGCATCTGCTCTATTGTGCCTATGGGTTTGTCAGTGGCCGGGTCCACTGATCCTCCCTGTCTTATGAAATCTAGGTGTCCGAAAGCGTGTGCTGTCTCACCTTCAGCGATGCTCCTTAAGAGTTGAGCTAGCTCGGGGTATCCCTCCTCGTCTGCTCTCTTAGCGAAGTATAGGTACCTTCTGTTTGCCATGGATTCGCCCATGAAACCATGTTTAAAGTTTTCCTCTGTTTTAGTTCCCTTTAGGCTCTTCATAGTCTCTAAATTATACTGACAAAGGTATTATAAAAAAGTTTCGACTCCATTATTCGTTCTATTTAAGAATAACTCTAATTTAACCCCGTTTAAGGCCAGGGTTCCTCCCTATTCTCAGGCGATTTCGTGGAGAGTCCTATAAAGGACGCAACGGTTAACAGCAGGATACCTATGTATAGGGGTGCATCGGGCGAGTTGCTGAAATAGGCAATCTTACCCAGTAGACCTGCCACCATTACTAGGACTCCAATTACCGCCAGAGCGGTGCACGAACAGATTTCCTTGAGCTTCATCTTATCACAAGTAATTATAGAATGTTTGATCTTATAAGTTTTGCTATATTTGAGATAAACAAGACAAAACGAAATACAATCATGAGAAAATGTCTATGAAAGTAGTTATTTATGTATTCATGTTTACATGGCGTCGTTGCGTAAAATACCGTGAAGCGACACTATTGGTTAAGTGTCCTAAGGGCTACGAATAACTTGGCCTCTAGGGTAAACAGAGGTAAAGTATCAGGAAAAACACGTTTTTCTTCAAGAACTCATAAGGGGAGAGCTCCGGTCACATGAGGGAAAAAGAGGTTAACTTAGGATATCCTCAGGAGTGACCGGCGTCTTGTTAAATCTCTTTCCTGTTGCGTTCTCTATGGCCCTTACTATGGCAGCCGGTCCCACAATGAGGGATGCCTCACCAACTCCCTTGCTCTTGGTAAGATAGTTTGAAGGATGATATTTCTCTGCGAAGTAGCTCTTGAACTTAGGTGCTTCCACAGCTGTTGGGACGAAATAGTCCGCATAGGTCACCGCTAATTGACCATTCTCGTTGATGATAGCCAGTTCATAGAGCGCCTGACCCACAGCCTGCGTTCCTCCTCCATGTACCTGACCCTCAGCCAATGCAGGGTTTATGACCCTACCAATATCGTCATAGGCCCTATATTCCTTCACCCTTGCAATACCGTAATCGTCAACCTCAACTACCGCCACATGCACTCCATATGGGAATGTCACATCTCCCTCGAGCATAACGCTTGCTGAAATTCCAGGTTCTTTCCCCGAGTACGCCTCCCTCGCCACAGCATCCCAGCTCATCTTCTTGCCCTCCTTCTTGTGCACGAACTCTCCATTTCTATACTCTATTTCCTCTACGTCAGCCTTCATGGACCTGGCTGCCACGCGTTTCATCTTCTCGAGGGCTTGCCTGCTTGAGGTAATTGCTGCGCTTCCAGCTATGGCCAAAGTTCTAGACCCGTAAGTGCCTGTACCGGCTGGAATAGCCTCACTGTCTCCCCAAGTAACCTTAATCCTCTCTATGGGTATCTGGAGCTCATCAGCTACCAGCTGAGCTATTGCCGTCTCCGTACCTTGGCCGTGTGGCGTACCTCCAATGGCCACTATAACGCTACCGTCTTCGTTCACCCTAGTCTCTGAATACTCGTATGGTCCGAAACCACATATCTCAAGGTAGTAGGCTAGGCCAACGCCAACCTTCTTACCCCTCTTTCTTTCATTCTCTGCCCATTCCTTCAGCTTCTGGTACTCGAGAACTTTCACGCCTTCCTTGAGCAGGGTTGGGTAATCACCTGTATCATACTTAAGGCCGAATGGGTTAGTGTAGGGCATTTGGTCCTCCCTCACGAGGTTCCTCATCCTCACCTCAACGTCGTCCATCTTGAGTTCATCAGCCACCGTACTCATTATTCTCTCAATGATGAAGGTCGCCTCGGGTCTGCTGGCTCCTCTGTACATGGTGATAGGTATGGTATTGGTGTATATTGCCCTGCTCCTTATGGCCAAATCCCTCACCCTGTAGGGACCTGGAATCATTGGCGGGATAATGGTTGGCTGTAGTCCCTCTGTATAGGTTAGGTAAGCTCCAAGTTCAACATCGAGAGTTCCCTTAATTGCCACGAGGGTACCGTCATTCTTGAAGCCTATTTCGCCTCTGAACACGTTATGCCTCGAGTTGGCGGCAATCATCTCCTCCGTCCTTGTTGCTGTCCATCTAACTGTCCTCCCTAGCCTTATGGACGCAGCGATTACCGCGAGCTCCTCCGATAGTATGTGAGCCTTACTTCCGAAACCTCCTCCCACATCGGGCATTATTACCCTGATCCGGCTTTCGGGTATGTTGAAGATCCTGCTGAATTCTGACCTAGCGAAATGGGGTATTTGTGTTGAGTACCAGATGGTGAGATTTGCCCCATCATACTGGGACACAATTCCCCTAGGCTCCATGGGGGATGGAATAAGACGATTATTAGCTATCTCCACCTCAACCCTCTTATCCGCACTTGAGAGTGCCTTTTCAGCGTCCCCTGCATTGAAGTCTCCAACGTATCCGAAGTTGGTTCCGAGTTCCTTATGTACAAGGATCTTATCCTCCTTTGCCTTCTCCATGTCAACTACGGCATCAAGGGGTTCTATATCCACGTTAACTGCCTCGGCAGCGTCCCTGGCAGTGTACTTGTCCTGGGCAATTACCATGACAATGGGTTCACCGTTATACTTGGTTTCACCCTGAGCGAATCTCCATAGCGGGATCTTCCATGGCCTTGGATCGATGTAAGTGGTCCATGGACCTATTCCTCCCTTAATGATCTGATTAAGCTCCTCCCCAGTGAATACTGCTACGACACCCCTCATCCTCAGGGCGTCGTCCCTATGTATCCTCTTTATGACTCCGTGAGCAACATTGCTCCTCACGAAGGTGGCATATAACGAATTTACCTTGATATCATCAACGTAGGTGCTTCTACCAGTTACAAACTTATCGTCATATAGTCTTTTTACGGCCTTACCTGCGTAACTCATGCTCTCATCCTCCTAGAGGCGTCTAATATTGCGTTCACTATGTTCTGATACCCGGTGCATCTGCAGATGTTACCGTGTATCATGTCCCTTACCTCCTCTTCTGTGAGTTCCTTCTTTTCCGAAAGGATGTAATGGGCCTGAACTATCATCCCTGCGGTACAGAAACCGCACTGAAGAGCAAAGTTGTCCTTAAACGCCTGTTGCACTGGGCTCAGTTTCGAATCACTTGACAGTCCTTCGATCGTGGTAATCTCCTTGCCGTTGGCTTGAACGGCAAGCATTGTGCAGGACTTAACTGATTTCCCGTTCACCAGGACGGTGCAGGCTCCACAGGTTGAGGTGTCGCAGCCTATCTTGGTTCCCGTAAGGTTGAGGTTTTCCCTTAGGAAATCCACGAGCAATTTCCTAGGCTCAACCTCGTCCTCGTAATATACACCGTTTACCTTTACCCTTATTTTAACCCTTTGGTCCGGTTCAACCTTCACGTCTCATCTCCTCCAATGTGTTTCTTAATAACCTCTTCATGACCTCCCTTCTATAGGATGAGGACCCCCTTGAATCAGACGGGGGATTTACCCCGGCCACAGCAAGCTCTGTGGCCTTCGAGATGTCACTATCACTGAGCTTTGTTCCCTTCAGGGCGTTCTCAGCCTCAAGGGGTCTGTGGGGCCTATCCCCTACCCCCGTAAATGCAATTCTAACGTCCTTTACCTCACCTGCCTCCATCTTGAGGAGGAGAGCCAGTCCTACTAGGGCATAATCCCCTGCTCTTCTGACCAGTTTCTTGTAGGTCTGCTTATATCCCTTAAAGGCCTTAACCTTGACCTGCTCCAGAACCTCTGAAGGTTCCAGGGCAGTGGTGAATGCCCCCTTGAAGAACTCTCCAGCCTTTACTTCCCTCGTCCCCCTCCTTGACCTGATGACCATGGTGGCGTCCAGCGCCGTGAAAAGTGCAGGGTAGTCAGCGGAAGGGTCTGCGTTGCTTAGACTTCCTCCCACAGTCCCCATGTTCCTAACTTGGATATCCCCAACCTTAGACGCAGTCTCCTGAATAATCTCAAGTCCCGGTATTTTCCTAGATGCTAGCTCCCTGTGTCGTGTGGTGGCACCAATGGATGTGGTCTCTCCCTCACGTATAAAGGACAGCTCACCAAGGTCTCCAATGTCCACGAGGTACCTGGGCTTCAGGATCCTCAGTTTCAGCATGGGTATGAGGCTTTGTCCACCCGCTAGAACTTTCGCCTCATTGCCTTCGAGAAAATCCAGGGCCTCATTCACAGAATCTGGTTTGTAATACCCAACTTGTGCAGGATACATCTTAATATTGTTTAACTAATCGTTAATAAAGAGTTACATTCCTTCTTAACCATTGTTACTATATAAGCTCAACATTTCCTATTCGTTAGGTTAGTGATAGATATCCTCGTAAAACCTTTCAGAAAGGCTTAAATGATTTCTGCTTTATAAGAAATATTTATAGTAATTCTTATTTCTCCTCACGAAGGCAACAGTTTTAATCGAGGAGCCATACAAGACTTTCATGAGCTACGTTCCAGCCAGGGAAATGGAGCAGGTGAGAATCGGGAAAGGATATGTTCTAAAGGAGCACGAAAAGCATTACCCGGAAAATTACCCTTGTACTATTAACTCTGCCACCTATTTCCTCAAGGTAGATGGGAATAAGCTAGAGGGTAAGGCGAACCTGTCCATGGAATGCAGGAAGGGACAGATGATTCTGAACGGAAGGCATTTTACCGTGAAGGAGTTCTCAGTCAACGGAAGGGCAACGTATTACTATGATGGTAACACGTTCAGGTTTGATGTAGACTCTGGTCCCAACTCGTTGACCATGTCTTATTCCGCCTCCTTAATGGGTTCGGTTCAGAGACTCGAAGAAATGAGCGAAGTCTCCACTACCGGTGAGACCGAGAACCCCATCTACTGGATACCCTCCCTCGCGGAACCTACGATGAAGACCAAGACCGAGTTATACGTTCAGGTAAAGAAACCACTCATGGCTGTATCCAATGGGGAGTTAAGGGAAGTTAGAGACTTGGGAGATTGGGTTGAGTACCATTGGGTAATGGACTTTCCACATTCGTTTTATCTAACTAGCCTTGCTGTGGGAGAGTTCTCGACGTTTAAGGAACAAGTGGACGGCGTCGTCCTGGAGTATTATCTACCCAAGGGTTTTGAGGATTACCTCTGGAACCTGGAGAGCACAAGGAGGGCCATGAAATTCTTCTCTAGTTATACAGGGGTTGCCTACCCATTCAAGAGATACGCCCAGGTTGTGCTCTTTGGAATGAACGGAGGAATGGAGTATATAACCAGTACCCATTTAACTTGGAGGGTGTTGCACGATAGGAGGGCAGACGCAGAGTATAGTGCGGATTCCCTAATCGCTCACGAATTGGCCCATCAATGGTTTGGGGATCTTGTTACCACCAAGGATTGGCCAAATATCTGGTTAAATGAGGGTTTCGCAACATATTTTCAGGCCCTATTCACTGAGGCCGATAAGGGAAGAGAGGAGTTTCTCTATGACATGTACACGAAATTGAAAACCTACCTTGAGGAGACCGAGGAGTACACGAGGCCCATTGTGAGTAGATACTATAAGTGGCCTGATGAACTCTTTGACAGGCATACGTACCAGAAGGGAGCTCTAGTTCTTCATGCGTTAAGAAACGCACTGGGAGACGAGATCTTCAGGGAAGGTATCAGGACTTACCTGGAACAGCATACAGGTAAATCCGTGGATACGGAGGACTTCAGGAAATCCATGGAGAGGGTCTCTGGACAGGACCTTTCGCAGTTCTTCGATCTTTACGTGTATTCCGCAGGCCATCCAGAGCTCACGGTCTCTATTCAGTACAATGAAACCCCTGTAGTGGTCCTGGAACAGAGTGAACCTAGTTATCCCCTGGAACTCGAGCTCAAGATAGTCAGTAATTCTACGGCGGAGATTAGGAAAGTGAAGATGACATCTGCAAGGGTAGAGATACCCGTGCCCAGTCTGAGGTATGTCTGCGTTGACCCCGAGTTCAAGGTATTTGCCGTGGTCAATGATAATCAACCGGAGGAAATGCTCGTCTCTGAGACTGAAGACCCCAGCATCATGTGCAGAATTAGATCTGCAAAGGGATTATCCAAGTACACGGACGAGAAGGCCATAAAGGCTTTGGGAAGGCTGTTGGATGACGGCTTCTGGGGAGTTGCGTATGAGGCTGCTGTAAGCCTTGGGAAAATCAAGACGCAGGAAGCGTTAAATGAACTATCCTCTCATAGACTCTCAAACCCAAAGGCCAGAAGAGGTATAGCTAAGGCCTTATCCGAGTTTAAGTACGACGAGAGGGCAGCGGAGCTTGCCATCTCCATGCTCAGGAGAGAGGAAAACTACTACGTAAAGGCGGAGCTAATAAGGAGTATTGGTAAGATAGGTATTCAGAAATATCAGGAGGAAGTGAAGAGATACTACGCAGAGGACAGTCATCTAGACGTGGTAAGGTCCGCAGTCCTAGAGGCATTGGCCCAGTTTGGATCTCAGGAGAACTACGACTTCATCCTGGAGAAGGCGTTCAAGGGGGAGAGCTTCCCAGTTAGGGAGAGTGCCACAAGGTGGTTGGGGAAGTTTGGGGACAGGGCTGTAGATCCCCTCTCAGTCCTTGTGAGGGATAGGTTACCTAGGGTAAGGTCGTCAGCTGTTGAGGCACTAGCCGAGACCTCCAGCCTGAAGGCACTACCCATACTTCAGTCAGTGATAAGGAACGAGGATGAAGATGGAAGAATAAGAGCTCTCGCGCTCAGGAAAACCTATTCCTTGGGGAAGATCCAATCAAAATAGTTTTAGGCTTTCCCTCATTCATGTGCAAGTTCAATTCCAAGAATTCTCTTGATGGAGCTTTCATCGTTTTTCAGTATCTGAACCCTTTTGCCGTCACTGTAAACAAGGAATTTCTTTCCAAGTATTACTCGAGGTCTAGAAACGAATATGTACCCTTTACCGCAGTCATTTTCCTCGCATATTTCAAGGTTTGCGACAAACACTGAGTTGTTGATTTCCCTATATGAGATTCCATTCCTCGCCAGAATCTCCTTTACCCTGTCAAGTGGTGACTGAGGGGTGATTTCACTGACAGGGATCAATTCCTCTATCTCTCTTTCAAGTCTAGCTTCCTCCTCCTTGATGGAGGCAAGTCTATTCAGTAGATTAAGAGCCATGATTCCCTTGGGAGTTAGGTACAGCATTCTATCCTTTTCCTCTATGAGGTTCCAAGCCTCCAGGAGTGAGAGATATTTTTTCAAAAGATCAAAACTAATTCTTGCTCCTGCCATAAGGCTTGTTTTCCTTATCCCACTCTGTGCAAGCTGAAGCATGTCCCTTATAATGTCATTGGTAGTTCTTTTTTTAGCCAAAGCAATTCACTAATACTAGTGTGTGTAATACTATATTATAAGTATTTCCCACTGGCAGGAACCAGGTTTGAGTTTTGAGGTTGATATTGTGGCTCGTTGTTTATTTCTATCATTATTCATCTCCATTTAACTGGGAGCCTCGTCGCTAGGTGTTCCGTCAATGAGGCAATATGGTTCGAGGGAGCAAAGTTGGACTAAGGTGTTATGTCCTCCAAAATTACTAAATTGCGAAGGTTATAGGCAAGTCCTCGAGGATAAAGGAATCCCATTATGGCTTACGTCCCGCTAACTCTGATAGCTTTTATACTAGGTGGAAAAAGTGGTAATTGTGGAAAAATTAGCATCCATTAAGATCAGGGAAAACACCAAGCAGGAGCTCATAAGGATTCGTGGAGAGCTCGAGAGGAGATATGGGAGGAAGTTCTCTCTAGATGATACTATCAAGTATCTAATAAGAGAAAACAGGGGTATGCACTCTAAGGACCCTCAGCTCTTGGACAGAATCTTTGGGATATTGAGGAACGAGGACCTGTATGGGGAATTGTTAAGGGAGAGGAGAGGGGATGAGGAGAGAATTAAGAGGAAGTTTGGTCTTTGACTCAGGGGTCTTGATCTCCTTACTGCAAGGGGAACTTGAGGATCTGTACCGTAGGGTAAGGAATGAGGAGATCGATCCGGTGATTAATGTGGTCAACCTTACAGAGGTATATTACGTTCTCTGCAGAAGACTAGGTGCTCAGAGGGCAGAGGAAATTGTTAATAGTGTAGTAAAGTCCGGCTACTTCAGCGTCGTTGGCGTTTCCAAGAAGATATATAGGGAGGTATCTCTGTGTAAGTGTAAGCATGCAATCTCCCTCTCCGATTGTTTCTCTATTGCCACCGCGAAGGCCCGTGGAATAAAGGCCCTATTTAGAAGGGAGAAGGAACTTGAAGGTATTCGGGAGGAGTCTGTGGAGTTCGTTGATTAATTAATCTATAGTTATTTAATTTGAAGTGTTTGTGTCATAACACGTCGTCAAGTCTGGACCAAGGGCTCAGACTGCTCAAGTTTTATAGATAGGCGATCAAACTCATTGTTAATCGCTGAACCTTTTTCATTTTCTAAGTCATCTTTCAAGGGAAAATTAATCAATTGTTCATCTCTAAATACTCAAAAGCTTATAGGGAATAAAGTCGTAATATTGAATGTGTTAGTCACTGAGATAGCCTCCATACCTCTTTTCCTACTGGGCGTGGAGCTCATCTACAGGGGGGCAAAGTTCTCTAGTCCTTACGTGATTGCCCTGATTTCAATTTTACCAGAGTTGATAATAACCTTGGAAGCGTCGTTCAGGTCAAACTATTACGTGGCACTCTCAACTGTACTGGGGAGCGTTATCTCCCTCTACGTCATTGGGGTTGCGTTCTTTGGAGTGGTCCATTTCATTAGATGGAAGAGCGACTTCAACGTAGGAATTCAGAGGGAATACCTCTTCATAGTTGTGGCCTCCCTCTTCATAGGTCTCATGGGTCTCACGGGTAGAATAGATGTTTGGTGGGGAGTTGTCCTATTTGGTTTATTCCTAGCATATAGCGTAATGAAAGTGAACAGGAGGGTAGTTAGGGATTCTAAGGCAATTCCAGCTCTAGTAATAGGTAGTGTTATAGTCTGGATATCCTCGTCCTGGCTTCTTCAAGACATCTTCTCATTATCCGCAATGTTTCACGTACCTCCGTATTATGTTGCCATACTCATAGTCCCCGTTATGTC
The DNA here is from genome assembly GCF_046245145.1 of Metallosphaera sp. D4-4. Lineage (NCBI taxonomy): Archaea > Thermoproteati > Thermoproteota > Thermoprotei > Sulfolobales > Sulfolobaceae > Metallosphaera > Metallosphaera sp. D4-4. The sequence goes on along the minus strand of NZ_CP176412.1, from coordinate 1,889,083 downwards.
CAACCTACAGGAAATCTCAACTGCCCTCAGATCAAGGAAGGAGAACGTGATGAGGGACCTGCTCCTTGGAGTGATAAATGAAAACCTTATGGCTTCCAGCTTGCTCCTTGCCATAATAGGGTTTGCGTCAGGGGTAAGCGGGATAGCCCTGGACTCTTTAACACCTCTTATTGAGGTCTCTTTCTTAGCGGGGATCCTAGCATATTTCCTGATAAAGAATGGCCAAATCAAGCTCTACGATTCAATACTGATGATGCTAGGCGTGTTGGTATTCATTGGAATGTTCAGACTGTGATCTTGTCTCTCCCCTTTAAGATACCTAGTCTGCTAGCTATTACACCAAGATCTGATGTCCCTAGTTAGCTTCTCAATGCTGTCCCTTTCCAGGCTCTGGCCCAGGATGAATTCGGCCGTGCTTTCTATTAAGCTTCTAATCTCATCATCGGAGGACGAACACACCCTCGTCTTATCCATTTCCGACGCGTGGCTCAGAGTTCCCTCCTTATCAGCTATCATCTTCGCCAGAAAATTTCTTATCAGTGCTGTTCTATAGAAGTTACTTTCCATAAAAAATGTTTAAATGTATAGGTAATAAACCTTAATATTATTAGGCAAGACATTCAACCATGGAAACCCTTAAGCTGAGTGACAGGGAACTCAGGCTAGGCTTCACATTCGATCACGATAAGTGCATAGTCTGCGGAGCCTGCGTCGATGCATGCAATAGGGCTTACGGTGGGAACTGGAGGGTACTCCCAGTCTTCGAGCTAGAGGGGGGCAAGACTGCCCTCTCCATCTCGTGTAATCACTGTGATAACCCCGTCTGCATGAAGTCCTGTCCTGCCGTGGCTATCTCCAAGAATGAAATGGGGATTGTCACCATAGACTCCAACAAGTGTATAGGTTGCGGTTACTGTCAATGGGCCTGTCCCTATGAGGCGCTTCACTTCTCGAAGGATGGGACCATGGGTAAGTGTCACCTCTGCATTGACAGACTTGGAAAGGGAATGCCCTATTGCGTGGAGAGTTGTCCCACGGGGGCATTGACCTTTGGCTGGTTGGACAGGCCAGATGGCGAGGTTAACTACCTTGCTCCGGCGTCTATAACTAGACCGAGATTAAAGATTGTCAATCCCAAGGAGATAAAGGCCTCTCCCCTGAAGGAAAAGAGAGAGGAGAATGCGACAGGTCTGATTGCCTTCACCCTTGGGAGCGAGATAGCTCTGGTCTATTCCCTGTTGAGATTGCCATATTTTGCACTGATTGCTTTCGTGCTCCTCGCTGGCACCCTCCTTCTATCTGTGGGTCATGCTAGGGTCACTATGAGGTCCATGAGGGTAATTCTCAATTTATCCACTTCCTGGCTCAGCAGGGAGGTCCTCTTCGGTGGACTCTCGGCGCTAGCATTCCTTCTTTCAATCTTCGTGGGAGACGCGTATTATGTGGCCCTACCCCTTCTAGTTCTTAGCGTGATCTCCTCGATAATGATTTATATGTTAAAGTCTAGGCCATCCTGGTATCATCCTGACACGCCGATGTCGTTCCTTGGGGCAGGATTCACGGTGGTGTCCCCTCTGGCCTACGTCTTCATTCACAGTCCAGTGTTACTCGTGTTGGGGGCAGTGTTTGCGGTGGGCGAGATAATCACCGCCAGATCCAAGGCGAAGATGGGTTTCAAGGATAAGAGGATCCTGAATTTGCCGTACTTGGTACTCGAGATTACGACTTTCTTCGTCCCCCTCCTAGGAGTATTGACAGCAGTCGTGGCCATATTATCAGAGATAATACATAGATGGGAATTCTTTCAAAAGGTAGTATACTACGGCGTTCCAACAGTTTAAATTTTTCAGTAACAATCTTTATTAGACTAACAAGTTAATAGTAACGTGGGTGGAATCATCGCTTGAGATACGATTTCATGGAAGAGGCGGACAAGGCGTTGTTACGGCAGCCAATTTACTTGCAGAGGCTGCTGGTCTAGACGGACTTTTCTCCTCAGCTTTCCCCATATATGGCGCTGAGAGAAGGGGAGCGGAAATAGAGTCTTACTGTAGGATTTCTGACTCGCAGATAAGGGAAACTTCTCCCATTGAGGAACCTGACGTAGTGGTTATTCTAGATCCCACATTGCTCAAGATTTCCAACCCCCTGAAGGGTTTGAAGAAGGACGGGAAAATTGTGCTTAACTGGAAGGGAAATCCGCCAGTCTCAGGTAGGATCTTCCTAGTGGACGCGACAGGAATAGCCATGGAACTGAAGCTGGTGAAATCTGGCTGGCCTCTCGTCAACATCTTAATGTTGGGCGCACTAGTTAAGGCAGTTGGGGTACCCTCCTTGGACTCAGTGAAGAAGGCCATAGACTCTGAGTTTAGCGGGAATGTGGCAGAGCTCAACAAGAGAGCCGTTGAACTAGCCTACGAGAGCACAAGAGAGGTGAAGGAAATTGTCGCTTGATTATCAGTTTTTCCCGGTTTCCCACCCAAGCGAGGGAGCAGGGGGAAAGACCGGTAACTGGAGGGTGGTGAAGCCAGTTGTTGGCGATAGGTGTATTGGTTGTAATGCATGTTACCTATGGTGCCCTGAGGGCACCATTGGGGTTAAGGGGAAAAGGGCTGAGGTTAACTACGAGTATTGTAAGGGTTGCGGGGTCTGCGCGAATGTGTGCCCCGTTAAGGCGATTTCAATGGTGACCGAGTCATGATGAAGATCATTTCAGGGAATGAGGCTGTTGCCCTCGCGGTAAAGCTAGCGAGGGTTGGGGTTGTGGGGATCTACCCAATAACTCCTCAGACCACCATAATCGAGGAACTAGCTGAGATGAAGGCAAGGGGGGAGATCTCCACAGATGTGGTTAGGGTGGAGAGCGAACACTCTGCCATGGGTGTGACCCTGGGGGCAGCCGTGTCTGGAGTAAGGGCGTTCACTGCTACCTCCTCCCAGGGACTTCTTTACATGCACGAGATGGTTTGGTGGGCTGCAGGGAGCAGGGCACCCATAGTGATGGTGGTAGCAACTAGGGCAGTGGGTGCTCCTTGGAACATCTGGAACGAGAACACTGACTTCATGAGTGAGAGGGATAGTGGTTGGATAATGGCCTTCGCCTCAAGCCCTCAGGAGGCGCTTGATCTAACTCTACAGGCCTTCAGGATCTCCGAGGATCCTAGGGTTTTCGTTCCCATGATGGTGGGAATGGATGGGTTCATTCTCTCCCACACTAAAACCAACGTGTATATTCCTTCGCAGGAGGATGTAGACGCGTTTATTCCACCCAGGAGGCAACCCTACGTTATAGATCCAGAGACGCAGGAAAGCATGGGTAACATTTTCCAACCAATCCATTACATGAAGCTAAGGCAGTCCATAAATGATGCCATAGCGGACTCGAAGGACGTGATTAGGGAAGTGGGGAGGGAATACGAGAAGGTAAATCCCCTGGCGGATTATAAGACCCTCAATGTAGAGTATAAGCTGGAGGATGCCGATTACGCCGTGGTTACAATGGGGGCCTGGTCCTTAGACGCGATGGAGGCTGTGGACAGGTTAAGGGAGAGAGGAATCTCCGTGGGACTTTACAGGGTGAGATACGTGAGACCGTGGGCTGAAGACGAGATATTAAGGGCACTGGGAGATAAGAAGGGAGTTATTGTGTTTGACAGGGCGACGTCGCTGGGCAGAGGAGGGCCTCTTTACTTAGAGGTGAAGGCGTCCCTGAATAACCCCGTAAAGGGGGTAGTTGCAGGGCTCGGGGGCGTGTCCATGAATAAGAAGGATTTCATGGAGGCCATATCCACGTCCATCGAGGAAATGAAGCGTGGCTCCTTTAGGGAGGTAACCTGGTACTATCCGAGCGAGGTGAAAGAGGTTGAGCTTGGGACTCCGAGGTCTGCGATCTGAGTCACTCCTTCCAGGGACATCGGCCTGCCCTGGATGTCCTGAGAACATGGCCATGAGAATGGTGGGAATGGCCCTGGGTAAGAACGTTGCCATGGTTGTAGTGGCAGGATGTTCCTCCGTAATTCAGGGGATAGGACCCAAGAACGCTTACGGCTATCCTGTGCTTAATATAGCCTTCGCTGCCGGTCCCGCAGCAGCCTCAGGTATGTGGAGGGCCTTCAAACAGAGGAATAAGGACGTGACCGTAGTGGTCTGGGCTGGAGATGGAGGTACAGCGGACATAGGGTTTGCTTCACTTAGCGGAGCCGCTGAGAGGAACGAGGACTTCATATACCTCTGTGTGGACAATGAGGCCTACATGAACTCCGGAGGTCAGAGGAGCGGTTCCACCCCCCACGGTGCCGTAACCACTACCACACCTGAAGGGAAGAAGGAGAACAAGAAGGAGTTACTCTTCATAATGCTTGACCATAACGTTCCCTATGTGGCCACGGCATCCGTGGGCTATCCCCATGACCTCATGGATAAGTTAAAGAGGGCCAAGGAAGTGAACGGATTTAGGTATATCCAGATCCTTACACCAGACCCTTATGGTTGGCTATTTGATCCCTCTAAGACCGCTGAGGTTGGCAAGTTGGCTGTGCAGACGTGCTATTGGCCCCTCATAGAGGTTGTAAACGGGAAGGTTAGGATAAGTAATGAGTCGCTCCATTGCCTTAAGAAGGAGACCAGAAGGCCCTTGAAGGACTTCCTTTCTGTTCAGGGCAGGTACAAGAAGCTCTCGGAAAGGGATTACCTTGAACTAGAGAAGTTCGTGGATGACCTCTGGGAAAGGATAATCTCCATGAGCTAACTAAAGATTTTTTGTACGGGTCTCCATTTATCTGGCATGAACTCGGACGTCTACAAGATATCCTTTTCTGCCTTCTTTGCTGATCTGGGTTACCAGGCCGTGGTTGCGTCGTTCCCCATTATTCTAGTTTTCCAGTTTCACCTGCCAATTTACATCTACGGAGTTGTGGAAAGTGTGTCCTATGGTGTTGGGTTAATCTTTTCGTTTCTAGGTGGGGCTCTCGCGGATAGGTACGGGAGCAAGAGGGTTGCAATCTTTGGAAACCTCCTGGTGACCCTGCTATCCTTCACAGGGCTGGCACAAAATAGCCTCGAGGCGATTGGTCTCTTCCTGTCAGGCTGGTTCATGAGAAACTTCAGGAGCCCTGCCAGGAGAACCATGTTAGTTCAGGCGACCAGTGAGAACGAGAGATCAAGGGCATTCGCCATTCTTCACTCGCTGGACTTCCTAGGAGGGTTGATAGCTGTGGTGTATCTCTCCGTTGGCCTTTACCTGAAGTTCTCGTTTGCCGAGATTCTACCCTTGACTGCAGTCCCAATCCTGATAAGCTCGCTATTCCTTTACCTGTCCAGGCCTAGGGAGGGGAAGAGCACAGCTAGAAGGAGCGGGAAAGTCCTGGGCGCGGTGGCCCTTGCCTCCCTCCTCTTCGGGATCAGCACGTATAGTCCTGGATTCCCCATCATTACCGTGACTCAGTCTACCTCGCAGATCTACCTGGGCACCTTAACCTACGGGTTTTTTCTGGGCTCATCCTCAGGTTTCGGAATGTTATTATCTAGGTTGAGGATGAAGGATTACCTAGGCCTCACCCTGGGTTACCTGGTGACTGCGATCGCAAGTGCCGGGTTTATCTTCCTGTTTCCCTTCAGGGAGATAGGCCTTTACCCCATGGCAATTCTCCTGGGCGTCGGGAGCGCCTTTGCCGAGACCTTCGAACCAAGTATAGTGTCCAAGGTTGCAGGTCAGAACGTGGGAACTGGAATGGGCATACTTTCCCTGTCGAGGGGGATAGGTTACTTTGTGGGGAACTCCGTGATGGGCCTTCTGTACTCCCTGAGTTACGTTTACGCATACGCCTTTGCATCATTGATTGCCCTAGGTTCCACTGTGATAATCCTTGCCCTGGTGAGAAAATGACCCTGTTTCAGGAGGTTGATGGCCTCATTAAGGGAAACAGGCCACTATTTGCAATGATGCTAATCAAACAGTTCGTTGAGGACCACCAACTGGAGAACCCGTCAAAGGAGTGCAAGGAAATCTTCCGGGCTGTGAAGGTCATGCCGTGGATGAACGACGAATCGTGGAGGTACTTTGCACCTTCGCTTCCAGAGGAGGAAATAAAGACCCTGGCACTCAAGGTACAGGACTGTGCAAGGATGTATGGAGACTAGTTAGAGATCTAGTAAAAGAGCTGAACAGATAAAACTAGCAGAGATCTAGCTCTCAACGAAATATTTCTTCAATATGCTGGTACAATTCTGATAATTTCGAATATTCTGAGATTATATGCATAAAAAGGTTCTTCAAGAACGGACGAAAGCCTCTAAACACACATTCCTTTACTCTTCAAGCCAACCATTTTAAGGAACAATATGTCCAACTAACCTAATTTGAGGAATCCATCAATGGATAGATCAGCGGATATGCGCTCACTATATAACTAGGTAGTCTCAGCAGAGACGACCACCTTTACCCCTAAAATCAAGTTTTATTTTCCCTCATACCTAGGAATCATGATGGACAAGAGGGGAAGGGAGGTCCTACTCCTGCTGGTATGGGGCGACCTCCTCATAAATTACGTGGAAACCATGGTTGTTCCGGCAATTCCCACGATTCAGAGCGACTTCTCAGTGAGCTCGACCCTTGCCTCTTGGATAACCTCAGCCTTTATCATTGTGGGAGCGGTAGTCTCGCCAATCTTCGGTAAGCTTGCCGACATGTATGGAAGGAAAAGGATGTACCTCATTTCCCTTGGGGGTTACCTAGTTGCGGTCGCCTTGGCCGGCTTTTCGCCCTCAATTTACGCACTCATTACTGCCAGGGCAATACAGGGAATAGGCTACGGTATCTTCCCTGTTGGGTTGGCCATAATCACTGACGTCCTCCCACCACAGGACGTCGCGACGGCGCAGGGACTACTCTCAGGTTCCGTGGGTATAGGCACGGCTCTTGGGCTCATAGTCGGTTCATACATAGATCAGAACTTTGGCTGGCAGTATGCCTTCCACACTGCCTTCATCCTCTCCCTACTCTTCTTCCTGCTTATCCTAACCAAGCTTAGGGACACGGGCGTGAGGGTGAAGGAGAGCATAGATTACGTTGGAACAACTCTTTTAACCCTGGGTATGATCCTCATCCTGGTTTACATAACCGAGGGACCTTCACTGGGCTGGTTGAACGCCGAGAACCTAGTCTTGTTAACGTTGGGACTCCTTCTCGTACTCGTCTTCATTCCTGTGGAGTTGAGGGTAAGGGAACCCCTCGTTGACATGAACCTCATGAGGATTAGGAACGTAATGGTAGCGAACTTGGTTGGGGTTGTGAGCAGTATTGCCCTCATGATCATGTATTTCGGGATAATCTACTACGCCCAGCTACCCCCTCCCTTCGGGCTGGGACTTGACATATTCTCTGCGGGATTAACCCTAGCTCCCGCTACCGTGGTCATGTTCGTGGTAGGTCCGATCGTGGGTAAGCTCACGGGAGATGCAGGCCCGAAACCTCTCCTCGTGTTCGGTTCACTAACCTCGATCCTTGGTTTCATTCTCCTCATGGTGAATAGGGGAACGTCGCAGGCACTGGTTGAGGACGTGATAGTGGCGGGGACTGGGATGATCTCGATCATTATTCCCCTCATTAACATGATAGCCGTCTCGCTTCCAGAAACTGCGAGGGGTATAGGTCTGGGAGTAAACACCCTCCTGCGCAACCTCGGGGCGTCCATAGGTCCAGTTCTGGCCACATCGATTATGTCGTCTTATAAGGACCCCTACGTCCTCATGATAGACAACCAGATCTTGATCTCCTTCTATCCTGGGAGGGAGGCCTTCAATGTGATGTTTCAAGTTGCAGTTCTGGTCATCCTCGTGAACCTGGGTATATCACTGCTCACAAGAAACTATAAATTGAAAGGAAAAGGTAGAAATATTATTTTATGAACGCGTGTATTTAAAAATTTATATTCAAGTCTTTTTATAGGGGTATGACTCTTTTAAAGAGTAATGAAAAACATAAGTTCCATTCTGATAGTATTGATTTTGCTTGTATTTTCCTCTCTAGGCTCAGGTCTAGTTCTGCAGGCCCAGGAATCTGTGTACTATGTGCAAACATCATCTCCCCAGTACTCAATTTTACCCGGATCGCAGTTCGTGGAACCGCTAAGTAGCAGTGTTACGATCCCAATAACCATATTGCTTAACTTCACGAACTATTCATCACTTAACAGTGAGCTTCTATACGTGATTTCAACTGGTCATTATTTGACGCCCTTGAAGTTCAGGGAATACTACTATCCCAGTCAGTCTTACGTGAAATCCCTTGAGAACTACTTGAAAGGATACGGGTTTGTTCCCACAGGGAATTACGGACTCATTCTCACCTTTAACGCCACAGTAGGCGAGATTGAGCAGGCGTTCCACACATACATAAACGTGTACTATTATTCCTTCAAGGATATCTATTGGTTCGGTGAGGTCGGAATCGAGAACGTGGGACCCTTCTATTACTTCACGAATAACGTTACGCCATCGCTTCCCTATAACGTGGGTAAGTACGTGGTTGGAATTGTGGGTATAGATAGCGTTGATCCACACGTGTACCAGGCATTAAGACAAGCTTGGAATGTGCCTATGGTCAAGGGGAAGGGATCCAGCAGTAGTGGGCTAATTTCGAGCGCAATAATCACTCCCAACACGATCCAGCAGTACTTCAACTTCTCGTCGCTCTACGCGCAGGGTAAAACGGGATCAGGTTCCACGATCGCCATAGAGGGAGTACCAGAGTGTTACGTGAATACAACGGATATATACTCGTTCTGGAAGCTTTTCAACATTTCTAGGACTGGATCGCTCAACGTTATCACCCTTGGAAATGATACCTCGGGAGGTCAATCAGGTGAAAACGAGCTAGACGCTGAGTATTCAGGGGCCTTTGCTCCAGGCGCTAATATCGCAATAGTGTTCAGTGATGGTTATGTGGGCGGGAAAGCCCTTGTGGGAAACTCCCTAAATTACTATTATGAATACTATTACATGGCTAACTATCTTAATCCTGACGTGATCTCGATCTCGGTAACGTTACCGGAAAGCTATCTTGCGGCATATTATCCGGCGATGTTGTACATGATACACAACATCATGGTTCAGCTATCGGTGCAAGGAACCTCGGTCCTAGCTGCGTCAGGGGACTGGGGATTTGAGTCCGATTATCCTCCGCCTAACTTCCACATAGGCGTTTACAACACCATATGGTACCCAGAGAGCGATCCACTGGTCACCTCAGTGGGTGGGATATTCCTCAATGCGACCTCAACGGGACAGATCTACTCCTTCTCTGGATGGGATTATAGTACAGGAGGCAATAGTGTGGTATTCCCAGTTCAGATATACGAGTTAACCTCTGTAATTCCGTTCACGCCTGTCACAGTGAGAACTTACCCTGATATTGCCTTCGTTTCAGCGGGCGGTTATAACATACCCGAGTTCGGTTTTGGGCTTCCCCTGATCTTCGACGGACAGGTGTTCGTATGGTATGGGACTAGCGGTGCAGCTCCCATGACGGCTGCAATGGTTTCACTGGTGGGACAGAGGTTAGGTCCACTGAACTACGCGCTCTATCACATTTCGTACTCAGGTGAGATAATCACGCCTCAAGGAGTTGTGAAGGGATTGCCAGCGTGGATACCCGTGACCTCTGGCAACAACCCATTCCCGGCCCACTACGGATGGAATTACGTTACTGGACCTGGGACTTATAACGCGTACGGGATGGTCATGGACTTAGGAATGTATGCTGAGTATGTCTAAGTGAATGTGAGACACGTCGTCCCTTTTTTATTTTAGAAGTCACATGGAAGATTGATGTCATGTTTATGTATTTCATCTCCCTTCATAGCATGCCATCTTGTCGTCCCGAGACCCTGTCTCAGGTGACTCAGTGCTCCACAACTAGTTCTAGGGCAATCTAATAAGGTCTATCCTGCGACACTTCATGATACTTTGGGCCTCACGCTCCTGGCTTTGACCATTTCCATGTTACAAGAGTCCTACTATGATATTCTCAATAAAGTGTTTTTGTAAATTATTTGTAAATTATATCAATAAACTACTGCCGAAGTTATAGGTATCTTTCCTCATTTTCTAGTCCAGGTTTTTCCCGACTTTTACCCATTCCTTCCTTTTCTCTCTGTATACTTCTATGACTTTTTCCCAGAATTTGTCATCTTTTTCAATTATTCTCCCCTCTTCAATGATTTGCAGAATAAATGGATCTGAAGAGTAAAGTTTCTTCATGAAGACCTCAGTATTCATGAATAGCGCATCTACATCACCTGGAAACATGTTAACTATCTTTAAGTAGAGTTGATTGTCCACCCTCTTCGGATCCTTAGGAATATCATCATCAACGTATAACATATCATAATCGCTACTTTCAGTAAAATCTCCTCTAGCTCTTGAACCAAAGAGCATGATTAACCTTGCAACTGTTGCCTTACCCAAGTCATGATTCTCTTTGCGCAATTTAAATATTGATCTCCATCTCTTTTTGTGTAGTATTCATGGGGGCACCCTCATCGTAAGTATCGGGATACCTGGGCGGAATATATTGTTTATCCAGGTAAACTAAACATTCTCTTATGTCCTCTGAAGGGGATGGGATTCCGATAATTTTAGTAAGGAATGTCCTCTTCTTTCAATACCTCTGTCTTGAAGTAGCCCCTTTACTGCCAGTTCGGCAGATTGCTGTGAAAGGAAACATGCTAATTCGAAATAGCCGTGCAGAAAATTGAATTCTGCCTCCTCTAAAGTCCTTTCAGCTTGCTTCATCCAGTCTTCTACTCTTTTCATGTACAAAAAAAGGTAAGCCAGCAATTTAGCGTTGCTATGTCACGGTCACAAGTCAGCCTGCCACCCATTAAGAAATAAGTCTCAACCAAGCCATATAGAGGCAGGATAAGCTCAACACGTGCATCACTTCGTATACCATTAGAAGTTATCCAGTTCCTCGCGGAGAGAGCTCTTCTCCTTTCACACTATAGATATTAAACTCAACTACCCAACCTAGAAAAGCATCTCTTTTATTCTCAAAAATCTGTCCCATCTTAATGAAAATACTGAAATACCTGATCCCTTACATCATCTTTGGATCGCTTCAGTACAAGTTCACAAAGGACGGACTTACCTTTGCTTCTCCGTTCCTTTTCATGTCACTTAGATACTTCATAGGTGGACTAGCCCTTCTTCCCTTCGCCAGAAAGGTGGTTCTCAACAAGGACGTAATCGTCTTGACCCTCCTAACAACTGCGAGCTCCGGTCTCTGGGCAATGGGTCTTAACTACGTTGCACCCTCCGAATCTGCGGTCCTAAGCTACACGATGCCCCTCTTCTCAATCCCCATTGCTTACCTTATCCTATCCGAGAGACCTAGGACCTTTGAGGTTGTGGGGGCGATCATCGGTTTCCTCGGGGTTACGGTGTACGGTCTATCCCTTTCAGGCAAACTTTCCGTCCTAGGTGGAATACTCACGGTACTCAACGCAGTATTTTGGGCCTCCTTCACTGTGTATTACAGGAAGTTGAGATCCATGGACCCAGCAGTGGTTAACACGTCCCAAATGCTCCTTGGATCCCTCGTTTTCCTGGCCTTGACCCCTATAGGTTTCAGGTTCGATCCATCTTTGAACTTCGTAGGAGATCTCCTGTTCTCAGCTTTACTTGGAGGTACTCTTCTCTTCTATCTCTGGAACGTAATGCTGAGGATGGAGAGGGTCGGTAAGGTGACCGTTATGGCCTTTTCTGTTCCAGTCACGAGCTCGATCATTGACGAGGTCACGGGAGAGGTACAGCTCAATCATGAGAGTTACGTGGGAATGCTAACCATGATGGCTGGGATTATTCTTTCAAGAAAGGATGAGATATTCTCGAAAAAGAGGAAGGTTGCTGTGAAGACTGCGAAAACCTCCTAAAAGATTTTTAACTTTGACCTGATATAGTTCCTGATAAAGGTAAATAGTTGTAAACCTCCCTTTAGGATGACAGTACAAGATTATAACAGCTTCTCACGATTCGTTTCTAAGCATGTTAGAAATGAGGCTAATTACCAATATCCGGATAAGGAAAATTAATCTAACTACTTTTTAGTTATTTAAACATATCTGCGAGGAAGAAATACGGTAGTATCTTCGGAACTTGATTTGGAAACGCTACGCAGGAATTCTTAGGATCAAGGTTTTTCCAGACCAGATTGCCCCAGAAGAACTTCGACGACACTATGCGGTCCCTCACGATCCATTTATCTTTTTACACTAAGCGTACCAAGTATACCTCATGAAAGTGATTAAGGTTTCAGATGAAAATAGACAGAAACTTCTTCAATTGGCCGGAGAGTTACAGGCCAAGGAAGGAAAGAAGGTAACCCTGGATGACGTCATCACGGTTCTCATAGACCACTATACGAAAGAGACAAAGAAATCCAGGCCTAGGTTGACGGAGTTACTCGAGAAATATCAATTTGAGGCAGAACCTGTCACCGTGGAGGAGATGGAAAAGGAGATCTACAAGTGAAGGAGATGGTACTCCTAGATACATCCTCCATCTACGCAATTTTCAACAAGGGAGATCCCAATCACGTGAGGACTTCATAACTGTTAAGAGAAATAGAGGAGTTGAGGTTTGGTCAACCCACCATCTGCGATTACGTGGTAGATGAGACGTTGACGCTGGTTTTTCAAGGCACGGAAAGAGTTATGCCTTCCTAGTGCTGAACGAGATATTGAACTTCATAATCGAGGGAGTTACTCTTGAGTTCGTTAGTCCTAACATGTTTGAAAAGGGGATTGAATACTTCAGAAAGTATCAGTTAAGTTTCACGGATTACGTTCAGGATGCCCTACTCATGGGGCGAAGCAAGGACAGATACATAGCGAGTTTTGATAGAGGATTTGACCAGGTTAAGGGAATAGTGAGGATTAGTTGACTATCACGGGTGGACTGGAACCCACACGGGAATAGTGTGATTTTCTCATCTCGTTAAAGCCACCGCCCTAGATGGTTTTACCCCTACCTCTCACGCTATCTGGCCTTGTCTCCCTCAGGGCATTCCCCACTCTCCTCGTGGTCCCATAGTTAATCCACAGGAATAGAGCAGTTATCACGGGCAATCCCACGTACACAGAGTCTAGGAAAGGAGAGAATGTTCCCAGCGCCAGCACAGGGGTATAGTAGGCCACGATTGTCGCAATTGAGATGCAACATGTACTCCCGCTTACTATTCCCAGAAGGGGCAGGCTCACGATAGAAAGGTTCCTCCTTAACCCGGTCATTCTCCTTAGCTCAATGAGGTTCCCAACTACTAGCAGGCCTATAACTAGTCCCATGACCAGGGAGAAAAACGAGAGATCGAGGTAGAACCAGGAACCGCCCAGAGATAATGAGGGGGTGAAGAATAGGCCTATCGCGTTCTCTAGGTTCAGGGAACCCATCGGAGCATAGGTCACGGAGAACACGCTAGGAGGCGAGATTCCCAAGATCCTGTCTAGGAGTAGACTATACGCCATGTAGTGCACGGTAAGATAGGCCAGGAAGACTCCCCAAGTCACCCTATCCCTCAGACAGGAGACCACGCTCCTAAGCGGAAACCTCAGGAGTAAGTATCCAATCCCCAACCAGAATACCAATCCTCCTCCCAGCTGGAACGGGAACTGATTGGGAAAGATGGGAGAAATCAAGAAGAAGGCGAGTCCAAGAAGGCTCACTAAAAAATAGAATAATTCAATCCTCATGTGATCAATCCCTGAAATATTCCTTGTATATCACGAAGATGAGCGACGAGAACAGTAGAATCATCAGGCCTACCAGGAGGCCCAGGTTGAACTGATATGCTAAAACGTCAGAGAAGTACTGTGATATGGCGTAGGCAAGCCCTATCCCGGAGACTAGGATCAGCGGAAGCACCATCTTAGACACGTCTGCCTTCCTAACCTGTTGTTCCTGGACTTCCGTGTATCTGAACCTGATGGAGAAGAAAATCAAGGAGCCCATGAAGACTCCAAAAACTCCAGAGGCACTTATGTACATTAGTCTCCAAAGGTTCTCGACGTACACCGAGATTGGGGACTGGGCCAGGTAACCAAGGTTCCCGAAGTCGCCAATCCAGAGGAAGATGATCGCCATGATCACCATGGTGAAGATCCACGCCGCTATATCCTTGGGCTTGAGCATGATATCACCCCGTGGAGTTAGTGACTATCATAACCCCCTTCATGGTGTAGTGACCCGGCCCGCAGAACTCCGCGCACCATATGTTGTAAACTCCAGGTTGGTTAACTAGGACGTAAAGGTCATACGTGTAACCTGGGATCGCCTGCATTTTCATTCCGAGCTGTACTATGTAGAAGGCATGAATCACGTCAGCAGAAGTCAACTGGAACACATAAGGTTTACCTGCCTGAATCACGACCTTGTTGTATGACACGGTCCCGTTAGGGTAGATGAATTCCCACACGTACTGCTTAGCTATTACCTTGATCGGAATTGCGGTCTCGTTGCTGGGAATGTAGGAGCCATGGGAAATGTAACCTAGGTACTGAAACGACAACGCCCCTAGGAACACGAGGATGGCTATGGCAAACACTATTGTGGAAATTTCGGCTATTCTCTCGGCTTTCATTTCTCATCACCCATTAACGAATAGATCAGCACAAGGTAGGACAGAAGGAACATGTTAATCCCTGCGAGTATCCCAAGCTCAAACTGGTCGAGGAAGAGGTTAGTTAACGTGAACATCTTCGCTGTCGTGTAAGCTAGTAGGCCTAGGGTCGCTAAGATGCTCAAGTCAACCCCCAGGGATACTGGTCTCGGCAACGTGATTGTGCTCACTTCCTGAGACCTCGACAAGGCACTCGCTAACCCCAACCTCTTCCCTAGGTTGAACGAGTCGGATCCTGGCCGTGCCCTAGACTGCAACCATCTCAGGGCAGGGAATACTGTGAGGAAGGACAGCAGAAATACCACACCATCTACCTCAATCCCTATGGGTCCTATGTCCCTGCCTGGAGTTAGATATGCCCAAACACTATTAACCACGAAGGAGACGATGAAGCCAACCCCTAAAGCCATGGAAGCGGGTCTCATTACGGGATGGGACGACTCATGTCTGAACACGTACTCGTCCACGAACGGGAATAGGACTGTCACAGCTCCCCATGCCAGGAAAATGAGCGACGCATTTGACGGAGTCACAGACTTATAGAAGAAGTAGATGAACAGGAAATACCAGTCAGGTATTGGGGGAGTCTGCGCAGCCAGTGCGGGATTATACTCTGGCATAATGTACTTGATCGTTGAGCCGTCAACCGCGATCTGGAACGGGAAAGCTGAGGCTATCAGGAAGATCGCTCCAAACGTCATTAACATGGTAACTACTATGATCCCAAAGGTTCTGGTCAGGGGCTGAAGTTTCCAATTCGGGTCATTCCTAAGCTTGTCTTGGTAATCATCTATGAGCTCGGATCTCCCCTTCTCCTTGCTTAGGGGTGGGGTTATGCCATGCTTCTCGAATATGTAAAGGTGAAGCCCGAGCACCATAGCTATTAGGGCCCCAACTATCCAGTGGAACACAAAGAACCTATCCACAAGGGGATCTACCCCGCTCGCAATCCCCGGTAGTTGGGGTAGAAGGGTCATGGCAGCTATTAGGTTACTTAAACCTAGGGGCATGTAGGTGAAGAGGTTCAGTCCAGTCGTGGTTGCGGTCCAGGAGATTAAGTTGTAAGGAAGCGAGTAGCCTAGGTAAGCCTCAGTCAACGTTAACCCTGCGAGCACTGTTCCCACCACCCACATAATTTCCCTGGGTTTCCTGTACGCTCCCACCAGAAAGTTCCTAGTCATGTGGACCAGAAGGAGAAATACCATGGCGTAAGCTCCCCAGCTGTGGAGGCTAAAGAGGAGAGCCCCTAGGGGAACGCTTGATATCAAGTAGGAGGTTGAGGCATAGGGATCAGCTGGAACGTAATATAGGGCTACAAGCATCCCAGTTATAACCTCAAACATGAAGGATGCTAAGACAAAGGAACCCAACCAAAAATCAAGCCTGTACGCGTAACGCGGAGCTTGCCTTATGGTGTGACCATATAGGCCTGTCCTCTCGTCGAGCCACTCCAGGACCCTGTCAAGCCAGGTCCCTTCCTGTTCCTCCATTAACTCACCCTCACACATGCAGGGTTTGAGGGTACCGAGTAACTGTACCTAGGGTCGTAGATCAAGTTATCCCTTGGCCTTCTCCTGGGCACAGCCTCAGAGAAGTACGGGGCATTCGTCCCCACGGCATAAATGTCGCCAGTTGTTTCATCGTATTCTAGAAGAACCATTGGAAGGGGCCTAGGAGCTGGGCCACCTACCACTATTCCACCCTGATCCAGTTGATACATGGAACCGTGACACGGACAGTGCAGGATTGAGGTTGAAGGATTTAGTCCAGGGTCGCTAGAGCTTGAGACTAGGGCCTGTGCTGGAAGCTGACATCCTAGATGCACACAAACTGCGGAAAAGGCGCATATCGAGTTCTTTGGTCCAACTCCCACAATGTCCTTAAAGTTGGTGTTAATCCTGAACTGGTTAGCGTAGGGGTTCTTGAACTCCACATCCTTCATGTTGTTTAGCTTGTTAAAGTCCACGAGAAAGCACGGCTCATCCGTGAGAGGATACGTAAAGAAGTAAACCGGACAGCTTCCCTGGAGCTGGCTTATGTTGGCTACCTTGTATCTAGGAAACCCCTCTAATCCCTGCGAGTTGTTGGTCACGAGATACTTAGGCGAAATGGACTTCAGCTCTCCGTAATAGTAACCCATGTAATCTAGAACAGGGGTAATCAGGGGAGAGACCGCAATGGCCCCTCCCAGGATAAGACTCAACCTAAGAAAGTCCCTTCTGTCCAATTCCCTCCACTATGATATTAACAGCATTGAGTTACCTTTATGTATTCTATTAAAACTTTACTATATTTGAGTTTTAAATAAGAAAAAATTAATCATTATAAATTCGCTACCCCACGGCGTAAGGGGCAGTGACGTTCTGGGATACGACGAGATTGACCCACATCCCCGATTCTGCGTGACCTGAAATTCCACAAGCTAGCCAATACGTTCCGGGGGCCATGGGTCCGTAAACACCCACCGCAGTCTGACCAGAGGAAAGTCCCTGAAGCGTATAGGCTGACGAAGTGGTCCCTACGTAAAGCAATATTTTCCCATCGCTGGCCAAGTCTGCTGCGTTGGGAGTGGCAGTGTTGTTCATGACCAGGAGGAGGTTGTGTTGAAGTGACTCCTGGTTGGTGAACTCTACCTCGACGTTATAACCGGCGGGTATGTAAATCGTCATCTGCCCGAAAGAAGTTCCATTGAGGTTGAAGGTAGACGCTGAAGATAATGCGACCAGTGATATGACCACTGTCTTATTTGACGAGATAACCGGGAGTGTCACCTTTGTGGGTCCTGAGCTCGTGGTATTAGTAGTGGAGGGAGAGGAGAGGGTGTGGAATTGATAAATTGAAATGATAGCTGCAGACAATACTACCACAGCCACTATGAAAGCTACGACATAGGAAAACATGGGAGAGACTGCCTTACTCATACGAAATCATCATGATAGTTCACTTTTCTATTTTATAAGCATTTTTTCAAATGTTCCGCAATTCCAGAAAAACTGGTGTTTGAGCAGATCGCTTACGACTAGTACGTGAAGAATTAGAAGGTAACGAGAAAAGCGTCGCACTTTGATGGAAACTAGCGCAGATCTGAGTCAAGGCTAGCTTAACCTTCCCAAGACAGGTAATGAAGACGACACATATCAGCAAATTTGCCCTAAATAGCCAGAGGGTTGTGGCGGTCAGAATCTGTACTGCTCATTTATACTGGAAAAAAGTAGGTAAGGATGTTTAATGAACAAAGTTAACTAAATAATAAAATATTTCTAAAAATTTTGACCATTTAAAAGAACTAAGGTTCAAACTATAAAAGCTTTTTCATTTTTTTATGATGGAAATACCAGATTAATGAAAAATATATATGTAAACATTAATTCCCGTTAAATGAATTTGTCATTGAGAATACGATGGGAAAGTTAGGCAGAATTAAGGAAAATCTTAAGATAGCCCTAACCACTACAAGTGCCCACGACATAGGAATCATGTACATTGTGCTAGGTATAATAAGTCTTATCACAGGTTCCGCTTACGCAGCGCTGATCAGGGATCAACTAACGTTGAATAACGTGGGTGCGGTTGACTACTATAATGCCGTGTCTCTACACGGCATATTTATGATCTTCTTCATGGTGATGCCGATCTCGACTGGTTTCGCTAACTACCTAGTTCCTAGAATGATTGGTGCGCACGATCTGTACTGGCCCAAGATAAATGCCCTGTCCTTCTGGATACTGGTACCGGCAGTCTTCATGAGCATAATTGCGCCCCTGTTCGGGCCCATAAACACTGGATGGTATATGTATGCGCCTCTGAGCACAGACCTTCAGGTAAACGGAGGTTTCGGCGTTACCCTCGTTGAGGTAGCGTTAATGATAGCGGGGGTATCTTCTACTCTTACGGGCATAAATTTCCTTATGACAATCCTTAGACTGAGGAAAATCCCCTTCTTCAAGATGTCTCTTTTCACTTGGTCATGGTTTGCGACCTCTATTCTTCTAATGGTAGCCCTGCCACCCTTAACAGCAGGTCTAGTCATGGCGTTTCTGGAGAGGATGTGGAACCTTCCGTTCTTCAACGCTGCCCTTGGTGGAAACCCACTCCTGTGGCAGAACGTATTCTGGTTCTTCGGACACCCGGAGGTATATATTCTCATTTTGCCAGCCATGGGGCTGGTTGGTGAGGTTCTTCCAAGGGCCGTGGGAAGACAGATTTACGGATATAAGGCGTTAGCCCTATCGTCAATGGCAATAGCCTTCCTGTCAGTTCTGGGAGTTTGGATGCATCATATGTTCACAGCAATAGATAGCGATGTGGTAAGGGAGATAGCTGCGGCAACAACCATGGCCATTGCCATACCCTCTGGAGTTAAGGTGGTGAACTGGACTATTACCTTCTATGGAGGGAAAGTTAGGTTCTCAGCCCTAACCATAGGAATGATAGGTTTCATCACGCTGTTCCTTGTGGGTGGAATCACTGGAGTCTTCTTCCCGCTTATACCTGTGGACCTAGCCTTCAACGGCACCTATCTAGTGGTGGGACATTTCCATTACATGGTCTTTGCCATACTCGTGGGTTTGTTAAGCGGTTTGCTCTATTATTTCCCATACTTCACTGGGAAGTGGTTTGATCAGGAACTGGCCAGGACCTCAATGTTCATGATAGTTGTTGGGGCTTTCGTTGTAGCCACGGGAATGAGTATTGACGGAGTTCTAGGCATGCCCAGGAGATACGCCGTGGTGCCGGCCCCCATCTATCAGCCCTTCCAGAATCTAGTCACGGTAGGAGGTTTCGTGGAGGGGATTGGTCTACTGCTAGCCTTCGGGACTCTACTCTACGCCTGGGTTAGGGGGCCTCCTGTTAAGAACCTGGATCCCTGGAATTCAGAACAGCTCATAGGGATACCAGACTTCACGCTCAGGCCCGTTGCCCTACCGCTATCCTTTGGGAAGGAGATGGATGGCACAACTCCTGAGCATAGGCATGGCTCCTATTTCCCTTCACTGTTGGGGTTGTTGTTGTGCTTCCCACCACTGGGCTTCATGTTAATCCTAGCAGGTATAACTGTCCCCGGAATTTTCATGGTTTTAGCCTTCATAGGAGTGGGACTGGCTTGGCTGTATAACGATTACTTCAGGCAAATTAAGCCGATGCCAGAGCTTGGTGGTTTCGGCCTAACCAAGATGGCTAGCTCAACGCCAACTGGGGCCACTGGCGCCTTGGGAGGGGTTGAGAACCCAACAATCCAGGAGAACGGGGTTGAGATTGCCAGGAGGGCAAAGACGCCTGTCCTCTTCTTCATCATAGCTGAGATATTCCTCTTTGGAAGCTTCATAGGCGGTTACATCTACGACGTGAACGAGACTCCGACGGTAGCTAGCCTACCAAGGTTAGCCGTGGATTGGTATCCTCTTCCCCTGATCATGACAGTGGTTCTACTATCAAGTTCAATTCCAGCCCATCTCGCGTATCATAACTTCCTAAAGGGTAGGATCAAGACATTCAAGATACTGGGTACATTGACTGCCCTGATGGGATTCTCGTTCCTCATGGGACAGGTATACGAGTTCACGCACATAGTCAAGTTCACTCCACAACAGGACGTATACTCAGCGTTCTTCTTCACCATAGTGTCACTCCACGCATTTCACGTTATAATGGGACTAGTTCTCTGGGCAATTACCCTACTTAGGACTAGGATCACTGTTCCATACCAGCTATCCACAGGTGCATCCTACTACTGGCACTTCGTTGACGCTGTATGGGTGGTCGTATTCACCATGCTCTACCTGCAATTACCAATTTATCACCCGTGAGTTTATGAAAGGGAAGACTCTTTTTTTGGGAATTTTCCTTGTATTACTGATAGTTAACCCACTTTTTGAGGAAATATATGGAAAAAATGCCGTGCTCTACATGGCCTCCCATTACGCCCTGTTTGCCTTGGGAATGTGGATTGGCTTGGCTATGGTCTCGAGGAAATATTGGGTGGGTAAGCTAGTTGTGGGCTCCGGATTAGCGGTACTGGCTCACATACCCTTGATATTTGATGTTTCCGCATATAGTGAACCAGTGAGACTGATCCTGGAGCTAGGCTTGGTACTAGGAGGCTTCCTAGTTGGCTCCTCATTTCAGGCGGGAGGTAACATGGTAGGTTATACCTTGTTGGGAGGATGGATGGCTGGGGACACGGCCCTCTCAATCGCTTTCCTTCTTGGTGACAGCGGGTATACCTTCCCCTCCTCTCCCTATCCCACGTGGCAAATCAAGGATGCTGGGATGTTCATGTTCCTTCTAATGAATGTTGTGGCTTTCTTCATTATCATGAGGATCTTTATAAGATTCCTTGAGAAGGGCGAGCTATACCCTGAGAGTAGATGATACAAGATGTGCACCATCATAGTCCTCTTAACACACTTCTAAAGGCAAGATATATCACGGTGGCTAATATTACGTTCATCGCCACTATCATGAAAATCCCAGCTAAGGGGAGAGACTCAGGAGAATAAGGGGAGAAAGGATAAACCTTATTGCTGTACTCGGGGCTTCCAATGACTAGAAGAATACTAAGCACAGTATCTCCCAACATGTAAAGGGCGAAGAGGCTAATCTTACTCCACTGTGGAAGGGTGTGTATGGACGAGCCCAAGAGGAAACCACCTAAGAGTAGTGAAACGTCTAGAAGGACCCTAAACTCAAGGATTCCCGCCCCCAGGGAGAAGGGTAAGGGCAGGTGCCAGAATATCACGGGGACCACTCCAATAACAGAAAATTTCCAGTCGTTCCTTAAGAGAAGGTATCCCAGTATGAAGCCTGAGGAAACAACGGCGTAATGCGACAACATATACGCAGTTGCCGAGTGAAATTCGAGTTCCTCAGTCACGGGGTTCAACCCTACGACGGCAAGTATTAGACCCAATGCGAGCATCTTCTTGTTCATCAATCAAGATTTGGGCCTGGGGTTTAAAACATAGGCATAAATTAGTAATTTATTCTTCCCAGAATATAATCTCTTTTCATTAGAAAAGAGTTTAATATTTTCCATCGTTCATGGGTTATAGGATTAAAATAAATATTAATAACGACGAAATATCATATCAACTTTATAACTTATTATATCTAAGACCCGCGTATTCTTTAAAACTTTTAATCTACTAACTTATCTACTTGTAAATATTCGTGGAATACATGCGTATGAAGTCCTTCAGAGCAAGTCTCCCTAGAGGAGTGTCAACATATTGGATAAATCGGCTATTGCGAACAAGCCAACTAAAACCAGCGCAGGTAAAATTACGGCCCTTTTTACCAGGAAAGCCGAGCCCACAATTGCCACAACCTTTAGTAGAGTCATCACTAGGAGCAGGGTCAACGGATTTCCTTGGAGTAAGTGAAGTAACGCGTTCTGTTCCGTGTATCCTGCCTGAACGCCCACATAGGTAGTAAGAATATCAATTAGTCCTAGACCGCCAAGTAATGGAAGCAGTATTCTCTGAATCATAGGTTATTATTGATATCTAAAATTAAAAGTTGCATATGTTTAAGTTTATCGTTATATATAGAAACAACTAAAGAAGTAGACTCTTTTATACATTTATCCACATATCAACATAAAGTTTATTACCCATATTTTGTTAATAGGTATAATAATGGTGAAAAAGTTTGAACACTGGTCTAAAGATAGGTGAGGTTGTAGCCATAGTGCTTATCGCAGGGGCTCTCTCCCTGGGATTCTTGGGAGGGAATGTGAATGCTCAGGTTCCCTCAATCCCATCGGTCTCGGTCCTTGATCATTACACTGGCTTAAGTTGGTCGCTCGTTAGCTCATTCAAGGGAGTTGCGGATAGTTCTCCCACCGCATTCTTGCAGAGTTTCGGATCGTATGCGATATCCTACGCTAATCTCACTGATAGTGGAGGAGATCTGCTCACAGTCCTTCAAGTTTACTTCCCGTCAGCCCACTCCGCATTATCCTACCTCGAATCGGTGGCTCCCTCAAGCCCTCAGTTGATAAATGGTGTATGGGTCTCCACGTATTCACTGGGCCAAACGGAGATAATCTACATGGTTAGCGGATCACATTTCGTTCAGATTTCATACGTGGGTAGCTCTGGTGCCCTGCCAAGCCCTAGTTCCTTGGAGGAACTTGGGTTGTCCTTGATCTAGCAAGATCTTTAGTATCTTTCCTTTATTGCTCCAATTCCACTTTTTACTTTTCTCGAGAGGTAGATCGTATCATAGTTATGGAGAAGTTAAAAAAGGTTTGGCGGATCAATACCCAAGGGAAATATTGTGGAGAGACCAACGTTCAGGGCTATCTCAGTAATCTACATCTTATTTGTTACCTATCTGCTTATCTTCTTCGTTATAGATTCTCGCCTTTCCATATATGACCTGTTAATTGGTCTCTCAATCCCACTTTCATGTATACCCCTAGCCCTCCCTAGAGCAAATCTTTACGTTGTTCCCGTGTATTCAATAACCCTATTCATACTTCCTCTGCTTCTTGATCCCTCGAATCTGGATTTAGCGATTGCAACCTTGTTAGCTATTTCGTCGCTTGGACTGGCCTTATCCGCTGGTGATTTTAGGAGATTAGTTTTAGTACCCTTCATAGCCTTTCTGGTCATATTTGGTATTTCCTATTCCGTCGCAGGAATTATTCTAGTTAGTTCAGGGGTATATTCATGGTTTCCGTTTGTAGCTGGGACACCTCTCTTCATATCTCCTGTCATGAAACTTGTTCAAAGCAGGTGGAACGTTGTGCCGGCCATTGCACTGGTTCTTGTTTCACAGTCCCTAGAGAGCGGCCTTAATTTCTTGGGCGTGAGTCTTACAAGTTTCCTTTCAATATCCTTGGTCTCGGTGATCCTTTGGGGAGTTTTGACCTTCCTTGTGTCAGTTCCTATCCTGGCTCTGGGCTTCAAGAGATCAGTTCCTCTGATATTCTTGGGACTATCGGCGTTAGTGTATCTTCTTGGTCCTACACAACTGGCGTTCCTCCCCCTTCAAGCAGGATCAGTAAGCATAGTGAGTAGAGAGGACAACAAGGAACTAGAGGTAAAGGCTGAGGGAAACAAGATAGTAGTGAGGTTTCGTCCAAGGGGGATGAAGACTACCCTTCTTGTGGATTCTCTCCCTCAGAAATTCTCATGTAACAATTCGGAGTGCATCTCGACCATATTCACACGTCCGGGATCCCATGAAGTAAAGCTATGTTTTGCTGGAGAGTGCATCTCACAGAATATCATCACCACTCAGCACGTAGCTTCAACGCCCATCAGAATAGAAAGTATGGTGAACGGTAATAAGTTGAACATAGTGGTGAAGGTTACTGGTAAGGTTAACTCGCTTGAGGTATCAGTTAATGGGGAGCCAGTGAAACTTCAGGAGAACGGGAGGGAATTCACTGGAGAGTACTTGATTCCAGCTCCAGGGAAATATGTAGTGGAGGCAACGGCAAGTATCAGAAATAACACCATTTCAGTGTCAAGGGAGGTTGAAGTCAAGTCCCTAAATCTAGAAATCAATCTTAAGGTTGATCAAAGATGGCCTGATTTGATTATTACAGCTGAAACTATTGTGGACGGTTCTAAATCCCCTGTAGATAAGATAAGGATAAGGGTAAATGACGAAGATCTCTCCTTCAATAACCCAGAGGCTGGAGTCTACACCGCGACGGTCACATCCCTAGAAGGGAAGACCTATGAAGTTGTGGTGGAGGCTCAAAAGGGCGAGATAACTAGGGTAGAGAGAAGGAAAGTGACCATATCTCCGCCTCTTCTCAGCTCCTGGGATCCCAAGATCTGGATAGGGAGGACTATCTACGGTTACGACGTGGAGAGCATTCTAGGCATTGGGGGAACCTCGTATGTGCTTCTAGGGAGGAGGGAGAACAAGAAGTATGCAATAAAGATA
The DNA here is from genome assembly GCF_046245145.1 of Metallosphaera sp. D4-4. Classification (NCBI taxonomy): domain Archaea; kingdom Thermoproteati; phylum Thermoproteota; class Thermoprotei; order Sulfolobales; family Sulfolobaceae; genus Metallosphaera; species Metallosphaera sp. D4-4. Next base: position 1,864,506 of record NZ_CP176412.1, on the reverse strand, counting down.
GCCAACGTTTCTCCTTCATCCTCAAGTTCCTCAACTAGGCTAGGAATCTCTACGTTCTCTGACCTCAGTAAGGAATCGTCAAAACTCCAGGAGATATCTGAGCGCTCCAATGACATCGTTAAACTGTATGGGGTCTACGCTGACGTTAATACCATCAGGGAGATCCTGGAGGGAAAGTCCTTCCTATACCTTACCAATCCCCCTGCTATAGTCATGGAGCTAATGACCGGCGGGACAGCGGAGGACCTAGTGAAGAAGGAGGCAGTGTTTCTCTCATCCAATTGGCCCTCCGTGGTAAGGATTATCTTCATGAGTACAGCGAGGGCACTCTCAGTGGTTCACAGCGAGAACTACGTTCACCTAGACGTTAAGCCCAGGAATATCTTTTTCAGTGAACCGCCAGGGAACACTGGTGGAGAAGTTCTGAACAATCTGGTTAACGGGAAGACTGCGGTAAAACTTGGGGACCTGGGTTCTGCGAGGAGGAGAGGAGAGAGGATCACCGAATATACAGCTGAGTACTGCCCTGTGGATCAAGTTGAGGACATGTTATTGGGAAGAGGTGCCAGGCCAGACATGGACGTTTTCGCGCTAGGGGCAACAATTTACAGGTTAATAAACGGGACTTCACTTAATCCGCCAGAGGTGGTCAGGGAAATGGACGGAGCTGTCGACGCTTTTCTGAGGAGGGGAGACTTTAGGGCTAACCTAGATAGGGCGAGGAGGGCATATTCTGCAGTCCATTCTAGTTTAAGATTGAGCAGGTTCCATGAAGTCGAGGGTCTGGTGAAGAAAATGACGGATCCTGATCCGACAAGGAGACCTTCCATACAGGAGGTTCTTAACGAGTTAAATGCGATAAAGTGAGGAAAAGTTTCAACTGGATACTCAAGGAAAACGACTTATCTTACCTTTAATCCTATAATTATTGCTACGGCTAGGAAGATTATGAGAGTTATTACCTTGACATAGAAAGATGATATAGTTAGTATCTGTGCAGGTTGAGTTGTAGAATTCTCACCAAGAGAACTAACGTTAGAGGATGGTGGGATAGTGGTTCTTGTTAGGTTGACAGTATTTCTCGTAACGTTTTGACTCTTCGTGAAAATAACCGTGAGCGATGAGTTGAGCGGGACCACCACCTTCAAGGGGTAGGTCACGTTATAGCCATTGGGCGGTGAAACCTTAACGTAGTACAAGCCTGGATATAGGTAGAGGGTAGAATTTCCAGTCACGTTGTAGGGCGTTCCGTTCAGGTTAAGGGTGAACGGGATTTGGCTTTCCACGCGTAGCGGGAACCTCTCCTCGGTGAAGTTGATCTCGACGTAGAGCGAGACGTTACGATATGTCCTCCCGTTCAAGGTCACCGCGTTAGAGGAGGGGGTTACGGTTACCTGTCCCTGAGAAAGTTGACCAGTTATGACCTTGACGGTGTAGTTGTAGTATTCTGGAGGGATTACGCTGAACCCGTAAACTCCCACAGACTCGCTCAGGACCACTAGTCCCGTCGAGTTCACGAGGTGACCGTCTATCTCCAGGCTCCAGTAAGGCGCACCGAAGCCCACGATCAGGAGAGTGTAAAGCGATTTGACTGGGGTAAGGAGTAGGGTCGAATTGGTGGGAGAGATCTCCCCCGTGATCACGTTGTACCCGGGCTCAGGCCTCACGGTGAAGGTGTACTCTCCTGACGGGAGGGTCAGAACTAGGGTTCCCGTGACGTTAACTTCAACGTTGCCCAGCTCGAGGACCCAATACCCTGGGTAGTTCAGGGTTATGGAGGCCGTGAAGCCGGGAGACGAGGCAGAGTACACGTATACCTGGTCGTTGACCAAGGTGTACAGGAGGATCCCTCCCTGTAATGGGATGAAGCCCTCCAGGTTACCCTGGATCGGGGTAGAGGACACCTCTCCCGTGAAGAGGTTCATCTCCTCAAGGCCTTGCGACAGGAGGTAGGCTGTCCCCTGGCTCTCGTATAGGAGGGATGAGGCCGAGAAGGTGATTGAGGACACCTGGGTTGAGCCCCTCACGACGTAGGTCTGATCGCCAGACACAACGTAGGTCAAGTTGAAGGGTCCAGGAATCGCGAGTTGACCCGGTGATGGGAGCGGGATCACGGAGACGCTGGAGGAGGCTATCACTAGGCTAGAGCCGTTCAGGATGAGGGCAGTGTTTCCTTCTATCCAGGCAGAGTTAACCTCGGTTAGGCCAGGGACGTACAAGACCTTGCCCGAATCGGTGATGATGTAGGACTGAGGACCCTCGATTATTAGCCCACCATGTACCTCGATGAGCTTACCTGCAGACGAAACGAGAGTCGTGGGGGGACCTGATAGGAGGGTTCCAGAGTACACGAAGAGTTGTTCCAGGCTGACCTGTACTACTCCCCCGTTAACCGACCATATCAAAAGGTTGGCACTATCCTCAGTGGAGTTCAGCATTTTCACCCCAACTTTCCCCTGCCCTAGGTAATCGCTAACGCCCACGAATTTCCCGGTACTCATGTTAAGGGCTGTGACGGAAGACCCAGAACTAGAGTTATACTCCAGGAATAGGTAATCCCCTACGTTCCCCACAAGCGTGTAGTTCGTGGAGATCGGAATCTCAATCTCCCTATTGTTCACCACGTTAAGGACCCACATCCTCAGGAAAGGCGTTTCGTTCACGACCACATACCCCTCAATCACTACATAATCCCCCTCTAGTCCCGCACTTCCAATCACCCCTTGCCCCACCAGGACCGGACTAGTGTTCTCCCAGACATACACGTCTCCCTGAAAGCATCCAACCATGTAATTTTCGTTTGTAACATTGGAGTGGAACACCCCCTTCACACTCTGCACGTTATATATCACGTTCTGGATAAGGGCCTGCGAACTGGTTAGCGGAACCAAGGCGAACAACAAAAGGGCAACGAGTAGAACTACTCTCATTTTAACTCCCTTATTACACCGCTTTTTTAACCTTGTCCTAACTTCCGCGACGATTAAACCTACTCAATGTCCTCCTCAATCTCCCTTCTCCAGGAGAACAGAAACAATACTGAAATAGTACAGTCGTGACGCGTGGTGATTTAGTCATAACACCTTAATTCATTTAGAGCAATGTTCTGTAATTATATGATTCTATATATCATTGAACTCCAAAGATACTAATTTATGTTTCCCTAGGGTAGTTATTATCATGTCAGTAGTCGCTTGTTTCAAAGTGGTACCAGACGATACGTCTGTTCGCGTTATAGGCGGGAAAGTCGAGACAAACGTTCCCGTCAAGATAAGCACCTACGATAAGAACGCTATTGAGGAGGCCGTCAGACTAAAGGAGAAGCTGGGATGGAAGGCCATAGGGGTTACAGTCGGTAATACTGACAGGAAGAGCATTAGGGACGCCCTCTCCATGGGTTTGGACGAGGTTGTGGCAATATCCACAGGTTACCTAGACGTAGCAGGGACGGCCATGGCACTTGCCGAGACCGTGAGGGGGATATCACCCAAGCTTGTGTTAATGGCTGAAACCACTACTGACAGCAGTACTTCTGCGCTTCCCCCTTACCTAGCACAACTGTTGGGTTATCCTCTCATCTCTTACGCTAGGTCTCTCACGATTCACGACTCAACAATCACGGCAGAGAGGAGTGTAGGTGACGTAGAGGTCGTTGAGGCACCACTCCCAGCCGTGGTGTCTGTGACCGGGGAAATTAACACACCTAGGACGCCCTCAGTGAAGCAAATAATGGAGTCGGCGAAAAAACCTGTGAAGCAGGTCAATTTCTCGTCTCAACCCTTAGCTGAACTGGTTGAAGTACAACCCTTCGTCACATCGAGGAAGAAGGTAATAATCGAGAAACCCATGGCTGAGGCCGTGGATCAGCTCATAAACTACCTGAAGGGGGAGGGAGTGCTATGAGAATCCTAGTCGTCTCAGAGGACCCAGACTTCTTCAGATCCTCTTCATGGATCGCGCAGCAAATCGGAGGTGAAATACTTGGGATCCATCCCTCGGAGAGCAGGTATGTGGACAAGTTGTTCATTCCAACCCTGGAGGGAGCGTGGGAACTACCCCTCTCCGAGTTCGCATATACCCTAAAGCCTGATGTAGTGATAGCTGGAGGTACCAAGAGGGATAGAACCTTCGCCTTCTCGCTTGCGGGTAAGCTCAAGGCCTCGGTCGCCTCAGATGTTATGGAGGCCAAGTTCGAGGGACAGTCCCTTCTGGTAAAGAGACCAGTTTACAGCGGTGTGGGAATAGCCACCCTCAGGCTCAAGTTGCCCGCAGTTATCACGGTTCAAAAGAACACAATGGAGCCTAACCTCCTCAAGGGGGAGGTAGAGAAGGTTATCTTGCCTAGCTCCAGTGTTGTCTTGAAGGAAAGGAAGCCTGCACAACAATCGGTTAGTCTTGACAAGGCCAAGATAATCGTGTCAGTGGGAAGGGGAATGGGATCCAAGGAAAACGTCAAGTATGCCGAGGAATTGGCCAAGTTGTTGAATGGAGCAGTGGGAGGTAGCAGGCCTGTGACTGCGGAGATGGGTTGGCTCCCTGAGGACAGGCAAATAGGCCTATCAGGGAACAAGGTTAGGCCTCAGCTCTACATAGCCCTGGGAATTTCAGGACAGCCTCAGCATATAGCCGGGATCAGGGACTCGAAGATAATAGTGGCAGTCAACAAGGATAAGAATGCCCCGATTGCCGAGAACTGCGATTACCTAGTCGTGGGGGACGCAATTGAGTTCTGTAAGGTAATGATCGGGAGGCTTTCAAAATGAGCTTTGATGCAGACGTTATAGTTGTGGGCGGAGGCCTCGCTGGCCTATCAGCTGGGATAACCGCGAACAGGGAAGGTCTGTCCATCCTAATCCTGGAAAGAGGTGAGTACTCGGGAGCAAAGAACGTTAGCGGGGGGAGAATGTACGTTCACGCTCTCAAGAGTCTAGTTAACATTGAGGAGGCTCCTCTCGAGAAGCCCATCGTTAGGGAGACGTACGAAATTGCCTGCGGGGAGAAGAGACTCACCTTCTCTTTTTACGATCCAAACACTAGGAACAGTTACTCGGTGTTGAGAGCTAAGTTTGATCCATGGCTCGCAAAGAAGGCAGAGGAGGAGGGGGTTTTGGTTATGTATGAGACCTTGGTTCATGATGCAGTGAGGGAGAATCAGGGTATCACCGTGAGAACCAATAGGGGAGATCTTAGGGCTAAGTTAGTGATTGAGGCAGATGGGGTGACCGCAGGCGTGTCTAGGTACCTAGGACTGAGGAGTCTCTCCCCTGACTCACTCATGCTGGGAGTAAAGGAAGTGATAAAGCCTGACAACGTTCCTGAGGAGGGTGAGGCGAGGGTACTAGTGGGGTACCTGAACGGCCTACTGGGAGGTGGTTTCATGTACGTGAACAAGGACACTTTGTCGATAGGTGCCACAGTCAAGGTCAATTCCCTGCAGAAAGAGAGAGTCTTGGCCAGGGATATAGTGGAGGATCTAAGAACCAAACTGGGAGTTGAGGGTGAAATACTTGAGTATTCGGCTCACCTTATCCCCTACTATGGTTATACTAAGCTTCCCCCTCTTACCGCACCTAACCTGCTCGTTACAGGTGACGCGGCGGGTTTCCTGATTAATGACGGATTTGTCATAAGGGGAATGGATCTGGCCATTGGGTCAGGGATTGTGGCCGGGAGGGCTGCCAAAAAGATACTGGATCTAGGGGATCTCTCTAACACGAAAATTTATGAGGATATGCTCCAGGAATCCTTCGTGATGAAGGACCTTAAGACGGCCAGCAGGGCTTTTCAGCTCATGAATAACGAGAGGTTGTTCAGAGTCTACCCAGAACTGTTCTGCAGGGTCCTTTCAAGAATGTTCACAGTGGAGGGAGAGAGGAAGACTCTCATGACCGTCTTCCAGGAGGAAGTGAAGAGGGATGGTCTCACCCTGACGCAGGTAGTGAGGGACTTGACGAAGGTGATGTGATTGGATCTAGTTAAGAGGCTTTCACTCAATAAGTATCGAGTGGACAGGGAACCACATATTAAGGTTAACATAGAGGTATGCAGGACCTGTGCCGAAAAACCCTGCGTTAAGGTGTGTCCTGCCGGAACCTATGAGAGATCAGGTGACGTTATAGAAGTACATTACGAGAGGTGTCTCGAGTGTGGTGCAGCCCTCGTAGCCTGTCCCTTCGGTGCCATATCCTTCAAGTTCCCTGAGGGAGGAGTTAGCTTCAGGTATGGTTAGCTTCAGGGACGGTTCATTGCTATTTATAACTTGCATTTGTATCTTTTTATTATGGTCCTTTCTCTACGGCTAGAGGGCTCCCACTCATTTTCGTGGAATGGGGAGCTCAAGTTTGCGTTTCGAGCGACCATAGTCCCGGAGAGAGTGAAACCTGTCCCCCTTGACCTCTTTATAGTCCTTGACGTGAGCGGTTCCATGGGTATTATTGATAACCCCCCTGAGGTAGATGATAGCTTAATTGCGGGCACAGCCGAGGTTGATGGACACGTAGTTAGGTACTTGAAGGACGACATAGGCGTTAACAACAGATTAGAGGTGGCACTCGAGGCCATAAGGAACCTTTTGGAGAACGCTGATACTTCCACAAGGGTTACCATTATCACGTTCTCAGATAACGTGAACGTTCTCTGCAGAAGGGTTCCACCTAGTACGGCCCTGGAGTACTTAGAGGAAATAGTCCCTGACGGAAACACTGCCCTCTATTCCGCAGTCAAGAAGGCCATTTCCCTCATTGATGAGCATCCAGCCAGAGTATTACTCATCACCGATGGCTATCCCACTGATGTGGAGGATGAGAAGGAGTACTCTAAGCTAGAGGTCCCTCGATTCTCGCAGTTCATTCCCATTGGCGTAGGCGAGTATAACGCGAAAATCCTACGCAGTTTGGCAGACCTCAGTAACGGACGCTTCTATCACGTGAATGACGTGAGCGAGATCTCAAGGATAATGGAGGAAGAGAGGGCGAAACCATCTGGTGGAGTAAAGGTCAGGGTGGACGTCTTCTCGAAGTTCCCCGTGAATTATGTGAACTACACCCCTCCGATCTACATTGGTACAGTTGAGGGCGTCACAAGGATTTACGGTTTCATTCAAGTGCCCCCCAAATACTCTGGCGAACTCGTGAGGGTTAAGTTAACCTACACAGACACGCTTGATGACAGGGAGTATTCCCTGGAGAAGTTCATCTCCGTAATCCCAGCGACGGACAGTGCACAGTTCGTCTCTGGGCTAAACAAGTACCTTCTATGGGAGGCAGAATATTACGAGAAGATGAAGGAGATATCTAAGCTCCTGGAGTCGGGTATGCAAGTGGAGGCAACCAGGAAGATGCAGGAGCTTAAGGATATTGCAGAGAGGACAAGGAAGGCAGATCTAATTGAGGCCACGAAGAAGTTAATGAATTCGAGCGACGAAAAGGAGATAAGTAGTGAAATAACGAGGAAAATGAGATCATGAAGGTCCTCTACGAGGAAAGGGATGGAATATCCTGGATAACCTTCAATAGACCTGAGAAACTCAACGCCTTAGATGCAGAGAGTTGGAAACTCCTGGGAGATCACGTGAGGCGTGGGGATTCCTCCGACTCGAGGGCTATCGTCATCACTGGGAATGGGAGAGCTTTCAGCTCTGGGGATGATATTGGGGCCATGACCTCCCTTAACGATCAAAGGGAGGCTGAGGACTTCTTTAACGCGTTACTCTACGCGGTGGATGGGCTAATCTACACCAACAAACCCGTGATAGGGGCAGTCAATGGGTTGGCCTACGGTGGAGGGTGCGAGATACTTCTCTTCATGGATGTCGTAATCTCAACTAGGTCAGCGAGATTCTCAATCCCCGAGGGAAGACTAGGCCTTATCCCTCCGATGGCATTATCCGTTGGATATAACTCGATTGGACGTTCAGTTGCATGGTTAGCCATCACAGGTGAGGAGATAGATGCCATGAGGGCGAGGGAAATAGGCCTTGTTGATATTGTGGGAGACGACCTCAACCTAGAACTGGAAAAGGTAATGGCCAGGATTTCGTCCATGGATCAAGGCTCCATAAAGGTGATCAAGGCCTGGTTGAGAAAGAGTAGGGAACCGATCAGGGAAGCGATTAGGGAACTGTCCTTTATGTCACTATCGACTCAAGCAAAGGAAAGGATGAAACGATTCCTTTCACGATAGCTTTCTAGTGTTTATTCCTGGAATAAAGGTAAGGAATATTCCGAAGAGGGTTACTGCTGATCCCACGGCCTCCTCCAAGGTGGGAATTTCCCCTAGGAGCAGATAGGAGAAAAGATAGGAGGAAACAGGGACGAGGAGGACGATGGTACTTGCCCTCACTGGTCCAATCGACTTTACAGCATTGAACCAGAGGATGAACCCAAGGGCCTGTGCCGTGACTGACACAAGTAGGGCTAGCCCTATTCCCTCCAGATTAGGCGTGAACCTAGGCTCAACCAAGGAAACTGGTGCCAGGAAGAGTCCAGAGAAAAGCGACATATACGCATTTAGGGCGAGAACGTCCCTATCCCTCAGGTAAACCCTGTAGTAAATGGTTCCCACGGCCCACGTCAATCCTCCCAAGAGGGCAATTACGCTTCCCAAATCAAAGTTCGAGAGTCCCACCGAGGCTATGACGCCAGTGAAGGCCAACACTATTCCAAGAACTTGAAGAAGGTTTATTCTCTCCTTCAGGACTAGTCTAGATAGTATGAGAACGAATACCGGTTGCGTGTAGATCAAGGTTGAGGCAAGTCCTGGGTTGGCCGAATACTGTATCCCCAAATTGAGAAGAACCAGGAAAATTCCTATATTTAGTAAGGCGGAGATCGACTCCTTCACGCCATATGCCAGTTTCCTCACAACAAGAAATAATAGGGTTCCTCCAACTGTCACCCTGATAAGGGCTATAATGAAGGGTGACATAAACTGTAGGGTAATCTTTATGATGGGGAAAGCTGATCCCCAGAACAATATCAGTAATATTAAGCCCATGTATTGCTTGGGTGGCACAGTTGCTACTCCGTTAAATGCTTAAAAGTTCATTTGTGAAGATAATATATCTCGAGATGGAGAAAAACGTTAATATGTATACAATCTCCTCACGTTTTACCTCTCAACTTCATCAAGGGAAATCACATTAACTATCCCCTTCTTCCCTATCTTTCTCCTCAGTTTTTCATCCTCAGTCACCAGTTGGACGTTGAGGTCACTGGCTAAGCTAACGAAGGATGCGTCGTAATAGGTTATGTCGTTGGAAATGGCAATCATTTCGGTCCTAACCATGTTTACCTCTGCAATTACCATGGTGTCCAAGATATTTTCTACGTATGTAGTTAATTTCAGGCCCTCTTCCCTCGTGAGATTCTTCCTTAGACTTACTTCCTTCCAGATTATGTTCCCGAGCTCAAATCTGGCCAGTGGCGCAGTGTAATTTCCTCCTAGGAGGTCAACCCTTCTCTCGAGAATTGCCCTATAAATTGAGGAAGAATCGAAGAGGTAACTCATCTACTTTCCCTATCTTCCCTAATCGATGAGACCCCTTCCCTCGTTGATAACTTGCTCAGGATGTGATCTATTTTGTTAAGTTCCATGTTGAGTTCCCTGGCCTTGGCCCTTTTCACCTCCATCATTAGAGCCCTCCTAATAACCTCAGCCTCGTTAATCCCGTACTTCTCCAGTTCCCTCTTCAACTCCTCAGGTATCCTAGCCGATACGGTTACAGTCTTACTCATGGATATAAACTATACCACTGTGAAAATAAGGTTTACTCTTTGTAAACAGTAGAGTGTAGGGTTAAACTTATTCACCTTGTACCCACATGATCGTGATGCATTCAATTGTACTGCATGGAAAGGGCTCGTCACCATCAAAGGTAGAGTGGTTGTCAGTTCCTCTCAAGAGGTTCGGCACTGTTGAGGTTCCAAACTTTGATTATGATGTGGAGCAGGGACTAGAGATCGTGTTGAAGACCGATTTTCAGTTGATCGCAGGCCACTCAAGGGGAGGTACCGTTGCGCTTCTCGCTGGAGCTAGGAGGGGTGTACCAGTGATCGCGGTCTCTGCCCCCACCGATAGGTTGCTCCAGCTGGAACACCTTTCCAAGTTTCCGGAGGACAGTGAACAGGGGAAACTCTACAGGTATCTTTCCTCCTTTCCTCGGGAAAAACTCCTCGAGACGTCACCAATAGCCCACGCCTCTTCCCTTAGGAACATACTTCTAATACACGGAAAGGGTGACGACGTAGTTCCCATCATTCATTCGGAAAGGCTGTGTGATAAGGTGAGAGAGGCCGGCAACAGCTGTGAGATTGTGAAGCTTAACATGAGACACTCACCACCTAAGCACCTGTATGGCGAGATAGAGAACGTAATCGTCAACTGGGTTAATTCACTATGTAAAAAAGGAGTGTTGTCTTGCTCTACGTAACCTTGTCAAGATATTCCTGACAAGATCTCTTCCATTTGTTGCTGAGATGCGGTGAAGTTCACTAGATTGATCTCTATCAGAGTATTGCCCTTGTAAGCTAGAAGGTATGTATGCGGGTAGAAGAAGGAGTTCTCGGCATAGATTACGGTGTATCCGTCGTAGGTGGTCACGTTATATCCGAAGATATGATGGAATAGGCCTCCATGAAATCCGAACATCATTCCGTGAGCCCAGAAGCTTATGTTGGAGGTAAATGTTATGACGTTTATGCGCATCACCACCTTAGTCCCATTGATGTTACCCACAAGCACCTCGTGGTCCACAGACTTAACTTGATGAGGATATGGAACAGTGACGTTAGTCCCGTTAGCATAGTATATCGAGATGGTGCTGGTCGGATATTCCTTAAGGTAAGTTTGGTTTTCGAGAACCTGCCATGAACCCCCTAGGGTAGATTGAGCTGTCGAGGCTGACAAGACTACAGGCGTGGGATTTGCTAACGCTAGATAAATCGGTATTGAGATAACCAGAGCAACAACAACAGCTATTCCGGCTAGAAGGAGAGCGAATTTCCTTTTCATGGTTTCAAACCCATATCAAGTACTTTTAAACTTTATCGAAATATCGACTGAAAAAAGGTCAGTCATCTGAAAATTAGACTAGGATCAGTTGAGTTTTTAGGGTCAAATCTCCATCCCGTGTCTAATGTGTTTATACGTAAGCGATACCTCATGATTTGTTCACAGGTGGAAAAGTTAGTGAGTATTACAGGGTCTTATGTACCCACAATGGCTTGTTTAACTTGCGGTTATCGAGCACTTCCATGTTAGCTTTTAAAACTAGGTCCAGTCACTCTCCCCATGGAGACAGCTGTAGTAGTCGTCATAGGGGTTGATAAGCCGGGAATTGTGGCAGGCATATCTTCGAAGCTCGCAGAGAAGAACGTGAACATCGTGGACATCTCACAAACAGTGCTGAGGGGTATCTTCTCCATGATCATGATCGTGGATTTGGATACCGGGCACATTTCGGTGGGCCAACTCAGGGATGAATTGCAGAGGAGAGGCAAGGAGCTTGGAGTAGAGGTATTGGTTTTCCATGGTGAGGTATTCAAGTACATGGAGAGGATCTAGATGAATTACTCCGCAGAGGAGATAGCTGAAGTAATTAACATGCTCACGCACGAGGACCTAGATATAAGGTCAGTGACCTTGAGCATCAACACTCTGTTCGCTGTATCTGATGTCCCTGAAAGAGCCCTGGAGAAGCTATCGTCTCTGAGGTCTGCATTCTCTAGGTTTACAGAAGTGGTCAACTCAGTGCAGGATAAACTTGGGGTTAAGATCGTAACTAAGAGAGTTGCTGTTTCCCCAGTTCAGTACTTTCTCGAGCCCTATCCAGACGTGAAATATGCGGTGAAGCTAGGGGAGTTCCTAGATACCCTAGCTAGAGAGTCAGAGATTGACTACATTGGTGGATTCTCAGCGTACGCTGATAGAGGGATTAGTAGGGGAGCGCAGGTAATGTTGCAGAGCCTAGCAGATACCATGAATTCTACCTCAAGGTTGTCCGGTATGCTCAACGCAGCTTCCACTCAGGAAGGTCTCAACGTGGACGCTGTCAAGCTATTCACCTCACAGTTATTGAGGATGTCCCCTCATGCCTCATCGAGGGTAGCAATAATGGCCAATTCACCTCAGGACTCACCCTTCGTTCCCTCGGCACATCACGGTCGCGGGATGCCCAACTCCTCCATTAACATAGCCGTGAGCGGGCCTGGGGTAGTCGCTGGGGCCATAAGGAGAGCCAAACCTGTCACTTTTCAGGAGTTATACGAGGTAATCAAGAAGGCTTCATTCAAGGTTACGAGGCTTGGGGAGCTCGTGGGGAGGATGGTGTCGGACGAACTAGGTGTGGCCATGGGTTCCGTAGACCTATCGCTTGCCCCATCTCCAAAGGTAGGCGATAGCGTTGCAGAGATCCTGGAGGTTATGGGAATCTCCAAGGTAGGTGGACATGGCTCTCTCACGGCTCTAGCCATACTCATGGACGCTGTGAAGAAGGGAGGATCCATGGCAACAAACCTAGTGGGAGGACTTAGCAGTGCCTTCATACCTGTGAGCGAGGACTCCATCATGGCCTTGAGAATGAGAGAGGGGTATCTAGAGCTCAATGACCTGCTGGCAATGTCGGCCGTCTGTAACAGTGGAATAGATATGGTTGGGGTTCCCCGAGACGCAGGACAGGACAAGATTACTGCCCTAATTCTCGATGTTCTCTCTCTTGGGCTAATGCTTAACAAGATCGTTGGAGTTAGGGTGATCCCGATAGAGGGTAAGCCTGGGGAGGAGGTGGATCTGGGAGGACTCCTTGGAAAAGTGGTCGTGGCCAAGATGAAGGATGTGGATAGCTCTGAGTTCACATCTAGGGCAGGGTTCATTCCCACACCAGTCAAGAGGCTAGAGTTGGGTTAACGGACATCTTGTAGACATTCTTTTTATCTACCTTGGCACCTTCCTATATGCTTCAAGAAATTCTTGAAAAGTACAAGAGGGTCTGGTCCCTAAACTACTCTCAAGCCCTTCTAGCGTGGGATCTGGAAACCTACATGCCAGAGGAGGACTCGGCGTTAAGGGGAGAAGTGCTAGCTAACATCTCCACCATGATCAGGGAAATGACCATGGCACTTGAACCTGACGTGGAAAAGGTGAGGGAAGAGGACTTAGACGACTTCGGGAAGGGCGTAATTCGGGTACTGAGGAGGTCACTTAGGTTCTACAAACTTGTCCCCAAGGAGATTACAGAGGAACTGGACAGGCTAACCTCACAAAGCGTGGTAGTGTGGAGGGAGAGTAAAAGGAAGGGGGACTTCAACCTGTTCAAGCCTTACCTGGAAAGGATAGTGGAGCTTCAGAGGACTATTGCTGAGAAATTGGGTTACGAGGGACATCCCTATAACGCGTTAGTTGATCTCTACGAGGAAGGGATAACGGTGACCGATCTAGATGCCGTGTTCTCTCAGTTACTTCCAGATCTAAGGACCATCCTGGAAAAGGTATTGGCCGAGGGTTATTTTCCCTCTAATCATCCGCTAAAGGAAATGAGCTATGACCCAAAGGTTATGGAGGAGGTGAATAGAGAGGTCATGAAGATTCTCAACATGCCCACGAAAACGTTTAGGATGGATGTATCCGCACACCCGTTCACGATTAGAATATCATCTAAGGACGTAAGGATCACGACCCGATATGAGGGGATAGATTTCAGGAGCACCATATTCTCAGTAATACATGAATCGGGACATGCCATGTACGAGCTTATGGTTGATCCTGCATATGAGATGACTCCAGTTGCTGGTGGAGCCTCAACGGGGATTCATGAATCTCAATCGAGGTTCTGGGAGAACATAGTGGGTAGAAGTAGGGAGTTCACTAACATCCTCTACCCCATCCTTAAGAGTAAGCTCCCAATCAAGGATGACCAGGAGTCGCTGTACAGGTACTTCAACATGGTGTCGCCAAGCCTCATTAGGGTAGATGCAGACGAAGTCACATACAACTTTCACATTGCCCTCAGGTACGAAATTGAGAAGAACCTCATCTCCGGTAAACTGAACGTAAGCGATCTCCCGTCAATGTGGAACGACTTCATGGATAAGTACCTGGGAGTTAGGCCCAAGCATGATGGGGAAGGAGTTCTGCAGGACATACACTGGTCACAGGGCAGTTTCGGCTACTTCCCGACGTACACCTTAGGAAACGTTCTAGCTGCGACCATCTACCATTTCATAGAGGACTTACCCACGAAGGTGAGCGGGGGCGACATAAACGGGATAAGGGCTTTCCTGTCTGAGAAAATATGTAAGTATGGGGCCGTTTATCCACCTAAGGTTCTCTTGACCAAGGCATTCGGTGAGGTCTATAATCCAAAGAGACTATCGTCTTATCTTGAAAAGAAATACATAGCATAATGCAAAGCGGCTCTTAAGTCACAGCGAGTGGGTTAAGTTATCAACCCTTCCTCCATCTGCCACTATAATTTGTCCGGTAACATATCTAGCCTTTTTGCTTGCTAAGAAGCTAACAATGTTAGCAATGTCCTCAGGCTTCCCTGTGGTGTGAAGAACTGTCTTATTCCTGAACGATTCCCTTAATTTCTCCGCCTCTTCAGGAGTCTTCCCTCCTAGAGTCATGTCAGTCTCTATCCAGCCTGGTGCCACAGCGTTAACCCTTATGTTATATTTACCTAACTCGAACGCTAGTCTCCTTGTTAGGATTATTACCCCTGCTTTGGTTATGGCGTAAAAAGTTGTTCCCTCAGCGGCTGTCCCAATACCTGCATTGCTGGCTATGTTAATAATCGATCCATTTTCCGACCTCTTAAGAAGAGATAGAAATTCATACGTGACGTAAATTACCCCGTTAAGGTTAACCCTTAACATGGTATTGTATTTTTCCTCATCGAAATTCTCGAAGGGCATCAGATACCATATACCAGCATTGTTCACGAGCACGTCTAATCTGGGAAAATGTTTCTCGATCTCTTCCCTAGCCTTCCTCACCTGAGATCGATCTCCCACATCACATTTCACAGTAAGCACTCCTTTTTCTTTCAATTCTTTAGCTTTTTCATCAGAGCCGTGATAGAGTATTGCAACCTTATATCCTTCATTCACGAAGGTCTCAGCTATTTCCCTTCCTATACCCCTTGAACCTCCAGTAACTATGGCATACATAATGTGGAAGATGGAGAGGATCGTTTTAAAGTTTAATAATTTTGAGTAAAATTTACAATAATAACATTGTACAGGGACATATATGACGATAATGGAAACTTGGAAATTAGGGTTCAGTGACGTCTTCCCATATGTTGTCCTGGTGATCCAACGTTCAAATGGAAGGAGAAATCTGGTAATTGTTTTTAAGTTACTATGAATTCACTTACACGTTGAAGAGACTAGTCTTCTTCGCCATAAATTCAGTCGCTCCCTTAACCTTGATGACCCTGCACTCCTCACTTAGGGATGCAATTCTCTCCTCGCTAATTATCTCTCCCTTGGGGATATCCCTTTACCTTTACCTGAGAAGCTCATGGCCTAAAACAGGTTTGTATGACGCGATTCAAGGATCTAGGCTTGGAAAGGTACAGCTATACTCCTGGGTAGTTAGTTACTTCCTTTACCTGTCCTATACTCTCGATTATGCAGTATTTTACGATCTGAACCTCCACGGAGTTGTGGCCTACTCCTTACTGGGTCTACTTACACTCCTCACAGGATTGGTCCTTCTGGGAAGAGCCGAGATGCTATTGATCCCTCTTGCCCTGGGTCAGTTGGGATTGGCATTTCTGTACTGGACTCCTAGCCCTGCTCAGGCACAGCACACAATAGACTTTCTCGACATCCTTAACTCCTCCCTACTCCTTGTTTGCATGACCCTGATCCCATATGCCGATGGGGAGCCTAAGATGGCGTGGGTGGTTCCCATGTCCCTTGGGGTGGGAGTGGGTTCCTTGATAGCGGGCTCCTTCTTAGTAACTCCCCTCTCGCAGATATACGGGTCAATCTCCATGATAGGTCTAGTAATGGTGGAGGGTCTCGCTCTCAACAGGGTATTTAGGTCTCAAAAGGTGAACCCAATGTTTCTCTTGACTGGGTTCCTTGTCTCGGTCTTAATTAGCCTAGTATCTCCCCTAACCTACTACAATCTCACCATAGCTCCCTCCGTAGCCCTTCTCTATCTTTCTCTCTTCCTTGCATTCGCCTATCTCCTTACTGGTGTAGGACGTATTTTTTCGTGGGCATCGGCAGGTCTAATGATGTATGGCCTTTACAACTCATTTTTGGTGGGCGATTTGATTCAACAGGTCTCAATTCTTTTGGCCATTTTCGTGATAGTCTTGGTAGGTTTGACTCTGAAGAGGAAAGGAGCTTCAACGCCCTAGATGTTGTGAAAAGATTTATTATAGATTAATCTATTATTATGTATGGCACTCTTTAAAAAAGAAAAATTGTATAAAGTGAATGGAGATTTGCAGGAGATAGCCTCAAAGTTCATCCAATATCTTCAGATGGACGGATGGAAGGTTCAATCCAAGACTGAGGGCGACAAGGTGATTATTCAGGCGCAGAAAGGAGGAATACTTCGAGACATTGTAGCAGCAAACAGGGCTCTTACTTTCCTCATGGAGAAGACGCAGGATGGAATAAAGGTAACAGTAGGGGTTGGAAAGTGGATTCAGAACATTGCTGTCACTGCGATTGAGGCCCTTCTCCTGTCTGAACTTTTCCTAGTTGTTGACGTGCCAGAGATGCTATGGAACGCTCATGTAGAGGATAAGTTACTCAAGGAGTTGGACAACATAGTTGGTATCTCCACGTGAGGCGGGATTTTACAAGTTAGGTCACTTTTTCCAGCCTTGTTTCAATACATCAAGTTAAAATCTCACGCAACAATATTACCTCTATGAAATCTCTCAAGTATACCATACCAGTGGCACTGGCCGTTTGGTGGATACCCATTCTCAACGGAATAATTGTGGGAGCAGTGGCCGGATTTTCAGAAAGGAGAAGAGATACTTCTATGGTCTCCTCAGGTGTAGCGTCCCTTATTGCATCAGCACTTTACCTCTATCTGGCCTTTAAGGTACTGGTAGTCCCTATTTTCGGCAATCTACTTCCAGTGTTAGCGGTCATCTTCTCCATAGTGGGTATCTCCCTGGGTCTTCTCGCATCATACACGATATCTAACAGGACCACGGTTTCAGTTGTTACCCCGGAGGGAGCTGAGATGGAGTTTTACGCAAAGAATAACGACGAAATAGAACAGAAGTTGAGCTCCCTAACACAAGGTTGCGGAAATCCTTCTTATAACGTGATTGATGAGAACAACATGATTGTAACGAGGAAGTGCAACGGATATGAGCTTCAATACCAGGTGAGAAAGGAGGGGAGAGGATACAGGGTAAACATTAAGGTAAAAACCAACTTCGACCGGGGATGATCACTTTTCTCTCCACCTAGATGTTTTCATGGCTAGAAGTACGAAGAGAGGTCCCTCAGCAAGGAATAGGAGCAAGGCAATTACGTTGAAGTTCGTTAACCCTGTCACTCCTTGCGTAATCACTGAGGCAGGCGACGAGGGAATTACTAGGGACAGATAGGCCACAATCCCGTGTAATTCAGAATATGGATAATATATTGGCGGTATTATTGTGAAGACTGTCCCTAGAACGCCTGAGATAGCCCAGGAATGACGCGTATATGGGACAAAGGTGCCAATGATAAACGCTAAACCTGTCATGGAGTAGTTCAGGTAACAGGCTATCAGGAAACTGATCAGGGCACTAGTTATGGAGAATACGTGAAGGATTAGGCCCAGAATCACGTATACTATCATTCCCACAGACGAGAAGATTAGATTTGCCGTTGCCAATCCTAGCATGTATTCAGCGGGTCCTATCCCAGTGGCCACAAGCATATCCTGTAACTTCATTTCCTTCCTCAACATGACTACGTCAGAAAGGCTTACCACAGAGTTCGTGGCTACCACGGATATCAATCCTCCCACAACAGCGTACTGAAGCAGAGCTCCCCTGGAAAGTACGTACACTAGGAAAAGGATTGAGAGTGGGGTAATCAGGTAGCTGAAAACGTAGGTGTACCCTCTTTTCAGGAACGAGTAACCATAGAACCACGCAAACGCCAGTACATACCTCAGGTTCAATTCCCATCCTCCCCATGAAGAATAAAGAGGTCCTCCAGCGAAACTGGTTTAATCACCGCCTTACCCACGATCTCCTTGGCCTTGTTCTCATCCATATAGGAAATCTGGGTTTTGCCAATTAACCTGTCCCCAATTCCCTCTATCCTTACCTTTCCGCGAAGGGGAGCAAGTAACTCTTCCTTGGTTCCCTTGGCTATGACCTTTCCCTTTCCCAACATCACTATGTCCTGTGATAGTTCCTCAGCCTCTTCCATGTAGTGAGTCGTGAGAACTACTCTAGAGCTGATGTTCTTTATCACAGACCATACCTCGAGCCTGGATATGGGATCCAGACCCGTCGTAGGCTCGTCGAGAAAGATGAGATCAGCATTTGACGCCAAGGCCATGGCCACGAACACCTTCCTTTTCATGCCACCCGACAAATCGTCGCAGGGCTTGTCCCTAACTTCCCAAAGTCCTATTTCCTTGAGTGCTCTCCTGGACTCCTCCAGAGCAGATTTAATGGACTCACCCCTAGCAGTGAGAAACATGGTGAGGTGTTCCAGGGGACTCGCGAATCCCACTGGTTTCGCCTCTTGAGGTATTGAGACTATTCTCGTTCTGAGCTTCTCGGCCTCTGAGATCACGTCAAGTCCAAGTATCCTAGCTGTCCCGGAGGACGGGAGAAGTTGAGTGGACAGAATTCTCATCATCGTGGTTTTTCCTGCCCCATTCCTTCCTAGAACAGATAAGACCTTGGCATTAGATTGGAAGGTCACGTGATCAAGCGCAACTGTGCCATCTCTGTAAACCTTTGTTAATCCGTCAACCTCTATCATAAATCAGGAATAGATCTCTAAAGCTTAAATAGTCAACACAATTTGTGGGTTATTTCCATATATTTAAATGAGGACTAACCTGGCTTTTTTAGTTATTTGATTATTTATGTTGTCCACGAATTAACAACTGTTAAGCATTCTCGAACATAAATACTTAAATACTTAAACTGCTTAAAGTTCTTAATGAAGTCGTATTTCACTATTAAACAAACATCCAATTGTCCCACAAATTACGGATTATATGAGTGCAGTATAACCAGCGAAGGAGAAAATTGTAAGTTATTGGCGTGTGTATTACCAAGATTAGCTACTCCCTTCAATTTAGATGATACGAGACCTCTTTTTTAGACCTATTAAGCTATGTGATTTTTAATCTCAAAATAGCTAAAAATTATATCACTTTCTATATCAGAAATAGTCCTAGAACCAGCGTTAAAAAGAGGTTAAGAAAAGATTAGGCCTTGAAGTTCTTGCCTATTATCTTTAACATGCCCATCATTACTCCTAGCCCCCTCTGGATATCAGGATCCTTCATCATAGCTATTAGCTTTCCAAGTGTGACGTTCTCCGGGTTAGCCAGGACCTTCCTTGCCTCTTCGCTCGACCAAACCTCAATCAGGGAGCTCAGGGGTGGGGACGTTGCCTTATTTAGGAACTCTAATCCCTTTGGCAAGAACTCGAATATCAGAGAAAGGGTAGTTCCTAGATTTGTGATGGCGTCATCGTTGAGCGCATCTCTCAACGACTTCAGGGCATAGGACATGTTTATTAACACGTCTAAGGTGCCGCTGTTCTTTAGATCCATGACCCTATTCAAAACTTCATTTAGTGCTGGAGCCTTGTCTATTATCTGCTTTAGTCCATCTGAAGTCTTGGGATTCATGGAACTAAGGACTTCCATGAGATTACTGAGGGTAGAGCCTAGGTTCATGATGGCATCATCGTTAAGAGCTTCCCTCAATGACTTCAGGGCATAGGACATGTTGACGATAACGTCAAGGGTTCCGCTGTCCCTCAATGCCTTCAACCTCATTAGGGCATCTTTCAATGCGTCTGCATTTTCAAGAATTTGGGCAATGTCGTTTTGTTTATTCTTCATCTCACCCGCAATTATCATGAGATTGGAAAGCATGTCGGCTATGCTCTGTATGGCGTCATCGTTAAGTGCGTCCCTTAGTGACTTGGCCCCGTAACTGAAGTTAATTAGAACGTCAAGGGCACCGCTATCCTTTAGTTGACCTATCTTGGTGAGTACCTCATTTAACGTGGATACGTGATCGAGGAAGTTAGCTAGTTCCTCCATCTTCTTTTCGTCTAGTTTCGTAAGTACCTTATCCAGATTTACCTCTGTAGCCATGGTCTCACCATATGCTTATGATCTGTCCTCCCTCAACTTCCATGGAGAAGGAGGTAATCCCAACTATGTCATCGACCAGGTCCCCATAGTCATCCTTGTCTAGGCCATGGATCTTGCTTGCGTAGGAGCAGGCCAATATCTTCAGTTTTCCCGATTTCTTAGCTTTCCTGAAGTGTTGGAAAACATCCTCATTACTTTCCCTTATGGTCTTGGAGGTTCCTGATTCGACCCTTAGCTCCGGATTCTTCAGGAAGGCCTTAACTCCGTCCATTGTGGCAAAAAGAACCACTTCGTTGTCTAGGGTGGCTGAGATTAGGGCGTGCATACCCGCATAGGCTACTCGGTCCAGTTCATTGGAGCCTAAAATAATTCCAACTTTCATGGCCTGTCACACTATGGCCTTGGCGGTCACTGTCCAGTACAACTTGTTGTACATTAGTTTGCCCCACCAATGTACGTAGGAAGGTGGTGGAGGTACTGGAGGTGCTGCGTAGTTAAATCTGATATAGGTCCCAGAGTCAAGTCCCGTGGCAATGTAGCAGAACACTGACCCATCATATGTCTTCTTGAGTCCGTTACCCCTTATCTCGTTCGTAACGTTGTTTGCAATTACGTAGGACTCAAAGTCCGCAGTTGACCCGGCCTTGGAAATTGGAATGTCAGTGGTATCACCTATTACGAATACGTTGGAGTGATCCTTCATTCTCAAGGTGAACTTGTCAGTTGGAATCCAGTTCCTCTTGTCCCCAATGCCGGACTTCCCTATAACATCAGCACCTGTGTGCGGTGGCACCCCTATGGCGAGGTCGAACTTGATTTTCTCCCCCTCTTGAGATTCCATCACCTTATCCTTTGCATTAACGTTGGTTACATTGAATGGAGAGATTATCTTTATTCCTCTTTCTTGAAATATCTTTATCATAACGTCGTTTGTGGTCTTGATACCGAATATCCCAGGTACAGGATAGGTGTAGATAATCTCTGTCTTGTCCCTGATTCCCCTCCTCTTTAGGTAATCGTCCAGCATCAAGGCAATCTCCATGGGCGCTACGGGGCACTTATGGGGTAACTTGGCAACGTTAATCACCACTGTTCCTCCACTAAATTGATCCAATGCTTCCCTCAGTTTTAACGCACTCTCGTATTCCCAAGGGGAGTAGACGGCGTCCCTATAGCCCGGTACTTCATCCCATCTTAGATGTGAACCAGTAGCTATAACCAGATAGTCGTAGGAGTGGGAAACCCCGTCAGCTGTTGTAACGGAGTGATTAGCCGGGTCTATCTTAGAAACTTCTCCCTTTTGACCGTGAAGAAACTTAATTCTATGATCTAACAGCTCCCTCTCCGGTCTGATTAGCTCCATGGGATCTTGAACGTTAAAGGGAACTAGAGCTTGGCCTGGTTGATAAGTATGTTTCTCGTTCTTGTCCAGGACCACTATCTCTGCGTCTCCCCTCTCCAGCTCCTCTGGCATCATTCTAGCCATTCTGTTGGCTACGATTGTTCCAGCTATACCTCCACCTACGACTATAACTCTCTTCATTTTGTGATCACCAGTGTGAACTTACCACCCTCATTTTTCTCGGAAACGACCTTGTAACCCTTCTTAGTTACAAATGCTACCACGTCCTTCTTGGTGGCTTCATCCCCTAAGATAGCCTCTACTGCCTCCCCTGGACTTATCTCCTCTAGGACTCCAGAGAGTTCTCCTAGAGGTCCTGCGCAAGATTGACCCGTTAGATCCAACTTTTTATATATCTTTAAGGACATTTTTATCATTACATACATCTTACCCAAGGTTATAAACTTTTATTTAAAAGTGTTTATAATGGATTATTCCATAAAAACTAAATTAAATAAAGGGAAGTGATATCGGGCTCTGAGCCTTAAAAGATGAGTATAACCCAGTCTTATTACATGGATTTAGGAACACTGACCCTAGAGAAGGATCAAGTAATTAGAAAGTGTATAGCTATCCTAGGAATAAGAGGATCAGGAAAATCAAATACTGCGAAAGTGTTCGCTGAGGAACTCATCAAGGAGAAAGTTCCCCTAGTTATAGTGGATCCAGACGGTGAATATAGGGGGCTTGAGGCTATAATTTTTGATAAATTTAACGTTGATCCAGAGGAAGTGGTTAACCTTCTCATGGTTGGTAAGAGCGTGGTCCTTGATGTTAATGATTGGAACGAGGAAGTATTCAAGTTCCTGACCACTTTCTTCAACATTCTTTGGGAGACTTCCAAGATTTATAGGAGGGACATCTTCGTTCTCCTAGAGGAGGCACATGAGTTTATCCCCCAGGGAACAAGAACCCCGCTCAGCGACGTCCTGGTGAGGATTGCCCTTCGAGGGAGAAAGAGGGGGATTGGGATGATCCTGGTGAGTCAGAGATCAGCCAAGGTAAACAAGGATGTCCTTACCCAGAGCGAGATCTATTTCCTCCACAAGGTGGTTCACCCAGTCGACGTAAGGGTTTACAAGGAAATACTACCTCTAAAATCCAGGGAAATTGAGGCTGAGATAAAGGCCATGGAAACTGGAGATGCGATATTTTACAAGGATGGGGAACTAAGAAAAGTTAGAATTAGAAAGTTTGATGAGTTTCCGTCGGTCATCCAGAGCGGTGAAAAGGCGGAAATATAACTACCTTTCCACTGGAACTCCAACCATGTTTCCCCATTCCGACCATGAACCGTCGTAAAGTCTCACACGGGGAATGTTCAGAAGGTATTTCAGGTAAAACCATACGAGGGAGGCCCTCGCCCCAGTTCTACAGTATACCACAGTCTCGTCCCTGGACACGGATATCTCAAGCTTATCCGGCGGAAGAAGTTCTTCCGTGATGGGATCAAAGAACTTGTTCCATGGCACATTCACAGCCCCAGGGATGTGACCCGTTACTTGAGATTCCTCGTTGGGGTGTTCAGGCGGGGTACTTGCCTCCCCCACATATTCTTCACGGTATCTAACGTCGAGAAGCTGAAATTTCTCCCCCCTATTGATCTTGGGAAGTAACTCCCACACCATGATCCTTTGACTCCAGTCAGGTTCCGAGGCTTCATATTTGCATGCTGGTCGACTCCTCACCTCTGTCTCTCTTGGAAACTCCTTGATCTCCCACGCGACCTTTCCGCCATCCAGAACGCTCATCTCCCTGTGGCCGAAAGCCCTCAATATCCAGAACGCGTAAAATGCATACCTATTATTGAAGTCACTGTACAAGACCAAGGGATCTTCGTGGGAAATTCCAAGTTCGCCTAATCTCTTCTCAAGAATTTCCCTAGTGGCGAAGTCCCTTTTCACGGGATGCCTTAGGTATCTCCAGGGGAGCCTGATGGCGTTGGGAATGTGCCATTCAACGTAGGAATCGTCATAGAAAGTGACCTCAACCACCTTATAATCATGAAGGTCATCTAGTAATTTTGATGCGGAAATCAAGTATTTCATTTGAGAGAGACATCATGCATTAGGTAATAAAATATTCGATAATATCACAGAAAATTTTAATTTTAACTATCTTAAGGACTTCTTTGGCGATTAGACCGCAATCATGTAATTTCTTTTTATTATACAGTAAACCAACATTCTTTCATGTCTGGAAGGCTATCGTCTTTGCCTTACTTTGAGAAGTGGCTCATCCTGGGCATATTGCTTGGGGTTGTTGCAGGCTTCGCCTCTACCGTTTTCTACCTTTTGCTTCATGTGTTCGAGTATATCTTCATTACTAGATTTGTGGGTATGTCTTATCCTCACCCCCTGGGAGAGGGAGGAACTCTGAACTTCACGTTTCACCCTGGGAATTTCATCCTAGTGCCTGTTTCCCTCATGATAGGCGGGCTCATATCAGGTCTTGTGGTATATACCTTCGCCCCCGAAGCAGAGGGCCACGGTACTGACGCTGCCATTAAGGCATATCATTATCTCCAAGGAAAGGTCAGATGGGTCGTAATTCCCGTTAAGATATTCGCTTCAGCGGTAACAATAGGATCGGGTGGTAGCGCTGGAAGAGAGGGCCCCACAGCTCAATTTTCCTCAGGGGTAGGATCGGTTATTGCGGACTTACTTAAACTTTCGCCAGAGGACAGAAGGAGGGCGTTAGCTGTGGGTATAGGAGCAGGAATAGGGACTATATTTAAGACGCCCATAGGTGGTGCGCTCCTAGCGTCGGAGATACTTTACAAGAGGGACTTGGAACCCGAGTTAATTTACCCTGGACTAATTGCCTCCTCGGTGGGGTACACGATCTTCGGCATCATTTTTGGTTTTACTCCCGTTTTCGGGTATTATACGGGAACTTTCAACCCCATGAGGTTACCCTTGTACGCCTTGCTCGGGGTAATATCAGGGCTGTTGGCCATCCTTTACGTTAAGTCCTTTTACGGAATATCGGGATTATTCAAGAGACTAAAGCTTCCCAATCACGTTAAGCCCATGATTGGGGGAGGACTTGCTGGGCTCTTGGCCCTTCTTTTTCCCGAGGTTATGGGTACGGGATATGGGTGGATAAATCTGGCTGAATTCGAGAGATTCTCGTCCTTCTATTCACCTGTATTACCTGTTCTACTTCTGTTGGCACTACTTCCCCTCGTGAAGATTCTAGCTACCTCGCTCTCCATAGGATCAGGAGGAAGCGGAGGTGTCTTTGCCCCTGGCCTATTTATCGGAGCGTTCTTGGGAGCAGATGTGGGTCTGATTTTTCATTATCTATTTCCTTCCCTTGTGCCCAACATCGCTCCCTTCGTTATAATAGGCATGATGTCGTTTTTCGCTGCTGCCGGAAAGGTTCCACTATCAGTGATAGTGATGGTCACTGAAATGACCTCAAGTCTTCAACTACTTCCAGGGGCCATGATAGCCGTGGCCATCTCCTACTTGGTTTCAGGAAATTACACGATCTACAGAAGCCAAGTCCCAACAAGGAGGGACTCTCCAGCCCATAAGAGCGAGTACGAGATACCCGTCATGCAGAGGTTGAAGGTGGGACAATGTAAGAGATATGACATACGAGTGTCTCCCTCAACTACGGTAGAGGTAGCTCTCAAGCTCATGTTAGACAACAACTTTCTGAGCCTCCCAGTCGTGGACGAATCGAGCAGGTTCATTGGTATAGTGTATTACAGGGATATCGAAGGGAAGAATCCTTTGGATCAGGTAGGTCGCTACGTGATGAGAGGCTCTCCTCACGTTTCACCTCAATCTTCTCTGGAACAAGCTTGGGAGATAATGGCTCTAAACAGGAGCAGATGGGTAGCTGTAGTGGACAAGGGAATCTTCCAGGGCATGGTTACCATGGATTCCCTTTTGGCACTCTATGAGCATGAAGTTAGGGCCCTAACAGATACTTCGCGTGATACATGAATTTAGCCCTTGAGGAGTCCATCGAGAGTTGAGGATATTTGTCTAAAGGGGAAGAGTAGTCCCAGTCCTTGCCAGCATCTTAACATCAAGAATGTCAAACTGAACAGTAGATAAAGGTTGTATTCTAAGGTATATTCTCTAGATGAATTGCCGAAACTAGCCACATAGTTTTTAAGCTCCCCTTTATCATGTTAAACCCGAATGAATCAACTAGATGCATTTTATTTAATATTTGGATCGCTAACCTTATTCCTTTCACTGGTTTACTTTATTCTAAATTCCTACTTCTCTATTAACGTAAGGATGCCCAGAAGAGTAGACTCGAACAAATTATCTGACGTAACCGTTCTAATCCCCGTGTATGGGGAAAAGGCGTCAGTGTTTGAGAGAGTGATCTCTGCAGTTGCGGAGCAGGACGTCAAGTTTCTAGTTGTGGGAGACGGTTGCGATGAGCCCTATAGGTCAATCACCTTTAGGTATGGTGGAAGATTTATCAAGACACCTGCCAGGTCAGGAAAGAGGAATGCCTTAGCCACTGGTATATCCCACGTGGACACGAAGTTTGTTCTCTTCCTGGATAGCGACACCGTGTTGCCCAGCGATGGAGTAAGAAGGATGTTGTCCCTCATGGACGAGGGAGTAGGTGGGGTAAGCGTTAACGTGAGGAACGTAAAAACTGGAAATACCTTCTACTTAGCAGAACTGATTGAAAGACTAAAGGAGGCCACAATGAGGGCCGTAAATAGGTCGGGTTATGCAGTTCTTCTGAATGGAAAATGTTCCCTTTATAGGACCGAGTTGGTTAGGCCATTTATTCTCAGTGAAGAGTTCAGAAACCCAAGATTCATGGGAAGAAGGGCATTAATAGGAGATGACAAACAACTTACAAACTACGTCATCTCGAGAGGTTATAAGGCATTGCTGGACTTTGAGACTACTGTGTTGACTTATCCTCCAGAGAGTGTTAAGAAACTGTACAGACAACTAATTAGATGGTCTAGGGCAAACTACTACTTTTTCTATAGGGAACTGAGGGATGGAACCATGTTCAAACGAGGTCCCCTTTACGTTTTCAATTTTCTATACACAACGATTCTTCCATTCCTCGTGATGGGGGTTTCAATCTTTGATATGATTTTCTTGGGCTCCACAATTGTGGATACGAATCCATCAGATTACGAAGTAGCTCTTCTTCACGGGGGCAACTTCCTCCTTCACTTACCCATCATCTTGGCAAAGAGGATAGTGTTCTCCCTTCTGCTGGGAACTATGACAACTCATTACCCATTTTCCGTGACCCAGTCAATGTTTATCACTCCGTTCCACTCTGCATTTCACTCAACCCCTACTTTCCTAGGCCTCCACTTTCCTAGGCTAGGCTTCAAGTATTCTGTTATCTTAATGCATGTGGCAAGCTATCTTACGGCAATTCCCTTCATTTACGCTCTGTGGAGACTTCTGCACGAGGAAAAGTTGAAGACGCTGGTGATTGGTTCCCTAGCCTTAGCAATTCAACTCGTTGTGAGCATTTACGCGTTACTCACGATTTGGGATCAGGACAAGTGGCTGACTAGGTAACTACACAAGTTAACTTAGAGAATTTCTAGATTTAAATAGTTCATACTTATTGATAAATTGGTTTATATATCCATCTTCTTAATAAAGCCCATGCCAGAAATAGGTCAAATTGCACCGGACGTAGAACTAGTGGATACAGACCTGAAGAAAGTAAAGATCTCCGATTTTAGGGGAAAAGTGGTAGTACTAGCTTTCTACCCAGGGGCCTTTACTCCTGTATGTACAAAGGAAATGTGCACGTTTAGGGACTCCATGGCCAAGTTCAACGAGGTAAACGCTGTAGTCCTTGGAATTAGTGTGGATCCACCATTCAGCAACAAGGCATTCAAGGAAGCCAACAAGCTTAACTTCACCGTACTAAGCGATTACAAGAGAGACGCTGTTAAGGCATATGGCGTCGACATGGAATTTCCGCCTCTTCCTGGGTACGTTCTAGCTAAGAGGGCGGTTTTCATACTGGACAAGAACGGCAAGATAGTGTATAAGTGGGTAGGAAAGGAGCTAGCCAACGAGCCAAACTACGCGGAAATAGAAAAGGTAGTAAGAAAATTGAAGTAATTTTTCTCTCCTGATATTTTTCCCTTTCTGCTAACTTGATCCAGTTCCGCAACCACAGTATCCGTACTCATCTATTTCCAGGTTGCAGACTGGGCAAACATAGCCTGTTCCTGTCGTCTCATGGCACATTTTCCCATACTGAGAAAGGTGGGGATTCATTAGGCTCTGATACGGGTCTGAGCTACGGCTTGTGAGCCTTATTCTCCACGATTTCCTATCCTCCTTAACGAGGGTGAACTCCATTTCCATATCGTTCCCAGTCTTACTAACCGTTGAATCATGTCTCAAGTAAACTTTTCTCATAAATCATCATTTCCTCACAGGTATTAATAAACCTGTCTGTGAATTGTCTAAAAAATTTTAATCATTTAAAAGACGAGTGATTGTTTCAACAATTTAAGCAGGATAGTCAATCCAGTGAAGTATAGAGAGTTTCGTTACTATGACGTGTGAATCACTCCCGCCGTCACGACATGTAGCTTCTGGTATTTCGATTGGTATATATTGGTGTTCCGAGATAATATCTTATTAGTTATGTTTAAAATTAAAAAATCATAATCAGAGAGAACATTTTAGTCATGATAAATCTTGATATACTTTAACATTATTAACTTAATATTTATAATCTAGATTTACATCGGTCTTAAATAAAAGGTCTACTATAATATAAAAATTACTTATTAACTCTAAATTTCCTAGGAAGACTTAAATAACATTAATGATATGTTACCTTTATGTCCGACGGTAAAGGAATGAAAAAGAAATTGGATTAACTTCACTAATAATCATAGGCTTAGCCTCTGCCGTAGCTACTGCCATATTCTTTAGTCCATTACAAATGACGGAGGTAGCAGGGCCAGGAAGCTTAATTGCTTGGATAATAGCTATTCTATTCTACGTAACTATTTCAATAACATACATAGAATTATCACAAACTTATGCAGAGGCGGGAGGTCCATCCAGATATTCAATTTATAGTCATGGAGCTGTAACCAACTTAATTAACGCCATGGCGGATCTTCTTTGGTACTTGTTCATTCCTCCCATAGAGGCATTCGCCACAATAGAGGGACTCGACTACATTTTCCCATCCTTACTCAATTCCCAAGGATTTCCCACTCTTGAGGGGGCCATTGTAGGAGTTATCCTTATGTTTGCTTACATTCCCTTCAACTATTACGGAGTGAAGACCTTCTCTAGAATCACGTCAGGATTTGGAACAGTAAAATACATCATTTACATCTTGCCAGCATTTCTCCTCCTGCTAGTCTTCTTCAACCTCAGGAACTTCACAGCTTATGGCTTTCTGCCCTTTGGAGTTGCCGGAATATTTTCTTCAATGCCCTATGCCATGTTCGCCTTTGGAGGTGCCAGAGTAATACCGGATTTCGCAGAGGAAGTTAAGAAAAAGACATACTTAATTTATGCACTTATCATAACGGTGATCGGAGAAGGTCTAGTTTATCTGCTCTTTGATTTCACTTTCATAGCCAATCTAGACTGGACAAAGCTAGGACTTACACCTGGGAACTGGGCGTCCCTAAACAAGGTGGTGGGGAATCCCTTCATTGTCCTAGCTAGTACCCATCATTCCGGTCTAGGTCAGATAGCTCTTCTGCTCTTGCTTATTGGGGGTATAGTGGGGCCTTTCCTAACGGGTTACGTATACATGGGAGGCGGAGCTAGGGTTCTGTTTGCTTCGGCGAGATCTGGGTTCCTTCACGAGAAGTTTAAGGCTCTGCATAGTAAGTACGCAATACCCTATTGGGGCCTGATACTCTTTGCCATAGTGGGGGCAGTTATAGCATTCCTTTTCGCTCCAGTGCCTAGCATTTACGGTCTTATAGACGATGCAACAGTTGCAGGGTACATTGGTTTCGCTACCAATCCGGTTGCCATGATGGTACTGAGGATGCAAGGAGTGACTAAGTGGAAGATTAAAGGAGGATCTATCATCTCCCCAATTGCCTTTGCTGCATCCTCACTTATCGTATTTTGGAGCGGATGGCCTGCGGTTCCGTACTCAGTCATCATTCTCGCCATAATTACGGCCATATTGGGGATGGTGGGAAAGGTAACTGAGGGACTAAAGGAGTCTACTTGGTATATTGGCTATATAGCGTTCTTAACCTTCATGACCTATATAGGATCAGATGGAGCACTCTCGTTGGTACCATATTTGACTGCAACCCTAATTACTGTTATAGTGTCTCTAGTTCTTTTCTATCCACTGGGAATATATCAGGGATTGAGGGAGAGAAACTACCTGTACCACAATGAGGCCTCTGCTTCCGAAGATGGACTTGAGAGCGAAGAAGGTGGAAGATAACTAGATAATAGGTCTCTTTTTACTATGCCTTCCCCAGAATCCCTTGAACCTTTCCTCATCCCACACGTTGCCTCTCTCGTGATATCCCCTCTCCTCCCAATACCCGTCCACGTACTCGGGAACGAGTTCCATTGAGGTTACCCACTTTGCACTCTTCCATCCATAAAGGTGAGGAAAGAATGGTCTCGCGGGGAATCCCTCCTCCTTTGTTAGGGGTCTCCCATTCATTATTAGGACTAGGATCGAGTCCTCGTTCATTACGTCCTCAAGAGGTACCGTAGCGGTATATCCATCCAGTGAGTAGAATATCACCCACTTTGCCTCAGGCTTTGGGGAGGCCCTTTCCACGAGTCTTTTCAAGTTTATTCCTTTCCAGGACACATCCAGAACGCTCCAACCGGTGACGCAGTGGAAATCCCTCTTGTACTCCATGTCCATCATGTTCAGAAGTTCTTGGTAGGTGAAGCTTAACTCCCTCTCTACCATCCCAGTTACCTTGAACCTGTACTCCTCTACGTTAACCTCTGGGACGCCAAGAGCCGCGTAGTATATGAACCTCTTGATGGGGCGTTGTCCTGGTGGCATTTGTTTTTGGTTTTCCATAATTACACGGTGTTAATGATCAATAAAAACATGCGTAAGAATTTCCTTCACGTATATGCGAGAGTCACGACTCTGATGTAATTTAAAACATATCGGCATTATAAAGTTCTTTCTCTCGAAATGGAAAAATGAATGATAGTTAGCTATTTAAGTTTTTATAGTTTTAACTTTATTTAAGAAAAATTTAAATTACCTCTCCCAAAGCTTGATTCAGTGATAACATGGCTGAGAAACAGGGTCTGAATCCCGGAAATTCAACAAGGATGGAGTACTTGTTTCCTATTAGGTTCGCAGTGGGATGGATGTTTCTCGATGGAGGACTTAGGAAGGCCGTGCTAAAGCCAGCTAAGTTGGATCCGAACTCCTCCTCCTTCGTTGGAGGGAAGTTAGTAAACTTCCTGCCACATGCAGGCCCCTTCAAGCCCTTTCTTTTAATGACATTGGAGAATAGGACACTCGACGTTACGTTCCTAACAGTGTTTAGCTACATAGAGATAATTGCTGGGCTATTCCTCGTAATAGGATTCCTAACTAGGTTATCAGCTCTAGCTGCACTCTTCATGTCAGTGGGTTTCGCACCGGCTTACTGGTTAGGATCAACTTGTGAAGATGAGTGGCAAATCGGCGCTCTTCTCACTGCAGGTTCCGTAGTGCTAATGCTTACTGCTACGGGTAGGGTATTCGGGGTAGATAGCGTTCTTTACAAGAAGTTCGGCGACAGGCCTCTTTCCAAGAGGATTCCTATACTTAACATGATAAAGCTGTGGTGATCAAAGTGGATAGAACAGCCATCATAGCTCTAGTGTTTGGAATCCTTGTCATAGGATTCATTCTAGGCACAGGTCAATGGGCATATGGTAACGTCGTGGGACCACTGGTTAATTACTCGAAGTTGCCCAAGCTTGAAATAACCTACATCACAGCTAAGGATCAGGGTAATCAGACGCTGTTGATAATGAATATTACTGACGTGAACGGTCCAGACGCGTATCCAGCATCAGCTCCTCTCATGGAAATTTACAACTCAACGTGGCACACTTACCTGAATTCCTCGGAAATCGCCAAATACACGGTCAAGGTAATTCAAGCTCCATGGAACGAAAACAAAAAGGATTACGTTAACTGGTACACAGGGTTTGCCATAGTTCTCGGAAGCGAGGCCCAGTTCCAACTACTTCTTCCAATGCACCTCAGCCCAGGAACTTACTACGTCAAGTTGTACACACCAGCGATCAGTCAGAAGTCTATGGCAGTGGCTAATTTCACCATAAGTTAATTTTTCCTATCACTCTTTGGCTCAAGATTTTATATAACGGTTAATAAATTACCTCATGAGAAGAAACGTAGTTATCGTGGGGGTTATAATTCTTTTAATCGGACTAGGGATAGCGGTTGGGGGATTCTATCTAGCCAAGTCTGGGATTCTGATAACCCAGGTTTCACTGTCGCCAGGTCAAGGGAAGACCTTCTCCCTTAAGAGTGGGGTCAACAGCGTGAGCATAGGTTATAATACATCGTTACCACCGAAAGTGAAGATTACGGGCAATGTCATCACTACATCATCGTCCAAAAACGTCGAGGCCCTACTCATCAACGGAACTTCCCCAAGTGTATATGTTGAAGATAACTCCACTACCCCTATGCAGGTAACCC
Source organism: Metallosphaera sp. D4-4 (assembly GCF_046245145.1). NCBI lineage: Archaea > Thermoproteati > Thermoproteota > Thermoprotei > Sulfolobales > Sulfolobaceae > Metallosphaera > Metallosphaera sp. D4-4. The sequence goes on along the minus strand of NZ_CP176412.1, from coordinate 1,832,096 downwards.
TTGTTATGACCCAGTTGAACTCCTCCATAGAAGCTGGAGGACTGGCGTTCATTCTGGGCGTTGTAGTGTTCTTTGTGGGACTTGGCATACTAATATATGGTCTCATAAGGAGATAGCTCCTAGTGAGAGACAAAGAGTATGGAAGGCAATGATTAAGTTCGTAGTAGAGGCCTTCCTGTGATGATGATCCCAAAGTTGATTACCGAGACTGTATGTGCAAATGTTCTAACTCTGGAGTTTACAGCGATTTGATCAAGTCTCAAGGTTAACTATCCTTATCACATTTGGCCCTATACAGGCAAAAATCACACTGCCACCTCATATCATCCCTTAACTTAGCCTCAGGTTCTGGAACTTTCCTCTCCTTGATGGCCCTATGAAGCAGTTCAGCTCTCTCCATTGTTTTCAGATAGAGTTGCTCATCGAAATCGAGGATAAACTCCTCCATTTCGAAGTTGGACCTATCCACGTAGAGGAGAACTCCCTTCGACTTGGGAAAAGCCTTCATGTAGAGATTGAGTTGAGCCCTATGTTCAAGCCGTGGTAAGTACCCATTTCTCACCTTATGCTGAAGGTTATCCACACTTTTCACCTCCACAAGGTACCTCTCCTTCGTGAATTCAATTACGATGAGGTCGTCAGCTCTGCCGGAGATGACTATTTCGTGGTTAGTCGGGTGAGGAATCCTTAAGGGCAGTTCACTGGTGACCTTCACGCTATCCTCCTTCTTCAGTATCTCAGCTACGAGATCGTGAAGCGCCTCTCCCAGGACAGTAAACCTCGCTGAATCAATTCCAGAAAGAACAGGCGAAGTCCTATCATAGTACTGCTTCCTCAGGCAATTCCAGATTTGGGAAGGCCAATACTCACCTTCATACGGTTGCTTAAACTCGTCATCAACAATATGCTTGTAAATAATTTCCTTCACAACCACATGATGTATTCATGATCCAGGAATAAAAGGGGATTCGTTGCTCTTCTCTAGTAGAACTCCCAAAAGGAGTTACAACTTTATTATTTTAGGGCGGATACTATAATATGCCATTTGTAAATGAGAGAACCTATCAACGCTATTTACAGGAGAATAGGGAGGAAGAGTTTCACAAGCTGGTGGACGAAGGGATAAGGAGAGTTGAGGAACAGCTAGGGCAGGAATATCCAATCCTCATAGGAGACAAGGAGTTAAGGACTCCCTCTAAGTTTAACGTTAGATCGCCAGTAGACACTTCTCTCACCTTAGGAGTTTTCCAGAGAGATGATGGGGAACTCTTGAGAAGCGCCATAAAGGTGGCTAGGGAATCCTATAGGGATTGGAAGGACTCAGATTGGAGGGACAGGGTTGAGCTCACGGTCAAGGCTGCCAACGAGCTCAGGAGAATGAAGTACGAGCTGGCAGCAACGATCACCTTTGAGAATGGTAAAAACAGATATGAGGCCGTTGCTGAGGTTGATGAAACGATAGACTACTTCAACTATTACGCTCAACTCCTTGAGGAGAACAGGGGTTATACCCGGGAGATGGAGGGCAGGATAGTCAAGGGAGAACACGGGATCTCTGTTATGAGGCCCTACGGTCCTTGGTTGATAATTTCTCCCTTCAATTTCCCGCTGGCCATAACTGCAACCATGACCCTAGGTGCCCTGATCACTGGAAATACCGTCGTGGTTAAGCCTTCCTCTGACACACCGCTCTCAGCGTACAAGCTTGTGACTACGTTAAGGAGAGCTGGCTTCCCAGCAGAGGTGGTGAACTACGTAACTTCTCCAGGCGAGGTGGTTTCCAAAGTCATGGAGGAAAACCTTGACATAGCAGGGTTCGCCTTCACGGGTTCAAGGGAGGTGGGACATAGGCTTCTGAAGCAGTTCATAAACGTGAAGCCCAGGCCAGCCGTGCTGGAACTCGGAGGAAAGAACGCCACTGTCATCACAGCGAAGGCAGACCTAAGGAAGGCAGTTGAGGGAACATTTAGGGGAGCCTTCGGATTTGGAGGTCAGAAGTGCAGTGCGACCTCGAGGGTTTTCGTGGAGAGCCCAATTTATCAGGAATTCTTGGCTAGGTTCAAGGCTCGCACCGAGACGGCACAGGTAGGGGATCCTAGGCAGAAGTCAACGTTCCTGGGACCCCTAATTAACAAGGGAGCGGTGGACAAGTTTAGAAGGTATGTGGATCAAGCCATATCCGAGGGTGGCAGAGTCATCACTGGCGGGAGAGTTAGGGAGGACACGCGAAGTTATCTGGTGGAGCCCACCATAATCGTGGATCTCCCCTACACCAGTTCCCTGTGGAGGACTGAACTCTTCGTCCCCATAGTCCTAGTGAAGGAAGTCCAAAACCTGAAGGAGGCCATAAGGCTTGTTAATGATGTAGATTATGGTCTTACGGCAGGCATATTCTCGCAGGACACGGAAGAGGTAGAGTACTTCTTCAAGAACGTTGAGGCAGGGGTAACTTACGCGAATAGGGAGTCCGGTTCGACCACGGGTGCCATGCCTGGAGTTCAACCCTTTGGAGGATGGAAGGATTCAGGGTGGACCGGGAGAAATGCAGGTGGACCCTATTACTTGCTATCATTCATGAGGGAACAGGCTAGAACCACTTACGATTAACTCATCCTCGTTCCAGTAATCAAAGGCAATAATTTTAATGTTCTCACGTACTCGACCCATATCTTGGATAGATCCTGTTCATTAGGATCTTCCATTGAAATTTTGAAATCTAGCTTTCGAAGAAGTGCAAGATAACACCCCTCGCTTAATACCTCTATACCGGCAATCACGTTTAGAGAGGACAATCTGGTGAGATATTCCTTGATTCTATCCCTCAGTTCTAGAACCCTCTCACATCCAATTCTCCTAGCTATATATAACAGGGTGACACCAGAATCCATGATATCTACGTAGCTGTTGTCCATGAACCTTATCCTTATACCCCTTTCTATACTTTCAAAGCCTCTGGTAGGCATTCCATGCTCCACTAGAAGTCGGGTGAGCAGTTCTTCTTTATCCATAGGATAAGTTCTAGTGTTATTTCTATATAACTATTACTATAATAGATCCTAATAATAGCCGTTAACTGTTAATTATCATAGTACTCAAGTAGTAGTCTATTAACGTTCATCAAGGTGTGTAGCCCTAGATAGAGGACGGGGAATAGTAATATTATATGTAGAAAAATTAATTGTTCACTGCAAGTTATATAGTGAACGTTTAAAATGTACAGCTGATGCGGTTCTAGGCCGAATAGGAAGTCGTCTTAACGACGTTTACACGTCACCAGTCGTCCGGACCTAGAACCCCATTCAGGAAGGGATTGGATCTAACTTCATCCTGTAATGTGGTCCTGTCTCCGTGTCCTGGGAACACGTCCACAACGTTCATGGTTTTGATCTTTTCAAGAGTAACTCTCAGCGTATCCCTATCGCCACCAAGATCATATCTCCCGACGGTTCCCTTGAATAGGGTATCCCCAGTGAACAGGGATTGCCCCACAAGAATTGAGGTACTCCCCATGGTGTGACCCGGTGTGGATATTCCCATCAAGGTAAGATCGCCTACCCTAATCTCCGTTCCGTCCTTAAGTTCGTCATCTGGCTCTGGTGGAAGTTCTCTCCAGTCGTAGTAGAGGGGCATTAAATCCACATCCTTGAAGTTGATCAAGAACTTGGCCCCAATTCTCTTCAAGGGTTTCACGCCCAGCACATGGTCAAAGTGACCGTGGGTTGAAACTATGTACTTGAGCCTCAGGCCACTTCCTCTCAGAAAAGCGATGACCTCGGAGGGATCTCCACCAGGGTCAATTACTAGGGCCTCTTCCTTATCCCAAATAAGGTAACAGTTTGTGCGAAGGGGGCCCAACACGAATGTTCTAAGGTTCATGTATCAAGTTCATTGTCCTAAAAAATAAGCGTGGCTTTTGATTGGGAACTCTTCAGGGCGAATTCTGAAACTCCTCCAACCTTGACCTTGTACACGAACTGGTCCTCGTGTATACCCTTGACCCTCATTCCAAACTCACAGGCCGTTATCTCGAGATCCTCCCCAGCCAGTTCCACTAGGTTATCTAGGTAATACTTTAGCGTCTTAGTCCCGTTGAGGGCTATCTTCTCCGACTCCGCAGTGAGCGCCCTAAGCGCGTCCATTGTGAAGAACATGTATATCTTGTTTCCACTGGAGGCGTAACCAATAGCAGTGATCACTCCCATCATCATCTTTTCGTGCTCGCCTGAGATCATCATGAAGGAGTACATTTCAGTCATGATCCAACCTCCTTGGACTGCACATATTTCACCAGGGAAACCCAAAACATGATTAACCCAACATATACCACGGTGTAACAGATCCACGTCGTAGCCTCGAGGTAACCCTGCAATTGGTCTGGTGGAACGTAAACAAGGAAGTTGGCCTGGTTCAGTGCAATGTTGTCCGCTCCTGTTAAGTAAATCTTGCTGAATTGATACCACGCTATTGCGAACAGTGAGAGGACTAGAGGTCCTATTACCCTCCTCACGGGATAGGGTTTAGCCTTAGGTTTAGATTTCTCCATTTCCTCCATTTTCTCACCCTAAAGTTTCTCCTGCACCTTGACTGCGAGGTATATCCCCGCGAGCATTCCACCTAGGAAAATGTAGCCGTCATATCCTAACTGTCCAAAGTTTGTCCACATTAATCCAACGTTGCATCCTAGGGCCATTCTTACACCTATTCCCACGAGCATTCCACCCACGAAACCTATGATTAACCTCTTCCTGTCCTTGGGTATCCTGATCTTGAAGTCTCCGCTCAGGAATGAGGCAGAAAATGCCCCCACGCAAAGCATTACCACCATTAAGGTACTAGGGTCAACAATTGGCAAGGAACTGTTGAACCATGGGGTGTTGGTAAATAGGTTGATTCCCAAGGGCATGAGGATGTATTCGAAGAATCTTCCCCCGTCTGACGAGGTAATTACCAGGTAGTTAAACGTGTACCCAGCACCAACGATGAAGACGAAGATCATGTCCAGTGCTAATATCACGGTGGAGAGATTGGTTCCGTAGGGCTTCCTAAGAAGGAGCATGTCCTTAGCCTCCTGCTTCAGCCTAAGTCCAGAGGGGATTGATGGTGAAGAGGGGCCTGGTAAACCTGGTAGTGCCTTCATTCCAACCGCACTTAGACCAGGTCCCTTCATGCTCACTGACTTATCCCACTTGCTTCTCGTTCTCATTTGCAGATAAATCCCTAAGAAAAGAAGCGGAAGCGCCACTATCATTGTGGTAATGTAAACTGACATGTTGGAGACGGAATGGAATAGGACGTAAGGCAAATACTCTACGTATCCGCCAGAGCTAGTGGAGAGAATCCCGCTCTGCATTGTATAGGACTGGAAGGGCCAGATTGCAACTGCGAAAATGTAAGTTCCGATCATCATTCCAAATAGCTCAATCCAGTTCTGGACGTAACCGCTACTGGCCCTGTATAGCATGGAAAGGTTGCATCCACCAGCCAGTGCTGCACCAAAGCCGAATATGAATGATCCGACCAGTATGTACCATCCTGCAAAGTAGTTATTGAAGTATTGATCTACGGGAGGAATTAGTCCAAAGGCAACGAGAAGTCCAGTTCCCAGGGCAGTGAGACCAAAAAGGATGAGAAGTGCCCCAAATCTCTCGAAGCTCTTTGTCGTAAAGATCGACGTCATCGCGTTCACAAAGCAATAGTTCCCCCTTTGGGCGACCCAGCCCAAGATAAATCCGCTTAACCCAAACAATCCAAATATGAGAGCCCAAGACTCAGAAAAAACAGGTTGAAGAATCATTGAGGGAGTTGCCAACCCTATCCCACCTTTAGTATTCTAAACCTGTAAACATCGCCGTCCTTCAACACGAGATATGGATAACCCATATTCTTGCAAAGGGACGGCAACGTTACGTCTACTGCAGGTTGGTGGTCCGTGATGACCTCGAGGACCTGACCGGGCTTCATCTTCTTTAACTTCTTACTGGCCATCATCTCTGGCACGGGGCAGGACTCGCCGATGACATCAAGTTGATCGTCCGGTTCCTTCACCTTTAGGGGCTCGGAAGACATTACATCACCAAGATCATTTACCCTGGGATTCTTTTAAGTTATGCTCTTTTTTAAACGGTTTTTTAAATAGAGTAAAAATTTAGTAAATTAGCAGATAAAGTATCACGATCACGTAAATGACCGTACCAGCTACGGCCCACGGTGTAGGGTTCTGAAGGACCTTGAATCGGGTTGAAAGCGCCGAGTCTAACGATAACTGACCAGGTCCCCTCACGATCAGGTAGAGGTTGAGGAGCATTAGGAGAAGATTAATTCCATACTCCTCTGTTCCTGTCCAGTAGGCTGAAAGGAAATAGATGAGGTTGGTGTAGAGGGCGACTGTGCTTGCTAGTCTAGACATGAGACCTAGAAGGGTGAGGACGCCGAAGCTTATTTCCCCTATCATCACTAGAACTCCCACGGTGTAGATGTGTGGAAATACGACTGCATATAGGAACCCCCTGATTGGGGAGCCCTCGGCCAGATACTGCACAGTGAAGCCTATGTATGACGTGGAACCTGGGTTAAGGAAACCTGGGTTCAGAAGCTTGTTGAAAACTCCAGCATCGAGCCAGATAGAGGCTACAGCAAGCCTTAGGATAAGTCTCTCGAGGCTGGACTCATTTCTGAGGGACTTCAATACCTATCGACCTCTTAACCAGTTGAGAGGATATAACTGTTATCTGCCATATTCCCACGCCTAGAAGGATCATTCCCGCGATTGTAGGCGAGAGCAAGAGTATAGCCTGAAGAATTCCCCCAGTCCATGCCCCAGCTATAAAAGCCCCATACTTCCAGGTAATCCCCTTGGTCAGGGCGGGGTATGAGCCCGAAAGCAGGTAAAGTAGCGAGTTCATTGCTGTGGGAGAGAGGCAACATATCCCCGCAATTGTCCCGATAGACGGTATGGAAGCGGTTAGGAAACCTGCAGTGGTATTTAGAGTTCCCATGCGAAGAGACTTGGGAGCCGCCCATTTCATGGCGGAACTGGAAACATAAAGGAGTGACATCACGTAATACGAGAAAATGAGGGATAAAGTAAGGACGACGTCGTTGAGTACTCCTAAGAGCAAGAGAGGGACATTCAGCACTAGATCTCCAAGCATGGGTATACCCTCTCCCTGGTAGGTAATTGCAGTAAGCCCCATGAAGTAGGAACTAACGTTCAGGTTAGGGATAAGGAGGAGGCCAGACACCACCAGGAAGCTCAGGTAATAAGCCGGTACAAACACAGCTATCATGGCCCTACCAACACTATCCTTGAGCGTGGCCCTTAGAACAGCCCTCAGCCTCATGGGTCCATGAACCAGGATGAATCTTCCTCTCCTTGATTTGTATAGACTAACTCCCACAATAACCGAGACCGCAAGATATGCAATCACGAACACGAGAAAGGGCTTAACAAAGGTAATTTGCCCCGTATCTGCAAGCGGAGAATACCATAGACTCACAATTCTAATACCGTTTATTACAATGGGCAAAAATACAGTCGCATTAAAAAATAGAAAGACGTAGAAAAAAGGGTTGATTGGTCTCATAACGACACCTTAGCAATGCAATCCTGTGACAGGAGGTAACATTACCTGATCCACAAGGTAGGTTCCCATGCTCTGGCTTATTGGTATTACAATCGCGGGAGCAGTTGTTAGGGGTAGAGTATAGGACACTGAAAGGGTGGACAAGGAGATCAAAACTATCATACCTCCAGCGCTAACGCTTCCGTGAATCACTACATATGCGTAACTCCCGCCAGGCGTGATCTCTATATCCGCTAAACCTGCGGGAGAGATTTGTGGAAGAGCGATCTCCTTAACTATCTGGAAGTTGGACGTAGATATGACAACCACTGTGTCGTTATTGCTTGGCGCCTCTAAGTAGTATTGACCGTTGGGGGTGAAAACGCCTCTCTGTGCAGTTAATCCCTTGGGCATCTGGACCATCCCGAGTAGCTGAAGGTTGGGCAAGGAGTAGAATCCCACAGAGTCATTCCCAGCAAACTCTACCGCAACCATTGTACCCTGTTCGTTGGGGCTCAACATGTAGGGTTGTGAACCTAGGCTCGTGGGCTTCACCAGCAGAACTGAGCCGTTACTCGCGCTGATGATATCGATGCTGTTATTGAACCTCATGGGTATGAGAAGTTCGCTCCCATCTGGAGTCCATCTGACGTCACAAGGATAGTACGTCTTACCTGTTGGAGAAAGGAACTTGACACTCCACACTGTCTGAAGCGTCTGCATGTTAATAACTAGAACTTCGCCTGAGGGTCCATCAGCTATGGCCGCATAGTCACCGTTAGGGGAAATTGCAACTCCAATGAAACCTGTGGAAGATCCAACCTGTAAAGTTTTAACTACCTTGAAGTTGGTCGTGTTTATAATGAAGACAGTACCGTTATTCAAGGGCATAAACATGTACTTTATGGATGCTCCAACAGGTACCTCTTCCCAGTAATATACCTGTGTGGGCACACTAGTGGATATATTCTCTACTCTCTGGAAGCCAAGAAAACTCTGACTGCTGCTGAAGGGGTTGAGAACTTGAGCTATCCCCTTTTGCGTAAGGGCCAAGAAGTAGAAGTTGTTATTTGGAGTTGAGGTCGTGGTTGAGGTACTGGTGTTGGTTGTCGTGGTGGTAGTGGTCGTTGTAGGAGACGTGGTGGACGTGGAGGGACCGCTGGTGTTACTTCTCATCATGATATAAGCTGCACCTATTCCCACAAGAAGTATCACAACTATTCCAGCTATTAATAACGCCTTATAGTTCATACTCTCTCATATAAAAGCAAGTGAAGCATCTTTTAAAAATAGCGTATTTATAACTAGTTTCTATCTTTTGCTTTATTTTTTATTAAATAGTTATAACTAGGTCAACGTCGTCTATAACCGCCTTGTAAAAGTCTGGGAAACATCCTATCTTGCAGGAGGGGATCAGTTTATCGGCTATATTCCTCATATACACACATTGATCGCAAGCCTGAAGGTATATTCCCCTCTTTGAGAGCTCCTCAAGCCTTTGTCCTAGGGGATTTTCCTTCATGGGAATGTAAACGTTGTCGTGAATGAAAAACATTCCCTTAACCTCGACTCCGTGTCTACCTTCCTCGAGTTGAGGCACTATCATCTGACCGAGGATGTAGGAGCCAAGGTTGGACTCAACTATGTAGGCTACTCTTTTCAACTTCCATCACCTTAGCTAGCTCCTCAGCTAACTTCTCAAGGACATGGTTAACCTGCAACCCCTTTACCCTTCCCAGGACCTCCCTCCAGTTCTCAGGAGTGACTCCATCCTCCATAGCCTCTAGAAGTGCCTCCAAACCTATGATAACAAGAGGGCACTCTGAGGATTTGTACCTTACCTCCTCTCCCCTCCTGTAAATCTCAAACCATCTCTGACCATCCAGGTTAACCCTAGTTACTAGTCTAAAGCCCCTTTCCCCGTTCAGGGCGTAAAACCTTCTCACGAGGAAGTCTGAAGCATACTTCCTCTCTACAACGCAACCACACGAATCTTTCTTGACCATACTTTTTATGATTATTTGCTAATTTATAAATGTTTTGAATATCAACAGAATAAATGATAAATCATTCATACGTTCATGGAAGATGACGAGTCTTCAAGGGCTTTCCAGTGATGTAAGAAGTGCCCTGAGGCTAACCTTAAATTGAAAATAAAAAATACTTATATATCTGAAAAACTAATTAATCATGTGGAAACTTCAGTTGTGTTGAGGGTGAGGGGGTTCCAGCAACTCCTAGATGTGGAGAAGTATCATAGGCTCTACATGCTATCCGACGTTAGGAGATTGAGTTGGGGTTACTCTGCCAAGTTAAAGTTGGGCAAGATCTCATTCCCCGTTTTGGTAAAGGTTGGGAGAAACTCTCTGGAAATGTACGAGGAGCAGGGTAAATTCATGGTTCACTTGGAATTCGTTGAGGGAGACAGCGTCAAGGTAAGGATCAGGGTGGAGGCGTCGAATGAAATGGTGAAGTCTTCCCTAGAGGAGGGAATTTCCAGGAACCTTAATGAATACGCCGAATCCATCTGTAAGGCTGGGAAGGGAAGATCTCAGGAGCCCCTGGGATTAATCATGATGATGAAACCCTTTGTCAGGAGGCATCTTGACGTTAGGGGGGAGCAATGTCCTATTCCTGAGATTGCAGCAAAGAAGGAGTTAACCAAGATGAAACCAGGGGAGGAATTGGAGATATTAGTGGATCATCCTGCGGCCGTTGATGTGACGCTTCCAGAGGTCGCGAAACTCATGAATTGCAGGTATGACATCTACAACATGGGAGACTATGTTTCCTTTGTGATGCTTAAGCTGGGAGATCCCATCATGAATAAAAATTACCTTGAGGCGTTGACAAAACGCGAGAGGATACCTGAGATGATGAAGGACATGGGTTTCGTTGCGTTTCTATACTCTGTCTTTGACAAGGTGATAAAGCAGTTGCCTACTGACGGTCTTTACCCAGAGATCTTCAGATATGACGGTCTTACCCTCGTAACCTCCGCGTCCATAGGTCGCGGTTGGCTAGCGGTAGCGTTAGTTGAAAACGACAAGGTTCTAGGAACGATGCTGGACATTAAGGGAGATAGGTACTGGAATCAGGACGCGCTGAAGGTCATAAACAGGGTGAAGGGAATAGGGAACGTCTTTTACCTCAAGGCTAGTTCAACCTAAAGCCTGCTGTTGCAATACCGCAATCTCCATGGATTCACTGGGTGTCACGGTTCCGTTCAGGACGACTAGGATTATGTAGTTCCTGTAGTATGCGTAAAGGTACTGGTAGTGGGCCGAGCTCACGCATATACCGTTCACCTCACCGGTAACGTTCTTGATGGACCAGTTTAGGACTCTATAGATTTTCGCTATGGAGTTCACAACCTCTGGAAGGTGAGACGCTGACTGGTACTGGAATACCAGGATAGTTAGATTGGCGTTAGATGAGTGATATGACGAGTATAACGTTTCTGTGGAGCTATTGGAAAGCATCTCAATTATGGGAGATACCCCTGTGGGATCGCTTATTCTGCCTTCATTGACTACGACCCAGTTCCCACCCAGTTTGCTATCCAGGGCTGAAGTTGAGACGAACTTTCCGCTGGCGTTAGTCAGGGAGGTTAGGAGCAACACCATTGTTGTGACAGAAACCACAATTACCACAACAAGGATGGCAAGGAGCAATAGCTTTGTTTTCATTAGCTTCGTTTGAACTCGAGATTTTTATGAGTTATCATTACAACATCTTGGAAAGTAAGTGGAAAGGAGCTAGTGGGAGAGATTCTTGAAGCAACTAAGGAAGGCTAGCTCTAAGTTAATATTTAATTGTAGATTTTGATATTTGATTATGAAACGCAGATCTCAGCTCTACGTTCCTGGGATAAATGAACGCATGATAGTGAAAAGCTTGGAAATACCTGCAGACTCTATCATATTCGATCTTGAGGACTCGGTTCCCCCAGATGACAAGGAGAGGGCAAGGGAACTAATCAGGAGGTCGCTTTCAGCTTACTCGTGGAAGGAGAAGGAGTTATGCGTTAGGGTCAACCAGCTCACCACGAAAGATGGATTGAGGGATCTCCTTTTTGTCTCGGATCTTCCCGTTGACGTCATCCTAATCCCTAAGGCTGAGGGGTCTCTGGATTTCGTGCACAAGGTTACTGGAAAGATGCTGGAACCCATAGTGGAGACGCCGAGGGGTCTAGCGGAAATAGAGGATCTGGTTAGGTCAGACGGGGTCGTCGCAATTTCCTACGGGGCAGCCGACTTGGCTCTTCACTCCCAAGGAGAAATCAAGGGATATGAGGGCAACATTTACGTTATGACGAGGGTCGTAACTTCCGCCAGGGCCTACGACGTGGAACCCGTGGATAAGGTTTACTTTGACCTAAGAAATGCAGAGGGTTTTAGGGCTGAGGCTCAGTTGGCCAAGAGCCTGGGCTTCTCAGGAAAACAGGTGATTCACCCCAGCCAGGTGGAAATAGCCAACTCGGTGTTCTCTCCCTCCAAGGAAGAATTGGAGTGGTATAGGGAAGTGGTGGAGAATTACGAGAAGGCCATGAGGGAGGGGAAGGGGGCGATAAGGTTGAGGGATCAACTCGTGGACCAGGTTCACTACAAGATAGCGAAGAGATACCTGCAGGACTACTCCGAGATGAGGTGAAGTTGAACGCCCGTCCTGGGCTCCGACCTTTCAGGGTTACTCGTTTAGCTCTTTCCCTGGGTTACAACGACATCTGCATTTGGTGTCCCAGGACGTCCACATGCCTTTCCTTAGCTCAAAAATCAAAAAATTTTTAACTTAGTGTTAATATCTTGTAGCTATTAATTATGTGACTACGAAGTAGCCTAGCAAAGACTGGTTAAAGTAGTCTACTACCTGCACCGTGTAGATCCCTGGCTGGAAGGTGGTAAAGCTTCCTTGAGGAATAATGGAGGTAGAACTGTTGTTGGGTATCCAGTACCCACTTATGTTGAAGGAGAACTCGTTAGGAATCGTGTCCACAACTTTTCCTTGGTAAATTAACTGCATCAAATCGCTCGAAGGTAAGAGCTTATACTGCGTGGCTGAATAGATAAGTGGACAGTTGTATACCCCCGGTGCATACAACAATAACGGTTCAGCCTTAGAGATGTTGGCTTCAGTGTAATACCCCTTGAAGATGTTAATGCCAATGGGACGAGGTTGTTGGCAAGGATAGGGAGCGGGAAGGTTGAAATAACTGGAGTTTATCACAAGGGGTTCACTACCCTTATAATACATCATTGCGACAATGTGAATTCCCTGTCCTGGACTTATCTCTGTCGTGTTAAGGTTTAGGTAAAGGGCTATAGAGCCGTTCACTAGCGAGTAGGTTCTCCCCTTGAGATTCCCTAGAGGAGAGCCAGAGGATAACAGCTCCTGATGTATGGCGAGGCCCGCGAAAACCGAGCCCACGACCACGACCAGGACAACGTAGGCTACCTTCATACCGTTCTATTTCTTCATCATTTTTTAAGGATTATCCAAACATTCACGAATGAATAGAGGGCGTAAGCCAAGTTAGAAGATGGGGACGAAGTCCTCCTCCGACACCTCAACCTCTTCCCCTGTTATCCCAAGTTCTGGGAACGAAGGCATCTTCACCCCGTATCTAGCCAGAGTTGACCCAACCCTTATCACTGCAGTCCTCCAGGCCTCCTTCTTTTCCTTTAGGTCAGGGATATAGAACCCTGCACTCCTAGCTAAGTCCTCCATCCTCTCGTTGACCTCCTCGAACCATGGGGGTAACTTCCAAAACTCCTTTGGTGGCCTATACGTGATCAGGGAGAGGAACACGAACCCTGCCCTGACCTGTTTGGTCACGAGTTTCTTTTGCTCGTCATTCATTCTTGAGGCTCCCTGAGTCATGATCAGGTGGGTGAAGGCGTAATGCCTCGTCTCATCAACTGCGGTATTACGGAAAGCCTTGGAGAACTCCTCGAGCTTCGCCCCACGCGACATCGTGGTGAATACTGTGGTTGCGGCTGCCTCCCCCATCATGAATGAGGTGAAGAGAACGTCGAGCGTGTACTTCTTGTAAGCCTCTAGGTAAGCCTTCCAGTACCTAGCTCCATTATACCACGTCCACTCCACGTTTAACATGGCCTTCCTTTCAAGCTCGTCCTGAGGTTTGAACTGGAAGGGAAAACCTCTCATCATGGAGTCTATTGCCAGACCGCACACCATGTTGTGTCTGTTCTCATCATAGGTAATTGTCGTCAGGATCCCCCTTACCGCCGTGTCCAGGTGGTGCTCAAACCCCTTGATCACCGCGTGGGCGAATACGGGAGTTGCGTTATCGAAGTTGGACAAGAGCGACCACCAATAAGCGATTGCCAGCCTCTGCTTCCTGTCTAGCCCTGAGGCGATTTCCCTGACCCTATCCCAGTTAATATCCTCCTCATCCCACTGCTCCCTTTTGGCTCTCCTGTAGAGTTGCCAGGCCTTCTCATTGTCAAAGTTCCATCTGGGAGGGTAAACGTTAGGTTCAGGGTAAACGGGATCTAGAGAGTAATCGATCTCGGACATCAAATCACGTTAATATATAGAGCCCAGAAATATATAAATGTTCTTTAACCCCATTAAATGTTCAGGAAAAACTTGGATGAAGCCGGGGATTAAGTCTTCCACTCCGGTTTCCTCTTCTCGAGGAAGGCCTTCATTCCCTCCCTCCCATCCTGGGAGAGTAGAGTGACGTAGAAGTTCCTCCTCTCCAGGTCCAGGCCTTGCTGAAGTAGGGTATCCAAGGCTCTGTTCACCGCCTCCTTCCCCAGCTCAACGGCGAAACCGGATTTACCGGCTATTTCCCTTGCAAGCCTCATGGCCTCAGGAATGAGGGCTTCGTCGGGTACAACCTTGATTACCAATCCCATCCTGTAGGCCTCCCACGCAGTAACGAGCTTTCCAGTTAGCACCATCTCCATTGCCCTATACTTTCCTATGGTTCTGGTTAGCCTCTGCGTTCCGCCTGCCCCGGGTATTATGCCGAGGTTGATCTCAGGCTGTCCCAGTCTGGCGCTTTCCCCCGCAACTATCATGTCGCAGGCCATTGCCAGTTCCAGTCCTCCACCTGCGGTTACCCCATTAAGGGCAGCGATCACAGGTTTCTTGAATCCCCTAAGGGCGTCCCATAGGGGCATGTGACCTTCCCTCGTCACTTGCTCTATGGACATGTCCAGCATCTCCTTTACGTCTGCCCCTGCAGAGAACGCCTTACCGTTTCCTGTTATGATTACTGCCCTTGCCTGCGACTTGAGTTCGTTGAGCGCCTCAACCAGATCGTACACCATTTCCATGTTGATTGCGTTCAGTTTCTCTGGCCTGTTCAATCTGATTATTCCCACGTCTCCCTTCTCAACTATCACAGTTTTCATGTCATTCACCCCTGAAACTAGGTTTCCTCTTCTCGAGAAAGGCCTTTACACCTTCCTTAAAGTCCTGCGTGGTTCCCAGGTAACCCTGCATCGCTGATTCGTACTCTAGGTATTCCTCTAGGTCGTGATACAGTGCCCTGTTTATCAGCTTCTTGGACGCCACGTATGACCTGAAGGGTCCGGTGGAAATCTCCTCGCCCAATTTCAGGGCTTCGGACAAGGGATCATCGGATATCTTCAGTATGCCCTCCCTCTCTAACTCTTCAGCCATAATCTCACCTCCCAGTAGAAGCCTGTCCAGGAATCTGGTACCACCTAACCTAGCTAGGATAAGGGTCAGTCCAGTGTCAGGTGCTAGCCCAATGTTGTGGAAGGCAGTGACAAACCTAGATCCCCGTGAGGCTATCTTTACGTCGCAGGCCAGGGCCAGACTTATCCCTGCACCTGCCGTGACTCCGTTGACGGCTGAGATATAGATCTTGGAAGAGAACCTGATCTCCCTGAGGATTGGGTAAAAGGACGACCTAAGGTCCTCGGTCAAGTCAGAGGATATGGAGCTAAGATCTGCGCCAACGGAGAAGGCCTTCCCTTCTCCTGTGAGGATTGCCACGCGCTTTCCAGGGTCTGAATTGAATCGTCTGAGGGAGCCGAGTAGTTCAGACCTAAGTTCAAGGCTTAGGGCATTGAGCTTATCGGGTCTAGAGAGTGATATGACTGAGACGGGTCCGTGATCCCGAATCTGAACTAGAGACATTGAGATAGGTTTTCAATGATATATATAAAACTTGGAGCAAACGCATTAAGTCACGACAAGATATTGAGGGATCGTAGAAGCTGTAGATACATCTGCAATTTTTCCGCGCGAAAAACTCTTTAATTTATCAGAAGTGATTTTTATGTAATAAAATGAAAGAAAAACAGACATTATCAACACACATGATTTTGAAGTTATATAAATTATCAAGAAAACATATATAGTTCCAATGTAAAACTTACTCGATGAGAAGGAGAGTAGGTATAGTAGGTGTGGGGATGTCCAAGTTCGGGAAGAGGGATGATGTTTCTGTTAGGGAACTCTCATGGGAGGCCATAGGGGAGGCCCTTCAGGACGCTGGAATTACGCAGAAGGATGTAGATCTTGTGGTCGCAGGGAGCACAGCCTATCGGGGAGTGGAGCTCTATCCAGCTCCCCCAGTCTCAGAGTACTCTTCCCTTACGGGAAAGACACCCATAAGGGTAGAGGCAGCTTGTGCCACCGGATCGGCTGCGGCTTTCACTGCAATCAACTCAATCGCGTCAGGAATGGTGGATGTAGTGCTCGCAGTGGGTTTCGATAAGATGACCGAAGTTGATACTCAGACCTCCCTAGCCATAGGCGGGAGGGGAGGAAACTACGAGTGGGAGTTTCACATGTATGGCACAACCTTCCCTGCGTATTATGCCCTTTACGCAACAAGGCACATGGCAATGTACGGAACCACCGAGGAGGACATGGCCCTAGCCTCCGTGAAGGCACATAAATACGCCTCAATGAACGAGAAGGCCCACCTCAGGAACAGGGTTACCGTAGAGGACGTGTTGAAGTCGAGGGTAATATCGTGGCCCATTAAGCTACTGGACTCCTCTCCCATAAGTGATGGAGCAGCAGCCGTGATATTCGCGTCAGAGGAAAAGATAAGGGAGCTCAAGGTGGATACCCCAGTCTGGGTTGAGGGAATAGGTTACGGTAGCGACACCTCGAGCATTGCGAGGAGGGGAGAGTGGACCAGTTTGAGGGCAGCTAGGGACGCCGCCAATATGGCGTATTCCCAGAGTAAGAGGTCCCCAAGAGACGTGGAGTACGCAACTGTTCACGACTGTTTCACAATCGCCGAGATCATGGCCTATGAGGATCTTGGGTTCGCGGAAAGGGGTAGGGGAGCTACCCTTCTGAGGGAGGGACAAACGGAGAAGGGAGGGAAAGTTGCGGTGAACCTCTTTGGAGGACTCAAGGCCAAGGGACATCCGCTAGGCGCAACGGGTCTATCCATGATGTACGAGGTAACGAAGCAGCTGAGAGAGGAGGCAGGTCCTGTTCAACAACAGTTCAAGAATTACGTGGCCCTGACACATAACGTAGGGGGGACGGGACACTACGCCTACGTAAGTATTCTCTCGAGGTGATTTCATGGAGGGAATTCCATTACAGTTGAGGTATACGGTCCCTGAGAAGGGATATGAGAAGTTCTGGGAGGGGCTGAGGAAAAACGAGATCTGGGCCACGAAGTGCAGAAAGTGCGGGACACTGTATTACCCCCCGCAAAGGGATTGTACCTCGTGCTACACCTCCGAACTTGAGTGGGTGAAACTATCTAACAGGGGAAAGCTCATGACCTATACCGTGGTGAAGGCTAAACCGCAAGGCTACGAGAGTGAAGAGGATTACGTCATTGGAATAGTTAGAACTGATGACGGAGTTGACCTGATGTGTTGGATCAAGGGCACCCCAAGGGTTAACTCCCACGTGAATCTAGTGACTGATGGAAAGAGGGTTGTGGGTGAGATCCTTGATGTATGATGAGACTGACCCAAGGGCCTTAACCAAGGAAGAGATCGAGAACGTGCAGGCCTTCAGGCTCAGGAGGGCGTTGAGAAGGGCCTACGAGAGGAGTCCCTTCTACAGGAGGATCTTTAAGGAGAGAAATCTGACTCCCGACGACATTCGCACTAAGGAGGACCTGAGGAAGTTACCCTTCACCACTAAGACCGACCTGAGGGAGAAGGGCTACCCATACGGAGGCGAGTTCATGACGGTGGACTTCGAGGAAATAGTGGGTTGGCATATAACCAGCGGGACCACTGGGGTTCCCACAGTTGGGGCTTACACTTCCTCGGATGTGGAGTTGTGGGCTAACCTCGTTGCGAGAAGTCTCAGGACAGCTGGCGTCACGCGGAAGGACATAATTGCAAACGTTTACGGCTACGGTCTATTCACAGGTGGAATGGGACTTCACTTGGGAGCACAGAAGATAGGGGCAAAGGTAATCCCTTGGAGCACTGGGAGGACAGAGGCACTGGCCAAGACGTTAAAGGACTTCAGGGCCACAGTAATCACTGGAACACCCTCATATGAGCTGGTAATAGCCGAGAAGGTCAGGGAGGCAGGGCTTGACCCGGAGAGGGACCTGACGTTAAGGCTCGCAATACCTGGTGCAGAGTCAATGACCCCAGAGATGTTGAGAAGAATAGAGAAGGAACTAGGTCTCCTAAGCAGGGGAGGAGGTGCCAGGGAGATATACGGGCTCACCGAGGCTATAGGTCCTGGGGTAGCTCAGGAGTGCCCACACGACAATCACGAGTTCATGCATATCTGGACTGATCACTTCCTCGTGGAGATAATAGATCCAGACACGGGAGAGAATGTGGGTGAGGGCGAGGAGGGAGAGATGGTTTTCACTCACCTCACCAGGGAGGGAATGCCACTAATTAGGTATAGAACGAGGGACATTACCAGGTTAGTGGAGAGCGACGACGACATCCCCTTCCCAAAGGTCGCAATAATGAAGGGAAGGTCAGACGACGTCATTTTCTACAAGGGGGTGAAGCTTTATCCCACGGCCGTTAATGAGGTACTCATGAAGATGCCCGAGGTCATGGAGTATCAGATGGTGATAACTAAGGACCCGCAGAAGTTTCTTCTCCTCGTGGAGACTACTTCTCCCTCCGAGGATCTTAGAAGGCGGATAGTTACGGACATCAAGAACGTTACCTTCGTCAATCCCGAGGTTGACTTCGTGTCCCCTGGAACCCTTCCCAGGTTCGAGGGCAAGTCCAAGAGGGTGGTCCTGAAGTGAAGGTCTTCGTGGTAGGAGCAGGGATCATGGGTAGCGGTATAGGTCAGGTCTTTGCCATGGCCGGTCACGAGGTCACCCTTTACGACGTCAGGGAGGAGGCACTCAAGAAGGGAATGGAGGGTATAAGGTGGTCCCTTCAGAAGCTCCAGGAGAAGGGAAGCGTGAAGGACGTGGAGTTTGTCCTGTCGAGGATATTTACCTCAAGGGATTTGAGTGACGCAAGGGATCACCTTGTAATCGAGGCGGTGTTCGAGGACATGAAGGTGAAGAGCGATGTTTTAGGCAGGGTCTCTCCCCTTACCGACGAGATCATCGCCAGCAACACTAGCTCCCTCCCCATCACTGAGCTATCTAGGGCTGTAAGGAATCCAGAGCGTTTCCTTGGGATGCACTTCTTCAATCCCCCAGTTCTCATGAAACTAGTAGAGGTGATACGGGGAGATAACACGTCTGAGGAGAGGTTCAGAGAGGCCCTAGATATCGTGAAGTCTCTCGGAAAGTATCCGCTCCCCGTTAGGAAGGACGTGTTTGGGTTCGTAGTGAATAGGATACTGTTCAGGCTCTTCACCTCCGCTTGCGCTCTCCTAACGCAGTATACCCCACAAGAGATCGATTACGTGGCCATTAAGGAACTTGGTATGCCCATGGGGTTAATCATGCTCCTGGACTACACGGGTTTAGACGTGAACTACGACATTTCGAAGGAGGCTGAGAGGAGAGGTTTCCCGTTCAAATGCGATGTTCTAGAGGGGATGGTGAAGTCAGGTAAGCTTGGAAGGAAATCAGGTCAAGGGTTTTACGACTGGAGCAAGGGTAAACCTGAGGTTAAGGCTACCAGCGGACCTGACCCTCGAGAGCTCTTGAGGGAGGCGGTGGAGGAGGCCAAGTGGCTAATATCTCAGGGTGTGGTGAATAGGGAGGAACTGGAGACTGGTGTGAAGCTGGGACTTGGAATGTCTCGAGGAATCCTTGAACTTGGGGAAATTCTAGGCGTGCATTGAGGTTATCTCAGAGTTTCTCGTGTCCGGTCACGTTATATAAAGTCAGTCTGTGGATGGGATTGAAGCAATTGTTCCCTACACTGTCCCTAATTCTTGGGGAATTCGCTCCTTACTGCTTGGATTTAACCTTCACTTGCCGAAGAAATAGAAGCTAATATCATATTTTATTTATGTTCAGAGCTCAGACTATCATTTTTCTTGTTAGATGATTTCTCTTGAAGAAAAGTGTGTCCTCACCGTTGTTTATGTAGTTATTAAAAAATTTTCACGCATAAGTTCTCTTTGTCAATATGAGGAAGCGAACGATGATTAAAAACCATAATTGCGGGCTTCTAGCTAATCCTCTTTACATCCCTAACCTTGAGGAACTCCTTTGCGATTAACACATCTATGTCGCCATCATTGTCAGTCTGTATTACGTATGTCCTGAACATCATGTCTGGCGAAATCACCTCTGAGTACTTCCTGGTTGAGGGAGGCATAACCAGAGCGACGTTATCGCTCGATGCAGGCGCATTCAGTTCCTCGGTCCTTATGAGTTCTGACTTGACCTTCGCCCTCACCGCTCCCTTGAGGATACTCTCCTGGACCTCAACGTTTACCTTCTCCAGTTGAGCCTTGGTGTAGCCCAAGTACTTTCTGAAGGGAGATATCAAGGGCTCTAACTCCGCAGGGAGTTTCTCCCCCTTCAACGCCTTCTCGACCACGCCCATGGCACCGCAATCTGTGTGAGGCAATAGCAATATCTCGTCTGCCCTTTTCAGCAATGCCAAGGTATTTCTTAGGGAGTTAACGCTAGCCCCCGCATTTCGCACGAAGATCGTGTTTCCATCGTTAAAATTTTTCTCCAGAAACTGGTTTAATCTCCTGTCCATACACGATATGACGATTCTCATAAATTAATCGAGTTATCTCAGCCTATATTTTTATTGTTTATACTTGCTTTTACTTTCCTATATGGATTGTTACTTTTCTACATCTGCGGGAATTTACTTCTCTTATATTTTAAGGTTCAGTTGCAAATGTAATTTTAACGAATCAATGTTTAGTTGTAGTAAAGCTTAAAATTCAGGGTCATTGACCACATGCAGAGATGGAAGAGAAAAAGACCCTTTTCCTGAGGGAGTCCTCCGGTCTCGTGAGGGAGGTCAGTCCTTGGTCTTCTATGTTTGCAACTTTCGGACTGGTGACCGGGGGAGTTCCAATTTTAATCCTAACCTGGCTTTTTACAGCACCTGGGGCCAACTGGCCCATGGCATTTCTCCTGACTCTGCCCCCCACCCTTGGTATGGCCTACCTCTTTTACCTAGCGGGAGTAGCCATGCCCAGAGCAGGTGGGGACTACGTATTCAACAGCAGGGCGGTTCATCCGCTCGTGGGCTTCGTGAATTACTTCGGGCTATTCATTGGGTTCGGTCTCTCACTGGGCTACTACAGTTATCTGGGGGCTCAGTGGTTTGGTTACCTGTTTTCCGGGTTAGGGCTCGCCTACAATAACCAGGAATTCCTAAACCTAGGAAACTGGTTCTCTGGAACCCAGGGTAGCATCGTGGTGGGATTGATCATTGTGATAATCTCGGCCATCCTAGCCTCAGTCCCTAGGGCCCAGTGGAGATTCGTCACGGGAGCAGGGATTATCACGTTCCTCTCTACGATAATCATGTTCGTAGCTCTGGCTCAGATAAATCCATCTTCCTTTGCGCATGCTCTCTCAGCAACGACAGGTATCCCCAACGCGTACAACCAGGTGATAAGCGACGCCACCAGCAATGGGCTCAAGTTCGAGTCACCCCTCTACGCAACCTTCCTGGCAGCTCCTGTTATATGGTATTACTACACGTGGTATAACCTGCCCCTATCCTGGGCTGGGGAGATGAAGCAGGTGAGAAAGAACGTACTTTACGCTACCGTGGTGGCCATACTCATCATTGCCGTTTACTACACCACGTTCACTTTCCTCAACCTTCATGCCTTCGGTTCCAACTTCCTAACATCTTGGAGTTACATCAGTAACCAAGGAGTTAACGATACGGTGTACTCGAATCTCCAGAGCATAGGTGACTTCACCCCGTTCTTCGCCTTCATTGTAACCCATAGCCTACCGCTCTTCCTTATCATGTTCTTGGCCCTATGGTTGCCCAACTTCTACAGTAATCCTCCCCTTGTCACAGGCCTTGTGAGGTATCTCTTCTCCTGGTCCTTCGACAGGATAATGCCAGAGTGGATGGCTGACGTTAACGAGACGTTGAGGGCACCCGTGAAGGCGACGCTCCTGGTGGGGGCAATGGGTGTCATAGGTCTGTTCCTTTACGCTTATAATACTCCAGTATCTCTCGTGGATGTCACCGTGGTGTTTGAAATAGGCTACGGTGTGTTCGCCCTTTCCACGGCATTAATGCCATATGTTAGGAAGAACGTGTACGAGGGGACCTTCCCCAATAAGACCAAGGTGGCTGGAATACCCCTTGTAACTATAGTGGGTAGCCTGATTTTTGCCTTCACCCTGTTCCTCCTAGCCTACACGTGGAACAACCCGGTCCTATTACCCATCAACTTGGAGACGATACTCTCGCTCGTTATAATATATGGTCTAGGGATAGCCATCTACATGATATCCTCCCTCAGGGCGAAGAAGAAGGGTCTGGACATAAACATATTATTCCAGGAAATACCGCCAGAGTGAACGGGATGTCAAAGGAGATTGAGTTTTTTGAGGTAAAGGGTTACCCCCTGATGATCTTCAGGGATGAGGGGAAGGAGAGAATCTGGCTTGCTGGCTGTCCTCACAAAAGAAGACCTCTCTCCAATTCCCAGGTTAATGGAAAAGTGATAAGGTGCCCCTTTCACGGGGCAGAGTTCGATCTATCCTCGGGGAGACTTGTGAAACCGCCAGACTCGAAAACCCCTTGTCCCAACGACTGCTCCCTGGTGGAGGTGAAGTTGGTGAACGGCGAGCCCTTGTTCTCCAGGGAGCCCTTTGTACCCTCCCTTCCGAGGAAGGAGTGATTTGTTACCTAGTGAGATCCTTAGCCTAGTTAACGAACTCAGGAGAAGACACGGAGTTCCAGAGGTCAGGTATGCCAACACTGGGGTCGCACAATACAGGGCCAATTACATGCTCAGGGAGAGGCTTTTCAATCACTATGATAGGCAGGGCCTCCCACCATTCTATTACTTCGCGATGCATGGAAATTACTTCTACTCTGAGGAAGCCATAGGTTACGTTCAATTTAGGAATTATCCAGAGCGCATGGTTGAGGAAGCCGTTAGGGGTATAATCATGGACATGGTTTACAGGGATGCTGATAGCGGGTGGGGACATAGGGACACCCTCCTTGATCCGTGTTTCAATTACGGCGATGTGGGTCTAGCTAGAGATCGAAATTACGTCTACGTGGATGTCACAATGGTCTCTGCGTGGATACAATGGAAGAGTCCTCCACGAGTTAAGGACAACATGTTTCATACAAAGGGTAATGTTTTTCACATGATTCCTGAAAGGGTTACACTCTTCAGGGCGGAGGTAAGTGAGAGAAACCTTGAGAAGAGATCCTACGATCTAGGGGAGCCTATTGCAATGGTCCTTCCAGAGCCGTACTACGTTCGTGGGATCGAGACCATTAGGCCTAAGACCTGGAGGATGGGGCAGGAGCTCGAGTTAGAATTTCGACTGCCTAAGTTTCAGGGTCTGATGTCGGTGGTGATCTCTGGAAAAGACCTAAGGAACGTGAGGTGGAACCCCATGACTTCGAAGCAGGTGGGGGTGTGCAACCTCCTATGTTATCCGGTACTGATACAAGGTTAAAGTCCAAGCCCTCTCAACGTTTTTAAGCCATAACCATTCTCTTTAATTGATGGGCGGATTCAAAATACCCAACTACGAGGGAGTAGATCCAACAGGTTCTTGGTACTCGGTTCTAACCCCTCTCCTCTTCCTTGAGAGAGCTGGGAAATACTTCAAGGACAAGACGGCAGTTGTTTACAGGGACAGTAGATACACCTATTCCACCTTCTACGACAACGTCATGGTTCAGGCCAGTGCCCTGATGAGGAGAGGGTTCTCGAGAGAAGACAAACTTTCCTTCATTTCAAGGAACAGGCCAGAGTTCCTCGAGTCGTTCTTTGGGGTTCCATACGCGGGCGGAGTTCTAGTCCCCATCAATTTCAGGCTCTCACCTAAGGAGATGGCCTACATTATCAACCACTCCGACTCCAAGTTCGTTGTGGTGGACGAGCCATACTTGAACTCACTGCTGGAGGTAAAGGACCAGATCAAGGCCGAGATCATCCTCCTGGAGGACCCAGACAATCCCAGTGCCAGCGAGACAGCCCGGAAAGAGGTGAGCATGACCTATCGCGAGCTAGTGAAGGGAGGGTCGAGGGATCCTCTCCCTATCCCAGTGAAGGAGGAATACTCCATGATAACGCTTTACTACACCTCAGGCACTACGGGTCTGCCCAAGGGGGTAATGCATCATCACAGGGGTGCCTTCCTTAACGCCATGGCCGAGGCACTGGAACACCAGATGGACCTCAACTCGGTTTACCTCTGGACCCTCCCAATGTTCCATGCTGCGTCCTGGGGTTTCTCTTGGGCCACGGTCGCTGTGGGAGCAACCAACGTGTGCCTAGACAAGGTGGATTACCCTCTGATATACAGGCTCGTGGAGAAGGAGAAAGTCACCCACATGTGCGCTGCCCCCACGGTGTATGTGAACCTAGCGGATTACATGAAACGTAACAACCTTAAGTTCAGTAACAGGGTCCACATGTTAGTGGCAGGCGCAGCTCCCGCCCCGGCTACCTTGAAGGCAATGCAGGAGATTGGCGGTTACATGTGTCATGTGTATGGTCTTACAGAGACCTACGGGCCCCACTCCATCTGTGAGTGGAGAAGGGAATGGGACTCGCTTCCCCTGGAGGAACAGGCCAAGCTCAAGGCAAGGCAGGGCATACCATACGTGAGCTTTGAGATGGACGTGTTTGACGCTAACGGCAAACCTGTTCCCTGGGATGGGAAGACCATAGGCGAGGTGGTAATGAGGGGTCACAATGTAGCTCTTGGCTATTATAAGAACCCTGAGAAGACCGCGGAGTCTTTCAGGGATGGGTGGTTCCACTCTGGAGACGCTGCCGTGGTTCACCCAGACGGTTACATCGAGATAGTGGATAGGTTCAAGGACCTGATCAACACAGGAGGCGAGAAGGTTTCCAGCATTCTCGTAGAGAAGACCCTTATGGAGATCCCTGGCGTGAAGGCAGTAGCCGTGTATGGTACTCCAGACGAGAAATGGGGAGAAGTGGTAACTGCGAGGATAGAATTACAGGAAGGAGTCAAGCTCACGGAGGAGGAGGTGATAAAGTTCTGCAAGGAGAGGTTAGCTCACTTCGAATGTCCCAAGATTGTGGAGTTCGGTCCCATACCCATGACCGCCACGGGTAAGATGCAGAAGTATGTGCTTAGGAACGAGGCTAAGGCCAAGGCAAACAAGGAGAAGTCTTAGTGGGCCTTGTCTTCACGTTATATCTAGTTCTAGTTCTTGTTATTCCCCAACAGCTTAATACCTTGAGCCCCTACTCTCCTTATGGATCCCAAGGAAGCGTATTCCTTGAAAGTCATATCCGAAGTCAAACTTGAGCCCCAGGGACTCATACACGGTGAGAGTTGGATAAAGGACAATGCCTACTTAACGACCATCTTCCTGAATCGTAGACCAATCCTAGAGGGCAAGGTCTCCCTCCCTAGGTTCCTGGGAGAAGATCTATATTACGTTAGGAATGACGGTTCAGCAACACTGCTGGTTCAGTCACCCTATGGGGAACCCAGAAAGGTCGCGGAGCTGGGTAAGATACTCAAGTTCGAAAAGCATGAGAAAGGCCTACTCATCCTGGGAGAAGATCTTCTGGATAAGCAAGCTCCCTCCACACCCTTTATCACGGAAAAGAGGAAGTATAGGTTTGACGGAAGGGGGCTTCTGAGGACAAGGACTTCGCTCTACCTCATGAAGGGCAACGACGTGGTCAAGGTTCTGGGAGGAGATTTTGACGTTACTGACTTCTCCACTAACGGCAAGAGGGTAGTTGTATCTACTACCCAACCAGACGATGATCTAGGCTTGAATGCCCTTTACGAGCTTGATCTTGAGACCGGAGAGACCAGGAGGATAACCAAGGAGGACGGTATGATAGTTGCAGTTGCCATGAACTCTGAGGGGGACGTTGCGTATCTAGGACATGATAAGGGGAAGTCTCCGTGGGCAGTGAGGGAGGTGATCTTCCCTGAAAGAGGGGAAAGATACTTGTGCGGGAATACGTGCGGTTCCACGGTCCTCACAGACGTCTTTGATGGGGCTAAGGAAAGGCTAGTTTTCCTCAAGGACCAAGTCATCACCTTGGGCCAGATGGGAGGAGAGGTAAACCTGTACCGGATAAGCGACAGTAAGGTTGACAAGTTGACTGAAGGGAAACAGGTGGTGAGGTTATTTGACTACGACGGGAACTCCTTGGTTTACTCCTTCATGACACCTGAAAAGCCCTCCCTTCTGTTCCGTGGAGAGGTATACGATCCGAACCCAAATGTGAAAGGGCTCATGCCCGTGAGGGTTAGCTCCAAGATAGAGGGGTGGGGCATCATCACGGGAGATAAGCCCACAATCCTCTTCATTCACGGTGGGCCACATATGGCCTACGGTTACGGTTACTTCATCGAGTTTCAATTTTTCGCCTCAAACGGTTTCAACGTGATTTACGCTAACCCAACAGGAAGCCAGGGTTATGGAGAGGAGTTCGCCAAGGGATGCGTTGGGGACTGGGGAGGAAGGGACATGGCAGAACTACTGGAGTTTGTGGAGGATGCTAGGAGGCAGTTTAACCTGACTAAGAGGATGGGAGTCACGGGAGGGTCTTACGGAGGTTTCATGACAAACTGGATCATTACTCACTCTGAGATCTTTTCCGCTGCAGTGAGTGAGAGGGGTATCTCGAACCTAGTTAGCATGTGCGGTACGAGTGACATAGGCTTCTGGTTCAATGCCGTGGAGTCAGGGGTTGACGATCCTTGGAATCCAGAAAACATGGAGAAGTTAATGAGAATGTCCCCAATATACTACGTTGGGAAAGTAAGTACTCCCACCATGTTCATTCATGGGGAAGAGGATTACAGATGCCCTATAGAACAGGCGGAGCAGTTTCACGTGGCCCTTAGATCTAGGGGAGTCGAGAGTAAGCTGGTGAGATATCAGGGAGACGGGCATGAACACGCAAGGAGAGGGAGACCAGACAACATGATGCACAGGTTAACAATAAAGTTACAGTGGTTCAAGGACCACCTCACGTAATCTTTGGGATGCGAATCTTAATGAGTGATTCTGATAAATTCAGTTTTTATGATTCTTAACCACCATAAATAGCGTGAACTCATCCTGAACTACCAGGTCTTCAAGTATCAATGTGAACTATTCCGACCTTAAGGATGGGTATCTTTTCTCTTAAGGATGGGGGACTTCTGCCCCCTTAAACCCCCATTTAAGTTAAAATCTACAATTACCATTATCCTACTATGACCAATGTAGCTATTATTGGAACAGGCCACTCCAAATTTGGTTCTAGGACTGACGTGAATCTTCAGGAGCTGGCCTGGGAGGCAGTTAAACAAGCCCTCGAAGAGGCTAACGTGGAACAGAAGGACATCCAATACTTCTCTGTGGGAAATGTGGGAACTTGGAGTGCTGAACCTCTCCCCGCTGTGGTTATTGGCGAATACTGTAACCTAGCGCCCAGCGGTACCATGAGGGTTGAAGCTGCGTGTGCTTCTGGGAGCGCCGCCCTTAGGGACGCGTACTTGGCAGTGAAGTCAGGTGAGGCAGATTTAGCTATGGCCATCGGGGTCGAGCAGATGCATCAATCCCCAAATCCCACCGTAGTCGAGATGATAGGAAGAGCCGGCAACTACTTCTGGGAGTTTGAGAACTTCGGTCTGACCTTCCCTGGATACTACGCCCTGTACGCCACAGCATACATGAACAAATACGGCCTCAAGGAGGAGGATCTAGGCAAGATTGCTATCAAGGCTCATCATTATGGAGCCCTGAATCCCTATGCCCACTTCCAGAAGGAAATAACCATGGAGGAATACCTCAAGTCCCGCCCTGTGGCATGGCCCTTAAAGTTACTCGACTCCTCCCCCATTACGGACGGGGCAGCAGCGGTCATACTAGCCTCTGAGGAGGTAGCCAACAAGTACACTGACTCGCCTGTCTGGATTGAAGCTCAGGGGGTCGGATCGGGGACAGCTAACCTATCCAGGAGGACTGACTTCACTACCATAGATGCGGCCAGGATGGCAGCGGAGCAGGCCTATAGGAGGGCAAAGATAAATCTCGACTCTCCCTGGAAGGAAATTGATGTTGCAGATGTACACGATTGCTTCACAATAGCTGAGATAATAGCCTATGAGGACCTAAGGTTCGCGAAGAGAGGCGAGGGCCTCACCCTAGCTAGGGAGGACCAGACTTACATAGGAGGGAGGATTCCAGTTAACGTTGATGGAGGCCTCAAGGCCAAGGGACACCCAATAGGCGCCACAGGGGTTAGCATGGCAGTCTCCTTAACTAGACAACTACTGTATAGGGCCCCCAACAAGGGAATGCAGGCTGAGATAAGGAATGGGAGAGCCTTGGCTCATAACGTAGGTGGCACAGGTCATTACGCCTACGTCACTCTCTTCTCCACAAGGAGGCCGGGACTATGATATCAGACGTAAGGGATGCAAAGCAGAAGGAAATAGCTGAGGTCCTAAAGCAACTGGACATGCTAACCAAGATGACGGGACTACCCATTTATCCTGAGCCGAAAACAGGAAATCCCCTATGGTCAGATGTAAGGGAACTTGACCTCAGGTATCAGATTCCGGTAAAGAGAATATCGAAATTCTTTGATGAGCTTAAGAAGGGGAAGGTCCTAGCCACTAGATGTTCAAAGTGCGGAACAGTATATTTCCCGCCCCAGGATGACTGCCCCAAGTGTAGAACCTCAAACCTAGAGTGGAAGGAGATCCAGGGGGAAGGCGAAATTTTGACGTACACCGTGATTTCAGTGAAGCCTCCTTCATTTGCCCACTACCCTGATTACGTTGTTGGGATAGCCAGGTTTGGGGACGTAAATGTGACCGCATGGGTGGACGGTCCTAGGGAGAAGATAAAGGTTGGCTCGAGGGTTAAGCTTGACGTCTCTAAAAGGGAGCCTGAGGGATATATTACATATAGACTAATCTTAGTTTAATAACTTTTTTAAGTATTCTCCTCAAAAAGTAGAGGAAAGTTACTCACCGTCTCATCCCTTTCTCGAGATTAGATGTTGAGAGAGTGAGTAAGTTAGACTCTCTTGGAAGGTGATGAAAGTTCTTGCATGTTTGATGGTGAACGAGGATTACGCATCTACTTATCTCCTCATCCTGTAACTAGTACCGCCCTTCCCAACACTCTCCCTTCCATTAAGTCCTTCAGCGCTGTATTAACTTCTCTCAGATGATATTTTCTATACACAGGCTTCACGACCCCCTCATGTATAAGTTTGACCGCCTCCCCTACCTCAGCCCTCGTGTATGACGCTGACCCAACTATTCTATGCTCCCTCATGATGGTGAGGGCAGGTCTGGCTAGGGAAATTTCCTTTCCTGTCACGTTACCCACTAGGACTAGGGTTCCCTCCCTTCTCAGGGCTCTTAAACTCTCATTTATGGTCTCTGAACCCACTAGCTCAATAACCACGTCAACATCCTTAACCTGTTTGGAGAAGTCCTTCTGTGTTATAACCTGGTCCGAAAATCTGGACACGATCTCGCTCTTAGAAGGAGACGTAACAGAGACTACCCTAGCTCCCAAGGACTTAAGGTACTGGATGGTATGTATTCCCACTCCTCCGCCTGCTCCAGTCACGAGTACAGTGTCTCCCTTTTTGACCCCCGCAACCTTGCTGGAGTGTATGGCAGTTGCCAGCGGACATACCCCTGCAGCGTATTTCTCGTATTCCCTATCGGGCAATGGGAAGATTCCCCCCTCTTTCACCGTAACCACTTCCGCATATCCTCCAGGTCTAGCTTCTCCCAGGAATCTAGCGTTCTCACATAGGTTCTCCTTCCCGGCTCTACAGTACCTACATTCCCCACAAGTCTCAACACCGTATACGCCCACCGGGTTTCCCTCATACTCGCCGTAAATCTCATGGCCGAGAATTAGGGGAGGCGTCAGGTTCCTGAATCCTCCCCTCCATATGACCAGGTCCCTCCCACACATTCCTGAAGCCTTAACCTTGACAGGGAGGCCCTCGCCCACATCCGCCTCTCTCAAGACTAGGGGTTCTGAGAACCTCTCGAGTACCGCAGCGAAAGCTCTCATTATTCTCCCCTAAAGTTGGGTTTCCTCCTCTCTAGGAAAGCCCTTACCCCTTCCTCAAAGTCCTTCGTGCTGAAGAGGAGACCGAAGAGGCTAGCCTCCAGGGAGGTTCCTGTCCAGATATGAGTCTCCTCTCCCAGCTTATAGGCCAGTTTCGCTGAGGCCACTGCCAGTGGGGATTTCTCGGCTATGGCGCTGGCCAATTTTCTTACCTCAGACTCCAACTCTTCGGGTTCAGCTAAGAACTCCACAATCCCCAGCTGATATGCTTCCTCAGCCTTTACTCTTCTACCCGTTAACACGAGCTCTAGGCCTTTCCTTCCACTCAACCTAGAGAGGCGTTGAGTTCCTCCTCCACCGGGTATTAGGCCCAGGTTTATCTCCGGCTGTCCCATCTCC
The DNA here is from genome assembly GCF_046245145.1 of Metallosphaera sp. D4-4. Lineage (NCBI taxonomy): Archaea > Thermoproteati > Thermoproteota > Thermoprotei > Sulfolobales > Sulfolobaceae > Metallosphaera > Metallosphaera sp. D4-4. The sequence continues at coordinate 1,801,525 of NZ_CP176412.1, read as the reverse complement.
GCAGTCTTAGATGCCACCCTGAAATCTGCTGAAAGGGCTAGCTCCATCCCTCCTCCAAGGGCGAGACCATTGATCACTGCTATCACTGGCTTGGTCAGAAACTGAATCTTCATGAAAACTTCGTGGAACTTCCTAGATGCAATCATGGCCTTGACTGGGGTTAAGGAACCGAACTCAGTTACATCAGCCCCTGCACTAAACACTCTCCCTTGCCCAGTAATCGCAATAATCCTAACGTCCTCTCTCTCCTCTAAGGAGTCTAGGGCCTGGTTTATCTCCCTTATCATGTCCCCGTTGATTGCGTTATACCTAGTGGGCCTGTTTAGGACTATCCACGCTAGTGGTGGTTCCACCCTCACGAGGATCGTGGAGTACTTTGACTCTTCGTGAGCGTAGGTGTGAAATCCCTGCCCACTCTTCCTTCCCAACTTGCCCTCCTTAACCATGGAGACCAGAAGGGGATCTGGGGAATAGTGATCCATGCCACTTGTCTGCTTCATTTCCTCAAGGGTCTTCACCACAACATCAATCCCAATCTCATCTGCATAGGAGAGAATTCCCTTGGGTAGCCCTAGGCCTAGAACGCATCCCTTTTCAGCGTCATCCTTCCCAACTATGCCTTCCCTAAGAAGGTAGCTCACTTCGTTGACTGCGGGTGATATGAGGTATCTTCCCAGCTTCTTGGAGGTTGAAGGAAGAGTGGGCCTAACGAACTTTCCAGGGGATGGATACTGGTAATATCCGCTTCCTGACTTGACTCCAAGTTTACCTTGGGACACCAACTTCTCTGTGGAAGAACACGGGAAAGCCTTGAAGCCTCTCGCCATAACGGCTTTCCACACGCTATAACCTATGTCGAGTCCCGTGTAATCTGCAAGAAGGAAAACGCCCATTGGGAAACCTAGTTCCTCTATGGCTGACGAATCTACCTCCTGAATCGAGGCGATACCTTTCTCAACCAGATAACATCCAGCCTCCATTATCCTTAGAAGTACCCTGTTCACAAAGAATCCAGGAACGTCCTTCACGACTATGGTCTCCTTGTTCATTGATTTCGCCATCTCCGCTGTGGCCTTCACTACGTCGTCGGATGTGTCCTTTCCCCTCACAATCTCCACAAGGGGCATCAGGACTGGAGGGTTGAAGAAGTGCATTCCAACTACCCTCTGCGGCGACTTCAACACAGAGGCTATCTCTGAAATTGGCAGGGAACTGGTGTTCGTAGCTAACACCGCAGACGGAGATGCGTGAGCCTCAGCGTTTCGGAAAATAGACCTCTTTAATTCAAGGTCCTCCTTTACCGCCTCTATTACAAAATCAGACCCTTTGAGGGCCTGTGCCTGGTCCGTCTCAGGATGAATCCTCGCCAGTACCTGCTCAACTCCTTCCTTGAGGGATCCAGATTCCCTCAGTTTTGAGAGGCTCCACTTTATCCTCTCCATTGCCTGTTGCAGAATCTCCGTCGAGATGTCGTTCATCCAAACCTCGTTACCAGCAATGGCAGCAAGTTCGGCAATGCCGTGCCCCATTACTCCTGATCCGATTACGGTTACCTTCAAGATCAAGACCTCAGGAAAGTTGTATGTCTATCCCCACAAGTTTTCTTACTAGATCCCTGGCTACCATTAACCTCTGTATGTCATTGGCTCCCTCGTATATGGTGGTGATCATTGCGTCCCTTAGGTAACGTTCTACTCCAGTCTGAACTTCTACTCCTGCTCCACCGTGTATCTTTATGGCCAGGGAAGAAACCTGTTCCGCTACCTCAGTAGCGATCATTTTTGCCAGCGAGGCCGCAGTTACTGCTAGGTTGTGGTTTTTCTCAGCTAGGGTTGCAGCCCAGTAGGTGAGTAACCTCGCTGACTCAAGGTGAGCCAACATGTCAGACAGCTTAAAGGCTATCCCCTCAAAGGAGATTAGGGGCCTCTCAAAGGCCTGCCTTTGTAGCGAGTAATTGAAGGCCCTCTCGAATGCTCCCTGGGCAATTCCCACGGCTTGGGCCGCTACGCCAACCCTGCCCCTATCGTATGTCGTGACCGCAACCTTAAAGCCCTCATCCACCTTTCCCAGGACGTTCTCCTCTGGTACTTCCACGTTGTCCAGTATTACCTCGTTGGGTTGCTCTCCCCTAAGCCCCATAACGTTTATCTTAGATCCTATCTTAACGCCGGGCCAGTCCCTCTCCACAATGAAGAAAGTCAACCCTTTCCACCTCTCCTTCTTGCTGGGCGGAGGACTTGTCCTAGCTGAGACCACAAGGAAGGATGCCTTATCAGACCCTGTGATGAAGTACTTCCTCCCGTTCAGTATCCACTTATTTCCTTCCTTCCTTGCAGTTGTCTTTATTCCGGCGACGTCACTACCTGCCCCAGGCTCAGTATTGGCGTGGGCGGCGAAAACTTCACCCCTAGCTACTGGTGGGATATACTTCTTCTTCTGTTCCTCGGTTCCAAAGATTAGGACAGGGGTAGTGAAAAGATGATTAGCTCCTATCCTTACCATGAATGCTGGAGACACCCTTGAAAGTTCCTCGTTGGCTATGGTGGTCATCATCATGTCTCCTCCCTGGCCACCGTAGGCCTCAGGAATTCCAACACCCATTAGGCCCATCTCCCAGGCCTTCTGGTAGATTTCATCAGGGATAGAGTTCTCCCTCTCTATTCTTTGAACGTTGGGAAGAAGCTCCTTCTCTGCAAATTCCCTCACTGTTCTCCTGAACAGCTCATGATCTTCGGATATCTTTATTTCAAAATCCTGCAAGTTTTCAAAAGGAAACAAGTTAGATCGTGTATAGATATATCGAGCAAAATATAAAATTTAGCTCGTGAATTTTGATACAAGAGCTGGAGGTAAGATATCACCTTTCCAAGCTAGAGAATCAGGGTTTTACTACATATAGAAAAAATGTATAACTAAACTTAAATGCTAAGAAAAGGTATGATATGCATGGGATATTATAACTACAATTTAACGGTGGATAAGCTTCTCGACTACGGGTCCACCGTGTACTCAAGCAAGGAGATCGTGTATAGGGATAGGAGGCGTTACACATTTTCCAAGTTTAGGGAGAGAGTAGAAGCCTTCGCTCAATCGCTTCTTAAGATTGGCGTGAAGCCGGGTGACAAGGTGGCTGTAGTTGACTGGGACACAGACGTTTATATGACAGCATATTACGCCGTGCCCATGATAGGGGCTGTCCTGCACACAGTTAACGTTAGATATCCCCCTGAGGTCATGCTCAAGACAGTGCTTCACGCTGAGGATAAGTGGGCCATTGTCAGGGATGAGTTTACCCCGCTCCTCGAGAAGGGAAAGGCCTTTCTTAGTGGGCTGAAGGGAGTGATAACATATTCAGATGAGAGAGAGAAGGTTAAGACCAGTTTCCCTACCCACGATTTCTGGGAACTCCAGGAGAGCGGTGAAAGGTTGCCTCCACAGGACATTAAGGAGGACATGCAGGCGACCGTTTTCTATACCTCTGGTACCACAGGTGAGCCGAAGGGTGTATGGTTCACGCACAGGGACCTGGTTCTTCATTCCATGAGCGTGGCACTCACCACATCTAAGCCTCCACTTCGGTCGTCACAAGACGACAACTTCATGATTCTCGTTCCCATGTTTCACGTTCACCAGTGGGGGTTCCCCTACGTCACAATGATTGTGGGGGCAAATTATGTTCTGCCTGGTAGGTACGACCCAGCGATGGAGATAGAGCTTATGAGAAAGGAACATGTGACATTCTCAGCCATGGTTCCCACAATCCTTTACATGATTCTATCTCACCCCAACGCGTCCAAATATCCAGAGGTGTTTAAGGGTTGGAAGGTTATGATAGGTGGGTCGGCTTTGCCCACTGGACTGGCATATGCAGCTAGGAAGATGGGGATAAACATTGCCGTAGGATATGGGATGTCCGAGACAGCCCCTGTACTAACCGTGGCCTATTATACACCTGAGGTGGAGAAGTTGCCAGAGGAGGATAGGTTCCTCCAGCAGATAAAGACAGGAGTACCCATACCCCTGTCTCAGGTAAGGGTGGTTGATGAGAAGGGAAATGACGTTCCTAGGGACGAGAAGACTGTGGGCGAGATAATTGCCAGGGCGCCTTGGCTAACGAGGTCGTATTATAAGGATCCTGAGAGGACAGAAAAGCTCTGGAAGGACTCATGGCTTCATACTGGAGACTTGGCGGTTGTGGACAAGTATGGATACATCAGGATCGTGGACAGAGATAAGGACGCCATAAAGAGCGGAGGCGAGTTCATCCCCTCGCTTATACTTGAGGACATCATCTCCACCCATCCTAAGGTAGGAGAGGTAGCCATTGTGGGCATGAGAGACGAGAAGTGGGGAGAGAGACCTGTGGCATTCATTGTTCCCAAGGGAGATCTAAAAGAAGAGGAGATAAGACAGTTCCTATTGACTAAGGTCGAGGAAGGGAAATTGCAGAAGTGGTGGATTCCAGACAGGTTCGTCTTCGTAAAGGAATTCCCGAAGACTTCCACTAATAAGATAGATAAAAAGGCTCTACGTAATCAACTAAGCTCTGGTTAAGTTCACTCCCTCGACTAGGGCAAATGGGTAAACCCCAGGTAAGGGTGCGTCCCACCAAGCTACAGGATATCTTTCCTTGGAAAGCTCCCTTATTCCGGAGATTATTTTTCCCAGTTTGTCAGCTATCCTCACCCTTCCTGCCACTCCTGCAGGTTTACCTCCCCTTATTACCACAACTGCATCCCTCCCAACGGTCGAAAACTGTCCCTCAGCCCTGTTCTGGAACCTGGTGTACCAGTTGTTGTTGAAGAGGATCACATTACCCTCCAGCAGGGAGCTCTCTGACATCTCTCCAGGAAGGACCTCCAGAGTCCACGGCCTTGGGTAGACCCAACCTGCGTTTCCTGTGGTGTCTTGATTAAGCATCTTCCCAACCTCTATGTTGAGGAGGGGACTGGTGTAGACCCCCTTGTTCACTATGGTTGTCTTCCTAGTAGGCACCGCCTCGTCGTCGAATTCCCAGGAATTTAACTCGTCTCCCTTGGGGTTATCGATCAACGTGAATTTCTGGCTGGCCACAACATCACCTGGCTTGTGGGTTGAGAGAAAGCTGTTTCCTGTCATTATACTGTAACCTGAGGCAGAGTAGGCCACAGTAGCCATGAGATTACCCATGACCAGAGGAGAGAGTACAACGTCATACTTTCCGTCTGAGATTTCGTATTTTCCCGTGATGGAGGCATACTCCTCAGCCCTGGAGATCGTGTCCTTCACCTTTCTCTCGTCGTAGAAGGAGGAGGCAAACGCCCATTGTCCGCTATAATCCCCGTTCTTGGCCCTGAAATATCCCTGGAACCAGGTTCTACTCTCCTCCCCCTCAAATCCGTGAATTGTGGTGAGCCTCTTGGTAATTACGGTGGCCGTGACAGTGCCGTATAGGGGGTACCTGGAGTTGAGGAGGGGAAGGAGACGTGAGGAATCCTCAAAGAGGTTCACTACCCCCTTATCAACCTTGGAGAAGGAATATTTACCTGACCTCTCCAACACCGTGGGAACTATCCTGGACTCGGGAAGCTGATCTAGTGCCTTGTCCAGGCTCACCTTGTCTAAGGAACTGACCTTGGTCACGGTGAACCTATTCCCCTTTCTCAGGAGCACATTGTAGTACTTGTCCCTCAACCTTTGAATGGTCTCAATCTTGCTCTCCACAACCTTGATGACTAGAGTCTGACTAGATATCTCCTGTACAGCGTACGCGTTCATTTAAATCACCTTAACCATGACGTTCCTGAGCCTGAGGTTTGGGCCACCCATGGAGACTGGTATTCCTTGGTCTGGATCTCCTTTACCACAAGTGCCAGGGTAAAACTCCAACGAGTCGTCTGCCCCGTCAATAGCTGAGAGGAACTCCGTGGTCTTTCCCTCAAGGACAGGGAAAAGGACCGGTTCCCCAACCTCCCCATGTTTTATCTCGTAGGCCTCAAGTCCAATGTATCTCTGACCCATCCTCATGTCATCTATGTTCCACTCCATGTAGGTCTTGAAGAATATCCCCTCTTTCACATCCTCAATCAGCTCCCTGAAGTTCATATCGCCTGGAACGAAAAACGTGTTGGACATCCTAATTAGCGGTTCCCTATCAAAGCTCGATGCCCTAGCGGATCCGTTGTCGGGAACGTTACTCCTTTTAGCGGTGAATCTATTCTGCAATAGCTCGTTTACCTCACCCTCCCTTATTAGGAGCTTCCTTCTGGCCTTAACTCCCTCGTCGTCTACCAGGAAATAACCCATGCTGTTTTGTATTGTTGGATCGTCTGCTACGTTCACCGCAGGGTTGCCAATTTTCCTTGAGTTCATAGTAGCCAGGTAACTGGTCCCAGCCTGCGCAAACTCCCTTCCCAGGACACGGTCAGCCTCAAAGGGATGTCCCACCGATTCGTGAGCCATAATTCCGCTCAGGATAGGACTAAGAACCACGTCCCTCCTTTCTGTGGTTATTCCTTTCCCCCTTTGGAGAATAAGATCTAGCGATTTGACCCTTTCCACGAGATGAGTTCCCACCTTGAGTTCCTTCAATCTCTCCAGTCCTCCACTCTCCCCCAGCTCATGCCATGCCGTAATGGTTCTACCGTTCCCAGACATAACTAGGTTGTATGAGATGAGGATTCTAGGGACTCGCCCCACAATCCTGGAGCCATTGATTAGGATCTCCTTCTCCTCTACGCTCTCGGAATAGGTCAGAACGAAGTTGTGAAGCTTTGACTCTATCCTCTGAGATAACACCTCCTTGGATATGTCCTTTAAGAGGGCAATCTTCTCCTCTAGGGAAATTGAGGAGAGCGGGGTTTTCTCTTCTACCTGGTAGGTTCCATTCTCAGGTTCGTTATCCAAAAAGTCACTTGACCATCCCACGACCCTCTCCGGACTGGGTTCAAGGTCGTTCGGGTTCTGTGATGACATGAAAAAGAGGGCATCATTGAAGTACCTAACGGAGTACCCTCCCTCAATCTCGTCGTAAACTCCGAGCAACTCACCGTTCATAAGGGAAATTACTCTTGATGAAATTTGATGATGCCTAACCTCGATGTACCTGAAGGGAAATCTGCGTGCAATAGATTCGAGCTCATCCTCTATCTGAGTCATACAATGATTGCACAACACGCATTAATGAACTCATCCCTAGTTACAGTATATATGCAGAGTAATATGGGGTAGACTTTCGGTAACTAAACGAACACCCCCCCAGATGAGAAATCTTATATGGACTTGTTTCAGACCTGAAAGACACTAACTTCACCAATCTTACAAAATTCTTTTGTACCATCAATCTAATTTTCATGTATGAGGATTGTAGTATTGGGGGCCAAAGGAGGAGTTGGGAAGTCGATGATCACTCTCCTTCTAGTGAGGTTCCTTCTCTCCCTGGGAAAGAAAATTATAGTTGTGGACAGGGACATGACAGGTTACATCTCATGGTTAGCAGGAATTAAGGGAAAAGGTCTCATGGCTAGTATCATAGATAATGAGGAACATGATTACTTGAAAACGTTAAACGTGGACAAGGGAGTTCTCCACATTCTCAAGTTTTACGGTGACGGACCGAGACTTGTGGAGGACGTGAGACAATTCTCAAGGGAAGACATAGCTACGGAGGTGAGGGAGAAGTATAGGGAAGTTATTTCCCTTCCCCACGATCATGTAGTATATGATAACAGGGGCATGATAGAACCTAGCGAGATCGAGTTTAGCCTTGAGATAGGGATGTACCTGAGTAAGTATCCGCACACCCACTCCTATTGGGTTTACGTGTCTGATTCGCTGGAGATAAACCTGAAAATGACCCTTGATTACGATGATTACCTTTGGAGTAAATGGTCAAAGAACCTTAACGTGAGGGGGAGGTCCCTGGTTATTAACATGGTACCTCCAAGCTACAAGCTTCCCAAGCTTGATCTTACCAGGTTTAATACAGTGGTTCAGGTACCATTCATGGAGGAACTGTTCGAGTATTCAGGTAAGATTGAGGATTTACCAGTGATAAATTCAATGAGTTCCATTGTTTCATCCTTTAGTTGATTCATGTAACGTCAAAGGCTACCTCAAGAAGTCTTTTAGCTTGTCTGAATCTCCAGTAATCTAGGCGTATTATACCCACCTCCTTGGTTGTTTGGGTGTGGTCCTTGGAGCAGGCGTTTATGTTCCATCCGGGAATCTTCACGATAACCAGTTCCTTGACCTCTGGGGGGACAGGGAAGTAGTCGTAAATATCGTTACCGTAAATTTTCTCAGCCTCGTTCCTGGGAACTATTTCCCTTAGGATAGGTAACCCTTCACTCACAATCCTATTGGCATCACGAATGACGTTCTCCATTTCTAGGTCTGTGGGTTTCCTGTCCATGATTACAGATATTCTTCCGTGATTTTCCTTAACGTATGTTGAATAAGTGATCTTGGTGTTAAGCACATTTTGAAGGGCCCCCTTCATCACGTGAAGGGCCGTGTGCGTCCTCACCTCAGAAGACGTACTCGTTCTGTCCCACCTCCCCCTTCTTCCTCTTTTCCTCCTCCCTCTTCCTGAGTTCAACCCTCCTGATCTTGCCGCTAATAGTCTTCGGAAGTTCATCCACAAACTCGATAATCCTAGGTATCTTGTAAGGCGAGAGAAGGGTTTTCATCTTCTCCCTTATTTCCTCTGCCAACTCCTTGCTAGGTGTGTATCCCTTCTTTAGGACTATGTATGCCTTCACCAATTGCCATCTCACAGGGTCTGGGACTCCAACGACTGCGGCCTCGGCAACTGCGGGATGTTCCAAAAGAGCGCTCTCCACTTCAAATGGCCCTACTCTGTAGTCTGAGGTCTTTATTACGTCATCCCCCCTTCCCACGAAGTAGAAGTATCCCTCCTCGTCGAAGTACGCCTTGTCACCCGTGTAGTAGTATCCTTCCCTAAAGGACTCCATGTTCTTTCTCTCGTCACTATACCCGAGGAAAAGACCAATGGGCCTAGGGTTCAACTTCACGGTTATATGACCCACCTCATAGGGCTTCGTAATCTCCTTGCCTTCATCGCCAAGAAGTCTAATATCATAGAGGGGGTGTGGCTTACCCATGGACCCAGGTTTCACCCTGAGGAAGGGGAAGTTCCCCACCATTGCGGTGGTCTCAGTCTGGCCGTAGAAGTCCCTTATGGTAAGGTTGAACTTGTCCTTCCAGATCTTTATGACCTCAGGGTTGAGGGGTTCCCCAGCACTGACCACTGACCTTAACCTCTCAAGCCTGAATTGATCAAGGTCGAGGGTAATGAACTGCCTCCAGGCAGTCGGAGGAGCACAGAAGCTGGTCACTCCCAGGTTCTCTACCTCACCCAGATATCTTCTAGTGTCCAGCTTTCCCTCATAATTTATTCCCACCACGGTTGCCCCTACTAGAAGGGGAGAGAAGAATGAGCTCCACGCGAACTTGGCCCATCCTGTGGCACTCAGGTTCAAGTGGAGGTCGCTCTCCCTGACGCCGACTATGGAGGCTGTGGTGATCGATCCCACAGGGTAGGACACTGCTGTGTGGATAACCCTCTTGGGCATCCCAGTGGTCCCTGAGGTGAAGTAGTTTATTATCACGTCTTCACCCCTGGTATCCTCCGGTTCCGCGTTACTGGATTCATCCTCCAGGGAATTCCAGGTCTCCCTCTTCCCATCGATGAGGAATTTCTCGACCTTTAGGGAGCCTAGTGCCTCCTCCATCACTGGGGCTCTCAACGAGTCAGAGATGATGGCACTGGGCTTCAGGTCCGAGAACCTGTACTTCATCTCTGTTACAGTTAGGTTGGTTGCACTTGGAACCATCACGAAACCTCCCTTAATTACGGCCAAGAACACTGCCCAGTGCATGGGGTGAACCTTGGTCATTAGATAGACCACATCTCCCTTCTTCAGGCCGTGTTTCCTCAACGTGTTCAGCACTCTGTTGGACATCAAGGACAGCTCGTGATAGCTTAGCTTCGCTTCCTCGCCCGTGTTCATGTCCCTCCAGATCAGGGCCGTCTTACTCCCCCTCGCCATAACGTGAATGTTCTCAAAGACGTCTCTTACCCAGTTGAACCTCCTCAGGTCCAGTTGACCAAGGAGTTTAACTATCTCCTGAAGGGACTTCTCATTGGGAGAGTTCTGAAATTCTATGAACTTCCGGAAAAAGTCTTGAACAGTAACCATGTATAAATCTATACAAAAACATGATTATTAATCTTAGGAGGGAAGAGCAACTGATAAGTTCTCTTCATAGATCTTCAGGATTGATGTCGTGTTATGGATAACGTAGTAGAGCGGTATGGCCTCAATGTATCCGAAGCCACCGTCAACTATCACCGTGTTTCCCACGACTAGTGGAGTATCGATAACTAGATCTTGTCCAGTTGAATACAAGTTCACGACTTTTCCTGTGCTCGCGTTTATGACCTGGATGTACTCAAAATCTGGGTTCAAGATATATCCGTCAACGTAAGTAGGTCCTATGAGACCCGGTGCACCCCTCACCAGGGAATCCTCCCATAGCACGTTTCCGTTACTCAGGTTTAGGGCCAGTATTTTCCCGTCCTTTCTGTCGTTAATGTAGATATGGCCGTTCACAATTGCGGGACTTTCGCCGTTATTAGCCCCGGTGGGAAGTACGTAACCAGATATGTTCCTGACCCAGATGATGTTCCCATTGGTTCCGTTCAATGTTACCACTATCTCCCTCGCGAGAGTTTCATTGAATAGTGGACCCTCGTGAAGTGGATAACCCGATATAAACCCATCCACCACATAATCTCCAGAAACTGCCATTACGGCGTCTCCAGGTCCTGAATCATACGTAAAGGGTAACTTTGCAATCCACGCAATCTTACCTGAGGGGTAGACTCCAACCAATGATGATGTGTTCTGAGGATAGGCTGAAGAAAAGCCTGCTACTACTATGTTCCCACTAGACGTGTTAACGTAATCCAAGCTGGCCATGTTCGCTGTTCCGAAAGGGCCAACTTTCCAGAGGAGAGATCCGGTCTCAGCGTTAACTGCATACATGTAACCGTCACCGTCATCGAAATAAATAGTGCCATTGATGATCACTGGCGTTGGCATCACCTGGGACTTGGTCTGGAAGAACCATACAGGTTTCCCGTTTGACGCGTTCAACGCCATGAGCCCTGAAAGACCTGTGAATTGACCCCTATGGCCTCCACCAAAGGCGTTGAGTAACCCTTGGCCGTAGGTGAAAAATGCACCTCCTAGTCCAACGTAAACCAGCCCGTGATACACTAGGGGTTGGGACATAAGGGTATCAGGCAACATGGCAACGAAAACTGACTTACCAGTGAATGCATTAACAGCGTAAACTATTCCGTCGGAGGCGGACACGTATACTATTCCGTTTGCGTAAGAGGGCGGAACCGCATCTCCCATCATTTGAACGTATCCTTCCCTAAACTCTGGAGTGAAGGTTTTAATTAATTTTAACCATCCTGTGATATTATTGAAATTGAAGGCAGGCATGATCTGCTGATAAATCCAGCTCACGTTAAGGTTCCCGGAAATATACGGCACTCTATTTTGCGAGTTGTCAAACACGGTCCACGATCCTCCCTGCGACATGTTTGGGGAGTTCTGCGGGAAGTAATATACGCACACTGGAAAGCCATCCATGTTGAAAAGGTTCATGACAAACTCAGGTTGCGTTGTTATAACAACGTTTTGATGTGTTGTAACCACGTTTTGATGTGATCCCGAAACCAGATACCCTATCCCAATTCCAACGAGTAGCGCAAGAACTACTCCGAGGAAAAACTTGTATTCCATGAAAGAAACAGGATTCTTACAACTATAAAAACTTACACGTTTATTTTTTAAAAATGATATTTAACTTTTAAAATCTCACTTTTGACGCGATTTCATCTGCTCTTTCTGACTAGTAATACCACAAGCCCTGCTAGGATGTCGAAGAGGGCGAGGGAGTAAACACCTGCCGTGAAAACCCCCGTTAAGCTTTCTAGGAAGCCTACTATGATGGGACCAGCGATCCCACCCAAGTTGCCCAGTGCGTTTATTAGGCCTATGGACGCTGCAGCTGACTCCTCGCTTAGGAATTCAGTGGGTATAGTCCAGAATACTGGAATGAAACTGTAAATTCCAATAGCAGAGATTACGAAGAATAGGAACGAAATCACTGGCGTCTTGAGTGTAAATGCGCTTAAGGATAGCCCAATCCCTGCAACGAGAAATATTGCCAAGGCCAGAGATTTCCTAACCCCGGCCCTGTCTGAATACCTGGAGATGAAGATGAGGGAGATTGAGGCAACAAGATATGGTATGACTGTGAGGTAACTTGCAGTTGAGGCGGAGACGCCGAAGCTCTTAATGATTGACGGCAACCAGATGGTGTAACCATACAGCGACGTTACGCCAAGGAAATATATCAGAACCAGTAGAATTACATCCCTATCACCTAGAGCTCTCCTCCACGAGGCGTGGGAAACTAGCTTCTGCTTCTCCTCCTTTTCAACCTTCATCTTGCTTAGAAGTTCCTCTTTCTCCCCCTCACTTAGCCACTTTGCATCCTTGGGAAAGTCGGTGAGGAAAAGCCAGATAACGGCCACCGACGCGAGAGCCAGTACACCCTCAGCCACAAATAGGTATCTCCATCCGGGATCATCTCCAAATACAGAGAAGAATGAACCAGCTATGAGTCCTCCTATTATCCCTGAGACAGGGATGGCTGCATTGAACAGGCTATTTGCGAATCCCCTTTCGTCCCTCAGGAACCACACGCTGAGGTAAAAGATTACGCCCGCGTAGAAAGGAGCTTCAGCGAGTCCAAGGAGGAACCTAAGCAGGTATACTTCAGGAACGTTCTGAACAAACCCTGTGAGAATTGTGATTATCCCCCATGCAGTGAAGGCTAACGCGAATACCTTCCTAACTCCAATTCTGCTTATGCCTAGGTTGGAGAATACCTGAGGGATAGCGTAAGCTACGAAGAATAGACTAGAGGCAATGGAGGCTATAAGATCCGCGCTAGTCTTGGGAACTCCCAAATCCCTGAACATCCCCGCTGAAATTGCATAGGATATGTTAACTCTATCCAGAAAATTTACTAGATAGAGGTAAAAAAGAATGGGCAACAACCTAACTATCCTCTTGGACGAGGATATGCTCCTCAAGGGTTGATTGCTCATCAAGATAATATTTGAGAAACAATATTATAAATACTCGTGAGAACCGGGAAACTATTTTCTTAGCCTGGTCTCCCTTAGGGCCTCGTAGACTAGTATTCCAAGGAAAAGGGTCACCACTCCTATCTCAAGGGACTGAATTCCCAGTGAGATAAGGAACACCGCAGACAGGGCTGTGGAGATCAACTGAAGTACAGGATAGCCTGGCGATCTGAAAACTCCGCGAAGACCCCTGTGCCTAGAAATCATTACCTCAAGTCCTGTTAACATGTAGGAGAACACTATTCCGAAATTACTGGCTAAAGCTATGCTCTCTACGTTTCCTAGGAATAGGGAGACAACCATAATTGCCCCCACGAGAAGGAGGGGATGTCTCACTGGAAGTTGAAAGTCCTTGGATAATTGATCAAGAGTCCTTTGCCCTGCCACAATTATTGAGAGCGTGACGCTCACGGTGGCAATTAAGGCAGAGGCGCCAATTACGTAATATATTACGGACGGCGCATGTATGGAACTCAGGGCGAGGGAGAGCGGTGCCGAGGACAGCCCGTAGTATGTGTAAGGTACTGCATCCACCATGGCAAAGATGACCGAAATGTAAATGAGGGATGTTATAACCAGAGACCACACGATAGCTCTGGGAATCACCTTCTCGCCGTTCTCGGTTGAGGGAGTGAGGGTCGCTATGGTGTTAAATCCAGAGTAAGCGAAAAATGCTAAGTTTGAGGCCAGAAATAACCCCGTCACGCCGTGAGGGAGAAAGGGCGTGAAGTTGTGGACTCTGACCCCTGCTATGACGAGAGCAGATACCGTAAACATGATAAGGCTAAATAGGTTCACGAGGACGAGAATCGTTTCCACGTTGGCCACGAGTCTCAATCCCAAATAATTGAGAAAAAGTAATACCACGATAAGGATCACAGCCATAGGGTAATACAAAATTGACGGAATATCCAGTTGAGTCATGTATCCCGAGAAACCCAGTGCCGTCGCAGCTCCGCTAATAGAATATGCAATCACCCTAAACCATCCCACGAGAAAACCACTCATTCCGCCCAAGGTCTTTAGGGTAAAGCTGTAAACTCCACCTTCTACATCAGTGTAAATCGAGGATAGTTCGGCGCTATTGAGGCCCACGGTCATGGCATAAATTGCCGTGATGACGAAGGCTAGAATTGCCCCAGGGCCCGCAGCGGATATGGTGGTGCCCGCCATGACGAATATTCCTGCCCCAATTATGTTACCTAAGCCTATGAAGAGGGCCTGCCAGAAGGTAAGTTTCTTCATTCACGGAAATGTATAGACAACGGTTAATTTACCTATCGAGTAGTTAAGTATAAGGAGAAAATGCATGACTCTAGAAGCATGTATATCTCTGAAAAATTTTTATAGTATCCGACATTTTACTTCATTTCAGCACATTAATCTGGATCTTTTTCAGCTTTGCTCATTTGCTCCAACTTCTCTTCCTCCACAATATTCACCGTGATCCCTGCGTTCTTGTAGGCCTTCGGGTTATTTCTCTTTATCCTGAGAGTGTAAAATATTGAAAATACCAGGAAGGCTACGCCCACGATTACCGCTTGCGTTACTGGAAATACTGGAGGCCATATGGACTCGTAGAGAACGAAGGCAAATATGGCTGTTGCTACTGCTGGTAAAAGGTAGTGCATCACGGGATGAAGGATCCTGTTAATCCCGGTATGTTTCTCCTTGAGCCTGTAGAACATTACCATTACCGCAGTATTGTTCGCAAAATGTGCCACAATAAATCCTACAAGTGCAATGGTAGTGAGGAAGTCAAAAACGTTACTCAATGCTGAAGACACCTGTTGAGAAGTGGCACTTAACGTAAGCATTTGTAAAGGTGAAACACCTGATAGTGACCCGATCACGAAACCCGATAGCACTGCTGTAACACTTGAGGCAATACCCACAAATAGAAGTGCCTTACTAGGAGTTATCCATTTCTCGTGAACATAGGCAAAGAACTTGGGAAGTATTCCGTCTCTTCCCATGGCAAAGTAGACCCTTCCTGCATTGGATTGCATTGCAACGCTATCCGAGAAAGCTGAATTGAATGCGAATAGGGCAAGCATGAGTCCACCCACAATTCCCATGAAATGGGCGTACACAATTATCCCAGGTATACTGCTGTTGGCAAAGCTCGTCATGTTATTCACTCCCCATCCCACCGTTAAAGCGTAACTTACCTCGGTGAGCACTATTCCCACAATGCTTACCCCAAGCATCAGTGCCTTTGTAATCGCCTTACTACTCTTGACCTCATCACCTAAGGGTGCTGAGCCTCCGTATCCAATGAAGCTTGTCAACCCGAATATCATTCCAAGACCTAATCCAGCAATTGGACCCCCAAGGGGCGCGAATTGAGCTCCGTAAACCGAGTTCCAGGCAAACGGGTTGAATACGTTAAGGGTATTGTCAGGGGACATTACGATTATGTATAAAGAGGTTATAGCCAGAAACGCTATTTCCGTCATAGCAGCATATCTGATATACTTCATTTGAGGCCTTATCCCCACAATGGCGAGCCCAATTGGAACAAGAATGAAGCCTAAGATGAATGGAATCCAAATCCATCCGGGCAAACTGATCCCAAAGAAGTAATTCAACACCCCTGGGAGTACCACACCAGCAACGTAAACCGGAATGGCCGCAGTACTAGCTATTTGATATACCGGATACATGAGACCGGTTACTATTGCTGTAAAGGGACCTAAGGCAGTGGCCACGTAACCATAGTATCCACCTGCACTTGCGTGTCTCTTGGACAGATGATATAACGTGTTTACTTCTATGAACATGGTAAGCATCGCTAGTAAGAACGCGAAGGGAGTTAGCACGAACGCAAAGGCCGCAGCTGAGGTAATGAAGGCGACAGTATCACACGCGGGCGCCATTGCAGCTATTTCCTGAGCTACAGCCTCAAGCGTGCCAACTACTCCTCTTCTTAATCTTGGAACTGCCTTTTGATTGGACATTTTAGGGTCGACCTAAAATTAGGGTTAACCTAAAGTATATAAACTTTCCTTAGTAATCAACATTATGGAAGAGAGTGTGGTAAGGAGGAACATGGAGGACTTAGGGAGCGAAAGGATTCAACTGGTGAAGATCGCTGATGGGGTATTTACGAGCAGAAATCCGTTTCAGGATGTCCTTCTTGAGGACGGGATTCTAGTACATTGCATGAAACATTGTATTAAGGGAGGTTGCGTTATTTATGAGGTCAAGATCAAGGAGCCTGTGTCTAATTGCGAAGCGGTGAACCTTGCCCAAAGGGTTGAAATAGTGCGTGCTATCGGGATTGCAAAGTCTTCCATATCCCTCTATGCAATGAGAGAGATATCTAGGAAAGCGAGCATCGTCGGGCTGGAGGAGGCTGTGTCTAAAATTTTGAACAAGATGAGAGAAGGAATGCCCGAATGTGTCTAGAATAGTAACTCTGTGTCTATACCTAATCTTTTCTTAATATATAATGCTTCAATTTAATTCTCTCGTTGTGCCTGAGACCTTAGCGAGAAGAAGTTTCTCCCAAAACATCAGTGTACAACGAGATCATGTTACCCTATAGTCCCTTATGTGTACCACAAAGCCGAGTTCCTTCACTTTCCTAAGCAACTTCTCGTCAGCCGTGTAGACCGTTTGCCCAAGGATCTTACCAAGTGCTACATAGGATGCGTCGTAAACGGTTATCCCGTAAACGGAGGAGAGGTGCACTGCATCCTTGATGAAGCTCTCGAAACCGTATAGGGTAAATTGAAAATCTTCAAGTATCTTGCCAACCTCCTCAAGCTCCCTCTCCCCTAGTCCATACGTATACCTTAAGCCGTTGAGAACTTCGAATGGTAGAATGCAAGGTGCAGACAAATCCTCCAATCCTCTTGCATATGCCTCCTTTAGCAGGACGGACTCATCACTATATTCTTCATTTGCAAACCACTTCACAACAACCGAGGCGTCAACTACTGCCAATTCCTATCCCGCCACTCCCTTATACTCTCCTCGGATCTCTTACCTCCATAAACAAGGGAAAACTCGTGGGACTTCACAGACGCCTCCTGGATTCTTCGATTATCCTTCTTCCTCTTTGTCCTGCTCTCCTCCTCCACTACCTCTTCTATCTTTCTCCTAATGATTTCGCTCCAGTTTATGTAACCAAGCTCGTCCATTTTCCTCTTGAGTTCCTCATCAACCCTTATGGTAATAGTAGGCACATGTAAATACTTGTTCACGTATATTATAAGGATTACGCGTATTCGTGATGTGTAATTACACAGCTATACATCCCCTCAGGGATGAATATTTTATTTCCCAACGTATTGATTCCCTCATGCAGATCATGGATAAGGTCAAGAGGATGAGGGAGATAGGCGACGAGTATGAGTCCCTCCTGAACGACGTACTCAATGCTCTCTTCAAGGTGATTCCAAACTGCATGGCCTTGAACATGGACGACTCCCTCATGCCAATTTACGCCATCTCTGCCCTCAAAACTCAGGGCCTACTCGCGTTTCCCTACAACTGTGGAGGCAAGCCTGGCTACGTGGTGATAAAACAGGACGGGAGCGTGGTATTTGAGGATATGGATGGAGAAATCCAGGAAATGGGCAAGTTAGCCTAGGCCTGGAACGCCTTGAGGAACTCGTTGTACTTCTCGTATACTGAAGGGTGCTTCTCCCTTATTCCCTCCAGTATCTCCCTAAGGCCCTTCACTATGTTGGCTGGGTTCTCTATGACGTTCTCCCCAAAGGGGGAATCAAGGTAGACTTTCCCATCCCTGAGCACAATCTGCACGTTTGACACAACTGGTCCCGTTGCTACCTCATACGTGATCTCCTCAGCTATCCTCATCTCGTTCTCCTTAAGGTAAACCATGACGGATATCGCGTTATAACAAAACTCGATTCCGCTTTTCTCCACGTTTACCGACTTAACTCTCATACTACTTTTTCTGTTTTGAAACTTATAACTTTTTTTACTATTATCATCTATATAGCTATTTTAACGTACTTACTTTGAATGATAATCTTAAATTTTGTTGGGCCACATCTACAGCTTATGAAACTTTTGGAACCATTCAATATAGGAGATGTGGAAGTCAGGAATAGGGTTGTAATGTCTCCCATGATATCGAACCTGGGAACGCCTCAGGGTTACCCAAGTGAAGAGCATATTGCTTATCTTTCCAGAAGAGCGATCTCAGCTGGGCTCATCATCACGGAGTACACTTACGTTAACAGAAGGGACGCAAGGGGATCCCCGAACCAATTGGGACTTTACGACGACGAAGTAGTCCCGAAGTTCTCCAGGTTGGTTGACGCCGTTCACGGAAGGGGGTCAAAGGTCTTCGTACAACTGGTTCACGTGGGAAGGAAAACCAGAAGAAGTTTCATCTGGGGGAACGAGCCCATAGCTCCCTCACCGATTCCCGTCATGGATCCTGTTAGGGAAATGACTGAGGACGACATCAACAGGGTTATAGACGACTTCGCCAAGGCCTCAGAGAGGGCGGAAAGGGCAGGATTTGACGGAATTGAGTTACATGGAGCCCACGGTTACCTAATTGCCCAGTTCCTATCCCCTGCCACTAACAAGAGGACAGATAGGTACGCTGACGGAGTGGTTTTCCTAGAGGAACTCATAAAGGAGGTAAGGAGTCGTGTATCCATCCCTGTGGGGTTAAGGATCAGCGTAACGGAATTTGACGACGCGGGACTTACACCTGAGATGGTCTCGAAGATAGTCTCTCGTGTGGAGACCCAACTGGACTACGTTCACCTATCGGCTGGAAGGGACGGACCTCTAGGCTCGTCCATGCCCATGTATTGGAAGAGACCTGCCTTCCTCGAGTACGCCAAGGAAATGCGAAGACCTAGGATCCCTCTTCTCCTCGTGGGATCCGTCATAACCCTGAAGGACGCAGAGGAGGTGCTGGAGGTCGCAGATGCCGTGGTCCTTGGTAGGCAACTCCTTGCAGACCCAGATTGGTTGCCCAAGAGCCTCAAGGGTGAACCCGTGAGATACTGCATACGATGCAATCAGCTGTGCAGGGGATTTGCCAGCAGGGAGGTGAGATGTGACGTCAACCCAGAACTGGGATGGGAGCTTCTTCCCCTAAAACCCGGTACAGGTAGAGTCACAGTGGTGGGAGGAGGACTAACGGGACTAGAGGCTTCTAGGGTTCTGGCAAAGAGGGGGTTCAGGGTAACCCTTCTGGAGCAGGGGGATAGGTTGGGCGGTCAGCTGAACTGGATCATGGATCCCTGGAAGAGGGAGTTCCTCTCCATCGTGGAGTACTACGAGAAGGAGTTGGCCAGACTTAACGTGGAGATACATCTCAATACCAAGGGAAGCAGGGACGAGGGACTATGGGCAGTTCCTGACGGGACACAACCGCAATTCAAGGAAATAAATAACACGGAGGTCCTCATAGACTCAAACCTCTACGCCTACCAGGATTACGCTTTCAAATGGGCTGAGAACAACAAGGTCGCGATCACTGAGAGAAGCCTTCACCATCTAGACAGGACTAGGAGATACCTTCTAGAGAAGGCGTATGCAGAGAGGGGAATCTCAGTGGTCAAGGAGGGAAAGGGAAAGGTGGAGTTCAGGGAGTTCGTTAGGCAACAGCCCACCATAGGGCAAGCCGTGTCCAGAGGGTTCTTCATGGCCCTAGATTACGAACCATGATTAAAAAGATCTAGGAAAGCTTAAATAGTTTAAATCCTACCTACCCTTATGAATTGGAAACTGGTAATACTATCACTAGGAATGTCGTTAACCTTTTGGGATATTTTTAACGTCCCATACATCATAAATTACGCTGGGACGCAGTTTCACGCGTCACCTCTCCTCGCGAGTTTACCCCTTTCCGCTGAGATGATCGGTTATGCCTTGGGTGGGGCCTTGAATGGGCTCCTCTCTAGCCTGAGGGGGAGGAAGCCTGGGCTACTTCTATCCATGGGACTAGTTGCAGTGGGCTCACTTGTGGGGTTCGTGGCGCAATCCTTTTCCTGGCTAATTCCCGCTGAACTGCTAATAGGTCTAGGGATAGAGGGTGAGCTGAGCGTTGTTCCCGCTTACGTGTCGGAGACCGTGAGCCCCGAGAAGAGAGGGAGATCCGTGGGTCTAGTTACGGCATCGGGTTTCCTCACAACCCTGATAGTAGGTCCAATCGCCGTCCTATTGAATGGACAATGGAGGTTCCTCTTCCTGGCAGGCTTGTTAGTTTCTGTGATAGCCCTGATAACTAGGGTCAGATTACCCGAGTCCAGGATGTGGGCTGAGAGGAGAGGTAAGCTCTCATTTGACCTAGGGATAGCCATAATGACCTTAGTGTGGTTTCTGAGTTACTTCACGGGTTACGCCCTTTTTGCAGATCCGGTGTTTCAGTTCATAGGCTCCCATGGCTTCACCAACACCTCGCTCTACTTCACGTACATACTTTACGGAGATCCCCTTGGCGTGGTGTTGGCCACACTCCTAAACGATAAGTTCGAGAGGAAGTTCAGTGTGGCATTGGTTAACATACTCGCAGGCGTTGTCATCGTAGGGTGGTTCTTCTCCAGCGGTTTAACTTTCCTGCTTCTGGGCTTCGCAGAGATGTTCCTGCAGGGTTTCAAGTTCCCGGTAATGTACACCTACACTTCGGAGATATTCGGAACCAAAATAAGGACCCTTGGCTACGGAATTGCTGACGGTTTGGGTCATCTTGGAGGTGCCGTGGGACCAATACTCTTTGCCTCTACCTACATGTCAAACCAGTTGAGCTCATTCCTCATGCTATCTGGCGTCACTGCCTTAGCTGGGGTTATAGTCTTGGCCTGGGGAGTCAAGACGACTGGAAAACCACTGGAACAGATCAGGGGATAACTCGACTTTATTTTTCCTTGAGCTCAATCATGTTAAATGAATCACGTAACGAAGCTGGCCTTTTCCGGTGGGATAAGATCCTTTACGTCATCTCTAATCTGGCCGTATATAGGGTTTGGCCTCTATAAGTACCTTGGTTTGTCCCTGGTTCAGGTCAGCCAGTTCTACTTAACCCAGCTCTTGATCTCGTCGATAGCCTATGTCATTGGGGGATACTTGACAGATTACTTGGGGAGGAGACTGGTGATGACGCTAGCCACATCACTTTCCTCGCTAGTGCTTGTCCTAGCCTTTTTCCTTAACACTGCAGGAGTCATAGGAATGGTTCTGCTCCAGTCAGGATTCAGTAGCATTTATGCTGTAGCTAACATGGCCAGTGTAGGGGACATGGGAGGTAACTTTAAGCAACTTGTGAGGTCGTTTAGTGTAATACGCGTTGGGATCAATGCTGGATGGGCCATAGGTCCTGCAATTGGAGGTTTACTTCTGGGGGATATAGGATTCAAACCACTGCTACTCCTGGGCGGAGTCTTGTCAGTGGTTGCCATTCCCTTTGTGTACTCCCTTCCAGATCACAAGGGGAGGGTTAGGTTCTTCCTTCCCAACAGGAAGTTTGCCATGTTTCTGATACCCACCCTTCTCACCTTTACTGTAATGGGACAGCTGGGATTTCCTCTAGTTACCTACTACAGTGGACTTGGCATTGCGGTCTGGCAGGTGGGTCTCCTCTACGCCGTTAACGGAGGGCTCATTATACTCCTACAGAGATGGATTGGGGAAAGGGTATCTGGAAATTATAGGACCTGGATATCCGTGGGAATGCTCATGTACTCGCTGAGTTACGGGCTTGTGTCTCTGGTCTCTAACGTATGGGAAGCCCTTCTAGACGTCGTGGGAATTACCTTGGCTGAGATGATTGTGTCTCCCCTATCCCAATCCATTTCCACATCCCTAGCTGAAAGTGAGACGAGGGGAACCTACTCCGGGATATACGGACTAGTAAGTTCCATGGGGAGAACCCTTGGCTCCTCCATGTCCGCCTTCCTACTCACTAGGGGAGGAGAAGTAACGTGGTCATCAGTGGGAGGTGTTGGGATAGCCTCAGCTATTCTTTACCTAGCATTGATTTGAGGATATCTAGAAAGCGTTTCCCGTTCTCTAACATCCAGAGATCGTTGTTGAAGAAGACGTAGGTCTCCTCAGGGTTAATTTCGACTATTTTCTTGGCAACGTCAATGAGTTCCTGATCTGTGTAATTGTGAAAGTACCATCTCTCTCTTCCATGCATTCTGAGATACACCACCTTCCCCTGGAATATGTATGTTCCAATGGGCGAATCAACTGATACCAGGGGAACGTTAGGAGGGGATTCAAACCAGGACTTATCCCTGAACTCAAATACAGCGTTGGGCACCTCTTTCAACACGTCTAGGACCCTTCTCTCATTCTCCTCATTCCTCTTGAAGCTCGGAGGTAACTGAAACAGGTAGAACCTTGGATTGAGGTCGCGAAATAGCTCCATGAAGCTCCTCATATCCACGTCCTTGAGCCTCTTTACGTGGGTTATCTCCCTGTGAACCTTTACTGACCACTTCAGGTTAAAGCTCAACCACTCCTTCACAGTTGAAGGTTTAGGTAGCCTGTAAAAGCTCGAGTTTAACTCCACAGCCTGAAAGGGGGTGTTTTCGACATACCACTCCAGAGACCTTCTCTTATTCCACGGGTAGGACCAGCCTGACGTCCCCACGTAAATTTTCATGGGATAAGTTGGAGGGAATTGATAAAAATCTTTGGAATAATCTTCACTTTCCCGCCAGGATTTAGACAGAAATACACGTCATTGAAAGAATCACGAGTATTCTATGCTCGACCTTCCAGTATGTGTGAGACCCGCTGTTCAAGATACTACGCGTGTTAAATCTTCTTGGGGATTAGGGGAGTCAGAACCGTCGATATTACCGCTATCACGAAGAGAACCGTGAACGAGAAGATGAGGTCGTAGTGTAGATCCAGTAACCATGTTACCAGAGCAGTCCCGGCAGCTCCTCCCACTGTGTTTCCAATCCCCCACACGTATGAGTTGGCTACGGTGAAGAAGTTCTTAGGAAATACCTGGCCTATGTAACCTAACAGGATTGGAAACCCTGTGAAGGCTGCGAAAGTGAACAGTGTATAAGAGCTCAAGGAAATGAAAAGGTTCCTTGGAAACACCAGGAAAAGTCCAAAGAACACAAGACTCAAAACGCTACTCAAAAGAAAGGTTGTCCTCCCTCCAAGTCTCTCGGTCAACCAGCCAAACACGGGCTGTCCGAAAACTGATCCCAAGAATCCAACAGTCAAAAATATTCCTGTGAAGGCCTTTGAAAAGTAAACTTGATAGACGAATTCCCCAAGGAAAGTGGTTGTCCCGCTTATGAACATACTTCTCATAAAAACTAGGGCCCCAAGAATTATCAGAAACCTGTAAAACCTTCTATCTAACTTCTCCGTTGCCTTCCTCACTAGACTAGTGCTCCCTCTTCTAACGTTCATAAGTCCGAAGTAAATGACCAGAGTTACCAAGACCATGTAGACCGTAAATATTCCCAACCCCAGGACTTCCCCTAAACCTAGGATAAGGAATGTAATTATTGACGGCATTACCGCTCTTCCTAGACTACCCATGGCACCGTTGATTCCCAAGGCTCTTCCTGAGCTCTTTCCAAAGATCCTGGCAAGTATGGCACCTCCTAGGGGATGGTAAAATGCCTGTCCCGACCCTAGGAGAACCACTCCCAGGGTTATCAGAGGAATAGCTAGTCCCCTATCCAGAAACGAAAGTGCAAAGAGGCCCGTGGCAAGAGCCTCTAGGAATATCCCCAACGCAATAAGTTCCGCGTCGGAATCCCTCTTGTCTGCCACATCACCTATGAGAGGTGAAAGGAGGCCCGACAAAAGCGTGTAAACTATGGCCAGCGCCCCAAGGAACACGACGCTTATCCTTTCGTCAGTAGTATAGTACACAATGAGAAGCGGAAAGACTAGAAAAACACCATCATTTGAGAAGTGCGCCAATGATGTGAATATTAGTGTCCTTAAGCTCTTTGACTCCATGATGAGTATCAATGATACCTAATCGGCTTAAAATCTTTTGCATAAAGATACAAAATTCATGATTTCCTCAATAACTTAAGATTAGAAATCTAAAAATAGAAGTGATCATCCTTGAAACCTGGTGTAGGAAGTTTCTCGCATGTAATGAGCTTGTTGAGGTGATCCAATACGAAAGTCCCTGACAGGATCAACGATGTCCCTATCCCTGAATCTTAAATTAACTTTATAATCATAATTTAAATCAAGATCGAGTGGAAGACGAGGAAGATCATTCAGGAGTTCAGTTTACGCATTCTTACAGTTCTTTAAAAGAGGGGTTATGCGAAATTGATGAATAGATCATTAAGGTGGATGTGGTCTGCACTGGTTTTCGGGGTCTCGAGTGGACCTCTTTCAACGCTCGTTACTCTCAATATAATCGACATGGGCGGAGGTCCACTTATGGTGGCTTACGCCATCACGCTGTCTAACGTGGTCCTGATTCCAGCGTCTATGTTTTGGGGCTTCCTTGCAGATAGGTTTGACAGGAGAAAGCTCATTCTAGCTGGCTTCGGGTTCTCCACCCTCTTTTTAGTGCTAGCATCTCAGAGTAATAGCATACCTGAAATCGACCTGAATTACGCGGGATTTACGTTCTTTTCCACTGCCTATAGCACACCCATGAATTTGCTCATCATGGAGTCGGCCGATAAGAGGAAGTGGGCCACTAGTTTCTCAATGCTCTCGATGCTCTCCTCCATAGGAAACCTGATAGGCCTTCTCTTGTCCACATTTCTAGTTTTAGTTATCAGGATCACGGTAATGTATGCTGTTCTGGCCTTGTTCTCGGCTTCAGCCTTTGTGTTGGCACTTCTCTTCACTCCAAAATCCATGATGCTGGAAAGGACCTCAATGCTCCACAGTATAGAGTCGTTCGCGGTTAGACTCAAGATGCTACCCCTAATTTTCCTTCACAGGCCCAGGCTAACCCTTTTCAAGATGTTCAGCCTAAGCAGGCTTACGAAGAAGCCCATTAACTACGTTCCGCTTCTCTACATTGCAATAACAATCTTCTACATCTCAAGCGGGTTGTTCAATACCCTTTATCCTGCAAGCCTTTACAACGAGGGAATAAACAAGAGCCTTGTCTTGGGCATAATCACCGTGGGAATGCTGTTCCAGATACTGACCTTTCATTTTGTTGGCCATTACCTTGAGGACAGGGATGAAAGGGAGGCGTCCTTTAGGTCCCTGCTCTTGAGGGGGACAGGATATATCGTGATGGGTATATCTCTCGTGACCCCTGTTACTGCAATAGTATTGGGTTTCCTATTTTACCCGCTATCTGCCGGCGTTGCGTTCTCCTTGTTTTATGCAGCTTCCAACACGCTTATCTTTAAGGTGGTTGGTGGACGAAGACAGGGAACCACGCTCGGGGTTTACAGTACATTAGTTGGCATAGCCCTCTTCTCAGGTTCCTTGATCTCAGGCTTTCTCTCAAAGGCTATTGGGTACACTGGAGATTTTATTGTGGCTGGGATCCTGCTCTACCTGTCCGGGAGCATCTTCAAGTACTTGGAGGAAGGATAAGGATATAGGGACAAAACATTTAACACATGAGGATAGGAGAAGGTAATGCAGGTCTTGCTTATTGTTGGCTTAATCTTGCTGGTCTTAGGAGCTGTATTAGTGTTTGGCCTTTATCCTTACCTGGATTCGCAAGCGTCTCAACAGATACTTGAGGGGCTAAACTCAAATATGACGTCTAGGACGCTGACTCCAAACCAAAGCATATCTCTCCCCTATAACGCTAACGGAAGGGCAATCTACATTTTCTTTTATAACTCCACTCCATCTCCCCTAGAGGTTAAGGGAGTTCCAGAAAACGACTCCTCCGTGACCAGCTCAGGCATTTACTACGTTATACCCAACGGCAGTGGTAACATTATCCTCGTGAATAATTGGAGCCAAAATGCCTCCTTGAAATTCTCCTCTACCTACTATCTTGTTAAGGGAGGTGCCTTGCTGGGAATATTAATACTTTCCGGGATTCCCATGCTCATCATTGGTGCATTCGTAACAATATTTGCGCTAGTAAGAAGAAAAAGATAGAGACCCCTTAGGATGTGAGCACCCTAGGAAGAGTTTCCTTAGCCTTTTCTAAATGTTTCCTTATGGATTTCTTAGCTTGACCACTAAGAGGACCTTTATACCACTCTGTTATATCTAAGTTGACCTCATTTCCAACTCTATTGGAGACGAATCTCCATCCAAAACTAATCCTGGTCATGGGTAGTTTCTGATACGCGGTATAGTAAACTATGTCCCCCTTAGGTAAGGGATTCAAGGTAACGTACAAGGGGGTCTCCCAGCTAATAAACCATTTCATGTGAAGAATGTAACTTCCAGGGGCCACATTATCTACTGCCTTAATCTGAGGGACGAAGGACATTAAAATGGTTGGATCTGACAACTTGTCCCTCAACCTCACATCCCCTAGAGTTAGTCGTTCAGTATCGCTTACGCCTTCAATCTCATCTATCTTCGCCGAACCCCTCTCCTTGTAAATAATGAACTTCACATATTCGCCTTCCTTCACTGTTTCGTATCTAAGACCAAGCGACTTACATAGTGAGGGCAAAGTAACGTCAATTGCAGGCTCGTGATCCGTTAAAACAACCAGTTTACCTGAGGGGATCTTTTGGAGCTCCTTAGCAGCCCTCATCTCAGGGATCGGACACTCCTCCCCTCTCACATCCAAGACGAACTCCTGCGAATTGGTTGACGCGATGTAAAATCACCTCATAGCCTTCTATATTATACTTAAAAGATCTTCTAGTTATTAAACTTATGTATTCTAAAAAGTCTTATATCGTTAAAAGGTATTACATAGAATTATTATAATTTACTTTTAATAAGGAAACTAGATTTTTGAACGTCAAAAGACGTAAAAGAGTTTAAACAAGAAAATTAGCTTGTAGCCTAGAACAAGTTACAAGGTACTAAGTTTTCAATCCCCCCTCTAGCGTCGAGGATTTTCAGAGTCCTCCAGAATTACTCTCACTTCTCCGTTGAGCCTAGGCCCACCGAACTTATTCCTCACAGGTCTTAGGATAGAATTCACTGTCCTCTCCCCACTAAGTAACGAGGACTTATACACGAAGAGGACGTTTTCCGGCAAGTCAGCCCTTACGAACTTAACCCTTATCCTCCCACCTTCACCCTCTAGAAAGCCTTCTCCCTCATACTTTCCTGAGTATATCACAGCCTCCCTTTTCCCGTAAATTTCCGTGAATTGGGAATTGGTGTAATTGGGATGGGCAGAGAACACCAGAACTTCTCCCCTTGGTAGTCCTAACTCCTCGGGAGATGGAAACGGATCTACGCTTGCTTTCTCGGGCGTAATGAAGGGTTTGATCTTAACCATTCCCTTCCTTCTCAACTCCTCAACTGTGGTTCCGGTTTTCCTGATCGCCACGTTTACAGCATCCCATGGATCCTCACTAAGCAAGGGATGATCGAGTTCCAGTTCCCAAGATAGTGCATGCATAAGCTCCACCTCCGTTATTCCTTTCTTAGGTCTCAAGGGGGTATTGTAAACGAGGTAGGGATGCCAATAGCTATACACAACGTCCTCCTTTTCCAGGAAAGTGGAACCCGGTATGACCACATTGGCGATTTTTGCAGTCTCTGACCAGAAGGGGTCATGGACCACGAGGAGAAGTTTTCCGCTCTCCACAGCCTCCCTTATCCTGTTCCCACCGGGTAGGGTAACCACGGGGTTAGAGTTCCAGACAAATAGGACCTTGAACCTGTCCAGGTTATAACCAACCTCCCCCATACCCACAGTTTTAGGTTGAAAGACGTGAGTACCGCGAAGATACTGGAAATCAATACCCCATCCCCCAGAGTTCGAGTAGTAGAAACCCCTCTTCACGCCGAGAACTGCCGGTATCAGTGAAATTAGTCCCGCAGAGTGACCCCCGTTCCACGACCTCCCAATGGCGAAACCTATCACTGTGAGCGGGTGATAATATGCGTAAAGGTCCGCCAGCTCCCTCACTTGATCCTCGCTCAAGTTCACGGCGGAGAGGAGTTCATCCATATCAAATTTTTCCAGCCTCTTTCTGAGAAGCTCCAGGTCCACGAGATCAGGTTTAGCGTAACCCTGTTCGAGGAATATCTTCATGAGAGCAATTGCCAAGTAAGCGTCACTGCCAGGTCTTATTACGTAGGCCTTTTCGCTCCTCTTTGCAGTCTCACTCATTCTGACGTCAATCGCGATCTTGTATTTGTCCTTGAAAATCCTCCAGCCATGGATGAAGCTGAAGACCGCCTCTGAACCCCAAAAGGCAACTGCGGAAAATTTCTCCATGTCCTCTGGAAGAGCCCCCATACTGGTTCCGTAATGAGCCTTGATCCCCTCATGACCTTCCAGGCTACAGATGGAGTAATCCGTGCTGACAGCTCCTATCACGTTCCATAACCTCGCTGGGTAATACCAGGTCAGAAGACCCTGATTACCATCATATTCCACGTGAAGGATTTCGTCAGGTTTCACTCCCCTTAAGGCTCTTGAGATTAGGGAGACTGCTTGCTCTAGACCAACCTGCTTTCCATCCACGTAGGCCGAGTCCACCCTATTCATCTCGTTTCTTCTTAGATCCATCCTTCCCCTGGAGCAGGTGAAACCAAAGGTAGGTTCACCCTTCACTGGTTGATAATTCTCGTCAAAGACGCACGTATCGTAACAGTCCCTAGTACACGCTATCATGAGTACGAATCCACATTATAGCTTTTAAACGTCATTTATGATCTTTACCCATGGATAAGGCAGAAATTCTCATGGAAGCGTACACGTCACGAAAGGAGATACAGCCCTTCGACTTGACCGAGGATGAGGCCAAGATTGTGGGAGAGAGATTTGCCCAGATGCTTGTGGAGAAGGAGGGCCTTGGGGGCTACAAGATAACCAAGTCAGGTTTGTGGGGGGTCCTCACTAAGAGAATGATCTCGAAGAGCGAGCTAGAGCTATGGTTCAAGACTCACAAACTCGAGGTGGAAATTATTGCCCTTGTGGAGAACGGGAGAGTCCTAAGAACCTACCTGGGACTTGAGGTCCCTGCAACTAGGTTTACCACGTGGGATCTTCCTAAGCACTACATGATTGCAGATGATGCCTTCGCGGGGAGGCTTTTCGTGGGGAAAGAGATAGAGCCCCCCTACGGACACTTCAAACTTTTCATTAACGGGGAACTTGTGGGTGAGGGAGCTCCCACTTACAACCCGCAGAACGTGGTCAAGCCAGACCAGACAGGGTATGTCTCCTGTGGAGCCTTTATTGGACCAGTGAAGATCTCGAAGGGAGACCTCATCAGGGTAGAAGGTAAGAAGACTATCCAGGTTAGGGCAACCTAATTCGCGAATCTAAGTCGCGAAAAACTTTATAGATTTCTAACCATCCTGGGAGAGGATGAAGTACTACTGGCTCCTGCTGTTGGCCTTTCTAGTCATAGGCATAGCTGTGAAGGTAGTGTCTGAGCCTAACATGCCTCTGAACGTGTATCTTTTCAAGTTAATCAATTATCACCAGGTGGGTGCTCTTAACCCGGTCATGGTGTTCCTGTCAAAGTACGGGAGAGAATATGTGTGGATTCCGTTAACTGCAATCCTTCTGGTCTTCAAAAAGACAAGGAGAATTGCAATTACCCTCGCTGCGTCATTTATCTTAGCTATAATTGTGGGAGAGATTAGCAAGTACGCCTTTGCCCAGGGAAGGCCATTCCTCTACGTCCATCCGGATTACCTCCTAGTTCCGCCGCCTACTGACTACAGTTTCCCATCGGGGCATGCCTTAATCGTGAGCGATGGAGCACTTGTCCTAGCCAGGATGGCTCCCAGATGGCTTTGGATCATCATGATGATAGAGGCACTTTTAGTGTCCTACTCAAGGGTCTACGTTGGTGTTCACTGGCCCTATGACGTCATAGCAGGTTGGCTCTTGGGAGGATGGACCTCCCTTCTAACGGTGGACCTAGAAAGGAGAGGAACTCTGGCCTTTGTTGAGAAGTTCCTTAAGGCATGATTATTTCAAGGAGTAGATACTAAAGCTTTTTTAACTTTGGTATTTACCAATTGTTATGGCATCGCTGACGTGGAGAAACGTAATAGTCTCAGGGATGGGAGTTCTCACTGACGGGTATAATCTTTACTCGATCTCCCTCACTTCGTTCTTCATTCCCTCTTCTTTCACATTCTCCAGTGCCGAGCTTGGATTACTCGTGGCAGGGTCATATTACGGTGCTGCGATCGCTGCTCTTCTGTTTGGTCTCCTAGCTGACAGGATAGGAAGAAAGAGGATTTACGGCTTTGATGTCCTGATCATGGCCATAGGGGCAGGACTGCAGGCCTTCTCACAGTCCTATCTGGAGCTCTTTTTAGCTAGGTTAATTCTTGGAGTGGGCATAGGGGCAGATTACGTCCTTTCACCTGTCATAGTAGCTGAGAATGCGGAGGGAAGGAACAGGGGAAAGGCGATGGTAGTGACCTTTGCCGTTATGTGGGGTCTCGGTGCAGTAATTGCTGCCTTCGTGGAACAGATGGGCTTACTAGCCCACCTTCCTGCAACCCTACTCTGGAGAGTAGTTCTGGGAATGGGTGCTATTCCAGCGATTTCAGTCTTCTTTCTGAGGAGGAAGATATACGAGACAATGTTGTTCGTGTCCAGGGTCAACCCAGAGCACCAGGATGTGTCCAAGATAGAGCAGGAATTGGGGAAACCCCTGCCCAAGGCTAAGGACACAACCCCATTCTTGAGGAGGCTTTCCTCTTCTGCACTGTTAATCGTGGCAGCCTCTGTCCTCTGGCTACTTTACGACATGTACTCCTCGACCTTTGCCATTTTCGGCCCTATTACGATAGCCTCCAATCTGGGACTCTCTCCCATAGAGTTCACGTATGTCGCGCAGTTCTTTGCGGGAATTCCGGGACAGTTAATATGCATCTATCTTGTGGACAAAATAGGGAGAAAGCCCTTAATCGTGATAGGCTACACTGGAGTGGCCCTATGGCTTTTCGCCTATTCCCTTCTACTGGAGGATCCTAGAATCTTTGGACTTCCGGAGGCTCAACTCTCCGTGTCCAAGTTAGTGGGAGAGGCTGCGGTTCTGGGTTTTTCGTTTTACATGCTAAACTACCTCTTCTCGGCCATAGGTCCGGCATCAATCATAGGCTCGGCGATGGTGACGCCTGAGCTAGTTCCCACTAAGGTTAGGGCAACTAGCCAGGCCATAAGCGTCAGCGTCGACAGATTGGCTACTGCCCTTAACATAACTGCCTTCCCGTTACTTCTCTCGCATTATGGACTAGGAGCTATGGTTGGATTTTATGCAGGAATAGCACTAATTTCCACCATAATAACACTCTTCGTCATTCCCGAAACAAAGGGACAGGAATTAGAGAAAGTTGTTAAGGAGAGAAACGTGGGAGAGGGATTATAAGGAAAATGCGTGGGAAATCCATTTTTATGGAACCGTTCTACTTTAAGAGTTATGATAGAGTAATAGGTGTAGCGAGGGACCTACCAGAGCTCGAGAGGGAACTGGCTAGGCTCTCAAGAGAGGATCCGGCCTGTGTGGAATACCATCTAAAGGAGGGGCATATTGTTGCTTGGCTAAATTATATTGGGGAAAGGGGATTGGCTGAAATCCTAAGGGGAGTCTCTAGCCCCAGGGAGGCCCTCTCCAGGATCTCAGAGTTCAGGGCTATACCAAGAAGGGAGAGAAATAGAAGGCAAAAAACTAGAAAGGCTAGCATCTAAGCTTTCTTGCGACTTCGGTAATCCTTTTACCCATGAACCTAGCTATGGCCTTTTCGTTATCATCCAAGTTTTTCATGCTTCCGAGATGGCTGGGACCATAGGGAGAGCCTCCAGTGGTTGTTGTGGATATCTCCTTTATTGCATAGCCCAATGGGACTATCACCATTCCCTGATGATAGGCATAGGCACTCATGGTTAGGATAGTGCTCTCGTGACCTCCATGAATGGTAGCGGCCTCTGTGAAGAACCCCACGGGCTTTCCATAAAGGGCACCTTTTAACCAGAGGTCCCTGGTCTGGTCTAAGAAAAACTTCAGCTGACCAGTGATGTTGCCGTACCTGGTGGGGGATCCCATAACTATTCCATCAGCCCATTCCAGATCCTGCATTGTGGCTTCTGGGATCTTCTCTATCCTAGATAGATCCACATTGAACTTGGCTACAACTTCCTTGGGGAAAAGTTCTGGAACCCTTACTACCTTAACCTCAGCTCCCTCTGCCTTAGCTCCCTCAGCTATTTCCATGGCTAGGTCAACTATACTACCGTAGCCATAGAATAGTACAAGTATTTTGGGACAAGCCATAGGAAGGTCCTCATTCATGCAATCTTAAAAGATTTACTAAAAGTTAAACTTTAAAATATTAAACTCCATAATTTTCCTTTCAATTTCATTATGATACCTCAATAAGTATCATTAAGGGAAAAGTTTGGCAAAAATATTTATTCATGGGTAACATTGATACCTAGATAACCATGTTAAAGGTAATAGCTGCACCTGGACCAGTTTCCTACCCCATGATAGCCTCTACAATGAAAAACAAGGATATCATTATTGATTTCGGAAAGGATGGTAGCGCTGACGTGATACTGGACTCCACAGTCTCTCTCGTGAGGAGAGGATTGAGGACAGACTACGTAACGATAAAGGGACTCATGGTAGTGTCGCCGGACGTGGGGAAGAGAATTGGAGTCTGGAGGAAGGGAAGTGCTGCAGATGTATTAACAAGGGCCCTCCTAGACATGAAGGGAATAAGGGGAGAAGTAGTATACGCCGACGAGATGCCCAGGCTAGTAGAGATGCTGAACAAGAAGGAAGTAGACTCCATAGTGATTGCCTCGCCCTTCGCTAAGGGAAAGACCTTCGAGGAGTTACTTGGAATACCTGGAAGCTGTGGAGCTAGCGTCAACGCCAACCACGAGGAGTTCATCTCAGCCTACTCTGAGGGTATCGAGCTCATGAAGCAGGACCCACAGGGGGTAGCGGAGTACGTGTCCAAGAAGTTACCCATACAGGCAAATCTACAGATGATAGTTAACCTACCCAAGACCACCGTCCTGACCGTGGAGAGGCTAAAGGACAATTCGCAGTTCGAGAACTTAGTCAAGAAGTATCTGTAAAGAAGTTCATCTCTTTTTTGGAATATCCACTAGATATTTTCTATAAAAAGAATTAGTTTTTTAAATGTAAACCAGTTAAGTTGTTCATGGACCTAAAACAGATTCTAACTCCAAGTAATTCGATTCTGGTTGTATGGGACGTACAGAACGGATTGGTGAAGGGGATTTTCAACAGAGATCAGTTTGTAAGTGGTCTGGAAAGGACAATTGGAGCTGCTAGGAAAGCAAGGATACCTATCGTGTATACCAAGATAACGCCCTATCCAAGTGGATTCGAACCCTACGCATCAAGGGTCTCATCAAGACAGTTCAGATTCACAAGTGAGGACCTGGAACTTTACGTCAAGCCTGCTGAAGGTGAGATAGTCCTTCCGAAGAACACATGGAGTATCTTTGTGGGAACTAATTTCGAGCTCCTGCTTAGGAACTCTGGAAGAAATGCCATAATCTTCACAGGGATTGCCACGGAAATAGGAGTAGAGACCAGCGCTAGACATGCCTTTGCCTTGGGTTTCATGCCCGTTATTGTGAGTGATGCGGTTTCCTCATTCAATAGGGAAGGGCATGAAAGGTCCCTAACAAACATGAAGGACTTCTTCCCAATGATTACATCGCAGGAGTTAGAAAAAATACTACAGTAAAACAGGAGTGAACTTCCTTTCAAGCTAGTAATTTTAGTAAGAAATTCAGAATTTTTGTTTACCCATACAGTCTAAGGAGTGCGGTTCTCCTCGCTTTCCTGTTTTCATAAAAGTCTAGAACATGTTTAAATCTTTGTACTTCCTATCCACGTATATGTATGTATTTACGATCGACCAATCATCATCCAACATGGTCCGTTCCGTTGGCAGGAAAGCTGCTTACCTAGGCGAACTTACGAGGATGGGGATTAGGGTACCATGGGGATTCGTGATCACCAGGTCCGCTTTCCGTAGGTTCATGGAGATAAATAGGGACAAGATCAGCGACGCGCTTAAGGGCGTTAACCTTGAGGATCCAAGAGACTTGGAGAGAAGATATGAGACGATCAAAGAGATCATGACTCAAACCGAGATACCCTTGGACATTTCCCTTGAGATAGAACACTTCTCCAGGGAGATCTCCACAGATTTGGTGGCCGTAAGGCCTACAATAACTTCGAGCATGTCAGGGCCAAGCTTTGCTGGGGAAACGGAAACTTTCCTTTACGTGAATAAGGTGGACCTTCCCTTTTACGTGAAGCAAGCGTGGGCAAGTTACTTTAATCCCAGGTCGTTGGCGTACAGGATTGCCCAGGGAATGCCGTTGGAGATTGCTGTCCTCGTACAGGAGATGGTAAACCCAGAGTCGGCCGGAACAGCTTTCACAATTCATCCAGTAACTGGAAATCCAAACTGGGTAGTGATCGAATCCTCTTGGGGATTGGGACAGGCAGTGACCAGGGGATTGGTCACGCCAGATCGTTTCGTGTTACCTAAAAGGGATAGAATAATAGTCGAGAAAAGCATAGGGCATAAACACGTAATGCTGAAATTTGACCCCAGGTTTGGGGGGATAAGGGAGATTCCCCTGGGAGGAAAGGCCATGGAACCTAGCCTGAGCGATGAGAAGGCCATAGAGCTGGCCAATCTATCCCTGAGGATAGAGGAGTTCTTCGGGAGACATGTTAACCTGGAGTGGGCACTTCAGGATAACAAGCTGTATATCCTTGAGGTGAGGGGAGTCAAGACCATGTGGGAGGAGATCTAGGGGCTTGAGTAACTTAACGGTCTCTCACCACTTCCCCCTAGGCTATCTTGTTCTCTCTACCACAACCTGCACCACGGAGAGTCCTCCTTTCTTCATGTAGTTCCACCCCTCAGTCAAAGCGATTTTTGCCTCCTCTGGAGTTTCGGCTAGTTTGAAGTAACCACCGAAGGCCCTCACAGTTTCGCCTATGTTATATCTCTTGAAATCTGCACCTGGGAACATCCTCTTTGCCTTTGCAAGTCCCTCAGGAAAAACCTCCTCCACAGCTTCAGCAGAGGCTAACCACCCAGAGTTATCGTAAATGACTACCATTGCAGGTAGGCCGTACGTTGAAGCTACGTAGTAGAAAGCTTCGGGAACTCCAAAAATGAAGGAGCCATCTCCTGTGGTAATAATGACGTCCCTGTCTGTGGCCATTTTAATACCTAGACCAGCTCCGAGCGCCCATCCTAGGTAGCCCTCCGAAAGGTCGCCATAATACTCCCCGAACTCGAAATTACCGTATCTGGGGTTGAATGGGTATTCGTTGACCACGACAGCCCTGAAGCTTGAGACGTAGCTAGAGAGTAGCCTTGGGTGAACACTCGATGAGTTCTCAAGGCTCGAGATTTCCCTCCTCTTGGCCTCCCTCTGCCTCTTTACTCTCTCCCTAATTTCCTCACCCCACTTGTCTTTTCCGCGTATATGGATCTCCTTCAAGGCGAGAGGAGTTGATTGAATGCATACGTCACACGGAAAGCCATAATAGGGTATGTAGGTATAGGCTGGTTCTACGTCAATCTTTATCACTGGAGCCTTTACCTTGACTCTCTTGGGTATCCAGGGAACTTCAGACTCCACGATTATGATAAGGTCTGGCTCATCTAAGTTCAGCTTGTCCAAGGCCATGTCCCCAGCTGAGGGATAATTGACCACCTCTCCCACATAGTTTAGGACAGGTGCCCCTAGCCTGTCCGCGAACTCCCTCAAGGAATCATACCATTCCCTTCTTCTGCCTCCCCTCCATGTAATGATGGCCGGTCTCTCGGATTCCTCTATTAATTTCTCTGCTTTGGCTATTGCCTCCCTAGACGGACCTGGCTCGTAGGGTGACATGTTCACCTTCACCGGTTTAGCCTGGCTTACGCTAACCTCTCTTGGCAAGGTTAGATAAACTGGCCCCTTAGGCTCACTTTGAGCTATTTGAAGTGCCCTCCTAACCGCCACTGAGGTCTGGCCTGGATCCCTTATCTCAAAGTCCCACTTCAGGTATTGCCTCCCAAACTCGCCCTGATCCCGTGCCTCCTGTGTCCAATGTATTCTAAGGTTTCTGCTGGCTGTACTTCCTTCCTCAGTATAAGGAGATCTCCCCGCTAAGACCAGAAGTGGGATCCTACTGGTGAAGGCGTTACTCACTATTCCTAGAGCGTTCAGGGTTCCAGGCACTGTGTGAACAGCTACTACTCCCATCTTACCTCCCAAGGAGTAACCTAGAGCCATTGCAGAGGCTGTAATCTCGTGTGGAACCACGATAAAGTCGGGTAAGTTAGGATCCCTAACCTTTTCCTCTATAAAGGACGCGTAATCTGTGCCTGACACCATGAAGATCTTATCAATGCCTTCCTCCTTGAGATGAGCTAGGATAAGTCCTGCGCTGGACCTAGCTGTTGTCTGTTCCATGGCTTATTTATAATGATCAAATAGTTAAGTTCTACCGTGAACGTTCAGCGATACTGGATTAAGCAGACGTGAAATTGCTAGTTACGTCTAGAAAGTAGACCCATGACTTTTCTGGCAAACTTTGTCCGGTAATACTCTAACCCTTTGACGACCAACTCGCAGTGAGTTAGACATACTGATTAACTTTATTTAAAAACCAAGAGACAATGGTCTATGAGAGATTTCCTGAAATCGGGATTACGTGGCTGGTTCAGGGGTTATGGTGGATGGCCAACCTATAATTACAGACCCCTTTACCTACAAGCGTTCGACTTTTTTGTAAAAAATCTTGGTATGATAATACCTGCAATTATCGCCCTAATAATTTCTCTAATAGTAGGGTTCGTAGTGGGTGCCATTGGAGCTGCCCTAGCTTTAACTGGTCTTTCCATAGGGATAGTAGACGCAATAGGCTTTGTAATAGGATTTATCTCGGGGATAATCATCTCCTTCCTCATATTGATTGAGGCCTATGAGGCCGGAAGCGTCGTCAATGGAAACTTACCAGACATAGGACTAGCCTGGCAGAGTACACAGAACACGTGGGAAAAGTTCCTGCCAACTGCGTTATTAACTGGGTTGATCTTTGGGGTTCTGTCAGCGTTAAGGATTCCTGGAGCATTCCTTATAGAAGGTCTATTCCTAGTGTTAGTTTACGTGGTGAGCTCGGGAATAGTGTCAGGTATAAGGCCCAGCCTTGAGCAATCCCTCAATTGGTATTCCTCGGCTTTCTCGAAAGACGGAGTCTCCTCTCTTATTCTACTCCTTGGAGCGATCCTCTCACTAGTCCCCATTCTTAATCTATTCGTAATACCCTACACAGAGCTGTTGGCAACGTTAATGGTAAGGAAATACTGACTAGGCCTTGCACAATCAAGTGGGGATTAGTTTACCCTTTTCTTCAAGATACTTTAAGAACCTTGCGTTGGATCTAATCTCTTCCTCGTCAAATTTCATGTCTCCTACAACCTCTTTGAATGCTGAGCAGTCATATGTGGTACCAGAGTATCTTAGCAGGTTTCTAATATCCTTGGGTAGAACAGCCTTGGCTAGCCATGTGGGAATGGGTAGCCTTATACCTTTACCCACCTCTTCACTCATGAGTTCAAAGAACCTAGAAACTGCTACGCTTCCGCACTCACTGGCGTAAAGGTAAACACTCTTAGGAGAAACCCTTCCAAGCGTGTGAACCGCTTTGGCAAGAGTCCAGGCATTTACAGTGGCCATCCTTAAACCCAGCTCAGGAACAACTCTAGCCTTGACCAGCTTATACATGGTAACGAATTGAACGTGAGCTGCATATCTTCCGTACACCAGGGTGGGCCTTAATATGGCGAGATTGCCGTCTTTCTCTAGTGCTAACCTCATGATCTCTTTCTCACCTTCACACTTGGACTCCTCAAAGGGCGTTGACGCCTTAGAATCCTTGCAGTGCTCTGCCTCCTCCTTCACGTTTACCCCAGTCTCTCCTGTGGAGGTCGCCCCGCTCAAGTGGATGAATGTTTTATTCTGATCAAAGGCATCCCTCGCTAACCTGCTGGGAATCTCCACGTTGGCCAATCTCAGTTTATCCTCTCCACCCGAAATTTCTCCTATGAAGTTGGCGACGATGTCATGTTGAGAAATCAACTTTGTCATCTCCTCTGAGAGTGGATCAACATTTACCACCTTGACCTTCCCCTTGAGCAGAGAGATGTACTCTTCCTTTACGGGATTCAAGGACTTGTACGTCACCGTAACGTCCTCGCCCACTTCACTCAGATGCAACGCTACGTGGGTCGAGATGAAACCTAAGCCCGCTAAAAGATACTTCATGAGGAATCAAGGGATCTAAAATTTAAAATGATTTAGTAGGTGTTAGATAATCTTTGGACTAGGCAGTTACCCAAATTTTAACAATATACTCTAAAGTTATCTCAGTTCATAAAAGGATATACTTTTATACAGTTGTCTTAACTGAAAAACAAGATGGGATATCCATATTATGGCCAACCTTACGGTCCAGCTCCAGGTTACCCTGGGGGCCCCTATGGCCCCTACGGTCCAAATCAGGGATCCAACTTCACTGCGATCATGGCGTGTGAGCAGTCTACTGGTCTTGGCGGAAAACAGCAGATAATTCCGACCCAGTACCCGATCAATCTTCAATACGTGGTACAGGAGGTAGTAATGTTTCTCATGGGGCAGGGCTTTCAAACTTTTCCGATGATAGGTTATAACTTAGCTATAATTCAGGCACAACATAAGTCCCTGCTTGGATACCTGACCGATAGTAACAAGGCCTACACGATCAGGTTGTGTCAAGGGCAGGGAATGGTGATAGTCGAGACTGGGATGGCTAACTTAATGCAGGACCTAATAACTGCAGGCGCAACAGCTTTCATAGCTGACGACGTGTTGCATAGCGGTCTTTTAACCGTGGCTGGTGGTGGACTAGATGCGTATGAAATGTATAAACAGTACTCTCAGGAGGAACAGCTATTTAACATGATAACCATGTTGGTCATGCAGGCTCCGCCGGCCTATCAAGGTCAACCAGGATCGCCTTATTCTCCCCAGGGACAGCCTCCAATGAGTAGACCGCCACAACCTCCCACACAACCCACTTCGAGTACAGGTCAAATAGCTCAGCCTCCCTCTAGTATCAACCAAACACCTCAACCCCAAACGTCACAGAAGTGCTGGAGTTGTGGAGAACCTGTCCCTTCCTCGGCTAAGTACTGTCCCAACTGTGGAGCTTCTCTTCAACAGGTAAAGTGTCCCCAATGCGGATCCCCAAACCCTCCCAGCGCCAAGTTCTGTTCCTCGTGCGGAACCAAGCTCAAGTAAGGTAAGAGAAGATTATTAACGTCATGTCCAATTCTTGTTATGCAAAGCCTAAAGGACATGGGACTTGAAACTTCGATGGAAACCAGGGAGGATTTCGTCAATTTCAAGGTTAACCCAAGCGTTGTGGTATATCCAAGAAATGAGGAGGAGGTCGTGAAGGTTGTTCGTTACGCCTACGAGAATCGAATACCAATTGTTCCATGGGGAGCAGGGACTAGTCTAACTGGCGCAGTGTCTTGTGAAGGATGTATTCTCCTGGACATGAAGCACATGTCCAATATCCTGGAGATAAATGACGTAGACTGGTACGTGAGGACTCAGCCAGGGGTAAACCTCGAATTTCTCAACAAGAAGTTAATGGAGAAGGGATTCTTTCTCCCGCCCGATCCTGCCTCATTCTTCCTATGTTCCGTGGGAGGAGCGGTTGCCAATTCCTCGGGAGGGATGAGGGGAGTAAAGTATGGTACTTTCAGAGACTGGGTCCTGTCGCTGAGGGTAGTTCTACCCACTGGAGAGGTAGTACAGGTAGGTGAACCATTTAGGAAGAATAGGGCAGGTTACGATCTTGTTCACCTCTTCACAGGGAGTGAGGGGACCCTTGGTGTGATAACAGAGATCTGGTTCAGGATCATTCCCCTTCCCAAGGAAAAGATGATCCCCATCGTGTCTTTCATGCCCGACCTCGATTCAACTGCGGGTGTGATTCAGGAAATGAGAAAGTCTGGGATCCTCCCAGAGATAGCTGAATACATTGACAGTGAGGTTATCATGGCACTAAACACCCAGCTAAATGCTGGGTTGAGGGAGTCCAAGGGAGGCCTATTGATGCTTAGGGTGGAGGAGCACGACCTTGAGAAGATGAAGGAGATTCTAGGAAAGTGGCACGGGGACGTATCAATCCTTAACGACGAGGAATGGGAGAGACTGTACTCCTTGAGGGCACAATCCGCCATCGCACTCAAGGCTATGGCAAAGGAGATGTACGTGGAGGATATAGTGGTTCCAGTCTCTAGGCTGATGGAGGCTGTTAAGAGACTCAAGGAGCTGGAGAGAAAGTATCAGGTAAAGATGCCAGTGATAGCCCACATAGGCGACGGTAATTTGCATCCCAATATACTCCTAAAGGACAAGGAAATTGCGGATGAGCTCTTTGACGAAGTCGGAATGATAGCCGTGGAGCTAGGTGGATCAGTTTCGGGCGAGCATGGGATTGGGGTCCAGAAGGCAAAGTTGATGGGTATTCAGGTTAAGAGGCACGGGGGAATGAAGGTACTTGAGATAATGAAAGGAATTAAGGATCTTGTGGATCCACGGGGGATAATGAATCCTGGGAAATACGTAGAACTCGCCTATAACACAATGAAGCAGGAGCGAAATGAATAGGGACGAACTATTCCTAATTCTATCCACTTCCTCCCTTGGGGTTCTATGGGGTGCCAACTCCCTCGCTACCTCACTTTACCTGAGGAGTCTAGGTTACGATCCGCTGTTCATAGGTACTATCCTAGGTGTCGGGATAATCACAGGGTCTGGAGTGTCTGTCCTGGTATCAATATTGGCTGACGCGTATGGGAGAAAGAGGTTTATCTTGATGAACAGGGTTCTCTCTATTCTAGGAATTTTTGCATTTGGGATTCTGAGGATCCCCTTTGGTTACCTCATCGTAAATCAGTTCGGAGGAAGCCTAACCACTTCCTTTCTTGCCGACAAGAGTAAGAACTTGGAGAGGTCCCTCAGTCTTCAGACTTCAATATCTCAGATATTCGTGGTTTTGGGAAATATCTTGGGAGGATTACTCCAGTTCAGGGTCCTATATGCTCTTGAGATAGTTACGTTGTTGATATCCTTGGTTCTAGTATTATCAGTAAGGGAAAACTACGAGAAAAGGGAAATGTCGTTCGGACTAAAATCTGCAGGAGTGGTTGGTAAATTTGCCGTGGACTCGCTCATAGGTTTAGGTGCGGGTGCCCTCCTGCCCCTGATATCACTCTGGTTCTCCCTTGCTTTCAAGGTGTCAAGGCTTCTATTAACGCCCGTGTTTATAGCCTCTCAGGTGTCGCTGTCCCTTGGAACCTTAATCGCTCCTAGGCTTGGAGAGAAATTTGGAAAGGTGAAGGCTATAGTTTATACTCACGTAATCGCCATTATTCTCCTCTTTCTCATTCCCTTTTCACCTACCTTCCTCATAGCCTCAGCACTCTACGTCATGAGGAATGTGTCCATGAACATGACCTCGCCCCTGTTTTCAAGTCTAGTTCTACAACTGGTTCCTAGGGAGGAGAGGGGAAGAGCACAGACCTTGATTCAGCTTATGGACTCTATACCTCGCTCGGTGGGACCAACCCTTGGAGGATATTTTCTTTCCTTAGGGGTTTTGTGGGTACCCTTCGTGTTCACAGGTACTCTCTACAGCGTTTCTACAGGTCTGTTCTACTTCATGTTTAGGGAATCTAACCTACCACCCAGAGTTAATCCCTCTAATTCTCCTGACAAGGTAAACAATGGCTGAGATAAGCAACAAGAAGAGAGCAACAGGTATAAGGGCCAAATTTGTCAAAACGAAGGAGCCGGACTCTACCTCAAACAAGAAGGGAATGACCAAAAACATAAGCTGATGGAGCGATAGAAGCCTCATGGAAAGGAGAAGAAGAGATACGAGTACCTTAGAGGTCGCTCTGTTCATTTTGAGTAGTAATGACACAAGCTAGTTGCTAAAAGGATGTAATTAAACCTTGTCATAATTCTCTCTCCTTACATTGGGTAGTTCTCGTTGATGGAAAATCTCCAGATGATGAGGTATGACTTTTTTAAGTTAGGCCTTGTACTAAACCCGTGAGGGCCCTAGTCTTCGAGAAGAGAGGAATAGACTTCCTAGAGGTAAGAGATTTCCCTTCCTCACCTGTCAGAGATGACGAGGTAAGGCTGAGGGTGAAACTA
Organism: Metallosphaera sp. D4-4; assembly: GCF_046245145.1. Taxonomy (NCBI): domain Archaea; kingdom Thermoproteati; phylum Thermoproteota; class Thermoprotei; order Sulfolobales; family Sulfolobaceae; genus Metallosphaera; species Metallosphaera sp. D4-4. The sequence continues at coordinate 1,758,956 of NZ_CP176412.1, read as the reverse complement.
GCATCGATAAATCCCGTTGATCTCATGGCCATAGAGTCTCTCCCCGTCTCCCCTCTACCCCACATACCAGGCTCCGAGTTCTACGGAGTTGTTGAGGAGGTTGGGGAAAAGGTGACTCACGTCTCCGTGGGAGACAGGGTCGCAGTTTACACGAGGCTATTTGACGGTACCTGTTCCTCCTGTATGAGGGGAGACCAGACTTACTGTGTTAACGGTAAAAGAGTTGGTGTGGAAAGTCAAGGAGGTTACGCTGAGGAGATAGTGATACCAGGAAGGAACGTTATGAAGTCGGATCTGTCCGAGGAGGTACTCTCGAGCCTTCCAATAGCCATTCTCACACCCTATCATGCCCTTAGAACTGTGGGAGTTGGGGTGGATGACACTGTCGTGGTTTTGGGCGCTTCAGGAAATACGGGGATTTTCGCGGTTCAGCTGGCAAAGAGGATGGGAGCGAGGGTTATTGCAGTGACGTCAAGGGAGTGGGTTAAAGAGTACGCGGACGAAGTAGTGGATTATCCAAGCGCCGAGGAGGAGGTGAAGAGGCTCACTGACGGTAGAATGGCCTCAGTGGTGGTGAACTCCCTGGGAGAGAAGTACTGGGACTTGGGGCTAAAACTTGTGGGAAATCATGGAAAGATAATCACATATGGAGGACTCACCGGCGGGAAGGTGTCCCTTGACGTAAACAAGCTTTACGCCAAGCACGTGTCCATAGTGGGCACGAACAGGGGAAACATGGGAGAGTTCCTGGAGTTGCTGAAAGTGGCGAGGGACCTCAAGGTTAAGGTACACAGGTATTACACTCTTGATGAAGCGAGGGAAGCCTTCAAGGAGTTTAAGCAGGGAAACAGGGACGGGAGGATCTTCATAAGGATTTAGCTGGTGGGGAGTCCTGAGTCTGGATCAATCGTCCATGACTCCTACTTCGCCTTAGTCTACTATGATCCACCTAAAAGAGACCCTTCTTACTGCACAACGCCACCGAGTCTTCGTACATCTTCCTAGCTTTCTTGACTTCCTCACTATAATCCACTATGGGGGAGGGATAGCCTGAAACCTTGAACCTGTAAATCTCGTGAATCTTCTCGGCTGGAAGATCCTTCAGTTCTGGTACCCACGTCTTTATGTACACCGCATCTGGGTCAAACTTTCTCTGTTGCAACCAAGGATTGAATACCCTAAACATGTAATCCGCACCAGTTGAGGCGACCCACTGCCAATTTCCGTTATTTACTGATGAGTCGTAGTCCACCAGTTTTGTAGCGAAGTATCTCTCCCCTATCCTCCAATCCACATGCAATACCTTCACGAGAAATGAGGCCGTTATCATCCTGGTTCTGTTATGCATGAATCCAGTCTCGTTAAGTTCCCTCATCCCCGCGTCAACTATGGGATAACCCGTCTTACCCTGCTTCCATGCCTCAAGATGAGCCTCGTTCCACTTCCAGGGTATACAGTCGTACTCCCTCTTGTACGAATGACCGAACACGTGGGGATTATAGTAGGCCAGAAGTGTGTAGAAGTCCCTCCAGTACAGTTGCCTCCTTATCTCCTCGTTGACCGCCCAGTACACCTCCCTCGGTGAGACAACCCCAAACTTGATATATGGCGAGAGCCTCGTAGTACCTTCAACTCCTGGAAAGTTACGCATGGAGTAGTCCAGGTTTCTGGCCCTTTCCAGCCTCTTGAGCCCCTCCTGTCTCCCGCCTGAAATACCCCTCTCAACCTCTAGCTTCAGAACCTCAGTTCCGGGGAGATCGAGAGTGAGGTAATTCCTCATGTCGTTCTTCATGGGTTTCCTCACCTCGAGCTTCCTCGTATCGTTGTAGAAGTGCGTGAAAACTGTGTAGGGTTTTCCCTTTCTTACGAAGAAGTCCTTTGGGGTCAGGAGAAGGTCCTCGCACGACTTAACCCTTCCATGCATGGCCTCCCTTATTGCGTTATCCCTTCTTAGGCTGAAGGGAGTATAATCTTCGTTGAAGTATATTGCCTCAACCTTGAGCTCTGGTAACACCTTCTCAGGATATCCCTGCAGAATGTGGAGCCTTGAACTACGATGCTTCAACTGCATGTCAAGATCCAGGAGGGAATCAACCATGAAGCCTAAGGCAAAGGCGGACTTGTATGGATTATCGCCCAGTTGCCTGGGATCCAACACGAATACTGGAACCACTTCATCACATTCCTGAAGCGCTCTCAGAAGGCAAGTGTTGTCATCTAGCCTAAGGTCTCTCCTGAACACAAAGGCACAGGGCATACGACTAGATCTAGAGTTTGTTTAAAAGCTAGCGTTAGCGTATCTAACTCATTGTGGTCGATCAATGGGTAAAAGTTGCGCAACGTTAAGGTTCGCCCAGAGGAAAAGTTCCTGCAGAGAGCTTTTAGACAGTTCAGTTGTCGCCTAGATATGGGGAGCCCGGAAGTCTTTATTTCTGGACATGTTAAGCGTGCTCCGCTAGACACGGCCGAAACAGGAAATATTTACTGGCAATCCCACTTTTTAACATGAATCTATCTTACCTTAACTACACGCCCGTTCAAGACTTCGATGTTAAGGATGGGCGAGTCGCATACGTGATCCTGAAGGACTCTCCTAAGGTTGAAATTCTCGGAGTGGGAGAGGTGCAGATAGAGGAGCCAGAGACCGTTCACTGGGTGGGATCTAGGCTGGCTGTGGTCGCCGATCAAGGTGGGGCAGAGGTTAGGTCCATTTACCTGGTGGATGAAGCTCCACATCCCTTACTTTCCGACGGATTTGACAACATGGAACCTGTCTTCCTCAAGGAGGACAAATTCTACTTCCTTTCCAACAGGGATAGGGAAACGATTCACCTCTACCTATATGACGGAGGACAGATCACGAAGGTAAGCAAGGGTAACCTTCCAGTATCTGACGTTTGTGTCTCCCCTGGGGGAAGATGGGTAGCCTACTCCTCAGGAATCTACGATAATGACCTTTACCTTCTTGATAGCAAGACAGGGGAAGAGGTAGTCGTGTCATATCCTAACTCAGAGCAGTATCCAAGTTCGTCTCAATGCTTCACAGGGGATTCGCTTCTCTTTCTTAGCAATCACAACGGCTTCCTTGATGTCGGGAAACTCTCGTTAAGGGATCACACAGTTTCTTGGTTAGTCACGAGCAAGGAGGACAAGTTCGAGGCTCTGATGTGGAGGGACAGGTTGGTGTACACTGTGGACGTGCGAGGTCATATTCTGCTCATGGTGGACGGAAAGCCCCTAACTAACCAGGGGGTAGTAACTGACGTGAAGGTCGATAGAGACCTCTTCTTCCTTCACTCGTCATACGACAGGGCATACGATCTTTACAGGCATTCCACCGTGACTGAAAGGTTAACGGACTCGATGAGGGAGGTTAAGGGAGAATTCGTGAAACCCACTCTCGTCAAGCACGTCTCCCTAGGAGAGGAGATTGATGGGCTCCTCTACCAAAGGGGCGGGGAGAAACGTGGAGTAGTCTACATCCACGGAGGTCCAGATTACGAGTGCCTAAGTAACTACTCAGCTGAGATTCAGATGTTGGTGGACCAGGGATTCAAGGTCATATGCCCAAACTATAGGGGCTCGACCGGTAGGGGAAGGAGGTTCAATCACCTCAATGACAGGGACCTTGGTGGAGGCGACCTAGTGGATGTGGTGGAGTCAGCTAGCCTCTTGAAGGTTTCCAAGGTTGCGGTGACAGGGGCGAGTTATGGAGGATACCTAACCATGATGGCAGTAACCAAGTACCCTGAGAAATGGTGCGCCGCAGCTGCTGTGGTTCCATTCGTTAACTGGTTCACGGAAAAGAAGATGGAAAGAGAGGTACTCAGGCAGTACGACGAGGTAAAGATAGGTAATGACGAGGAACTACTCAGGGATAGGTCCCCCGTGTATTTCCTGGACAGGGTTAGGGCACCACTCCTCCTTCTAGCTGGGGAAAACGATCCCAGATGTCCTGCTGAGGAGACGCTACAGGTAGTGGAGAAGATGAAGGAGATGGGAAGAACCGTGGAGTACAAGATCTACGAGAACGAGGGTCATGGATTCGTTAAGAGGGAAAACCTGGTGGATTCCATAATAAGGGTAGTGGAATTTCTAGATAAAAATTGTAAATAGAAAAAGAAGTTCACTTTAAGGGTTTACCTTCTCCTGACCACTGCCACAACAACAGCAACTATTACTATAACCACTATCACTCCGGCAACAATTGCTATAGTTGTCGTAGAGGATGTCGTGGTAGTAGGAGGTGGAGTCGTTGTAGGCGGAGGCGTAACCACATGCGGTGCGCTAACATTGAGTGAACCATACCTGAATAGCTCCCTCGCTCCGTTATCCCATGTTACCTTGCTCACGATCTCGTAAATTCCTGGTTTAAGCCCGGTCGTGTTTATTGTCCCCACGTAGTTTCCGGGTGAGACCATTTTCATCTGGACTGGGGCAGTCGCGTTACCGTAGCTCTCACCGGACACGTTGAGGTACTTGAGCCACACGTAGGCCGTTCCATTGACAGGGTTAGCCACAAGGGAGGAGGTCGAGTTGTCCCAGGTGTAGTACTCGAAGTTCGCCGTGAAGTTTACGGGGGTTCCAGCGGTCACGTTCTGCAGGAAGATGAGCGGATTGATCCTGAAGTAGTATGGGTTATAGGTCACTGTCACTGTCTTTGCCTCGCTGTTGAAGGACGAGAACATGTAGGGCCCTGAGGATATCTCTGGGGCTAGCGTCGAGTGGTATAGCGTTACTACGTTAACTGGACCTATGGCGTGAGCTGGCATTATTGGGTACTCAGTGAGGACTAGATACTCGTTAACGTATGAGGAAGAGTTGAGGTAGAAGACTATCTGGTAGGGGTTAGTGACATTGGTCCACACTAGTGACGGAATTGTGCCAAAGAGGTCAGTGTTAATGAAGCCCTCGCTTGCCAGGTAGGTGTAGTTCAGTGTCACCCCGTCAAAGGTGTTAGTTCCCATCATTCCAGGAAGATCGTAATACCATACCGTAAAGTTAACGTCGTAGGCTGTGAGTGGAACTCCGTCTATCCAAGTGTCGTTATGGACTAGGTTGACCGTAATTACCTGACCGTTTACTATCTTTTCACCATTGGGAAGAGTTAAGTTAACTGGTTTCTGGACCGTCCAGGACGAGGCGACCCATGGAAGTACCTGAGTTGGGTTATTAAATGGCGAGATGCCCAGAGAGTCATACATGTCATCTAGGGTATTAAAGGCGTAAAGCGACACACTAGCGTATATGTTTATGTGCCTAGGTAGGTCGCTAGATATGGATGAGAAGATGAAGGTTCCATTGAGCGCCTGATTCGTGGGGTGAACGTCCATTATGTTTATTGCGTAAGTGGGAGTTCCGCTGGATAGGTAGATGTAGTCGGCCCATCCTGGCAAGTACACTGCCTGGATGCCGTTACTCCAGGTGTAGATCACGTAGGGAAGCTGCTGCTGAAGGAGGTATTCAGCTTGCTTGGTGTAATTTATCTCCTGTGACAGGGTGGGGGCATTTAGCGCGTTTTGTAGGACCTGATCCACGGTAGAGTTCGAGAATCCGCCAACGTTACCTGGTGACGTGTAAATCCCGTTCATCCAGGAGTTGGGGAACGGACCTAGGCTAATCCATCCGAAGGTGGTCAGATTGAAGTCGTTGAAGGGTGGAGTGGTGGCCTGCGTAATTAGTGTACCGAAGGTCTCTGACACGGGAGTTATTGACAGGTTAATTGCAGCCGCAGAATCGGCTAGCAGAGAAGCAAATCTCTTGAGAATGTTTGGTGGGAAGGTGTAGTAGAAGGTTAATCTAAGGGGTTGATTGTTATAATACCATTGCCCATTCTTATGGGTTATCCCGGGCACCATCCCGAGGTACATCACAGCCCTAGTGAGGTTATAGGACTCATACTGTTGATAATAGGACTCGACCTGTGGGTTGAACCACTGTTTATACACTGCTAGAGTCGGGTTAACGAAGTAGGGGACATCAACGCCGAATATCCCATTATCCAAGACGTACGACGTTACGTTCTCTGGGTTTATGAGGGAGCTTATGGCATACCTGAAGTAAATGTTTGATGTCAGGTTATTTCCGAAGGCGAAGACGACCTGTCCAAAGCTTTCCTGAGGAGCAATGGCCAAAAATGCAGTCTGATTATAGGGTGCTGTCTTCAACTCGTTAATCTCTGAGACGTGGGTAAGCGTGATGAAGTCGACCTTACCGTCCAGGAGAGCATTAAACTCGTCGGTGTGTGTTGTATAGGCGTAAGTGTATTCTATTGTTCCGACCCATGGTTCGTTATAGATGGCCTGCGAGGGTGTAAGTATAGGCGTATTGAAGTTCGCTATGGCGAAGCTTGAAACCTCCATTGGTATGGCCATAATCATTGAAAATACTAGGATTAGGCTTGCAAGAATAAACAATCGGCTCATACTCATATCACTCATTTAAAGTGAACATGCTCAATCAATTTAAACTTTTTCATAGTGGTCGAATAGCTTAGTGAAGTTCTTTTAATAGAATTAAAAGATTCTGTTGCTGTTCTAAGGATATCTACGTAGATTATTATTTTAAATGAATTATCAATTCGAGTTAAACTTGGCCTTAATATTCAGGATATGTTCTCTTCATTTTATTTGAATTGTCATGCTTTAACCAAAATAATTATTCCTTCCCTTCCCTGAGATGACGAAATATAACCTCCACCCAAAAGATAACCAGGAATTCCTATTACTGAATTAATGCTAGTGTTTAGCTTGGAGAAGACTGGTGATAGTGTGTATAGAGACGAACCTGATAGTATTATCCCCTCCTCTGAGGCTGTACCGGTGAAATTGTTTATTACAGGAATTCTTAGGGAAACTATGTATCTCCCATCCCCGTAACCCACAGAGTTAACGAGACCCACCTCATACTTTAATGGAATGAAATCAGCCCGTGACCCATTTAGGAGACCGAGCATGGTGAGAGTTACGTGAGTGTTGTTAAGGGAGTAATTGAAACCACCAAATAACCATCCTGAGGGGGTTGACGCGGACGTTATCACGGCACCTAATCCCTGCTGACTATCCGTGAAATTGCTTCCATTGAACAACGTGACGGTGTAATTAAACAGATGAGATCCGCCTATGAAGGAGAAGGACCCATTTGAGGATATTGTAAAAATTCCACTACCCACGCTAAGTGGTTTGTAGAGTGAGGAAGGATATAGAGCAGTTAGATCTGAAACGTTGTTTGAGAACTTGAGAAGGAAAGGTACCTGAAAGGTACTACTTCCTTCGATTACTAGAGCTGAGCCGCCAATCAACCAGAAGTTTTTCTGCCAACTAATTGAATATATTTGGCCAGGGATATAGAAACTCGGTATTTCACCTGTCAGGTTATAGACCTTACCCCCATTAATGAGTATCAAGGTTGGCTCCAGTATTGATGTGTTCTCCTGTGGAACGTAACGAGCTCCACCAATTAGGAGCGCAGATCCATTGTAGCCTATTGCATAGATAGAGCCGTTATCAAAATAATGGCTAATGTTAAACAGTTCATAAGAGTGATTTTGAACGTAAAATAGGCCGGCAACTCCTTCTACGTAATTGTGCGCAGAGGACGAGCCCACAAAGGCAATAACGTTGGGAGAGATCTCCACGACCTGATTAACCTCACTTACACCACTTATGATCTCAACTGAGAATGAGGTAGCTCTTGTCTGCAAAAGTATAATGCCCGCTACTATAACAAGTATGGCTAATACAACTAATATAACATTTACAGATTTTTTCTTCTCTTTTTTCGTCTTTTCATGCTTCATTTAGCTTACTTCACTAAAAGGACGCCGAGTTATTTAGATTTTATCCGCATTTCCAAGTCCGTGTAATCCTGATAGAAATCTGCACGAAAATCCAGATATTAAATTGATCTATATCTTGTATCATTCTATTAAAAATCTTGAATTACGTGAAATTTGAAATCTGAATCTATATCGTTTATCGCATGAGAGCATATTTGCATGTATTAAAGATAATGTGCCTCCTAATTTGAATTGTTTAAAAAAGACTGTCTGGGGGATTAACATTTCAGACAGTAATTTGAACGTAATAACATAAAGTTTTTTAATAAAGAAGGGACATATTTTTACTTGGTTAATGATGTCTCTTCTTAGATATCTAGCGAAGAGAATAGCTGAAAGGATAGCGTTGCTGTTTGGAATAATAGTCTTTAATTTTCTAATCTTTCAGGTATTACCTACACTCTATGGTGTAAATCCGGCTGAGCTTTACGTACCCTTGACCTATAAGGGCCTACCAAGGAGCGAACTTGTTAAGGCACTGGATAACCAGTTTGGTCTTAATCTTCCGCTAGATGAGAGATTCTTTGTTTACATGAAATCACTACTAACCTTCCACCTGGGGATCTCCATGAGCTATCAGCAACCTGTGATTTCGTTGATCGAGGCCAGATTCCCTGTAACGGCTCTCCTCGTTATCCCTAGCCTAATTCTAAGCACGATCTTGGCATTGGTTCTGGGACTTTACTCCATATCAAGGCAGGGAAAAGTGGGAGATGTAGCCGTAAGCTTTACGTCAATAATGACCTACTTCATACCAGCCTTTTGGTTAGGGGAAATAGTTCTCTACTTCTTTGGGTTCTATTTCAGGATATTCCCGACGAATCTGGCCGAGGCCATCACATCCTCGAATGGTCATTCCCTGGTGGGAATCGCGTATTGGGCTGATCTTTTAAAGTTCCTAACCTTGCCTATTCTTTTCATTACAGTGATTAGTTATGGCGTTAGAAATATACTATTTAGGAACAATGGTGTTGAACTCATGGGTAGCAACTTCGTTAATTACTTGAGGGCAAGAGGAATAGACGAGAGGAAGATCCTATACAAGCACGTAACAAGGAATGCAGTAATTCCCGTAGTTACAAGGGTTGGAATAGACTTAGCCTTCCTGTTTGCTGGAGTTGTGTTCATAGAGGACATCTTTAACATACCGGGTCTAGGAAGACTTTTGGTGAGAGGTGCAGAGAACCTCGACGTACCTTTGCTAGGGGGAGACTTCTACATAATTAGCTTATTTGCAGTCATAATATTGCTCGCACTCGATCTAATCTATCCGCTCATTGACCCCAGGGTGAAGTATGAATGAACAAGGTATTGAGAGACCTGCTAAGCAGGAAAACTTTCATTTTCTCGGTAGTTGTAATCCTCTTCTTTGCTGCTATTGCTCTTTTAGCTCCAGTTTTAACGTCATACAACAATCCCTATCTAGTTTCACAACAGTTTGTTGCGGCCCCCTACGCTGTTCCTTCGTGGGCCACAATCTTCCCTCAATATCATGGTCTTCCCCCTGATGTTAGAATGACGTTGTCTCCCTCTGAGACCTTGGGAGTTACCCCCATTAACTCGTCTATGGTTAAGGTGGAGGTTCCTGCAGGGGGTCAGGTTAATCTGACTTACGCCATTAGATGGAATTGGAGTTCTCCATACAACGTACTTCTGTCCTTTACCCTAGTTACGCCATCTACAAGCGACTTTAACGTAAATCTTTATATGAACAATATCTACTTCATGGAACTGTCACCTTTACCAATACCTCCTGCAGTTAGCGTCACTCCCGGGAAGGCCAATTACGTCACCTTCTCCTCACAAACCATAAACCCAAGCAATTCTCCCTATGTGAACTACCTTCCCTTCCAAGATCAACCCTTGGCGTCACTTGAGTTTCCCAAGGCTGTCCTGCCTAAACCCGGGGTATATTACCTTGTTATATCATTCCAGAATACAGGAAATTCACCTGAGACTTTCCTTGTTTCCAACCCACATTACTCCTCTCTTGGTTACGCCTATGGTAGGTTGGGAACAGACAATAACGGTGCCAGCGTGTTCTCGGAGTTCGTGTATGGAGCTAGGTTCGATCTCTTTCTTGCCCTTGTAGCCTCAGCTCTTATCATAGGAATAGGACTCATTATTGGGCTGATAGCGGGCTACGTGGGCGGTTTTACGGATCTGGCCCTGAATGCTCTTACAGACTTCTTCCTGTTAATACCGGGTTTACCTCTCTTGATTGTTTTGATCTCTATCTTCGATCTCACTGGGGTCATAGTTAACGTGAACAAGGCCGTCCTTATCCTGCTCATTATCTCGTTGTTATCATGGCCTGGGACTGCTAAGATAATTAGGGGACAGACACTAAGCCTCAGGAGCAGAACCTTCGTGGAAGCTTCTAGGGCTCTGGGCGAGGGAAGGTTTAGGATCCTGTTCAGACATATAGTTCCCAACCTGATGGGAATTCTATTTGCTCAACTGGCATATGACGTGCCAGGCGTTATCCTGGCTGAGTCGGGTCTCGACTTCCTGGGCCTGGGAATTACAGAGTTCCCGACCTGGGGAAACATGCTTGGATTCGCCACCAATGATTTGTCCTTTGCCAATGGGTTTGCATGGTGGTGGGTGCTTCCACCTGGAATTGGGATAATATTGTTAAGTACAGCGTTCTACTATTTCGGGACAGCAATGCTTGACGTCCTTAGTCCCTACAAGCTTAGGGGTGAATGAAATGATCTTCGAGGAATCAACTGATACTCTCCTTGAAGTTAACTCTCTGAAGACATACTACGCGACAAAGACAGGTTACGTTAAGGCTGTTGATGACGTGTCACTCTTTCTTGATAGATCTAAGGTCCTTGGAGTAGCAGGGGAATCTGGATGCGGAAAATCAACCCTGGTCACGACCATATTCAGGGTAATGCCTAGAAACGCTAGGGTGATGTCTGGCGAGGTCAAGTTCAAAGGACAGGATCTGTTAAAGATGGACTTGAAGACCTTCAGGAAGGAGGTGGTCTGGAAGGATATGGCCTACATACCGCAGGCCTCTATGGACGTATTGGATCCAGTGTATAAGGTTAAGGACCAGATGCTTGAGACCATCCTGGCACACGAGGATGTGTCGAGAGCAGAGGCAATGGAGAGGATATACAGGACACTTGAAAGCGTTGGTGTTCCACAGGAGAAGGCTGACATGTTTCCACATGAGCTCTCTGGGGGACAGAGGCAGAGGGTGGTTATAGCCATGGCCCTCCTCCTCAATCCCTCCATGATAGTGTCAGACGAGGCCACCACGGCCTTGGACGTTATCACTCAGGCTAAGATCCTGGAGCTCATGAAGTCTCTTCAGGAATCCAGGAAGTTCAGCATGATGTTTGTAACCCACGATCTGTCCCTTTTAGCTAACGTGAGCGACAGTATCGCGATAATGTATGCAGGAAAGCTCGTGGAGTTTGGGGATGTGGAGAAGGTGTTTAGCAATCCCCTCCACCCCTACACGCAACTTCTCATAAAGGCTATCCCAGATCTCAGGGTTAGAAAGCAGAAGAAACTGGTGGCCATACCAGGTTTCCCGCCAGACCTGGAGAACCCGCCGAAGGGTTGCAGGTTTGCCCCTAGGTGTCCCCTAGCCATGCCGGTGTGTAGCGAGAAGGAGCCTGAGTTCGCTAGGGTTGAGGGATTCCATTACGTGGCCTGCCACGCGGTGAATAAGAAATGATAGAAGGAAGAAACTTAAGGGTCTACTTCAAGTCCAGGGATGTCCTAGTTAAGGCCCTTGATGGAGTAAATGTTAGCGTCAAGGATAAGGAGATTGTGGGGATAGTTGGCGAGTCTGGAAGCGGTAAAACTACCCTGGGAAGGACAATCCTTAACCTACAAAAACCTGAGTCGGGAGAAGTACTCTGGAATGGAAAGAACGTGTTCAAGTTGAAGGGTAAAGAGGAGAAGGAGTTCAGAAGACAAAATCAAATCATCTACCAAAACCCGTATGAGGCGGTGGACATTAGACTGAAGGTTTACGACATCGTCGCGGAGGGTCTTAGGGTTCACAACATTCCCAAGAATAGAGAGGAGGAGAGGAAGATAGTCTTGGATACCTTGAGAGACGTTGGCCTTACGCCTGAGGAGGAATATGCGAAATCGCTTCCCAATCAGCTCTCTGGTGGACAACTACAAAGGGTAGCTATAGCCAGGGCCCTAGTCCTTAATCCTTCCTTCATGGTCGCCGACGAACCGGTGTCCATGCTGGATATGTCCATAAGGGCCGGAGTTCTAGACATTTTTAAGCGTCTCAGGGATGAGAGAGGGATAAGTATAATGATGATTACCCACGATATCTCAACCCTAGGATATGTAGCGGACAGGATATACGTAATGTATCAGGGGAAGGTTATAGAACATGGTTCCACGGACTCCGTTCTAGATAAACCCCTTCATCCCTACACTCAGGCCTTGATCTCAGCGGTTCCAATTCCCGACCCATCTGGTAGGACAAGTCTGTTCTCCGTGAAGGTGAAGGAGGAAACTGAGCCCTATAACGGGAAAGGATGCAAATACTATCCGAAATGTCCCTTTGCCATGGCCTCCTGCAGGGAAAAAGAACCAGAATTGTCGGGTGTGTCAAGTGACCACTACGTCGCATGCTTCTTATACTGAGGAGAGATCCCTGGTTACGAGAAAGGAGCTCATTTTCTCCACGATCTTCGTGATAGCAGGGGGATTCGTTGGGATCCAGACGAGTCCCGAGCTTTTCTTAGTGATACTACCCCTGTCCGTCTCCGTTCTCCTCTTCAAGGAGTGGAAGCTCTTTAGGGGAATGCGGGAACTTCAGAGGACTGGGGTTTTGAGGTTTGAGCCTAGATTTAAAACCAACAGGAAAGAAGCTAATAGAAGCCTGGTTGTGGTTCTCTTGCTTATAGCTACGCCTATGGTCCTCTCGTTCTTCCTTTCTCCGCTTCCTTGGCTAGCTATAACCATGGCTATCGTAATGTCTTGGCCTGCCTCTAACCTTTTAGAGGGGATGGCCCAGTTAGCTATAGAGAAAAGGACAGGGAAGAAGCTAAGGAAATTCTACACCTGGACATCGTTCAGGGATGACGTAGTGATGAAGGATTACGGCTGGTCACTGAAATGAGCCTAAACCACTAGGGGCTTGATCCATTTGTTGCACATTCTAAACGTGCAAATCTGCATGCCATAACAAACTTGAGCATTTTTCCGTATTAATGAATGTTCCCCTTTACTATGTTGATGAGTGTTTAAAATGAGCGCTGAATAGATTGAGGTATGAAAAGGTGCCCCAGATGCGGTTACGAGAATAGCGACTCAGCCACTATGTGTGAGCGATGCAGATATCCACTAACGCTCTCGTCAGAGAGCTTCTCCACGAGGTGCCCCAGATGCGGTTACGAGAATCCTCCCGGAGCGTCCATATGTGAGCGATGCAGATATCCACTAAAGATTATTCCCTTTCAAGTGGAGGAAACTAGAAGGGAGGAGAGATCCAGGGAAGAATCCATGACTAGACTAAGAGATGGCGCACTCTACCTAATGATTGGAATCCTTTTCCTCCTACTCTCTTTACCACCCATAAATACCTTGGTTCAAAGTATTTTCGGACTAGTCTCGGTGGTTTTTCTAGGCATGGGAACTGGAAGCTACTCGGTAGCTTTCAGGCTATTCGACGAAAGGTTAAGGAATTCATCACTACTCTCTTTCCTCCTCCTACCAGGCTTTCTTCTCCTTGTATCGGGAATAGGTGTGGTGGAGCTCAACGTTACGAAACTTAATCTAACTGATTTGTCAAAAAATCCTCTAGCGGTAATCCTAATTGACCTAGGGTTTATCCTCTTCCTAATTGGCGGATTGGGAATAACCATCGGAGTTTACAAAATAGCTAACGCCATGACAAGGCCAGGACTCAAGGTAGGAGCGCTACTCTCCCTCATAGGTTTGATATCATTTCTTCTTTTTCCAGAGCTTGGGTTTCTCCTCATGGGAGGCCAATTTCTAATTTATCTGGAGTCAAGGACTTTAATTCACGGGAATAGGAGAAGCTCTGGATAACTCACTCGAATCTTACCGCAAGCATGCTAACTCCTCCCCAAGGGACGTCGTATCCAAGTATCTCGGCCCTTCTCGGCTTCACGAAACCTAGCACGGTGTATAGGGGATTGAGTAGTCCCTCGGGCTGTGCCTCCACCCACATTTTCGTCTTTGGCAACTCCATTATCTCGTCGAACTTTCCTTCCTTTAGCAGGTCCATTAGAACCTGATCGAATCTTGATTGTCTAGGTTTAACCCCGAGATATAACCCGTCAAGCCTGTGTGTAGGTGATCCGGTTCCCACGATTAGGACTCTCCTCCCTGAGGATGCCTGGGCTATTACCTGCCCCAACTTATAGTGTTCCTGAGGTGACCCGTCCGTGATTGAGATACTCACAACCCTCAGGCCGGGAAACATGTAGCTCAGGGGTATCCACGCTCCGTGATCCAGTCCCCAGGACGAATCTTCCTCAACCTCAAGTCCAGCTTTCTTTCCCGCACTGACTATTTGCCTTGCTAACTCTACGTCATTGTCTGCCGAGTAACAGAACTTGTAAAGTTCGTCTGGAAATCCGTAATAATCCTGGATGCATTCAAGCTTCTCCTGAACCTCAACTAGATGTTTTCCACTCCATGATATAAAGTGAGGGCTAATCACGACCACCGTCTCGGGGTTCACCTCACTCCTAATCTTCTCCCCAACTTCCCTCATCAACTTCTTCCAAGGTATGTCCTCCACTAGAATGGTTGGAGATCCGTGGGACACGAAAAGGCCTATCATGGGATCACTTTATTAGGTAAACTAGATTTCTTTACTTATAATTCTTTCTGCCAATTCTTGGTAAGAAGATGTTAAATAGCGATAAAACTAATTAATTTTACCATGAAAGTAGTTTTCCTCGTAATGTCAGGAGACGAAAAATTAGGGTTAGCTCTAAGGATGGCGTACAATTCAATCAAGAACAAGAGGTATGACGATCTGAAGTTACTCTTTTTCGGACCTAGCCAGAAGGCACTCACAACACTTCAGGGAGACCTAAGGAACATGTTTGAGGAGATGCTCAAGAACGGAAGTATTGATTCCGCCTGTGTGGGCGTAGCGGAGAACATGGGAATAAAGGACACCCTTATACAGATGGGAGTGAGGCTAACGCCCATGGGTGAGACTCTTTCCAAGTATGTGAATCAAGGCTACGAAGTCATCACATTCTAAAATATCGCAAGGAACCCAAACACGAGAACAAACGCGAGGCTGGCCCAATAGAGGAGAGATTGCAGTCTCGTGTTTTTTAGATCTCCCATAACCTTCTCATCCGAGGATATTAGGCCCTGAATTACCCCAGGACCCACTAGGGCAAGAACAAGAAATACTAGTAGATTCAACACCGCGTTTGCGAGCTCCTGGGTTGGAACTAGGGATATGGCCAGTGCAGCTGGAACGCTTTCCAGTATATAGACAATGAAGGTCTTCTCTCTTCCTACGCCTAGAGCTTCCACAACCCCCCAAGCACTTCCTAAGGATATTACCACTAAGGCCAGGAAGGCTGCTGCAACTAGTCCTACCCCAAAGAAGATGGGCGAGAGCGGACCAGCAAAGGAGCTCAGGGCTTTGGAGATGGACTGGGGAGAGAGAAAGTTCGTGCTGGGGTCTGCCCCAGCCATACTCATTTCCACCAGAACCATGAGGAGCTCTGTGGCCAATGCCCCCACTGCAGTTTCCATTCTTATCCTGTTAATAGCAACTCGCTTGGGCACAAATCTTCTAGTGGAGTACTTGATGGCCGTGGCCGAGGCTTGGAAAAATAGCATGAAGGGCATTACCACGGCCCCCACGTTAGCTGCCAAGAGGAACACGAAGCTTGGTGAAAGGGAGAAATAGAACAAGGGGTAAGGTTTTATTCCGCTCTCCACCAGGACGAGGGCAAAACCCACAAAGAGAATGGGCGAGATGAAGAGGAGTACCCTCTCTGCCTGCTCGTACTTTCTCCCCAGCATCAGGAGTAAGTGAGCAGTGAAAATTATGGGAACCGATACAATGACGGGTATCCCAAAGACTGCAAGACCAACCGCAGCTCCTGCATATTCCACGGCATACGTGAGAACGTCAGTGAGTGCCATGGGTAATGCCATTGCCAGGGAAACCTTCCTGGAATATCTCTCCCTGATTATCTCCCCCAGCCCCTTTCCTGTGGCTATTCCGATCCTCCCAGAAACCTCCTGAATGAAGTAGAGCGGGATGGTGAGCAGGAGCAGAAACCAGACCAGAGAGTACTTCAGCACTGCCCCAGTCTCTGCAGCCCCAATAGTGCTAGACGCATCCATGTCCGCCATCATAACGAGCCAGGCGGGTCCGAACAACACTAGCAGATTTGTCAATTTACGAGTCGGCGTATTCCATTTACGATTCATCGTAAAGAATAGTAACTTTGTTGAATAAAAACTTTAGCCCTAAAGACTTAGGTAGAAGGGAATCACGACCTGGATAGGTAGAGGTAGTCCTCCTCTCTCAGGTCCCATTCCAGGACCTTAGCGAGCTCATCCACATGGGCCTTAGTGGATGCCTTTGGAATGGGTATAGCTCTTCTGGCAACGTAGTTCAGACCCACCTGAATGGGGGTAACCCCGTACCTTTTCGCAACCTCCTCTAGCCTAGGCTCCCTAGAGATCTCTCCCCTACCCAAGGGTGAATAGGCTATAACCTTGATGTTGTTTTTCTCTAGGAAAGGAATAAGTTGGACCTCTGGATCCCTATGGATGTAGCTGTACTCTATTTCGTTCGCCTCAATCTGACACTTGGCTGTTACCTCCATAGCTTCCTGTACAAGGGCAACGTCAAAGTTGCTAACTCCGATACACCTCACAACCCCCTCATCAACCAGCTTCTCCATGGCCCTTATGGTCTCCCTGAGCGGGACGCTCGGAGATGGCCAATGAATTAGGTAAACATCGATGGATTTTAGGCCAAGCCTTCTAAGACTTGCCTTTGCAGATTTTATCACATCGTCGTGGGAGAGGTGATTATTCCAGACCTTGGTTACAATGGTGAAATCCTCCTGATCGTAATTCCTCAGCGCCTGACCAATGAGTTCTTCTGTGTGTCCTCCACCATACATTTCGGCCGTATCAAATAGGTTGATCCCCTTTTCGTACACGTAACGAATTAACTCGATCCATTGAGAGTCACGGGTCCTGTCGGCGGACCAGTAACCTCCTCCAATTTTCCACGTGCCAAATCCTATCTTTGATACTTTCTTATCACACAGATTCATGACATGTTTCTCTCACGCCTAATTAATAAGAATGAGCCGTGGATGGCCTACATTATCAACATGAAATCAGGAATTGGTTTGAATACGTGATTTGCCAACTCCTGAATTTGGGGAGGAACTAGAGATAGGGTCACACTCGAGGCATTAAATAGGGATTCTATAAAGGGGACAATAGTGACAATTCCCTTGAACAGGTAAGCATAAGTTTCAGCTAACTCAAAGAAGGATGGAATAGGCGGGACCATGTTAATGACTGTTCCTAGGATCTCACCCCTTTCATTCTTCATCGCGTTAAGGGTGCTATCAACATCAAATTTATTCATATCAGTTACGAAGATTTTCCGAATGTGAATCGGTTCCTTAACAATTTCTCTAATTTTATCAAAAAGAATACTACTTCCCTCAGTTATCTGAGTTGATGAATCTGCAATTACTATTCCGAATCTCTCCTGAATTGCAGAGACCATGACATGTTCAAACATCTCTCTCTTCTTTGCATCACTGTAAATGGCGTACAAGCCATCGTTTAACTTACTACCGTTGCCCAGCATCTTGATAACCCTAATTGTTTGACCTTCCAATTCGATATCAGTCCATAGGTCCCCCGTGTTACTTGACAGTATGGATGGAAGTAATCCCTCCCGCCTAACCTCCATGAGATACGAACTCCATCCAAGTGGATCAAGATCTAAGAGGATAACGTCAGTTCCCTTCTTTGCCATAGATAGTGCGAGAAGGGCAGAAATCGTAGATCTACCAGCACCACCCTTGACACCTGTAACTTCAATTATAAGCATTATTATCTTCTAGGAGGAACCTAATTTAAATGTTTGTAAGAAATTTTCCATGAATCTTCTATGAAGACTATAGATATCATATAGAAAATAAACCGTATTAAACAACGTTCTTCCAATTACAATTTTCTCCTGGCATTTTTAAATATGCTCTGATCAATAATACATTTAAACCTGTAACTAAAGAAAGCTAGTATCTGGTCTTGATGGGGAGGAATTCCTCTAATTATGTTTCCAATATTGTCATCATTACGTTTAATAGCGTGATATTGGAATTTGATTAGTATTGCGAGATGGTGCTTTGTTTTGAATCGTGATCATACCCCTAAATTGCTAGTCCCTTAATTAGTAAACTGCCTATTGACAAACTTTTAATCGTGATATCTAAAAGGAGTAATATGAAGCTGTGGTTAGTAGGTGTTGCGGTAGTAGTCTTAATCGTGGTGGGATACTTCGGTTATCAATTTTTAACCACAGGTCCCGTAACGGTGTACGCAGAGGATGCACCTAGCGTTTCAGTGACCTTGACAATCACATCAATTATGTTGCACGAAGTTAATGGTTCTTGGATTACAGTTTCCAATAAGACCATAGTCTATCAACTAGGGTCTAACCTAACTCAACTCGTATCAGGCAGAATACCCGCAGGGAAATATAACGAAATATTCCTCTATATAAAGAACGCATCCACATCAGTTCTAGGGGTAAGTGTAACCATACCTAGCAACGTTTTGAAGATTCATTTCATTGCAGATAAGGACCTAATAGTATCTCCTACCCAAAACGCCGAAGTGATAATAAGCTTCCCCCATATGTCCATATCCAGCGGATCACTTATAATTTCCCCATCAATTACTGCTGAAGCTATAAACTAGACTCACCCGTTCTCCTCGATGGGCGGTCTCTCATGCCAACTAGATTTTTGGAATTAAGCTCCTTTGATCATTTACTCTTGTTACATGGTTTCCCGAAAATCCACTTTCCTAAGCTTTAATAAAAACCGTTTCAAATCTATAATGAGTAAAAATGGCTAAGGTAGGTTTCATAGGAGCGGGAAAAATTGGACAAACCATAGCTTACTCGGCCCTGGTGAGCGGGGCTGTGGATGAGGCTGTAATTTATGATATCATTCCTGAACTCCCAGACAAATTTGAGCATGAGCTTAGGCACGCCTTCGCGACCAAGGGAATAAAGGCAAATGTTCTAGGGACCAATTCCCTAGATGACGTATCTGGAATGGACATCGTTGTTATCTCGGCTGGTAAACCTAGGAAACCAGGTATGAGCAGGAGAGATCTATTCGTGGACAACGCTAAGATAATGATAGACCTAGCTCAGAAACTTCCCCCTAAGAATCCTGGAGCGATATACCTAATGGTAGCAAACCCAGTTGACATGATGGCATCGGTGTTCATGAAATACTCCAAGCAGTTCACCATAAGCGCCGGAGATCAGGTAGAGACCATGAGAATGAGATCCTTCATTGCAAAGAAGCTCAAGATGCCCGTGACCTCCGTGGATGGATTCGTGGGAGGTGAACATGGGGAGGATGCCGTGGTCCTGTGGAGTACCGTGAAGATTAAGGGAAAACCCGTGGATGAGTTCAACATTAACAAGGACGAGGTAAGCGATTACGTCAAGAAGATTCCTGGCGAGATAATCAGGGTAATAGGTGGTACCACCTGGGGTCCTGGGACCATCATAGCTGACATCATCAAGTCCATTGCGTTCAGCGAGAATAGGGTTATGAGTATCGCAACTCCGAAGGAGTACGAGAAGGAGATAATACACGTGAGCGCTCCCACAGTTGTAGGGTCTAGTATAGGTCCGTCCCTGGAGTCCCTTCTAGATGAGAAGGATAGGTGGCATCTAAACTCCGCAATGAAGGACTTCTACGAGGCATACAAGGAAAATCTAAAGCAGCTGGAACAGGCAACCAAGGCTTAAGGCTCATTTATTTTCCAATTTTTCAACGACTTAGTATTTTCACATTCTTCCCTAAAACCCTTGGTGTTTAACTCGGATGAGCTTTGATTTACACTACTTTAATATCTACGGACTCCACTATAAGTTAGGTTCAAAAATTGAAAGTGAAAGACCTAGAGCCCAGAAGAAGGGCAGACGTAACTGTAAAGGTAGTTAGTCTTGGAGAAAAAAGAAATGTAATTGGAAAGGACGGTTCTTCTCATCAGGTGATGGACGTTCTTGTTGGGGATGAGACAGGTTCCATCCTCATGAGTGTATGGGATTCAAATATTCAGAAGGTATCCCAGGGAAAGGTATTTGCAATAGAGGACGGTTTCGTCTCAGTACATAGGGGATCCATGAGGCTATCCCTTGGTAGGACTGGGAAGATGGTGGAGACCCAGGGTACCTTTGAGGTAAATACTCAAAACAATGTGTCCAATAAAGTTGTTGAAGAGGAACCAAGAAGAAGGTACGGAAGGTACTAAAAAATTATTTTTATTTTAACTCATTATTTTGCTTTATTCTAGTTAAGATTTGAGACCTTCAAGGTTTCTGGACCTACTCCTAGACCAATCCCAGCTATTATCGCCCCTAGACCAAGAACAATCACTGCCGAATGTGATACTGAGGTCACCGTGGAAAGCTGAGAAATAAACAGTTGAGTAAAACCAGCAACTATGAAGGCTCCGTTGTAAGAGAAGCCCACTCCCGTGGCCCTACTAAACGTCTTAAACCTCTCAGCCAGGTAGCTGGGAGATATGGCTGAAGCAAGGTTCATTCCAAAGCCGAAAAGCACCATGGCCAATAATGTAGGAGACCCTGCAAGGTAGAACCATGAAGCCGTGAGCAACCCCACAACTACCCCCACAATGCCCATGACTTTCCTTCCCACGAAGTCAGAGAGGAGGCCAGAGAGCACCATTGCAGGTATGCCAACAACGTTCATGATCAACGCCAGGAAACCGTACACCTGCGGAGATAGGTGAAGAACCTGTCCTAGATACACGGGTATGAACTGTGGTCCGGCGTATATCATTACCCAGAAACCTATCATAACCAGGATAGTTTGCCATAACGGAGATAGACCCTTAATTGGATAGTCCTTTTGTGCCTCCACGTATATCTTGGGTTCGGTAACCTTGGCGCGTATCAGGAGGGCCAAAACTGCTGGGATTACGCCTATGAAGAAGATATACCTCCAACCTGTGACGAAGAAACCAGGCGTCTTTGCTAGGGATGTGAAAAGTAAGTCTACGATCACGAAACCTAGTAGAGTACCTGACTGCATGACGCCAGAAAGAAGCCCCCTCCACCTTGATACGCTCTCCATGGCTAGGGTGAATGAGCTCGACACGTCACCGCCAATGAAAATCCCCTGAATTACCCTCAGCAGGGAAACTGTGACAGGGGCCAGTATGCCAATCTGAGCGTAGGGTGGTACCAATCCCGTGAGACCTATGGAGAGGGAATAACCTAAGACCGTGATAATGAGGGCCTTCTTTCTCCCCTGAAGGTCAGCGAAAAACCCGAAAAGGAAACCGCCTAGGGGTCTCGTGACCACTGTAAAAATAATGGGTAAAACTGCACCAAGCAAACCTAGCGTGGGGTAAAATACCTTCTCTAGGATGGTTGCCGTTATCACCACTGCCCCGAGGTCGTAAGAGTCCATCACCCACGAGAGATATGCGCCTATGAAATTAGATCTCATGAACCCCGAAATAGAAATTATAATTTAAAAACTTGATTGCGAAAAAGCTAGATAAAAAGGAAAATAAAAATTATTTCCGTCTTAGGAAAACCACTGCCACCGCTATAACGATGACGACTACAACTACTCCCACAATCAGCAAGGTATTAGACGAGCTCGAGGACGATGTAGACGAAGTAGATGTTGTGGTTGTCGACGTGGATGTGTTAGTGGTTGTGGTTTTCGTCGTATTTGTCGTTGACGTGGATGTGTTAGTGGTTGCTGTCTTAGTCGTGGTAGGCTGTTGAACAACTGTGAACTGTGAGGATGAGTTGTAGACTGGAACTTCTCCCTTGGGGGTCAAAGAGTATGTGCTTACCTTGATGGAAAGGGGTTGCGTCGAGTTGAGGTTAAAGAGCAGGGTAAAATTCTCAGCCTGCCCTGGCTTTAAGGTATAGTTCAAGGCCTTGTTAAGGACGGTCGTCGAACCCTGAGATGCTATGACGAGAACATAACCCTGACCTGAAGTGTTCCCTTCATTCTTTACAGTGACTATTAAGTCATACGTAATGTTGGTTTGTAACTGGGTAACTTCCTGACTGTTATAGGAAACTAATAGTGTTGCCACTGGCTTAAACACCAAGGGGAGGAAAGTGATTTGTACAGTTACCGAGCTGTTTTTCACCGTGACTTCACCGGTAACATCCTTGCTTAGATAACCTGTAACGTTCTGCACCGAATAGGTGTAGGTTCCGGCTGGAACCTGGAAGGTTATCATGTTGGAGGTTGATGATTTAGTTGTGCCGTTGAGGGTAACGGACCATTGTGTCCCCGCGGGTAGGCCTGTCTGCACAAAGCTCACGTTGTATACATTCACTGGCGATACTCCCACGTAAAGTGGATACGTCTCGCTTACTGAGATGTTGGGATTGGCCTTGACGTTAACAAGGAACGTATATATACCTGCAGTGGATGGGGTCCAGATAAAGCTTAGTGTCTCCGAGGCCCCAGGAGCTATGCTAGCTATGGGAACGTCAGACGTAACGACTTTTCCGTTGTAGAGGACTGTCTCATTCACCTCTGTGAGCGCATTAACGTTCCCCTGATTCTGAACCTCCACACCAACAACATATGATGTGCCAGGCTGTAGCTCCGTGACTGAGGCTCCGGTACTTTGCTGTAAAACCACTAACTTAGCAATCACTAGCTTAACGAATGGAAGAGCGAACGTCACGTTTATACTAAGCGAGGAATTCACGAACACTTGCCCACTGGAAGGCGTTGGAATGTAGTTGCCCACGTTTGGAATTGAGAAGGATGAGTAACTTGCTCCCTGAACTTGAAACACTATCTCATTGCTCGTGGAGTTCTTTGTCTGTCCGTTAAAGGTAACGGACCACATGGTTCCGCTGGGCAATCCATGCTCCATAAAGGTGACGTTGTAAGTTTGAGTAGTAGAGGCTCCAGTGCCAATAGAGCCGGCAATTAATCCTATGAAAGATCCGAGTAGTAAAATTAACAATGTTGAGCCTAAGATTTGTCTCATGATCCCAAGCATTTTTTGAGCACCAATATTAAAACTTTATCAGAACAGGCCAATTGTCACTATACCAAAGAACACTAAGTGAGAAACCTGAATAAGACAATGATATCTCATCACGCGATGTCATGACATGGCGAATGGGTCATACGACACACAGAACGTACAAGGCTAACATAGGACTTTGTACTGTAACTAGACCCCCTGAATTTTAACATTACGTCAAGAAAATCCCTTTTCCTTTAGTAACTCATCTATGACCCTAAGAAGAGTAATTATGTCATATTTTGCTGACTCCTCGGTTAAATAAGGACTTAGAATACCCTGTGAGTCGGGGTCATTGTATTGATAGGAGTGAAGGAGAAGGGCTAAGTTAGTATAGACATCAATTTTACCGCCAATTACTTGACCCACCCGGTTCAGGAGAGTTGCAGGCATCATGGCAATGATCCAGTCAACTTTTTCAACCTTCTTACTGCCTTTTATTTTCACCTTTCCTGGAAATAGATTTGGCTAATTTATCTTTATTCTCGGCTACAAAGGCTGAGACTAGCGCTCTCCAAGCTTGAAATGGTTTGCCGGCAGAAGTTCCTTGTGAGATTCTTGTCTAGAAACTTTCTAGCTATATTTGCCTTGTATTTAGCCTCTGAAAGCCTTGCTTCCTATACTCCTCATGAGTTGAGCCATGGCTTCGGTGATTCTCTGACGCAAACATAATCCATGCATGTAAACTTAAACATTTGATTAGGAGGGGCACTGTGTTCTGAAGTTCTTCAGAGAACATTGTACAGTGAGTTACCTGTCATCATTACCTGATGTCCGTATACCTACTCATTAATGAACCTAGCAATGAACTAGGGGATTTAGCCAGATGTAAAGGGTATAGGGCTCCCCAGACGTTCATAATTCATCTTATTCCAGACTACTGCCTTCCCAGTTGACTTAAATTGATAGTACCTTCCCCTCTCAATATTAGTTAATGTGAAATCAAATTATTGTGTTTCATCCCCGACATCTCTTACTGTTCCTCTATGCCTGGCTCCGTTATAGAGATTTTACTTTTCTACAACCTTAAGAAATAAAATCAAAAATATAGAATTTATTTTAAAAATTTTTAACTTAGCTATGTTAACCCCAGCTATATCCTCCTGAGGAACCAGAGGAACTCGAACTACCTGACGAAGATGAACCGCTTGAGGAACTGCCTGATGAACTACTGTTAGAGGAACTACCTGATGAAGATGAACCGCTAGATGATCCCGTTGACGAAGTTCCAGATGAACCGCTCGAAGATGTCATTGTAGTGGTGCTTGATGATTGAGTCTTAGCGTGGGAGGACATGTGGGTCAGGGCCATTCCCATGAACGCTCCGCCCATAACTAGAACTATTACTGTTATTGCTATGACGGCTATTTGAGAAACGCCTAGAGCCTTCATTACTTTAACAGGGTTATTCAACATTATAATACTTTTACCCAAATCTTGTCAGGTTTAGAAACTCACGTTGTATATGATTAAGTTTTTACAATTTGGGAAAAGGCATATTTATACTCCACGTCAAACCCAGTTTAATGAGTAACACTTCAACAGTAAACGGTGTATTAAGATATTTAGGAGGAGTCCTGATGGTAGTCTGGTCTGTGATCCACTTTTTTCTGTCGACAGAACTCCTGAAGAGGTTACCCCTGGTGGGAGAATTTTTCATAATCGACGCTGTCCTAATGATAGTTGGCGCCGTAGTATTGATCGTTGGATTCAGGCTACTCTATCTTCCTGTTCTAGTCCTTAATTGGGCTAATTACCTTCTTCTTACAGAGTCTAGAATCTATCCAGCACCAGTCCTCGGATTTCCATTACCAGCAATAAACAGTTATGTAATAGGTACTTTCGTACTAGACATTATAATTGTAATATTAACTACGCTGGCATATATAACTGCCAGGAAAAGTAAGACTTCCTAGGATTAAGTAAACCTTTTTCAATTTGGTTAGAACGAGGATTAAATCACAACCTTTTGAGGTCTCTCCATCTTCATGGAAGTCGTTCATTATTAATCCCTTGAATCTTGGTTTGAGATTAAAACTTACTCTCCCTGGGATAGTACGTAAAATACTAAGTTTATATTCCTGTATCGTTATAGAAACTTATGAAGGGTCTTTCAGGTAAAATTGTAGCCCTTGTAGTAGTCGTAGTAGTCGTAGTTGCAGCCGTGGCCATAATAGAGCTCACATCTAAACCAAGCCACGTCACAACACCTCCATCTAATACATCCACTAGTAGCACTTCTACAACGACCACGAGCTCAAACGTAACTCTCACGGTTGTAACGTTTTCAGGGGAATCAGCACAATTCATCCAATATGCGGGAGAACTTTTCCATCAGGAGCACCCCAATGTGCAGGTACAAGTAATCCAATATCCGTTCAGCGACTACATTGACAAGGAGCTTACAGTACTCACAGGTCACTCCTCCCAGTACGACATTATTGGATTTACCTCAACGTCGGCTCAAAGAGTTTCTCCCTATCTCTTGAATCTAACAAACTTCAACCTTTCACAGGTGATAGCGCAGCAGGAGGACTTCGGCGGGATAATCTATAACGTTACAACAGGACAGAGGGAAGTTGTAGGTGTTTCCTATGAAACTGCGGTATATCTCATGGCCTATAGGGAGTCCATTTTCAATAACCAGACGTTAGCCAATGACTTCACAAGCGAGTATCACGTGCCCTTTAATCCCAACGACTGGACTAATTGGATTGAGGTTATCTGGGCAGACCAGTTCCTCACCTCTCACAACATCACTCAATACGGATTCCTTATAGATGATCATGTGTCCCACGGAATAATTGATGCCTTCCCAGCAGTTTATGGATGGTACTACATCAGGGATAACTCCATATCCAACGGAACCACTGGGATACCAGGCTTCAACATCATGTTCACCGGTTACATTCCTGCTGGCATGAAGTTCCCAGTTCCTTCCTTCAATTCCAGTGCTGGAGTGGAGGCGCTTGAGACCTATGCGCAACTGGTAAAATACGATCCCAACCCCTCGCAGTTACAGGTTAGCTACGATAACCTACCAGAGCTATTCCCGCAAGCCCCCGGAGGATTCATGTTCACTAGTCAACTCTCATATCTAAATAGTAGTGTTGCACAGGACACCTACCTGGCCCCGCTACCTGGCGGATACGCTGAAACAGGAACTGATCTGTTAGGTGTGAGCAAGTACTCGGCTCATCCGCAGTTGGCCGAGGAGTTCCTACAGTTTCTAGTATCGCCTCAGGTACAGGAAATTGCCTTCCTTAAGTTCGGAAAGTTCCCCGTGAACCAGGAGGCCTTCCAGGACCTGATTTCCAATACCTCAATCCCGAGCTATCAGAGGGAGTGGCTTAACGCGACCTATCACGCAGCGTTGAACGCCTGGGCCAACCCACCGAACGTGCCACCAACGTACATCTCATTGATTACTGACTTTAACAATCAAGTTTTCTCCTACCTCACGGGACAGATTAGTAATCCACAACAGGCGCTTGAAACTGCAGCTCAGCAATGGGCTACGGCGGTTGAGAGCTACTACAATGGTGGATAAGCTTGAGCGTTGAGCTCAAGTCCGTGAACAAGACTTACAAGAGTGTTAAAGCCCTAGATAACGTAAATCTATCTATAAATAAGGGAGAATTTTTTGTGATTTTAGGTCCTTCAGGTTCGGGAAAGACTACCCTACTAAGGGCAGTTGCAGGACTAGAGAGAGTCGAGTCTGGGAGGATTATCCTGGACGGGAAGGACATAACAGATTTACCTCCTCATAAACGAGAAGTTGCAATGGTCTTCCAGAACTATGCCCTTTATCCCCACAAGACCGTGCTTGAGAACCTTCTAATGCCAGTGGAGGGTGAGATGAAGAGGGAAGAGGCCGTAAAGCTGGCCAGGGATATGGCCTCAATGCTGGGTATAGGTGATCTCCTCTCACGTTTTCCCTCAGAGTTGTCGGGAGGCCAACAACAGAGGGTGGCCCTAGCCAGAGCCCTAGTCAAGAGGCCCAAGGTTTTCCTAATGGATGAACCCCTCTCCAATCTGGACGCAATTCAGAGGGTTTCCGCCAGGAAGTTGATTAGGGACGTTCAGAGGGAGAACGAGATCACGACGCTTTACGTGACCCACGATCAGGTGGAGGCTATGGCGCTTGCAGATAGGATAGCTATCATGAATCAGGGTAGGATAATACAGATGGGTACACCAGAGGAGATCTACTCCCGTGTCGAGGATGAATTTGTTGCTACGTTCTTTGGGAACCCTCCCATGTCCCTAGTGAGCGGTAAAGTCCTGGACTTGAAGGGGAGGATAGGAGTTAGACCTGAAGATGTTGAGCTAGGACAGGGAGATATGAAGGGCAAGGTCACAGACGTGGAGTTTTGGGGTGACAGATATCTGGTGTACATCTCAGTTGAGGGAGAGGAAATAAGGGCCTTTTACCCGTACAGGCTAAGAATAGGAGAGGAGGTAAGGTTTAAGTTCAGAAAATACGCGGGTCCTTGGTCATGAGGTACGTCTATCCCTACCTGGTATATATTACGGCCTTTGGGCTTATCCCCTTTTTGGGTGCGTTTGCCCTTCTAGGCGTTAATTTTAGGTCTGCCTTCTCGATCTTCGCCCTAGTTCCCGTGGGAGAGATTATCGTGAACACCTTGATCTTTGCCTTCTTTACTGCGTTACTATCTGCAGTGATTGGTACAATCCTTGCCGTTCTAGTCGACATGACAAGGAGGGGGTCCAGACTCATCTCCCTACTTACAATGCTACCCTACACGATCCCCTTTACGTCTTCAGCCCTGATCTGGACCATAAGCCTTTACGGCAAGTTTGGGTGGTTCTCCTACATTTTTCACGTACCCTTCGATCCGCTATATCTCAGCTCCACCGCTATCTGGGCGGTCACTGGAGTGAGCGTGTGGTCCTCAATTCCAGTTTCATTTCTGGTGATAGTGTCCTCTCTAAGGTCAATTCCCAAGGAAGTGAGGGAGGCCTCCCTCATGGATGGTCTTTCCCTATCCCAATTCTACGGTAAGGTGGCAATACCCATGATAGGGAAAGCCTTCTGGATTTCCTTCCTCCTTCAATTCGTCCTAGCCATGGGCAACTTTGACCTTCCCTATGTCCTCACACAGGGTGGACCGGGTTACGCTTCAACAACCCTACCTCTCTTGGTTTTCGATGAGATATTCTTGACAGGAAATTTCTCAGGCGGAGAGGTCGTTGCAGCTATCCTAGGCCTAATGGCTACACTGCCCTCCATAGCTCTCATATTTCTCTTTAGGTCTAGGAGGAAGAAGTTTCTTCCCTCGATAAACGTGAGAATCCCAGATAACCTATTCCGGGTATTAATTTACGTTCTCAGTGCTGTCATCCTCTTCCTTCTGGACTTCCCTGTCTACTGGATGGTCCTTGTAGCATTCAGGAACGCCTCGCTGGACTTTAGGAGTCCTCCAGTGCTCTTGCCGGTTAAGCTGACCCCTTCCTACTTCATTACCTCAGTTGAGGGTGCCGTCCCGTACCTCATAACGAGCGCCGTGGTGGGAGTGCTCGCATCGGTATTCACGGTGCTAATTTCCTTGCCAGCGTCATATGAGGCAAGTAGGAGGGGATTAAGCTGGATGCTCTTCCTATCAATCTACCTTTACTCTTTACCAGCTGCTTCCTTCATCATACCCCTCTATCTCCTCTTCACCACAGTCAAACTCATCAACACGTGGTGGGCACTAATCCTCTCAACTCCCATCTTCACTGCCACCTTTGCAACCTGGATATTTTACAACTTCTACCTGGACTTTCCCAGGGCGTATGACGACGCGGCGTCCGTATTTGGAATAAAGAGGAAATTAACAAGAATAGTGTTCCCCTTGTCAAGGGGCACCCTCTTCACGGTTTTCCTCCTCTCGTTCGTGTTCAACTGGCACCTACTCTTCTATCCACTAATCTTCGCTAACACACCCTACAACATGAAGTTTCCACCATACGGTGCGCTAACCATCACCGTGTACGCACTTGACGCCATTGGGGATCAGTCATTGAACTGGGGACTTCTTGCCTCCTCAGCCCTCGTGGCAGCTTTACCTGTCATGATCGTTACGCTGTTCGCCATTGACAGGGTTCTAAGAGGAGATCAGAGAAGTGGGGTGAAATTCATTTAGCCGGGCCCCATTCACTACCTTAACCCACGAGATTAATCTGTTTCAATTGTTAAAATCTCTCTATGTATAGTATTAGATTTTTCTAAATCTTCTTAAAACATTAACTTTTGTACTTATGAGTAATACCACTTACATAAGCCTTTTAGTGAATTAATCATAAGTGCGGTTTTTATGAACCTAACGTATTATTGACTTGATGGATCATGTCCGAGGAGGCAAATAGAAAAATAGCCGAACTCACGGCCAGGGTGGATAGGCTTCCCACCATAGTGTTGCCCATATCCGTGATACTTTCGCTGGCATTCGGATACTTCATAGCCCTCTACGACGTGATAGATATAGGGTTAGCCTTCTCTCCTACGTCATTGCCCTACACCGGATTAACAGCATCTGAGGCACCTACGGTTGTATCCATGGGTCTCTTTGGATACATACCGGGAGCATTGATTCTGGGTTACCTAGCTGACAAGATAGGAAGGAAACCTACACTGATCTTGACTGCGTTGCTCACGGGTATAGGGAGCTTAGGTAATGCCCTATCCTTCAATTTCGCCACATTCACAGTCTTCAGGTTCATAACGGGAATGGGAATAGGAGGCGACCTCATTCTCGTTCCAGTCTACCTTGTGGAGATGGTACCTGCAGTGAAGAGGGCTTCATATTTCAATCTAGTTTATATTGCGGGATGGGCAGGACTTGGGCTAGGTCCCTTCCTGGCATCGGAAATAGTCCTGGCAAATCCAGTGATAGGCTGGAGGATAGTATTCGCTGTCGGTGCGACCTTAGCGTTCATTGTGCTCGTAATAAGATCTCATGCCTCTGAGACTGTGAGAATGCTGGCAGTGAAGGGGCACGTGGCAGAGGCTGAGAATCTAGTGAAGGAGATGGAGGAGAAGGCAAAGCAGAAAACGGGTATGACTCAGCTTCCTGAACCAGTTATATTCAACTACAAGGTGAGAAAAGTTGATCCATTCGCGGTTTTCAAGAATCCCGTGTACAGGGTTAGGGTAATAGCGGTGATGCTATCGATCTTCTTCTTCTACTTCGGGGAGTATCCCTATCTCACCGAGTATCCTCTATGGACATCCTCTTTCCTTCACTACTCCGGAGCCTTGGGTAACGAGATAACGTTCCTGTTTGGACTTGCTGGGATTGCAACTTTCCTAGGGGCAATAGGTCTTAGGTTTGTGGTGGAAAGGGTGAGAAGGGCTGTTCTGGTCACCTTCTCGTATTTTGTTGGCATGTTACTTGGGGTTCTGATTGCCGTGGTTGGGGCAATAGCTAGGGATATTCCCTTAACCTTCCTAGGACTTGTGCTCGCCAATTTCATAGGCGTTGGATGGTCAAACCAGCTCAACTACTTAAATGGGACTGAAAATGTTCCCACTTACGCCAGGGCAACGTCATTCGCCTTTTCCGACGGATTTGCCCATCTCGGTGCTGCAATATCAACGGCGATTATATTCGACTTCATACCAGTTCTAGGCAACGTTCAGACCTGGGTTCTGTTCCAGGTTCCAATGGTAATCATGGGGTTAATACTGATTAAGGTTCTGCCCAACACCATTGGACGGAGCCTAGAGAGCGTCAATGAGGCCGAGGCAGGAACCTAAATTTTCTTAAATATTATTTAGTTTTTTCCCTTGAACATCTTCTAGTTTTTATCTCAACTGGTTGTTTTCACGAGAACTAGCTAAAAATAATTCCTTTTAATGAAAAAAGCTTATATTATGATTTTATTATTAGAGCACGTATGCCTCTTAAAAAAGAACTCAGCTATCTGGATCTAATTATCCTCGGAATAGCCGGGGCTGTAGGAACTGGTGCTCTTTTCAGCACCGCAGGAATGACTGCAGATGCGGGTCCTTCAGCGGTTATTTCGTGGATACTTGGGGGAGTATTCTACCTTTTTATCGGACTTACGTATAGCGAAATTTCCATGAACCTGCCTGAGGCTGGTGGTCCATCCAGGTACAGTCTGTATTCGCATGGGAAACTTACCAATCTGATTAATGCGATGGCAGATCTAGTATGGTACCTTTTCATTCCGCCCATAGAGGCCCTGGCCGTGGTTGAGGGACTTACTTTCTTTTTCCCTTCCTTGCTTACCCCAGCTGGAACTCCAACCCTAATCGGAGGGCTTGTTGGAGTTATCCTCCTTATCCTCTTCATTCCGTTCAACTATTTCGGCGTTAAGGCTTTTGGAAGGTCAACCACATCCTTCGGAGCAGTTAAACTAGTATTGTACGTAGCCCTTGCGCTAGGCGTTATGGGAGTGTTTTTCTCTGCCAGGAACTTCGTGAGTTACGGCGGTTTAGCACCATTTGGACTAGCGGGAATGTTCACGGCAATACCTCTCGCCATGTTTGCCTTCGGAGGAATAAGGGTAATACCGGATTACGCAGAGGAGGCCAGGGATAGGAGAAGGCTCTCGTCTGCCATAATTCTAACCGTGATTGGACAAACCTTGATCTACGTATTATTTGCTATCGCATTCGTTGGGGGAGTAAACTGGAGTAAAGTTGCCCTATCTCCAGGAAACTGGACAGGGGTAACCTCAGCCCTTCCAGGAAACCCATTCGTGGACCTATCGCAGAGCAATTCAGCTCTTCTGATACTGGCTCTCATCGTGGCACTGATTGGGCCATTCGTGACAGGTTACATCTACCTTGGGGCTGGGACAAGGGTTCTGTTTGCCATGGGGAGGACAGGTATAGTCACTAAACTTATGAAACAGCTACACAGTACCTACTCAATCCCCGTTTGGGCTCTCCTCGTGTTCGGGATTGTGGGCGCAGTGATAACTTTCCTGACATCCCCAATACCCACAATATACAGCTTGATTAGCGATGCCGTTGTTGCTGGTTATCTAGGATTTGCAGTGAACCCAGTGGCTATGATGGCCATGAGGAAGAAATACGAGTATAAACTCAAGGGGGGACCAATAATAGCAGCTCTAGCCTTCGTGTTCTCGTCTCTCATTGCATTCTGGAGTGGCTGGCCATCGGTGCCTTACTCGGTGATCATAATTGCCATAGCTGTTGGGATATTCGGTGCTGTATACAGGGCTTTTGAAAACGTCTTCAATTCTCTATGGTACATTGCCTATATAGCTTTCATTACCCTCATGACCTATATAGGAAGTGATGGAGCACTCTCCTTGATCAACTTCTATCTGGCATCTGCACTTGTCGCCGTAATCTCGGTTGCAGTGTTTTTCCCATGGGGTATAATATCAGCGAAGAGAGATATAAAAATCCCAACCGAACAAGAAATAGAAAATCAATAATTTTTATACCTTTTGGAGTTCTTCGGTTAGTCTCGTTCCCAGGGTTTCTGGACCCAGGTATTGTCCTATGCCCACAAATATTGCACCTAGAATCAGCAGGGCTGCTGTGGAGAACCAAACGTTCTCTGGCGTGTCAATTCCCTTGAACAGATACTCATGCATGAGTTCCACGTATATGCTAAACCAACCTCCCACAAAAATTCCCGATGAATACCCAAAACCTACACCCGACGCCCTCATTGAGGCCTTGAATCTCTCGGAGAGATAAATGGGTATTATTCCCCAGGGAGCCTGAGTTATTATACCTATCAACATAGAGGCTAGGGAGGCGCCAATCACATTACCTGACTTCGCGGAGGTAAAGAGAAGATAGTATACAGGGACTGAGAGAATTAAGGTAATGAAGACCCAAATCAGTGTCAATCTTCTCCTCCCTAGGTACTGGGAAAGGGCCCCAAACATCACTGCACCTGCAAAGGCTGCGTAAGTACCGTAGGAGTAGATGCTCTCAGCCTCTTGAAGGGAAAACACCGAGGGAGCATGTTCGAGAATCGCTGGCACGAAGGCAAATAGAGAATAGGCGTAAAAGAACATACCAGTCATGTACACCATAACCTGAAAGAAGTCCCTCCTGTAGGGCTTTCTAAACAGATCTGTGAGCGGACTTTTCCTGACCATGTTCCTGTTCTTCACATCCTGAAACACGGGAGTCTCCTTCATTGATAGCCTCACAGCTAGGGCGATGACCGCGGGTGCTAGAGCAGTAAGGAAAACATATCTCCATGCAAAGTCCTCCACTCCCTTTAACCCGTATATTCCCACGAAAGCCCCCTCAACCACAGCTGCTAAGGCAGCTCCAAAGGAAAAACCTCCCTGTACAAATCCGCTTATTAAACCTCTCCACTTGAAGGGGGTCCACTCCATGGCGAAGGGATGGCCTGCCGAGTATTCGCCGCCAGCGAAAATCCCAACCAGTACCCTGAGGAGAACAAAAAGAACGAAGGAGAGTATTCCCACCTCCGAGTATGTGGGAAGGGCAGCAGTGAGTGCACTTACCAAGCCTAGGCCAAGTACTGTGATGATTAGGTCAGCTCTCCTCCCAATCTTATCGCCAAGGTTTCCAAATATGGCTGAGCCTAGGGGTCTAAAGATGATGGTTAAGGAGTAACTCAGAATGATGTTGAAGGTAGCAAGCAGGGGGGACTCGGGAGGTAGAAGAACCTTGGCTAAGATGGGAGCTATACTCAAAATCATTGTGAGATCGTAGGAGTCGAGAAGGAATCCCACAAACTGGGATGAGACCGCCTTTACAGAATCAACTCCAAATCTTTCAGGTTCCATGGCAACTGTCCATAATATCATAGGTTAATAGAATTTTCTTTCAATTCAAGTCCAATATAATGAAGTTTATTTTCATTTTATCAGGAAAAATGACACCTGATTAATGTTTTATTGTAATGCTGAATAAGCAGGAGTTGAAGGATGTATAAGCAAAAGATATTATCTAAACATTCAATTGTTAGTCATGACTGTTGCAGGAAGAATAGAAAGACTTCCCTGGACCTCATTCCACACCAGGTTGCTGGTGTTGTTAAGTCTAGGGGAGTTCTTTGAGCTATACGACCTATTCGTGGGGGGTTTCGTGGTTGCCCCTATCTCTGCATTTTATAAGGTATCCACGGCGGTCGCAATATACTACAACATTGCCGTGTTCTTCCTAGGCGCATTTCTGGGAGCCATAATCTTCACATATGTGGGAGATGCACTCGGCAGAAGAACATCACTTATTCTGAACATGGTCATTGCAGGTATTGGTCTATTGCTAACCCCGTTTTCACCTAGCATACAGGTACTGGGTGCCTTAAGGTTCGTTACGGGTCTGGGAGTAGGTCCGGAGGCCCTCATCGTCCTAGACGTTTTAATCACGGAGTTCTTTCCCTCGAGGATTAGGGGAAGAGCCCTTGCCATAGCGTACACCGCGTCCTGGACAGCTCCCATAGTGGTGGCGATTCTGGCTTATCTCCTTATTCCCCACGTATACCTTATTCCTGGATGGAAATGGTTATTCATTATAGGAGGCCTGGGGATATTCACCATAATACCCTTCAGGTTCCTTATTCCAGAGTCCCCCAGATGGCTAGAGTCCAAGGGAAGAGTTGACAAGGCCGACAAGATAGTCAGCAACATGGAGAGTATAGCAATGAGGGAGAAGGGGTCATTGGAGGAGCCTTTACAGGTTCAGGTAATCACGTCCCAAAGGGTGAGAATAAGTGAACTTTTCAGCAACGAGTATAGGAAAAGGACGGTAATGTTATGGATCTTCGAGTTCCTTCAGGCCGGGGTCTATTACGGTTTCGCCTCACTGGCTCCATCTGTTCTCGCCAGTAAGGGTTTCACACTAGTTCATACGTTAGAGTACTCCATGTTGATATACACGTCCTATTTCCTTAGTTCTCTTGCCTCAGTCTTCATCATTGATAGTCAAAGGTTTGACCGGAAATGGCAAGTGAGTATAGTGATGCTACTCATGGGGATAACAGGGTTGGCCTTTGGGTTCGCTATCACGCCAGTGGAAGTGGTGGCGACTGGGTTCCTGTTTGGGTTCCTCTCAAACATATTCTCTAATGCGTTCCATCAATACGGAGCTGAACTTTATCCCACTAGGATGAGGGCCTTCGCTGACGGAGTACAATACTCCCTTAGTAGGCTGGGTAACTATGTGTGGCTCAGCGTATTGCCTCTGGTTCTGGCCAAGTATGGCGCGGTCGGCATGTACACAGTGGTGTTTGTGATGGCTGTGATAGTTGCTCTAGACGTTGGAGTCCTAGGTCCAAGAGCATCCAGGATTGAATTGGAAGAATTGTCCCACTAATTCTTCTTTTTTATTTCATGAACTGATAAATCAGTTGTTAGTTGAAAGGTTTTATATTCACGTCTCAGCTTGATTACGCCCTCGATAAGACCTACCAACTTTTATGTTAACTGTGACATCTCATTTCAGACATGAGGGCCTTAGTTTTAAGGAAAGGGAAATTATCCATGGAGGAGATGGAAACAAAGGGAGAATTCAAGGTAAGATCTGTGGGAGTGTGCGGTACGGACGTTGCAATGGTTAAGGGGAACTATCCTCCTAGGAAGGATCCCCTAGTGCTGGGTCATGAATTTGCGATGGAGAGGGATGGGGCTCTCTACACCTCGGAGATCAACTTAGTTGATTGGACTTGTAAATACTGTAGAAGGGGGATGTATACCCATTGCGAGAATAGGAAGGCCTTGGGGATTGATGTGGATGGAGCCATGAGGGAATACATGGATCTACCAGGATATCTACTCCACGAGGACAGGGTTGGTCTTAGACCTGAGGAACTTTCCTTGATGGAACCTACTGCTGCCGTTCTGAGAATGGTGGAGCTCGTTCATCCTTCACCTTCCGACAGGGTTCTTGTCCTGGGAGACGGTCCCGTGGGCATAATATCTGCAGCGGTCCTTAAGCACTACGGTTTCGACGTGGAATTGAACGGACATAATCCGGAGAGGATGAGAGTTGCTGAGAATCTCGGGATTCCCACGATTAGATCTTCACCCAAGTACGATGTGGTTGTTGAGGCCACGGGTACAAGGGCCCTTGAGGAAGCAATGAGATATGTGAGACCCATGGGGAAGATAGCCCTTAAGTCAACCCATGGTCTCGAAGTTTCCTTGGACGTAACCCACGCCGTAGTCAATGAGGTACAGTTAATAGGGAGCAGATGTGGTCCGTTCTATCTCTGGGATAAGGCAATGCACCTTATCAAGGAGCTCGATTTAAGGAGAATAGTTACCACATATCCATTCACGGAATACGAAAGGGCTTTCCGAGACGTTCTAAACCGTAGAGTGGTTAAGGCGGTCCTCATGATCTAGGGCCTAAATCCTTAATTTCCTAACCTGTGTATGTAATAACATGTACACAATTCATTCAAGTAAAATTCACAATAAGTGGGACAACTCCTTGTCTCCTGTCCTAACCATCAAGTCTGGCGACGTGATAACGGTCGAGTCCAGAGAGGCATCAGATGGTCAGGTGACCCCTTCATCTTCCCCTTCCGACCTACTGAAGCTAGATTTCTCAAGGATTCATCCGCTTACAGGACCTGTTGAGATTGAGGGAGCAGAACCGGGGGACGCACTTGAGATAGAGTTCCTGGATTTTGCGACGAAGGGATGGGGATGGACAGGGGTTCTGCCAGGCTTCGGATTCCTGGCCAATGAACCCTACACTACCCCGATTGACCTAGCAGGTCCAGCCCTGAAAATATGGAAGGTGGAAAGGGAGGCAATTGCTAAGTTCGGTGACATAGAGGTAAGGGTTCCATCAAGACCCTTCCCCGGGGTTATAGGTACTGCCCTTCCTACACCTGGTAAATTCAGCACAATACCTCCAAGGGAGAACGGTGGAAACATGGACATTAAACACCTGACCAAGGGTACGAAGCTTTATCTCCCTGTGTTTGTGAGAGGGGGTCTCCTATCCCTTGGGGACACACACGTGGCGCAAGGAGACGGAGAGGTATGCGGGACTGCAATAGAGGCTCCGATGGACGTGACAATTAAAGTCACCTTGCACAAGGACGCTGGGATTACTCAACCCCTCTTTGAGACTACTGCAGTCAAAGAAGGTGACTTCAAGGAATACCTGGCATACCCTGGAATAGATCCCAACTTATGGGAAGCAGCTAAGAAGGCGATTAAGGGGATTATTGGCGTTCTCTCCTCTCATATGACCCCTGTAGAGGCTTACATGCTCGCTAGCGCCGTTGTGGACCTTAAGGTAAGCCAAGTGGTCGATGTTCCGAACTGGATAGTGACGGCATACTTGCCTAGGGACATATTCCCTGAGGAGATAAGGCCTAAATTGAGGTTAATTAGATAGCCCTAGTGTATAGATCACATTCCTTCATGTGGTATTGAGAGGGGTAAGATCGTTTTTGGCCCTCTTATTCTCTTCGACAAACATATAGACTGCAGTTCTCAGTAGGGCACTTCTCTTTACATGCTTCTCCTCAACGAATCTCGATATTTTTTGATACAGTTCATCTGGGACCTTAACTGTAATGATCACAAGCCTGTCTCCCTCAAGTTCAGCGGAAACTGGAATGTTTTGGTCAATTACTCTCTCCACATATTTTCTTATCTGGGAGGACAGCGTGGCCTTCTGCCCCCTAAGAATTTCCCGCGCCTCCTCGGCTTTGTTTCTTTCTAGTTTAAAGGATATTACTTTCATTTAGGTAATATACCGTCCACCGGATAATAAATTTTAGTTAAATTTTGCGGGTGAATGTTTAACTTTTTAGAAAATAGAGATTCCTCGAGATTTTGAGAAACAGGACGGAGACAGGAGATTGCCTTGTCTGAGTCATCAACGTGCCTAGAGATCATTGACATTATGGTACCCTGAGTCCTTTCTAGATATGTGCAATTTTTGCATTTTTCGTTGATCATTTAAGTTATTGATCCTATCATGCCCGATGAAAAAGACACTCCTGGTACTGGCAATGGGTGGTTACACCGACGGATTTGATCTCCTGATTATTGCAGGAGTACTGGGAGAAGTACTTAAGGCCTTTAAACCTACACAGCTTGAGACTGGACTTCTAGTTTCAACTTCTTTTCTAGGATCCATTGTAGGGGCAATTATCCTTGGACTAGTATGTGACATCATGGGAAGGAGAAAGAGCTATCTCATCTCGTTAATCCTTTTCATTGTGGGGTCTCTAATCAGTGCCACGGCACAGAATTACGGTGCACTTATCCTCGGAAGGTTGTTGGTAGGTCTAGGAATTGGAGGTGAAATTCCATCCTCAACCACCCTTCTAACGGAGATTTCGAAAAAATGGGTAGGTCTTATCTTTGCTTCTTGGGCCATAGGAGCACTCAGTGCCACGATAATACCTTTTTTCGTATATCCCTGGAGGATTGCGTTGTTGCTAGGAGTAGTTCCACCGCTAATTGCCGTGGCCCTCCACAGGTGGATTAGGGAGAGCGAAGTTTGGCTCAATTCGTCCAGGATTAATAACGCCTCAAAGTTTACAGTTAATAACGCCTCAAGTATAGCAACCTTGGTCACCGGGTTAGGTCAACTTGTCCTCACCATGGTCTTAGCATCGTTTGCTGTTTACGTACCTGGATACTCCATGGGAACTCAGTTAATCAATTGGACACTTTTCGCGATAGGTTCAGTCTTGACTATCTCGGCACTCAGGAGAAAGCACATGCTTTTCTTTTCCTACTTTCTAATAGGGGTTTTGCTAGTTACATATTCCGTCACTGGCTGGTTCAGTGCAATTGTCTCTGTCTGGTTCTTCTCGGGTTTAGCCTTCGGATTCTCATTCTTGTACGTGGGAGAACTTAGAAGCGCCACCGATAGAGGAACCTTCAATGGATTCCTCTTTTTTATGGGAAGGTTAGGAGGAGCCATAGGCACGTTCTCTTATCCACTTCTTAGATACGAGTTGAAAGAGGTGCTCCTTGCGACTTCCCTTTCCCTTATGGTTCTAAGCCTTATTTTACCATTTTTAGAAGAAACTAGGATAGAAAAGGTAGAGTGAAAAAGTCTATGAAGGTCATGTCACTTTGATCCACACTGCATGCTTGGCTATCTCCTTTACGCTGAGCATCTTCAGTTCTGCCCCCTGGAACACCGGCAGATGCCTTAGGTTATGCTCCATCATTATTGCTATTGCCTTGGAAATCTGTTCCTCTGAGGATACAGGATTTATCCATCTAGGATCTATCAAATCATCGAGACTTTTACCCTTAGCCAGGGCCTTGGTTAGATCCCTTATTGAGATCAAACCTACCTTCTCGCCCTCTCTCACTACGGTAGCCTTAAGTTTCCTCTCCTTAAGGATAGAGTATAGCTCCCTGTTAGTTACTCTTCCTACGACAGGAACCTGAATCGCGTATTTCTCAATTTTCTCCCTAGGATTTATGGGAAGAATACTCTCGTCAAGTATTGGAGAGGTCACGGAAGAAGCCCTCAACACATCCCTGAGGGAGATCATGCCTGATAATTTCCCTCTCTCTATGACAGGCAAATGACTAATACACTTCTCAAGCATGATCCTGAGGGCCTCCTCAACCGTAGCCTTTCCCTCAATGGTTATTGCGTCCTTGGAGAAGTTAATTAGTGGCTCCTCCTCTCTGCCACCTATCCAAGCCTCCAGTACGTCGGTCTCAGTAACGATCTTGGTTCCGTTCATCAGCAGGAGAGATCCCACACCTTCCTTAGTCATCTCCTCAGCTCCCCTCCTCACGCTCCACCTTGGATCACCCATCACCAGTCTCTTCGTGGCGTATCTCCTCACCCTGGAAAGGGTGATCTTTGCCCTCAAGGGGACCTGCGATTCATCACTTAGCACAACTATACAGTCATATGGGCAAGCCCTTTCGCAAGCCATGCAACCGGTACAATCCTCGGGCCTAACAACCTCCGCAAATCTAGTCACCTCGTTGATCTCTATGCACTGAGCCAGGGCACAGGCCCTCTGGCACATGTAGCATCCTACGCATCTATCCACATCAATCAGAACTATGGGATCCATGTTATCACCTCAGAACGGCGGAGTAGCCTGAAGTGGGTTGTAGAGGAGGTTTCCGAGATACTGGTTGTAGAAGGGCGCCGTGGGAGAGGCCGGGGAAGACATCCAGTAGGTCACTAGCATGAAGGTTAGCCCAAACCCCAGAACTACGGCATAGTATGTCCACTTGCTCACTCCGTCAGTCTCAGCGAGCATGTTTGAAGCCCTCAATCCTAGGTAGATGCCGAAGGCCATTACAGCTTCCATCACAAGGAGAACCCACCAGGCAGCCGTGGCGTTGAGCGGATCGTGACCCAGGGAGTGAAGCAGGCTTCCCCAGAAGGTTGAGTAGATCTCACTGTTATGCATACCGGCCCCAGTGGGGTCAAGGATCTCGTTGAGGATCAACGGAGATCCGCCTAGAAACTTGGGTAGGTTTCTCACCAGTAACGATGCCGCGAAGATGGGTATCAGTGCATAGGATATCGACGTGAATCCCCACTTCAGGGGTACTCCCCTCCTTTCCTCAAACTTGGCTGCAGCCAGGACCACAAGGATAGGTATCATGTTGATGGCAAAGTAATCCAGGGGGTTGGGATAACCTTGGGTCGAATAGCCAAACTTGGACAGTCCAGGAACTAGTAGCTGGGCGAAATTAACCCATCCTGTCACTTTGCTTAGCCAGGTATCTATCATGGAGTAGAAGGGTAATGCATTAAGGAACTGGAAGAGGACAACCCCAGTTAGGAGAGTCACTGAGAGGGCTATATCAAACCTCTTCTTGCCTCCGGCGAGATCGCTCAACCATGGGAACCTCTTAACCTGCCAGTCAATGTTGTCGTGGGGGCATGCCTTGTAGCAGTCCGAGGCTAGCCCGCACATGGGTGAGCTCTCCTTACTTCCTGGGGAGGCGAACCAAGGACAACCGTGGAACTTATCGTTCCCCTTCATGCAATCCTTAGTGGTACAGGACTTGCATACCTCAGGATTCTTCGCCCTGAAGGTTCCAAGTGGAGAGATTGTCGTGGTTATGGCCAAAGGGGCGCTTAGGGGACAAATTGTCCTGCAGAAGGTCCTGTCCTGGAAGAGCAGGCTAATGAAGAGCTCCAGGGCACCAATGTATATCAACACCACTGAGGTCAGTTCCGGAATTCCAGGACCTCCAATTCCGTAAAACTCCTCCATCCAGGTTAGGACCGAGAAGCCTACGGCAGAATAGAAGATGGTGCTGTACTTTATGGGCCACCTGAGGTTGAGCCCTAATTTCTTGCTCATCTTTTTCCAGGGATGCAATCTGTGGACCCACTCTGCCTGACCGCTAAAGGGGCAGGTCTGGCACCACGCTCTGCCGTTAGCTAGCCAGGTCAACAACCAGAGTAAGGGAAACCAGAACAACCAGCTAATGTCTGAGGCAAAATTCACCAAGGATATCCCTGCAGGACCAAGCTTCTGATACCCCACTAAACCCACAACCATTACTACGTAGAATATTATGAAACTTGGAAGAATGATTGCGAAATGGGCCCAGCTCTTCTTAAA
The DNA here is from genome assembly GCF_046245145.1 of Metallosphaera sp. D4-4. Lineage (NCBI taxonomy): Archaea > Thermoproteati > Thermoproteota > Thermoprotei > Sulfolobales > Sulfolobaceae > Metallosphaera > Metallosphaera sp. D4-4. The sequence continues at coordinate 1,717,253 of NZ_CP176412.1, read as the reverse complement.
CAGCTTAGAAACCAACCTGGACACTGGGTTATTCCCCTCAAGTAGGGATGGACGATGTTCACAGATCTCCTTTCCCACCCTGTCAACCTTCTTCACTATCTCTCTAGGAGGAGAGGCAAAGACCCAGGTGTTGGAATGGGACTTCACCGTTAGATCCAGTACGAGATTAACGGCCAGAATTGTGAGAGCTGTAGTGAAAAGTAATATACCGGTCTCTATCATCAAAACTTGTTTAAGTAATACTGCTATTCCAGTGAATGCCCCTGTTCCCACGGTTGAGAGAGCCACATAAAAATTGAATCTCCTTTCATAATTCCTAATCCTGTTAGTAACCTTGTACTCTAACTTCTCCATAGTCTCACCATATTTATACATAATTTAACATGACTAACCATTTTTGTGTACAACCTCTCTTTCTCTAGAGAAGACATCATTTATAAAGATTTCTAAGATTTGTTAACTTACATGAAGTTTGATAATAAATTATTTAAACTTTATAGTGTCTTTGCTATAATAATGTAATTATAATTATGAATAACTTATGAACAGAAGTTAGTTTTTTAAGTAATAGATAAGGAAATCGATGTACTCTTTTTATTAAAGACCGTAGAATAGAGTTAGATGTTAACTTTAGTGCCTAATTTTAGATTCATATTTTAATGGATTAACTCCGGTTCCAGTCTCATCCTCTGCCTCTTTCAATCCAATTGTCTAACCAGACAGGCTTCCAATTCATCGTGAAGTCTTCTTCAAAATTGGAGCTTCAAATGCGTTAGATTTTCTTATGAAAGTTTTTATCCCAAGGGGTATTACATTATTTGATAGTGATGACTAACGAGTTCTTCGCTAAGGTCTTTAATGGGACTAGAAAGGTAAAGAATAGGAATACCTGTCTCCTGGACCCAGAGCTCATGAGGTCTAAGGGTGTCTCCTATGGCGAGACCATAATCCTCGTAACCAATAGGATTTACCCTCTCCTTGTACAAGAGGATAGGGAGAGCACAGGAGGTATATCAGTCCATGAGGAGGTAATGAGATATCTTGGGATAAGGAACGGAGAGAAAGTGGTTGTTAGGAAAGTTGAGCCAGTTCCTTTGAACTCCCTTGTTTTAGCCCCCTCATCACAAAAGACCTTTGACACCAAGAGGCTCAACCTAGAACTGAGAAGCATTCCCGTGTCGAGGGGCATACCCCTAAGTACTAAGCAAGGAGAGTTTGCCGTGGTTTCCTTTGAACCTAGGGCCGAGGTTGGCATGATAGTCGGGGAGACAGAAATTGAAATAACTGGCGAAATAATCAAGCAAACCCAAAAGAACATACCGCTAGTATCATTGGAGGACGTAGGAGGTCTAACTGATCAAATTATGTCGCTCAAGGAAATCATAGATATAGCATTGGTAAAGCCCGAGGTTCCGAGACTCTTTGGCTTCCGCCCTCCCAAGGGGGTACTCCTATATGGTCCACCGGGTACAGGAAAGACCTTGATAGCTAAGGCCCTAGCTAACTCCGTTATGGCAAACTTCTTCTTCATCAGTGGACCTGAAATAGGCTCCAAGTACTACGGAGAAAGCGAGAAAAGATTGAGGGAGATATTCGAACAGGCGGAGAAATCCGCCCCCTCAATGATATTCATAGACGAAATTGATGCAATTGCTCCCAATAGGGATGTAACTAACGGCGAGGCTGACAAGAGAATTGTGGCCCAATTGCTTACCCTCATGGACGGAGTGTCCTCAAGTGGGGGACTGCTGGTTTTGGGGGCAACAAACAGGCCTAACGCCATTGATCCTGCCCTCAGGAGACCTGGAAGGTTCGACAGGGAGATAGAAATACCTGTCCCCGATAAGAGGGCGCGATTGGACATCATAAAGATACATACCAGGAGGATTCCGCTCGCGGAGGATGTGGACTTAGAGGCCATAGCTTCCATGACTAACGGGTTTGTTGGGGCAGACCTTGAGGCCCTAGTTAGGGAAGCCACAATGAGTGCCCTGCGCAGGACTCAGAATCCAGAGGAGGTTAAGGTAACAATTGCAGACTTTCAAAACGCCATGAAGATTGTGGAGCCGTCGGCTTTGAGGGAGTTTAGGATAGAAATTCCAAATGTAACGTGGGAGGACATCATAGGACTGGACCAGGTAAAACAGGAGTTGAAGGAGGTCGTGGAGTGGCCTCTCAAGTACTCCAAGTTATACGAGGAAATGAGAGCTGAAGTGCCATCTGGCGTAATGCTTTACGGTCCTCCAGGAACAGGTAAGACCATGTTGGCAAAGGCAGTGGCCCACGAGAGTGGGGCTAACTTCATAGCGGTGAGCGGACCTGAACTCATGAACATGTGGGTTGGTGAGACCGAGAGAGCCATAAGGGAGGTGTTTAAGAGGGCAAGACAGGCATCACCAACAGTCGTATTCTTTGACGAGATTGATGCAATTGCCACTGTTAGGGGATCAGACCCGAACAAGGTGACAGACAGGGCACTGAGCCAAATGCTCACAGAGATGGACGGAGTTTCCTCAAGAAAGGAGAGAGTGATATTTATGGCAGCCACAAATAGGCCGGACATAGTGGACCCTGCACTCATCAGGCCTGGAAGACTTGAGAAGTTAGTTTACGTCCCTCCACCCGATTTCGAGACTAGGAAGATAATGTTCCAGAGGCTGGTCACTAAACATCCCTTTGACGAATCCATTGATTTCTCCTACTTGGCTAAGATGACCGAGAGTTTTACCCCAGCCGACATCAAGGGGGTTGTTAACAGGGCAGTCCTTTTGGCCATCAGGAGGTCATTGAAAGAAGGGAAAACCTCAAGAATAACCTTCGAGGACCTTGTGGAGTCCCTGAAATCGGTGAAGCCCACGGTGACTCAAGCCATGGTAAACTATTATAATTCATTCATGGAAAGGGTGAAGTTAACTGGCACATATGCTTGAAATATTTTCCATTGCGGGACTCTGGGTTTACTCCGTTGGAATGTCAGGGATATTTACGCTGATAGTCCTGGGTATTGGATGGCAGGATTTCGTGAGTTGGCTAGATCTCTTCTATTTATCAAGTATCGAGATAAAACTTATATTCATGATAATTCTATATCTTGGTATTCTTGGTTTCTTGGAGGGAACAGTAGTGTACACTCCAGCTTACATCATAATGGTGGAAATGATTCCATTCCTCGTGGTTTTGTTCTCACGTAAGATATTCAGAAGGTGAAGAAGATGCCGACGGAGGGGATGAGATCACTAGTAAACTTGGTTCAGATAGGACTTCTCTTCGCAATAGTACTTTTCCTTGATATAATATTCGTTAAGAGTTCTGTTTTGTTCATGGGAATCTTGGCGTTGGACCTTGTGGTTTGCGCTGTTCTTCTGTTCTTCGTAATTAAGGATATTCAGAAGTACTTCGACTACTAGTTCCTGGGACTTGCGAGCGGGACCGGTTAGGGCAAAGAAGCTGTGGCCTACCTTTGGCAAGTTAGATTTTGAGAGCCAAAATCTCGTCCTTACCATTTTACAATCAGCTAGACCTCGAAATTCTTTCAACCCTGAAGGAGGTGGCATAATACTCAATCATGCCAGCAAGTATACCTAGGTCAAACAACCAAGGAGTGATTATGCTAAGGAGAGACCCCAAGGCCAACACCACGTAAATATATCTCCAATATCCCTTGAACGTTATTCCCACCACCGAAAATCCTAGGGAGGCAATAAGGGAGAAGTATCTCCAGATCAGCAAGTTTTGAAAGATTACAGGCGGAAAAGTGGAGATACCTATTAGCGGGAAGAGACTCAGGTTGTTTCTCCCCCTACTAAGTGAGATGAGATAAAGCGAGAGCATCTCGGCCATCATGGGGTAAAAGAACCAGTAGCTATTCAAGGAGTTGTCAACGGCCGAAACCAGGGAGGAGAAACTCTTCACCCCAAATTGCGCCAGACCAAAGGTGAGTCCCATGAGTGCCTCATTGACCACCACAAGCCCTGAAAGGGAGTAGTAATGATACCACTTGAACTCAATCCTCTCCGTAAGCCTCTCAGCGACTGCAAAGAAATATCCCAGGAGGAGTATCATGGACGCCATGTTTACCCCGACAGCTATTCCAAGATTCGTCTCTGTGGGATTGAAGAGATAAATGGATGCGCCTACCAACATGAATGCCATCATGAAAAAGGCAAAGTAAAGGAAGAAGGTCCCTATCTTTGTTGTCACCTTGAAAACGTAGTAAAGAAGTGCTACTATTATCGCTACCATGAGGGAGGCAATCCCTATCAAAAGAACCAGACTAACATTTCCCATAAATAAAGATTACCTAAAGGGTAAAAAAGTATAGGACTTAAGACTGCCTTATCTTAGTGAGGTCTACCCTACAGGTGGTCGTGCTCTTAATAACGTAGACTAGTAGCCCCACCAATATTCCCACAGAGGCTAGGGTAAAACCTAGATCGCCGTAGAAGGTCATGAGGGCACTTGAGGCCGTCACTACCGAGGTGACCGCGTATCCCACAGCGGAGAGTCCACATGAGGGACACGCAGTGAGAACGCTGAAGGCTGTTAGCGAACCTAGGTTTCTCCTCCTAGTCTGAAACACCAGTGCCCATATTGCACCTGACAAAACAGAGGAAGCTATAAGGGCCAGAACTGAGGCCGGATAAAGGTAAAATCCTATGATCCCAGGTACGTAAATTGTGACCGCTGGGGCATACATGGGCTCCCCATACGTTAGAAGTAGTACTGGAGGGTAGGGATAGCCTGTAGGCGCTATTATCATCATTTTGGTGACAAGCATCTCCACTATCGCGTAGGCTACGCTGGCTATCACAAAGTACCTCCTGTTGATCTTAGGTATGGTATACCTCGACTTGATCATCAGGTAACCTCCGTAACCCATGAGAACTAGGCCCGCGATCATTAATCCTGTTGCTGAAAGGGTCATGGTCTCCAGGAAGACTAGATCGTAGCCGTTATAATCAAGGAAGTAGGCCGAGTGGGTAATGAAGAAGACGATCTGAGAGAAGACTGCAACCCCTCCTAGGACTATCCAGGTTAATCCGTCGGTTCTAGACCTCTGAGGTATTCTCAATTGGGAAGGAGTTAGGGAGTACTGACTCATTTTATCCCTGATGTACTGGAGATACTGTATCCCTGCCAACCAGGCTATGGGGGTTCCAAATATCCACGCAGTTATCCAAAGGAGAATGGCCTGTCCCCCCGTGATGTTGAAGAAGGGGATGGGGGATCCTAAAATGAGAGAGATAGGACCAGGCATGATAAGGGACCAACCAATAACGTGCAGTAGACCCAGTCTCACCCAGGGCTTGAGGGATGTATATCCAAGTGATCCCAGCAAACCGGCCAGCAACGAAACCGCGGAAAAAGACCATATGGGCATTAGGGGAAAGAGAAGAAATTGTATACTAACCAGGACCGCTGAAGCCAGGAACAGTGTTTTCCTTACACCCTGGGACAAGTTAATCCTTTCAGTCAGCTTCCTTGAAAGGATGTACCCCCATATCCCACCCGCCAAGAGTCCATCAATAATTCTAACAAGGAAGAAAGTCTCTGAGCTCGGTATCAAGAACATAGCTCCAGTGAACACAAGGGCTGGCACAACTCCGTGATTCCACTTCATCCAGGCAAAGGGATTGGATCCGGTAATTTCAGAGGCAATCACCAACGAGGAAATCGTTAGTATCACGCCGGCAACTATGGTTAGAAGTTCACCTAAGGTGTCCATGAATGCAATTGAGACTAGAAAGGGAATATTGGAGACCGTAGCCCCGATCAACGCAGTGAAGAGCTCACATGAGCAGGAGAGCGAGGTTGCAAGGAGACCTAGGGATACAGCAAGCTTATGCGTAGTCCTAGTCCTCATGAGCGTGAAGAGAGCCACGTAAAGCGTGACGTTCAGCGCAACAAGGAAGGAAAGAATGAAGGATATCCCCAAGGACAGAGGTGTCATGGCCCAATCAAAATACCTCGTGGTAATTGCGAGGAACGGACCCCATAGGGGATATGGCATCTGTGAGGGAGGAACTGGTGTTGAAGTAGTGACTATTACGTTAACTCCTTGGGGAAGAAGTACATTACTCACGAGAAGGATCCTATCCACGTACTGATAGAAGAGAAAATAAAGGACAAAAGTGGTGAAAAAAATAATTTTGTTCCTCCTAATGTTAAAAATATCAGTTAACTTTATTGACTCCAAAGGACCCCCTCATGACGACTCTTGCTTGACTAGCTGATCCAGGTCAACTTGGGGATCCTTGTCAGCCTTCCACATTATTATGTAGTACCAGATCGGAAATACTATTGACATCAGAAAATAGTTAACCTGGTAGAGGTTTAGCTGAGTCTCTAAAAGTGCCATTATTTATCAAGATAGAATACTTAGAAATGATATAAAAACCTTTCGAGGATGTTTGATAGGAATGCTTTCAAAATATTCTGGAATAAAGAAAAACTTGTTCAGAATATATCTAGGTCTTTGAGTATCTTCACCATGTAATATGTCGACGGTACAAAGGCCATGGCAAATAGGAAATAGGACGTTTCCACTAGTTGTGAGACTGAATACGGCTTATACACGTCTATGGCATAGTAAGAACCCATCTCTAGGAAGATCTCCGCCATGGTGGCCATCATGCTAAAGACCGCGAAGATTGTAATACTCTTCCACACCCTCGTCATGGCATCCCAACCTATACCTGATACAAGTCCAGCCACCGTGAAGGAGATCAACTGAAGAGCTCTAGCACTCGGGTTTATCACGCTAGCCTCAAATGGACCTGGAATATACCAAAAGGTCAGAAGTGCGCCCCCTATTAACCAAGATAGGACTAGTCCTCTTGTTTTATAGTTAAAGTCTAGGAAGGAGGAGAAAGTCCTGCCTCCCTTGGAGTACATGAATTTCGCAAGCCATATCCCTATGAGCCCTGCACCCCAAACTAGCATCATATCAAAGGAGAATTTCGCAACTTCCTGAGACGCGGAAATCTGCAACGAGAAAGGATTTATGCTGGCCACCACAAGGGCCAACCCTAGAAAAAGATATGAGTCACTTGCCTTAGGCGTCACGTTCACCCCCTAATTCCATAGTCCTAGAATCACGCCTCCTGCGACCAGTACCGCACCTGAAAGTGGAACTATGGCTACAAGCGCATCATCGGCATACTGTGTGTATGGTAAAGTCTGGATCAGGAATAAATCTGATATCCAGGCAGCTACACCTATAGCTGCTATAACAGAGCCTAATACCCTTCGAGCAAATTTTACTCCAGCCATACTTATCATGTTTTACTTTATTATTCTACTTTATAAATGTTTATGACTAGAGGATTCGATTCCCCGATCTTTCAGAGAATTGTTACAAGTTAGTTAAGGATCAAGTAGAGAACAACATTAATATCCAGATTGGGCACAGTGGCCGTAGTATGATATTACTTTTATTAGTCTAATGGAATTAATTGAATATCAAATTAAACTCATGTAATACAATAAAGTGATAACTAACTTATATATAAGGACTTTGTTGCTCCGGTCCTTTTATTTCCCTTAACCTACATGAATCCAGCATTTTAGGAATGTAGTATACAAGTTCATTTCTGCCTATTATTTCTCTACGGGAATCGTTTGAATTACTATGTCACTAAAATTGTCTAGAAAGGGGAAGGAATTTGCATTGAAACAGAGTCGCATTACCCTTCGGTCCTTTGAGGAACCCCACGTCCATGTAAAAGAGCGAGTATGGAGATCGCAGTTACAGGTATCAGAAGATAAACAGTCGTATCCACGGTATCAAATACTAGAGCCCCAAAGAACAACGCCAGAGAGGCCAAGGAGACAGCAGGATCTTTCTTATAAAGGAGAAAGGCTGAACCTAGCCCCAGTATCGCTACAGCGAATATTATGGGGGGCATCCAATTCCTTACTCCTAGAATGCCTAAGACGTAGGGAAATACGACCCCTATCATAATTCCAAGTCCAGGAATAGCGTTCATATACACCAGTGCACCAATAGCGGTCGCCAAAACTGCTATAGGCGCCAAATATTTCTTCGAAATGCCTCGCTTGATTGCGTATGCTATGAATATAGAGCCAGAAATGATAACAGTGTAGGCCATGATCTCGCCTGCAAATGACGTAATTACGCCGTAAGCCGAACTATTACTTAACTCGATGAGCCAGTTCCCCACCAGTACAAAGTAAGCTAGCAGATCTGGTATGAAAGCAAACAAGAGAATCCATTCTTTGAGATATACCGTCACCACAATAAAGGTTGAAATAAGCACAAAGACGTAGACCAGGGAGTATAAAACTGGTGGATTGAAGGAAGTATTGTCGTAACCTAGGTAAAGATGAACTGCGTCTAAAAGCAAGGAAAGATAGAGGCTTGCCCAAATCAGAGCCTTACCCTTGGCGTTAATCCCCGAGTAATAACCCGCCATACCAATAAGTATTGGCTGGATGATAAGAACTAAGCCAAAGGCTATCTCCCCTATTACGAACATGACTGAAAATACCCTTTCCACGATAGGCGTACTTGCTGCCATACCAATGGGAATGACCCCAGCTAGAAATTCCCTATTAAACATGAGCTCGAACATAAGGGCCAAAACATAAATAAAGGAAAAAAGAGTTAAATTAACTCCTGTTTTGTGGTCCATTTCCTATCTGCCTAAATATTTTGATTATTGTATTTAGCCTTATCAGTTGGGTTGGAAGAGTCCTATAATTCAATAGGAAGAAGGCAATAGCTGGAGCTGCAAAGGCGTTACCCAGCAGTATAAATGGCAGGAATCCTGTGGAACTGGAGTTAGCTGGCTGGATGTAGAGGTTCCACCAGAAGGATATAGACTTGAAGTCTACGGACTCGCCTGAGCCTCCCTGGAAGACGGCAAATGCCACGTGATAGGTCTGCCCTGGTTGTAGCTGGATCTGATAGTGGGACTCACCCTGTCCTCCAGACACTCCCACAGTGGAGAAGGTCCTAGCGAACTCAGCAATCATGTATGGGCCTGTTGGGGAGTTGACGAACTGGAAGCCTGTAGCTACTACTGAGGGATCCCATAACTGCGACCCATTGACCATACCATTTATGACCTCGAAGGGATTGACGTGGGGATTGTTAAGCGAGGGGAAAGCAACTTGGTAGTCGCCACCTATGTAGTAGATCGATGAACCGTTCACGAAGGCATCAGCTATTAATCCCTGATTTTGCAGATATCCTAGGTTAAGCGGGTCCTTGTACTGAGGATAATGAGTGTAAGGTGGTGGAGAGTTTCTGCTAAATAGGGTGGGACCTGGATAACCAGCGTCCTGTGTGTTGTTCGCCCTTGGGTTATTGTTCAATATCCAGAGTTCAGCTTGCCCGGCAGATAGGGCTCCAGAGGTTCCAGGCATCATGTGAGGTGTGTAAGCTACCTGGGTCCATGAACTGGGAACTCCACCTAACAACCACAGGATGGCTAACCTCTCAGGATACATGTACGTGCTGTTATAGAATAGGGATACATACCCAGCAGTGTCCTCTGGATAGAACAGGTTGTAGGTATCCTGTCCCCATGTACTCCCGTTAAGCCCCATGGCAAGGAACTGGCTCAATGATGTCACTGGAGTACCATTGTAGTTCAGGTTGATGGAGGTTATGTTTATTGGATTTCCATTGTTGAGAGGATTGCCTTGAGCATCTACAGCACCCATTATCTGGCCATATAGCTTTCCACTTTGGTTATACACATATATCGTTATTGGATTTACGAGCGCCTGACCTGGTGGATAACCTAGTTGCTCTGATGTGGGAAGAGTATAGACTGAAGCCACACCTTGGTTGCTCGAGCTGTAGGACACATTCACAACCCACCAGCCCTCTGGAACCGCATCCACGAATGGTTGCCATAATTGTCCTGTTGGTGTCCTTTCTGGGCAAGCTAACCAAGATTCCTGTCCAACCACTGGAGCCTTCATCAGAATGAAGATGTAGGGTACTCCCTGGACATATGTCCAGGCAGCCTTAACATACACTATCGTCGTATGCCCTGATATTCCATCGGGAACTGGAACTGTTGGCTCCAATGGAACTGCGCTATAGGGTATTTGCTGCCAGAATGACTCTGATCCCGGGTTTCCTTCATTTATCTGAGCGTTGGGTATGTAGTAGGCGGTTACAGTGTTGGCAGCGTTAGAAGCAGCGTTCAATAGAACATCCGCACCGTATGCTACACCGACTAAAACTAACATAAAAACGAAACCTAATATAAGAAGAGTTTTTACATTATTTCCATTTGCCATTACGCTTTCACCTCATAAACCATGAACTGTGAAAACATCATTTCCTTGACCTCCTCCTTAATTCCGCGTGAGATAATAGGGAACCTATCCCGAATAGGAAGATAGCAAGGCCGAAGAAGTTTATGAAGTAGTTGGCTGTAGTCCCAGTTGTTAAGTTCATTCCATTAACGTCGAAGTATTCCACAGGATACGTAACAGTCCTTGTTCCTGCTACTAGTATTATAAGCCCAATTATGGCTAGGATAATTCCAAGATATAAGAAGGAATTACTGTTGGCCATTTTCTCACCCGCTGGACGAGGAATTCACGTATGGATCCCATGTTCCCTGTGGCATTATTCCACCCGTTATCTCAGAGGCTAGCGTTGCGTTGGAGGTGGCTAGTATTGTCCCGACCAGCCACGAATGGCCTAGGCCAGTGGCAGCAGTACCACAATACTCAGCACAGGCAACGTGATATAGCCCTGGTTTCGGGAAGACGAATACAAGATACGAGTAGTAGCCAGGTACTGCCTCTGCACCTACGCTTAGTGGAATAGTGAAGTTAGATGTTGCAGCCTGAATGAAGAACTCGTGGAACACGTCTACGCTATGTATCACGAAAACCACTGGCTCACCCACGGGCACCACCGTGAAGTTGGTGTAAACCTTATCGTGGGGGTAGAAGTCCCAGTGCCACTGCTGTCCTGTAACGTAAATGATGACATATGGACCCTTATAGGAGCCTATGGCATTAGAGAATTCAGCGTGCACGACGCCTTCACCGGCAGGAATATGATCAGAGACAAAATTTGGGTTAAACCCAAGGTAGTCGTAAGTGCTGTACTGTGTCTCCAATGATATAATAGCTACGATAACTAAAACGAAGAATAGAGCAATTACAGTACCACGTTTCACCTTTTCACCTTAATAACAACCCCAATAAACCTACTTAAAAACCTTTTGTTTCTTTAGTAAGATACCATTTTCTTGTATTTCTAAAATAATGATTACAGAACATTATCGAGATTTGGACATACTGTTGAGCCATCGACATGTCGGCTTCACTTCGATAGATATATCTACTAGTTTTGTAAAATCCCAAAAAACTTTTACATCATACTGTACATTAACAGGGTTTAAAGATTTTTTAGTATAGCTATTGAATGGGTAATCATGGTAAGTTTTTTTAATTTAGGGATAAACTAGCTTAGTTTGAAAGAGACTGTTTTCACTGATTGTTCATTATGTTTTCACTAATGTTGTAAAAGTGTTTATGGTTAAATGGTTTTAAGTACAACGTATCACTTCATGCTCTTCAATAAATCTAATTAGGTTTAAATAAATCCTTAATATTGAAGAATATGGACTACCCTATAATAATCTCTGCTTCACGTTCTGCCCTCTTTATGTCCTCTATTAATCCTAGGATTGTGTTAAGCCATCTAGAGTGTGGATCAGTGATGGACGAAGGAATCTTGATCTTAATTTCATTCCTTAACAACTTGAGCCCGTATACACACTCGGCCATTAATGAACAAGAAAGACAGTTAGCCTTTTCGTCCAGTTCCATGGTTACCTGAATCTTACCGTCAGACACAAAGGCTATCTTGTCTGGAATAAGCTTTATACAGTTTGTCTCATATCTATGAGATAAAATAATCTTAAATGCCAGTGCATTATCTTCCACAAGCTTTAACTTTCTTAGATCCTTTAGTAGCGAGTAGTAATAGCTCTTACTGACTCCGGACTCGTTCCTGTCATCGGAGACAAGAACGGAGAAATAGGGCTCATTCATTATCATCTCAAAGATATTCTCTTTCAAGAGAAGGATCCTGCCCGACTTTTTTATGGGCCTGTTGACCTTCAGGATCTTGTAATGGCACATGAGACATCCTTCTTTTTGATGTAACCATTGATTTGATATTTATAAGCTTTATTTTCCTCAAATAATGGAAGTATCTTCAACAAGGATGGTATGACCACCTTAAAGTCTAGAAATCACAACTCATTCCTGAACACGCAACAGTTCTTCAAAGTAACAAGACCATGAGATGGTGATTTCACAGGATCATGAATTCGTAAAATAGATTGAATGAATGCCTGATCATGTTATCGACTTAGAGCGCTGAGTGTTATGAGCCGATATAATCTAAATATCACTTATCGAGGAAAATAAGGAAAGGTTTTTATTTTTGTTAGATTCGAAAGTTATACGTGAGTATAAAATGAACATGAAGGTCTGGGGTCTAATAATTCCTGGAGGCTTTTTGGTGGCCATTTCGGTGATCATGTTAACAATGTACAGCTACACTCTGCTGAAGCCCAATCCAGCTTCCTTCGCCTTCTCTGTCACTGGCACTGACTTGGCAGGTCTAGCCATAGCCGTTGTTGGGCTAGCACTTATAATGGCCGGTGCATATATGCAGGATTGAGATGAGATGGCGAAGTTAAGAACTTTTTTTGTGGTAGCCTCTGTGGTTATACTAGTAGGCTTAACGGGTTATTTTATCTTTCAAAGTCTCATACCTAATTCCGAGTTTATTCCGACCTACAACGTCTCATACGGAGTTTACACGATCCCTGTATACTCTCACGGGAGCATTTCCTATGAGACAATCAAGGGCTTAAAGTTAGTAATTGATAACGAGGATAACAACACTGTTGTGAGGATATCGTCCATTTCGAACTCTTCATTCTCCACAACACCCTCGGTTTATTATTACCTCGAGTCCGTGCCCCTTTCAAACGGTTCCATTGCGAGTGCCTACGCTCCCGTCTACGAGATATACGTGGGCTATGACACTCTCATTATCCCAGTCAACTTGTCCCCTGGTCAATATAACATAGTCCTAACTGATGGGAATCAATTTTCCTTCACTGTTACATCTAACGTCTCCACTTAAGCAAAGTTTTTTGGTGATGTAGAGTAAACCCGAAAAATTAACGTTCTTCTTTAGATCAGAACTATCCGTAGAATAAGCACCATTAATCAAATAACCACTATTTTTAATCATTTTTGTGAAATTTTGTGGCCCCTTTGTAAACGATAAACTTGATCTTTCCTGATCTCCATGAGTCCTTCGAGTTTCAAAAAATTCGTTGTGATTTAAAGAATTCTCCTTCAAGTTGATCTTGATAGAAATGGCTACTCGAGAGGAAATTAGGAGACTCGAACAGGAGAAACTGATGGAATGGAGTAGAAAGTATCAGCAAGTCCAAGAAAGAGAGGCAAAAAGATCCCTGTTGGTCAAAGTCCTTTACACCGAAGACTACAAGGCCTTGAGTATAAAGCTACTGTTAGCGGCAGTAGCATGGCTGTTCATAGGCGGTGCGTTCGCGCTATTTCTCAGGGGACAAGCGGGGCTCAGTAGCCAAGGCGTACCGGTGGTCCTCGATCCAGCATACTACTTCCAGGCCATGACTAACCACGTCATGGACATGGTGTTCGGTGCAGCCTTCACGGCAGTGTTCTCGCTGGCATTCTACATGATCCCTGCACTGAATGGTTCTAGGTTGGTAAAATGGCCCAAGGTGGCGAACTTCGGGTTCTGGCTAAACAATTTCGCCCTCTTTATGATGAACTTGGGAGGAATACAGAACCAGTATCTGTTCACTTTCCTCAATCCCCTGCAGGCATCAGTCACGTGGTACATAGGATATGGAACCATGGTTGTTGCAGAATGGTTGGAGATGGCCTCGGTAATTGGTACTAGCTTCGAGGGCAGAGTACAGGGTAAGCTAGTACCTACTCCCATAGGTTTCATTGTCATGGACATGATAATGATGGCCTTGGCAAATATTCCCGTGTTTATCGCTGACATGTGGAGCTTGTTCTCGCCCATAGGTGGACTGAACATATACCTGTTCGGTATTCCCAACGCAGAGGTGTGGAAGGGACTGTTCTGGTTCGCTGACCATCCCCTGGTGTACTTCGTTCCTTACACGTTAACAGGCGCCATAGTCGCCATAACCCCGCTCTACGCAAGGAGACCAATGTACAGCGTGAGATTCACTAGGTGGCTCATCCCAGTCATGTTCGTACTGGGATCTAGCGTCTACGTTCACCACATAGTGGACGACCCGTGGCCCCTGATCCTGAGGGACATATTCGCCCAGACCAGCACTGCCTTGGTGGCAGTTCCCTTCGCTGCCCTCTGGCTACTCTTCTTCATCACCCTAGGAGATCCTAGGAAGTTGAAGTGGGATCCAGGATTTGCCTTCATATACGCCGCAGCTGTCTGGAACATCATCGGAGGAATACAGGCTGAGCCCACCAACCCAACCCCTGCGCTGGACCCGACGATTCACAACACGGGATGGATATTCGGTCATTTCCACATAATGCTCACACTATACTCTGTAGGCGGTGTACTGGGTGTAGTATATATTGCAGGACCCTACTTACTTGGAAAGAACTGGTACAGTACTAAGCTAGGATGGTTACACTTCTGGGGATGGCAAGCAGGTATGGGGTTGTTCTCAGCCGTTTCGAGTGAGGGTGGATTCTTCGGGCTAATCAGAAGGGAAGTGGCGTGGGCCGGATTCTACGAGGTTTACTACCAGCTCATCCTGATAGCAGGTTGGTTAGCTGGCTTCGCAACCATAATATTTGCCTACAACTTAATATTAACTCTGCTATATGGCGAGAAGGTACCCAAGACAGACATACCCATATGGGCAGTTCAAACGGTTGCCATAGAAAGGTATGCTATGAGAAGGGAAGGATACAAGGAGGAGGAGCTACCTGTGGCTCTTCCCGCTGACGGTATGATAAGGCTAGAGGAGAACTCGGGAATCTCCAATGGGACCCCTGTTGGAGCAAAGGCGCTAGATAACAACTCTCTTGATGTTAGTAAGGGAAGTCCTAGTAAGGGACTGACGGATCTAGGAAAAAGTTAAGATTTTGCAAAAAGAAAAATGTTTTTTGCTTTTCCCTCTCTCATCTTCTTCATAAACTATTAAGTGCTGAGTATAATAGATCTCTCTCTGTAACTATCCCAACTAGTTTCTCCTCGACAACTAGTATCGTACCTATTCTCCTCTCCTCCATTATCCTAACCGCTTTCATGATTGTATCCAACCTTTTCACCGTGATGGGGTCTTTAGATCCAATTTCGAGTACGTTTTGTGGTTCCACACTTCTCAAGAGGGATTTCACAATATCTGCTGCGGTAACGATTCCCACGAGTTTATCCCCGTCCATGATGGGCAACCTTCTCACCTTATGCAAGCTCATAAGTTTAGAGGCCTCTAGTGAGTCCGTCTCCTTGTCCACTGTGAATACGTTAGGTGACATTATGGAGTCCACAAGCCCTGAATACGTTCTTTTAGCCATCAACCTAACTAAATCCCTTTCAGTGAATATACCTACTATTACATCTCCATCCATCACTGGAACGCCACCAATGTCATGGGCTATCAATACTCTCAAAACGTCCTGGACACTATCGTCCACGTTAACCTTGATTAACTTCTCACTCATTAGATCCTTGACCCTTAACTCCATTATCTTCCTTCCATACTGAGCATAGGCATTTACAACAGTCCTTGTAGTGACTATACCTTCGGGTTTACCGTCCTTCAGTACTATAACTCTTCCAGATTTATCCCTGCCCAACACCTCTATGAGCTCTCGCATATCTGACTCGGGAGTAACTGACACGATCACCGGAGTCATTACGTCGGAAACTTTTATCATGATTAATATTAATGATTTAAATGACATAAGCTTTTCTCTAGATTACGGTTACTGATTAAAATTGAATACGAGAATATGAGAAAAGAGCTAAAATGATTCCAGAGATAAAAATCATGATGTGATGAATCCCGATATGATATAGTTAATTATTACGTAAAGATGAGAGTTTAATTTCGTAGTTCGAACCAACAATCTAGATCGAAAGATTTAAAATCTCAAATATTTTGATATTACGATATTTTGGAATTTAATCATATATAATAGCACCATTACTGGTTCTTAGGCCACACTCAATGAAGTTAATGACACCCTAACACCTTAAGTGTTTTCCATATCTTTATAATTGCGATAAATAATTTATTTGTATGAGAACCTCCACTCGTTACCTCATAATAGGGAGCGGAGTTTCGGGCTATCACGCATTGGATGAACTGATCAACGCTGATCCAAAGGTTGACATGATTATGGTAACTAACGATAGTTCTCTTCCCTATGATAGACCCCCTCTCTCCAAGGAGTATATGAGAGGGGAAGTTGATAGGGAGTCGATCTTCTTCAAGTTACCCGAGACCCACAGGGACAGGATCCGCACGGGTATAACTGTGGAAAGGATCAAGACTAACGTGGCCCAGCTAAGTAACGGGGATGAAATTGAGTTTGAAAAGGCGTTGATTGCAACAGGAGGAAGGCCTAGAAAACTCAATGTACCAGGGGGAGATAGGGTGAAATACCTTAGGACTCTTGATGACGCTGACAGAATCAGGGAGAAAGCTAAGACCTCGAAATCAGCCCTCATTGTTGGCGCTGGGTTCATAGGAATGGAGGTTGGAGCAAGCCTCACAAAACTTGGAATCCAGGTACAAATGGTGGAGGTTAAGCCCTACATCTGGAGTACCTTCGTGGATGAGAGGATCTCTAGATTCTTCCAGGAATATTTCGAGAAGAGAGGGGTGAAGTTCCTCCTTAACGAGTCAGTTAACGCATTTGAGGAAAGAGGAAAGGTGAAGGCTACTCTTGGTGGCGGCGGTGAGATTGAGGCTGACCTAGTTCTAGTTGCGACGGGAATTCAGCCCAATGTGGAACTTGCCGAGAGGAGTGGTATTTCAGTGAACAACGGGATTTTGGTGGATAAGCACCTGAGAACGAGTCTCGACAACGTCTACGCCTCAGGAGACGTTGCTAATATTGAGGATCCAGTCTCCGGGAAGAGGAGGAGGATAGAACATTGGAATAACGCTGAGTATACAGGAAGGCTCGCAGCTAGAAACATGATGGGGAAGGAGGAGAAGTATGACTTTCTCTCCACTGTGTGGTCAGATATCTTTGACCTGCACATTGAATCTGCTGGGGAGACCACGGGTTATGACGAGTATGTGGTAAGGGGAAAGATGGAGAACCTGTCTTTCAATGTGATATATATCAAGCAAGGCCTAGTGAACGGGTACGTTGCCGTGAATAGACCTGGGGAGGAGCTGGAGGCGCTTAACTCCATTATCAAGGAAAGGAGGGAAGTAAGTCCAGAAAGGTTGAGTAACGAGGATATTGAACTGGCTTAACGGTCTAGTTTTTAATCCACGTCAACTTCTATCTCACATGAGCTTCCTGAGGGATGGGCTGGAGGAATTCCCGGACAATGCCAAATACAGTTTGGGTAAGGGATCCTATAACTTAGCCCTCTTCAACGTGGAACAATTCATTCAACTATACGCTATATCTCATTTACCTGAAGGCCGGTGATTTCCCAAAGACCCACAACATTCTTTCACTCCCAGAGAGAATCAAGGATTTATATGAAGATAAGTGCAATATCAACGTGTTTAGAAGGGACAATAAGGACTTCCTCTACGTCATATATTTCTCTCGTATACTCAGGGAAGGTACTTTGGAACTGTCTTTACAAGAGACGATGCGGAAAGGGCAGTCTCCCTTGCTAACAAGTTTAGGGAGCTGGGACAATGTCTGACTACCAGAGGTTAGCAAGGAAGAGACAGGAAGCCCTATCTAGGCTTAGCGACTTCCTCAAGCAGATAAAGGAATTCGTAATCTCTATGGACCCTCAAGGTAGAGTTCTACTGTTTGGAAGCGTGGCAAGGGGAAACTCAAGGCCTGATAGCGACATAGACGTTCTGGTAATCTCTGACGTCCTAGGGAAGAACCTGAGAACCAAGGCTAAGACCATGGGAGATATAATGGAAATACTAAACAATGAATTCTTTGAGATACACGTCGTTACACGGGAGGAATACGAAAACTGGTATAAGAAGTTCATAGATGTATGGGTTGAGATTTAGTTACTGGACGAAACTCCAGAGGGCAACGCTCACGCTGTTCATGGCCATTCCTAGGGCTGCGTACTCGGGTGGTAGAACAAGGGGATAAAGCATTCCAGCCGCTACGGGCACCAACACCGCGTTGTAGGTAAGGGCCCACGCAATGTTCTCTTTGATCTTCCTAACTGTCCTGTGGGACTGCCTTATGAGAAAGGGCAAGGCGTTCAACCCAGGTATAACGACGTCTCCGGCGTATTTTGCTAGGTCCGTCCCGCTAGACACCGCAATCCCCACGTCTGCCTCCTTCAAGGCTTGGGCATCATTGACTCCATCTCCCACAAATGCCACACCTCCCTCCCTCTTAAGTTGCCTCACTAGCTCTACCTTATCTTCAGGGGTTAGTCCCTTTCTCAGCTCTACTCTTAGCTCCGACGCAATCCTATCAGCGTACTCGCTGGAATCCCCTGTGGCAATGATTACCCTGAATCTCCTCTTTAGTTCCTCAACTACCTCCTTGACCCCCTCCCTCATTTCGTCATTTAGCCAGAAATCTCCCGCCACTTTCCAGTCTACGCATACGCTGACATCTCCGCGAGGCTCACCTTCACAGTTCCTCCTAACGAGATCAGGCTTCCCAACCAGAACCTCATGTTGGTCCACCTTCCCGTAAACTCCACCATCCATCTCAGTGAATCCTTCCACGCCGTGAGATGAACTCGAGAGAGAAGCTATGGCTCTTCCCACTGGATGATTACTAAGTCTCTCGAGGGAAGAGGCTAGTTCCACCGCACCTGGCACGTACTCCTGAAATCTCTCCACCTTGATCTCTCCCCGTGTAATTGTCCCTGTTTTATCCAACACGAACGTCTTAACGTCACCAAGCTTCTCCAGGCTCTCGCCCCTCTTCACCACTATCCCTCTCCTCAAGAGTTTCCTAATCCCGACCATGACTGCCATGGGAGTAGCTAAGCCAAAACCACAAGGGCAGGCAGATGCCAGAACCGCAACCGCGATTAGGATAGAGAACGTTAGGGTTTGATGTAACGTATAGAACCACACCGCAAAGGAGATTAAGGCTACCACAATCACTGTGGGAACAAAGACTGCGGATATCCTGTCCGCCAAACCTTGTATCGGTATCCTCACGGCCTCTGCCTCCCTCAATGCCTCGATAACCTGAGATATGTAGGTTCTCTCCCCAGTCCTGGTAACGTAAACCTTGAGGAAACCGGAGACGAGAGTGGATCCCCCTATCACTGAATCGCCCTTCTTCTTTTTTACCGGCAGAGGTTCTCCCGTGTAAATGGACTCGTTTACGTATCCCTCTCCCTCATCTACAATGCCATCTGCTGGAACCACCTCCCCTGCCTTAACCACGACCACGTCACCAACCCTCAATTTCCTCGAGTCCACTGTCTCCCCGTTGGCCCTTGTGGCCTTCACTGACTGGAGACTAACAACATCGTTGCTGGTCCTTTCCTTGATGTATGCCTCGAGGGTCTTCCCAGCAAGGATGAATGTAACCAGGAGGGAGGCCGAGTCGAAGAAGTATCCCGCGTGAAGGTATAGGAGGGACACCAGACTATAAACCCACGCCGTTAAGGACGACAGAGAAACGAGGACGTCCATGTTCGTGGTCCTATTCCTGAGTGCCCTGTAGGCACCCGTGTGGAACCTCATTCCCGCAAAGAAGACTACAGGGATTGAAAGAATGAATTGGAGAACAGGAATACTGATCAAAGTAAAGGGGGAGATGAGAGCCCCCACGATTAGACGAGTCGAAAGGTCCTTGAAATCGCTTGATCTGGATAGTCTCTCCTCCTCGATTTCTATCCTGTAACCGCGTCTCTCCAGTTCCTCCCTGATCCTGTCGGACGACGTAGTCACGGGGTTGTACTCCACAATGATTAGCCCTGAGGAGGGATTTATCTTGGCAGAGACTACTCCGTCCATCCCCTCTAGAATCTCTGTTAACCTGTGGGACTCCTCCTCGCTTACCCTAACCTTCGCTGTGAATTTCTGAAGGGCAACGTCATATCCAGCCTTCCTGACAGCGTCAACAACTTCCTTGAGCCTGCCCCCCTGCAGTATAACTTTAGCATTTCCAGAAGCCAGGTTAACCCTAGCCTCCTGAACTCCCTTAACTCCAGAAATCGCCTTGGTTACGGTTACCTCGCATGTGGCACAGTGCATTCCCAGGATTTTGAGTTCCTCTTCCTTCCTCAGTCTAAGTGAGGACTTCTCCTCAGTGCCCATGGGGCATTCCCCTTGGGCCACCCTTGAGATAGGACTCTGGGTCCTTCTCAAAGGCCGTCTTACAGTGTGGACTGCAGAAGTAGTACATCTTTCCCTTGTACATGGTCTTATAGGTTGAGGTCTCCTTAACTTCCATTCCGCAGACAGGATCCATCATGTTTTATCTTGATAGTATCTCGTTGAAAGTTTAAATATACATTGTATCCATTGTCTATTGTTTACGATGAAATGCAATCAAAATGACATTATAACTGTGATCTATGGGGGATTAACTTGACAGATGTAAATTCATTAAGCGAACTTGAGTACAGAATGCTAACCATTCTCAAATCAGACTCCAGGATAAGTTCCACTAAACTGGCTAAGGAACTGGGAGTCAGCAGGGCCACAGTGGCAAAGATCCTTCGTTCCCTAAGGGAGAAGGGAATAAGGTTCACGGTTGACTTCTACGAGGAAGGCAAACTCACTGTTTTTGCAGTGGCGGACAGTTGCACAGAGGGAGCGGAGTGCTACAGACTTATTGACGGTAAATTCATGGTGACCGTCACGGGCAACATGGATCAAATTGAAGATGTATTATCCAAGTTGAAGACTGAGAGATACTTCATTGCGGTTCAGAAAGTTGGTTCAAGGAGTATTAGGAGATCCGGTTTAAAGTGCGACTACTGTGGAGGAGAGATAGCGGGAGAACCTCTCATAGTGAAGAGGGGAAAGAAGGTGTACTATACATGCTGTGCGACCTGCCAAAGC
Source organism: Metallosphaera sp. D4-4 (assembly GCF_046245145.1). Lineage (NCBI taxonomy): Archaea > Thermoproteati > Thermoproteota > Thermoprotei > Sulfolobales > Sulfolobaceae > Metallosphaera > Metallosphaera sp. D4-4. The sequence goes on along the minus strand of NZ_CP176412.1, from coordinate 1,696,020 downwards.
CAGCTCATCAAAAAACTAAGGACCAAAGGGGAATTGGATCAGGGATAGATACGTAAGGTTGGAGTATGATTCAGGAAGAATTTCTAACCAAGGAATTGTATGGCCTTTGCAGTGTTAAACGAGCTACGGTCAATTTCATTTTTCCTCAGAAATTGCGTGCGATCAGGAACGTTTAGGATACTCCACATCTTGGATAACCTTTCCTGTCATCTCGTTCTAAAATACAAGAGACTAGTAAACCGTCATGACGAGAACCTACTTGCCAGGAGTGCTAGCGCAGTTACCCCAACCTTTAGGGCATCCTCATCCACTGTGAACTTAGAGCTATGGTTAGGGTAGACTATTCCCTTCTTCTCATTTCTGGTTCCGAGGAAGATAAAAGATCCCTTAGCTCTTTGCAGAAAACGCGAGAAGTCCTCTCCACCCATCACGGGTTGCGTCTCCTTCACCTCTGCCCCAGGAATCTCCTTGAGTATTTCCATGGCTCTCTTCGTGGTATCGGGATCGTTCACGGTGACAGGGTATGCGTCCTCCTTGAACTGAACCAAGCACTCGGCTCCATATGCCTCACACACCGATTTCACAATGTTTCTGAAGGACTTAAGTGCCGTCTCTCTCACCTTCTCGTTTAGGGTCCTGATTGTTCCCTCCATTACTGCTCTGTCAGGTATTATGTTATCCTTAGTACCAGAGTGAATACTGGTCACGGAAAGGACGAAGGGTTCAAGGGGATTGATCTGCCTCGACCTTATGCCCTGTAACGCGTTAACTATCATGGCGGAGATGAAGACCGGGTCAATTGTCTCATGGGGAGCGGATCCGTGACCCCCTCTTCCCACTACCTCAACCCTGAAGGAATCGGGACAGGCCATTATAGGTCCTCCACGCGTTGCCAGGGTACCTGAGGGATAGCCCGACATCACATGTAACCCGAAAACGTAGTTAACGCCGTCCATTACTCCGGCCTCTATCATAGGAAGCGCACCACCCCTTCCTCCATCCTCCTCTGCCGGCTGGAAGATGAGTCTAACCTCTCCGATCTCGTCAAGGTGACGTGAGAGTATTGTGGCTGCACCTAGGAGCATGGCAGTATGAGCATCGTGACCGCATGCATGCATAACTCCTGGTTTCTTTGAGGCGAAGGGTAGACCTGTCTCCTCGGTCACGGGGAGGGCGTCCATGTCTGCCCTTAGGGCAACTACTCCACTTCTCCTTCCCTTGATGATACCAAGGACCCCTGTCTCGGTCCCTACCCCTTCCCTGACGTCTATCCCAAGAGACCTCAGGTAGTTGGCGACTAACTTCGCAGTCTCATACTCCTGGTATGAGAGTTCTGGATTTTCGTGTATCTTCCTTCTTAACTCTATTACCTTATCCTCTATTTCCCTCGCTTCGTTGTAAATCCTTTGAGCGTCCATAACATATTATACACAACCCCCGTTAAAAGCTGAGTTACCTTCTCATGAAGATTCTGAATGGGATTGGACTGACTCATTGCCTATCGAGGAGAAGACTCTATAACCGTCACCTTTCGCTAGTCGGTGTGCAGTTAGTTCCCTCAAGAAAGCAGGAAACCTCTATCGCGAGGTGGAGATGCTCCGTCCATAGGGCGAAGTAGCTCACACATCAACGTATTTGCCCACAAGGTTGAGGAAGAACTCCTCTTCATCCTTTCTCATTACCTTCAGGTCGATCGCCACTTCCTCCTCTAATTCGTTGAGGATGTTCAAAGTTCTCCTCAATTTCTCCTTATTACTTAGATTTTCGTCGTAAAATATTGCTATATCAAGGTCGCTTGAACCTGTAATCTCGTCCTTTATCACTGACCCAAACACTACTATCCTGTGAACCTTACCGTATCTCTGGGCTACCTCCTTAACTCTCTCTGCTATATCTCTCCAGTTTTTCCTTAGATACTCAATATATCTCAGTCCCCACACCATTTGTCACCCCACACCTTTTTGATAAGGGGAATCAGGTCCTTCTCCAGCGTGTCTAGGCAATCCCTTGAGATATCTTCATCGACGTCCACTGGTGCGTACTGTCCTTCAAAGCGACTAATCTCGACCTGATTGAGGTCCTTCCTCTTGGCCTTTACCAATGATGAAATTTCCTCCTTTAGGTTAGGTACCAATAACCCAAGTTGAGATAATAGCTGACGAATTCGGCTCGTTGTAGGTACGAGAAACCTAGATAGAGGAAGGTTGACTTAATGAGTAGCTCGGATGAAATTTCACAGTTTGTCGCAGACACATCATAATATCCCTGCTCGTAAGCTGTCTTTGCCACCTTGAAGTAGGAGAGGGATCTTCTACACATGAGGAGTGCTTTATCCAATGATCCCATTTGAAATCATCTACGAACCAGCTAAATAATCTTAGGGGCCTTGTTGACTCAAGACCCTCCCATATATCTCGTCTGCGACCTCCATGAGTTCTTCTGGACCCAGACTCTCCTCGACCTCGAACTTGGGTTTGTCCCTGAGGCTCACCAGTCCCACACGCGGAATTCCAGAACTCCTTATCCTGGAGATTGCCCTTTCCGCTTCCCTTCTATCGATTTCCCCCACCTTCACCTCATACCCTATCACTGGCTTACCATCCTTGAGTATCACGACGTCTATATCCTCGTAAGGCGAGTACGCCATCACACCATCATACCTCTCCGCCAGAAGTTCTCCAACGGCGAACTGAACCTCCCTACCCAGGGGTAACTCGCCCACCCTTTCCGTCACGGAGACGTTGTACTTGGCCTCCGCGTAAAACATGAGCGACAGAACCGGAGAGGATAACCTGTAATACCACCTTGCTCTCCTCCTGGCACCGAAGATCTCCACCTTGTCCACCAATCCCAGGCCTGCCAATACGTCAAGGTAACCGCTGACCGAGGAGGCCGTGATATCGATCCCCTTCCCCGCAAGGCTCCCAGCTATTATCGAGGTGTTCCACTCCCCCTCCGCGAGGGACATGAGGATGGCCTCATAAAGGGTTGTTAACTGCCTCTCCTCTTCCTCAAAGACTTCCCCCACAAGGCCCTTGGTGACCATGTAGAGCTGGTACCCCCTTTCCTGCAAGTCCTTTACGTCTCTCAGAAAGGAGATCACCCACGGATCCTTGTACAGGACCGCCAGCAGGGGATCCCTCACGGCGTGAAGGGTCTCAGCGTAATGGATGAGTCCCATTCTGTAGGGTATTACCAGACCGAGAAGCGGACTCTTGGAATCAAATACCCTTCTAGATATTCTGAAACTCGAACCTACCAACACGAGTTTACCGTTCTGACTCAAGGGACCAAACATTTCCCAGTACCTTTCAGGCATTCTCTGAAATTCGTCCACCACTACGGTTCCATCACGCCTCAGAGTCTCGCTCAACTCCTTAAGCGCATCTCGGAGGGGCCTAATTTCCCCGTCAAGATAGAAGGCCTGTAGATTCCTTGTCACCGTGAAATAGAGATCGTGTTTGAGGTATTTCCTGATCAGAAAGGACTTACCAACCTTCCTTCGCCCGAATATCAGGGTCCAATCCCTGAGGCTCATTACGTCCCTTTGTTCCCTTCTTTGTATTTCCATGGTTATATAGCTCTGGTTATATAATCCTGGTTATATAATTTATCGTGAAAATGGTACGAGTTTCAAACCAGTTTAAGGGAGAAAACACCATGAATTCATTTTTAGTTTTGTGACACTGTCTTAAGTATGAGGCAGATAGATGCCCTTAAATCCCCAAGATTTTCTCAGATTTCGACCTTTGCTAGGTTACCCCTCTGCGGAGACGAGAGGGTCGAGGCAGTTTTCATGGGAATTCCCTTCGATGATGCCACAACCTACAGGCCAGGGGCAAGGTTCGGTCCCATGGGTATAAGGGATGGTTCTAGGTTGTTGAGGCCCTACAACCCCTTCCAGAAGGTATATCCACTCGACGAGCTCTCCGCCTGTGATGGGGGAGATGTGGATGTGATTCCGGGTCACATTGAAGATACCATGAAAAGGATTGAGGAGGTCCTCGTGGAAAGGATGAGGAACTCGACCCTCTTCATAGCTGGGGGGGATCACTCCGTCACCCTACCGGTGCTGAGGGCGGTGCACAGGGTTCACGGGAGGGTAAACCTGGTTCACCTGGACTCGCATTACGACTTCTGGGACTCTCACTGGGGTAAGAAATACGACCACGGAACCTGGCTCAGGAGGGCCCTCGAGGAGGGTCTTCTGAACAAGGTAATACAGCTTGGGATAAGGGGCTCACTCTTCTCTCACGAGGATGTAGAGGACTCCAAAAGACTTGGCATAACCTCCTACAACATTAGGGAGGTGAAGGCTAACCCGGAGAAGGTGATCAGGGAAATTAATGGTCTCGAGGGACCCACCTACATCTCCTTTGACATAGACGTGGTTGATCCAGCTTTCGCCCCTGGGACCGGGACACCAGAGGTGGGCGGGCTAACTTCGTTTGAGGCACTGGAGATCCTAAGATCCCTAAACCTGAACCTGGTGGGGTTCGACGTAGTTGAGGTTTCCCCGCCCTACGACGTGAGCGAAATAACCTCCATGTTGGGGGCAAACCTGATATATGAGGCCATGAGCTTGAAGGCGAGGATGAAGCATGGAGAGGGAGGTAAAGCGGGAAATTAGGGAGAGAATCTGGAGATTAATGGAGGAGAAGAACGTAGCCTCATTCCCTAGACCTGTTAGGGGGAGAATACCCAACTTCAAGGGAAGTGCAGAGGCGGCCAGGATTCTTTCAGGGACCCAGGAGTTCAGAAACGCGAGGGTTATCAAGTGCAACCCTGACTCCCCTCAGGCACCCCTCAGGGAACTGGTCCTGAGATCGAGGAAGGTGTTACTGGTCCCTACCCCGAGGTTGAGGGGAGAGTTCTTTCTCATGACCGAAAAGGCATGGGAGAGTCCCAGGGAAGCCTCAAGGATCTCAAACTTTTCCTCCTTCGGGGAAAGGGTTCACTTTAGGGACATACCAAGGATAGATCTAGTCGTGGTGGGCTCGGTAGCGGTCTCACGGGACGGAGGCAGGGTAGGAAAGGGGGAAGGTTACAGTGAACTTGAATATGCTATCCTCAGGGAACAGGGTTTAGTGGATGAGAGAGTACCAGTCGTGACCACTGTGCACTCTCTCCAGGTTGTTGAAAGTATTCCGTTGGAGCCCTTCGATGTCCCCGTGGACATTTTCGCAACGGAAAAGGAACTCTTCAAGACTCCATCTAAACCTAAACCCCAGGGGCTCCTTCTTGAGTACCTAACCCCAGAGAAAGTAGTAGACACTCCTTACCTCCTGGAATATCTGAAGGAGACTGGCAGACTTAACAAGGTTCTTCGCCTAACGTAGATCACTCCACCTGCTGTAAGACCCTGTGAGTTGGTCTTCCCTCGATGATTGTTTTACCATATGAGGTGGTGTCCCTATACGCCTGACTTGACACGAATTGTCTAAATACATCCAAGTTTTCCCACTCACTATAGATGAGGTATTCCTGAGGATCCGATACGCTTCTGTATAGCTTCCCGTCCTTGAAACCTGGGAAGTTCTTCTTCAGATACTCGAGAACCTTCGAAAAGGTTTCCTCGAATTCCTTTTCATGACCCTTCTTGACCCTATAATAAAATCCTACATTTATCATATTTTGTAAAAAGGAAAAGAAGCTAAAAAAATTATTCTTCCTTCTCAATGGGCTTCTTGTAGACCACGTAGTGGTAGAGCGAGATTACCTCTCCCAACATCAGAAATACCAGTCCCAGATCCACTCCGAACAGGTTTGAGGCATACCCGGTTGGTGGGATGGTCCACATTTGCGCCACTATTATCACGACTAAAATGAAGAGAATGCTCATGAGAACTTCTGCGAACTTCCTCTTGGTCTCATTGGAGGTGGGAGTCTCAGTGGTTGTTCTAACTTCGGGTACAGCATTGTTGGGAAGACCCTTATTCAGAACTACCTTGCCCATGGCCTTACTTCCTATAAAGAACAGCGAGCCTGTGAATAGTGTGACGGCGAAGGTAAACAGGGTTGGATAGTCGATTAGCTCCACGACAGAACCAGCGAACAACATTGCCACCACCACGAAGAGTAGCGATGTAAGGGGTGATATTCCCCTAACCTGTTTCGTCTGGACGTCCATTGGCTTAATGAAGGTTAAACCTAGAGCTACTATAATCGCTGGTATGAGATAAGCGATTACCTGGTCCTTAACACTTACTTCAACTCCGGGAGCAAGATCACCCCACAGGGAGGTCTGTATCAGGTACGTAATCATGAGAATACCTATCCCAGTGAATACCTTCCTCTTGAGCGGGTGAAGTTCGTCTGTTCTATCTATGAATGGCAAGATGATGAGGTATACCAGCGGTATTATTACACCTATCATTAGGAATACTACCACGTCGCTGGTGAAGTCTGCGATTTTGTAGAGGAACAGGAAGAACCACGGTGGATAGGTTGTAATGTGCGCTGCAGCAGGGCTATTGGGTGGAGGAGCTGGCTTCGGGTTCATGAAGGGGTTGAAGTATTGTGGCAGTCCGTTTAGGTAGGCGAGCGCGTTCGGGATAGCCAGAATGAAACCCCAAGTCATGAAAATCAGCGAGCTCATGTAAACGAAGTTCCTAGGCCACCACGGGTTAAACTTTGACCATTCCTCCTTGGTGTAAACTGCCGGCGCCTTTGGCTTCACCTTCCTTGAAGGCATCATTCCATACTGCTCCGCAAGGAAGAAGTGGAACACGAAAAGTAGACCTATTAAGGCCACAAGGATTATGTGTAATGCAAGTACTCTCGTGTAGTCTCCAGTGTCATAATTCCCGAAGATGATGGGTATTAAGAAGGACAGTTGCGGAATAGAGGTGATGATCCCGGCTCCAACGTCAACAGCACTTACCGCGAGGGCGTCCCCGATAAGGCTATATCCCAGGAAGGAGGCACCTAGAGTGAGGACGAGCATTAGAACGCCAAGTATCCATAGGAGTTCCCTTGGCTTCTTATATGCCCCCACGAAATAGTTCCTGAACATGTGAACGTAAGCCAGGATAATCATGGCGTAGGAGCCGTATAGGTGACTATAAAGCACCACGGACCCATAGGGCACTTGATTGATTATGGTCTCAGTCGACTGGTAACCTGCTGCTGCGTTATAATATAGCAGGAGTATTAGGCCAGATATCACGGTGTAGATAAATGATGCTGCCACCAACGCGCCTAACCACTCGTTAACGTGATACATGTAGTCTGGAGTCTTGAAGAAAGGTAGGTCATTTAATCCTAGTCTCTCCGAAAACCAGTTTGAAACCCTTTTTGTTAAACTCATGGTTTCACCTCATGAGACCATACAATTAAACTCTCACCGTTGAACTCATGAACCCGAGAACGGGTTCGTGCTAGCTTGTACCTGTGTCTTACTTCCTACCGAACTGCCGTACTGTGAGGTATCCAGATCCTTAGTGGGATCTTGCGATGGTACGCCGTCTGATCCCTCTGGGTAAGTGGCAACACCTATGGCTCCTATCGCGTAAAGATAGTCCGTGGAGCTATCATACTCCAGGATAACAGAGGGTAACGGTCTTTGCGTAGGACCTGTTAATACAGCACCTCCCTTATAGGGATCGTACGTGGAACCGTGGCAGTCACAATGGATCAATGCTGGAATATTGGCCTGCTTTGCGGCCAGCAAGGCCTGAGCGGTCAGGGTGTCAGGCTCTGGAGCGGTGAGCTGTGATGGTCCCACATAGTTGGGGGGATAGAAATGTATGTATGGAGGCGTACAACCTAGATGCTGGCATATGGCGGAGTAGGATACAATCGAGTTATTTGGCCCAACACCCCCTGGGAACTTGTACGTCTTCCCAGTTTGTGGAACGGTTACCTCTATGGGGGCAATGGAGACCGGATTACCTGACTTATCGCCTAGATTAAGGAGGAAGTTGGGTTCACCTGTTAGAGGATACTCGTATAACGTAATTATTGGGCTGTTCACTGGGATAGAGGACGCCTTCAACGGGTTCCCTGACACATCTACCAGAAGGGACTTGGGGAAGCCAGTGGCCTGCTCCACTGGCGGAACAAGAACTCTTAGCCCGGGGATTATTCCAACCACCGTCGCGGCAGCTACACCTATGACTATTCCCTTAAGGAAGTTCCTTCTCCCCTCATCAATTCCGCCCACATTTTTCCCCACGTAGTTAAACAGGTAATCCTCGCCTTTCTCTACAAACTCCCTGCTATCGAACCTAGTCTTGGGATTCCTCATGGTCTTAAGTAATTTCTGTATGAAATACAGATCTGAAGTCTTCAGGACACCCTTCTCGCCATTCCCTAACCTAATTTTTAACGGCATTTAGTCTTCACATCGCTATTATATTGTCACATTTATAATAAGACTTTGTCGTTGGACTATTTGTCAATTTAACTATTGATATATGAGGGTGGTTTAGTTCGTAAAAAGAAGCTACCGAGAAGGAAGTAGTTTAAAGAATATTTTTCCTTATGTATCGGAGTTAAAATAGAGTCACTGTCTTCTAAATACCACATATAAGGAGACTAAGACTATGATAGCGACTACGGCTCCGATGATGGTAGCATCTAGAGCTACACCATTCCCATTCGACGGAATTGTAGTGGAGGTGGTGTTTGATGTTGTGGTTGTAGTGGAGGTGGTGGTAGTGGACGAGGTTGTGGTTGGGGCTGAATTGGAGAGGGTGAACTGTAGGAAGCCAGAGGTGATGGACTTGTCGAAAAGGGTCTCACCTAGTTTGCCCTGCCACACAGCGAAAGCAACGTAGTAGGTGTTGCCCACAGTGAAGTTGGGCATCCACTGGGCATACGCCTGAGGTACCTGTAGGGGTCTCACGTACTCCACGGTCCAGAAACCGTTGGAGTAAGTGGCTCCGGTCTTAACAAAGAAGAGGGAGCCGTTGAGGCCTGAGGAGGCCACGGGAGCGTACCATATGCCTGCTGTGTCCACTTCGTACATGTTGGTGTTGTTAGTGTAGAGCGGAACAGCGAAGCCCTGATTACCTGGATCCGTGTAGGGTAGGCCCGTGAGAGACTCGTTATTCCATAGGTTTGCCGCGAATGCGGGGTCGTAGGTCTTGTTGTTCCACGTGGCGCCGGAGACCCACATCCAGATGTTGGCTGCGCCTCCCTGCTGTTGTAGTGAACCACCTGCAGTTGTGAACGTATATCCGCTTAGCGTTTCACCTATATAGTCGCCTCCTAGGTTCATGCAGTCAGTTGTAGGAGGAATTACGCTACCCATGTACCACATTATTGCAGCCCTGTCAGGATAGTATTGCGTCGCATTAACATAATAACCGTAAAACATTCCATGGTTATACAAGAGATACTGCTTCGGCAACGAGTCAGGAGTTATGATGATCCCATTAGGTAATACCCATATTTGAGTACCGTTAAGCATAGGCAACGTTATACCAGAGTAGTTCAGAACCAGACGACCATTTTCTTGAGTTCCGTTAATGAAGGTAACATAGTTCGAGTATGAGGTGTTAATGTAGTACGTAGTTCCCGGAGTTAGTTCCTGGAGCTGCTCAACTCCCGGACCGCTCGCAGCAGGATACTTTGCCGCTGCAGCTGCAGACCAGGCACCGAACGCTGGGTCTGGGGCTGGCCAGCTCATGAGGACCATGAGGTCAGTCCCATTCCAGGCTGTCTTCACCAGGACGTAATGGGTTATACCGGATGTTGGGGCCTGGGGTATGTTGGCCGTGAGTGAGATGTTGTCCCATGGAATCTTGGACCAGAAGCTTTCAGTCCCTGGGGCGCTGAGGTTCGCTGAACCTGAGATCTTGTAGGCTACTATCTGGGGCGTGGTTTGGGCCATGGGAACGCTGACAAAACCCATGATGAGTGAGGCGACCAGTAATCCTACTCCTAGAATTACCAAGATTTTCCTGTTGTCTAACCTGCGCATCAATTTAACCACGAAAAAAATAGTCTCGGGAAGAATAATAAACTTAAGAAATTGGACTCATGAAAAATTAGTCAAAATTTAGAAAACTAAAACAGTTTTAAAGAATTTTTTAGTTATAACTCCTTTAAACCTCTCTCATTTTTTATATCATCTAGAGTTAATAATCGGCACCAATAACATAGCATGTAATAGAATAATTTGATATCGAGACAATTATATTGGGATGAGAGCCGGATGAAAGAATAGAGACTTAAAGAACGTTGAAAAAGAGCAGGAGTAAAGGAGTGAACTAAGTTCTGTTTTGTTCTTTATTTATAATTCTATCTAATAGCCTGCTCTTTCCTTCTTTCATGTTGATTAGGATGACCCCAATTATCGGGTATATCATATAGAGAATCAAATGATAACCGTTCACCCCTAGAAATACCGTCGTTATTACCATGAAGTATCCTAGACCAGCATATGGATTCCTGCTAAGCGCTATGGTGACTGATAGATAAATGGCCACCGCAAGGGATATCACGAATAAGGGTAGTGAATACGGATTCGTGAGGACTATACCGAAAACTGAGGGCATTACCATGTTCATTATTATTTCCATGAACCTGTTGCTGGAAACCAGGAAATAGATTGGAAGAAACACGAAAAGCGCAGGGATTGATGCCAAGTAGGAGATCGAAGCTCTTTTTAGACTAAGATTGCGGGAACTCCAGACCACAGTATAGACTAGGAAACTAACCAGGGAGACCTCAAATACTAGAAGGTAATTAAGTAAGAGCTCCACATGGGATATATCCACGAGCAATCCGGCCACAATCAGCAGACCCACCATGAAGGCGGTGGGGAGATTTACTAGGGAAAGAATAGGGGCTTGGACAAAGCTTTCGACTATACCAAGTATTCCAAGTGTGGCAACTATTACCTCATACATTACCCATAGCGGGGAGGAGAAGTAGTTATTGATAAGGGTAAAAGCTGGGGAGATCAGCAGAAGAATACCTAGAGGTAGTAACGCCTTAACCTTTTTCCATGAGAGAATAGAGAAAATTCCTATTGACAGATACCCCAGATATATGCCGATCTGACCCAGCTTAGTTAGAACGTTCTGGAATGGGATCTGAATGGGTAGATAGGAAACTGAGAAGATAAACTGCAGAATGAATTGAAAAATAGAGGCTAAAGCCAAAAAAACTAGAACTAACTTAATTGATTCATCCCTTAGGGAGCTCATCTTCTAAACACCACGTATAGGGCTAGAAGGGCTATGATTGCTACAATGGCACCTACTACAGTAACATCTAGTGTAACGTTCCCCACACTGGAGGAAGTGCTTGTAGTGGAGGTGGTGTTTGATGTTGTGGTTGTAGTGGAGGTGGTGGTAGTGGACGAGGTTGTGGTTGGGGCTGAATTGGAGAGGGTGAACTGTAGGAAGCCAGAGGTGATGGACTTGTCGAAAAGGGTCTCACCTAGTTTGCCCTGCCACACAGCGAAAGCAACGTAGTAGGTGTTGCCCACAGTGAAGTTGGGCATCCACTGGGCATACGCCTGAGGTACCTGTAGGGGTCTCACGTACTCCACGGTCCAGAAACCGTTGGAGTAAGTGGCTCCGGTCTTAACAAAGAAGAGGGAGCCGTTGAGGCCTGAGGAGGCCACGGGAGCGTACCATATGCCTGCTGTGTCCACTTCGTACATGTTGGTGTTGTTAGTGTAGAGCGGAACAGCGAAGCCCTGATTACCTGGATCCGTGTAGGGTAGGCCCGTGAGAGACTCGTTATTCCATAGGTTTGCCGCGAATGCGGGGTCGTAGGTCTTGTTGTTCCACGTGGCGCCGGAGACCCACATCCAGATGTTGGCTGCGCCTCCCTGCTGTTGTAGTGAACCACCTGCATCCTTTAGGGTGAAGCCATCAAACTCCTGTCCAGGTACCTTTCCACCTATGTTCATACAGTCACTTGTAGGAGGAATTACGCTACCCATGTACCACATTATTGCAGCCCTGTCAGGGTAATACCAAGTGTTATTTGTGTAGTAACCATAAAACATACCATTGTTGTACAGGAGGTCCTCCATGGGTCTTAGGGAGTGATATAGGATAATACTACCATTGGGTAAGACCTGAATCTGCGTCATGTTTGGAGTTGGTAGGGTAATCCCAGAGTAATTTAGTATTAACCTCCCTTGTTCCTGCTTCCCGTTGATAATGGCATAATAATTACTGAAGGATTTATTCAGTGAGTACGTAACTCCTGGAGTTAGAAGGATTTGCCTGAATAGACCTGGACCACTGGCAGCAGGATAGAGTGCACCTGCAGCTGCAGACCAGGCACCGAACGCTGGGTCTGGGGCTGGCCAGCTCATGAGGACCATGAGGTCAGTCCCATTCCAGGCTGTCTTCACCAGGACGTAATGGGTTATACCGGATGTTGGGGCCTGGGGTATGTTGGCCGTGAGTGAGATGTTGTCCCATGGAATCTTGGACCAGAAGCTTTCAGTCCCTGGGGCGCTGAGGTTCGCTGAACCTGAGATCTTGTAGGCTACTATCTGGGGCGTGGTTTGGGCCATGGGAACGCTGACAAAACCCATGATGAGTGAGGCGACCAGTAATCCTACTCCTAGAATTACCAAGATTTTCCTGTTGTCTAACCTGCGCATCAATTTAACCACGAAAAAAATAGTCTCGGGAAGAATAATAAACTTAAGAAATTGGACTCATGGTCAATTCAACTTTAGGTTAATCTTAGTAAACTTACCTTAATCTGATCAAATATTAAGTTGAAAGTAAATGCAGTTAGGAGAATCAGTAAGGTTACCTGGATGGGAATAGGCGTGACCAGTATTCCAAGAGAGGAGATCATTAGTACAAATAATATGTCTGCAATAGACGAGATTAGAAGCGGTTTACTTGGCCTGGAGCTCCACATTCTTCCCCTTGTTCGAAGGAGGTAAATCGTGAACTGACCGGTAAAGACAAGCATATCGAAAGTCGCTGTGTATATTTGGTTTACGTCCAGCCTTAGATAGATTGAAAACCAGAGGACAAAGAAGGATTCCAACAATACCAGGAAGGCCAATATTAGAGAGGACCTGACAATTTTGCCCACGTTCCATCTCTCAGGTTTCATGGAGTAGGTGACGTTGTCGGTGGCAATCGACATGGTGACGAAATCGTTGAGGAAGAGCAAAAGTATTACATCAAAGGGAGTTGTCACGAAGAACCTTGTCACAAAGAATGAGAGCGTTAAAAAAAGGACAACCTGGAGCGTCTTTATTATCTTGTTCATCGTGTAGGTGAGCATCCTTTGATATATCTTTCTACCCGTCTTAATGGCCTCGACAATATCGGTTAGTCCCTCATGCGTCAGCACCATGCTTGCAGATGCCTTGGCAACGTCTGTGGAATTGTAGACCGCAATACCTACCTCTGCCTGTTTTAGCGCTGGCGCATCATTTACCCCGTCCCCAGTCATTCCCACTATGTGCCCAGAATCCTGAAGCGACTTAACGATGGTGTACTTATCCTCCGGAAAGACTTCCGCAAATACCTGACATTCCTCAACGTACTTCACCCGTTCCTGTTTAGATGCTTCCCTAACCTCTCTCATATCGCAAACCCTATCCCCTATACCCACTTCCTTAGCTACCTCGACAGCTATCAGTGAGTTGTCGCCTGTTACCATCTTAGGGGACACACCTAGGTTCTTTATCTCTTGGATGAATCTCGCACTGTCAGGTCTAGGTCTATCGTAAAGCGGGAGCAGACCTACTACCTCAAGTTTTTCCCTCCCAGCAGCCACAGCGATCACCCTAAAGCCCTTCGATGAGAGTAAACTTACCTGTTCATCAAGCCATTTCTTATCGACACTCGCCAACTGCTCTATTACCTGAGGGGCTCCCTTCATAATCTTGAGTTCGCCCTCTGGAGTAGATATTATGGCTTCCGTCCTTTTCTTGGACGGATCAAACGGCTCAAAGTGCAACCTGGAGTAGGATGATGTGACTCCCCTCTCCCTGGAACACTCAGCCACTGCGACATCTATGGGATCCTGTGTTGCCTCATCTGATGCTAGAAGGGCATAAACAATTACGTCTCTTTCGGTGTACCCCTTTGAAGGGACAGGATCGCCAACCCTAAGCCTGTTCTCGGTGAGAGTTCCAGTCTTATCTAGGTTAAGGACATCCATACTGGCAGCATCCTCAGAAGCGTTAAGCCTTGTAACCAAGATTCCCTTTCTCGAGAGCTCCTCGGCGCCCAAGGCCATGGCTATGGTGAAAGTTGCAGGAAGAGCCACTGGCACTGAGGCTATTAGGACAACTAAGGAGAAAGGTAAAACTTCCTCAAGTCTTATCCCGGCTAAAAGTGCGAATAAAGTGAGGGCAACCACTAGGGTAACGTCAATTACTATCAGGTATCTCACGATCTTCATGATTATGTCCTGAATATGGGATTTGGCCTTAGCTACCTGAACTAGTTGAGTGGTCTTGCCGAAATAGGTCCTTTCTCCTGTGCCTACCACTATTCCCTTGGCTTCACCTCTCTTGACTACGGAGCCAGAGTAAACCGTGTCTAAGACTTTCCTTTCCACAGGCTGTGACTCCCCCGTCAGGGCCGATTGATCCACGAGAACTTCCCCTTCCACTATCCTAATGTCGGCAGGGACAATGTCTCCAATTCTTATGGTAACTAGATCCCCAGGTACCAACTCCTTGGCTTGGATTGAGATCCACTTCCCGTCTCTCTTTACCTTAGCCATGACCTGAAGTCTTCGTTTTAGGAGTTCCACAGCGTTCTCTGCCCTGTGCTCTTGGACGAAACTTATCACGGAGTTAAAAACCAGGAGAAAGAGAATAATGTACATATCAAGGTATTTCTGAAGTATAAAGGTAAGTACTACCGTTACTTCCAACATCCATGGCACTGGAGCCCAGAACTTTAGGAGGAACTCAATGACCGGGCTCCTCCTCTTCTCCTTGACTTCGTTGGGTCCAAACTTGAGAAGCCTGGATTTGGCTTCCTCGGAGGTTAGCCCGTCCAAAGTGGTGTCCAGAGATTTTAGAAGGGAGTCCAGTGTCTCATTGTCGCTCATGGAAAAACCTTTACTCACCGTGATTAATGTAGCTTTCCAATCAGGACCTTGGACAGGATATCTCGATTTCCTCTTCTTTCTCTTCCTTCTTTCTCATATCAAAGATGGAATGGCTTGGGAGCTTAAGATAAGACACGTTCTCAACTAAGTTTTTCCTTATGTGACCCATCACCTCTCTCCATGCCTCTCTTGGATTCATTTTGCTCACCTTAGCTCCTGATTCCTTCGCAACGAGTTTCAGGTAGGAGACGCACATGGATCTGATGGAACAACTTCTACAAGAGTACTCATCTCTTTCCAGGTCCATCAAGACCAGCTCCTTATCCTCAGTGACGTACATGAGCTTCTCCTTCAACTCCATCTTTTCTCCCTTGGGTTCAAAGGATATCACTGCCTTGAACGCGATTCCGTTCTCTTGCATAAGACCCAATTCCCTCATCTTCTCGAGAACGAAATAGAAGTAGCTCTTGCTCATCTCACTTCTTTCGTGAGCCGATAAAACCTTGATGAACTTGTCATTACCAATTTTATCAAATTTTTCTTTACGTAACAAAACAACATTCTTTTCTATAATAGGTCGGTCAATTTTAGAAATATTTAAGTAACACATGATCCCAATAAAGTTATTTCTTAACCTTAAGAAATTTAGAAATATTTAAGTAACACATGATCCCAATAAAGTTATTTCTTAACCTTAAGAAAAAAGTCTTTCATAGGTAAAAGTAAATAGATTTTAAAAAACGTGATTAACTAAGTTAATTCTCTAAAACGAGGCGGTTTATTACAAGAGGTGTTCTAATAAGGTGTATTAACCATGTTAATGCGAGTGAATGGGATGAATGATAAGTCATGTCCTTATTTTCAGAGTTTAATACTAACATATGATCGAAATCTCATTAAAGGGCAGAGGAGGTCAGGGAGTCGTCACGGCCGGAGAGCTATTGACCAAGGCGGTGATAGCAGAGGGAAAATACGCTCAATCTATCCCCTTCTTTGGAGGGGAGAGGAGAGGTGCCCCAGTGAGCAGTGAAGTGAGGGTGTCGGACAAACCAATCCCACTTCACAGGAGGGTATATAACCCGGACGTTGTGACGGTGTTTGACACAACCCTGCTCGAGATACTTAACCCCCTGGAGGGCATCAAGGAAAATGGAGTTCTCATCATAAACTCGGATAACCCTAAGAAGTATTGGAAAAATACATATTATGTTAACGCCACCGAGATAGCGAGAGGCCTTGGGCTGGTTGTCGCGGGATGGAGCGTGGTTAACACGGCCATGCTCGGGGCACTCGTCAAGGTAACAGGGATCACTGACCCTGAGCTCCTGGAGGAGGCTGTCATGGAGGAGTTCCCGGGGAAGATTGGGGAACTTAACGCCAAGGCGATACTCCTAGGTTCGAGGGAGGTGAGGGCCCTTGATTAAAGTTCCAACTGACATTCCACTGGCGAGGCCCACCCTGGGATCTGCAGGAAAGACCGGGACCTGGAGGGTTCTGAAGCCCGTGATACACTACGACAAATGTACCAGGTGTAGACTCTGTTTCTTTTATTGCGTCGAGAACACCATTGACCTGGAGAAGAACCTCTATCCCAGGATAGACTACGATTATTGTAAGGGATGTGGTGTCTGCGCCCAGGTATGTCCTACCGCCGCAATCGAGATGATTAAGGAGGTGAAGTAGATGCAGAAGGCTTCCACTAAAAACGTGGTTAAGGCAATGGTGGGAAATCACGCCGTAGCTTACGCCGTTATGCAGGCGAAACCTCAGGTACTGGCAGTTTACCCAATAACTCCACAGACTACGATGCTTGAGAAGCTCTCAGAGTACGTGGATTCTGGCAAGTTAAAGGCCAGAATGATCAGGGTAGAGAGCGAGCACTCTGCTATGGCCTCAATATACGGGGCTGCACTAGCGGGAGCGAGGGTGTTCACTGCGACTGCCTCTCAGGGTCTACTATACATGACTGAAATGATATACTGGGCTGGCGGTCAGAGGGTCCCCATAGTTGCAGCTGTCGCCACAAGGGCAATTGCCTCGCCCTGGTCTATCCTTGATGACCATCAAGACTTCGTAAGTAAGAGGGATGCCATATGGATTCAAATGATGGCTGAGAACGTCCAGGAGGCTTACGACCTGACACTTCAGGCCTTCAGAATATCGGAGAACAGCAACGTTCTCCTTCCAGTCATGATGGGGTTTGACGGCTTTATCCTTACACATACCATGGAGAGAGTCGAGGTGTTACCAGATGACGTGGTAGATTCCTTCATCCCTCCAAGGGAATTCAATCTAGTGGATTTCAGTGACCCGGTGGGAATAGGACCTGTGGCAACGCCCGACGACTACATCTTCTTCAGGCATCAGGCCCAGAAGGCCATGGAGAGGGCCAAGGGCGTCATAGATGAGGTGGGAAGGGAATTTGAGGAGTTGACAGGGAGAAGATATGGGTCTACGGAGTGCTATCTATGCGACAATTTGGATTACCTGGTAATATCCATGGGGGCGTGGACCGGAGACGCAAGGGTTGCCGTGGATAGGGTGAGGGAAAAGGGGATTAGGGCTGGTCTTCTGAAGATTAGGACCTTTAGGCCCTTCCCCAGGGAAGTGGTTAGGAGCGTAGTGAGGAAAGTGAGGGGAGTTATAGTCCTAGATAGGGCCGTTTCCTATGGTTCCGGAGGTGTTTTGGGTATTGAGGTGAAGTCTGCCTCATATGGACTCGACGTTCCAATTCATAACGTGATAGCTGGGTTGGGAGGAAAGGATGTGAGACCCATACATATCGGGAAAGCCTTGGAGGATCTAAGCGTTGGTGGATTGGAGGAGGAAAGGTGGTTGCTATGATGCTCATGCGCGGTAATGCGGCCTGCCCTGGATGTCCCATTCCCAGGGAGTTAGATGCTCTCCTAGAGGTCACGGGTGAAAAGACCGTACTAGTGGTTCCTGCATCCTGCTCCACAGTGATCATGGGAGATAGCAGGGGAATGCCATCACGCGTGCCAGTGGTTCACAGCGCCTTCGCTGCCTCTCCAGCAATAGCCTCTGGGCTAAAGTCTGCCCTGGAGGCCAGGGGAGAGAAGGCCACCGTGGTGGTCTGGGCAGGAGATGGAGGAACGGGCGATATTGGTTTTGCCTCACTTAGCGGGGCTGCGGAGAGGAATGAGGACATCCTCTACGTGTGTTACGATAATGAGGCCTACATGAACACTGGAATACAGAGGTCAGGCTTAACTCCCTTCGGTGCGTGGACCACGACGACGCCCTCTGGCAAGAGGGAATGGAAGAAGCCGGTTCCCCAGCTAATTGCAGAACATGGAGTACCCTACGTGGCAACAGCGTCCATTGCGTATATCTTCGACTATCAGGCCAAGGTTAGAAAGGCGAAGGATATAGTAGGGTTTAGATATATCCACCTTCTCTCTCCCTGCCCTCCAGGGTGGAGACATGATTCGAGCCTAACCGTGGAGGTTGCTAAACTCGCTGTGGAAACTGGGATCTGGCCACTTTACGAGATAGAAAGGGGGAAATTCAGGCTAACGAGTATAAGCAAGACGTTAACTGACAAGAAAAAGAGGAAACCTGTGACGGAATACCTGAAGTTACAGGGAAGATTTGCCAATTTAACGCAAGAGCAGATAAAGGAGATACAGGACGAAGTTGATAGGATGTGGGAAGAACTGGTAAAGGCGGAAAACTGAAGTGGACCTATTCTTTTTTATTCCTTTTTTAGAAGAAAATGCTCTAAAAAGCTACTTTTTCCTTTATTTTCTCTATCTCGTCTAGATAGCACGACGGATCCTTCTCCCACATATCACCTGTGACCGCCAGAGCTCTTCCCCTTAGCCCGCCGTTACACACGTCGAAGAATTTACAGGAAGAACACTTGACCAAGGACTTTCTTTCCCTAAGTTTCTTCACCATGGGATGTGGTTCGTCCCATATTCTTTTCAGGTCTGTGATGTCACCTATCTTCACTGGAGTGAACTGATCTGGGTAAACTGTACCCTCTGGGTTAACGTCAGCTATCCTCTCACCTGACTTGTTTCCTCCATTTCTCCTGAGTAGCTCTAAGACCTTCTCCTTTCCCGTTAAGTGATACACTAAGATTCCGTCTACCGGGTTATCCGCTGTCAGGACCTCCCACTCCCCTGACTTGGCATATTCCACTATCTTACTCACC
Source organism: Metallosphaera sp. D4-4 (assembly GCF_046245145.1). Classification (NCBI taxonomy): domain Archaea; kingdom Thermoproteati; phylum Thermoproteota; class Thermoprotei; order Sulfolobales; family Sulfolobaceae; genus Metallosphaera; species Metallosphaera sp. D4-4. The sequence goes on along the minus strand of NZ_CP176412.1, from coordinate 1,676,828 downwards.
GCCTTCAATCTAGTGAAATTATCCACGTCCAGTTTCTTGTCTGCCCTTCCAGCATAGGCTAGGTGGTAAAAGCATATCCTGTTAATCCCCTCCTTCCTCATCAAGTCAAACACGAAGTCCACGTACTCGTAATTCTCCCTCGTGATGGTGAATCTAAGTCCCGTCTTTAGACCCATTTCCTTTGCCGTCCTAATCCCCTTCAAGGCCTTCGCGAAGGCCCCTTCCACCCCCCTGAATTTATCGTGTATGGGCTCTGGTCCGTCTAAACTAACTCCCACGTAGTCTACATAATTCTTGAGTTCCTCTAACCTCTCCCTAGTTAACATGGTCCCGTTGGTGGACAACTCCACCCTTATTCCCCTCTCCCATGCCTCCCTAGCTATCAGGTGAAGGTCTCTCCTCGCCAAAGGTTCCCCTCCTGAGAGAAGGATATGCTTTACTCCCATATCTGATGCCTGCTTCACCGCATTAATCCACGTGGAGAGAGGAAGGTCCTGAAATAGCTGAGTTCCTGATCCGGAATAGCAGTGGAGACATCTCAGGTTACAGTTTCTGGTTACGTTGAACACTAGTACTGAGGGATATCTGTCCTTCAGGCCAGCGTACCTTATCCTGTCGGCCTCCTCCTTCCTATCAGACACCAGCCTGGATATGCTTATCATGCTCTCACCCTAAGCGTTCTGGGAACGTAGGTGCAGAAGGGGTCTTCATCCATGAAGTTCTCGGTTAAGCTGAAGGCCCTTGCCCTGCATCCTCCGCACACTGACCTATATTCGCATACACCGCACTTTCCTCCCAGTTTCGACGGTTCCCTCAAACTCTTGAAAACTGGAGACTCCTCGTAGATCTCGCTAAACCGTCTAAATCTCACGTTCCCTGCTGGAATGGGAAGGAAACCACAGGGATAAACTGTACCGTCATATGCGACGAAGGCATATCCGTTTCCAGCCATGCATCCCCTGGCTCCGTTCACGCTTCTTCTTCCATAGTTCTTGTCTGGAGGTAAAGGTCTCACAACTCCCATCTCATTCATTATCCTCACCAGATATGGGGCACACGTCATCCTCACATTGAGGCCTTCGATCCTCCACTTGGTTATGGTCCTCATTACCTCCTCCGCTTGCTCGGAGGAAATCATCATTTCCTTGGTGGCTCTCCCAGTAGGGATGAGCATGAAGACGTCCCAGTACACGGGTTTCAGGGCCTCAACCGTCTTTCTAAGCTCCTGCAGGTGATTCACGTTATACCTGCTGATGGTGGAGTTTATTTGCACTGGTAGTCCCACTTCATGTAGGGAATCCACAGCCTGTTTAGCCATTTTGAAGGCTCCCCTAACTCCCCTGAATTCGTCATGTATCTCTTCGGGGCCATCTACGCTAATGGAGACCATACTAACTCCAGTGTCCTTGATGCGTTTGGCCACCTCCACGTTTATCCTGCTTCCACTGGGGGATAGGGCTGTGGTTATCTTCGCTGAGGAGTACTCGAGTATTTCAAAGATATCATCTCTCTTCAGTGCATCTCCCCCACTTATTACGAAGAGTTTCACGCCTGAGGAGGTGAGGTCATCCACAAGGGACTTAACTTCCTCAGTGGTTAGTTCCCCTGGTAACCTGTTGGGTATGGCCTTGGCCCTGCAGTGTTTACAGGCCAGATCACATGCCTTTGTGCTTTCCAGGACAACAACGTATGGAGCTACCATCTTGTAATCACCTCACCGTGATATGGGATGATTACGGAATAGGGAAGGGAAATCAGGATCCGAAAAGAGTTTAGTGCCTCGGCGTAATTCCAGGAGAAGAACCTCAGGGGTGGAGTAAGCTTTCCTACTCCCCTCACCGCATCGCCCGTCACAAGGAAGTTCCCGTCAAAAAGAGCTATGTGACCCCTAGTGTGTCCAGGGACGTGCAATACCTTGAAACCTGAGAGAACTTCTCCTCCCTTAAGTGGGACGTCAACAGTTACGGGATCGTACTCTAACTGAGCGATCCTCTTCACAGTGGATTTGAATTCCTCTTCTGAAACCTTTAGCTCATCGTTCACGTCGTTATACGCAATCTCGTATCTAGGTGGACTCTTCAAGTACTCCACCTCATTCTCGTGTGCATATATCCTCGCCCCAAGCTTCCTCAACTCCGAGGCATTTCCGGCATGATCATGGTGCCAGTGCGTAACAACCACATCTGACACGTCCTCAAGGGAGTAACCCCAGGCCCTCAGATAGAGCTCTATCCTCTCGAGATTCATGGGTAGACTTGTATCGATCATCATAAGCCCACCAGAAGGACCTTTCTCCACCACAACTACGTTATGATTGAGGACTCCACCAAAGAAACCGGGCTCCACAAGTTCAAGTATTCTAATCCTACCAAGGCTAACCATTTCCACCAAACCTCGGAATTAGATCTATGGGTGCTTGAATCTTCCCTAAGTCAAGTTTAGAGATCTCTTTCCCCCCAACCCTCATAACTTCCCTTGCCACTGCAGTGCAGTAACCGCACTCTGAGCAAGATCTCTCCTCGCATTGGTTATACCTGAAAAAGCTCAGCCAATTGGGCGGAAACTTTGTGTTATCCACGTAAACCTCCTTTAGCACGTCATAATCCTTAGGACCTCCCACCTTCTCCATTACCTTCGGGACAGCCCTTCCCTGAGGGTAGCTGACTATGTCCAGCAAGTTGCCGTCGTACTTCCTGTTGGCGTAAGCTTTTACCGCCCTAACTAACCACTCTGTCCTCTTGTTCCTTCCCGCAATTTTGAACCTATCAAATCCCAGGCCTTCATATACTATCAGGTCCTCTGGCCTTATCCATCTCATCCTAATGATGTTAGCCAAGTCGTTCCTAACGTCTGTAGCACAGAAGAGAATGGGATACTCAAACCACGCCTCTATTCCACCCTCAACTGAGCTCTGTGACGATACTATATCATGCGTTCTCCTATAGACGCAACCCCAAAGGCAGGAATTGTTGGTAATGAGCTCGAAATCAACCCTCCTCTGTAACTTCTGTAGAGATCTCAACAACCTGAAGTTCCTATTGTCGTCCTCGTGAAGTATCACCGTGTCCGCCCCAAGTTCCATGAAGTTCTCAACCTCCCTGATATTGTAGACTCTTGCGTAGGACGAGATAGACACCTCCAACTCCGGATGCTCCCTCTTTATTAACCTGACTAGAAAGGGTAGAGCCACGACGAAGCCATCTACTCCGAAACCCACGAGTCTTTCAATTTCCTCTGATAGCCTCTTCACGAACTTCTCAGAGTATTCACCACCGTTTAGCGTAGCAGTGTTCATGGTATAAAGGAACTTTATTCCAGCCTCATGCACAACGTCGAGATGGGCCTTGAACCTCTCATCGTCAACCTGTGGGAGGATGAAGGAAGCTCTCCCGTGTCCCGTTAAGGTTTTTGTGTGACTCCCAAAGACGTGGCTAACTGGGTATTCCTTTATTTTCCCTATGAGTTCATCGTCGAAATTTGTTCCTACAACGAGCCTCATGAAATTTAGATCATTTTTATTGTATTTAAACTTGTTATACAATTAACAGCCTTTACCATCTGTTATGATGGAATAATATGGGGAAAAGAAATAGAGCATGTGCCCTCCTCTTCCTCAATGTCCGCAAAAAAGGTAGTCCGGATCGAGAGAAGGGCCGGGAGATGCGGTTACTCCCCCAGCTGGGGAGAGTGAGGTGACCTCCCAATGGCCCTATCCAAGTTCAATATTTTTATTGATAATATAATTTTCAACACGCTTACCGGTTATGCCATGGAACTAGAGCCGTGGGAGATAGAGAAGTTAAAGGGTGGAGAGGTACCTGATCACCTTAAGGAAGTAGTGGAGGAGGGATTTTCAACTACAGACGATTTGGAAAGCGTGTTGGAGCCACTCCTCAACAAGCCTGTCCTCGAACCTACCCTTCTCCTCACGTACAACTGCAATTTCAATTGCACCTACTGTTTTCAGAAGGGATTCAGGAAAGAAGTCACGGTCACGGAAGAGGTGATGAAGGGTTTCATAAACTACGTGAGGAAAAGGGAAAGAGGTAGAAAGGTAAGAGTCACGTTCTTTGGGGGCGAGCCTCTCCTAGAGCTCAGGAAGATCGAGGAGATATCTAGATCGCTCTCTGACCTGAAGTACTCCTTTAGCGTTGTCACTAATGGTTCCCTCTTGACCAAAAGTGTAACCCAAAGGTTGATATCCCACGGACTTTCACATGTCCAGATAACCTTGGATGGACCCCCGGAAGTTCACGATAAGAGAAGGTTTTACGTAGATGGTAGAGGTTCCTTCAACACGATAATACAAAACCTGAGAGAGGTTCAGGATCTAGTGAAGGTAGTTTTGAGAATAAACATAGACGTGAACAACCTTAACGAGGTAGACACTCTTCTGGCTAAATTGGTGGAGGAGGGGATAACTAGGATCAGATTGGATCCTCACTTCGTACATACCAACCTATTTAGGAACGAATGGTGGGAAAACGTGATTCCCAAGGACCTGGAATCAGACGTCCTAGTCAAGTTCTGGGAAAAGGCCAGGAGTTACGGATTTGAGATTCCCCATGACATCTTTAGACTTGGGATCTGCGCAGCGCATATAGACGAGGACATCGTCGTGGATCCCGAGGGAAAGGTCTATCCATGTTGGGCCTTCACAGGGAATCCCCTATACGTGAAGGGAAGGCTCACGCAGGAAGGTGAGGTGGAGACACTGAATCGGTCCCTATCCGGAAGGAAATCCCTCATAATCCACGAGAAATGCAAGTCATGCCCCTATCTTCCCATGTGTATGGGAGGGTGTAGGTTCCTCTCAGTCCTTGACGGAAAAGGATACCACGGTCTAGATTGCAGGAAGGAAACTTATGAAAAACTAGTCAAGCTATTAAGATTTCTAATGCAGTAAACCCCGTTAAAGTTCAGTTAGTTCTTTTGGCGAGATTTCATTTTTTAAACTTTAAAATATCTAGTTATAATGAGTACAATGTGCGACTATAGAATCTTCAATACCGAGAGGCCCGTGAAAAAGAGCGAGAAGATAATCATGCTGTCAAGGGAGAACTTCAACAAGTTGGGCACGGAGAATTACATAAAGGTACTATCCACAGATAGGAGAGACAGCCTAGGACTAAGCAAGAGTTACTATTACTACATCCTGGAGGACTTGAAGAGAATGGGACTCATAGAAGAGAATGGGACTCATAGAGGACAATGCCATAGCCTTTAAGGCGGTTATACCCTTTATTCCGAGGCAGAGCTCACTCGACATCGACACTGGCGTGCTTTACACATCAAATAACCACCTGATCTTCATTGACATGGGGTCCTCAAAATACGAATGCGCAACATGTCCTGTTTACGCGGAATGCGTTTACGGGATAAGGAGGATAGCCAGCGAGATGAGAATAAAGGTCGGCAACGTTGATAACGAGGAAGCTAGGAGTTTGAGGATACCGTCTCAGCTTTGGAACAAACTGGTAAAGGGAATATTTGCAAAAACGATTGTCAGGCTTGAAGTGATCCCGATGACAGCTAAAATGTGAATGAGTAGTTCAACTAACATGTTTTCCTTAGGTGATGTTTACTATTAACGACACGACGCATCTTTCGTTCTAGAGTCTGATTAAGACATGTGTCAAATATCGTGAGCTATACGTTCAGTTGCCCTTGAAATCGCGTCCTAGGATCCTGGAGGAATCGGTTTATTATTGCCTAAAGCAAATCTAGACCCACCTTGTCGAGGCTTCCTAACCAGTCCAGGAACTTTTTCACGTCTTTCTCCATAAATATAGAGCCGTGTTGTGGTGCGATTATGTGTATGTCCATGCCTCGTATCCTATTCAACCATTTTTCGATGGCTAGCTTACTGGGTATATATCTCCTGTGGAAACCCTCCATTAACTTTACGTGTTCCTCAAAGTTCTCCACGATCAGATACCACTTATCCTTGGGAAATATGGCTGCGCCCATATCACCCGAGAAATACACCCTAGAGACCGGATCGTAGAAGTGGAAGTTCCCAGGCGAATGCAGGAAATGTGCAGGGATAGCCTCAATATAACTCTTCCCAAGTGGTATTTTTGTACCTTGATCTGGTAAATCGTTTATGGCCTCCCCTAGATCGTAACCCAGGTGTGGAAGAAATCTCTCCCATAGTTCCGAGACGTAAATCCTCGCGTTGGGGAGCATATCGATCCAAAGGTTTAGCGCACCCACAACATCAGGATCTTGGTGACTGAAAAGGAGAAGCTCCACGTTTTCAGGCTTAACGAACTCTTGAACAGAATTCAAAACCCTTTCGAACACAAAGTATCCTCCTGCGTCTAGGAGAGCTCCCCTGTCTCCGTCTCTTATCAAATACTGATTTGTCAGTACTCCCTTCTCCCTATCTGATTCGTCCAGGCCAAGCCAGATAAATGAGTGATCCCCTTCTTCATAGATCACGTATGGTTTATGGACCTTCATGCCAATCCCTCCAAAACCCTGGGATTGAGCGAGACATATACGTGGATCTTAAAGTTGCCCCCCAACATGTTAAGAATCTCCTCTTCCCTATACTCTCGGCCTTCCTTAAGGATGTACACTCCCCTAACTTGTGTGTGTCCAACAATTTATTTCTCCCTCCAAATTTCCAATAGATTGTAGACCGTGAAGAAGGCCGAGAACCAGGATTCAAGGCTTCTCTTGCTCGCGTTCCACGGGAAGTGGAAGTCCATGGTCGAGAGCCTATGCTTCGCGGTTCTAAACACCTGCTCAACCCTGTTCCTAATCCCGAAGGTGACGTGCTCGTGGTCGACCCCCGCTATCGAGAGGAAGTTGTACGCGGGGAGGCCGTCGTGTATGTACTTGGCCCTCAGGAACTCTCCTCTCGTCCTTATCTCCACCTGCCTCACTCGCTTCACGAGGATAATCACGTCGAGGCCCGACCTGGCCTTCGTGATCATGAAGAACGGGATAACTCCCGTGTTGACGTCCCTCACGACCCACAGGTAGTACATCACCCCCTTCACCAGAAGTACCTTCGTCTCGTCCACCGCGTACTCCCCGGTCAAGGGGAGGTCGAGCGTCGTCCTCGTCGCTCTTCTCCAATAATAGTGAACCGTGCTCCTCGGGACCCTGAACCTCCTGAGGGATAGTCCAAGGAAATAACTAGCTAACGCTTCCGCCAACTCCTGAAGGGACCAGAACCGGGGCTTAAGGTTATTAAGTTGGAGAAGGTAGATCATTACCTGGGTCAGGACGGGAAGAGGTACGCTCCTCTTCACGTCTGCTCACGTGATAGACCCGTCCTGACCCTTAAATATTATTTTGTCTAATTTAGCAATATTGTTGGACACACACCCTAACTTCCCCATTAATTAAAAGTATCCTGAACGCGAACTCTCCCGTACCTGATACATAAATGACCGGATAGCGTTGAAACTCCGCAAGTATCTCGTTAAGGTAATCTATCAGTTCTCCCTCCTTGAGCGTTACGACCTCAGATTTTACCATCTTGGACTTCATGATCAGTTTCGTTAGTATTGACAACTTAGATAGGAACTGGGAATAATCTCCATTGAGAGCTACATTCCTTCTTTCCGCCTCCCTTTTCAACCCTTCACCGATTTGATTAACAATTAGATCTAGGGCCTTTCCAACTACCCACTCCCTTTCCCCAGAGTAGCTAGATGAAATCGTTAACTCATTGTTGTCGCTTAATGTGAAAATTATCTTTAGCGTATTTCCTTTATCATCTACAAGTTTGTATTCCACGATTCTGTTACCGTGGGCAGCTAACGAGACGGTATAGGTCGAATCATGAGATAAAAACAGCCGTTTGTATTTTAGCCTGACCCTATTATCTTGAATTGAGACCACTCCTGGGATGACTGCAATGACGTTATTGATGTCCTTAGCCATGGAGAGAATAACTTCTCCCGGGAGAGACGTTAATTGAAGTGTAGTATTTCTCATTGTTAAACATGATATGAGTCCTTCGCATCTGCTTTAAAAATTGCTTAAGTAAGATATTTCCTTAGACCATTAACTCTGTTGACGTAATAATTCCATCATCTACCCCTCCCCCCAAATTCTCTCGACAATAGATATAACTTCGGCTAAGTCCGGGGTAACGGAAGCCCTATCAAAGCCTTGAAATAGAAGTTCCCTATAGAACGGAATAGCTACAACTTTAAGACTTGGTAACCTGATAGATACGTTCCTAACAGCGTCTGATAAGTCTCCCCGAACCATATTGACAACCAGCGCCACCGCACGGAAATAGGATGCCTGTGGAACAACGCTTTTTAAAGTTCTTCCTATTTCGTTTATATGGGACAGTGTCAGATCCAGTGCTATACCCGGTGTAGTTACGAAGATTCCGTTACAGTGAACTTCCCCCTTTGCCTCATAATATCCCTTAAACTCTAGGACAGTCACATCATCAATGCCTGGAGGGTTATCTGTGATGAGTATCTCTACTCCCTTTAACACCTCAGAGTAGCTCGTAGCGAAGTCTTTGACGTTTGGTAAAGATGAGGGCGAAAATGATGTAAGCGATAGTACCCTTAAGTTACCTTCATCGGCAACAAATCTGCCTTGGACGTCATCAGTGAGGACGTTAATTAACCCAGTCTGCAATCCAAAGATCTTGCCTATTGTGTTAGTGTAGTCCTTGTCGACCAGAAGAACCTTATACTTTTCGGACAATTTTCTGGCTAAGAAGTATGCAATAGTAGACTTTCCTACTCCACCCTTTAAGCTGAAAATGGAAAATCTTACTATGTTAGATTTACTCATTGAGTATATTTAGTGTTATAGTGATTTAAATCTTTTAACCGCAATTTTGTAACAATTGGTCCGTTGATTTTACATTTTATATCAAATAGATAGAATTATTAATATTATGTCAGAGTTGGAAAGTCAAGGAAAGACTCACCTATTATATGGCAACTTGTGTTACGCCTCTACGTGTACAATGGATTGCTCTTGGAGTTGATAACGGAGATTTAGTCGATTTGTTGCGCATTCCAAGCCTGTTTAATGTGGTGATGTAATATTGGATTCCCTACCCGATATTTCCTCAATATAAACCTTCTCTCTCTGATGCGTTCACATATTACACGGGCGGGAATTATATATGGTAAGTTCCTCCTAGAGAAGCAAAAAACCTTAACCGCGTGGCATGGATCCTCCGTTTGTGAGGGTAGAGTAGTTCACCATGCCTCAAAGAGGCTAGGTTTGCCTTCTTTATATCATTATGCCTCGGAACTCAACATCGTAGCCCGGTAGAAGTTACCTGAGTCTTTTTAGTAAGTTAGACATACCTCTTCTTCCTATACTTTTTTCAATAATCAATTATAGGTTTTATAGAACATTTATATACCCTAGATAATCATTATAATATAGGTGAAAGGTTGTCCCTAGATTTCAACAGGGAGCCTGAATTTCCTCCCTACAACGTTTATCCTCCGCGGTGGAATTTTGATAACGAGAAGGCATGGCAACTTTACAGAAGGGCCAAGAGGGAACAATGGGATGAACAGGACATAGACTGGGAAAAGGTGAAGGAAATTGCCTCAGGACTGGACAGAAAGCAGAGATTGGCCATAGCTTACTGGTGGTCCCTACTCTCCACCTTTGACAACGCCACTCCGGTCTTTGCATATGCACTGGTAAAATCCCACGAGCTTCACCTGGACACCGCAATCAAGGGAGTCTTAACGACCATCACCTACGACGAGAATAGGCACAACGTGATGTGTGGGCTAGCGATAAATAGTGTATTACCAGGTTATCCCTTCAATTTCAAACCTCAAGACGACCTGGAAAGGAAGGTAAAACTCAACACATTATGGGCGTGGTATAATGGTTCCAGGTACTGGAAAGCTTACCTAGAGGCTTACAGTAAGTATACGATGGATGTTCTCTTTACCTCTTTCATGATGGGAGAGGCTGCAGCTACAACAGTGTTCTCCACCATGTCCAAGGGGTCAAAGATCGAGGAATTCGGAAAGGCTTTCAAGAACACGGCTGTGGACGAGACTAGGCATTACGCCTTTACTCACCTCGTCATGACCAGCAACGCCGCCACCATGAATGATGAAAGGAAGAAACTGGTGTCCAAGCAGGTTAGAGCTGGATTCGTATTCCTTTCCCTGATAACCTACAAGCCTCCAAAGGACTTCTGGAGACTCCCTCCTTGGTACCTCGAGGTCACGGAGAAGATGGAGGATCTAGCGAGGAACGCGGGGTTCTACATTCCGGAAATGAAGGAAAAGGAGGAAGCGTGGAGGACTGCCATAATGAGGGTGGGAGCCACGCTAGGTAGGTATGGAGTTCCGATGCCTGCTATTCCTGAGCTTGGAATAACAGGTCAAGAGATCAAGGATCTTAAGGAAGACGATTTCGTCCCAGTCTTCTAGGATCAAAAGAACGAAAATTTTTTAAATTTTCTATCAGGAACAGGTTAAAACATCGGGTGTCTTAGCTACTTGCGAATAATAATACTTGGAAACAAGGGAGGGGTAGGGAAGTCCACCATTAGTCTGCTCCTAGCAAAGAGGCTATGTGAACTTGGGAAAACAGTCCTTTTTGTAGATAGAGATCAGATAGGCTACGCCTCCTGGCTAGTGGGGATCAAGAAAAAGGGTCTAGTGGCTAGCGTGGTAGATGGGGAGGAGGGGAACTATTTTGTTCAGAGGAGATTGGGAGAAGGAAACCTTCAGATTCTCAAATTCTACGGGGATGGTCCCAGATTAAGAGGAGATGTTAGACTGATCACCTCAGACTCGAAACTGAGAAGGATATTCGACGAGAAATATCAAGAAATTCTCTCGTTGGGTCACGACTTCATTATCCTAAGATAATAAGAGCACGACTTTCCCCTCTAACGAGGAAATAAAGCTGGAGCTAACTGCCTACTCTAACTTTTTCCCCAATGCGCGCAGTTATAGGGTGTTCATCACGGATCCCTTTCAATTCAATATTGAGAACACCATCTCCTTTGCTAAGAAGCTGAATGAAGAGGAGATTCTCAGTAATTTACCAGTCAAGGTGGTAGGGCAAAGCCTAGTAATTAACATGATTCCTGTAGCGAAAATGGAGGAAATGAGAGACGCTGTAAAGGGGATAAATAACTTGTTCTTATCAGTAATTTTTATTCCCTTTCTGGATGAACTATTCTCCTTTAATGGTAGTGTAGATCAACTTCCTGAAGTTGATGGAATAAGGGAACTAGTTAACCTAATTCAGAAGACAGAAAACTCATGATTTTAGGTATGTATACTTCCCTCCCCAATTCGACAAGAACGAAATCATCCTGCACCGAAAACCTTGAGAGGTTAGTGACAGATGCTTGCCCAGTCACGGGACTCTCTTGGGTATATCCCTCGATAGCAAACTCATGAATGCAAGGATTAGTGAAATCAAGGAATACCCTAGGGTTAATACCACTGCATCTATCCCCGTTCCAGGTATTGCAGGGAAAATTTCAAGTGCTTGAACTATAAGTGAGGCGTTCGGAATAGTCCCAGCGTAAAGGAAAGGTAACTCCGTGGCTCCCCACGAGGGAAGAGCTATGGCTATGGAGTTGAACACTGGATCGTGGGTGAGTCTTGCCACGAAAACCAAGACTGCCCCAATGAGGATGGAACCTATTAGCACGGAACTGGAAACCAGGAACGCTAGACTACTCCTTCTCAGAAGTTCTCCTGCCATGAAGGCGACACTGAAGAAGGTTAATGAGGAGAATATGACTGAGCCAACTAAGCCTGGGAGATATTCAAGGTCGGTCTGCGCCCCAAATAATAAATTAGAAAGTGATACCGCGAGTAGAACCATCAGGAGATATATTCCTGCAACTAGAATGTAACCCCCTACCAACTTACTCAACCCAAACTTCAACCTTGTCATGGATTTCGTAAGAAAGAAGTCTACAGTTCCTTGTTCGTACTCCTCCGAGAGAGATCCCGAGGCAATCGAGATAGCAATGAAGTGTAATAGCAAACTTTGAGGTAGGAGAACTCCGGCCAACCAGAGTATGGGCGATATAGGAGCAATTAACTCCTCTATCCTTGGACTTCGGATCTGTGATAGAGCCACATAAACCCCTACCTCAAAGAGAACCGTTATCGTGATTAGGGAGATCACCTTCTTCCTTGCCACTGACCTCCTAAGTTCATAAGAGATTAGATCCCACATCACCTTGCCTCAGCCTCCCTAATTGCCCTCTCATAGGCCTGTTCCAGGTCCTGATCCAGGTAAAATGACTTCACCCTCACACCGCCCAGTACTAACTCCCTTAGTAGTTCCTCCCTTGCGTCTTTCTTGAGTTCCACCACGTACTTATCCCTTCTCTCCTCCACGGACTTTACGTAATCCAATCCTTTCACCAGTGACATGAACTGTTCCCTATCCTGGGTCTCGAGTATTACCCTAACTCCCAGGAAGCGTAGAACCAACTCCTCCGTGGTCCCAGAGAAAAACACCTTCCCGCGGTAAATGAAAATAACCCTGTGGGCCAGCTTCCTTACCTCCTCGAGTTCATGGGAGGTCATCACTACAGTGGTGCCAGATTTGATAAGCTCGTTGAGAACATCCCTCATCTTGAGATTAAGGATGGGATCTGTCCCGACATTGGGTTCGTCCATCACGAGCAACTCCGGATAGCCCAGAAGGGCTTCAGCTAAGGCAATTCTTTGAACCATCCCCTTGCTATACTTAGCTATCTTCCTGTCGGCGTTCTCTGTCATACCCACCAGTTCTAGAACTCTCTTGACGTCCCCTCTTTCCACTCCCTTTAGTCTAGCTGAGAGTTCCAGAAGCTCCCTTCCTGTCAGGAAAGGCGGTAAATTCGGCAATTCCTGCACATATCCTACCCTCTTAAATACATCCTTCTCCCTGAAGGGGTCCTTTCCGAGTAAGGAGATCTTTCCCCTGTCAGGATGGATTAGGGTCATAGTAATCCTTATGAGGGTAGTCTTTCCTGCACCGTTAGGGCCCAGGATGGCTGTTATGAGTCCGCTCTCAGCTGAGATCGTGACCCCATCCAAAGCCTGTTTGTTTCCGTAACGCTTGGCTACGTTCTCTGCCCTTAATGTCTCCATTGATCGGGATTCCAACCTGAGAGTATTAAGAATATGCCAAAGAGGTTACCGTGCTTTATGAAAAACCTGCTAGATGTGCCAATAGTCCCAGAACGTGAGTCACCAGTGCGGCTCCCAGCGCTAACCCAGTCATTACCGCCCCCTTTCTCCAGGGGCTCACATCGCTGAGTATACCAATGAGCGCTCCCACTATGAAAGTGGCAACACCTGTCACGGCATATGAGGTAACCAAACCAACGAGACCGCCTAAACCCAGGAGAAAGGGTAAGATCGGAATTATCGCCCCCATGATATAGGAGATCGCAGTGGTTCTCACACTCTCCCCTGTCCTGGACACCTCCTGGTCCTCCTCACGTTTCTCACCTTCTAGAAGACTCCTCAGCCTAGCCTTCCTGAGGGCATTGTTCCTTATGTCCTCCTCAGATTTCGCCGAAAGATAAGCCCCAATGCTCATGGATATCATTCCCGATACTCCTACGATGAGCCCTCCGAGTGCTACGTAAAGGGGAACCGAGAATATACCTGCAAGTCCTGACACCGAAGCTAGTACCTCGATTAGGCCATCGCTAATAGCGTAGATGGTATCCCTAACAGTGTCCACGTTCACCTGCGTCTGTATGAGCATATCTTCGTGGACCATTTCCTGCATCATGATGTCCCTGAAGCCCTGCCTTTCCGTGTCCGTAAACTCTTGCGAGGTGGAGAAGCGATAATATTTCTCAGCGTCATTCTCCTCGCCCGCCTCAACCATCTTTAGGACTAGGGCTAGACCCAGAACTTTCCTGAGTCTTCGCAAGATCCAGAGTTTCAACCTATCTAGAAACCCCAGTCCCCTCAGCTTAATCCCTCTACTCATGGCTATACTCTCCCAGAACTTAGCATGTCTTCCCTCTCCCTCAGAGAGTTCCTGTAATACCTCCCTGACCTTCTCGGACTTTTCGTCCCTGGCAAGAGCGGAGTAAAGTTCCTCACCGAACAGCTCTGCCCTATAGTTTCTGTTAACTAACTCTTCCATACACTATATCTAGAGTAACTCGTATTTAAGAATTATTCTTAACTAGATCTCGCATGTAAACCTTCTTAAAGGTCGAGGGAACGTCCATGTCGCGGGTCGAGGCAATAAGGACGCAACACCAGTCCCTGTACTCGTGGGGATTAGCGTCCTTTAGAATGAAGTACTTGAGGCGGTCTGGAGAGGCGGTGTTCTCTATCTTTCTATAGTCTGATTCCGACGACATCACAAGGTAGACGTTATCTGCCTCGATCTGTTGATCAAGAATGTACCACGTGACCTTCCTGGACTTGATTTGTTCCCAGCTTTCCTTGGGCGGAGATAACTTGAAGCCAGCTGGCGCCCTTCCTATTACCTCCTCTATTTCCATGAGTTCCACCTTATCCCTCCCGACCACAAAGAGGGCATCCCCCTTTGGGTAGTATAGGTATGTCTTCTCCGCAGAACTACCCAGAAGGATAACGAAGACCTTGTCGTCCATGTAATCTATGAAATATTCCTCTGACATTGTGAGGAGGAAGAACAGGGAAATAAAAGGCTGTCTGATTTGACTAACCTTCTCCTAAGGCCCTTAGCGGGGGTCTGAATAACTGGAGTGACGTCAACTTTACTCTTATTGCATGGGCCTAGTCATGAAGAATTCTATGGGAACCTGATGAGATAAAAATTGATTATATCATAAAAATTTTATAAATAGCTTAAGGAATACCTTTGGTGAGTTGCGTACCATTCTCCTGATGATCTGGTTGGAAGGGATGAGCGCTAGTGATACCTAGATCTCCTTCTCCTTCAGGATGTCATCTATGATTGTGGTGTACTTCCCCCCATCCTCTATCCTGATCTTAGACGGGTTCCTGTCCTTGTAAGATGGTGCATTACCAGCTATTCTCTCCTCGTATGATGGCACTAACTCGTTCTGGTAGAACAGACCGATGGGTATTCTTTCTCCCCACTCGAGGGACTTGAGCATGGCCTTAGCCATCTTCTCGCCCTCCTCCTCAGGTTTCCTAACGATGGGATCCCATCCAGGTTCAGTATCCAGCTTATACACCCTCTTGTCGTAATACTCCTTAGTATGGATATCGTTATAGGTTGGGCAAGGTTGAAGGACGTCAATCAGGGCAAGTCCCTTATGTTTAATGCCGGCCTTGATCATTTCCTTTAGGTGCTTGACGTCGTAGGCATAAGATCTGGCCACGAAGGTGTAGCCTGAGGATATGGCAAGAGCTATGGGATTGACGTTATCGTTGATGTTGGGTCTTGGAAGTGATTTAGTCTTTTCTCCCCTTCTAAGAGTAGGCGCGGCCTGCCCCTTAGTTAATCCATAGACTCCATTATCGTGAAGTATTACTAACATGTCCACATTTCTTCTTCCAGCATTCACGAAATGACCCGCTCCAATACCTAACTGATCACCGTCACCACCATTCACAATCACGGTGAGCTCCGGATTAGAGAGTTTTATTCCTATGGCGAAGGTTAAGGCTCTACCGTGGAGTGTGTGAACGCCCGAGATCGGTAGCCTGAAGAAGTGGGGAGTCTTTCCCGAGCATCCTATCCCAGAGACGACCACAACATCCTCAGGTGTCAGACCAAGTTCTGATAGCGCCTGTTGCTCAGCGTTTATGATGCCAAAGTTCCCGCATCCGGGGCACCAATCGTTCCACTCAGGAGTCCAGACCTTAGGCACCGCCATGTAACACCACCCTCTTCTCTCCCTTTAAGGCTAACTTTATCCCATCGTAAACCTCATCCCACGTCATGGGCCTCCCGTTCCACTTCAGGATGTAGTTTGTGGGCTCAATTCCAGTGGCAAGCTTCGTAATAATCCCGGTCTGACCTTCGTAATTGCCCTCGACGTCGATTATCACCTCCTTATTGGAAAGGAGCTTTTTCACGAGATTCTTGGGGAATGGATTGAACATCCTAATCTGTATGACCTGAGCCTTAATTCCCTCACTGGACAGTTGATCCACAGCGTCCAGTACTGCTCCCTTGGGTGAACCCCAAGTTATGATCGCAACCTTAGAGTCGGAGTCTCCGTAAACCTTTACCCTTTCCTCCTCTGGTATCTCCCTGTCGGCTGTCCTCAACTTAATGAGTCTCTTCTCGTACATCTTTATCCTGTTTTCCGAGTCCTCTGAGATATGTCCGAGCTCGTTATGTTCATCACCGGTGTAGAACATGTAAGCCTTACCTAGCACGGTCCTAGGTGATATTCCATCCTCAGTGAACTTAAACCTCTGAAACTCCCCGTCTGGTACCTCAACCAGTTTACCCCTTTCTGCACGCAGTTTGTCAAGTTCCAGTTCGCTAACATCGAAGATAGAGTAGGCGTTTGCAATGGCCTTCTCCACTAGGTGGATTACAGGGGTCTGATACCTCTCTGCAAGGTTGAAGGCCCACACAGCGTCCTGGAATGCCTCCACGTGATCGCTTGAGGCTATAACTATCCTGGGGAATTCGCCATGTCCCACATGCATGGCAAAGAGCAGATCTGCCTGAGAGGTCCTTGTGGGTTGACCTGTTGAGGGTCCTCCCCTTATATAGTAAGTAACGACTACCGGAACTTCGTTCATACCAGCCCATCCAATTCCCTCGGCCATGAGCGAGAAACCGGGACCTGAGGTAGCAGTGGCTGCCCTCACTCCCGTAAGGGCTGCACCTGAGGCCATGTTAATTGCTGCCAGCTCATCCTCTGACTGAACCACAACTATGGGTCTCTTCCTCTTGTCTCCGGTCTCGGGATCTATGGACATAACCTCTTGGTGAGCCTCTATGTAGACGCTCTCGTCAGACGCTGGAGTGATAGGGTAATAACTCTGGAAACTGAGCCCAGCAAATATCTTCCCCATGGCGACTGCGGTATTTCCATCAACCTGAATTCTTCTGCCCTGCCTAGGAAGTTCCTTCAACTGGAACATTGGCTTAATCCCAGACATCACCATTTCCGCTGCTATTGTGTTGATCTTAACGAAAGTCTCCTGCTTGAAGGTCTTCTTCAGCACATCCAGAAGGTAATCCTTCTTCAGTCCTGTAAGAGCATAGGAGGCAGCAATGGCTGCGGTGTTCTTCGCCCTCTCAGCGACAGACATGGGGACTCCGACTGAGTCAGCAGTCTTCTTAACTATCTCGTCGTAGTCAAGTTCAATTAACTTGACTCCCTTACTCTCTGCATACTTGAGAGCGTCTCCCACCGTGGTTCCAAGTCCCTTCGATTCAAGGAACTCCTTAACCCTCTCCTGTATCTCCGGTTCCATGCTCTGAACCCTGTCCAGCTTGGTGTCCTTAACTCCCTTGTTATATATGATGACACCCTTCACCTCTGTGAAATGCTGGAAAACGGTCTCAGCGTCAAAGGTGGCCAATATGTCCACTACGCTCGAAATACTCCTGGCCCTCTTGTCGCTAATCGTCAAGTTAAAGTAACTATGCCTACCCTTAATGTTGGAGTAATACTCCCTGTTCCCGTAAATGAAGTAACCGGCACTTGCCACGGCAGCCCCAAATATGTTCGCAGAAGTATCAACACCTGCACCTTGGGCTCCTCCAATTTCCCAACTTATCTTCATTATTCTCTCATGATAATATGCTTCAGAAGGTATTAAAGTGAATCTCCTGATGATTATAAACAGGTTCGATATGGTTTAAACTTCTGAAACCAGATAATGTATAATTCGTTCCATTTGTATCAGTTTATAGTCTAGGGTTGAAAACTCATGACACGCATTAACTAGTTTGTAGCTAGATGGTTAAAAAGGGATAATTACCCCCACGCAGTGTTTAGACCCATGAAAACGTTAGAAGTACCTGAGACCTTGGCTACCAAACTATTTGAAATCAGCGAGAGGAGCAGAAAAAGACCCTATGATGTGATAGCGGAACTGCTGTTGGATAGGATGGAGGAGGCCGAGAGATTGAGCACGTTGTTGGATCTCAGTGTAGAGTTTGAGAAATTGGGCGATGAGCTACATTCCAAGGGAGATGCGGTCGAGGCCGGAGAGGCCTACTGGAGGGCTCTTTCCTACGCTATGAGGGCTGTAGCCATGAAAATAGGGTTTGACGTCACAACATATCAGGATCACTTCTCCCTTGTGGAATATCTTTCTTACAAACTGAACAATGGATCACTTGTCGTGAGCTTCCTAAATGCCGAAAGGCTTCACGGAGAGTTTCACCCCAGACCCCAGAACCCAGAGGAGTTTGAGTTCAGGAAGAAGCATGCGAAACTCCTTCTTACTGAGCTAAGACATTTAATTAGCGAAATGCAAAAGTGAATATGCGAAGACTCGACGTAGTAGATCTTATTCAAGGGAAGGGGACATTTGTAGATGATCTTCACTTCAGGGGATATTATGGGGTCCTGGTCAGGAGCCCCTATCCCCACGCAATAATCAAGTCAGTCGACATCTCCGATGCAACCAGGAGAGGAGCTAAGGTCCTGACAGGCAGAGACATGACTGTGGGAGACACTGAGGGAGAGGAAAGGGAGGGGTCTTCCCTGGGGCAATCTCCGCTTGCCACCAGGAAAGTAAGGTATATGGGAGAGCCTGTGGCCCTAGTACTCGCAGAAAATCCGTATAAGGCACAAGACCTCGCTGAGACGGTACAGGTTGATTACGAGGAACTTCAGCCCGTGAACGATATAGATCAGGCACTGGAAGGGGAGAGCCTCGTTTTCGAGGAACTTGGTTCCAACGTTGTGGGAAATAAGGTCTTCGAGTACGGGAGTATTCCCACGGGCGGAAAGGAGGTTACACTGGATCTATACTGGTCCAGATCCTCTGGTAATCCGATTGAACCCTTTGGGGTAGTAGCTATTCCAGAGTCTTGGGGGATTAGAATACTTGCTAACATGCAGGCTCCAAACTATCTGGCAGGCGAGATCTCAAGAGCCCTCAACTTGAAGGTCGTAGCAGAACCCCTACGCCAGGGAGGTAGCTTTGGGGCTAAGTTTTCGGTCCTTAACTATGCTGTGATCATTGCCTATGCTGCTTGGAGGTTCAAGACTCCAGTTAAGTGGATCGAGACTAGGACGGAACACCTTATGGCATCAAACAGTTCAGGACCAGAGAGAAAGTTTAAGGCTAGAGCCACATTCCTCCCCGACGGGACAGTTACCGGACTTGATATCAAGATATGGGAGGACGTGGGCGCGGCGACCTCAGGTGGACAAGCCTTCAAACCCACAGGAATTCTAGCAGGTCCCTATGCGGTTAGGAACATTAGATACGAGGTTAACTTGGTTGCCACAAACAAGAATCCTCCAGGTGCCTTTAGGGGGGCTGGAACACCTCCGCACACTTGGGCCCTCGAAAGGTTGATGGACGCGGTAGCAGATGAGCTTGGACTTGGGAGGGAAGAGGTAAGGAAAAGGAATTTCATAAAGACATTTCCGTATGAAGCCCCTTACGCCTTCTACGACTCAGGCAACCCATTTCAGCTTTTGGAGTTAGCCCTGTCCAGAAACGATATCTTCTCGTTGAGGGAGAAAGGATACGGCGTTGGTCTGGCCTGCTCTACTGACCCGAGCACCCCCTCAGGACAGGAGGAAGTACATCTCTACGTAAGAAATGGAAAGGTCGTGGTAGGTATTGGTTATGGTCCAGAGGGACAGGGGAACGAACATACAGCCATGAGACTCACCTCAGAGCTCCTGGGAATCCCCCTCAACTCAGTTACCGTTGAGACCCTAGACTCGTCGAGGATAGGCTCGAGCTTTGGACCTGGAGGTAGCAGGATGGCTGTGTTCATGGCCGGGGCGATCAAGGGGGCCACGGAGGAACTGGTTAGGAAGATAAGGACTAGACTTGAGAAGGAACTGGGAAAAGAGGTCACGTATCACAATGGAGTTTTCAAGGTCAAGGGAGATGGAACTGAGATACCCATAACACAGGTGGAAGAAGAAGCCAAATACACTTTCACGTTACAGGGTAAAACTAGGTTTAACGCCTACCCCTTCGCATGTGATCTGGCAGTGGTTAAGGTGGATCGTGATACTGGAGTAGTTAAGCCCATAAAACACGTGGTATACATAGATCCAGGTACACCCATAGACGAGGATTTGGTAAGGGAGCAGGTTATAGGAGGTACATACATCGGAATATCGCTTGCCCTTTACGAGAGTTATGCCTACGATGAGGGTAAGCTTCTCACCACAAGCCTTTCAGATTACAACATGCCAACTGCGGTGGAAATTCCTGAGATAGAGATTAACATTGTTCCCACACCCTCACCCTACACACCCATGGGCGCCAAGGGAATAGGGGAGATTCCAGTAGGGGTCGCGGCAGCAGCTGTAACTTCGGCCGTGGAGAACGCCATACACAAGAGAGTAACTAGGGTTCCAGTGAGGCCAGAGGATATCCTAGATTAGCTTGCTGGCAAGGGCCTCGATAATCTCGTTCCTGAAGATCGTCTTTTTCTTGTAATCATAATAGAGAGATGCCTTAGATCTAGGACTTAGTGTATCTCCAGCAAGAACTTCGTCAGGACTTGCCTTACCCTCTAGAATCTCCACCCTGAGCTCTTCGCCGTTCCTTGTTACCTTGACCCTGTTCTCCGAAAGCTTTAGGTTCATGGCTAAGACTGAGGAGAAGAGGGTTAACCCCATGGGATAGAAGTTGAGCACAACTGGACCCTGCATTAACGCATCCACCGATTTATTCTCAATGAAGATATTCCTCTTCTTCTCCAGGTTAACGACCTTTCCATCTAGGAACGTGGCCACTATATCATCTTCTCCTTGCCTAGCTATGGCGCCCTCTAGGCTCGCATAAGACTCGTAGGGAACGAAGGTGAGCCTCATTTTACCCTCCTTTACCATAACCTTTGCGGGTACGGAGTTGTTCTCCACAAAGGTTATCACTACGTCAGTCTCGGGGGTTGCGTAATATGGGAACTGAACTCCCTCCCCAGTTTTTCCGCCCAGTCTATTAATTGCACTCTGGATAAACTTATCCCTATCGTTACTAAATGATTTATATAAATCCTCCAATCTTGAATCTAATCTTTTTATGAGAGATTTAAGAAGATCATCCTCTAAATAAAAAGAGACTAACTCGGCTAAACCCAATTCCTTTGACAGTTTGGATGCTATCTCAGCCATGGATTTTGTTGAAGGATTCTGCAGAAACGCCTTAAGCGAGATGGGTTCCATTGTGCCCTATAACACTGTGGTAATAAATATTTGAAGGTTTGATTCCGATTATGCAATACTTTCTGTATTTTCATTAGCTGGAACAGGATATTTAGATGTTCACAAATGCGTTCACGGATGTGAACACGGAGATTTCGCTGATTTATCTTTTATAGAGGAATGACGCACTTTTACTTGATGAAGCCACTATACATGGGTCTAATAGCTCTAGCCTTACTGGGCTCCGGGGTTGCAGCCTCATCGGTTGCAGGATTTGGACCAATTGCCTACATAACGTATCATATAATATCAAATCAAGGAAATGAGAATATCACCATATTACCTGCAAATATAGATCTAGGGAATTTAACACCAGGCATGAAAGGAAATGTAACAGCTAATGCCACAATAACTTTGAGCAAGGCAGATAATTATACTATCATGTTACTACACGTTGAGAAGTTAAAGAAGGACTTTTCAAGTTTCGTTGTGGAAATCACCATAGACAACCAAACCTTCAATGTGAGCGAGGATAATCCATATCACGTAATACAGCTCCAGAATGGAACCTATCAGGTGATCATAAAAATATTCTACACGGTGTCCATGAACCCCAAGGGAGATCTCAACGTTAGTAATGAACCACTATTGATCATACACCCTGGAATCGTGAAGGATAACGGAGACCATGGCCATGGAAATCATGACCATGGGGACCACGGTAATGGAAATCAGAATTCACAGGGTAGAAATGATAATCAAGATGACGACCAAAACGATAGCTAAGAAAATAATTTTTCTTGATAACTAATTTTTCCTCATTATATACGTCTCAAGAATTCTTGAGAACCAAACATAGGGTTGTCTACGTCGGGAAAACTTTAATATATTTACTGGTAAAAATACTATCAGGGACTGTCCGGGGATACGGACAGGATGATCAAAAAACAGTGGACTGTCCGGGGATACGGACAGGATGATACAATTAAATCATGTTTATCTTCACTCTCTAGATGATTGCCTCTATCGACGAATCTGGGAATCCTTCCGTTAACGATCCATTGCCCTTTGTGCTGAGCATTGCTTTGATTCAGGACGAGGAGGGATACAAGGAGGCATACGAGAATATCTCACTAAAGCTGTTTAATAAAATGAGGATCTTCAAGTATTCAGCCGATAAACCTAAGAAGGACGAGCCAAAGGGGGTTAACGTAAAGGGTTTGTTTATAGACTCGATTTCGCCCTACGTCTCTTCAATCTCGATCGTGATAGAGAAGCACGAGGACATAAAGAACCTAGTGATAGAGACTTACGGCAAGTTAATTGCAAATCACTTAAGCGAATTAATTGTGAACAATCCAGGCTCGTCGAAGATAAAAGTAGTGTATGATAGGGTCCCCCTATTTACGTCTAGTGACAAGCAATTCATCACTACAAATTTTTACAGATGGATGAAGGTCGCGAAATCTTTAAGGCCACACGTAGTTGTGGACCTATCAGGGAAGGACAGGGATATATGGATCTCGGCCGCAGATTACGTGGCAGGCATTACAAGGGATAGTGTGCTATGCGGAAAAGGACTGGTTATTCGAGAGTACTGCAATCTAGTGGAGGATTGGATAGGCTTACTAAAGCCCAAGATAAGGTCCTACACAACCGAGGAAGTGAAGGTTCTTAGGTAGTGAAGGTAAAGTTATAGTGCCAGACTAGGTAAGTCTCATTAACTACATGGACTTAACTTAACGATGAAGATTGTCCTGATGTCAAAAGCGCAACGAGACCGACTGTTCCGCCATATCAAAGACCCCACTTAAGTTCACTGGTGCGTCGAGAAATTTCCCTTAGATCCATAATAACCCACAAGATTTACATGAAAGACAGGATAACTAGATCCCAAGGACCACCATCTAACCAGTGCTTAGCTCCTCCACCGAGAACTGTACTAATTCCTTCAATCTATCTAACCTAAGATGAAAATAACTCATCGGGTCAATGTCCACAGTGACGAAACCGTCCTCTTCTCCCATCTCCGCCACAGCCTTCACGTCCACTATTTCTCCCCTCCTGTAGGGGACCACTGCAACACTTCCTCCCACGAAATTTGGAAGCTCGACTGCATTTGCGTTAACTACTGCTATCCTGTTCTCCAGGGCACGCATTCTCACATATTCCCTCCACTTATCCATTCCCTCCCTGCGAATCTTGGATGGGACTAAGAGAACTTCAACTCCCTTAGAGAACAGGGCCCTGGGAACCTCTGGGAAGTCCAGATCGTAACATATGACTATCCCTATCCTGACCCCATTCACGGTGAAGTAATATAGCGTGGTTCCGGGTAGGAGCTTCCCCTTCTCATTCCCAAAAAGATGGATTTTCTTTGCTATGCCTGCAATCTCCCCCCTGGGCGTTATTATGGGAGAAATGACTGAAACCTCGTCCTCCACTGCACCAGGAACAATGAAGGCGGTGTACTTTACAGCTAATCGCTGAAACTCGGCTAGGGGAAGGTCATCTAGAGTCTTCACCCACTTCTCAGGTAAAAGGACTACCTGCGATCCGCTCTCCAGTGCCTTCTCTGTATTACGAAGCGCTGACTCAACTGTGGTAGGCTGCACTATGGCTATTTTCAAATTACCTCTTCCTTGTCACCCTTTTTCTCCTGGATTCTCTTTAATCTTTTTATCAGCCTTTGCTCCAACGTGTCCACGGCCCTCTTTACTGCAGCCACTGGATCCCTGTCGCTGTCGTTTGCCACGAAATTACCTATCTTCGTTGAGATATTTACCGAGACCTTGTAGAGAGGCCTGCCCTGACTAGAGGCTTCCTCCTTGAAGGAAACCCTGAAGTTGTTTATATCTACGAACTTCTCAAGCTTCGATAGGTACCTCTCTAGAACGCCGTCCAACTGTGCCTTTAGCTCCTTGTTCCTGAGGCCTGAGGTGAGCTTCGCCTCTATGGGCATAGAGAGCTGGAACTTGGACTCAAGGGACTTTATGATGTCTATCCCGCTTATGACCCCTGAAAGAAAGTCACCCTCCATGACTGGAGCTCCCGAGATCTTGTTCTTCAGTAGTTTTTGAGCTACTTCCTTGAGAGGATCAACTCCAGATACCGTGATCACAGGGGAAACCATGATTTCCTTCAGGGGGCTAGCCATAACCCTCTCCTCTTCGCTTAGGATTGAGGCTCTCTTCCTTTCACTAAGTGGAGTGTAGAGGGCGTTAACTATGTCCCTTGTGGTAACTATTCCCACGAGCTTCTTGTCCTGGACAATTGGAATCCTTGAGATGTTGTCTCTAACCATAATCCATCTAGCCTTGGCAACTGAGTCCTCTGGGGAAAGGGTAACAGGCGGGGAACTCATGAACTCCCTTGCCCTCCCGGTCTCCAATTGACCTGAGTTTAGAAGGTAGGAAAGAACCTGTTCCCTTGTGATGATCCCCAGAAGGTTTCTGGAGTCATCAGTAACGGGGATGGCCCTGGCCTTGGTCGTATAAAACTTGACTATCACCTTATTGAAGTCGTCATTCTTAGACAGGGAGATAACGGGGGAAGCTACATTTATGATCCTTGTCTCCAGGTTCACCCTTCTCCTGATGAGTTCCTTGAAGGAGAGAATACCCACAAGCTTCTTGTTGTTAACAACTGGGACAACCCACTGGTTAGCTTCCTTCATTTTGTTGAGCACATCCCTAAGTTTATCATTGGAATTAGCAACTAGGGATGGGCTCACCATGAGCTCTGAGGCACTCATAATGTCACGTGTAATCTTTTATTGATCTGATTATAAAAGCTACTTAGGATGCACAGAACTGTTTTCGTGTGGGATGATGCTTACCTGGATTACTCCTTTCCAGGGGATCATCCCTTTAAGTCGTTTAGGGAGAGCAGAGCTAAGAAGTACATGGAGGAGAGGGGTTTCTTTCATCACATGGATATGAGGAGGCCGGATCCGGATGACGAGAGTGTTCTCTTGAATGTTCACTCTCGGGATTACGTGGACTTCGTGAAGACGAAGAGTCAGGAGGGGGAGGGGTTACTGGATTATGGGGATACGCCGGCCTTCAAGGGTGTCTTCGAGAGCGCACTGAGAAGGGTAATGGGTAGCGTTACGGGGATTAGGTTGCTGGCACAGGGCTACGACCACGCGGTGAACTTGGGAGGGGGTTTACATCACGCGCAATGGGGATCAGCATCTGGATTCTGCGTGTTCAATGATGTTGCCATTGCAGCGAAGGAGGGAGAGAAGTTCTTCAGAAGGATCGCAATTGTTGATGTGGACGGACATCACGGCGACGGAACTCAAGCGTTACTTTACGACGACCCCAATGTTCTGAAGATATCCCTGCATATGTATCATAGGGGGTTTTTCCCCGGTACGGGGGAGATAAACGAAATTGGAACGGGTAGGGGAAAGGGGTATACGGTTAACGTTCCTCTGCCACCTGGAACTGCAGATGATGCCTATATTTACGCCTTTGATAACGTGGTTATACCCCTTCTGGATAGGTTTCAGCCAGAGGCCATAATCATCCAGGAGGGAGGAGACTCCCATTTCGACGATCCACTCGTGGAGCTTAAGTTGAGCACCAGGGGTTACCTAGCATTAATCAAGAGGATCCATGATCTAGCCCACAGGGGCACTGGAAAGATCCTGTTACTGGGGGGAGGAGGTTATAACTACGATGCGACTGCGAGAGTGTGGACGGTTTCCGTAGCTGAGTTACTCGGACTTGATGATCAGGAGGTTGAGTCTCTTCATGACTGCTGTCTTACCTCATCTAGTGCCTACATAATGGAGAGAGTTAAGCAGGTTGTGGAAGAAGTGAAAAAAGTTCACGGAATTTAGTTACTTAACAAGGATGAGGGAGGAAGCCTTTCTCGCCTTCTCCCTTGCCTCGTTCACGTCATTTCCGTTTGCTAGTACCACTCCCATTCTCCTCTTGTCATAGGTTGAAGGTTTGCCAAAGAATCTAACCTGAACACCGGGAATAGAGAGGGCCTTCTCCACGTTCAGGTAGGATGGAGCCCAAGTCTCATATTGGGCGAGGATCACATGGGAGGCTGCTGGCGTTAATACCCTCACCTGAGGTATAGGTAAACCCAATGCTGCCCTAACGTGAATCTGAAACTCACTGATGTCTTGACTGGCCAGGGTGACAAGGCCTGTATCATGTGGCCTCGGCGATACCTCACTGAAAAGTACTCTGTTCCCTGAGACAATTATCTCCACCCCAAATATCCCGAGACCGCCCAGCTCGTTCACCACTCTAGTGGCATATTCCCTTGATCTCGCAATAACCTCTTGGCTCACCGTGGATGGTTGCCATGACTCGACGTAATAGTAGCTGGGCCTTTGATGCTCTATGGGTTCAAGGGTCTTGGTCTCTATGGATCCGTTATTCATGTGACGATAGGTGAGAACGGTGAGCTCGGTGTCCACCTTGACGTACTCTTCAACTATTACAGTTCTGCTCTTACCTCTAGCATGGGACACCGATTCCCTGAAGCCCTTCTCCACCTCATCCTCGGATTTCACCAGAACGTGACCATGACCGCTGGAGCTCATCTCGGGTTTCAGGAGGCACGGAAATCCAACCTCTTTACACGCCCTTCTCGCCTCCTCCTCGTCACTTGCGAAGGCGTACCTAGTTGTGGGCACGCCTACCTTTTCCGCAGCCAGCTTCCTTAACTGCATCCTGTTCATACATGTCTTCACAGCGTTTGCGTTGGGTATCACCCTGACTCCCTGATCCTCAAGGTCAAGCAATGCGTCAGTGTCAATGGCCTCTATCTCCGCTATCACCGCGTCTGGGTTCTCTCTCTTGATTATTGCCCTAATTGCGCCACCATCGAGCATGTCCACAACGTATTTCCTATGTGCAACATGCATGGCTGGTGCCATATCATATCTATCCACAGCTACAGTCTCTATTCCCATCCTCTGTGCCTCTATGACCATCTCCTTACCCAGTTCACCGCTACCAAGAAGGAGAATCTTCTTTCCGTTTCCCACCAATGGGGTTCCGAATTCCATGTGGGCTATTACTTGGTCAACATAAAAATGTTTCGGCTTTAACTTCAGGAATTTACTTAATCATGTAAAAGAGAGTTGAGCCATCCCAGGAGGGGCCTTTGATCCATAACAAAATTGGTGAAGTATCTCCATCTCGGCGGTACCTTACAATTGGAGGAAAAGGGAGTTACCAGTGCGCCTAAGGGAAACCTCTTGGAGTACTCGAGGAGTTGTCCATAGTTGTAAAACGATACCTTAGCCTCCACTGGAATCCTGTTTTCCACCAGCAGGTCTGGGGTATTGTGATATCTTTCTCTCGTAAGCTTGAATAGGGACTCAAAGGTCTTTACATGCCTCTCAACCTTGAAGTGGGAAGATAATGTTCTATACACAAACTCCTCGAAAACGTAGCCCATTACCCTATTCAGGGATAGAATCCTTGCCTTTCCTGGATAGGCAAGTGCAGGGAGGAGGTTGACCTCTATACCCGTGAACTGTGAGAGTCTTTTAATCTGCTCCACCAGGGAGGCCTCCTCTCTCGATAGGTGAAAGACAGGATTCTCAAGGTTTGTGTTACCGGAGACTACGGAAACTAGGGGGCCCTCAACAAAGACTAGTACCTGACCATTCTCGTCTGGATAGAGTTCCCCCTTAACAAGCGAGTATCTGAAAACCTGCACATGATAAATCCTTTCCCCGGTTTAAAGTGTTTCACCTTCTCCCGTTCTGCGGAATTTTCTCCAGATCTTGATCCTCTTTAACGAAGCCTTTGGATCCCTGAGGCTAACCCCTAGCTGCTCCCTCTGTTCATCCTCGCAACCAACACAATCATATAGTACCCATCCTCCCTGAAATTCCCACGAATTGTAGTACTCTATGGCCCTCCATCCCCTCCTCGTGATCATGGCCCTCAACTCATGTAAGTCCATGACCGGAAAGGCCACATATTCTCTTAGCTTAAGGTAACCGATTCCCATCCTTTCCAGATTCTTTGGATGTATTAGTATGGTGACCTGAGAGTGAATGGGATCTATGTCGGACATCTTCACAATCTCTACCACGTTGTCCTGGGACACATAAACCGCCACGTTCTCGACATCCTGAAATAGGTCCCTCAGGTAATCCCAATCAGGAAGCTTTGACCCTAGGAGCCATGATATCATGAACCGTTTTAACCCTTTTACCCAATAAAGTTAAACAGTGATGACGTGACGGTTTACTGAACGATGAAGAACGTTTCCCATACCTGACCTTCACGTTTACCCCAGCTTCACTGCAGCTAGCAAAAATGCGAAGGATAGAAAGGAAACGCTAAGGTTGTCATCTAGGATAGGCAGTACTTCCACCGCGGTGGCGATGACTGCGGAAAGGAGCCCTGGTACCGACAGAAGTAGATATCCTAGGGGTGCCGTCAGGATAAGCATTCCCACCGATCCCCAAAATCCCTTAAACCTCCTTCCATACACGTAGTTTCTCACTATCCCAGTAACCCCATCCCCGAAGGACATGAAGATTAGGGGTAACAACGCCACATACAGGTACTTGTTACCCAACTCCCAGAAGGTGGGCTCGAGAATCCACATTACCAGGAGAATAGTGCCGAAGGAGAAGGAGAAGAAGATCTCGCCCATATTATCAGACTCTTGGAACCACGACATGGGTTGCCTTAATCTCCTGATCAGTAGATAACCCATCATGAGATAAGAGGCAACTATCACAACAAGGGGAGATGAGAGCAGGAAGGGAGATGTTACAGCAACTACTCCCCCTCCTGCCATATGTATGAACTTTCTTGCCACATACGTGTTTGTTTTCTTAGCAACAATCTTCGAAAGTTTCAGCGTCACCAGCGCTACCCAAACCACATAAATGATTCCTATTATTGCGTCCTTGAATGTTAAGAGCATCCGACACTAAAGTAGCATTGGAGATTAAAAGATTTGGCTACTTCCATGAGCCTTTTGCAAATTGTTAAGTTTACCTAAATTTTTCTTTTGATTCTTTCTAATCTTAGGTCCTCTCCCGTCCCTTGAGGAAACCAGCTAACCATTTTTCCAACAGAGGAGCTGAGAAGAGTCACATCCAGCCCTCATACTCAAGCCCGACCTCAACCACACATTGACCTATGGAGAAAATTAAACTCGAGTACCCTCATCATTACTGTGGGACAAGGTATACTGATATGTTACTTCCTTGTAGAAACAAATACACTTCCCTTGATTTTGTGGTCGAAAACGTGTACCTAGCCATATCTGAGAACGACTTGCCTGACACCTCAAGTTTCTTGATTAGCGGGAATATCCTGGGGATGACAAACCCAGGTCCAGATAGGATTACTCTAACAGCCTCGGAAGTACGAGTAATCGGTATATTTCTGGAAATTAGAAATAAGTTATTGTAATTATTGTAAAATTTAAATTTTTTAAACTTTTCGTCTATTTGAATTAAAAGCTGAGTAATGGAGTTATGGTAAGAAAAGCTGAGCCTTAGTAATTTACTTAAGGGAGATTGTTGGATGTGGGAGCGATGGACCCATACACGAAAAGATAACTTGGGGAAAGTCAACAGAGTTGTAGGGATCTACCTTGTCATATTTCGTGAGGCTCCCTCCCTACGGTGAAATCTGTGACCCCAGTGAACCTATCTAGAAAATACTCCTGAACCTTCTCCCCTGTTTCGATGAACTTGATGACAAGCTTGGCCAGTCCAGGCCCTACCTCAGCACCGTACCCGTCTAAACCGCCTGCGTAAAGAATTTTGTCCGTTATGGGACCGTAAGCTGGTCTCATGTCTGGCGTCCCCTCACAGAACTCTCCTGCTGTGTAAAGGGGATGAAGCGACCCAAGTCTCTCCCTTGCCCTGTCCAAGACTTCATTCTCATCCACGGGAATCCTTCTCCCAGGGGGAGACTCTATGGCCCTTCCGTCCCCCACAATGGCTATTCCTGTTCCAAGACCCAGGAGAGGTCTAGAGTAAAACCCTTTCTCATAGTCATATACGAAGTGATTTCCCAATTCCTTGACCCCGCTGGCCACAAGGGTCGCCCAACAGTAATAGCTCTTCGTTTTCACCCTCAAGAGACATGGGTTCCACGGTCCCGCAACTACTAGATACTTATCGGCATGAATCTCCTTCCCATCCAAATAGACTTTCTCCTTAAGTAGGTCAATCTTAGCCTTTCCCCTCACAAACGGAACTGAGGATATTAGC
Source organism: Metallosphaera sp. D4-4 (assembly GCF_046245145.1). NCBI lineage: Archaea > Thermoproteati > Thermoproteota > Thermoprotei > Sulfolobales > Sulfolobaceae > Metallosphaera > Metallosphaera sp. D4-4. The sequence continues at coordinate 1,646,364 of NZ_CP176412.1, read as the reverse complement.
CTTGAGACGTAAACAAGCCTATCTCCGCCCCTCGCAACTATACCATTAGCTTTGAGCCAGCTCACGTGTTCCTCCCTTATCTCTACGCCTACTCTTTCCCAGGAATTCAGGATTTGACTCTCAACCTTACCAAGGGTTATTGAGACGAATTCCTTCATCGGGACTGAAAACTCTCTGTAGAAATCCAGGCTCATCCTTGCAAGCTCAATGTCCCTATCCTTAAGAAGTAGAGAATGTATTAGGCTAGGGAAGACTCTCCGTTCTCCTGACTCTATCACCTTGACCTCGTGACCTTTTCTCCTCAATAGGTGATAGAGTGAGCTTCCCAGAATACCTCTTCCAACTACTACGATCTTCAACGAGTTTTTGAAACCCTTGGGAGATATAAGATTATGGAAGTCTTTGAGGGCTTCATGCTTGAGCACAGGGATGTTATCTGGTCAGTTAAAGGATGCTACCATCCCGACGGTTACGCTGTTGCAACGCCCAGGTACTTTCAAGGAAGGAAAGTGAAAACATTGAGGGAGGGAATGGAAATAGTGAGGACTTACTTTCCGAGTTATTTACAACACGTAAGCGAAATAGGATTCGAAGTCCCTCTAGTGCCATTGAGGGAGAGCAAGGTCCTGAACCCCTTTACTAGGAGAGTGGATGACGAGTTATTGCGGGAGTTCTTGGCCTTCTTTCGGGATACTGGAGTCACTGGTAGTTACCTCTACTTAGGGGAGGGGAAAGACTTTGACCTGTTGAGCACCAATCTGGAGAACTACCAAGTTCTAGCTGAGCTTAGAAGGAGGAGGGTTACAACATCCTTGGACGAACTCAATCCCATGGAGGTAGAGGGACTTAACCCTCAGGACTTCGTCAACCTAAAGCTACATAGGGTACTGGAAGGGAAATTCAAGGGGCGTCCTTACACCTTCAAAATAGTGGAATGTGAGGATTTTGGTGAAGTGACACACACAGAGAGATTTGATAACGTGCTTAGGGTAGAGAAGGCCTTAAAGCCGTTTTCCCTTCCTGCGAAATACCTGGCTTCAGAGGGAATAGTTCTGACTAGCTTTAGAACCAGGTTCACTGAAATACCAGAGGGTACAGTTCTCAAGGTGAGGGGGTTCCTCCTCCATAGAAGGGGTTTCCTAGACCTGGACCTTGACCTTGCGGAGGAGGTGAAAATACTAGAGTTTGGGAAAGGGAGTGCAACCTAGACACCATGAATCCGAAGGTGAAACCGTTTGTGATGATTGTGAGTATTTCCATACCCACTTGGTCTGGAACATATTTGCCTCCCAGACCCAGTTGACTTTGAAGCAACATGAGGTTCCTTATCCTGCTATATTCCCTTCCTAAATAATAGGTGAGGGGGATGATGTTCAGAAAGGGTACTTGATTAATCACCGAAAACACCAACAACACTAGGAACATCTTCAATTGGTTATCCCGTGGAGGGGTCAGAATCCTCAGATTCTGGTATCCATAAAGGTAGACAGGAGAGTTCACAGGGTGCGACTCCACGTAAGTCCTAAACTTCTCCAAAGCGGAGGAGTAGATAGAGCTCGCCTCCATCACTGTTACGTATGTTTCATACACCATTGCAATACCTGATATAAAATAAATGGCCAAGAATAGGCCCACCAGTGACGAGATCTTGCCTAGCGTGAAGCCACCGAGTAAGGAAAATGGAATGCTTAACAACGCCAATAGTCCTGATACCGAGTGTATCATTCCAAGCAATATTACGGCTATCTTGTTCATAATCCTTTTATGGAGTTGATGGGTATTTAACTTGATTCCAATGACCCATGCACACGAAAGCCATAGGGAAATGGCTCCAAAGAAACTCGGCTTCTATGTAATCACCGTAAGTACCTCCAGGTATCAGAAAATGTCTAGAAAGGAACCAGTTGTGGACGAGTCTGGAGACAAAATCAAGGAACTTATTATCTCCAATGGACACGAGTTGAAAGGTTACGCGCTAGTACCAGATGAGAAGGTGAGGATATTGAAGGCAGTAATAGATGCCGTTCTGACCGAGGGAGTAGACGTGATAGTCTCCACTGGGGGCACTGGATATACCCCCTCTGACGTGACAGTTGAAAGTGTCAGGGGAATTTTAGACAGGGAAGTTGAGGGTTTTGGAGACGTGTTCAGGGCTTTGAGCCTCTCGGATCCAAAGGTGGGTCCAGCATCTTACCTAACGAAGGCTAGCGCTGGGATCCTCCGCGGGAAAATAATATACATGCTTCCAGGTTCTCCAGATGCGGTGAAACTAGGCATGGAAAAGCTAATTCTCCCTGAGGCACCTCACTTAACGTTCCTGGCTAGATCTAGCCAGTGATTAATCACTGAAGGTTTTCTTTATTTCTTCCATTAGAATAGATTTTATCTCATCATCGTTCAAAGCATTCTCTTGAACTAGCTTAACGTAAATCTTTATGGCTGTTGCCGGATCCTTCCCTGTAACAAAGTTCCTCAAAAGACCCTTGATGAAATCCACCCTCATGCTATCATCTAAACCTTCGTACCATGTTAGGTCCTCAAGAATCGCTTTGTTCTTATCAAGAAGGCCCGAGATTTCCTCCACGAGTTTGTCGACATCCTCCGCTTTCACATCTCCAAGCTCATCAACATAACTTGGTATACCAAGCTTCTTAGAGGCTAATGGACATAGGGTTACCTGAGAGGAGACAGGAGACTTGATGGAAGGCTCTCCATTCAACATCTCAAGGAAGGCAAAACTACATCTTTCGTCTCCGTTCACATTCCCCTTATACATACACGTTTTGTGAACCTTTTTTCCGAGGATTCTGGATTTAATCTCGTTGGGTAAAACATCGAAGAGGAAGTAGACGTCTGTCACGCTCTTAGGCTTGGATGAAAGAAGGTATAGGCGCTCTTCAGGGGTTAATACGTAGAGCTCCTCAACCCCCTCTGGAAGGTTCAATTCCTTCCCTCTTACTAGTTCATCTAGAGAAATATTAAGCGTGAGCAACCCAAGCTTAACCCCTTTTCCATAAAAGAAACCTATCACCTTGATGGCACTTTCCATTAAATCCCTTGAGATTGGCGTTATGACTATAGACTTCCTGCTTGGTAACGAGAGCGATAAATCGAGCGATACGTTTCTAAATGTGGCTTTTTCCCTCAATTTCGGGACTATGTTTAACGAGACTGGACAGACATCGTCGCATTTACCACAAAGGTGACAGTTAGCGTACTCCTTACTCATCCCAGACACGAAAAAGCCTAGGGGAGAGTAATCCTTATCCCCTCTCTGAGCAACGTGGGGGCAAACACTAACGCACTTCCCACAAAGTATGCAACCTGAGAAAAGGTCCTGGGAATTCTCATCAGAGAACGGATCAAGGGTCAAGGAGGATAGATCAAGTGGTTTATTGGAAAGTGCCACAAACTTGGTAACGTCCTTTCTGATGAATAGGATAAGTTCCTCCACGTCGGGGAAAATGGAATAATCCAGGTCCATCGTCTTGACGCTCCCAAAGTACCTGAACCTATAACTACCCATGGAGAACGAGTAGGGCCTGCTGGGAGACATGTCTTCTAGTCTGTCTCTTAAAAGTTCTTGTCTAGCTAACGGAAAGGCAACTTGAAGGGTGGCTGAATTCCCCTTCTTCGTCACTGTAATATCACGAAATGGTGGTATCCCTGTGCTAAACCAATACTTCACCCTGTTGATCACGAAGTCAAAGCTCCTTTCTAATTTCATATATGAAAGAGGCCTCGGATCCTTTCTGATAATGACTGCCGATATTATTCCGCCCCTGAACGGACCACGATATTCCTCGCCATTCATGACTGCCTCAACCTCAACCCTTCTCCTTATGGGACCAAATTCATTGAAGCCAAACCCAGCGTCCTCAAAATGGACTGACCCACCCACCGATGCTTCCTCTAACCCAAAGACCTCAATGTTATACTTTAGGAGATCGGACCAGGGGGTTCCAGGTAACACCCTCACCCTGTCTCCCAGATCCTCAACTCCCCTCTGATCTATTAGGTCCAGTATTATGTCCCCCTGTTCCCCTCTAAAGTACTCATATCTGGGCGTTCCCCCGCTTAATAGATCCTGAACTCCCGTAACCCTTATTACCTTCTTGGGTTGGGCACCCCTCTTGGTCCGAGACAGCGCTGAGTAAATAACACCTGGCACGAATTCAACTTATTACCTGATAGTTAAAATAATCTACTTAAAAGATTGAAAAGGATAGTTAGTGTCCGTTCCTGAGCTCCAAGGTCAACTTGAAAAAGCCGTTGGGAAGATCCTCGGCATCAATTAGAGCGTAGTTATATTTCTTGATTACCGGAATACATGTTGTGATGAGTCCACTATCAACCACAATGGTTAGCCTTGGTTTTCCTCGTTCCCTCTCTAACAGTGAGGCCAGATCCCTTTCGTTGGTTACTATTTCTGACATGCTTTTTAGCTGTGGTTGTTGACTTATAAAGTACATGGAACTTCTCGAGAGAATCTCAGAATCTTTGAAGGTCTTTGGTGCTGATATAGCTCACATTTACACTGAGACGGCGCTCGATCCTGAGATGGGGCCCTTAGTCGCGGAGAGCTACCTTGATCCAAGGATTATAAATAGTTTGAGGGAGGCCGGCATTGAGAGGTTCTACAAGTATCAGTGGGAGTCCATGGAGTCAATATTCAACCGCGAAAATCTTGCCATCATCTCAGGCACAGGAACAGGTAAGACAGAGGCCTTCTTCGTTCCCCTACTACAACTGGCGCTCAAGGGGGAGAGATCCGTCCTTGTGTACCCTACCAAGGCCCTGGCAAGGGATCAACTGGTAAGAATGAGGTGGTTAGCCAAGAATCTCCCCGACGTTAGGATCGCGGTCCTAGATGGTGATACGCCCCAAAGGGTGAGGGAGGAGATATATGAAAATCCGCCCGAGATCTTGATCACAAACCCTGACATGATTCATTTGGGGCTTTCACTTTCCCCCAGATTTAGGTCACTCGTCAGAGGAGCGGACCATTACGTAGTGGATGAAATGCACGTGTATGACGGTGTTTTAGGCTCTCACCTACGTAGAATCTTGGATAGGATAAGGGAACTTAATCGAGAGATCCACGTTATTGGTGCCAGCGGAACTGTGGAAGCTACACCCCTGCTCCTTAATGAGCTCTTTGGTGTTGAGGGGAATGTGATTAGAGGGGTTCCGAGAAGGCGAGGGATGGCGATTCACGCCCTCGTGGCGTCCAACGGTGTAAGTAGATGGACCCTTTCGGCTTACCTAGCAGGCTTAATGGTGAAGGAGGGGTTGAAGACCTTGATCTTCGTGGACTCCCAGCAGATGGCAGAGAGACTGGCAAAGATGGCAGAAAGGTTTGGGGCCAATCTAGCGGTTCATAGGGCTGGTATCTTGGCTAACGAGAGGGTTGAAGTTGAGGAGAAACTGAGAAAGGGAGAACTTCAGGGAGTAGTAGCTACCCCTACCCTGGAACTGGGGATTGATATAGGTAGCCTGGATGTTGTGATAATGAGCGAGAATCCGCCCAGTTACCCCAAATACTTGCAGAGGGCAGGAAGAGCGGGAAGAAGGAACAAGCTAGGCCTAGTCTTCACAGTGATGGGGGATAATCCCATTGATTCCTATTTCCTTAGGAGGCCTCACGAGTTCTTCAATAGGAAACTCACTCCCATAACCTTCGATAACACCAACCTCGAGGTCCTTAAGGTCCACGCTGCAGCTTACCTTGTCGAGAAATACGCTGTGAAGAGAGATGAACTTCCAGCCCTGTGGGTGAAGGCCCTTGACGAACTGGCAAAGGAGAAGGCTGTAACAGAGAGAAACGGAGTTTACTACGCCACCCCCAGAACCACGTCCTTCGTCAGATCGAGTTCCCTTAGAAGTGCGGGTCCGGTGGTGGACATCGTTGAGAACAGGAAAATCGGCGAGAGGGAGCTCCCCGCAGCTCTATTTGACCTATACCCTGGTGCGACCTATCTGGTCTCTAAGAGAAGCTATCAAGTGAAGAGTCTAGACTTGAAGAATCTAGAGGCAAAGGTAGAGAGGACTAAAGATGAACAGGACTACTATACCAAGCCCCTCTACAAGGTGGACATGAGGGAGTTCAGGGAAGTTGAGAGCAGAAAGGTACTTGGATTGCCGGTAAAATACGGGGAGATTAAGGTCACAGTTTCAGTTGTGGGCTACGTGATCTTTGACTACTACTCAAAGAGGGAGAAGCCTAGGGCTGAGGTGGAGTACGATGACCCCATAGAGTTCACCTACGATACTAAGGGCCTAGTGATAAAGCATCCCATCCTGGAGGATTGGGATCTCCTCTCCTCAATGGAGGCATATCACGCGACTGAGCACGTTCTAATAGCAGCTGGGAGGGTCGTGGCGGGTGGTTCAATCACCGACCTATCTGGGATAAGCTATCCCTCAGGGCATGTAGTGATTTACGACTCAACCATAGGGGGTAATGGGGTCTCACGTCTCCTGTATCAGCGCCTAGAGTCAGCCTACGATATTGCTCTTGACATAGTGAGAGGTTGTGATTGCGAGGATGGATGCCCCAAGTGTATATTTGACCCGTACTGTGGAAACAACAATAAAGTTCTTTCTAGAAAGAAATCCATGAGATTAATTCAAACAGTGATGGATGGTGAAACCACTGAGTATAGTCCACCAGATGGAGAAAGCGTGAGATAGGTTAACGTTCACATGGTCACAGGGTAACTTAACAACGCGGATCGCTAATCGTGACGTCAACTTAGTTAAAGTTAAATCGTGAGCCTCACATTCGGGTTAGATCACCAGTGTGTAGCGTAACAGGAGTTCTTATCATGGACCCCAGCAAATACGCTGAAGTTAATCAGAAGTTAAAGTCAATCCTGATCAGGGCTGAGGATAGGGGTAGAGATAGTTTTGGGGTTGTCGCCGTTGAGGAAGACGGACATGTTAGGTCTGTCAAGTCGCTTGGGAGACCCTCACTTAACCAGGAGAAACTGGATGGAATAATCACCGAGAAAACTAGGGTTGTGGTGGCAAATAACAGGGCAGAGCCAACTACCGAGTTCGTTAGGTTCAAGATGGAGAGGGATATCCAGCCTTTCCTTGGGGATAGATTCATTGTGTCCCATAACGGCATTATTGCAAACGACAAGGAGATTGAGAAAAGGTATGAAATAAAGAGACTCACCACGATTGACAGTGCCATCCTCCCTCCCCTCCTTGATAAGAGGTGGGATGGTAAACTTGAAACCCTTAAGGACATCCTGAAGGAGTTGAGGGGGAGCTACGCTCTGGTCATTGCTGACATAGAGAGACCTGACAGGATATTCCTGGCACAGAACTTTAAACCCCTGTACATGGCCTACGACGTAGATTTGAACGCTGTGTTTTTCACCTCGCTTGATGACTATTTTGACGTTAAGCCCTTTGATCATGTTAACGTTAGGAAGCTGGAACCATATTCAGTGGTGGAGGTAACACTGAACAAGGAATTCAGGACACTGTCCCTTCACCCGTCACCTAGGAGGAGGGCCCTCGTTATAGCCAGCGGTGGTCTAGACTCTACCGTCGCTGCAACCAAGATGATCAGGGAAGGTTATCAGGTTACACTCCTTCACTTTAACTACCATCACAAGGCAGAGGAAAAGGAAAGGGAAGCAGTCAGGAAGATAGCCTCATACCTCAACGCAGATCTAATGGAGATAAATACGGATTTATTTTCCTTGATTGGGAATGCCACCCTACTCAAGGGAGGAGGGGAGATAGTCAAGGACAGGAAAGGAGAGGAGGGGGCTGAGTTCGCCCACGAGTGGGTTCCAGCAAGAAACGCGATCTTCTTCACGGTTGCCATGGCCATAGCTGAGGCCAAGGGTTACGACGCTATAGTTTCAGGGATAAACCTTGAGGAGGCTGGAGCTTACCCAGATAACGAAATGGAGTTCGTGAGGATGTTTCAGAGGCTTTCTCCCTATGCCGTAGGTCCAGAGAAAAGGGTAGACGTACTAATGCCCGTGGGGAATCTGGTGAAGCACGAAATAGTCAAGTTAGGGCTGGAGATAGGTGCACCACTTCATCTAACCTGGAGTTGTTACGAGGGAGGAGAGAAACATTGTGGAAAGTGCGGTCCATGTTACATGAGGAGGGTAGCGTTCGAGATAAATGGAGTCAAGGATCCTGTAGAGTACGAGTCACTTGATGATCAGGGCAGGCACTAGGAATATTGCGATCATGATGTTGATAAGTACGATCAACGACAGTATGGTGTAGAGAACGTCCTTGTTCTTGGCAAAATCTCCTATGAGAAGTGCAACTCTTATCACTGGTGTGGCTATAAGGATAATGAGACCCATGTAAATGAAGGAGAGGCCATCAAGCTTGGGTATTCCCTGGATCACCTTCTCAGGCGTCGTGGTGGAGGTGTTAACGAGGGAATGAACACTCCCAATCTGTTCCAGGGTTAGACCCTGGGCTCCTCCATGTATGAAGATGAGGGCCACCCCTGTCACCACGAAGGTTATACTTATCACCACTCCTGCAATTAACGTGTAACTTATTACGTCCTCTATCTCCATCAGAACACCCCCAACCCCCTAAGGATCATTTGTATTCCAAGGAACGCCAGTATTACCAAGAACACAGCCCTGATCCTCTTGTTCTTCAGCCTGACAAGGACCCTAGTCCCCACTAGGGAACCTATTAGAACCCCTATGGCAGTTGGGGCAGCTAGAAAGGGCTGAATGTAACCCAATGCCCAGTAAATTCCACTCCCAGTAGCAGCTGTAACTCCTATCATGAAGTTACTCGTAGTAGTTGTGACCTTCATGGGCAAATTCATGGCGTAGTCCATTCCTATTACCTTGAGCGCACCAGAACCTATCCCCAGTAATCCAGAAATGAAACCAGCGAAGAACATTACGATCAAGCCAAGCCACCACCTAACTCCCCAGTACTTGACGGTAGTGTTATTTGCAGGGTCGAAATACTCCCCGTAAAGGTTTAGGAGCTTCGTAGTCCAATCTGGTGGTTTAGGAGTTGGGAACTCACCCTTCATCTTCTTGAGCGTGGGATATATGGAGAAAAGGAGAACTATTCCAAATACAATATAAACTAGGTACTGAAGATGTAAAGAGTAAATGTAAGCCACAGTCAAGGAACCGACAATTGACCCCGCGGTAGTGGCGATCTCCAGTGAGATCCCTATTCTAACGCTAGTGATCCTCTCCTTAACATATGCCGAAGCGGAACCGCTGGACGTGGCTATTGTGGAGATCAGACTAGAACCAGTTGCGTAAATAATGGGTATTCCCAGGTAGAGAGTTAGGATCGGTACCAGGACCGTCCCTCCACCCAACCCAGTAAGTGACCCTAGAAAACCCGCTAGGATGCTGAAAAGAAGGATTGACAAAAAAGTCAGTATGACACTCATAATAATCGTGATTCATCACTATTCGTCATTTTTAAAACCAACCACCTATTCTTACGGTAACATTGCAATTTAAACTCTAAGGGGGTTAATTTTTATCTTCTTACTAGATTATAGTCATGAAAATCTGAAAGAAGAGGTCACAAAACTAAGCAAATGCTAAGATATATTTAATACCTTTCTCTCGCAATTTGTAATATGGATGGAATAACTGCAGGTTTCCTTAAGCTCAAGGAATTAGTGGGAGAAGCCAAGGCATTCAAGCTCGAGGACCAATACACGTTGGTTGGAATCAGGAAGTTGAGTTGTAGGGAGAAGTCAAAGATAGTGGATCAGGTACTGGACGAAGTTTACAAGTATGGGGATAGTTTCAATTTAACAATACTTCTCCTAGGGGAGGATGGATTAGAGAAGGTTAAGGATAGCCTTGGGGAGGACATAACTCAGGAGCTCGTAGCGAAACTGGAAAAGTCGTAAAGCCTTACACTCTTGTTAACGGCGTTATCCATCATGGCTATGCAGTAAGAGCCCATCCTCACCAATTCCTTTCCTGCCTCATTTTTAGGCGCTCCTTTTTCCAAGTTCCTGAATCCCTCCCTGATCTTTCCCATGGGTGATAGATCCTCTGTAAGAAACATGTTTACTGCTAGAATGAAGATCTCCCTTAACGTCTTGAAGTTACTGGCCATACTCTCTACTTCTTCCCTCTTAATTTCCCTCAGGAAGAACATGAGATGGGTGATGAATCTCCCCAGATCCCTCATGGCTATTGCAAATAATATTACGTCTTTAGGATATAACTGGAAATTAATCTCGTCGTCCCTCTGCACTCCGACTGCGATCATCCTTATGAGGAGCCTGTAGTCCTTGTTCAGTATGGAAATCCTGGCTAGGAGGTCCTCCCTCATCTCGTTCGTGAAGTTGCCGAGAAGAAGTTCTACGTCGTTCAGAATGTTTTCTATCTTAGTGATGAACTGCCTCATGGATTCTATGAGGTTCCCATTCAGGTTTACGTTTACCCTGAACGTGATACTATCGAATGACTCTGACTCGACCTCGAGTCCGTAACACTGTAACTGTAGTTCCCTTAGTTCCTTCTTCACTTCAAGGGGTATTACCGAGCCCGATTTTACCACTATCCTGTCAAGTCCCTGCATGTAATAAGTGACTATGAGGTACTTCGTTGTCTCAAGGTCGCCCAACTCAACGACCTTCTCAAGGTTAGGCTTCACTGGAGGCCTTATCTTGAGACCGTCATAGACCTCGTAAACCTTCAATCCGCTCTTAACATCAAGTTTCATCTTTCTTACCCAATCACTAGGAAGAGAGATGATGTAGCTTCCTCCCTTGATTTTCTGCAATCTCCTTACATTCATTATTTATAGACATGAATATTTGTTTAAAAGATTATGCATTAAATGAAAAGGGTATATATGGCTTTAGATAAATATACAGTAATATAGAACGTCATCCTATACAAAGATTCCTTCAGGATCGAGAGCTGACTTTAGCCTTAGAAACGATTGAGTGGGTTTAGGTAAGCACTCTACCTCACATCCCTTCTCCCCTAGGACCTTGAGGCCCCTTTCCCTAAGTTTATCCATGTCCTCTCCGTTGTAGACTCTAGAGTATCCTGAACCGTAATAGGAAACTATGCACTCCGCTTTTACCTCCTTCACCGACTCCCTCTCAAGGCCCCTTGTGGAGATGATGGAGTAAACCCTCTCCCCCGAGCACTCCGGGACCTCCACTTGCCTGTAATCCTTGGTAACCCTTTTCACGTAGCTAGAGTGACCCAAAAACCACGCTATCATCTGTTCATTCTCCTTCTTGTACACGGTCACACCTACGGCACCGCGGAGAATTGCATCATTTATCTGCTCAGGTTTTATCTCCGCAGGGAAAATCTCCTCTGGCAATGGGATCACCCTCACAATCACGTCCAAATACACCCCAAGTCTACCCAGAGCCCCGGACATGGCCTTCCATATCTTGTATCCAGAGGAGAACTTCGGAGTCTTGCTTCCTGTCTTGATTACCTCTCCTAACCCCGTTAGAACCCTAGCCCCTAGAAGCCAATCTCTTGGATATCCGTGAAATAGACTGAAGTGAAACGGTAAGTTGAGAGAGGCGAATCCCCCCACGCTTCCCTCATGCACAAAGGGGATCCAGAGCCCCTCTCTCCTCAGGACTTCTAGCAATTCACGAAATGGGGTCCCTGACCTTACGATCGCGTAAAGATCTCCTATGGAACTCTCTAACACTCCAGTGTACCTGAGGGTAGAGAGATAAACGTCAGCACTCACCTTTTCCCCTACGTGATTTTGTCGCGTCCCAACCACATGTGCCTTTAACCCTCTCCCCCTAACCAGGTTAACTACGTCCCTGAACTCCTCCTCGGTCGCAGGTTCAACAATGACGGAGACTCTAGAGTCTTCCATTATCTTGATCGGGGCGATCTTTTCTAGATCGTCAACCCACATTACGATTTAATAGGGATACTGAACTATTTAAGGTGATGAACCTACACGATGAGTTGGCCTCCATCGTGGGAAACAAGTGGGTAATAACTGGGCAGGAGGCTAAGCTTTACTCCTACGACGGATTTACCGCAGTGGAAGGAGACCCCTCGATGGTGGTATTACCAGGTAACGAGGAGGAGGCAATCAGAGTTGTGAGATTACTCCTTGAGAAGGGAGCGAAGTTCGTCATGAGAGGAACAGGGACCAGTCTCAGCGGAGCCACTGTTCCCTTGGATGGGGAAGTAGTGGTTGGAATGGCTAGGCTAAACAGGGTGTACTCCCAATCTGGCCTAGAGATTGAGGTAGGCCCTGGGATAGCAAATGTAATGGTAACTAAGAACGCGCCTCCACACCTGTTTTACGCTCCAGATCCATCCAGTTATACCGTATCCTCAATAGGGGGTAACATATCCCACGACTCTGGAGGAGTTCATGTGGTAAAGTACGGCCCCACGGTTAACAGTGTGTTGGGCATAAGGGTGATCCTACCCCATGGGGAGGTGGAGGACCTAGAGTATGGTCCATTTCTGTCAGCCCTACCCATATTCGTGGGCTCCGAGGGGACTCTAGGGGGGATCTTGAGAGCTAGGCTCAGGCTCTTTCCAAAGCCAGCAACCAGGAAGAGCATGTTTGCCACATTTGACAGCGTGAGAGATGCTGGGAGAGCTGTGGTCGGAATATTTAAGGCAGGAGTTATACCCTCCGCGCTGGAGATGATGGACAGGAACACCATAAGGGTAGTTGAGAGGAGCAGGTACAGGGCCAATGCTCCAGATGTGGAGGCTCTACTCCTCATAGAGCTAGATGGAAGTGAAGAGGCAGTTAACGAGCAGGAGATACTAGTGAGCCAGGTAATCAAGGATAACAACGGAGAGAGAATATACCCAGATGACGGTGGAACAAAGCTCTGGAATGCCAGGAAGGGAGCCTTCCCAGCGATGGGGGTAGTTGCCCCGGCATACCTAACCCTAGACTGTAACGTTCCCAGGGAGGCCTTACCTGATGTCCTCGCAGGTGTAGCGGAAATAGGGAGGAGAAAAGGCGTTCTAGTTGCAAACGTCTTTCATGCTGGAGACGGAAATCTTCATCCCCTCATTCCCTACTACCCGGATAAGGCAGAAAGCCTAAAGTTAGCCCTAGAAACCAGCGCAGAGATTATGAAACTTGCCCTGAGAATGGGAGGGGTACCTTCGGGGGAACACGGAATAGGGATTGAGAAATTGAAGTACATGGACATGTATTACACCGAGGAGGAACTCCAGGTTCAAAGGAGGATCAAGAGGACATTTGACCAGGATAACCTCCTGAATCCCTGTAAGCTCCTCGGAGGGTGCAAGCCCAGGAACGAGGTTACGAGGTGGATGTGGGAATGGGACTAGAGGATGCATGCGTGCATTGTGGTTTCTGCCTTGAAGCTTGTCCCACCTACGTGGTTACAAGGTCAGAGATTCACTCACCACGTGGAAGGATAACCTCAGTGAGGTTGGGAATCTCCAGTGAGGGGATAGAGACCTGCATGTTCTGCAGGAGATGCGAACTGGCCTGCCCCAGTGGTGTAGAGTATGGAAAGTTGATACATAACGTGAGGCAGGAGAACGCCGTGAAAAGGACCCTAAACCTAGTCATGGAGAAACCTCACCTCGCGTATAGACTCTTCAGGTCAAGTAAGGGATTGAACTCTCGGCTAGTCAGGAGGATTCACGAGCTCATACCCAACATGGATGAGCCTCTAGAGTACAGAGAGGAGAGTCCAGAGGTTATACTTTTCCCTGGATGTCTCATGTCAGTGGCATTTAGGAAAACGGTTAATAACGCCCTTCACTTCATTAAGTCTCGAGGATACAGGGTTGAGATCGTCAACGGGTGCTGTGGTCTGTCCCATTACAGCGAGGGAGATAAGACAAGAAGTAGTTTCCTGATTCAACAACTCAATGAGAGATTCAAGGGAAAGAGAGTAGTTTCCCTATCCTCGAACTGCAGTGCCCATATGCGGGAGATGGGCCTCGAGATTGAGGACTTCTCTGAGTTTGCCCTATCGGAGCTAAGGGATGAAAAAAGGGATCTCATCGTCACAGTTCACGATCCCTGCCACGCCAATCTCCTTGGAATAACCAAGGTTACAAGAAAGGTCGTGGAAAAACTAGGAATAAGGGTGGTGGAGATGGACGAACCATCGTTCGAATGCGGAGCAGGAGGGGGATACTTTATTCACCACCCCGAAATAGCTGACAAGGTCATGGAGGTTAAGGCTGAAAAGGTGAAAAAATCGGGGCAGAATCTCGTTCTGTCCACAAATCCAGCCTGCTCCCTCGCACTAGCCTTTAAGGGATTCAAGCCCGTGCATCTAGCTGATGTGTTGGAGGGAGTTGAGAACCTCAATCCTAGCTAGGTTGCTCTCCTCGATTGGATCTAAGCCATTTTCCTGAATCACGTGAATTACTTCCTCGCCCAAGTTTGGTTTCACATATATTCGTGGACAATCCCTAACCTCTGCTAAATCCTGTAGATCCTTACCGTTTTCCGAAACCCTTATCGAGATTCCCCAGTCGCAGTTAACGCATATCTGTCTCCTTGTGGGTCTCGGTACTACATAGAGCTGAACCTCTGGCCTAGCTATGGAACCAGAGGGGTGGAACCACTTGATGGCCTCGAGCCCCAGCCTAAGAAAACCTGCTCCTATGTTCTTACCTGCCACAGGGTAAGGAAACCTTTCTGCCAAATACATTCCGGCTATTTCGTCGGCGTCCAATTCTCTTCCCATGACGAACCTGGAAAACCATTGGGCCTCGAAATAGGCCTTCACGAATTCCCGATCCAGTTGAAGCATGTTTATACACTTTAAACAAGAGATATATATACATTATGGTAGTTTAACTTATTTTAATTATTTTAACTACCCAATTGGCCGTATTACTGCCCTTGGTCCCTTTTATAGAGTATTCAGGGAATAGTCTAGACATGATTGTGACAGTAATCAATCAAAAGGGAGGAGTAGGGAAGACAACAACCGCAGTGAATCTAGCGTATGCCCTGTCTAAGGGAAGAAACGTGGGTCTTCTTGACATGGATCCTGAGGGAGGCACTTCTTTCTCGTTTGGCATAAGGAGGGATAAGAAGGAGTTCCCCCTGGGGGGAAAAAGCGTGAATATCTTTAATATCGAGATTTTCCCTGCCCACCTAGGGCTATTGAAACTGGAACTGGGTGGAGAAGTTGAGGAAGTAGTTAAATCGATCAAATCGATTGCAGAAGGTTTTGACGTTTTAGTGATAGATACCCCGCCCAACTTAGGAACACTAGCAGTTGCCTCCATGATAGCTGCGGACAGGGTTCTTTCACCCGTGACGCCACAACCCTTGGCCATAGAGGCAGTAAGGAATCTAGACTCCAGGCTTCAGAGTCTAGAGAAAAGGGCCATAGCCTTCGCCAGCATGTCAAAGAAGCCGATGGATATAGAACTTAAGGCTGTGAAGTTTGTCCAGATTTACATCCCACCGTCAAAACTCTTCTCTGAATCCTCTAGACTCGGTGTTCCCGCCTCTAGATATGAGGAAGTAAAGCTGAAGAAACCCAAGATAGCCAAGATCTACGAAGAATTGGGAAAGGTGGCTATGAGTGAGTGAGCTAGATTTTTTACTGAAGAGAAAGAAGAAGGCTGAAGGAGTTCAGGGAGGAGAGAGTGCAGGGCAGAGGGTAGAGAGTAGAGTTCAGGGAGGAGAGAGTGCAGGGCAGAGGGTAGAGAGTAGAGTTCAGGGAGGAGAGAGTGCAGGGCAGAGGGTAGAGAGTAGAGTTCAGGGAGGAGAGAGTGCAGGGCAGAGGGTAGAGTCCATACAGATCTCTCCAGAGATTGATAACCACCAGAACATAATTACGGAGCAAACCACACAGAAGACCCAGACTTCAGTGGATCATTCAGCGGATCAGACCAGTCTTGATCAACTAATGGAGTCACTCCTAGATAAGGATCCTAAAATAGGAGTTTGGAGCTATCCGGGCTACGCGGTACTACAGTACCTGTATCATACAAAGCCTGGGTTTAGAATGAGTAAGGTAGCCAAAGACGCACTAGAATTAGGATTAAAACAGCTTTATCCAGATCTCTACTCTAAAGCCGAGTCCTTAGCTAGACAGAAGGGACTAATCAAATGAGATATTTTGAAACGATAAACCAAAGCGGATAATTTCCGCTGAATAGGTTCACTTTCCTGTTTCTCTTCAGTCTAGAACCTAGACTGGAGATACGTATTACATCCCTTGCCATTTCTCCTAGAGAATAAAACCCGTGGTCAATCACTTTCTAAACTGGAGATCGCCTAATCACGGAAATACTCCCCTCAATGAAGTCCAATACAGGTGGGTGAATGCTCTCTTCATTTCGTAAAATAATGAAGATGCCCCATAAATTGAACTTTTCTCAAAGTTCATCCTGACCAGATATCCTTTCTTTGAACTTGCGTAGACAGCACAGATTGCGCTTCCATCATATATCTTTCTGCTACCTGCCTGTGTCATGGAAATGATGTTATCCGACACAACTTTAGCCTCATAATGCGCCTTGGAGCCTGTCTTGGGCGGTGTCATTATATTATTGGCATCACCTATCACGAACACGTTATCGTAATTCTTGTACCTTAGGCTGGTTCTATCCACTGGAATGAAACCGCTTTGATCCGTCATCTCCTTGAACTCGTTACCCACAGTGACTGGAGGATCAATCAATGCCAGGTCGTACTGAACTTTCTCTCCGCTTTCAGATTCTATCACTTTCTGCTTCTCATCTACCTTGGCTATCCTGAAGCCTCTCTTAATCTCGATCCCTAGTTCCTTGGCCCTCCTTCCAAAAGCCTCTGACATGGGCCTCTGGATCTCTGGCGGATTGGAGACAGGGTTAAGCAGAGTCACCTTGGCCTTAGGGAACTTCTCCTTGAGAAGGAAGGCAAACTCAAAGGGGGCAGCAGGACACTTAATAACACCAGAATATCCCACAACTATTGAGTTTCCAGCGAACGAGTTCACCAAATCCCTGAGCTTCTTTCCCTCCTCTAGGGTATGCCAACCCATGGTTCCCTCAATTTTCTTGCTCACTACACCAGGAGACAGTACTAGGTAATCGTAGTCCAATCTCTTGTCCCCAACCATGACGTAATGATCCTCAAACACTACCTTAGTGGCTCTTCCCTTCACCCACTTAACCGGTAACAGAGAGTCTAGACTCTTCACTATGGACTCTTCCCTTTCATGTCCCAGGACATAATCCACAATACCTGGTTGATACAGATGGGTATCAGAGGGCTCAACGACAGTCACGTCAAGTCCCTTCCCGTGAAGCCTATTGGCTACCACGAGCCCGCCATTGCCTCCTCCTACAATGACTACTTTAGTCATAGTTAACATCGTTTATCTTGCAGAAAGAATATTTAAGATAATCCCTAATTATTCAATTGATTCATGTGAAGCTTGAGAGCGCAGTGATTATGGCCGGGGGTAAGGGGACCAGGCTCTCCCCCCTGAAGCCCATGATGGAAGTATGCGGGAAGCCCATGATCCAGTGGGTAGTGGAGCTGGCCCTAAGATATGCGTCACAGGTTTACATTGCAACGGTGAAGGGACATCCAGCAGAGGAGAAACTAAGGAAGATACATAGGGTGTTATATACCTCGGGCCTTGGTTACGAGAATGACGTTGTAGAGGCCGTTTCCTCGGTGAAGCTACCGGCACTTGTTCTTCCAAGCGATGTACCCTTCCTGGGTGAGGATACCATTGAAATCTTGATCAGGGAGTGCAACTCCTCCATATGTACCCTCCTAAGTCAAGGGAAATTCGTCGGTGTTAGCCTTTGGAGGGCTCTCGATTTAGAGGACTACCAGTCGATTGACTACCCCAGAAAGATCGTTAATGTGAACACGTGGAACGACCTTACGGAAATAAATAAATTATGTTAAGGAATAAATTCCTTGATATACTTGCAACGAATTCTCATAGTATCCCCAGTTAGGGGAGTAATATTCCCCATATACCTCATCCTTAGCCTTCTTCTCCTCGTTATATCCGTTAGTTACTTCAAGGACCTTCTAGTCTACGCTGGGTTTCCCCCTGGTTTAGGCTACGCGCTGGCTGTGGAGATCTCATTTCTCAGCCTAGCCCTCAGTCCAGTCAACGTGGTGGTAAAGGAATTTAAGACTCCTGCTATCGTGCCAGAATACGACGTCGTTTACATTTTTGGTTTTCCCGTATATCTACCAAAGCTGGAGAGGACTTACCTCACGACCTTATTGGCATTTAACTTAGGAGGAGCTGTCATTCCCCTACTTCTTTCTCTCACGCTCCTTTATCTTTCCCCTGGCAAATTACTCATTCTCCTGGACGTCGTTGTCATTATCGTTATATCGAAGCTGTTCTCGAGAGTTGTAAATGGAGTTGGAGTAGTAATGAATCCCCTTATAGCACCAATCTTCTCTGTCCTGGTAAGCTATATCCTGTTCTTTCACCAGCCAATCCTTGTCCCCCTCTCTGCATACGTGAGTAGTGTTATTGGAACTCTCGTGGGGGCAGACCTTTTGAACATAAGGAAGATTCTAGAGGCTAGACCTCAGGTTATTAGTGTAGGCGGTATGGGCACGTTTGATGGTATATTCATTTCTGGTTTGTTGTCGATCTTTCTAGGCCAGCTTTTGATATCACTATGAGCACATTAACACTCCAGCGTGATAAAGCATCGTTTCTTAGGATTTTACTTATTAATACGACTTATATGTTACTACTTAAAAAAGGAATTTTTATGTAAAATTTACGAAAAGTTTTTATGTAGAAAACGCCATGATAATATATGGATTTAAAATGAACAAATCGATTACTATTAATACATCACATGATCGACAGTCTCTCCTCGTTATTCTATCTGACCCAAAATTCGTGCTTCCTAAACTATTTCCGCCCATCAAGGAGGTTGAGGTCGAGAATGATTCATTCAATGCTCACGGTAGGTTTATGGCTATGTCATTTAATATGCATGGGAACGTTCTTCGTGGAACTGATTTAGTATATGCATTTTATCTTTCTGCAGGAGGAGGAAAGGGACAAGGAAAACTGACTATGAGAATCAAGGAGACAGAAATTAATTTAGAATTCGAATATGATGGTTGGATGGAGAGAATGTCTGGTATATTTTTCATGGATAGGTGGTTCTCCAGTTTCGCCCGAAGACTTGATGAGGATGTAAGAATGGAAAGAATAAAAAGAAAGATCTAATATATTTATATTGATTAAAATGATTAATTCATAGGAGATTTATCC
The DNA here is from genome assembly GCF_046245145.1 of Metallosphaera sp. D4-4. Taxonomy (NCBI): domain Archaea; kingdom Thermoproteati; phylum Thermoproteota; class Thermoprotei; order Sulfolobales; family Sulfolobaceae; genus Metallosphaera; species Metallosphaera sp. D4-4. Next base: position 1,627,133 of record NZ_CP176412.1, on the reverse strand, counting down.
AATTAGAGATATACAAATTCATGTGTACTACTTCAACCTCCAGATTAGAGCCTAACCAATTCTCTTCCTTTGATAAAAGATCATTAATTTCTATACTCTCCGACCCTACCTTTGTTCTTCCAAGGCTCTTCCCATCTATCAAGAGTGTAAGTAAAGGAGAGAACTCCTTTGATGGAGAAGGAAGGTTTATGACCACAAAATTCCACATGCACGGAACAGTAATCGTGAGGGACGATATTGTATACGGCTTCTATCTTTCAGCAGGAGGAAGCCAAGGGAACGGTAGGCTCATATTCACGTTTAACAATAACGAGGTCAACCTTAAGCTAGAGTATCAGGGAAAATGGAGAAACTATCGGGACTATTCTTCATAGACAGGTGGTTCTCTGATTTCGCATCGAAATTGAACGAGGAAATTAAAGCCGAGGTAAGTAAACCGAAGCTTTAGCGCAAAAGGGACCCTGATCACCTTCCTTTCCTAGCCCTTATTTTATTTCCCTTAACGAGGGCCATCCCAATATTCCCATCATGTTTTATCACAACTCTTCCTCTTTCGAAACGGGCGTACAAAAATGTGTACTTACCCTTACGGATCTTGTCATAATAGTTTAATCTACCTAGGCTAAACTTCTCTGCAACTTGCTCTAACATGGTTATGTCTCTCCTCTCATCCTCTCCTGAAGGCAAAGAAAAGACATGAAGCGCCTTCATTAATCATTATTTATGATCTCAGAAGTTATATAATTAATCATGGACGAGGAAAGAAAGTCGATCCTGGATGAATTAGACAGAGCAGTTAAGGAATTTGTTTCCCATGAGCGGACATACCTCTTGATACCGGAGGTAAGGACCAACGTGGGTTACGCGATTAGAAACGCTAGGGATGCAAATGACGTGGCAGCCATCCCAGGGAGAATAACCACAGCGTTCCAAAGGGCAATCTACTGCCTTCCACCAGCCTTCGGTGCGTCTGATCACATAGCGAGAGTTATCCTCACCGCGATGAAATATAATCCTGAAACGAGAAGCGCCATTAATCTCGCGTATTACCCACAATTCCTAAAGTTAAACCCCTACATTTTTGACCGTTCTCAGGAACCGCCAGGACAGAAACCAGTAGAGAGAAAGACCATGAACTTCATGATAGAGAAGGCTGTACAAGACACGGGAAGAGTACCTGAATTCATTGTGGATAAGGGGGATTTTGGCAAGGAACCTGGACTGTTCATCCTAGGAGGAACTCCCACTGAGGTGATCAGCAAAGCGATTCATCTACTCTCGTTACTTTGAGACTCCAAGATCCTCTCAATCTTAGCACGACACTCTAAAAGGGCTGAGCTCACTTGGTTGTATACCTTTTCATCAAACATTTTGTCCCTGTAGCTGTAAAGAACTAGACTAATATCAAAGAGCATGCTTACCAGCTTCTTGTAATCCACAGGGGTTGAAAGTATGGAATTTATGTTAGCTTTAGCCTCAGTCCATTTCTTGAGACCTTCGTCAGTTAGACTGTATACTTTCTTACCGTCACGTTCTTCCACCTTAACTAGCCCCTCCCTGATCAAGTTTTTGAGTACAGGGTAAAGGGAACCAGGACTTGGCTTATAGACTCCATTGAACTTACCCTCTATGGTCTTCATGATCTCATATGCATGCATAGGTTTGTGATGAAGTGCGTCCATTATGAGAAACTTTAACGCCCCCCGCCTCAGCCTCTCTAAATTCATCTTCATGAGAACAGTGTATTTGATTGGAGTAAAATAATTCTATGTGTAGTTGAGCTAGTCCAGGCGTGAGCCAAGAGGTAAATTTGAGATTAAGATCATGTTATTTCTCTCTCCTTTTATTTTATTTTTGAAATATTAATTAGTTAGAGAGTTGGAAAGTTGACACGGTATTGAATCCTCCTGGATCCTGGATACAGAGTCCTACGCATGACGTGCCCTAACTTAAGGTCTAGCAACTCATAATCTTAAAATTACGCACCCTATACATCAACCATGGATGTTACCCTTGAAAAGAGAAAGGGATATCTACTCCTCATATTTAACACAGGTGGCAGATACAACGTTTTCACAACTAGGTTCATGATAGAAATGATAGATACTCTGTCTGAGGTGGAGAAGATTAGAGATCCTCACTATTTAGTTATTAGAGGAGAAAATGGAAATTTTGGGGCTGGCGCTGACGTCAAGGAGCTTCTGAAGGCCAACGGCGATAAGGAATATGCAAAAGTCTATTTCGGACACATGAAGGACCTGTTTGTGAAAATGCTATCCCTCAACAAGGTCACAATAGGACTTGTTGAGGGGGTTGCATATGGCGCGTCCATGGAACTACTCCTTGCCCTGGATATAGTAATTGCGAAAAGAGGAACCAAGTTTGCCGCCCCAGGAGGAAAGTTAGGGGTTTTCCCACCAGTTCTAGTCTCCATAGGTCCCTATCTTCTGGGACATAGGATATCAAGGAAGTTGGCTATGTTGGGAGAGGAGCTGGATACTAAAGGAGCCATAAACGCAGGTCTCATAGACTACGAGGTAGACGACCTAGAAAAGGGTCTTCTGGAACTACTGAACAGGCTGAAGGTCATGTCGCCATCAGCTCAGGTGAGAATGAGAAAACTGATACTTCAAAGCCTTATACCACATCTCGAAAAGGCGTTCGATGAACTGGCTACACAGGTCACCTCTGACGAGGCTAGGGAGGGGATAAGTTCCTTCTTCTCGAAAACCTCTCCCTCATGGTCCTCAGTCGGTTTCTCGTAATCTCATTAACCTACCTCCCACATATACTAAACCCACTGTGAGAACTGCAATGTAACCTACGTCAAACAGGGGAGGTAGAACGTTATATACTACCAGGTCCCTAATGACGTCATTTATTATGGAAAGGGGTTGATAGGCTACTATGGGCTTGAGGAGAGGTGGAAATGCACTGAGGCTGAAGAAGGCATTACTTAGAAACATTAGGGGAAAAACTAGGACGTTAGCCGCGGTCTGAGCCACAAACAGCTTGTCCTTTGGGCTTAGGCCAAATATAACTGCACCCAGACCGGCAAACATTAGCGTAGAGATGGCTAGGAATGCCACGAAGGATACACTGATAAGGGGTAGAAATCCAAAGGCGAGGCCCAGGAGAAGGATGGGAACGGTGGAAATTAAGGTTATTACGATCTCGTAAATTATGAGACCCATAACCCACTCGTAGCTCTTGAGAGGAGACGCAGCTATCCTATCAACCAGTTTATCCCTATAATATCCTGCGGCTACCCCCGTAACCCCAAATACCCCATTTGAAAGGGAAATAACTCCTATCATGCCGGAGATCACGTAATCGTAATAGGTAAATCCCTGTTGTGGTGAGATCTTGAAGGAGACCGTACTTACATCGGAGAGGTAGTCCTGGATTATGGCCTCAAGGGAGGGCACCAGGTAGTTATCCTCTTGTGGGTAGAATATGCTTACCTTACTTCCGTTCACTTCTACGTAAATATAATTGTGGATAAGGGCTTCTCTCTCGTTTGACCCAACAACGCCCGTAAACAATTCGGTATGATTTAGGTAGCCCGCGAGGGAATTGTTTCCATTGACCACAACTACCACATGTGGTTCAGCCGCAGCACCAAATCCTAGCGCGAAAATGAGGGTCAGGAAAAGCGGGAAGAAGATTACGAAGAACAGGGTAGTTTTACTGCTCAGGTTATCCTTTATAATGGCCCACGCAGTAATCAGTGCGTTTCTCATTATACATCACCTAGAGATTCCATGAGTGCCAGATACGCCTCCTCGAGAGTCTGTTTTCTGAACTCCTCCATCAGTTCCCCAGGAGTGGATAGTCTAACGATCTTCCCGTTAAAGATGATCCCAATTCTGTCAGATAACTTCTGTGCCTCATCTAGGTAATGGGTTGTGAGAAGTACAGATATACCCCTCCTTTTGACCTCGGTTATCAGGTTCCAGACATCCCTCCTTGACCTAGGATCCAGTCCGACCGTTGGCTCGTCCATGAAAAGCAACTTTGGATCTCCTGCCAGGGAACACGCAATTGCAACTCTCCTCTTATAACCTCCTGAAAGGTTTCTGAACCTTGTCTTCCTGTATTCTAGGAGATCAAGCGACTTCATGAGTTCCTCAACCTGAGATTCCTCTCCACGGTAGAGCTTCACGAAATACTTGATGTTCTCCTCCACGGTGAGATCAGAGAAACCTTGAAATTCCTGTGGGACAACCCCAACTTTCTCCCTAACCTTACTACATTGATCAGGAACGCTGTATCCCATGACCTCAACCTTCCCGCTGGTTGGCTTGGTTATGCAGGAGAGTATCTTCACAGTAGTGGTCTTCCCTGCCCCGTTAGGTCCTAGCAGGGCAAAGATCTCACCACTTTCAACGTGAAAGCTTATCCCCCTCAGGGCCTCCTTGCGCCTGTTGTAAACCTTCCATAGGTTCTCGACGTCGACTATTCTCATGAGTCGATATATCTGAAAAAGGGAAAGTAATTAATTTATCGTAAATCCGTAATTAAAGAAAAGCCATACCACACTAATGGGATTGTTGGATTTAGCGCGTCAAGAACAACTATTCATACATAAGTTAATGATCTCTTGAAAAAGTTTTTAAGAAAGTGGATTAATTTTATTTTGGGTTTATCATGGACTACTTGCCGATTTTTCTCGCTGTTGCCTCCCTGATGACTGCGTTCTCCATTTACCTAATTTACCTAGTGAAGAAGGGCATAAATGGGATTGGCTTCCTCCTGGTGCTCTACCTTAGCGGTAGTATGGTGATAATGTTTGCGTCCCTCTCTGTGTTTTTCTCGTCGCCCAATCAGACCACCGAGGCATTGGCTCTAGCTTCCAACTCCGCCTACATGATCTTCGGGCTCATCCCAATTCTCTTCAGTATAAACAGGAAACCTAACGCGAGAAGATGGTACACGGTCCTACTCTTTGCCGTGAGCATGGCCGTCTCAGAGGCGTTGATGGGCGAGACCTTTGACTCAATCCTAACTAAGCAACTGGGTAATCCACTACTAGGAGTTCAGAACTATTGGTACTATGGCGTCATGATCTCTGAGATGGTCTTCACTCTTGTCTACTCGCTTAAGGGCATGGATAGAACCCTCAGAAATTACCTGGTTGTGGCTCTTCCCATAATGGGGATCTCTCCCATGATTTTACCCAGTAACCCTACGTTCGTGACCGACGCCACATGGCTAAATGCCAGTCTGATGATAGTTGCAACTATCCTAATCTACGAAACCTTGTACAGGAATAGGCTAAAGAGAACACAGGAGACCATGACGTCCCTCGAGATGATGCTCGTGTTTACTCTAATGATGGCGGGTTTGTTCACCTATTACTTGACGGGGAGCTGGTACGTCTTCGACTTCTCCATGCTAGCTGGAATGTCGTGGTTCATTTACAGGGCAATTGAGGGACCAAGTCACTTGAAGGGAAACTACATAAGGGATGCTACCTGGACTTTCTCCTTCATCCTTGTAACGTTTATCATGGAATGGTTCATGGGCGGAGTTCTAGATTTCGTTACTGGAACGTTCTCCACTGGGGTATCAGGGTTTATTTCCTCCCTACCCCTAGGATTTGTGAGCCCGACGAAGGACTTTGGACTTGGGGCCCTGTTTGACTTCCTTTCCATCTTCGGGGCCGTAACAGGTTCCATCTGGTTTCTAATCATGATGGGTACAGAGATGGGAATGCTTGCTGTGTTCAGGATAGGCCAGGTAAAGCTGAGAGAGAACAAAATCAGGCTAGCGCTCATGGTATCTGCGTATGCGATTTACACGATTTATTTGCCCTCATTCTCTCCCCTGGCCTCCAAGATTCCTTACATACCCTACATGTGGAGCATGGGACTGGGCACGCTAGGTCCAGTTTCGAGCCATTACTTGATTCCAGGAATAGTGGGGACTTACGTAGTAAGTGCAATTCTCTCCTTCCTCTTCGGGTCGAGACAGATCTGCTCCGTGACCTGCACTGCACCTACAATGTATCAGGGCACTTTCTACGACTCGTTAAAGAGCTTTAACAGAACGTCAAAGCTAGGAAGGAAAACTCTCGGTAGTAGATTGAGGCCTTGGTACAAGGTTATTGCCCTAACTGTCTGGGCCTCTCTCCTAGCCTTTGCAGTGGTATCCTTCCTGGACCAGAAAGGCCTACTCAACTTCACGATTTTTGGGAATGACCCCACGGTATTTCTCTACTCCTTCTACTTTAACTTCCTTTGGTACGTCGTGTTCATTTCCATCCCGTTCATGGGCACTTACGCATGTGCAACCCAGGGGTGGTGTTCATGGGGAACCTTTAACCAGTTCTTTGGAGGACTTGGATTATTCAAACTCAAGGTCAAGGATCCAGACCTCTGCGTGAAATGCGAGACCAAGGCTTGTGCGGAGGCTTGTCCAGTTGGTAACACCGACCTTCCTGGAAACTTCATAAGGAGTGGGCAGTTCAAGTCCATGAGATGTATTGGCGTGGGTGACTGCGCTGAGGCTTGTCCCTACAACAACATCTCGTTTTATGATATAAGATCATGGCTTAAGGAGAAATTAAAGTAACCTGGTTTATTTAGTTTTTTATTTTATTAAATTTCTATCAATTATTTCTTGTCAGAGTAAATGGACTAATTTTAACTTTTATAAGACAAACGTATATATTGGTTATCCCCGTTAATCATGGTATGGAAACTCCTATAAGTGGACTGGTAAACTTCGTTAAACAAGTATTCCAGCTGGACAAGGATTGGCTATCTAGGATAACCATGGCAATGATTGTGATGAGCCTCATTTGGGGGATGTTAGGGATAATTGATGCCCTCATGGCCAGGATACAAGAGGCGGTCTGGGCAACCTCCTCAAACTTCATACTCACGTCGCAGGAATATTATGGATCCATCACCCTTCACGGTGCCAGGGATCTATTCGGGTTCGCTGTTCAACTGGAGATAGCAGTGTTCGCGTTCCTATCCCTCAGGATTTTGAAGTTAGAGCCTAGGGCTAAGTGGTTCATGAATCTTTCCTTTATCATCTTCAATATCTCCTTCATGCTACTAGAGGGACCCATAGTTCTTTACCCAACCTTCAATGACAACTACTTCTCTGCAGGCTCTTGGTATTACTTAGCTCCCCTAGGTTTACCCAACTATTCACAGTACGTCCTTAGCCCTCTATGGTACGTGGGGATGGAGCTCCTAGATATTGGTACCTACATGTTTGTGATCTGGCTGATTTACCACTTCTACTTGGCCTCTAAGACCACGAAGGAGAAGTTACCCATCTTCACGGTTTACGCCCTGATGACTGCGCTAATGATAGCGATTGGGTGGAGCGGTGAGGCAGCAGCCAACACGTGGGACCTCCTCGCAATTGCAGGGATCACTGGAATGAACGTAATCGCCAACCAGATTGCCTTCTGGATTCTGGGTCACTCCATCGTGTACATAGTCTGGATGCCCGCCATAGCGTCGATGTACTATCTTATCCCACTTCTAGTTAACAAGCCACTTTACAGCGATAAAATGGCAAGGATAGCTGCACTCATGTACCTGATCTTTTCCAACAATGTTCCGATTCACCATCTCTACATGGTAAACTTCCCAGTCTCGGTTAAGGTGATGCAGGAAGTGCTTACCTATGCCGTGGTTGTGCCCTCCATGCTAACGTTCTTCAACCTGTGGGCTACGGTGAAGGGGGCATCAGTTAAGATCAACTTGATCTCCATGTGGATAAGTATAAGTTTCGCTGGGGCTATTGCGGCAGGCGTAACGGGAATCTCTAACGCCAACATAGCCTTTGACTCAATCATTCATAACACCATGTGGGTTCCGGGACACTTCCACGCAATGATATTCTACTCCATCGTTCCTGCCGGTTTTGCCACTCTCTATTACATGGTACCCATGCTGACGGGGAGGATGTGGTTCTCCTCTAAGATTGGATGGCTACACATGGTAGGATATATGATAGGAACCACAATGGTTGTCTATGGATTTGATGCTCTTGGCCTAGCAGGGCTCACCAGAAGGGCTGAGGTGTTCCCGAGAACCCCCGTCTACGTCACCCCCGAGATAATATCTGCCCTGGGTGCACTCATTGCTGATGCTGCAACATTGGCCTGGCTAGGAAATCTGGTGTTGACACTCCTTAAGGGAAGGACTGCCAACCTGGAAGGTCTTTCCATGGGTGAGGCAATAAATACTGTAGCGTTGCAACTGGGAGCTCCAGAGCTCTCTGGTTTCAGTGCTCCGAGCGTGATAGGGCTAATAAGAGCAGAAGAGAACAAGATAAGGAGCTTCTTCACCAAGGCAAAAATGATCAAATAAGTTTTAAGCCACTTGTTTTTTGTTGGCAATTTCTTTTAGAACTTCCTCAACTTCTGGAAACCTTTTCAGTTGGTATCTTGAGAGCTTAAGTTCCCCATCCACGTAGACGTCAAAGATACCGTTCTTTCCCTGTTCCAACTCCACCTTGACATCATCAAAATATGACAGAACTTCCCTTGAAACTTCCAGGGCCCTATCCAGATAACCGCAGGGCCTACAATAAACTATCTTAACTGAGTGCATGAGATGATCAAGTTTGCATCAGTTAAATAGTTAACTATCTAAATAGATTAATAATTCAAATTTATTAGGAGTTTCTAGATGAAGAACATTGACGTTAAAGCGAGTGATCCTCAAGGTACGCTAACTCTAGCGTCTATACTACAATTTTTAAGCGAAATGTTTTCACCATGACTGTGCTTTGGTTAATCTTTACTTCAGGTAAGTGCAACTTAACCTGCGATTACTGTGGAGGTTCCTTTGAGAAAGATGTAGTGCCCTGGAAGGTTAAGTACGACGTCAACAAATTGAGGGAGCTTATTTCCAGGGACCCTGACCCCACGGTTATCTTCTACGGTGGGGAACCCCTATCCAATCCGAGATTCATTGCCCAGTTCATGGACACCGTGAAGGCCTCTAGGTTCGGTATACAGACCAATGGAACTATGGTGAAGCTCCTTCCAGAGAGTTACTGGAGGAGAATGAATCTAGCCCTTTTGTCCATAGACGGGAGAAAGGAGATCACGGACAAGCATAGAGGCAGGGGAATCCATGACAGGGTAGTCGCTAATGCAAGTTACCTCAAGTCCTTGGGCGTGGAGATCATAGCTAGGATGACAGTTACCCAAGATAGCGAAATTTTTGAAGAGGTCACGTACTTACTTAATACGGGAGTTTTCGACAAGATTCACTGGCAACTTAACGTGGTCTGGACTGATAGATGGAACGTGGAGGAATGGGCAAAGAATAGCTACCTCCCAGGAATAAGGTCCCTCGTGAAGCTATTTGAGGACTCGCTTAAGGAGGGGAAGATCCTGAAAATCATCCCCATCCTTGGAGTTATAAGTGCGTACTATTTTGGAGGCTACAGGGGATCACCCTGCGGGGCAGGTTATAACTCAGTCTCGGTTACCACTGACGGTAGGATCATATCATGTCCCATTGCCGTCAGGGAGAAATGGGCTGAGTTGGGTAACGTCAACACGGGCTTCAGGTTACTTGAGGAACCTCTGCCCAAGGAATGCCAAACTTGTGAGTTCAACAGGGTTTGTGGTGGGAGATGCCTCTATGCATCTCAGGAGAAGTACTGGGGAGAGGAAGGTTTCAAGGTGGTTGACGACATTAACAAGGAATATCTCAGAACCGTGCTTTCGCTCATTCCAACGGTAAACTCCCTAGTTCAGAAAGGAAAAATCTCGCTTCGCGATTTATATTACGATCCAACAAAGGACTCTACGGAAGTAATACCTTAATCTCTTTGTGAAGAACACCACAAAGTAATAAAGGACCTGCCCATGTATTATCACTATGGATTCAGCATTCTTCAACGAGGTCGCAAAAAAATGGCAAGAAAAGTGGGAGAACAACAAGGTATTCGAGGCAAATCCCTCTAACTCCGAGAAGTACTTTATTACTGTTGCATTTCCCTACACCAACAGTCCCCTTCACATAGGTCACGGAAGGACATACATTACTGCGGACATTGTGGCAAGGTATCAAAGGATGATAGGGAAGAATGTGCTATTTCCCTTTGCTTTCCAGTTCACTGGAACTCCGATTCTCTCGATCTCAGAGTCGATTAAGAGAGGAGACAGTGACATAATTTCCGATTTCATTAACCTCTACAAGATTAGCCCAGAGAAGGTAAAGGAGTTTGAAGACCCTCTGAAACTGGCTGAGTACTTTAAGGAGGACATGAAGAGGATGGCTAAGGCCTTGGGTCTTAGCGTAGATTGGAGGAGGGAGTTCACGACAATCGATCCAAGGTTTGGACAATTCATCAAATGGCAGTTTAGGAAACTCAAGGAGAAGGGTTTCATCACGACCGCTACAGATGCCGTGGGATATTGTCCAAACGATAATTTCCCAGTGGGGATGCACGACACTAAGGGGGATGTGGAACCCGAAGTCCAGGAGATGGACGTGATAGAGTTTGAGGGTAAGGACGTGGTGTTTCCCACTGCGACATCTAGACCAGAGACCGTGTTTGGTGCAAACGCGGTCCTAATAAATCCTGAGGCCACCTACGTTTTAATAAGGGGTTCCAACTGGGTCCTTTCCAAGGAGGCCTTCAGAAAACTCAGTTATCAGAGGGAGCTAGTACCGGAGAGGGAGGTTCAAGGAAAGGACCTAATCGGACTCACGGTGAAGAACCCGATCTCAGGGAAGGACGTGAAAGTCTACGGGAGTAAGTTCGTTGACGCGAAAATGGGCACTGGTTCCGTTATGGCTGTCCCTGCCCATGAACCTCTGCATTATCTTGGCCTATCCGAAGTCCTGAGTGAGGTTGAGGTTATCCCAGTCATCAGCACAGAGGGTTACGGTGATTTCCCAGGACCCGAGGTGCTCGCGCTAGCCGGGACCAAGAACCCGGCAGAGCTCAAGGACTACATAGATACCCTGTACCGAGAAGAGTACTATAAGGGTGTCATGAGGGAGGACATAGTTGACCTAGTCCCAGATTATATGAGATCCATTGTCAAGGATAGGATAGCAGGGAAGAGGGTACCAGAGGCTAGAAGGGAGACTGTGGAGCTCCTGAGAAGCCTAGGGAAGCACGACTTGATATACGAGATATCCAACGGACCAATCTACTGTAGATGTGGGGCAGAGATAGTTGTGAAGGTTATCAGGGACCAATGGTACATAACTTACGATAACCCATTATGGAAATCGTGGACCATGAAGGCCTTGGACAGAATCAGTATAGTCCCTGAGGAAGCAAGAAAGGATATGGCCAAGGCCATATTCTCCATGAAGAGGCGGGCGTGCTCCAGGAGCAGGGGACTTGGGGTTAAGTTGCCCTGGGATGAGTCCCAAATAATAGATAGCCTGAGCGATTCCACGATTTACACGGCGTTCTACACTGTGGCGCATAAACTGAGTCATGACCCCTCTAAGCTAAATGACCAATTCTGGGACTTCGTCTTACTTGGAAACGGAGATGCCTCAGAGGTCAGCAAGGTCACGGGGATTAGTGTTGAGGAGCTCAAGGATCTCAGAAACGAGTTCTCATACTGGTATCCCCTGGACTCGAGGCACAGCGGGAGGGACCTTGTTCAGAACCATCTCCCCTTCCTGATTTACAATCATCTAGCCATATTCGGGGAAAGCCTCCTCCCAAGGCAGATTGTGGTTAACGGGTTCGTAAGGGTTGGCGGAAAGAAAATGAGTAAGAGTTTCAGAAACATTTACCCGCTCTACAAGGCAGTGGAAGAGTATGGAGTGGACCCCGTAAGGCTAGCCCTGACCATATCCTCTGAACTTCTGGAGGACACAGATTTCGACGTGAACACAGTAAAGGCTGTGACAGATCAATTGCGCAGGATGTACGACTTGGCCGTGAACTTATCTAAGTTAAGGGAAAACGAAAGTACGGGTCTCCCAGAAAAGTGGTTGTTATCAATAATCCACTACAAGGTGAAGGAGGTCTCTGACCTGATGAACTCGCTGGACTTGAGAAAGGCGTTCAACATTATCTTGTATGAGTACTATGAGATCCTCAGGGACTACCTCAGCATGGTTAGTAACCCAAACACAAGCGTACTGAGAAAGGCGATCGAAATTTGGGCTAGGTTAATATCGCCAGGTGCTCCGCATATTGCCGAGGAGATATGGCACATATTCAATGAAGGTTTCGTCTCTTTGACCAGATATCCTGTGCCCGAGGAGCTAGAGGTGGACGGACAGGCCGTAATACAACTAGAATATATTAGGCATCTGATAAACCAGGTGAAAGAGATATCCTCCATGGCGAATAAGCAACCCGAGAAACTAATCATTTACGTTTCGAACTCTGACGAACTCGGAATTCTAAGGGCGGTGTTGCGAGGATTAAGGGAGAGGAAGAACCTTAGGGAATTGAGCTCTATTACAGGCCAACGGGAGGAATACCTTAGGAGCCTTGTGGAAAGGGTTCAATCCTTGCCCCCAATCTTACGAGAGCTGATCGTAACATATCCACTAGATGAGTTCAAGACAATCACGGATAACCTCAATTTCCTTGTTAGGAGGCTCGACGTAGATGAGATCCAGGTGTATAGGTCTGACGAAGCTAACGCCCCGGACATAAAGGGAAAGAAGAGTAATGCCCTGCCCCTACTTCCTGGCATCGTGATAATCTAGGTGAGATTGTGGAGTTGATCGAGACTCAGGAAGTATTTGATAGAGTTAGTCAGCTAATAAATTCCGCGACAGAAAGGCTGATTGTCCTAACGGATAGGATAAGGGACTCTATTGCCCAAGATCTTCTGCGGAAGGCTGGAAGCGGAGTAGATGTTAAGCTAATCACATCAGACCTTAACTGGGCGAGATGGCTGGAGAACAGGGCTAAGGGTTATATGAAGGATGAAGAGGAAAAGATCTCCCAGGAGGTTCAGGAGCTGTCAAATAAGATCGAGTTTTTCAATAGGGTACCCTGGATAGCTCTAGTTGTTGTGGGAGCAGTCTGGATTGTCCTCCTTGTGAGGGGGCTAAGAGGTTTAGAAATGATACCAGCATTACTTGTGGGATTAGGGGTTATTTACTACATCATGTATTATTCTTACAAGAGAAGAAGGAGTTACAGGGAAGAAATTGCTGTGAAGGCGGAGAGTAGGGAAAGGATAGCTGAGGAATATAAGGGAGTTAGGGAGAGCCTCTCGAAACACCTCCACGTTATCGAGATTGATTTTGAACTAAGTTTTAGTGTAATAATATCAGACGCCAGTGCCATCATAACTTCTACTCCATTGGAGACGGAGAAAGAAAGAGGTTATCACGTATTTACTGAACTGGAAGTTGAAGAAGCAATGAAAATAGTTGATTCGATCACGTCTATACAATCCTTGAAACGGCCTTGAGAATCTCTATTCCCTGTCTTATCCCCTTTTCCGCACCCTCTATTGGGTTGGCCTCGAAGAACCTTTCTACTTCCTCTACCCTGCCTATCCCGAGGAGGGGTATTACATCAGCCATAACTCTGCCGAATATTCCGGTCCCCTGGTAGATCTCCGCAACCTTCTTGGAGTGTATCTTTATCCATTCCCATACGGCGTCTCTAACGTTGGGATAGAATAGTGAGTACTGGAGAGACCTGATGATGTCCTGTTTTTTCATCTCCCCGGTGAAGACCATGCTAAGGACGTTAACTACCGAGTGTGGGGAATTCATGGAAAGCATAGCGTTGAGGAGCCTAGTCTTATCCTCATCAAACTTTGACTGTCTATACATGGTCAAGAGTTGATCAAGCGCCTGCGATCCTGCGGACACGGCATAGGCTATTGCAACCGCGCTCTTCAGGTCCCCGTCAAGTTGGTCATACTGGCTGAATTGGGCTGAGAGAGATGTAGCAAACTTGGGATCCATCTTTGAGAGGTTCATGGCCAGCGTGGAGTAAGTCCTCCTACCCACTGGATCCTGCCTAGTACTCCACTCCTTTACCTGCTTGGAATGGAACTCCCTCGCTATCTCTCCGTACTTCTGGCTATTTACGGCATACAAAAAGGAGAGCTGGTCAGCAAGCTCTAGAACGGGGAGGTGATGCTTAGCGCTCATTAAACTCCTCACTACCTTGAAGTACTCATCCCGGGACACCTTACCTGCAAGGAGGAAAGCGAAGTAATCGTTGGCTAAGCCCCATTGCTCCTCAGGTGTTAGCTCGGATGCCAGGACAGGTCCCAGATCAAAGTACATGACCCTGTAGAATCCGGCCTTATCCAAGTTAACCTTGAGCTTGTTTACGTGGCCCACCTCGATTCTGACGCTCTTCCTTTCCATAACTAGGTCTTTCTTCTCTCCGTTGACCATGAGAGTTATGGGTATGGGATAGGTCTTTTCTGGAACAGGGTGAAGGCCAAACCTCTCCTGTGTAAGTTCAAGCTCGTTGCCGACTATCTGAACCTTAACCATGGGGTATCCATCCTCCAATACCCAGTGGGGCATTATCTTGGAGACTGGCTTACCAGAAGCCTCCTCCAAGCTGTTCCATAGGTCTTTTCCCTCGGCGTTTCCGTAACTGAACTTCTGCAAGTACTTGGAAATCCCCCTTCTGAATTCATCCTTGCCAATGTAGGACTCTATCATTCTCAGGATTGACGCACCCTTCCCATAGCTTATATCGTCGAAGATTTGTTCAACCTCCTCGGGGGAATTCACCTTGGTCTCAATGGGATGGGTAGTGGGAATGGAATCCTTCAGGAGTGCACCAGCAGTCTCATCTAGTAGGAACTCCCCCCACATGTACCAGTCCGAATGTAACATGTCTATTATCTTGTAGCTCATGAACGTGGCAAAGCTCTCATTGAGCCATAAATCGTTCCACCATTTCATGGTAACTAAATTCCCAAACCATTGATGGGCCAGCTCGTGTGCTACTACCTCGGCTACGCGTCTAATGTTGGAGAAGCCAGATTTTTCGTCTGCGAGAAGGGCAGTTTCCCTAAAGGTGATCGCGCCCCAGTTCTCCATTGCGCCAAAGGCGAACTCTGGAACCGCAATGAGATGAACCTTAGGTAGTTGGTACTTTATGCCATAATACTCTTCATATTTCCTGATGAAATCCCTCGCAAACTCAGCCGGTAACTTCGCCTTGCTAATCTTTCCTGGAACTGTGGCAACAATTATCTCGGGAACGTTTTGCAATCTAAATTCCTCGAATTTACCCACTCCCACGTATAGGAGGTAAGTGGACATGGGAGGAGTTTCGTGAAAAACGTAGGTAACCTGATCCCCTTCCTCCCTGGTCTCCTTAACGGGCATGTTAGAGATTACCTGTAGTCCCCTATCTACTGTTACTGATAGCCTGAACTTGGCCTTGTATGCTGGATGGTCCACGCATGGTATGAATTCCCTTGCATGACTTGATTCAAATTGGGTTGAGAACATGTAACTTCCGTTGTAGGGGGCCCTGTATATCCCGACGAGGGTATCCCTTACCTTGCCTGAAAAGGTTACCCTCAGGTCCCCAGAGAACTTACCCGTTTTTACCTTCACCTTGTTGTCTTCCAGTTTGAAGTCAGCTGATCTTCCGTCAATCTCCACCGAGTGGATCTCTAGTCCTACCGCATCTAACTCTACCCCGTCCTCAGTATCCAGGTTAATGATCTCGGTTCCCTTGTAGGTAGATTCCTTGAAATTGAAGATCACATGAATATCGTACGAGTTTATCTTCATGGAACAATGTGAATAACGTTCAACTAAAAAACTTATGGAACTTGACAATTCATGTTTATGTCTCTCCTTAAACCTGAACTCTATGAAAAACTGAAAGTGCATAACCAGAAGATTTTGAGATTAATGGTTCCAAATACCTAGCTAACTACCTTAGGAGATTACATGAGACTCTGATCTATCTCAACTCCCATAATCAATTTTTATAGTTAGTCCACAAGTCCCCACTGTTGGACAGTGATGAGAAACGACATTCCGAGAGTCCCCGAAGTCTCCCGTTGGAGCTAACAGGAAATGCCTTGAGGTCATAGTGAGGGCCCTGAAATATCTAAATTCGTCTTCACTCGAATCCAGTTTCAAGAGGGGCATTAAGGAAGTTGGCGAAAGTGTCCCTGGATGCTTCGAAACCTATCGGAATGTGGTTTGGGCCTTACCGCACGTGAAGCGCATCTACCCTTTAGTGGATCCTAGCTCGCTGGAGGCAGTGAAGATAGCCCTTACCCTAGGCCCTGATCCCTTCTCCCTTCCAAAATGGATTCTCGATAGGGTAAGGCCTTTACTCGGAGACGAGGGCCTGCGAAATCTCTTGAGGAGGAAAACGTGGGTCAGAATAAACACCCTGAAGAAAGGTTTACAGAAAATTCTAGATGAGCTGAAGGGGAAGGGGTACTCCTTCGTACCCGACCGAGACTTCAATTACCTTGTGGAATGGATCTTCCCCCAGATCTCCTCCATTCCCGAGTTCAGGCAGGGACTCCTGATACCTCAGGACAAGGCTAGCGTCATGGTGGTTAATGTTCTAGATCCCAAACCTGAGGAAACTATCCTGGAGATAGGCGGGGCGCCTGGTACAAAGACCTCTCTTATACAACAGCTCACACACAACAAATCCTACGTTATCTCGGTGGACATATCCGCGAGGAGGGTAGAGGCTCAGAGAAGGCTTCTTGCTAAGTGGGGTGTAAGTAACGTTGAGCTTGTGATCGCTGATGCAACGGAGCTGAAGGTTACTCATGCAGACAAGGTCCTCATAGATGCTCCTTGTAGCAACTCCGGAACTATGAACGTCGATCCATCCATACCTCTACGTCTAACCAAGGCGGAACTCCTTAAACTGGTCAGGATTCAGAAAATGATATTGAAAAGAGCCGTCTCGCTTGGCGTTCCTGTGGTGTACTCCACATGCTCATTATTCCCAGAGGAGGGGGAAAAACAGATGGAGGAATTCTCGAGATACCTAGTTAAGATAACTGACGATCCCCTACACATGGGTTATAGAAAGTCAAAGGTGTGGATGAGGGTCATGAGGACCTATCCTCACTTGGACTATTCTGAAGGTTTCTTCATCTCTAAGATAGAGCCTAGCCCATCCTAGTTTCATAGTAACGACAGGCCCAATCCTATCGCTGCCAGTATAACCAGGATAATCATCGTGATCACGAAGGCAACTATCGCTATACCCAGCGAGCTTAACCAACCTACGTCGAAAATGGTCTTGAATACCCACAGTACAGCTATGAAACCCACAATCAAGGCAATAAGATGACTGAATGGGCTGATCAGTCTATCCAAGATCAAGAATGCCAATATTCCAACAAAGGTGGCAACCATGGCCTTTCCTAGGCTAGCCTTTGAAGAGAATAGCTTAGCTGATAACCACACAGGTACAGATGCTATAACCCACGCGATTATCAAGGATAAAATAAAAATCAAAATTCCAATTAATGGATGAGCCATCTAAACCCTTGTTATATCCTTAAGCATGTTTTAAAAAGGTTATTCGGGATATGCCTCTGCGTACATTTCTTCGTCTAGGTCTTCCCTAATTCCCTTCTTTACCTCTTCTAGATGCTCGAGAATTTCATCCAGGGTGTTATAAGTTGTTGGAATATACTTTATTCTTCCGTAGCTCATCATGTAAGAGCCTGGGCAAAGGAACTGATTCTTGACTATTATCGCCTCAGGTTCCAACTCCAGAATTGCAGCCATTGTGGCTTCCTTGCTCATGGCGTAGGCAGGATTCTCGTATTGCTCCACTTCCCTCTTTTCTTCATCAATAATAGCAATTATTTCCGACTCCTCCAACGGTTTTAGATTTCTCTCCTTATCATATGTGAGAGCTATTCTCATTTGGATCAAAATAGGTTCAACTCATGGCTTATAAAATAGTGTATAAATCCAATGATCTAATGCTTGAGATAATAAAGATACAAAGAAGCGCAACGTAACAAACCAAAGTAGAAAAGAAAAAGAAATATTTCATCAAAAGGGTCTTTACTTCTTGCCTATCATGTTCAGTAGTTCCTTAGGGGCGTCCTTCTCGCTAACGGCTCCCCTTCCGGTCTTGCCGTTGTCGTCGTAGGTGAAGGACACCATCTTGCCTACTTTCCAGACCTTCTTTACTTTGCTTATGTCTACCTCTAGGTCTTGACCCTTATACTTGAACTTTATTTTGGTTGCCATTGAATGTTAATACGCTATCAACGTTTATAAACCTTACGATACTAAGGTAAGTAGTACTCATGATAATACCTTAATTAAAAACCCCTTTTAAAGGGACCAAATTTTATCGAGAGAGATTGGATAACAACTCGTAATGAATAAAAAAAGGTTTTTATTTATAGTCAAAATGTAGCTACTTTCCATTGGTAATACTAATAAATGAGAGACGATTAAAGAAAAGAAGTGTTAAGAAAAGATCGCTTTAGAGCCTGTCCACAATGTACTCAAACGCCTGGAAGTTTTGACTTGGCTGAGCCTGAACAAGTATTACGTATTCTCCCTTAAGTCCAACATAGTAGAAAGTTTGCCCAAAGGTCCCGTTCACGGAAAGATTGAAGTACTTGATCCCATTTAGGGATCCGTTCACCGCAAGCGACGATCCCTTGGTTGAGCCGTTTGAGGGTATTAGAGTTGTGGAATAAAGGTAGTTATATAGCGCCGTGGAGTTTGGACCATGTAATATGTCAACCCCCAAGGATTCCCCACTTGTCGATGTAGTACCCAGATAATACGCTGAATATTGGGTGAAGTTCCCTGTTGAGAAGTTAGGTTGCTGACTGCGAACTCAACTAGGGGTAAAGATGAAGTGCTAGGATACATGAAGCTTGGAACTGATAGCTTAGTTCCATTTCCACCTGTGAGATCAGCTTTAGCTAAGGCTAGAAAGCTCTCTTGGATAGTTGGAGAAACGTTGCCTGTAGCATTTACCTCAACCAAGTAATGCCCTACTACAGCATGTGGAAGACTAGTTGTGCTGTTAGGCTGACCTGAATAGGCAACGATGGAAATGGATATTACCGTTGAATTGGAACCTGCAAGCTCTACATATTCCTGGTAAAGTGAAAGGGCATTGGGGTACATCCCGGAAAGTAACTGCGATGAGTTGATCTCACCCATGGAAATTATCTTCCAATTTCCAGCAATGCCCTGACTTATCTGGCTCTGAGTTGGCAGGGTTGGCTCGCTCGAGGCAGAGGCAAGATTTGATGGGGCACGGTGAAGTTCCTGGAAGGCTAGAAGTCCAGCAAGTGCTATTACAACTACCGCTATTATACCTATGACGATGTTTCTATTCATTAGCTATTGCTCTGGCTTAGCATAAAAAACTCTTTCATCACCCTCACAAATCAAGGGCTTTAATCACGTTGCAGGGACTATCCACAAGAGTGGCTCCCTGACTCGCTATCCAAGACAGATCCAAGCCCAACTCTCCCTTCAGAATGAAGATCCTACCAAGACCTGCTCCCTTAAACGCGTGAAAATCGTGAAGTGTATCACCTACTCCCACGCTAACCTCAGGCAATGCTCTAAGCCTTTGGAGTGCCAAAACAACTGGGAAGGGATCGGGCTTGCCCTTTTCCACGTCGTCCCCAGCTATTAGTAAATCTGGGGTCACGCCTATAGCCCCTAAACTCTTAGAGGCTGACCTTCTCAGTGACGAGGTAACCACAGCTATGGAATATCCCTTTGATCTTGCCCTTTCAACCATCTCCCTAGCACAGGGCAAAGGCATCGCCTTCCTTGCTACCAGCTCATCAAATATATCATTTTTAACCTCGAAAAGCTCCTGGTACCTTTCCCCCGCCAGAGTTTTCGCTATGTCCAGAGTCCTCTTTCCCATGAGCAGATCAAGATTTACGTTTGCGTTAATTCCTAACCTTTTCATGGCCAGTTCCCAAGCTTCCTTATGAAGAAGGGCTGTTGTGGCGAGAGTTCCGTCAAGGTCAAGTATCATTGCCTTCACTTTGTGATCACCGCGTCTGCAATGTTTATCCACTTTATCTTATATCCTAGCTTATCCAAGACCTCAGTTATGAAATCTCCTCTCTCCTTCACGACTTCCTGAAGTTTTCTACCTGAAAAATTCTCCCTGGAGAGTTGTTCCATAAGCTTCTGGCTTACGTAGTAGTTTTTGAGAAGAACGTAACCTGGAAATTCCCTCAGATTTTTTCGGAGGAGATTCTCAGAAATACCGTACTTCATCGCCAGCTCCTTTATGGATATTACGTCACTCCCATCTAGCTCATATTCAACCTTCTTAGTTGGGAGCGACTGCTCAATTTCCCTTAAAACACGGTAAACTTTGGTTGGATCAATCTTTCTCTTAAAAGTAATAACTGGTAAATCGCCTATCTTACCTGATCCAAGTTCCTCACTTACAATGGGTATAACGAGAGCTTGAGTTCCCTGAAGCTTCTTAACCTTCTCCCTTAGGTATTCCTCTGTCCAAAAGCCCACAACCTCAAGGTAGACCCTTATCTCGTCCTTGATAGCTAGGAAATCGGGGAGGAATATCCTGCCGTTGACCACGAGCGGTCCAGGTTCCCTTTCCAGTTTCCAATCCTTGATTGTTCCCCTGAAGTTCCAGTAGAAGTCCTCCTCCACTGAACTATCAAAGAGCTTTCCCTGTTCTGGCCTTCCTCCAATCCATTCATTATTACTAACCTTCATCTGGTAAACCCTTCTCTTCCTCTTTCCTAGAATGATTTCAGCCTCAATGCTCCATCCTCCAGTCCCAATTACGTAAGGAACTAGAATGGCCAAGTTCCTTCCATATTTCTCTGAGGGCTTCAGAAGGGTATAGGGACCCATCACCTCTATCCTCACGGGGTTAGAGTACGCAGTATACATCAACCCAAGCCTCTTTACAGTTCTCAGAAGTTCCTTCCAGTTCCCCTCAGTGGTCAAGGTTACCTTGTACGACCTGAAAAGTATTGTCTGCAGTAGGGAAAGGTTATACTCCTTAACTATGTCCTCCGGAGGCGGTATCTCAACCCTGGAGATTACCTTGCTCTCGTCCATATCCCCAAACATGAATCTCTCCGCGTCTACCCCTAGCCTTCCGCTTACCTCCCTTAGTCTCCTTTCCCTTTCCTCTGGAGTCAGGGCAGGTCCCTTAGCAAAGAGCTCCTCCCTTATCTTCCTGGGATCCACGGGAGACTCACCAGATAGGTTAAGGTACCTCGAGATGACCCTATGAAGACCTCTCACCAGCTTAGCTCCCTGAGTCGTCTTACCGTACATCCTTTCCATGAGTTTTACGTTCTCCTCAACCTCACCGTACGTGATCCCAACCCTGTAGAAGGGAATCATCTCCTTGACTAGCTCAACTTCCCTTTCCCCAGCGAATGAGGGATAGATAACGTCTCCGTAAATCCTGAACCTGGCAAGTTCACTTGGTAGCACTGGATCTCCTCCTGCTCAAGTTATGATCAGTGGTACCCTTGGTCACAATCTCTATGAGAGTGGCAACCTTTCCCTCCTTTTTCCTCAAGATCCTCCCTAACCTTTGCATCATCTGCCTGGATGTTCCGTAACCGCCTAAAACTATGCCCACACTCGCATCGGGAACGTCTACACCCTCGTCAAAGACATTGGATGCAACGATCACCCTGTAATCACCGTTCTTGAACCTGGAAAGGATCTCCTGCCTTTCGTCCTTCGACGTGAGGTAGGTAACCGCGGGAACTAAGAACTCCCTAGAGACCCTGTAGGCCATGTCCACATCCCTTGTGAAGATGATGATCTTCTCATTGGCGCGTTCCTTCAGGATCTCCCTTAACTTGATCAGTTTACTTTCCGAGTTCACAGCAAGCCTCAATGACTCGTTCCAGGCCAGTAGGGCCTCCCTAGCTTCCTTATCCCTTCCAGCCATGAAGATGAATCTCTGGAAGTCCTTCGGGCCGGCCATCCTTATTTTTCTCCTTTTCAGAAAGGAGGTGAACTTGTTCCTTAGCTTCTCGTAAATTTCCCTCTCCTCCGGGGTTAGCTCCACATAAATCTTCTCGACCTTGAACTCTGCCAGGTACTTCCCTGCTAGCTGTGATGGAGAGAGCCTGATTAGGATGGGACCCACTACCTCCCTCAGGAGGACATGCCTACCATCTTCCCTCTCCGGAGTAGCAGTTAGTCCCATCCTGTAGGGTGAGGCCATCAACTCCCCTATGTTAATGTAACCTGTTGAGGGAAGATGATGCACCTCATCAAATATTACGAGAGGAAACCTGTTACCCAGCTTCTCCACCTTTGTGTAGGCAGAATCGTAGGTAATCACGGTAATTCCCTGAATGTTCTCCTCTCCTCCTCCCACAATTCCCGGCTCAACGCCCAGGGACTCCCTAATCCTATCACCCCACTGATGAAGTAACTCTATCGTGGGAACCACTACGAGTGTTGCCACCCTAAGATTGGCAATAGCCTTTATGCCCAAGGCTGTTTTGCCTGCACCCGTGGGTAATACCAACACTCCCCTCTTCTTGGACATCCAAGCCTTCATGGCCCTCTCCTGATAATCCCTAAGTTTCAGGGAGTCCTTCACGAGAGGAAAGGGGATGGGGTCCATTACCTCATCCTTGACCTCTATCCCTCCCTGTCTGAAGTACTCAAGCACCTGATAATACCTGTAGGCTGGGGCAATGTAAGCCTTAAACTCCTCGTTCCAACTCAGTGATGGCGCGTAGTGATCGGAGATGAGCAGACCCCTAAAATATTTCAGATGTACCAACCTTGATTCTGATTTAATACTTGACCTAAAGTTAAAAATTATTTGATGTTATCACTACACTATGAAAATAGAGCCAATAGCATTTGAGAGTCTAGGGGTTAGGTCACAGGCAACACTTGTGGAGACTAAGGACGTGAGAATTCTCATAGACCCCGCAGTGTCTCTAGCTCCTAGGAGATATGGGCTACCTCCCCATAGGATCGAGGTTGATACCCTTGTGGAACTTGCTAAGAAAATCACGGAGAAGGCCAGGGAGGCAGACGTATTGATAGTAACGCACTACCATTACGATCATCACGATCCAGGCTACGTCGTTCCAAAGGAGATATACAGGGATAAGGTGGTCCTGGTCAAGAACCCTGAGTCCTACATTAACCCAAGTCAGGGCAAGGTCAGGGCACCTAAGTTCCTCAGGGCGATAAAGGACCTGCCCAAGGAGATATCTTACGCAGACGGCAAGGAATACAGGTTCGGTAATACTAGAATCCTGGTCTCGCATCCAGTTCCGCATGGAGCTGACGTCAGGCTGGGTTACGTTATCCAAGTTTTCATTAAGGATGGTGACTCATCGGTCCTCTTCACTTCTGACGTCGAGGGAGTCCCTAGTGAGGAGCACGTAAAGTTCACCCTGGAAACTAAGCCCAACTTCCTTGTTATAGATGGGCCCCTCAGTTACCTGGTTGGCAGAGCCCTTACCGAGGATCAGTTACAGGTCTCGGTGAGGAACATGGAGAGGCTGGCGAAATCAGGGCTGGAAACCATGGTAGTGGATCATCACGTTCTCAGGGACCTAAAATATAGGGAGGTACTCTCAGGGTTGTATGACGTAGCGAAATCCTCTGGAGTAAAGGTGACCACGGCCGCTGAAATACTGGGGAGGGAGACCCTTCAGTTGGAGGCCAAAAGAAGGGAGCTCTTTGCCCAGGATAACTCACCTGCTAAAATACCCAGAAACCTTGCCTCGCTCCTCAGAATAGACCAGGAGGGATAGTAAATACCAGGGAAAGCGCGTATCCCGCCAAGTAACTTCCTATCAAGGCCAGGAGCCCTGTGGCTATCTGCTCCATAGCTCCTCTCCACTTGGGTAGACCAGTGTACTTAGTCGATGCGGAACCAAACACGCTGAGCGTTATCAGAATGAGAGCTACCGACAAAACCACCGCTACGTCGAAACCTATCTTGAACATCAAGTCTATTCCAAAGGGAACTAGGGGTATTACACCGCCTATCACAAGGTAGATAGCCATGATTAACCCAAGCTTAGCCGGTCTCTCAAATTCCTCTGGAAAGATCTTCAATTCATGAATCATCATTTCGTTAAGTACAACATCCTTGTTCCTCATGAGTATATCAGCTATTTTCTCGGCCTCTTCCCTAGAGAATCCCTTTTCCTCATAGAAGGTGATCAGTTCGCCTTTTTCCTTCTCTGGAAAATTTTGGATCTCGTAATCTTCCTTCTTTATCTCGTTGTTGAACACCTGCATCCTCACCCTGGTGGAGATGAACTCACCCACGCCCATAGAAAAGGCCTGCGCTATTGTAGCTATGAGGCCAGTAACCAGGACAAGAAGCGAATCGTGGGAGAAACCAGCTGCGCCAAGGGCAATGCTTCCTACCCCTATTAATCCATCCTGAACGCCAAAGACCTTGGTTCTGAATACGTCAGCCTCTTCTGTCTTATGCTGTACCTCCTTAGGTTCCATAACCCTGATTTATTCTAATTCATTTAAAAGAGTTGCTTGAATTACGATTTATCGTAGTTCACCTTATATGTATCTTCATCTACCCTGGAGATCAATCCCGAGTACACACCCCATTCAAGCAGAATCAATTGAAGTTCATACTTTCCTTCAGGCTTATTGTACGCCTGAACTCCCTTCTTTTCCAGGGCCTCCATGAGGGTGTCTAGCGTGAACTCTCCGAGTTCAACTGCGGTCATGAAGGGCTCGGTCTTAACCAAGCTCTCCTTGAGAATCTCCTTCCTTCTTCTGATGTTGGACTTAAGAAACTCTGCACCCTTGTCCGTTATGATGATGTCACCCTCACCCACGGTGGCAAAGCCCATGGAGTTCGCTGCATAAACAATGGGCATTAGGTCGTCTACGTCTACCTCCATCTCCTTCTCTATTTGATATAGGTCTGCCTTTCCACCAAATATATTCTGGAGAATCGAAAGTAATCCAAGGAGATCCGCTATTCTAGCATCGGAGCTAATTACGTTCATAACTACAACCTTATGTAAAGCTGAATATTTCAATCTTTCTTAGCTTGTTCAAGCATCCCTCGAGATCTCCTAAATACTCTATCCTTAACCCAGAGCGAAATATAGGCAATGGGGAAAACATAGAAGCCCATCACCATGAGTATATCTAGGAGTGTTATCCTAGGAGAAGAACCTAGTTGTGAAAGGGCCTGTAGATGGGCCTGGGACAAGGATGAGGAGAGTATGGCCATGATACCCAAGATTACCCCTAAATTTAGGGCCCATGTAATCCCCCTCTCAATAAGATACGAGAGGATCAAGAGAACTAACACGACCACGTAGGTGGACACGGATAACAGGGAGGGTACAGTTCCTACCAGGAGATATCCTCCGATAGCTAGGCAAACGGCAGAACCTAGGAGGAGAAGGGAGTAAATCTTCAACTCAACTTTACTTGTACCACCAAGAAAATAATGTTTACTTGAGATAGTTATCAGCAAGATTTATATTGGAGAGCCTGATCTAGATCATATGGCTAGCCTATCCAAAAGGCTCGAAATAAGGGAATCCTCGCTACCTGCCTACCTAGTTTTCAGTCAGTCCTTGGCATCCATTGCTCCTCTAAGCTCGACGGCGGCTTACCTAACAGCTACTCTTCTCCTGGCTGGAACCTCTAGTGGTATTGCCTCAATACTGGGCGTGTTGATGTACTCCCTTTGGGTCTATGTGGGATATCAGCTCTCGAGGTTTTTCCCATCTGAGGGAGGGACCTACACCTTTTCTAGACATATGTACCCTGAAAGGGTTGCAACTATTCTGGGATGGATGTACTGGGGGAGTTACATGTTTTACCTGATATCTACCTCAACTTACGCTACCGGAGTGCTTCTCCCTCTTCTAGGAGCACCGATTTCCATAGACCGGTTAATGGAGGTTGTGCTTCCATCAGCTATAGTACTGCTCATGATTACCGGGATCAGGCCACCGCTTTACTATAGTCTAGTAACTTCACTGGTGGAGATTGCCGTAATCGTGGTTCTGGGCATAACGGTGATTGCACATAGGGGGCTTTCCCTAGTCCCGTTAACGCCCTCCGCGGGACTGTCTCAGGTGTTAAGCGGGGCCATGGCCACCTCTTTCTCGATAGCTGGTGGTGGTGCTGCCTTCTTCCTGGGGAAGGAGGCTAGAGGAAAGGGAAAGACTGTAAGCAAGTCTTACCTGTTGGCATTTCTCCTTGCCTCCGGAGCCATAGTGTTCTCCTCGATTTACCTCGTAATAGCTGGAGGTTCAACTCAGGGAGTTGAAAACTTAGCCAATACCGGCTTTCCCGGTCTTACTGTCGCGAATCAGTACATGGGAGAATCCTTTGCCTCAGCAATGCTATTACTTACTGTGAATAGTTTAGTTGGCTCCCTAATTGCAGCCTACGTGGCCTTATCTAGACTGACCTTTTCCCTGCTTAGAACCAACTTACCAAAGTCTACCCTCATTGTGGGTTCCCTCTTCCTGGGAATAAACGGGGTAATAGCTGGTCTGGGGAATCTAGTGCAGTGGTATCAATACTTTTTCCTGGGCTCGTTAACCGCACTCTTCACCACACATGCCTCGCTTTCCCTAGGCCTTCCCAAGATCAGGAATAAGCTAGCCTTAAGCCTTCTCAAGTCCTTTCCGGGGATTCTCTCAGCCCTTCTCATGATGGTAGGCCTTTACTCCATTTACCTTGAGGTTGGAGAGGAACTGGTTGTGGGGATCTTAGCGTGTATAGTTCTCGTCATGGTAGGAGTGATTCAGGGCCTAATATCCCGAAGAGGGGAGGGAAAGAGTAATATTTCATGATCCCTCTTATAAGATCCTGCCATTCAACTATATTTATGTGAAACTACCCGAAGCGATAATTGAAATTGGGAAGGAGGCTCGAAACGAAGCCAATGATGCGCTTGAGGGAAAACTGGACGTCCAGGAAATCGTGAAGATACGACTAGATACCGCTGAATTTTACGTCGAGCAGGCCAGAGAAACACTAAAGGCCTCTCATGTTTTAGCTAGCGAAATGTTGTTCAAGGCAATAGTTGAGGGCATTAAGGCCTTGGCAGACTACTTCGGGATAAGAAAGGAACTAAGGGAACTTCCGATCTACTTAGAGGACATCCTTGGTGAATGGATAGGAAATGCGTGGGAGATTGGAAAAAGACTACACTATGACGGGTATATATTCGAGTTCCTTCAGCAGGATGATGTTCAGGAATATCTAAAATACGTGAAGGAGTTCGTAAATAACTGCAAGATAGCTGTTCTTTATTAATCGTCATGCTCTCCTTGGTATACAATGGACAAGTTAATACTTTGTTCCAGTTGCGTTTTTGTCACATTCCCGTTAGCTATTCCCGTAACGTAAAATTGAACTTCGTATATTCCCTTATGAAGCTCCACCAAATCTGACGGTGACGATAAAGTTAGTACAACGGTCCTATGATCTCCCTTTGACAGGTCTAGTATCGCAATAACATAAAGGGACTTTATTGTACTGTTAGTGCTCAATTTCAGTAGATATCTTCCAGAATGGTCCACAACAAACGTTTCGGTGAAATTGAGATTGAAGGGGTGGCCTTGAGGTGTTGAAGTCGGGGTCGTCGTGGAAATCAATTTCACCGAGGAGAACACTGTAAAACCTAGGGAAATGGCCAAGAGAACAATCACAATGAGGGTTCTCATTTTGCACCACCTTTTATCACGTACTTAACCTTTCCCCTCTCCCTGATCTCCTCCACGAGTCCTAGTGTTACTAGTTTCTTCACCCTCCTATACACCGTGGTTCTCGGGAGGAGTGACAACTCTGATATCTTATTTAGGTTATCAGCCCCTGCCCTTATGGCATCGAGTATCTTCATGTCCCTATCATCTAGCTCGTTGGGAGGGGTAATTTGAGGGGATGGTCTTCGTCTCCAAAGCAAATAGGCCAAGTAAGCTGTTACTCCACTGCTCACTCCCGTGGTATAAATGTAAGGGTTTAGGAATGGATTCTGATCCATGACGTAGTACAGGACGGTAACATTACCCCCACTAAACGTGATATTTACGTATTGTCCTTCCTCATTGAGGGACACTGGAGTGGGGGACATATAGGTGATCTTGGAGTTCAAGGGAAGAAGTACCGAGACTGAGGTTATATTGGGTTGAGAGATCTGTATAACTCCCTTGGTCTTAACGTGAAACTCGATCTCCGAGGTATTAATAGGGTAGACGTATTGCCCCTTTTCCACTACTCCCTGTGATGTGGCGAGGGTCCAATTGCTTGGAATGAGAATCCATTCGGGCTTGTTAAAATATAGTATGACTGTACCGTTATAGTAGAATGTTGCACTGACCTGTGAAATTGCAACTGGTAATAATGCCAAGACCATCACCAGCAGGAAGATTACCCTCTGAGACATGACAGTAACACCGCTATCCCAGTCAGGGCGATGATGGCAAAGTAGAATAGAAATGCAAGTACCACGGATAGGCTAGGATATGCTGGAGCTATAAATGCCATAAGCTTTAGCAAGTACTCAGCTGCCATGAATAAAAATAGAAATTATAAGATAAAAAATGTTGTCACTTCTTCCTTCTGAGCAAAATTAGAACAACTATAATGATTATAATCACTACAACAATGGCAATGTAAAATGCAGGGTTCTGGACGATCACTGATGTCAACGGAGGCGTTACAGTGACGAAGAAGTGATCATTTTGAACGAATGGGACAAGGGATCCTGTCTGGTTCCAAACTAGTGTCAGCGTCAATGGATATGAACCAACAGATGCTCCTCCGCTTACGTCGACCACGTAAGTAACGTTAATCTCTTGTCCAGGACCTATATCACCTAAACTCGACTCAGACGCGGTCAAGCCCTGTAAGGGATTGGATGAACTCACGTGAGGATATATTACGTCAGAAGTTCCAAGTATTGCCTTAACGTTCTTGGCAGTTGCGTTACCCACATTCTTAACAATCAAGGTAATGGGGACTTTAGTATCACCTGCCTGTAAGGATGGATATATTACTTTAACTATTGTTAGATTGGCCTTAGGATATACTGTCAAGGAGTAAGATTTGGTGTAACTCCCACCATCGTAGAATACTGTGAAATTAAGGTGGTACTGCCCTGGGCTGACAGAGTCCGGTACGTTAATGAGGAAGGACACATTTATGGGCACACCGGGAGGGATAGCCCCAATAGTCAGATTGTCTTGAGAAACCACTGGGAAGGGCGACTGTAGTAGGACATACGAGTTCTGTGCCGTGGCAGTTCCGTAATTGGTGATTACACCTTCAACCCTCACATCATAAAATCCTGGAAATACCTGAGGTGGCACGGTGAAAAGTGAGAGAGCTATCTTAGGTGGGTAAACGGTAACCGGAACGTACTCAGTTACATTAACTTGACTATAATGCATAATCACTGGTATGTAATACGTCCCAGGCGTCGCGTTGGGATATACGTTCACGGTTATTGTACCTTCGTTAATCTGACCTGCTGGAACTATCCCTATCATAAGAGAATTCTGGGTGAATTGAATGGGGAACTCCGAACTACTGACGTATAGCGAAACGTTGAGCGCATTTACATCACCTAGGTTTCTCACAATGAAGGTTAAGGGAAGATTAGTTTGACCTGGTGCAGCGGTCAAGGGTGAAGAGGTGGATCCCCAGACGCTGGATACTGAGAAAGTCTCGTAACCAACTATGGGAACAGTGATGAAGGTACTGATCACCTCTTTCCCTGAGAAATACTGGATTTGGGCGGGGACCTGGTATACTCCCGTGGTCGCGTTGGGGTAAACCGAGGCATAGGTTGTGACCTCAATGGGTTGTCCTGGCGGTAAGTAGCCTATGTTGAGGTAGTTCTGCATGAACTTGATGGGGTAGGTTGAGGTTAGGAGAAGAGAGGCGTTGGACATCTCCACGTTGCCCTGGTTGTCTATGATGAGTGTTATGGGAACGTTGTTGTCACCAGGTGCGACCAGTTGAGGCGAGGAGGGAGAACCCCAAACTGCCTGAACTGATGCCCTGGTGTAGCCTAGGATGGCGACAGGTACGTAAATGGTTTGCTTCTCGTCAAAGTAGTTTATAGTTCCCTTAACATAGTACACGCCAGGAGAGGCGTTAGAGTACACCGAGACAGTCAGCGTAGTTTCTGAGTAAAGTCCTGCAGGTATTATGCCAAGGTAACCGCTAGTTTGCAGGAAATGTAATGGGAACTCGTTCTGAGGGAAGGTAATTGAAACGTTGTCCACATTGACGTCGCCCAGGTTGTTGAGTATTATGGTGAGCGGAAGCCTCGCACTCCCAGCTCCGGCCACCAGGGGATTAGATGTACTTCCCCAGATTGTAGTGGCGGAGAAATTAGCGTAACCAGTAATTGGAATAGATATCGTAGTAGTTATCCTGGAATGTGAGAAATACTGGATTTGGGCGGGGACCTGGTATACTCCCGTGGTCGCGTTGGGGTAAACCGAGGCATAGGTTGTGACCTCAATGGGTTGTCCTGGCGGTAAGTAGCCTATGTTGAGGTAGTTCTGCATGAACTTGATGGGGTAGGTTGAGGTTAGGAGAAGAGAGGCGTTGGACATCTCCACGTTGCCCTGGTTGTCTATGATGAGTGTTATGGGAACGTTGTTGTCACCAGGTGCGACCAGTTGAGGCGAGGAGGGAGAACCCCAAACTGCCTGAACTGATGCCCTGGTGTAGCCTAGGATGGCGACAGAGGCATTGACAGTCTCATGGAATTTGTGAAATATCGAAATTGGTCCTGCGACCTTCAGGCTTATATTATAGACTCCGTTAGAGGCGGAGGTATTAATATTGTAGTAGTAAATTACGTTGATTACCTGCCCTGGATTCCATTGAAGTATTGATGTATTTTGTGTATTATTGTAATAATTTATAAGGGTGAAGGGATATACGCTAAATGCTGAGATATTAACATCATACAGTGCAAAATTGTTGGCATTAATCAAAGTGAAGTTGATTGGGACATCTGTCATTCCAGGAGCCAATGGTTCCTCTAGGGGTCTGGCGTACATTATAAAGTGCAACTGAGGAGAGGAAATTCCTATTCCGTAATCCACTGGAACAGTCGCGAAAAATGTTCCAAGAAGCAATAGTCCAGCTATTAACGTAATGTACAAAGACCTTGATGTCATGGTTGCTAAAGATATATCTTTAGTATTTAAAGTCATGTAGCGGTAAATGTTTCAGACGATTAGAGGAAGAGACAGGAAATACTTTGGTCTATTTACCCTTGAGTTCCCAGTAAGCTCTTTCGAAGGCTTTGTTTACAACGTCAAGGTAACGGGTAAGGTTCTTCATCTCATCAAGCCTTATCATAACTAGGAAAACATTAGTTGAACCATTCTTGTTATAGAATGATATCTCCGGTGGCTGGGCCTTCATACTCTTGAACTCGTCCTCGATGAGGTTGCGTGCTTTCTCCAACAGAAGGTTACCTGGCACGTCAGCATTAACCGTGAGTTCGTAGGGATAGGAAAATGACCCATCCTCCTTTAACTTGGTGAACACGGTGTTTCCAAGGAATGCCGAGTTTGGAACCTTAACCAAATTTCCCGAGATAGTCCTGACCTCTGTAAAGAGAAGGGTGACCCTTTCGGCCTCTCCAACTATGGGTGGAGACCAAATCCACGACTGTAGTATAACCGCGTCTCCAGGTCTCAAGGTTCTGCTTGATGTGACCATAACCCCAGATAGAATGTTGGAGACAACAGTTTGAGCAGCTAAACCTATGGCCACACCGCCCACCGCACCGCCTATGGCTGCACCAGTTAGATTCACCCCTAGGGCTGAGAGGATTGCCAACACCAAGAGAGTGTATAGCACGAGATCTACGACAAGAGATACGGTCCTCATGGTCACCTTATCGGCTCTTGAGGCCAAGTAGTTCTCTAAAGCGTATTTGATGATTCTAATGACAACGTAGCCTCCTATTCCTACGAGAGCAGCATCCAATCCGAGCTGCACATCATTAACGTATGGCACCAATTTGGAATTAGAAGCGATGAACGCTGATAAAATAACATGAAGAATGTAAACTAAGGCTCCAATTATTATTAGCAGAACAAGGATTCTTATTAGTGGTCTAGTAGAACTCATGGGTAATACACTAAGCTAGCATTTCATTTATTTTTTACTACCTTTTAGGCATGCCTCGATCAGTACATGGTTATAGTGACACCGAAACATTTCTACGGAATAACTCGATAATTTAAGAGTTGAAAGGATCTGCTACATGACCAGAACAAGTAATTTTTTCTACTTTCGGTTGGTTGGCATCGAGTGAAATTTATTAAAATGCCAAAACGGGAAAAGGACATTCACGTAGCCCTTGAAATTTCATCAGAGATCTTCTCGTCAGCCCTGGGAAAGTCCCTTGGCCTTCCAATTAACGAGGTCGAGCTAGTTAAATTAGACGATGGTAGATACGGCCTCTCCATGGATCGTCTAGAGGAATTTGAGGGAAATAACGTTACCAATCTTTTCGAGCTAGGGATGGCCTTACCCTTCGAAGAGTTTCTTCTGAATGTGGATCTCAAGAGGGAACATGTGTTGGCCAAGGATGGAAAAGGTCTAATCATAGACCACGGTCATACCTTAGACGCCTGGAAACCACTTTACTATGTGGAACAGATACTCTATAACCCCGTAACAAGGTTTGATCTTTGGGCAACAAGGGACTCACTACAGGAAGGGGTGGAAATAGTTAAGGGTATTAACGTCGATGAGGCCTCTAAGACGCTTAGAGAAGCAATGACGCGGGTAATGGACACTGGTATATGTAGCCTTTTCACCAGGCAGGTAATGGAGGAACATTTGCAGATATCCACAAAGATCCTGAGGCACAGGAAGGCCATAGTCCCAAGGTTTTACATCTAAACATCTGTCTTGTTTATTTAGATCCTATTGTTACTTTAATGCTTTATAACGAATGTTACCAATATTCTACCTATGGAGTGCGATGCGGCAGTAGTCTTGATTTTCAGGGATGATGGGAGATTCCTCTTAATTAAGAGGGCTGATCAGAAGGGAGATCCTTGGAGCGGACACATGGCGCTTCCAGGCGGGCACAGGGAGGGAAACGAAAGCTGTGAGACTACCGCTGTGAGGGAGGCGCAGGAGGAGGTAGGAATTACGCCCACAAACTTGAGCTATCTTGGAATGTACTCTCCGCACAACAGGGAAATGCGGGTTGCCGTGTTCGTTGGACATGCGACCTCTCCCCAGGTAAAGATAGATGGGGAGGTGGACAAGTGGTTTTGGGTTCATCCCAGCGAATTAAAGGAGGAAAAGGATCACTTTGTTTACCAGAGCTATATCATTTGGGGAATGACCTACAGAATACTAAAGGACTTCCTTTCAGCCCGGCAACGATCAAGTCATCAAGTCCAAGCCGTCGACCAGTCATCACTTAAGGAATAGGTTCTCATACTCCTTTACATATTTAACGCTTCTCTTCAAGTCACTGAATAACCTAGATGCCTCCTTGACGTCTTCTGCCTTAACTATACCCCTCCCGGCCTTCCTCGCTATCACCTGCGAGGGCTCCAGTAGCTGGATAGAGTATCTGAGGCTTTCCTCAGCAGCCATGTTTGTGAGCTCGTCTAGCGCAGCAGGTTCCAGCTCGATGTCTAATTCCTCTGCACGTATGGAAATGATTTCCCTGCTCTCTTCCTTACTGTACGGCCTAGTTGTTATAATGAGAAGCCTGTCAAGCAGATCCAGGGGCATGCCGTGAGGTGCCTCAACGTCCGTACCCCTTATCTTAGTTGTTCCCCTATTCGTGGCTAAAACTAGGATGGGAGCCAACTCCGCTTCCAGAGCCTTAGTGAGGAACGAGAAAGTCTCTATATCCAGCATGTGCGCGTCGTCTATGAACAACACCCCAGGTATGAGCTCGGCTGTACCCTTGTTAATCATGTCCTTCACGTAGGCATCTACCTGTTTCCTAATGTCCTGGCTCACCTCCCTCTCGCTCCAAAGGGAAAACAACGCTGTAATGGAGATGCTCTGGGCTGCGAGTGTTAGATCTAGGTCATAAAGGGTAAACGTATTAGTGAGCTCCTTCTCCTTCTTGACCGGTCCACTGGGGATCTCTACTGTCCTTGCGGTATCTATGTCAAAGGTCTTAGCTCCCTCAACGTCCTTAGCCTTTCCCACCTTGACTACGTTTCCTGTCTCCGCATCTATCCATATTACGTCGCCTTTCCTTATTCCCATCTTGCTAATCTGTTCAGCAATGGTTTCCCCAGCAGTGAGAGTCCTCTCCTCGTCCTTTGTGGCAAGCTTCAATTCCACCTCCCTAGGAATCTGAACGTAGGGATTTATCCTGCTCCTGGCAATCCTCATCTTAACGTCCTTTACTACTCCCTCGTAAACCATCCTTCTTTGTCTCACTCTCACGCCTATGGACTTCCTTAACGCTTGAGTGAGAACCTCGGTCTTCTTCAGGTCTACCGAGTAAATTTCCGAAGCGTTGAGGGTGTTGAAGGGTGTATCCTCACCCAATTCCTTGGCGATGCCCACGGCGAGAGCCGTCTTACCAGTTCCCGGTGGCCCCACGAGGAGGATGCCCTTACCTGCCATTTTACCCTGCTTTATTAACTGCACAACCACCCAGGCGGCTTCCCTAGCCTCGAGCTGTCCTACTAGGCCATCTGCCTTGAACTTAGCCTTTCCATTTTCGTCCACACCTAGACCTGTAATATGACTATGTATACTTGCTCTTCCAGTCTCAACTTTCCTAACTTCCTTTATCTCGGCCATGGGACATCTACTAGATCTTTACGTTGATATTTTTGAATTTAACTTCTGAAGTTGCGTAAATGGTCTGGCGGGAATTTCTAGGAAGTGGGTGAAGGGCGAGGGAAACCTTATAGCCTAGCCAACAACCTTTTTCCCTGTGATGATAACCTTTGGGGCAGAAATGTGAAGAGGTGGTGGCTAACTGACTACACCAGTTCACCTTTCAGTAGGAAGGCTTAACGTTGACGTGATAGTGAAGGCGGATAGAATACCTGAACCGGATCACCCATTCTACACTGACACCATGGGTATCTTTCCTGGGGGAGCTGCAACTAACTACGCCCTGAGTGCACACAGGTTGGGTCACGGTTCTAAGATACTGGCCAAGATAGGGAGATCCCCCATCGTGAAATCATTGATGACGCAATTGGCAGAGGAGGGAGTTGGACTGGACTACGTGGAAGAGGTGGACGTTGAACCAAATCTGACCATCATCTTTTTGAGAGAGGATGGGAGGATATCCATGATCCGAAAGAAAAGCCACTCACTAATACCAACGGCCGAGGACGTAAGCAAGATGAGGGGAATGTTTGACGTTGTTCATTTCGCATCTGTTCCCCCAACGTCAGTTGTGTATGACGAGGGCTCTAAACTGGTCAGCTATGACCCTGGGCCTTACGCTGCAGAGTACGGTGGGGAGAAGGTTGATATAATTTACACTAACGAGGCTGAGTACAAGAGACTAGGATCTAGGGTTAACGCTAAACTGGTGGTGATAAAGCGAGGAAGTAAAGGAGCCACAGTATTGGGGGACGGAGTTGAATGCGAAGCCAATGGCCTTAGGGTTAGCGTTGTTGACACAACGGGAGCGGGCGACGTGTTTGACGCAGCATTTAACGTAAAGTACTCCCAGGACGAGCCTGTGGAAGACGCGTTAAGATTTGCAATCACGGCTTCAGCCCTTAAGGTAGAAAGGCTTGGTGGAACTGGCTCACCAACACTTGAGCAAGTTGAAGAAAGACTAAAAAAGAGTGAAGTAAAAGTAATTTGTAGATGATTGTATTATTTGTTGACTTTGACTATTTCTTTGCTCAGGTTGAGGAGATCCTCAATCCCTCGTTGAAAGGTAAGCCCGTGGTTGTTTGCGTCTACTCAGGGAGGACGAAGGACAGCGGAGCAGTGGCAACGTCCAACTACGAGGCGAGGAAATTGGGAATTAAGGCTGGAATGCCCATAATCAAGGCCAAGGAGATCGGGAAAGATGCTATATTCCTTCCCATGAGAAAGGAAGTATACCAGCAGGTATCACGAAGGGTTATGAACATAATTTCGGGGTACGGGGATAAACTGGAGATAGCCAGCATTGACGAGGCCTACCTGGATATAACCAGGCGGGTGAAGGACTTTGACGAGGCGAAGGAGCTGGCGAGGAGGTTAAAGGCTGAAGTACTGAAGAAGGAAAGGCTCAGGGTAACCGTGGGAATAGGCCCCAACAAGGTTGTTGCAAAGATAATTGCAGATATGAATAAACCAGATGGGTTGGGGATTATCTACCCTGAGGAGGTTAAGGATTTCCTCCATAACCTTGACATATCCAAGGTACCTGGAGTAGGAAAAATAACTGAAGAGATCCTGAGAAAGGCCGGAATCAATAGACTAGGTGATGTCGTCAATAAATCGGGGGAACTCGTCAATCTTGTGGGGAAGAGTAAAGCCAATTACCTGTTGAGCCTGGCAAATAACACGTATCATGATCCAGTTGAATCTAGGGAGATAACCCATAGGGGGAGATACGTCACCTTACCTGAAAATACCAGGGACCTAAATAGGATACTTCCGTCGTTGAAGAGGTCCATAGAGGAGGCCTACTCCAAGGTGGATGGTATTCCCATGGAGATTTACGTTGTGGCGATCATGGAGGACTTGGATATAATGAGCAAGGGGAAGAGTTTCAAGTTCGGGGTTTCCCAGGATAGGGCACTCTCTGTGGCTCAGGAGTTGTTAAACAAGATTCTCGAGTCCGATAAAAGGAAACTGAGAAGGGTAGGGGTAAGGCTGGGGAAGATAACTAAGTCCTCAACCCTAGAGGACTTCCTCCACTGAAAGGGTTATCAAACCCTCAAGCTTCCTTGGATCAGGCTTCCCAAATCTGTTCACGTAATTGAGATAACCCCTCACTCCCCTGTCCTCTCCCTCTATCCTTGCGTCGATCCTGGGGTTAAGTATTAGGGGAATATTTTCTGTGACCCTAGACCTTTCTATCCTTATGGT
This sequence comes from Metallosphaera sp. D4-4, assembly GCF_046245145.1. Lineage (NCBI taxonomy): Archaea > Thermoproteati > Thermoproteota > Thermoprotei > Sulfolobales > Sulfolobaceae > Metallosphaera > Metallosphaera sp. D4-4. The sequence continues at coordinate 1,590,150 of NZ_CP176412.1, read as the reverse complement.
CTTGGACAGTTTATCCATGTCCTCCCTTACACCTTCTGCCCTTACCATGACCTTATCTCCCTCCACCAACTTGATGCCATTCACCTCGCCGTATTTGTCCTCTACTAGGACAAACCTAGCGAGTCTGCCACCCTCCACGTCCTCATAGAAGTTTAGTCCAAGGAGATACTTTCCACTCACTGCAAGGGGAATGACCACGAGCCTTTCGTGACCAGCGAGGTTGGCTATAGGCTTTATTTTGACCTTCATGAATCTACTTTCGTGCTCGAGATAGATGGGTCTTTCGGTGAGGGCGGTGGACAGATCCTGAGATCCTCGTTAGCCCTGTCATCCCTCACGGGGAAGGGGTTTAGGATAAGAGGGATAAGGGCGAAGAGGAAGAATCCAGGCCTTCAACCTCAACATCTGACCAGCGTGAGGGTAATGAAGATGCTCACCAACGCCAGGGTCAGGGGAGATTACCTTGGATCCACGGAGCTTGAGTTTGAGCCTGGTGAGGTTGTGGAGGGGAGTTTCACCGTGGACGTGGGGACTGCGGGGAGTGTATCCCTAATAGCCATGACCGGTATTCCACTGATGATTAACAGGAGGATCTCCCTTAGAATTAGGGGTGGGACCGACGTGCCACTCTCTCCCCCGGTGGATTACATGCGACTCGTTTTCATCCCCCTCTTGGAAAAGATGGGTATCACTGGGAAAATTGAGGTAAAGAGGAGGGGCCACTACCCCGAGGGAGGGGGAGAGGTCGAGGTTTACGGTTTCAGGGGAGAGCCCAGGGACCTGGTGCTAGATAGCTTTGGCGAATTGAGGGAAATTACAGGGGTCTCGCACGTTACCTCCCTCCCCGCGCACATAGCGAAGAGGCAAATTCAAGGTGCAATGGAAGTCCTAAGGGAGTTTAATGTGCCTGTAAAAGTAGAGGAGGAGGTAAGTAATGAAGGAAGTAGAGGCACAGGAATAGTGCTGTCAGCCCACGGTCTTTCAATCATGGGTGCCAGTAGCCTAGGCGAGAAAGGAATTACCGCAGAGAACGTAGGTAGAAAGGCAGGCACAGAACTACTTAAGGAGTTGAAGACTGGGGCTGCCGTGGACTCCCACATGGGAGATATGCTGGTGACCTTCTCGGCCTTCGCGAATCTGGAGTACACGGGATCCTTGTTGACACAACACACTGAGACTAACATAGAGGTGATCAGGAAGTTCCTAGAAATTGACGTGAAAATTGAGGGCAGGTCTCCCTTCAAGCTTAGGTTGAAGAGGAAGTAGGATAAATCACGGCCCTTCCCACGATTCTCCCCTCCATTAGGTCCATTATGGCCTGGTTTACCTCGTCTAGAGGGTAAGGTACCGTTAAGGTCTTCAGCTTACCATCCTCAAACAACTTTACCACATCCACTAGATTCTTCATAGTACCGTAGAGTATTCCCCTCACCCTGAGCCCCCTGAGAACTAGGAGCTGATCTGGGATAGATAGCTCCCCGCCAAACTCGCCAACTATCCTCAGCTCTCCCATCCTCCTCAACAGCCAAGGCAAATCCCTCAACGTGAAGTCGCTTCCCACGTAGTCCAGGATAAAGTCGAACTTCCTCAACCCCACCGAACCGGAGAGATCCGTTGAATATTCCCCCTTAGTGAAAACTATCTCGTCGGCCCCCAATTCCCTAGCCTTCTTCAGCTTCAGTGAGTTCCTACCCACAACCCACACCTCGGAATTGAGGTTCTTGAGAAGTTGAATTGAAAGTAAAGCCACTGCTCCCGTCCCAAGTACCGCAACCCTGCTTCCCTCAGTTATTCCCTCCACAGAGCTCATCGCCGTCACACCGGCGTCAGCCAGGGGGGCAACCTCAAGGGGTGAACCCCTAACAGGGACAAGGGGAAAACCAGTGACGTCAACTCTCTCCGCAAATCCGCCATTTCTTTGAATGCCTAAAACCTCAACCCTCTCACAGAACTGTGGAAAACCGGATCTGCATTCCCTGCAGGTACCGCAACCCTTGGCGTTGTAAACGAGAAATGTATTTCCAGTCTCATCCACCACTGATATCTCGTGCCCAAGGACTAGGGGTAACCTAGTTTGGACATCCCAACTCCACTGACCCGTGAGGACGTGTAAATCCCCGTGACATAGGCCAGTAGCCCCCACCCTCATGGAAACGTTTGGAGGAGGAACGTCCTCCAGGACCAGGGGTCTTCCAAACTCCTTAAGAACCGCAGCCCGCATTACCATCCTGCCTTCAGGTAGGCGTCCCTCTCCCATTGGGTTACAAACGATTCATACTCGTCTATTTCCCTCGTTTTGAGATCAAGGAAGGCCCTTATTAGCTCTTCACCTAGGGAATACTTAAGGGAGGTGTCGCTTTCTAGGTTGCTCAAGGCCTCCCTCAAGTCTCTGGGAATGCTCTTTACGACGTTATTGACCTCGGCGTCTAAATTCTTCTCAATGCCCTCAATCCCAGCCATGATGATAGCTGACAACAGCAAGTAAGAGTTGGTTAAGGGATCCGCAAGGCGAAACTCTATTGCCTTTTGCTCCTTTATATTACTGGGTATCCTAAGGAGGAAGTGCCTCTCTGAACCCATACCACCTAGGTTCGGAGTTACTAACTCCTTGAACCTCTTGTAGGAATTTATCGTGGGAGAGGCTATAGCCAAAATTGATCCCAGGTGCTCCAGAATTCCACCAAAGAACGCGTAAGCTGTTCTACTCAGCCCCACTCCCTTGGGGTCGTTGGGGTCCAGCATGGCATCGGAACCGTTTGACTTAACCAGCTTGAGGTAGATGTCCATGCTACTTCCAGGTGTATTGGCGAAGGGCTTCGGCATGAATGTTGCCATCTTCCCGTGAAGTTTAGCAACGTCCCTGATTACTTCTCTCGCCGTTATCAGGTAATCCGATGCACTCATCACATCTGCAGAGGAGAAGGTGATCTCGTACTGCCCGGGACCATAATGCTTGTTTATCATCTCAACTTGCACGCCCACCATTTCAAGGTGCTTGATTACATCCTTCAGGAAATCTTGCTGATCCATTAACCCCTCCGGAGAAAATGCCTTTCCCATGTCGGCAGTCTCCCAGTTACCCTGATTATTCTTAAGCAGGTAGAAGGTGGGTTCAAATGAGGTTTCCAACCTGAGACCGTGCTCCTCTAGTTTATTTACTGCCCTCTGTAGAAGGCTTCTTGTACAGAAGGGTAATGGGGAACCGTCTGGTGAGAAGAGAAAGGAGAGCACTCTTGCTGTCCTCTCAAGGTAGGGAATTATCACAAAGGACTGCGGGTCAGGAACGGCTATCATGTCCTCGTATCTTGACTTTAATGGTCTGTCTTGAAAATCTAGCATGACTAGTGACTCGGCGTAGGGAACTCCAAGGTCTTGGGCCATGACTCTCTCAAACTCTGCCCTTCGAAGAGACCTTCCTCTAACATGGCCTAGGATGTCTATGAACTCCACTCTAACGTAATCGACCCTGCCAGACTTAAGGGTCTCAATGAGATCTGTCCTTGACAACTTAATCTGCAGTTTACTGATCCGGCTCAAATAAAAGCATTAGGTGAGACAATAGTTAATACCTTCTGGTTCAATATAACTCATGGACCTCGAGGAACTGGAAATAATGAATCTCGGGGTCATTGCTTGCCAAAGAAGGGTGATTAGAATAGGAAATTACGAGATTAACTTCTCTAGGCAGGTTTCCGATGACGCCGTATACCTAGTTGAAGTCAAGTTCAGAGGGCATTTGAAGTCCAGAGGTATCTTCACGGATTTCAGAAACGCTACCCTGTTCGCAGGTTCATGGATTAAGAGCCTAATATGATCAGGTGTTCTTCCTTATGTCCAGGATCACGTGATACTTTCCGGGGTTAACGCTCCTCACCACCCTACCTTCCACCGCCCCTGGAAAGGAGGCCATAGCCTTACTCACAGGGTCCTCATCCCGGTTTGCCTCCACTTCGGCGAAGAGATGGAGATAGCCTCCAGGTTTTAGCCTTGACATGGAGAGTTCATATGCCTCTCTGTCCCTCTCGGGTAGCGGGGAGATTATCCTGTCCAGGGGTTCAAGTTGGTTCAGCCTGACAAAGGCGTCGCCGTACATGGGTATTACCCCGTAAGCGCTATTGAGCTCTACATTAACCATCATGAAGTAGTAGGCATATGGATTAATGTCGATGGAGTAAACAACTGCAGGTTTCCTCAGCTTATAGGCTAGAATAGAGATTGGACCAAATCCTGAGAAGAGGTTAGCGACCCTCTCGCCTGGTCTGACCTTTTCAGCTATCCTCTTGTGCTCATAGGATAACTTCTCCGAGAAGAAGACCTTCCTCAAATCTAGGTAATAGGAACATCCATGTTCCCTGTAGATAGTATCACTCCTGTTCTCTCCAGCAAGGTGGACGTATGTGGGAAGTCTGTATATCCCAGACACATCCCTCTTCCTACCCCACACGGACTTGACCCTAGTCTTTCTCATTACCCCGTCAGCGTAGGCCCTAAGCTCGTTCATTTCGAAATCAAAGGGTATGGGAATTACCGCTATATCTCCCACTATCTCAATTCTTTTCCAGATGCGACCTCTCTCCAAACTCATTGATAATCTCCTGGACCTCCTCTATGTCCTTGCTACCTACGTTAAGGGGAACAGTTCCGTCAAGAACTGGCTCGCCACCCACAATTACAGTCTCTGGTACTCCGGTAGAGAAAAGTAGGGTCTCGTACGGCGATGTCAAATCAAGAGGGTAGAATGGTGGTTCATTCACCTGGTAAATCACTAAGTCTGAGGTCGACCCTATCTCTAGCGGATAATTCATGAGGAGTTGATTGTAACCCCAAAGTGTTGCTGACTTGAAGGCCTCATCCGGGGTAAGAAGTAGCCTGGAAACAGCAAATCCTAGTTCTGCCCTTGGATCATATCTCAAACTAAGATCTAGGGCAATAGAAGGAGAATAGGACCCTAACGTGAATTTACATACCTCCACTGACGGGAGAAATGACAGGCCGAAACCGCGTTGCCTTATTACAGACAGGTCCCCCCTAGATCCGCCTCCTAGGGCTATGACTTTGTTTGGTGTGTTCCCCGAAAGGCTGACCGACCTATCCACAAGAACAGGAACCTTGAACTCGTTGGATAAGGCAATTACCTCGTCCAAATCATCGTCACTACATACCTTGAGAACAACCCTAGTTTCTCCGCCACTCCACTTCTCTCGAAGGACCTTAAACTCCCTCTTCCAGTCAGATGGACCCCAGCTACAACCCACGTTCACGGCAATTATGGGTCTAATCCCTACCTTAATCATGGCTCTTGCCACGCTTTCAGGATAGGGATCTGCCGTTACCGCGCTGGTAACACCAACCCTCAAAAGATGATAGGCACCCAGAATAGCGAAATGGTAAGCGTCACTTTGAGTCATAGAGGACACTATCTCATTGGCGTTCCTTTTGCCAGAGACAATTGAATACCTAAAGGGGTAAAGCGAAAGGATGGTATGAGTTGAGATAAGCCCAGGCGAGACAATTCTATCCCTTCCCCCTAAAACTAGTTCGGCATCTTCAAAGTCTTCAGGCTCTTCCTTCGTCATTGCTACCAGCTTGGATCCATCTATTCCTAGGTGGACATCCCTCAACACGCCAGTTTTGCCATACGCAATTCCCGCCTTAATCGAGATTTTCAAGACTCTTCCTTGAGTTGAGTAAAGCTCGCTTGACTTATAAACATAAGGAAAGAGACGAACACCAAGGAGGAGGCTAGGCACTTTCTCAGCAAGACAAACCACTTTTAACTCAGAAACCCTATTTCAATACGCCTTGTTTATTGAGGCTCTTGAGGAGGAGGCCAAAAGGATTCGTGACGTGAGGCCAAATGTATCTATCAGCCTTGAGGACGGAGTAATAACTGGAGCTGGAGATTCCTACGCCTCATGCCTAGCACTAGAAGGCATATCCAGGGGGAGGTTCAGGTGCGTCGATCCCTATGACCTACTGGAGTGGGACCCTCCTCACATTCTTGTGATAGTGTCTGTATCGGGCAGGCCAATCGTTTACCAATGGTTGCTGGATAAATTTAGCGGAAGAAGCAAGATTTACGTGGTCACAGCCAACACGGAGTCGCGTATTGCCAAACAGGCCAATGAAGTGGTGGAGATACCTTACACCTCAAAGATACAGCTCCCCGGAACTCTTTCCTTTGTCTCAACCCTCAAGACCTTGTATGCCCTAGCTGGTATTGACGAAAGGGATGAAAAAGGCGCACCGCTTTCCTTAGGTCATGAACCATTCTTCGTGGGAAGGGCAGGAAATTACGGAATCGCCTACTTCGCGTCCTTAAAAATGTTTGAAATCTTCGGGGAAGTTAGTAACGCAGAGAGGTTTGAACAATTCCTTCACTCGCCTGTATTCTCCACTGAGAATAGGATGGTAATACTACTCAGTTCAGGAAATGATAGGGAGAAAAGGCTCGCAAGTGAAATGAAGAACGTATCCTTAACTGAGTGCACAACGCTTTTGTGCAACACTGAATCTGTGATCCTGTCCTTGATCCAGGAGATGAAGGTCAGAAAATGGGACAGAATCTACTACCTCGAGAACAAAAATATCTTAAGGACCAGCTCCAACATGATATATTAGGTGCGGAAAATGACCGATGAGGTAGATCTAACAAAACAATCTGGGGGCTGTGGGGCTAACTCGCCGGCTGTCACCTTGATGAAGTTCTGGCTAGAAACTGGGGGTAATCGGGATATCAAAGTGTTTGCAACCCCAGGAGTTCAGGCTGATCAGGTTGATATGTGGGCCATGGCCATGAGTGACCAAGGGGTTAAGATACTAAAGAAGGACAATGAAGACGGTAAAGTTGTTTACATAATACACTTACCGTGATGGTCAATGAATTTCCTTAAGCTTGGTGAAGTTGTAGGCACTGCCCTACTTTTCTTCTCTGCCGTGATATACATTTTGGGCGATCCACTTCTCAGACTGATCTCCTATCAGGGACCTATTCTTTCAGGTGGATTACTTGGATGGTACGTTCTCCATAGTTCAACTCCTAACGAGAAGTATGTGGAGGATCAAGATGGGGAGAGGGTCCCTGTAACCTCTATTCTGATTAGGGGAAGGGCTTGGCTTCTAATCTTGGTGGGCATAATGCTCATGGTACCGTGGTTTACACCTCAAATTTATTCGGTAGCTCTTCATGAGCAGATGATCTTTGTGATGTCCTTTATCTTTCAGTTTATAGGAGGATTCATAGTTGGCTACGTCCTACCTTCACTGAAATTTATGGAAAAATTCATTCTATACTCTCTTGGATTTGGTGCTGACCTATTTTTCGTCCTCCTTCTCTACGTTTACTCGAACCTTTTTGACATATCTCAGACTGTACTTCTTAACAACGTCTTGGTTTTGGTGTATGGCGTTAAGCTATTGGAAGGTATTATGTTTGGGGTTTATATTGTGAGGAGGATTAACGCGATCTAATTACTATTCAACCTGAACACAACGTCACGTTTTATACTACTGCCAGAATACTAGTGAGAGATGAAGGGAAGAGTCGCGCTAGTTGGTGCTGGACCTGGAGATCCTGGCCTCATCACAGTCAAAGGCCTTCAACTTCTGGGATCCTGCGACGTTGTAGTATACGACAGACTGGTATCCGAGGAGCTTCTTAAGTTCGCGAGAAAGGACGCCGAGCTCATATATGCTGGTAAGAACCTAGGCGAGTCCCTTAATCAATCCCTCATTAATGAAATACTGCTTCAGAAGGCACTCGAGGGAAAATTTGTGGTTAGGCTGAAGGGCGGAGATCCCTACGTTTTCGGTCGCGGGGAGGAGGAATGTTCTTTCCTCCTGGAAAGAGGTGTAGATTGTGAGGTCGTCCCTGGAGTAACGAGCGCTGTCGCAGTCCCAGCTTACGCAGGGATCCCTGTCACATCACGGTGGTTTTCCTCTGGTTTCTGCGTGGTTACTGGATCCAAGGCTGACGGTTCAAGCATTGACCCTGATTACATCCCCAAGAAGGGAACACTCGTTATCATGATGGGGGTATCACGGGTGGAAGACGTAAAGAGAGCCATTCTAAAGGTAAGAGATCCAGGAGAGCCTGTTGCGGTCATAGAGAGGGGAACTACTCCTTCCCAGAGGGTTGTGGAGTGTACACTAGAAAAACTTGATTTATGCGTCAGGGAGAATGGAATCTCCTCTCCAGCGATAATTGTTGTGGGTGAAGTGGTCAAGTTAAGAAATAAATTGTGGAAATTACCATGATACATTGGGCTGAAAGATTTGAAGGATCCCGTTTGTGGGGAAGAAGTTTCAACGTCTACTTATACATATATGTACAAGGGTAAAACGTACTATTTCTGTAGCCCAATGTGCATGGCCGAGTTTAAAAAGAGACCAGAAAAGTACGTAAAATAGGGTACATGAAAAACATTTATACGTTGTAGATCATTGGGTTATATGTACCCGCCAAAGTTCGGTTATGTAATACCCGATTCAGTGGACGAGGCAAACGAGTTTCTAGAGAAACATGAAGATGCCAAGGCTCTTGCGGGAGGTCATAGTCTAATTCCCATGTTGAAACTAAGGATACTTAGACCGTCATATCTCGTGGAGCTAAAGGGTTTAAATGACCTTCACTTTATCAAGAAAGAAGAGGGTAAGATAAGAATAGGTGCGCTCACCACGCATTATGAGATTGTAAAGGCAAATTTACCCCTGTTGAGTGAGGCCGGTGCCACCGTAGCCGATCCCCAGGTCAGAAACATGGGCACAATTGGGGGAGTAATATCTCACCTAGATCCTGCAGCTGATTATCCTGCCTCCCTTATTGCAATGGACGCCGTAGTGAGGATTAAAGGTACCAGGGGAGAAAGGGAGGAACCTTTCAAGGATTTCGCAAAGGATATGTTTTCACCAGACCTAAATCCAGGTGAGCTTGTAAAGGAGGTCATAATACCTGACTTCAAGGGTTATTCCTTCTCCTACAAGAAACTGGAGAGGAGGGCCGGAGATTACGCCATTGTAGGAGTGGCTGTCCTACTGAAGAAGGAAACTGGAGTTGTGAAGGACGTAAGGATTGGTCTCACGGCGGTGAACAACAAGGCTGTTAGGGCGTCCGAAGCGGAGAAGGTACTCCTGGATAGATCGCCAGACGAGAAGCTCATAGAGGAGGCTGCGGAGAAGGCCATGAGCTACGCTAACCCCACCTCAGATATAAGAGGAAGTGCTGAGTATAAGAAAAAGATGACAAAGGTTATGACCAAGAGAGCTTTACAGGATGCGTTGACGAGGTGAGAGGAATGAAGGTCTACGAGAAAGATCAAAAGGTTAAAATAAACCTGAAAGTTAACGGTAAGGAAATTGAGACTGAGGTAGAACCCCGTAGACTACTTGTTCACGTTCTTAGGGACCTAGGATTCACCGGAGTTCATATAGGTTGCGATACATCAAACTGCGGAGCATGCACAGTTCTACTCAATGGAAAGAGCGTTAAATCATGCACCCTTCTCGCAGTTGAGGCCAATAACTCGGAGATAACCACAATTGAGGGTTTAGCTAAGGATGGAAAGCTTCACCCAGTCCAAGAGGCCTTCTGGGATAAACATGCCTTACAGTGTGGGTATTGCACCCCTGGTATGATAATGCAAAGCGTCTGGCTCCTCAAGGAGAATCCTAATCCCACGGAGGAGGAAATTAGGGAAGGCATCTCAGGGAACCTTTGCAGGTGTACAGGATATCAGAACATTGTTGAGGCGATTAAGACAGCCGCCGAGAAACTTCGATTAGATCAGCCTCTGTATCAACGTCAATAAGCACTTCTTGCCCGCACTCTACGAAACATAGGTCAGAACTTTTTTTGAGAATGAGTTTAGCCCCCATGTCTCCGGTGAGATTTTCCACTTGATCAAACAACTTCCTCGAGAGGAGGACTGGATTGCCCCATTCCCCCTTGTGAACAGGGATTACTGCGTTACATGAAGGATAAAAGGAGCTCAAGATCTTGTTAACAGTATCCCTAGTGATGAGGGGCATATCTCCCAACGCGACTAGTACACCATCAGCGTCCTTGAAGAACCTAATTCCTAGCTTTAGGGAAGTAGAGATTCCCTCTTTCCAGCGAGGGTTGTATAGTATCACCTCTTCGGGGAAGTGGTTGATGATCTCGGGAGCATATCTTCCGGCTACTATTACCCTCTCAGAAGGTAGCGCGTTTAACACCCAACCTAGTACAGGGGTATCTCCTATTTTAGCCAATAGCTTATTTCCCTTGAATCTAGACCCTTCTCCTCCCGCAAGAACAAGTACACCTATCACGTTCACATATATGCTATGTTCTTTATTATATCTTGGACAACTGCTGGTGTTACGATCTTCTTTAGAACATCATCAAGTATGGCTGACCTAAACTCAGGCTTATTAATCAAGTTTCTAGACTCATATTCAAGCTTCCCTGAGTTAGCTACTCTCTTTATTAGTTCGTCAGCCAGCTCATCGAAGTTCATTCCATTAACTATTTCACTCCACCTGCTAGACTTCTCATCCAACGAGATCTGATTGTTCACTAGTTTACTGAAATAGTTTTTCAGCTCAGTATTACGCCCAAGTCTCTGAATCAATATATTCGTGAACTTTTTTCTTATGACAGGAACAGATAGAAGAACGAAATAGGACTTACCTCCCAGGCTCCATGAATTCGCCCTATCTGCTACGTCATCAGCAGACATTAGGATTGCATTTTTTAGCGCGTCTCTGAATACGTCGATAATCTCGTCCTCATTAACTTCCATGTTGGTCTCCTCCGCAGATTTCCTTGTCGAATCAGGCTTAGCGAAAGATCCATACACGGACACCGTGTTGAATTTCCAGGTCGAGAACGGGCAAATGGTGAGAACTTTCTTGTTCTTTATTTGCACGAGCTTATCATGATATGTAGTAAAATAGGATCCGGCACACTCCTTATCTTCCCCAGAATACCCCAATTTTCGAGCCCAGCAACCTGCGTGAATAGTACCATTAACTTTGTCCTTGAGTAAGTCATACGCTAGAACTCCCTGCTCGCCGCTAAGTTTATTGTAAACGTATAGGGCCTCTGGACATAGGAAATAAACCCCCTTTAGTCCCTGCTTCTCCTTTAACTCCTTGATCTTCATGACGTCCGCTTTAGCTCCCTCCACGTCGCCAGCAATCAGTTTATCAAAACCACAACAGGAACCATCCATTATCTTAACCCTAGGAGAATACGTGTTAAGTTCTTCGCCGTAATCAAGTAAGAATTGAAGAAAACCCTCAATTCCTTGCATATCGTATTTCGCAGCGCATCCCGCAAAGAGCATAACTGGGGGCTTGTTTTTATATTTACCCTCCACTATCCTCTCCATTTCCCTTATTTTAAATGAGACTTGAGGAGTATCTACGGGAGTAACAGTCTTTTTCTCCTTGAGTTTAGGTAGAACTTCGGTAACACTAGATATATTTACGCCCACTGGACAAGCTTCCTGACACTCCATACAACCGAAACAGGCCTCAAAATTAGTCTCACCCGTGAATAGCCTGCTAAATTTTCCCGGAGGCGATCTTGAGTAATCTTGCGTGGTTCTATAGGCCAAACAGGAGTCTAGGCATTGGCCACAATTCACGCATTTCAGAGCCTCTAGATATTCGGCCTTTATGGGGTTTGCATATTTGGGAATTTTTACATCTTTATCGAATTTATTTAGTATTATCTTTTGTATCTCTGAGTAACTCTGAAGGTTGGGGAACGGGAGAACTGTAGGATTCTTCTTTAGGAAGGAAAATAACTCGTCCATGTCGTCCTTAGATATGGAGCCACATCTCACTACTTGCCTAGATGGCGAATTATAATTGATGATGTAACCTGGCCCCCACTCCACTTGGGGCATCTCCACGAGCTTGTCTGACCTCACGCAAATAGGGATTTTGTTATTACCGAGTAGTTTTTCCATGGACGAAGAGATTTCCTTTATTAGACTAGATGTGTCAATCGATCCGTTCTTCTTCTCAAGGAGCCCGGAATAGATGGAAGGAACGTAGTAAACTTCCTTTCCGTCCCTAAAAATCCCAGTCCACGAAAACTTTGATTCCTCTGACGTCTCCACTAGTTCCCCATAATTTACAGTTAGAAGGGAGACCGTGAATTTATCCTTAAACTCATGGACAATTTTCTTATAATTTACGAAACCAAATTTATAACTACCAAATCCAGAGCCGTTGGTGGCGACGAAACCACCAACTGTTCCTGTCAAGTACATGGGAAAGAGGGCTGGATAGAGATTATCCCTAGAAAGTCTATCTAGAAGCTCCTTGAAGGTAATACCAGATGGAACGTCTAGTTTTGAAAAGGTTCCTTTGTTCTCCACGACCCTGTAGACGCTTCCATCTTCAAACCTAGAGGGGGCGATGGTAACCTTGGGGTTTAGATATTGGAGTATGGAACCTGACATCGAGGTTCCTCTCCCTATAATTACTTCCTTCTCTTCGGTCACCATCTGCTTCTTTATGGATTCTATACCCATAATGGCTATGGCCCTACTGAAGATGGAAGCGTCTAGTATCATTCGATTGGATTAAGAGTAAGAACATTTAAATATATTTACCTTAACTTCCCTAATGGTCGACGTTGTAATACCTATCAGTGTTTCCGGCATCTGGCGTCCTTTTATTTCGGACAACCCTACGCGATCTGGCTCCATAGGGATAACGGTTATCCTGGAGCCTTATTCCTTTGCTAGAGTTACAGAGGGAGAAGGTGTATATCTCAACGGAAACCCAGTGAAAATGAAAAACCTAGAGTATCTGGAGGCTAAGATGGGGAAGGTTAGAGTAAATATGGAAAGCGAAGTTCCGTTGGGATTTGGATATGGCATGAGCGCATCCATAAGTCTCGCATACGCCTTGGGTGCGTCGCAGATTAGGGGAATAGATCCGGAACAGGCAGCTCTGTTGGCCCATGAAAGTGAAGTTATCTCGGGGAACGGGCTGGGAGATGTAGTTTCCCAGTTCTTTGGCAGAAACATAGTTTACAGGGAGAGACCTGGATTTCCGCCATATGGAGTAATAAGAATCTTTGAGATATCTTCAGATGATATATATTCTAAACCTTTGGAGGCACTTCCCACTAAGTCTATCCTTCAGCCGCTTGATGTTTCGTTTACCTTGATTAATGAGTTCTTGAGTAACCCATCCATTGACAAATTTTTTGAGGTGTCCAGGAAATTTACCGAGGCTCTGGGATTTACGAGCCCATTTCCTAACTCCTTCCGAAAGAAGGGACTAATACTTAAATTGGGGAAACCGGAGTCGGACTCATGGATAAGACACAGGATAGCAAGTCGAGGAGCATACGTGGAATAGTACCTGAGAATCATCCTAGAAGGGAGTCAATACTGGTCAGAGAAAGACTCGTGGAAGCAATGGAGAGGGAAGTCGTAGTCCCTCAGGGACTGATAGCTCAGGGTAGAGGAGAGTGCTTCGACTATCTAATAGGCGAGAAAACGAGGGATTTTGCCGAGAGAGCCTTAGAGGTAGCTGCAGTTCTCTTGATTGAAGCCAAAAACCCCGTGATTTCAGTAAACGGTAACATGGCAGCTCTCGTGCCAAGGGAGATAGTTGAACTGGCTGACGCGATCCCAGCTAAGATTGAGGTCAACCTCTTCTATAGGGATGAGATCAGGGAGAGAGCGATCGAGAAGGTGTTACGGGAGGCTGGAGCAAGGGAAGTACTTGGAGTTGGGGAGGACGCGTCTGAGACAATACCAGAACTCTTTAGCGAGAGAAGGAGGGTAAGCAAAAGAGGTATTCTCTCCGCAGATGTGGTTCTCCTGGGACTTGAGGACGGTGATAGGACTGAGGCGTTGGTGAAGATGGGCAAGAAGGTCATTGCCATAGACCTCAACCCGCTCTCCAGGACTTCTCTAACTGCCAGTGTGACAATAGTGGACAACGTGATCAGGGCAATACCAGCCTTGAGGGAGAAGGTCCTTAAGATGAAAAGCCTAAGCAGGGAGGAAAGGGAAAAGCTCCTGAAAGGTTATAACAATAGAGACGTCCTAAGGGGTGCCATGAAGTTCATGTCCCAGAGGCTGGCTCAGCTCTCCCTAGACTTATAGTTCTCCCTTCCTGGAAAGGTTCCCGTTTTTACGTCGTTAATGTATCTTTTCACAGCTTCACGTATCTCAGCCTTCAGGTCTAGATACTTCCTGGAGAAATATGGCTGTATATCTCCCATTCCTAAGAGGTCATGTATCACTAGAACCTGACCATCGCAGTGGGGACCTGCACCTATGCAGATTGTGGGTATGGACACCTTCTCCGTTATTTTCTTGGCTATTTCGGCGTAAACGTTCTCTATTACGATGGAGAACGCCCCTGCCTCTTCCAAGGCCAATGCGTCCGAGATCAGTTTTGCCTCGTCCTTCACAGTTCTGTAACCGCCTAGAGTGAGATACCTCTGTGGTGTAAGGCCTATATGCCCCATAACGGGAACCCCGAACTTAACGATGTTTGCTACCCTTTCATAAACCTCTACTCCTCCCTCAAGCTTCACGGCATCCGCGCCCTCGCTAGCCAGGATACCCGCATTCTTAACAGCGACTTCATTGGAGGGCTCGTAGCTCATGAAGGGCATATCCACGACAATTAACTGCCTTGGGGAGGCCCTCACTACAGCCCTAGTGTGATGAACCATGTGGTCCATAGTAACCTGAAGAGTAGAGGGAAATCCCAATACATTCATGCCCAGTGAGTCCCCAACCAGTAACCCGTCTACTTCAGTCTCCGACAGGATCTTTGCCATGGAGTAGTCGTACACTGTCAACATGGTTATCTTTTCTTTCCCCTTCTTTTTCAGGAAATCCCGAATTGTTAACCTTTGCATTGCTTATCCTTGCTATTCTAGAGGCCAGTGTTAAAATCTTCTTGATCCTTGTGGAGATATCCTTGGTTTCCTCGTACTGAACAGATCTTTTGTACACGTCAAGGAGTAGGGGGAGATCCTCAAAGGCTAACCTTTTGAACATAGCCCTATCGACGTCGCTCCTGATCCCCCTCTGCAGGAGAAGTTGGAGTTTCCTCTCTATATCTTCCAGTCCAAGGCTCGTTGCTTGAGTTCTAATCAGGACAATTTCCGGGTCTTCTTCCCCCTGATCTAGGGAATCCCTAACGGACTCAAGGTCAATAAACCTCCACCAATGTTGGTTGCTGGACTTGTAGGACGTCTCGATAATCCCGAAGTCCCTTTCCAGGGCCCTAAGGATCATCTTGGGCTCAAAGTCGTAGCCCAGTTCCAGCAACTTGGAGGTTAGGGTTTTGTAGTCGAAGTCCCCTACCTGACCCCTTCCTCTCTCCTCAACAATGGATAGAGCTACCCTCAGAATTATCGAGGCTTTTTCATACTTCAGTAGAGCCTCTGTTAGTCTATCCTTAATTCCCCCTATCAATATGCGATATCTTGAAAACATTATTATTAGTTCAATCTACTTACGATAGTGTATGATCGCGGGCCATTCTGCTGTGAGTGTTACAGCGCTATTCAAGAGTGTAGGACGGAAGGAGATTCTCAGAGGTTTAAGCTTTGACGTGGAGGAGGGTGAAGTCTTCGGTATCATAGGACCTAACGGTGCTGGAAAGACCACCACGTTAAGGGTACTTAGCGGGATCATTACCAGTTACTCTGGAGATGTCAAGGTTTTCGGGGAGAACCCGCGATCTGCCAGGGCAAAGGGATACACATCCTATATGCCTGAGGATGCCTTTCCCTATGATAGACTCACGGGTATAGAGAACCTTCAGTTCTATGCAAGGATTTACTCTAGGGGTGACAGGAAGCTTGAGGAGAGTTATCTAGAGAGAGGGATAAAGATTGCCTCCCTGGGAGATAGAATTTATGATAGGGCCATGGAGTACAGCAGAGGAATGAAGAGACGCCTAGTGATTGCCAGGACTCTCATGGTGAATCCGAAGTTGGCAATACTTGATGAGCCCACATCTGCTCTCGACGTGGAATCCTCAGTTAGAATTAGGGACATGATCAGGTCGATGAAGGGAAACACTACCTTGATCCTATCTTCCCACAACCTCCTAGAGGTGGAGTACATGTGCGATAGGGTCCTGATGATAAACAGTGGAAGGGGAGTGAAACTGGGTAAACCAAAGGAGATAATCGAGGAGACCGGGACTAGAAACCTTGAGGAGTCCTTCATAAAACTCGTGGGTGAAGGGTAGTGCTTTACGATCTGCTCAGAAAGGAATGGATAGATCTGAAAAGGGATAGGAAGATCCTTCTTGTCTCAATTCTACTGCCCCTTTTCCTTCTCCCCCTCATAGGGGTAATAATCTACGCGTCGGTCGCCTCTCAGCCTCCCACCATTGGGATAATAAATAACGACACGTCTAACGCACCCTACGTGAACGAACTTGCCAGTTACGTTAGAAGTCATGGAGGGATAGTATACATCAACAACTTCACCATAGTCCCAGACGTCGAGATAATTTTCCCCCAAGGGTTTGCTGAAAACATCTCTAACATAGACAAGGTTGCAATAGTGAGGGAGGTTGTTTTGATCTCGTCCCAGAGCAATGCCCAGAACATAGTGAACAATGGTCTATATCAGATCCTCTACAACACGTCTCTGGAGAGGATCTCGTTCCTGGCCAATGAAAGCCACGTTAATGTATCCCCATCTACCATAAGGGAGCCTCTTGTTGTGGAATTGGGCTACATTAAACCTACTAAGCAAGCCACATCAAGCAGCACTGACAGGCTGGGGCAGCTGGCGAGGGTCATATCTCTCATCCTATTCCCTGCCGCCACCCCTGTAATCTTTTTCCTGACGGACGGGATACTGGGGGAAAAGGAAAGGAAAACCCTCGAGTCTCTACTTGCCTCTCCGATTTCTCCATTCCAGTTTATATCAGCGAAGTTAATAATTTCCATGGCCCTTGGCGCTATCTCCTCCTTGGGCGATTTAGTGGGGTTGATAGCCTTCTCTGTATTTGCTCCCTTCATAGTGGGCGGAAATGCGGGACTTACCCTGACCTTCTCGCTCTCGGTCGTTGTTGCCTATTTACTCATGGTTTTGCTCACGGCCTCTATCTCCCTAGTACTGTTGATCTTAATAGGAGGCTCCCAAAGGAACATTCAGCTAATTAACCTTGTTATAACCGGCTTCGGAATGTTGGCATCTTTCTCCTCCCTGGTCCTTAACTTCAGCTCCCTAGGTCCCCTTTCATTCATACTAGTTATCCCTTACGTTCAGATTGTGGGAGGTTTACTTGATGGAGTGTTTGGGCTGACCTTCTCCATGATCTACCTTTACCTGGGTACCCTCACTGCCTCGATCCTCCTAATCGTGATCTCGTCAAGGATACTAAACCCAGAAAGACTGCTTCTTAAGTAGTGATAAGTTTTTAATTGTAAAATAGAACATTAATGTATGGGTAGCCTAAAAGCATATGTGTTATTAATTACGTCTATAGGGAAAGAAACAGATGTTCTAAACGAATTGAAAAAGCTTGAGGGAGTTAAGGACGGAACTGCTGTATATGGGGAATATGACGTTGTGGTGGAGATTGAGGGAAAGGATTTGGATGATATCAACAGAACAATAAGCCAGATAAGGAGAAACCCAAATATAATTAGAACAGTAACTCTCATTTCAATGTAATCAGCTTTTTTATTCTCTTCACGAGTCAGAACGTCTCTGCCACATCACTTATTAGCACTATAAGTATAAGGGGACCCACCTATGCTCATCCTTCCCTGGAACCCAGGGTCACAATCCCATAGGCCCATTAATCTTGTCTACAGCTAACTTAAAACAGTTACTCCTCAAGTCTGGTCTATCTCGACCTGCTCCTCGTCTGCGCCCTCTTCTATAACCTTTAACCTCCTAACTAACTCCATGACCAATAGATCAAGCTGAGCTACCCTCGCCTCTAGGTAGGCTACTGACTCCTCAAGCTTCTCTGTATTTTCATTCCTAGAATTCTCTTGATTACCTCCCTCCATCCCGTTCTTGATATAGAACTTAACTAGATCAGTTACCTGAATTCCCATATCCTCAGCTTTCCTTTTCAGTTCCTCATACATCCATTCGGGAAGGGAGAGGTGAATCGTTGGCACTGTAGTTTCCTCTGATAAAAAGTATAGGGAGTCCTATTATATTAATCTTGCTCATTAAGTACTCCTCTTGAAATAGGAAGATGGTACTACCGCTACAGAATATACTTAAACCTTATCGATACAAGATATGTATTAGGTCTACAATGAGAGTAATTACATTCAAGGCAGAAGAAGATCTACTTGAGTTATTAGATAGATATGCAATAAGGTATGGTCTCAATAGGAGTGAGGCCATAAGGAAGGCCATAGAAAAGATGGTAAAGGATGAGATGAGTAAGGAGACAGTTCCTGTTGCGAGAGTAGAAAGGATGAAATTGTAAAAATTAAGGTTTATACAAGTAAATTCCTTTCTTAAGATTGTTTTCATCTATCTCGTTCTCAAGATAAACTTGTAGCCCTGTGAGGTTTAGGAATTCGTCCGGCGGATCCAATGGCATAAGGTGTCCCTTAACCCAATAATGCATTGGGATCACAACTGATGGAGATATTTCCTTGACAAGCTGTGATGCCTCTTTCCCGTCAATAGTTATTACTCCGCCTACCGGTAAAGCCAAGATGTCTGCTGCTAGATCTTTTATCAGGCTCTCCCTCGGATACTCCCCTATATCTCCCATGTGAACAAAAGACAGATTCCCGATCTTCACAGTGTATATGCTGGTCTTTCCGCGGGATTTACCGCCGTTTCCGTCGTGATTAACCCGTATACCCTGTATCGAGTAACCTGAAGAGGAGAAGATCCCAGTGAAACCAGTTCTTTTCTCCTTACTTTGGATTATTTGAAATGCGTTATGGTCGTAGTGATCATGGGTCATGAAAACGTACTCTGTCCGCCTAATGGCTGGCCTTGGGAGACCTATGCTTCCTCCGTCATGCGGATCGATGACCAAAAAGTCACCTATAGATACCATGGAATGACCATGGAGTCTTATCATGGAGCTAAAGACGCTCAAGAGCTCAAAAATCTAGATGCTATCCTCTTGGCGTCCTCTGCACTTACCCTGTGACCAGTATCTGCCATCTTCTTAACTTCGCTCAACACTACCTTTAACTTTTCGTCATCCAGGTATATACCCTGGTCCTCAAGGATCTTTCTAAGCCCATGTATTCCGCTGTGTTTACCCAAGGCAAGTCTTCTGAAGTTGCCAACTTCCTCAGGTGACATAGGCTCGTAGGTGAGCGGATTCTCTATAACGCCATGAACGTGGATCCCGGCCTCATGTCCAAACGCGTTGTCCCCTACTACCGCCTTGAAGAACGGGACTGGGACACCGGTAAGCTCTGATACAAGCTTGCTGGTGTCATAAAGTAACCAGGGCTTGACTCCAACCTCGTAATCTAGGAGCTTCTTCAGGGCCATCACCACTTCCTCAAGGGATGCGTTCCCGGCCCTCTCCCCTATACCGTTAACTGTAACGTGTACCTGCCTAGCTCCGCCCACAACACCAGCTATGGAGTTCGCTGTAGCCAATCCAAAGTCATTGTGACAATGAACACTTATGATCCTCCCCGAAGCTACGGAAACTACTTTCCTAATTAGTTCCTGGAACTTGAAGGGATGCATCACTCCCACGGTATCTGGTATATTTATCCTATCAGCGCCAGCTTCAACTGCGGTTTTCACAGCCTGCAACAGGAACTCTTCCTCCGTTCGCGTAGCGTCCTCAGGGCTGTACTCCACTATCAGACCATGAGATTTTGCATACCTCACGGATTCATAGATCCTGTCTATTACCTGGTCTCTCGTCATTTTCAACTTATACTTAAGATGCACGTCCGACGTGGCAATGAACACATGAATGCTTGAAAGACCTGCCTCTATACCCTTGTCAATATCATTCTTATTTGCCCTAGCAAGACCTGTGACCTCGACGGAATCTCCCACTTCCTCTATTATCTTCTTGGTTGCGATAAACTCGCCCTCGGAAGATGCTGGAAACCCTGCCTCTATCGTGTCGACTCCTAGCCTTTGCAACTGCCTTGCTATCCTCACCTTCTGATCTATGGTAAGATCTATCCCAGGAGCTTGCTCTCCGTCACGCAAAGTTGTATCAAATATTCTAACTCTTCTAGTGGAGAACACTCATCCCTCTACCCACATTAATAAACAACTCCCTATTTTTATAAATCTTTCCTAGTTAGGGTATGAATAATTTCTTTTGCTATGTGGAGTTTTCTTCTCTTTATGTGAGTCATGGGTACGTTCTCCCTTAGAAAGGGTTTAGAGTACATGCCTATGAAATCTGAGTCCAGATCCATGGCGTAGAGCCTAATTGATCTTGCATTGAAGGTTTTCGCTAAAACGAAGGCCCTATCCCCATCTGTGAAACCCCCATACAACTTCAGTCTTCCAAAGGGGTAAACCTGAGTTGTGCCTATCACACTCCTCATCATCCCTAATTTCCAGTGCAGAGGCATGTTATCCCCATGGGCATGAACCACGTACATTGAGTCTGGAAAGGACATCAACCCATCTAGATCCGTGACAACCACATCCGGGATTATCCCTCTCTTCACAAGATAATTAGTTGCACCATCAGCTGAGACTATGACATCGCCCCTAACCTCGTTAACACGTTCCAGGGATGGACCAGCTCCCACTAGGGCCACATCCTTTCCTTCTATGATTTTAGCCAGTCTATACTCCAGATCCTCTCTAATTCTTAGGTTAAGCAAGACAGATGAAATGTAATCGTCTCTGAGGGAGAAGCCGAACTCGCTTCTTATCCTGTCATAGAACCTGAGCCATCTGAACTGATCATGAAATATATGATGTCACCCTCCCTAGATATTTCCTTGATCTTATACTTGCTCCTGATTATGGGTAAAAGGGGACTGTCCCTAGATATGGAGAACACTACTTCCCTTCCCAGGAGGTACTCAAGTGCCTCCAGGGGGTTACCAGAACACGTGAAATCGTCTAGATCAATTGTGAAATCCATCGAATATCTCCCTCGTTTTATCGAAAAGTGATGTGACCTTCTCTAGAAGGGGCTTTACCTCAGCCTGTCTTGCCGTGACGGAGGGAGCCTTAGTTGGAGACTCATTCATAAAGGTCACGGGGATAATCTCCCTCCAGGTTTCCTGAATCTCTGATATGACTGCCTTAATCGTCTGATCGATTTCCCTTGTCTCGATTAGATAGCCTAAAACGTCCACGGGAGATCCGCTTGCGGTGAGGATTCCATAGAGGGAAAGCAGGGTCGAGGCAAGGTTCTCAAGGGTCTCCTTGCACCTCACCACAGTGTAGTATAGGTCCCCATCATTGAACGCGTCAGTGCTCTCCTTCAAGGTTCTCGTAGCCCGAAGTAGATATTCTGAAGCAAGGGCACTGTTATTCAAATTTCAACCACCTCGCCTTTCTTGATGTTTTTGATATCAATTAGCTTTTTCCCAAGATAGTTAACCACTCGCCACTTCTCCTTGAAAATGTTACCAGGATCGTAAAGGATATACCCCGCAGAAAGAATGCTTAGAACCACAGGGTAATGATGCTCGAGTTCCTTGGGGCTTATCACTATACCCGTGACTGAAGGATCGGATCCTGTTTCAATTACGATTTTCCTTGCTTTATCTTTCCTTCTTTGTTTCTTATAAAAATAGTGAAATATTTGTCCCCTTGCGAGGAATGAGATTTGATCTACGCCATCTAGGACTACCAGCATTAATACGGGATCTGAAGGAAGGAAAGCGAGACCTCTCAGTTTGTCCCCGTAGTGCTCCAGGATTGATTCAGATAGATCTGATACAAATTCCCAAACGGTCATGTTTAAAGTCTTAAAGAAACTGAAATAAAGTTATGGATTACTGGATCCAGCGTTACCAGTCAGCTAGGCCAGCTATGAAGATCGAGATTATAGATATGGACGTTCCGTGCGACTCCAAGTGCCTAGAGAACACTGAGTTTCGATCCCTAATGGAGAATGACACCTTTAGGTCAAGGCTGGAGGTTGTGGATAGCCTCGTTGAGCTTGTGAGGGAACAGGTTAGGACTCTCAGGAGAGAGGTTCAGGGCAGAGTGGGCGACTTCAAGGGAGATCTAGATTCCTTGACTTACACGGTTTACAGATTGGTGGAATATGGGGGGAATACCTCCCTGGGCGAGAAGCTAACCTTTGAGGGAAGGATAATATCCTCAGGGAATTTTCAGGAGCTGGTTGATGTGAACAAGTCCATTGAAAGAATCAGGGTGGACCCAGATATCAAGTCCATCTGTGACGAGATTAGATATTTAATCGAGGCCCTGTGGGAACACTTTGAGAAGAATATGGTGAAAATTCAATGAAAGTGCGGGTTGGAATAGAGGGCTTTTCCATAGACTCGGCCCATTACACACTTTCCTCTCCCAAGGATAATCAGCTACACGGGCATACCTATCGGGTTACGGTGGAAGTAGAGGGAGAAGTTCACGAGGAGAATGGTTTTGTTGTGGATTTCAACAAGTTGAGGGAGCTGGTAAAGGAGGCCATCTCGTCCTGGGATCACAAGTTCATTGTTCCCAGGAGAGATATGGACAAGATTAGTATAACTTCACCGTTCAAGTTAGAAGTGAAAATAATTGAAGCTCCCTATCCCACTGTAGAGTACATAGGTATGGAGATCGCTAAATACGTCTTCACAAGATTGGGGAGCAATTTCAAGGTATTCGTCAAAATATATGAGGGATCCGATTCCTATGCCTTGATAGAATACCCTTGAATCAGTCAACAATCATCCTCAGGCCTATTGGATCTACCCTCGTACACGACTGACACTTCCTGAGAAGTTTGAGCGTTCCCTCTGAGATCTTCAGGCAGGCATCCTCTCCCCTATCAACCTTAGCTAGAAACTGTTCAAGACTGTCATTACATGTCTCCTCAGTCAAGGTAAAGTAGCCGTCAAATTCGCCTCTCCACACAGGCTTTTCCCCCTGAAATAGGATGACGCCACCATAGATCAGGGAGTAACAAGGAATAGGACTACTACATGATGAAATCCTCATGGTACTACGGATCCTCTCAACCCACTCACCTGAATCCTGAAGGGGATAATGGGCTATACAAACCCTGTAACCCTCGGCATTTAACACTGTTACCTTAGGCACCACTATCCTCAAGGCCTATCCTCCTTACAAGGGGTTTATCTTGAATGTAGTTCTTGTCCAGATAGCTAGCAATTTCGGCTTTAGCTAGCTCATACCCTATATACAGGGCATGTTCTGGCGAGATATCCCCTACTTCCCTTAGGAGCGTTCTTCCCACTAGAAGCCCATCTTGCCCTTCAACAGACACCTCTTTCTTTCCCCTAAACGAAGCTACTATTTTTCGATCCTCAAGAACAATGTGAACGAAGCCAGCCTTGTCCATTTCTGGTTCGATTTCCCGCGCAGGTATCCTTTTTGTTTGAGGGGAGAAGGCTTTCAATCTCTTTTTATCCTTAAGGAGGAGAAGATCTATTCCCACATCCTTGGGTACCTTTCCCTGAGAGTGAGCAATGGAAACCATCTTAGTGGCCTCTCTCAATTCCCATACACTCCATCTGGTCTTTCCCTTCTCCATGGTCAAGAAGACTGAAATACCTAGCTCCATTCCCATAACTGAAAGAAGTGCGTTTACCCCATGGCTGTCAGCATCAATCAACTCTGTAACATTCAACGTACCCATCATGAGTGGTGTATCTGGTAAAGTTACCCTTAGCCTAGCATAATCCAAGATACTCTCCGTGAAGCCCATGAGAGGGGGTGAGAGAACTGGGTCAGCAATGAGCCTATCGAAACCCATGTGCCTCGCCTTTCTCACCAGATTTACGGTTGTCTCGGCCCTATTCTCCGTTGAGAAGGGAGCTACAACGAACGCACTCTCTTTCTTGAGTCCCTCAAGTTTCTCCATGTTGTCCTCATTGAGATTGAGGACTAGAGACGCGCCTTCCCTTACTCCCTCCTTTAGTATCTGAGGAGAGTCACTGTCTATCCCCACCACCGAAATCACGTCCCTAACAGACTTAACCCTTCTCCTTACCTCATCTAGATCCGAGAAACCTACCGGAAACCCTACCACCACACCATCCACATATGGTTTTACTCTCCCTATCTCGTGAAGCCATTTGTCTAGAGGCTGTGATGGGTCGAGTTCGAGGAGAAGCCTAAAAGGTGGAGGGCGAATCGGAATCCTGAAACCTATGTCAAACGCGTACTGAGCGTTAGCCTCTATCTTTTCCAGAATTTTCATGGCATCCTCCATCAACGAGGTATTTAGAATGACGTCAGCAGGGTATATGGTAGATAGCTCTGCACCATTCCTCAGAGCATCTATCACTCTCACCACGTCCCAGGCATTCTCAGTTCCCTTGTAGGTCTTAATTCCGAGTTCTTTCTCAATTATCTTTGCGTCACCATAAACTAGCCCTGGCAAAACAAGATAGTCGTATTGAGATAGGAGCTCCTTTCTCTCCTTCAACCTCTCTAGAATGTACCTTATACTCATGAGGGACGCAACAGGGTAATCTAGGGCCAAAATGGAGACGTCTTTCAAGTTTTTGACAGCCTCCTCCAAGATCGGCCTCGCCAATTTACCTGTAATTAGCAGTACTCTCATGATCCTGGAGATCTTAGAATCGTAAGTTAAAATAAATGACATTAAGTTGGTCCGGGACAGCCTAGCATGTTCCTAGATAATTTGATATTCTTGTTTACATCTTTTTTATAAGAAAAAGTTTAAACTAGAATGAAGGCAACATTTAATATTTTGGGGGATAGTGAGGATTTATGAGTCTCATTCCACGCTCAACGAATATTAACCCAAACGAGAAATTTGACACCATCATCATTGGTCTCGGTCCTGCAGCCTACAGTGCTGCACTATACGCTGCTAGGTACATGCTAAAGACGCTTGTAATAGGGGAGACCCCAGGAGGTCAGCTAACTGAGGCAGGAGAAGTGGATGACTACCTGGGCCTTATTGGCGTTCAAGCATCTGAAATGATAAAGTTATTCAATGCTCATGTAGAGAAATACAAGGTACCTATTCTCATGGATAGGGTAGAGTCCTTTAGAAGAGAGGGTGAGGAATATGTGGTCAAAACCAAGAGAAAGGGAGAGTTTAGGGCTTCTACACTAATAGTAGCAGTGGGAACCAAGAGGAGGAAACTTAATGTTCCAGGTGAGAACGAGTTTACCGGTAGAGGTGTATCCTACTGCTCCGTATGTGACGCCCCACTCTTCAAGAATAGGCCAGTAGTTGTAGTGGGGGGAGGAAACTCGGCGTTGGACGGGGCCGAGCTACTTAGCAGGTACGCGACCAAGGTTTACCTTGTGCATAGAAGGGAAGAGTTTAGGGCTCAACCAATAATAGTGAAACTGGTTAAGGAGAAACCAAATGTGGAGTTGATCCTGAACTCCGTGGTCAAGGAAATTAAGGGAGATAAGCTTGTCAGGAAAGTTGTGGTGCAGAATCTGAAAACCGGCGAGGTAAGGGAGATAGATGCCAATGGAATATTCGTGGAAATAGGGTTTGAACCCCCCACTGAGTTCGCTAAGATTAACGGACTAGAGGTGGACGAACAGGGTTACATAAAGGTAGACGACTGGACAAGGACTAACCTACCCGGTGTTTTCGCTGCAGGGGACTGCACCAACAAGTGGATAGGATTTAGACAGGTTGCAACGTCAACAGCAATGGGTGCAGTTGCGGCACACTCAGCTTATAATTATTTGAACGAGAGAAAAGGTAAAACATGATGAGAACTGTCCTAGAAAGGATCTCCGTAGAGGCAACAAAGTACCTTCGAGAGATGAGCGGAAGAGAAGGGATAGACAGGGTATTGGGTACACATGGAGATGATACCACAAAGGTAATAGATAAACTTGCAGAGGATTTTATACTGGAGAAGCTGAACGAAACTGGTCTCCCAATAACATACGTTACTGAGGAAACTGGAACCATAAGAAAGGAAGGGTCAGAATATGTTGCCGTAATTGATCCACTTGATGGTAGTACAAACTTTCTTAACGGTATAACCTGGGCTGCAGTCTCGATCTCAGTCTACTCCTCCAACGGGGCTCCGGTAGCAGGTATAGTGGGAGAAATTTTCTCTGGAAAGACCTATTCATACGACGAGACGGGGGCGTATATTAACGGGGAAAGAGTTGAGAGGGTATCCACACCTAAGCAGAGGATAGTTCTTCCCTACTTTGATAGGAGCAGACTGAGGGAGATCACCCAGGTACTTTCAGCAATAGAGGGGAACTATAAAACCAGAAATCTAGGTGCAGCTTCGCTGGACATGTTGCTTGTCTGCACAGGGAGGGCTTATCTCTTTGTTGATGTTAGAAATAAACTCAGAAACGTGGATATAGCTTCATCACTGAATTTCTGCGAGAAGGTGAACATATCCCCCTTCAGCCTTGAAGGGAAAAGAATAAGGATAGATCTAGAAAAGGTTTCAGTTGTTAAGAACGTGTTGGTTACTCCTGACTCTTCGCTTTCTCAACGGATTTTATCAGCGTGGAAGGCCTTACCTTCTTGAGTGACTCCAACATATCCTCTTTAGTTAACTTCCTGTCAGTTTGTCCCCTTATAATGTCCTTGAGCACCCTTATCTTCGCCTCCCTAGCAACTGCTGCCAAATCAGCTCCAGTGTAATTCTCGGTAAGCTCTGCAATCTTCCTGCAGTCCACCTCTTGACAATTCTCCACCCCAAGGTACTTTTGCAGAATGTCCAGCCTTTCCTCGAGGTTGGGAAGACCCATCTTTATCACTATGTCAAATCTTCCGGGCCTGAGTAGCGCGGGATCTATAACCTTGATCCTGTTTGTGGTACCAATAACCACTACCTCCTTTAGGTTTCTT
Source organism: Metallosphaera sp. D4-4 (assembly GCF_046245145.1). Classification (NCBI taxonomy): domain Archaea; kingdom Thermoproteati; phylum Thermoproteota; class Thermoprotei; order Sulfolobales; family Sulfolobaceae; genus Metallosphaera; species Metallosphaera sp. D4-4. The sequence continues at coordinate 1,563,195 of NZ_CP176412.1, read as the reverse complement.
ATTCCGTCCATCTCTGTCAAAAGCTGGTTCACAATTTTTGAGGATTCGCCGTTACCCCTCTGGGTTCTCTTGGATGCAATAGCATCTAGCTCGTCCAAGAGAATTATTGCGGGCCTGTTCTCCCTCGCTCTGTTAAACACTTCCTTTATTGTGGCAACTGCTCCCTCATATCCCTTGTACATTATCTCCGCCACGCTCACTGAAATCAACTTGACATCGAGAGTCTTAGCGAGAGCCTTAGCCATCATGGTCTTACCAACTCCTGGAGGGCCATAAAGTAGGAGCCCCCTAATTGGTGGAACCTTCATCTGCTCCATGAGTCTAGCGTATTTTAGCTGAAGTTCTAGGAGCTCCTTTAGTTCCTGCTTAACCTTCGTGTAGCCACCTATGTCATCCAGAGTTATCTTGTCCTCTCCCTCCTTAGCATCCTCAGATTTCCTAGATCTTCTCTCGTAATCTAGCCTGAACTTTTCGAACTCCTCAAGCATCTGTAAAGTTATACTTGGTTTGTATCTCTGAATAATCTCCATAAAGTCTTGCATAGTTATCTTCCTCTCGGTCTTGCTCTCCAACGCCTCCACAGCCACTTTCCTTGCCGCTTCCTGACATATGTTTGCTAGATCGGCGCCACTATACCTCTCCGTCATCTCTGCTATCTTGGATAGATCCACGTCTGGGGCCAAGGGCTTGCCTGCACAGTGAACCTTCAGTATCTCCAGCCTGGCCTGCTTATTCGGAGGACCTATGAAGATCAACTTATCGAACCTGCCAGCCCTAAGTAATGCCTTATCCAACGTCTGGGGCACGTTAGTGGAACCAACTATTATTACTCCATCATCGCTGTGCAGGCCATCAATCTCCGACAACATGAGGGAAAGTAACCTGGGAGTAACTGAATCACCACTGTGGGTTTCCCTCCTTACACCAATTGTATCTATCTCATCGAAGAACAGGATACATGGGGCATTCTTCCTGGCGTTAGCGAACAACTCCTTGAGCCTGGCCTCGCTTTCCCCGTACCATTTGCTCATGATATCGCTGACATTCACGTAAATGAAGTTCAGTTTAGCCTCGCCAGCCAAAGCCCTCATCATTAGAGTCTTTCCACAACCGGGGGGACCGAAAAGTAATACTCCCTTTGGAGGCCTTAACCCATAGGTCTTGGCTATCTCCTTGTTCTTCAGGGGAAACTCTATGTACTCCCTTATCTCCTTCTTTACATCCTCATAACCTCCAATGTCGTCCCAGGAAGCCTTTCTCTCCTCTTCCTCTCTCTTCTTAGACTTTACCTGAACCTGGGAAGCCCTGTCACTGGTGGTGAAATTGGTAGTAAATCTTTTAAATAGACCCATAAGTATGTAGACTATAATACCAAGTGCTATAAAAAGAATTAGCATTGTCTCGATGTAGCTCATTCTAAGTTATTCTTGACTTGGTCATATATAAGCAGGAGTAAAATAGATTTAGTGATTACTCCTGAGGTCGGACAATATCCTTTGAGCGGCGTTAAAACCTGGAGCCCCAGTTACCCCTCCACCAGGATGTGATCCTGAGCCACATAGATATAGTCCCTGTACCGGTGTGGTGTAATCGTGGTACCCAGGTAGAGGTCTAAAAACGTATAACTGATCGGGCGTCATGTCCAGGTGAAAGATATTCCCCTCAGTTATTCCAAACCTTCTCTCTATATCCAGTGGGGTTAAGACCTCGTATCTAACTGGCTTGAAATTGGGAGCGTACTCCCTTATTTTCTCTATGGATATCTGATATACCAGTTCCCTCATATCGTCCAAGTTCTTGGAGTAGGGAAGATACTGACCGAAGATTGAGAAGGAGAACTTACCCGGAGGGGCAACCGTGGGATCCACTGAGGACTGTATGTTTATGGAAAGCCAAGGTTCCTTGGAGTAACCAAGGGATTTGGCGTCAATGAAGGCCCTCTCAACGTAGTCGACAGAGGGCAGAATAAGCTCAGACGCCACGTGCTCTGGGCCTAAAGTAGTCCCGTTCCCGAAATTGGGCAGTTCCTCGGTGTAACCCACGATCTTGAATGAGACTCCCCTGCTCTTCAGCGACCTGACCCTCCTGAGGAAGTCCTCGTCCAGTTCAGCGTCCCGAAGGAGCCTCAGGAAGGTGGTTTTAGGATCCGCGTTGGACACAACAATCCTTGAATAAACGGTTTTGCCGTTAGTTAGTTTAACACCTTCCACTTTCCCTCCCTTTACTAAAATGCTGTCAACCTCGGCCCCAGTGAATATTTCCACCCCAAGGTGCTCAGCCGACCTCCTGAGCGCTTGAGTAACACCACCCATTCCACCCTTAACGTATCCCCACGCACCCTTCACACCATTAACTTCCCCAAGGACGTGATGAGCTAGAACATAGGCAGTCCCAGGGGTAGAGGGAGAGGCCATTGTCCCCACTACGGCGTCCTCAACGAGGGCTGCCTTGACCTCCTCGGACTCAAAGAACTCGTTCAGAAGAGAGGACGCGTCCTGAACCACTGACCTTAATGGAAAAGCCAGTTCCGAGAGATTTAGACCCTGAACCTTGGCTAGGGAGAGGAGACTATCCAAGTCATCCCAAGAGGGTGGGGGAGACAACATCAGGAGATCCGCCAATTCATAGAAGGGATCCCAGAACTTGAGCCACTTCTCGTACGCCAAAGCATCTTTCCTGGAAAATTTCTCTATTTCCTTCTGTGTCTTCTTGAGATCGCTCCAAATGTAAAGTGACCTCCCATTACCAAAGGGGACGAAGAGCCCGGGATCCTTAGTTATTACCTCGAGTCCAAATTGCTCGAGTCTCAGATCCCTTATGATCCTAGGTCTCAGAAGGCTGAGAACGTAGGCGCCTGTGGAAACCTTTACCCCCGGCCACAACTCCTCTGTAACGGAGGCGCCTCCAACGATGTCCCTCCTCTCAAACACGGCGACCTTAAGCCCATTCATGGCTAGATAAGACGCGGTGACAAGACCGTTGTGACCACCGCCCACAATGGCCACGTCGTACATGGTGTCACTTCCTCTGTCCCAGCCAGACTATAACGGATAGAGCTACCCCAACGGCTATGAAGGCAATGGCCACGTAGGACATGGTCACTAAAATTTCTGATATTGGCATGTAGCTATTTTAATAAAATGGGGTTTTAACACTAATCGTATGTCATTGATATACCCCGACTATAGCAAGAACCTATATTCCCTCGGATGCGGTATCGCCAAGTGGTTAGGTGTTGAGTTACAATGTAACACCAGCTACTCCCTGACCGGGAAAAAGCTGGTCCTCCTCATACTAGACGGTTTTGGATGGAACATCATGGAAAGCTCACTGGGCGAAGTGAAGGAGACCATCAAGATACATGGGGTTTTCCCCTCGACCACCTCGGCCACTCTAGCTTCAATATTCACAGGTAAGACCCCAGCCGAACACGGAATCCTTGGCTATAATACCTACGTGAAAAGACTGGGTGGAATAGTAAACGTCTTGAGGTACACCCACCCAACCCTAAATGAGAGGGACAGCCTCTCCGACGGGCTTCCCTTTGAGAAAGCTTTCCCAGAGGCAAAGGGTTACCTCTCGCAAGTGAAGGAAGGGACAGCCTCTGTTCTACCACAGGGAATTGAAAATACCCAGTTCACTACCACAGTTCAGGGAACTACCCAGGAGACCAAGACCTACCTGAACGTATGGGACGCCTATGAGTCGCTTAAACAACTCATGGATAAGGGGACCAGGTTCATCTATGCCTATATCCCTGACATAGATTCCCTTGCCCACAAGTATGGTCCCTATGCAGACCCAGTTAAGCTCGCCACCAGAGAAATCTTCATGAGATTTTACTCCCTCCTTAAGGAAAGGACCGACTACACTTCCATCATAACTGCGGATCACGGACTTGTGGATACGACGCAGAGAATTGAGATTGATAAGGACCAAGAACTCATGAACATGCTGGAGATACCTCCCTACGGGGACTCCAGGGCCCTCTTTCTGAGGTCTAGGTACGACCTCAAGGTCTTCCTAGAGAGTAGATATAACCTCAAGGTGTTTGACAGGGATGAGACCCTTAAGCTCCTGGGAGGGGTAGACAAGGTCCCAGAGAGTATGCCAGATTTCGTGGGCGTTCCCCTGGACTACTCGTCCTATTTCTTTAACTTCAGGGAGAAATCAAACTACACAAGACTTAAAGGCCATCACGGTGGCCTCCTAAGAGAAGAGTTGGAAGTTCCATTGGTGATGATTAATGGTTGAGTTCTTCAGTCCTACCTGGGACGACATAGAGGAACAGATATTTCGGATTGCGAGGAAAATGGCAACGGAGTCCTTTTACCCTGACGTCATAGTGGCAATACTGACGGGAGGAGTTATTCCAGCAAAGTTGTTTGCGGACATACTTAACATGAAAAATATAAAGTATATTGATATTAAATTCTATAGGGATGTGAACCAGACAGAGAGCAAACCAGTAATAAGGGCAGTTTACGTGAACGACCTTGAGAACAAGAAGGTACTGGTAGTTGATGACGTCTCGGACACTGGCGAAACACTCGAGGCAGTTACCAACGTGATTTCCATGTTCTCTCCTAGGCTCATAAGGACGGCAACCCTCTACGTAAAGCCGTGGTCCAGAAAGATACCTGACTATTTTGGGGAACAGGTCGGGAAGTGGATAATCTTTCCGTGGGATAAGTGGGACGTGGTGAGATCTAACCCTGAGGCACCAGTCGCCAAGAAGGAAAAATACTTCGAATTACACGAAATCTTCTCCAAGATGAAAAGCTAGAATATGATGGGTTCCTTATACTCTCCCCATATTTCCCTGAGCGCTGAACTTATCTCTCCCACTGTACAACCCTTCTTGATGGCGTCGAGGACGTATGGGAATAGGTTGACAGACGAATTTTCTGCAGCCTTTCTCAGGGCATTGAGGGAGTCCCTCACCTTCATTTGATCCCTCTCTGACTTGTACTTCTTTAGCCTTGTAAGAACCCTCTCCCTGATCTCAGGGTTCACCCTAAACACCTCAGTTGTTCCGATCCAATCAGGCTCGTAGGACATGTTAACTCCTACCCTGATCATCTCTCCTTCCTCTATCTTTTTCTGAAGCCTATAGGCGCTCTCCGCAATCTCCGCTTGCGGGAATCCCCTCTCAACCGCCTTCATCATCCCACCCATACCTTCAACCCTTTCGATTATCTTCCAGGCTCTCTCCTCGATTTCGTCAGTTAACCATTCCACGTAGTATGATCCTGCTAGTGGATCCACTGTCTCGGTAGATCCGCTCTCATAGGCCACAATTTGCTGTACCCTTATGGCGATCTTAGCAGCCTTCTCGCTGGGAAGAGCTACCGCCTCGTCATACGAGTTTACGTGCAGGCTCTGCGTGCCTCCTAAAGCCGCAGCTAAAGCCTGAATTGTAGTTCTAATGATGTTTATCTCCGGTTGTTGGGCAGTCAGTTCTGCTCCTCCAGTCTGCGTGTGAAACTTCAGGGTCATGGAATCTGGCTTCTTGGCGTTAAACATGTCCCTCATTATCTTGGCCCACATCCTCCTGGCAGCCCTAAACTTAGCTACTTCCTCGAAAAGATTTGTGTAACCTGCGAAGAAGAAGGAGAGAGTGGGAGCGAAGTCGTCAACAGGTATCCCTCTTTCCGCAGTTCTCCTCACGTACTCTATCCCGTCAGCCAGCGTGAAAGCCACTTCCAGGACCGCATCAGCTCCCGCTTCCCTTATGTGATAACCGCTTATGCTGATGGGATGCCACTTGGGTATGTTCTTGTAGGAGTACTCGATGATGTCTATTGCGTACCTCATGGAGGGCTCAGGAGGATAAATGTAGTTCTTCCTTGCAATGTACTCCTTGAGTATATCGTTCTGAACAGTTCCGTCTATCTCCGTGGGGCTAACACCTCTGCTCTCTGCAGTTGCAACATACATAGAAAGAAGCTCCATTGCAGTTGCGTTAATTGTCATTGACGTCGAGACCTTGTTCAGAGGTATCTGATTGGTAACGATGTCCATCTCTTTCCAGTGGAACATGGAAACGCCAACAACTCCAACCTCAGTGTAAGCCAACTCGTTATCTGGGTCCAATCCCAGCTGTGTTGGGAGATCAAAGGCAGTGCTCAACCCGGTCTGACCTGCCTCCAATAGTTTCCTGAACCTAGCGTTGGTATCCTCGGCTGACCCAAATCCAGCATACTGCCTAATAGTCCATATCCTTCCCCTATACATGTTGGGGTAGATTCCCCTGGTGTAGGGGTACTCCCCAGGGAAGCCTATCTTCTCCTCATAATCTCCCTTAAGGTCCAGGGGAGTGTAGAGTGTTTTTATTTCAATTCCAGAGGGTGTAGTGAACTTGTTTTTCCTCTCCTTTCTTTTAGATATCCAAGGCTGTAAATATTTAGTTTCCCATTCCTTAACCCTCTCAGGAGTAACCATCAGGAAATACCCAGTTACAGTTTGCTTATACAGTATATAACCTTTGCTTTTTACTTAAACTTATATAGGAAAAATCATCACAGATTCCCATGGAAACCTTAGATATAGATCACGTGGGAGTTGCAGTTGAAAATCTAGAGGAAGCCATAAAGTTATACACAGAGAAGATGGGAATGAAACTGGTGCATCGGGAGGATTTACCGGACAGGGGAATAAAGGTGGCCTTCCTTACAGGAAATGAAGGAACCACTGCGGTGGAACTCATGGAGCCCATGAACCATGAGGATCCAAACAACACTGTAGCAAAGTTTCTAAAGACAAGGGGACAGGGGATGCATCACCTGGCAGTTAAGGTAAAGGATATCAATTCCTCCCTGAGAGACCTAGAGGGGAAGGGATTAACCTTGATTGACAAGAACGGTAGAAAGGGGGCCAGAGGTCACCTAGTGGCCTTCGTTCATCCAAAGAGCGTTATGGGTCTACTCCTAGAGCTTGTTCAAGAAACCCATTAAAACAGTTTAAACTTTAAGCGTAAATTTTATATTTTCTCAATCAAAGATTTAAATGTGATCCACCATGCCCACCAAGAGATCAAAGGATATATTTAGTTACTTTGATGATCTCGTAAGGCAAATTGAGGAAGAGTTTGAGGCCATGGAGAGGGAGTTCTTTAGGGCTGCTGAAAAGGGAGAGGTCAAGAGCTATGGACCTTACGTCTATGGATTCAAGGTAACTGTGGGACCTGACGGTAAACCCGTAGTGGAGGAGTTTGGCAACGTTAAAAGGCTGGGTAACAGGCCACTTCTCAGCGAGGAAAGGGAGCCCTTAGTTGATGTAATCGAGAAGAACGATGAGATCAGGGTAGTTGCTGAGGTTCCGGGTGTTGACAAGAACGACATAAAGGTTAAGGTCAATGGAGATCTACTGGTGATATCGGCAAACTCTCAGGACAAGAAGTACTACAAGGAAGTGGAGCTACCAGCTCCCGTTGACGAAAACACAGCTAAGGCTAACTACAAGAACGGCGTGCTAGAAGTGGTAATGAAGAAGAAGGCAGTAGCTACTGGGAAGGATATAAAGGTCGAGTAACCTTAGCCTTGTCATTTTTTATGAAACTCGTTCCAGAGGAATCCTTGATAATTACTGTAAACTGTATTTTTCCATCCATTGCTTGCCTAATCTTATCGCATTTCTTGTTCTTGCAAAGAGACCCCATGTTATCCATTATGATCTCCAGAAGGCCTCTAATCGTGGATACGGCCCCCTGATAGGACGAGCCGGGAATAACCTCAACTCCAAGTTCCGGAATGTAAAGTTCGGCAAAGGCTGACCTATACACTAGGGATGACAGGTCCTCCTCCGAGGTCACAAGGAGCGAAATCTCCACGGGCACTCCAGTCTCGTAGGGCTTAACGTCCCTGTACAGGTAATGACAAGCTGTGCATTCCCAGTATGATAGAAGTAACTTACCTGTTGGTGTGTCATACACGTAATCCTTGGCTTGAAAGGTATCCTTTTTACAAACAGGACATTTGAAGACCTGGTCCATGATTAGCTCGGGCTCCATGGCGATCAACCAAAATTTAATTTGGTATTATTACAGATAATATGCTCAGAGTAACCAAGGTATGAGATTTCCACGAGAGAACGATATTGGGAAGATAGAATATAAACTTATTCTATCGAATCTTAACGAACAAAGACTCCAAGAACTAGCTACACAAATGAAGTACAGACTTGAGGAGGGAGGAGGCGAGGCTCTGTACGTGGTTGGCGTTAGTGATGAGGGTGAAGCCATAGGCCTTTCCATGGAGGAACTGGAAGCTACCATAAACACTGTGGAAAGAATAGCTTCCATGATAAGCGCTAAAATCTCTCATAAGAGGATAGTGAAGGTAAAGGATGACCTCTACGTTGGAGAGCTTCTTGTGAGAATACATAGGGATAAAATTCCTATCCAGATCAATGTCGCTGTGATGGGACACGTTAATGCTGGGAAGAGTACGCTAACTGGAACGTTAATCCTGGGAAAACTTGATGACGGGAACGGGTCTCTCAGGAGTGCCGTTGCGAGGTACTTGCACGAGGTGATCAGCGGTAGAACATCATCCATAACCATGAGGCTTCTTGGTTTTGACAGTACAGGTAACCCTGTGAATCCGCAGTGTAGAGATCCCACGGATGAGGCAGAAATAACCCTAAAGAGCGCGAAGACGATCAGACTGATTGACCTTGGGGGCCACGAAAGATATCTTAGGACCACGCTGAAGGGCCTCCTGGGATATGAGGTTGACTACGTGATGCTTGTGGTGGGGGCAGACGATGGATTAAGTATCATGGGTAGAGAGCACCTGGCTGTTTCCACGGTGCTCAAGTTCCCAATCTTCGTCGTGATTACCAAGGTGGACAAGTTCCCGGAGTCAAGGACGGCTGAGATAGTGAACCAAGTGAAGGAAGTCCTCAAGATACCGGGAATAAACAGGCTGGCCATGGAAGTTGAAGACGAGGGAGATGTCCTAAACGGGATTATAGGCATAAGGTCGAAAAGGGTCGTTCCGATCTTCAAGGTCTCAAACGTCACGGGTCAAGGCCTAAATCTCCTGATTAAATTCCTCAATCTACTTCCGCCAAGGAGGTCAACGCCATCCTCAGACCCCCTGGTATATATTGATGAGACCTACAATGTACCGGGAGTAGGACCTGTGGTACTGGGCTCAGTTATCCGGGGAAAGGTCTCAACTAACGATAGCCTGCTCATTGGTCCCAGCAAGTATAACGAGTTCAAAGAGGTCAGAATAAAAAGCATTCAGTTGAACAGGGTTTTCGTAGACTCGGTGAATCAAGGATCCATAGCAACCTTTGCACTTCAGGGGATAGAAAGGGATAGCCTAAGGAAGGGAATGGTGCTAGTAAAGGCGAAACCTAGGGCGGTGAAGAGTTTCTGGGCCAGAGTTATACTTCTTCATCACCCAACAACCATAAAGGAGGGTTACGTGGCCACGCTTCACCTTCATACGATCAGACAGGCTGTAAGGTTCGTGAAGATAGAGAAGGGAATTCTAAGGACTGGGGACAGCTCTGATGTAGAGCTAGATTTCATGTTCAGATCAGAGTACGTGGAGCCAGGGCAGATATTCGTATTTAGGGAGGGTAGAACTAGGGGTTTAGGTATTATAACTAAGATTGATTAATTTTTGATAAAGTGCAGGATATAATCTGCCTTGATACGTCCTCTGCCTGTTTACTGACTGTGTTCATTAGGGCCTTGGCCAGTGAACCCTCCATCGAGTACTCTGCCTCCCAATGAAGCTCGCTTCCTTGAATGTTAAGCCTAGTCCTGATTAAGACAATTAAACCTGGGCCATCAACCTGAAGGAGATTATTCACCTCATGTTCCCTGACTTCGTACTCCTTCACCTCACCGGATAACTCCGCTCTTAATGGGCCAAGCTTTGCCTCTATCACAAACTTCTTACCGTTAATGCTCTTGACTCCTGGTATGCACTGAAGGAGGTTACCTTCATCTGAGAAGAAGGAGAGGGCCCTATCCTCGCTCTTGATCTTCTCCAGACCTGTTAACTTATTCATTTCTTCTCTACCTTGTTCTTTATACAATCAAAAAGATCAGAAATAAGCTTGTTCACAGCAGGATCCATTAGCCTTGCCCCCACAGAGGCAAGCACTCCAGCTACTTTAACCTCAGCGTCATAGGTAAGCTTCCCATCATCCACCTTAACCTGAGCCACTATATCTACGTTACTGTTCAATCCTGTTCCCTTGGCACTTATCGTCATACTGTCCATGGGCTTAACGTTGGTAAAGGTCACGGTTGCCTTGTATTCTCCCTTAATGAAACCAATTCCAGCAGATCCAACTACCTTGTATGCGTCACCTTCCTTAGTAATACTCTTTATTCCCGGAAAACATGACGAGACGGACTCAGGATTGCTCAGTATTCCCCAAATAGTTGACTTATCCACGTTAAGTTTTACCTCACCTTGATACTTCATGAGATACCTAAAACCTCCATAAGAAAAAAGTTTTACATCAAACAGGTTGATTTTCATCAACTACTTAAAAACGCGTGTGAGTAGTTAAGGAAAATGAGGGTTAAGGTTAGGTACTTCGCGCTGGTTAAGGATATTACGGGGAAGGACTCCGAAGAGATTGATACTCGCTGCAGTAAATTGAATTGCCTTTTGGACGAATTGGTCGAAAAGTACGGCCCTAGGTTTAAGGCCCTGTTGCAGGGACAAGTATCAGGCGTAAAGGTGTTCTTTCTCGTAAACGGGAAAATGAACGTCGAGGAAATTAGGGAAGGAGATGAAGTAGCAATTCTTCCCCCTCCGGCTGGCGGGGATATGAGGAGAGGAAAACTGGACATCCTTGAGGAGATAAGGAGATTCAGGGCGACAGCGCCACCTGAGGCCGGCTCCATGGTTATCTACGTGGGATTTGTGAAGGGAATCGTTGAGGGTCATCAGGTCAAGAATCTAGTTTATGAGGCCTACGAAAGCTACACGCAGGCCCGATTGAAAGAGATAGAGAACGAGATTAAGAGCAGGTACAAGGACGTTCTAGACATAAGGATCATTCACGCCATAGATAACATGAAGCCCGGGGACGATGTTATCCTGATAATGGCCATAGGGCGGGGAAGGAAGGACTCAATAGACGCAATCAGGGAGGCAATAGAGCTGGTTAAGCATACCACAGGGATATGGAAACTTGAGATCAGGGATGACGGAGAGTTTTGGGTTGTAGCTGGCAACACAAGGGTGAAGAGGGAGTGAAAAAGCCCGTAGTTATGGCCATTGGCGGATTTGACAGTGGAGGAGGGGCGGGGGTAGAGAGCGACATTAAGGTTTTGGAGTCAATAGGTGTTCATGGGGTTGGAGCCATAACAGCCATCACGGCTCAGAACAGCTTGGGAATTAAGGACATTGCTGTTGTCGGCTCCAATTCGCTCAAGAAACAAATTGAGACCATTCTGGAGGACTTCAAGGTGAGCTCAGGTAAGACTGGAATGATCGTTAACGGTGAGCAAATGAAAGTCGTATTTGAGGCGGCGAATTTCCCACTGGTGGTGGATCCGGTAATCTACGCTAAGGATGGGACAAAGCTCATAGAGGATCTAGAATCCTTCAAAAAGTTTCTGCTCCCTCGGGCCACAGTAATAACTCCCAACGCTGTAGAGGCGGGTATACTCCTCGGGATGAAGGTAGAAACTCTGCAGGATCAGATAACTGCATCAAAGCTCATTCACGAGAGGTTCTCAGTGCCCTACGTGGTGGTGAAAGGGGGACACGTGAAGTCCTCAGAGAGCGTTGATGTGCTGTACGACGGCAGAGAGGTGATCCAGTTGAGTTCCCCAAGATTGCCCGGAAGGAATACCCACGGAACCGGGAGCATTTTCGCATCAAGCATTGCCGGAATGCTAGCCAAGGGGTTTCCTATGAAGGAGGCGGTAAGACGGGCCAAGAGTATCACGGAGGAAAGTATTCGATATGGTCTTGAAATAGGCAGGGGAATAGGGCCAGTGGATCCTATGGTCCCACTGGAGAAGATGGCCATGAAGGCAGGGGTTATGAAGGATCTGGAGATTTTTGCCGAGTTCGTTGAGAGAGAAAAAAACTTCTATCTCCTAGTGCCAGAGGTTCAGTCAAATCTTGCCCATTCCATTGACCCGAAATACGTTACTGGAATTGAGGACATAGCCACGTTCAGGGGAAGGATCATCAGGGAGTGGGGTGGAAGGGTGAGGGTGGGGTTCCCAGCGGCTTTCGGCTATCCCACACACACTGCAAGGTTACTATTGTCAATAATAAATAAACAGGGAGTTGGGGATACGCTCATTAACATTAGATACGATCCCAAGATTGTGGAATCGTTAAAGAGAATCGGATACGAGGTTGTGGAGGTCCATAGGGAGCTAGAGCCCCAAGGTCAAGAGGGGAAAACCATGAGTTGGATAGTGGATTACGTTTACGAGAACTTGGGCAAAATTCCGAACGTGATTTTCGATAGGGGGATGATAGGCAAAGAGGCTATGATAAGACTCTGGACGTCATCAATAGAGGAAATGATGGAATCCCTGACCAGTCTTTTGAGGGAGATAGGGAAATGAAACTTGAGAGACTAATAGTGGGATGCAAGAACCTCGTGAGAACTGGGTGGATGCAGAGGGGAGTGCCACCAAGTGTGGGAGAAACCGTAGCTGGGCACAGCTTTGAGGCAGGAGTCATTGCCTACGTGGTTGCCTCAAAACTAAGGGAGAAGGGTCATAACGTGAACCCAGACCGGGCAGCCGTAATAGCCCTGTTTCACGATGTTGGCGAAAGTCTAATTGGCGATCTGCCCAAGTGGTTTACGGATAGGGCGAGCAAGGAGAGAATAGAGCTCTCTGCGATAGAGGAACTAGGTGTTGGAAAGGAACTCTTCCTGGAGTACGAGAGAAGGGATACGCTGGAGGGAGCGGTAGCGAAGTTCTCAGAAATGATGGCTACTTACAAGCAGGCACTGAGATACAAGAGGCAAGGCTACCCAGTAGATGAAATCATTGAAACCTACAGTAAAAAATTAGAGGAGATATGGAGATTGGAGCCCTTCTCATTGTATAGAAGGGAGATAGAGGAGATTCTCTTTAACGAAGACAAATGATATTTAAGGACTTGTCCACTGTAGATATGTGATTACCATGAATCTAGGTCCAGGGAAGAAAGCTCCTGAAATAGTAAACGTTCTTGTGGAGATTCCAAGTGGTTCCAACATAAAGTACGAGTATGACGAAGAAGAGGGAGTAATCAAGGTAGACAGGGTTCTCTACACCTCCATGGTTTATCCCTTCAACTACGGTTTCGTGCCGGGCACTCTAGAAGAGGACGGTGACCCCATAGACGTGCTAGTTCTAACCAACTACCCACTGCTTCCAGGCACAGTCATTGAAGTTAGGCCAGTGGGAGTGGTCCACATGAAAGACGAGGAAGGGGTGGACGAAAAGATAATAGCGGTCCCCAAGGAGAAAACAGATCCCACCTTTGCCAGAATTAAAGACATTACGGATATAGACGACGCTACCAAGAACAAGATAGTTCACTTCTTTGAACATTACAAGGAGTTGGAGCCTGGTAAATGGGTAAAAATATCTGGCTGGGGATCAGCTTCCGAGGCTAAGGAGAAAATAGCCAAGGCGATAGAGAGGAAGAACAAGTAATGCTTTTTATTGATATTATCATCGTTTTATCTGCAATACTTTCATCCTTATGGATACTTCTGGAGTCGTTCTACTACACTCGGGAGAAACCTTCCGTCCCTAGGACAGATGGTCCCAGGTATAGGACGTCCATAGTGGTGGCCATAAAAAATGAAGATCCTGAAGTAGTGAAGGGGTTAGTTGAGAACCTTTCAAGGCTAGACTACCCTGATTACGAGGTAATACTGGTTTCAGATGATTCAGAGCAGGACTTTGAGCGATTAAGGCAAATAGAGCTACCGGAAAAATTCAAACTGGTTAGGAGGGATGTCCCCCAAGGTAGGAAGGCTGGTGCCCTCAATTACGGCGTTTCCCTTTCAACGGGGGAAATCCTTGTTTTTTTAGATGCCGAGGCCAGAGTGGATCCTACTATCTTGACCAAGATATCTGCCCACTTGAGCCACATGGAGGCAGTGGCCCTTAGACTAAGGGTCAGAGATCCGAAGAACAAGCTTCAGGTACTCTATTCCGAGATAACTGAGTTTTCCATGGACTCGCTATTTAGGGGAAGATACCTCAAGGGTCTTCCAGTATTTCCCAACGGATCAGCCTTTGCCATTAGATCCTCTACCCTGAAGAGGATAGGAGGGTGGAGAGAGGGAATGGTCGCTGAGGACTTGGAAATAGGGATGAGGCTATTCCTGAATGGAGTGAAAGTTGGTTACGCCGACGACGTTGTTGTGGAGACGTTAGCTCCCTATACCTGGAAGGATCTTTTCCAACAGATGAAACGATGGGCCTACGGATCTGGACAACTTTTCCCCTACAGTCTTTCACTGTTGAGAAGAGGTATGAGCGGTATAGAAGGTGCAATATATGCGAATCAGTGGGGAATTTATCCTGCATACTTTGTTATGTTACTGATTGCAGGTATTGTCTCTCCAGTCTTCTCCTCCTCGCTTCTTTCCTGGGTCTTGTCCTTGACCCTGTTTCTAATCTCATCCCTGGTCTTCTCATGGAGATCAAGAACTAGGGAGTATGACCTAAGGATTCCAGCTCTCATGATCTCAGCCTTCCTAACTGGTTATCTCCTAGGACTTCTTAACGCAAAATTTAGCTGGAAAGTCACACCCAAGGTAGAAAGAGAACAGGGATTATGGATACCGCTCGAGACCAATATCATCTCCTATCTTTTTCTCTTGAGCGGAATATTAGCCCTAAAAAGCTATTTAGTTCAAGGAACGATTCTCCTGGCGATTTCCCTTATCTTACTAATCATACCGTGACCTTTATTGAGGACATCCTGGCCACTTCTTTCATGGCCTCATCAGGTCTCAGGCTATACTTTATAATGTACTTCTTGACCATCTTATAACTCTCAGGGTTCTGAACGATGTCCTTGGAGGTAGCCATTAGCCTCAGGTAAAGTGCCCTTCTCTGTATCTCTTCTTTCACCTCCTCAAGTGATCTTCCAGACTCCTCCAGTCTGTTTCTCAGAACCTTAGCGTTATCCAGGTCTACCACGTGGTTATCAACTTTCGGATCCCAATTAACTACCCTCCTGAAATCTGAGGCAGTCACCAGTTCGTCTATGGCTACGACCCTTCTCTTTAACTGTATCTTATCTCCTATGAGCACAGGCAATCTTCTCACGCTAATGATAATGTTGTTCATGGGTATCCACGCTGCAGGTATATTGAGTGGAGGGTTCATTAACCTCTTGACCGCGCTTTCTGAGTCATGGGCGTGAAAAGTTGTGGCACCACCGTGACCCGTGGAGAGAGCTTGGAACAGAATATAGGACTCAGCACCCCTTATCTCACCAACCACTATTATGTCAGGCCTGTACCTCAGGGAGAGCTTTAGTAGGTCCATAAGGGTTATTTCCTTGCTAGACTCACCGTATGCTTGCCTGGCGTAAAGCTGAACCCAGTTCTCCTGTGCCAGTTTTATCTCTGGGATATCCTCAATGGACACTATCTTTAGGGATTCCTTTGCCAGGTTCAGGATGGACCCTAACACCGTGGTCTTTCCAGCGCCTGTAACTCCTATAACCATGAACGACATTCTAAGATCGATGGAATACCATAGGTAGGCTGCAGTCTCAGGACTCATGACGCCACTATTTATCAGGTCTAGAATAGTTATCGGCCTTTCGCTGAATCTCCTTATAACGAAGCTGGATCCTCTAGCACTAACTTCATATCTAAAGGTCGCTGCAATTCTGTCTCCCTTCGGCAATATACCGTCAGCTATGGGAGTAGCTATAGACACGGTTTTACCTGATAGGGAGATCAGCCTCAACACTATTTGATCCAATAACTCTGATCCGCTAATCTCCTTGTCCAATACCTTCATCGACTCAGTTATGGTAAGATTTGTGGGAACGTAATCATACTCCCTGTGATAAACGTATACAGGTAAACCAATTCCGCTACATGAGATGTCCTCTACCTTGTTATCAGCTAAGAGGGGAGTAAGAACGTTATAACCAAACATGTTTCTTAAGAGGTAATAAAGGGCCACTTTTCCCTTAGTACTAAGCTTGGTTATTCCACCAACCTGACCTTGAACAAGGCCCATGCTGGGCATTTTGGCATTGGCCTGAAGCAGGATTTTAGCTATATCCACTGTGTCTTCCTTGCTTAATAGTGACCTTTCTATCTCTTTGATCAGATAAATGTAAGCACTGAAAATGTTTTGATCTATTGGCGGCTCTACCAAGACATACCTGAATATCCCCTTGTCCTGGTCGAAGACAATGAATGTGTGAGGATTAGCTATTGACAACTCGACGTTGTTAGACTCAAAGGATGATTTAACTGATCGGGGCATTAAGCTAATCATATCAACTTCATACTCAGACATAATCTCAGGTAATTCCTCGTAGGGCAATGTTATGGGATAGAGGCTTATAGGTAGATCCCCAAAGGTTAACTGCTCGGTCTTAGGAGAAGGCTTGCTACGGAATGGCAACGGTAGACTTAAATTCATACTAGATAATATAGTGTAAATCTTCTTTATAAATATTCTTATCTGTTAGCTACAGGTAATAAAAAATTATCCTGAAGGAGGTACAGTTGGTCCGAAAGTAAAGTGAACATGAACTATTATAATCATTAATATTGCAGTTATTGCTACCATAATTGCTGCGTGAATGAAACCTGTTGCTACTTTACCCTTTCCCAACTTTCCTACCAGTAGTCCTGCAAAGAACGCGTTTATCATTGAGGCTATTGCAGTAATGTAAACAGCCTGTGGTAGGAGGACTCTAGCCTCTCCAAGTGCACCCGAGGAGAAAGCATATGCGTTGCCCGTTATAAGGCCTAGTATTGCCGCCGAAAGCAGGTTTACCGCTATTATGGAGATAATTACACCAATGTAGGGAGTATAGAGAAGTATCTTGACCTTACTTTCATATTCTCTCTTTATCTTTATCTGCGTCTCTACCTGTTCAGCTAGACTTTCTATGCTTTCTGGGGTGAGGCTACCTATATCAATCATATCTGCCATAGAAACTAGAGAAATCCTTGAGGTAAAATCGACTATTTCCTCGGCTCCCTTTAGGAATGCATCTCTAAGCGGGTAACCTAGCGAGATATATGCGTAAATCCTTTTCAATATATACGATAATTTCCCCATCTCCTGGCTCTCTTTTATGTTCTTAATTATCGTCTCTGGTGATAATCCTGCCCTTATGCCTTCAGAAATTGCTCGAAGCAAGTTAACCACGTAAGGGTCATAGCCTGTTCCCTTTTTCAACTCTCTAGACGTGACAATTGCAGGCGGAATGGCCGCTATCAGGAAACCAATTAGCATGATGATAGTTACTGGCGTGACATTGCTAATATTCCCTGTAAGTGTAACAAAGGGAATAAGTTGTTTAGTTACGCCTAGAAGAACAAACATTACAACAAGACCCACACCTAGTGAGATATAGAACGTCTTGTACGATGAGATCTTTCTCTCTGGAAACCTAAGTTGTGACTGTTCTGCCATTAAAATGAAAACCCCATCTACTAGGGGCAATATCAGAATCAGGATAGCTCCGAAGGCGTTAAGGGGGATAGAACTTCCCACTATGCTGGGGAAGAGAGCCTGCAACAATAATATCAGAAAGAACGTGATGTAACCCGAGGCTAGCCAGATTACGTAAGTTTCGCCAACTCCTGAAAGCCTATCCGCAGCCAAGGCAGCGCCCAGCTCGAGTTGTTTAAGGATATCCTTAGCCTTAGCAGATACTGCATCTAAGACAGGCGCACCGCTTCTCACTGCTGCAACATAGCTAACAAAGAAATCATTCAGAATCTTAGAGGGAGAGATTCTTATTGCGTGAAGCAAGGCGTCCTCCACGTTTTCTCCAAGAAAGTTTATCCTCTTAGAGACGTAAAGAAGGACCTGATTTATGTAATTGAATGCTATGGTTCTGGAGATTCTATCGAAAAGTATCCTAGGACTCAAGCCTGATCTGAGGAAAATTGTAAAAACTGCTGAGAAGGCGGCAGTTTCGGCATCTATACCTATTCTCCTGTTTTCTATATTCTGAGATATATTCACATTCAACAGAAGATACGTAACTGGAGGTATTATGGCTGCGAAAATGATAAACATTAGACCTGCGACTGCAAACTTAGCTACCCTGAATACTAGATAGAGCTTAACGAGGACGTAAACTCCTAGAAAGGCAAGAATTGCTGAAAAGACTGATGATACCATCAGATAGAAGAACATTTGAGCGGCAAAGAGCTGAGGATCGGTACTGAGACCTGCTAAAAGTAATTTTTTCTCTATACTTTTAGCAATAGACTTAACTATTCCTAGTTCGTAAAAGTTTCCCATTATCCCGATTGATGGCTTCGCTTCTTTCTTATTACCCGCATTCCTTCTGAGTCCCTTTAATGCCATCATCTAATTATTGCTATCTAGGTTAAAAAATGTTTATAGAATAACATCTGAACAAGGGCCAGGTGTAATTCAATCCTTCTCATGTTAAGATTGGACCAAACTTAGGAAATATTTTTATTCAATTATGTAGAAAGGGTGTTGTGGATGCCCTTCAACTCCTAAAGGATGAATACGGTTTTACAGATGACGAGTTACAGTATGCAGTAAATAGGGCTAAGGGGATAATAATGGGGTTTGCCATGGAGTATAGGGCTAGAATCGTCCTAGAGTCAATGAATTTCGTGAATATACGCTCCGTTGATCTTCCGACTCACGATATAGAGGCGGAGAGGGATGGTAATAAATACTTTGTAGAAGTGAAAGCAAGTAAAAGGTCACCTACAAAGGAGTATAGCGCCTACAAGTTAGCCATGATAGCGAGATTGGCTGGAACGCACCTCACCCTTCTGATGATGCCCAGACCTAGCCTCGTGGTTACAGAGGATATACTAAGTGAACCCAAGAAAATTCTTTTGAATTTCTTTAGGCTAGCTCTCAACAAGAGAACAGATGAGTTGAGAAAATTCTTAGAAGATGAGAGAAATAGAAAGATTATACAGTCGTATGATAGGGTTATATTATCCACGCTTCATGAAAATATTGAGAATCTGTCTGTACAGTAATACATTAATTTTACAGGATAGGTTTACCCTTATAGGATGATCTATATCTGATCAACTGTTGTTCTGCTCTGTCAAGATATCTGTATACTGTTGAATGCTCCCTTCCCTTCACCAGCAACTCTAACGCCTTCTTGGCTATGGGTATTTGCTCGTAATTACCCAGTAAAGTAATATAATGCCCTGAGATTACTACGCTTACTCCTGTATATTCTTGGATTATTTTCTTGGTTTTTCCACCTTCGCCTATAATTCTGCCCTTCACTCTAGTCATGTTATCTCTGCTGTTGGAGATCTCCTTTAGGTCTATAACATCCATCATAACCTCCTCTCCCATTAACTTCAGAGCGTCTGATACAGAAACGCCAAGACCTATGGCCCTTATAACGGATACTACCTTGAGAGCCTGATACGGGTTCTGGTTCTTCGGATCTACTATGAAATTTTTCACCTTTTCATCATATATTATTTCTACCCCTCCCATTCTCGACAGATCGTCAAGGAGGGACTTCACGAGATCAAGTTTCTCGTCTGGCACACTCACAAACATTACTGCTCCTAACTAGATAACTGTAGCCTGTTTAATAATTCTTTCACAGGCACTACGTCAATCCCCCTTTGTTCAAAAAATCTATTAATATTATTTATATCTCTCTCCAACAGATACAATGAGTTTTCTGCCCATGCCGGAATGGCTTGACCTACATCTATTATGTAGGGTAATTCGTCCTTCACCATCACATTGAATTCACTAAGGTCACCATGGATCAGCTGAGCCTTGGTCACCATGACCTCTATCTGCCTTATAATTTCGTCATAGAGCTCCTGTGTAACTTCCTCTAGGTCTACCAGGAGGGGCGCCTTACTTATACCATCTCCCACAAACTCCATGGCTAGTACGTTCTTGATAACGAGGAAAGGTTTAGGTACCCTTACCCCAGCCTCAAACATTTTCTGAAGATTGCCGAATTCTTTCCTTGCCCATCCATATATCATTTCCTTTGTACTGGAGAATCTGACTTCTGCCCTTCCATCTAGGGATACGTACCTCCTTATGGCACGCTTATGGGAAGCAGTAGAGGTATAATAGATCTTTAGGGCAATGTATTTACCATCCCTCGTTCTCGCAGGATAAACCTTTGCCTCCTTTCCTGAGGCAATAGCACCCAGAATAGATTCTATGTTCAGTTTCCTCATTACCTGGATTACCGCCAGGGAAGTAGAGGAATCTAAGGTAGAGTCAATTGTCTTAAATAGGTCCTCGTCTCTTTCCCTTTTTTCTTCCCTTCTACCTATTCTATTCAACCTCTAAGTTGATCAATTACGTCCCTACTAATTACTTTTTCCTCTATTAATTTCCTTATCTCGTCATTCATATACCTATACACAATATCTGCCTTGGTGGGCTGAAAGTCCCACGGAGCAGCTAAGACTACGTCACCCTCCTTTATCCAGGTTTTCTTCCTCATCCTGCCAGGTATCCTGGCAGTCCTTTCCTTGCCGTCCAAACAGGCTATAATTATATGTTCGGCTCCCAGCATCTTCTTGACTACACAAATGACCTCTCCTTCTTCGGGTTTAGGAACATCCTTTGAGGGTGCTTGATCTGTTCTATCTTTCTTGGGCAACTACTGAAACACCATTGCCTTAACAACATGATTGAATATTAAAAACTTAGCTTATTTCTCGTCCTTAGAGGTATCACGAGTTAAAAATCAATTACCTTCAGAGTGGATTAGCTTAAAGGGGTCTAAGTAGCTCAAGGGCTATTGCTGTAGACCCACCTACACCGTGACAGATACTCGCAATTCCCCTAGTAGCGTTCATCTTGCTGAGCACATTGAGAAGAGTGACCATAATTCTTGCTCCACTAGCTCCTATTGGGTGACCTAAGGCTATTGCTCCACCGAACACGTTCAATTGATCGTATGGCACCCCCAAATATCTGTGAAAGAGAACATTGTTTACTGCAAAGGCCTCGTTATTTTCAAAATAATCAAATTGAGTAATGTTCATGTTCAGCCTTGTCAGCAACTTCCTCACCGAGTAAAGTGGAGCCTCGGTGAAGCGCCAACTTTCTATACCAACCCATGAGTAACCCAATATTTTCGCCACTGGATCCACTCCAAATTCCTTCACTGCCTTCTCGCTCATGAGGACCATGGCCACTGCACCATCTGAAATTTGAGACGAGTTACCTGCGGTGTGATACCCATTTTCTGTGAACGCAGGCTTAAGGGAGCTAAGTTTCTCCATGGTGGTGTCTGGCCTGATACCCTCATCTCTCTCTAATTTACCCTCATCGAGGTTAACTGGAATAACTTCCGGCTTGAATAGACCCTTCTCCCACGCCTGGTGGGCTCTTCTGTGACTCTCAAACGCCACCTCGTCCAATTCCCTTCTTGAAATGTCCCTCTCCCTTGCTACCATATCAGCCTCTTGTCCCATTAGCTTAAGGTTGAAGGGGTCTGTAAGCCCGTCAACCAGCATTGTGTCAATG
The DNA here is from genome assembly GCF_046245145.1 of Metallosphaera sp. D4-4. Lineage (NCBI taxonomy): Archaea > Thermoproteati > Thermoproteota > Thermoprotei > Sulfolobales > Sulfolobaceae > Metallosphaera > Metallosphaera sp. D4-4. The sequence continues at coordinate 1,541,495 of NZ_CP176412.1, read as the reverse complement.
AAATTCAAACTCTTTCCAGATAGAAACTTAACACCCCATCTAACTTCTGAGTTGACCGCAAGCATGGATTGACTCATGGATTCCATCCCACCGGCGACTACAACGTCAGCGTCACCGCTCTTGATCATTTGTGCCGCGTTAGTAACCCCCATCATCCCGGAGGAACAGACCATGTCCACACAATATCCATCCACTTCCCATGGTATACCAGCCAAGAGGGCAGCCTGCCTAGCCAGATCCTGACCGTGACCCGACCTCAACACATTGCCCATTATCGTAAGTTCCACGCGAGAGGGATCGGTGTTAGCCCTCCTCAGCGCCTCCTTTATGGCGATTGCCCCTAGCATCTGTGGTTTCACTGATTTCAGTGATCCTCCAAAGCGACCTATTGGAGTTCTCACCGCTGAAACTATGTAAACGTCTGGCATAGTATCACGTTGGTATAGAAGAATTTAAACTTTTTAAACAATTGATCCTCTCAAGTCAAAGAATGATGAATCCGTAATCTCCACCTCGTACCACTTCCCAAGGTCTGTGTCCTTAACTATCACTGGGATGTAGTTCAGCGTTCTGCCTATCTTTGTGTTGTCCTTTCCGTTCTCCAGAACTAGGACCTTCATTTTCCTTCCCACGTATTCCCTGTGAATCTCCCTTGAGAGCTCCTCATAAAGAGTTACAGCCCTCTTAAGTCTCTCCTTCTTAATTGGGCCTGGAACCTGGGTCATCATGGCACTTCTCGTATTAGGCCTTAGCGAGTACATAGCTATATGTATCCTCTCAAACCTTAATTCCTTCATGAGGTTTAAGGTGTCCTCAAAGGCGTTTTCATCCTCTCCGGGATGACCCACTATAATGTCAGTGGTTATGTTTACCAAGGGAAACCTCTTCCTTATTTCCCTAACAATTTCCCTGAACTCATCCACTGTATACTTCCTGTTCATCGCCCTTAACACCTGGTCATTACCGCTCTGCACAGGCAGATGGAAGAACTTGTACACCTTAGGGTTATCCCAAGCATCCAACAGATCGTCCAACTGTCTCATGGCAAGTTCTGGGGTCATCATTCCTACCCTCACCATAAAGTCCCCTTCTAGGGAAGAGACCTCCTGAACAAGATCTGCAAGTCTTATATCTCTTCCTAGGTCCAAACCGTAGGCAGCCGTATCCTGTCCCGTTAGCTCTATTTCCTTAGCACCTTTCTCGATGGCCTTTCTCGCCGTTTCCACGATCATCCTGGGAGGATAACTTCTAAGCTCCTTCCTAGCTAATTTCGTGATACAGAAATTGCAACTACCTGCACATCCATCTGCGATGGGGATAACTGAGATCAGCCCCTCAAAGACACTAGGTAAGACGGAGGGAAGTTCCCCATGAAGGCTCACGATCCTCTCCCGAGATTCCACTGCCTTAACTACATCCCCTATGGATTGGGGCCCTATTAGCGAAGATTGGGGGGCCAATGACATGACTAGACCTGGCTCCGCCCCGGCCAAACAGCCTGCAACTACCAGTTTCTTCCCAGTCTTTGAGAGTTCTAAGATTCTCTTCTTCATCTTCTCCTCTGTTTCCATCCTCACGGCACACGTGTTTATGACGAGAACGTCAGCCTGCTCTTCACTATTCACTATCTCGTGGTTTCTGCCCTTGAGTAATGTCATCATTGAGTAAGTATCACCCTTATTTAGGGCACATCCGTACGTCTCAAAGTAAATTCTCATTGCTGTTACTAGTCACAAATTTAACCGCGTGATTATATAGAGTTAATCGAGTTTCATGTCAGAGAGAGATAAACTCTATCACGTGCTACTGGACAGGCTTTATGCGAAGTTGCCCAAAAAGGACCTAGCGTCGGAGACCCAAACTCTTCCCACGCTTTCAATTATCAACGTTGGAAACACTACTATCATAAGGAACTTCAGTGAGTACTGCGATAGAATTAGAAGAGAAGACAAGATCTGCATGAGATACCTGCTGAAGGAACTAGCTGCTGCGGGATCCATTTCTGAAAACGGACAGTTGATGATTCAAGGTAAGTTCTCAAATGCCATAGTTAATACCTTCATGGACAGGTTCCTAAAGACCTACGTTCAATGTTCCACGTGCAAGAGCCTAGACACCGTCCTTGTCAAAGACAAGAAAATATGGTATATTCAATGCCTAGCCTGCGGTGCCAAAAACCCCGTAAAGCCACTGTGAGATAATGAGAGTAATTCTAAAGATCATAAGAGGAGAAGGTCACGTCTTCGTAAACATTTGCGAGAAGGAGTACCTTGGAAGGGAGTTCAGGGAGAGCAAGGCGGTCCTTAACGTGAACAACGAGTTCTATGGAGGAGAGGAAGTGGACATCAACTACGCCTTAGATCTGGTGGATGAAGCTACCGTGGTGAGTATAGTTGGGGAGAGGGCAATCGGAGAGGCCATAAAGAGGGGCCTTGTCCACAAGGATGCCGTGTTGACCGTTTCAGGGGTGAAGTTTGCACAGATCTATAATCTGTGATGGAAATGGGAGGAAAGTTCTGCGTAATGTGTGGAAAGGAGGACGTAAAACTCATAGGTAGACTGTGTCCCTCGTGTTACGTGAAATCGAGGGAGATGGTGAGGGTACCCAGGAGCATGTCTATCACGGTTTGCAGAATTTGTGGTTCCAGGAAGCTTAAGGGAAAGTGGGTAGCTCCCAGGGGGGATATCTCCTCATCACTAGAGGAGGAAATAATCTCAGCGCTGGAACTGGACGAACACGTTCAGGAGTACCATGTGGACGTAGGGCAGATGTGGTCAGATACTCACGGTAATAGTCACTTTCCATTAAGGATTTCAGGTTCAGTTGAAGGAGAGAGGTTTGACGAAACTAAGGACGTTACGGTCAAAGTTGAAAGTACGTTATGTGATTCCTGCGTTAAGAGGAGAGGGAAATACTACGAGGCAATAATTCAGCTGAGATCTAGAGAGGGCAACTTAGGACTTGACGAGAAAAGGTTTTTCGAGTCCTTCTTTTCCAGGGAGGACGCGGAGAACCTCTCGGACGTGGTGGAACTAAGGGAGGGAGTTGATTACTATTTCATTAACAGAACGGTGGCCAAGAGACTTGTAGCTAAGTTCGCCAGCGAAGTAAAAGTAGAGATGAAGGAAAGTTACCAAAGGGAGAGGATAAAAAGAGGTAAAAGGGACGCGAAACTAGTTATCTCCCTGAGGCTATGAGGATAGGGATAGATGAGGCAGGGAGAGGATGCCTGATTGGACCCATGGTAGTTGTAGGGGTTGCCTTGAACGAGAGGTCTATTGTAGCTCTGAAGGAGAATGGAGTTAAGGATAGTAAGAAACTTACTCGTAAGAAAAGGGAGGAACTATTTGATTTGATACTCTCTGAAAGCGAGGGGGTGGCTGTAGCCAAGGCCCTTCCCGAGGAGATCGACAACAACAATCTGAATTCGTTGACCTACACGAAGGTGATAGAGATCATTGATGCCCTATCTTGGCTTAACCCTGAAGTTGTAACGGTGGACAGGGTGGGGAAAGAGATCGAGGTGATAAGAGCGATAGAGGATCTAGGGTTCAAACCGAACGTTATACATAAGGCTGATGAGCTATTTGTTGAGGCTAGCTCTGCCAGCATTATTGCTAAGGTAATAAGGGATAGGATAATAGAGTCATTAAAGAAGGAGTTCGGGGACTTTGGGAGTGGGTACCCATCTGACAGGAAAACCGTTCAATGGGTACTAGACTTAGTCGCCAGGGGAGAGGAACCACCAAATATTATAAGGAGATCGTGGAAATTATTACTAAAATACGCACCTGGATTTTACGTGAATAAGGTGAGCTGAAAGTGGTCACTAACCTTCCTGCCGAGGCTAAGACCAAATGGCTAAGAGTGATGGACGCTAAGACACCTGAGGAGAAGATTAAGGCCATACAGGATTTCCTGAGTAGCGTACCTAAACATAAGGGAACCGAGAACCTGGTCTACTGGGCCAAGAGAAGACTATCTGAACTTAGGGAAGAAAGCGAGAAACAGAGGAGAAAGTCTAAGGGGGGAGGCCTATCCTTTTTCGTGGAAAAGGAAGGGGCAGGTCAGGTCCTCGTGCTAGGGAGGGAGGAACTTAAGAATCCCCTGGTGCGCAGACTCACCAATGTAAAACAGGATCCTAAAGATTACCCCGTGCCCGCCATGACTTTCTTTGAGGACGCACCGATTCAGCTGGTCAATCCTCCTCAGATCATTCTGGATTCTAGGCTCATAGTAAGTAAGCTCCTTGGGTTAGCCAGGAATGCAGACTCTATCCTTTTCGTCGTAGAAGACCAGGAGGAATTCACTAGGATGAGGGAGTTTCTAGAGAATAACAATATCCTTCTGGGGAAACCAAAGGGAAAGGTCATAATAGAGAGATTCAGGAGCTCCAAGGAGGGACTCAGGATAGTCATGATGGGAAAATTGACTGGAACAACCGAGGACCAGGTTAAGAATTACCTTCGAGAGTTCGGTATTAAGTCTGCTGTGGTCAAGATAGTGGGAGAGGTTACCCTGGATGACGTAGAGAAATCTCTCTTTGAAGCAATTACCTTTAAGCCTGCGGTAGTGGCCTCTGTTAGACCGTTCCAAGTTCCGGGAATACCAGTTGTCAACGTGGCCGACTTAGACGTCCTGAGAAGGGAACTATATCTTAGCCTTGATGTGATAAGGATTTACACCAAGGAGCCCATGGAGGAACCCACAAAGGATCCAATGTTCATGAAGAGAGGGTCAACTGTCATGGACGTTGCTCAGAAGCTCCACAGCCAACTTTCCGAGAACTTCAAATATGCTAGGGTGTGGGGGAAGTCAGCAAGGTTCCCTGGGCAGAGAGTAGGAGAAGACCACGTATTAGAGGATAAGGATATTGTAGAAATACATGTTAGGTAATACAGTTCTCACATTGTCGTGTTATTACTGCTTCCCGTGAAGTACTGACATTTGTTCATAATGATAAAAATAATGCTATTATAACGACACTACTAAGCTCTCGTCTATCACGACCTAAGTTACTTTGCTAAATTACCCCCCCCCCCCGTATGATGGGGTGAGGCAGAAAGGTAGCTAGATAATAAGCTTTTCTTAGACATGGTCTTACAAACTTGTAAAAACGTATTTTCAATTTATACTTGATAAGTATGCTAGAGACCTATGAAATTGAGTTAAAAACGTCAAAGTCTGTGATCAGGACAGCTCTAATAGATCCATTCCTGTTCTCAGGAGTTATGGGGCATGTCAACATTCTTCAAGTATTAGATAGGAGAACGGCTGAATATGTAGCACCAGGTAAACTATCTGAACCAGGAGTAGATTATAGGGTTCTTTATGTCTTCGGGACGCCGGATACCAAGTTACACACCGTACTTGGATACATGAAAGGACCTGAGCTAGAGGGTAACTCTGTTCTCTTTTCTGGGAAGTCAGACGATCATAAGTTCGAGTGGAAGGCCCACTTTTACGTGGATGATGCACCAGCTGGTTCCAAGATAAAGATTGGCCTTGAAGTCAACTATAAGACCTCGACCCTTGACCGACTTATAGGGAAAAGTCCCTTTGAGCTGGCTCAACACATCATTCAAGACCACATTATCCCCTACCTAAAACTCTATCTTAACAAGGAACAACAAATATCTCAGGACCAGGGGATATTTGCGAACGAAGTTATGCGAATAGAGGGTGATATTGCAGAGCTTATCACAAAGATCAGACAATTAATTGATAGTATCAATTCTGGATTTATCGTAATTAAGGGCAAAAACGTTCGAGCCAGCATTCAGGTTCTAAACAAACGTCCTGGTTTAATGAAAATGGTCAAGGGAAACCAGATAATCACAGGAAATGACGTTCTTGCCAACCTCATACTAGAGTCTGGTGAAGCAGTCGCGGTCGCGTATGACATTGATACGGAAAGAATTTTAGATATTACAAGCGAGCAAATATCCAGGACAATTGAGATAACAGGAAAGCAATAAAAAGAGTTACAACTTATAGAAAATTTTTCTAGTGATAAGGTCATTCAATACTATGTCCTTCGCTAAGTAACTTGAAACGACCAGCTTGCTAGCAGACCCTCGCCGTGGAGATGCAATTTAACCTGCGACCTATTGCGAAGATAACCCTTTAGATTTGAACTATATTTGATCGGAAATGAATTCGTTAGTTCTAGGAGCGGGCGGAGGTGGAGATGTAGTATCTGCACTTCTCCCTTATGAGAGGATGAGAAGAAGAGGTGAGAAGGTAACTCTGGGAGCTGTGCTATGGGAGAGAAGAGTGGAAGATCCAGTTCCAGGTCCCATCTGCACTAACGATCTCAGAGAAGCACAGGTAATAAACGAGAGAGTGGCGATCCTTGGGCCAGACTCCTTCGCTGTAAGAGGAGGAAGGAAAGTAAAACCGCAGGCTGCAAGAGTAGCGCAGGTATTGGGGATTAATGTTGTTTCATTCTGTATATCTGGAGGTGTTAGTGATCTATACAGGGATATCATGGAGATAACCAACATGCTAGGGATAGATCAAGTCATAGGGGTGGACGCTGGAGGTGACATCCTTGCGGAGGGAACAGAGAATGATCTCTTAAGTCCTCTTGCAGATTCCATAGCCCTTGCCTCGCTATCCAAGTTAGAGGAAAGTTCCATGAACGTACAACTATCGGTAATCGGTTTAGGTGCTGATGGGGAATTGAAACCGGATTACCTTCTACAGAGAATAAGCAAAATAGCATCACTGAATGGATTAATAGAAATCCTTGGATTTGATGAAAGTTCTGCCTCTCTAATAGAGAGGGTACTAGAAGTTACCGTTACGGAGGCCTCGGCCCTGCCCTTGAAGGCCTTCAGAGGGCTTTATGGTGAGGTTCCGATCAGAAACGGTAGGCGTAGGGTATTCGTAAGCCCGCTCACATCGGTCATGTTCAGCTTCAAGCCCAGAGTTGTAGCATCAATCTCTAAACTGTATGAGGCTGTGAGAGATTCCTCTTCCCTTGAGGAAGCCAACGAGGCGCTTCACAGGTTAGGTTTAATCACAGAGCTAGATAGAGAAAGAGGCCTCAAGGACGAATAATATGTAATAACTTAACGTGAAAGTCTTATAATCTATTAGCCCATTACCGTGCCTCTCTTTCGTCTGTGGATTACCGAGATTTTTGTGGATTTAATACCTTTGACTTTCGTGTATTATTGGGTAGGGGGAGTTTAAACTAGGATCTCCTGAATTGGTTAAACAGTGAACAGGAGTGAGCATAGATGTTGATAGTGGTCCATTCCTCTCCCTCAACTCGGTGGAAGGCGCGGGAGAGGCGGCAGCGCACGTGATTGCAGCAGCTTCCGTACTCAAGAACTTGAACGAGTTAACAGAGGAAAGTCTAGAAGTCGTAAGAAAATATGTTGATAATTGGATACTGAGCATTATTCCTTTAGATTATATCCCTGGCATGGCAGAATATTTAGGTGGAAAGCTAACCAAGTCCATTCTGGACGTATTTGAGGATGTATCGGAGGAGGAATTGGGAGAGACCTTAGAGATGATAACTTTAGCCAAGAAATCTCTCGACTCGGGCGACGTTCCATTCAATTTCGCAGAGGTTGAGGTAAGAATTGAAAGGGTCTTTAGGGCTCTGGGGCTAGAAATGAATGACTTTGGAAGATTTTTGGAGAACTCGAACATTGTGGAAAAAATGAAGAGAACCGTAACCTTGTTTACCTTGGCCATAGGAATATCTTCAGTGCGTGATAGATTATGGATAGTGGAATCTCAATAACTGCTGAAAAACTTGTGGAGGTTACTGCTAAGTACGCTTCACAGATCTCGGTCAAGGAGGACGAATACATAAGAGCAGTTGGGTTTTCCTCAAAGGATATGGGAAAAAGAGTAGTGGCAAGGGTAAGTTTTTGGCTGGTTAACCAGGAGTCCACTTTATTGTATTGCAGGTTGTGCAACAAGGGACCATTTACTAAGAGAGGTATGTTTCTTCATCTGACAAGAATGCATCACTCAGAAATAAAATTACTTCTAGAGGAAGAAATAAAAAGAGAAATAAAGGCTATACTCTAGTTAGGATTCAACTACCCTAAGTAGGTCTCCCTGATCTAGACGATAAACCACTAGGTAGTTATCTGAAACTCTCTTTAGATCCGCGTTATCTCCCCTTATCATGACGCTAATGAGCGTAGCATTTGCCTCTTTAAGGGATCTCCTGACAGTGGTTTCAGCGATCTTATCCTCTCCATCCGTCAAAATTATGACCTCGCTTACACCCCTAACATGACCGTCCTTTATATCGTCACAGGCAGACATTACAGATCTAGATATATCGGTTCCGCCTCCACCTCTTATCTTCCCAATATACTCTACCATCTTGATCACGTCTTTGCTCTTGGCATTCTTTATGACCTTGATCAGAGGATATGGAATGTTATCGAAGAACCTTAGATAGAAGTCCCTGTTCTCCCTTCTAGCTCTACTGTAGAGGGCCAGTGCTACAGCCTTAGCCCACAGGATCTTTTCTCCATCCATGCTACCTGACTTGTCCAATAGTAGATATATGGGTCCTAGGGTTTCCTTAATCTGTTTCTGATATAGTAATAGCTGGCTCTCTGCAAGCTTCACATCAAAGAGTTCCTCGGGTAAGGCCAGTTCTGAGGGAACCAGTCTCTCTAGGTCTGAACCTTCCTCATATCCATAAAGCTCTCCCCTAGCATATCTTGTGGTCCTCTTCTTGGTGAAGCTACCTAGCTTCGGGATACCGCTCAGAAACTCAAGGATCTTTTTGATTTCTGTGTTCCTAGCTAGTCTTAGCACGTCGTGTATATCTCCCTCAAAGTTCATCATCGATCCTGTACCGGCCCCATTACCTCCAACTATCCTCTGCATACTCCTGACGGAATTAGCATCCTCAGACGCCTTTGCCATAGCCTTTTCATGAACCTGCTTCATTAGCTTTCCAGTGGTCTGGTTTTCCTGTTGCTGGTTCTGATTCTGCTTTCCCTCCTTACCCTGACTTCCCTTCATTATACCGTTAAGTATCTGTTCTGCGGCCTCTCTCTCCTCCTGCGACTGTGAAGTTCTCCTAATCCTTTCCAATTCCTCTATCAAGTTCTGCACGTAACTCACGGAAAGGGCCATGCTTACTGCGGAGTTCGCAATTGAGTAGTTTCTGTTCCTGTTTACAATCTCTGATGAAATGGTGAGATCAATCAATGAGTACTTAATGGAGTCGCTTTGATCTATTTCCCCCTTTGTTTTTAGAATCGGTAGGGGGAGATAGTGCACATAATAGGTATCAATGAGGAATAGGGGATCTACATTGCTTTCCTTCCCAGAGACCCTCCTTAGGGTGTTGAGTATCCTCTCGCCCCTGTACTTTACAACGGGGCTTTCGTAATCTACACCTCTAAGGAGACCTGTCATGTGTAAATCCCCAGCTTCCTCCCCACTTTTTCTACTAATCTATCTATTTCCGCTCCAACTTCCCGCGAGAACTCTTCAACCTTCTCGTCACCGCTCTCCTTTCCTAAAGATATTACCCTGTCCTTTGTCGCTCTCAAGCTCCTGATCAAATCGATCAATCTAGGATCAGACTCGTTAGCAGCATCAACGTATTTCCCTGCCTCCTTAATGTTATTAAATATCTCGTTAAGCTCCCTCATGTACTTGATGGGCGTCTTTAACTCCTCAGAGAGCAGCGCTGAGACCTTTTCGAAATCGTCAATTTCCCTTGGGGCTATATACTTAAGAACCACCAGGTCTTCCTCTGTAGCCTTTGTTCTAGAGTTCAGAAGTGCGTGAGCCGACACTATTTTCAGAACCTTGCCCTTTCTCCTGTCAGTTAAGTGCACTCCCTTCTCCTCCAACATTACGTAGAGCTTCAGGAGTTTCGACTTGATCTGGCTCAGGTCCACTTCTGAGAGCATACTGTAAAGCCTGTCAAGATCTTGAACTGTCATAACTGGTTCCTTGACTTTCCACTTGTCTGTGAACTCGAGTTCCCAGGACGAATCTATTAAGTCCTTCCACATATCCTCCCCCACGGGCTTAGCGTAATGCCTTAGAAGAAGCCTATCATAAAGGGCCTCAAGTTCTGGCTCGTCCGGTACCCTATTACTTGCGCTGATTAGCGTCCTTAGTGGTACCTTGATAACGTTGTAGCCGTCGTAAATCACCCTCTCGTTCAACAGTGAAAGAAGGGCATTAAGAATAGCTGAATTGGCATTAAATATCTCATCAAGGAAGGCTAACTCACTTTCAGGAAGTCTCTCCTTTGTTATCCTCTTGTACACTCCCTGTTTCAGTGCATTGACGTCCAGTGCCCCAAAAAGTTCAGCAGGTTCGGTATATTTCGTAAGTAAATACATGAAGAACCTGGCATTGAGGAGATCGGCAGCCCTTCTAGCCAATGCTGACTTAGCGGTTCCAGGCTCTCCTATTAGCACTACGTGCTCCTTTGTAAGGAGAGCTAGCGTTAGGACCTTAGCCTCCTCTTCCCTTCCCACGAATGGGGAATAGAGGGACTCTAAAAACTTTTTGGGAAGTTCAAGGAGTGATGAACTCACTATTATTCTCCCTATTATGTTTACCATCTTGTAGCTTATAAAGAGAGGTTAAGAAACATGAAAGAATAAAATTCTTTTTTATGTAAGGATATTATCGAGAAAATTTCAAAAATCATTTAAAGGCCTTGAGAGTTTAAATTCTGTATATAGGAAATTTTTAAGTACTGTGGGTTTTAGACGGAGAATCGAGCTTAACACGAGAAATGTAGAAGGATATGGAACTAACCAACTAATTTATATAGGCGAATTTCAAAGATTGAAATAACAAATTCGTGTGAGTCGAGATACATGGATGAAAAGATAGGAAATCTAAAAGGCGGGATGGAAAACATAAGTGTTACCGCCCGCGTTTTGGAAGTAGGTGAACAGAAGGTCGTTCAAACAAAGAACGGCCCTAGAACCATTCGTGAAGTAATGGTTGGAGACGACACAGGGAGAGTTAAACTCACCCTGTGGGGGAACCAAGGAGACGAAGTCAAGGAAGGCCAAATTATCAAAGTGGAAAACGCTTGGACCACAGTTTTTAAGGGTCAAGTTCAGCTTAACGCAGGTAGTAGGTCCAAGATAAGCGAGTCTGCCGAAGAGTCTATCCCAGAAGCCGATCAGGTTCCTGAAACCACTCCTACCGATGATTCGCCTCCAAGGAGAGGTGGATTCAGAGGTAGAGGCGGAGGAAGAAGAAATTACGGCGGCGGTTTCGGAGGAAACTACGGCGGTGGAGGATACAGGAGAAGGCCTAGAGAGGGCGGAGAGGAAGAAGAGTGAACTTCGAAGAAGATAGGCAACCAGAAGAGGAACACGATCATTTTCACCCATCGTTGGATTATGAGGAGATAAAGGATAGGAAGCCCAGGAGAGAAGGCGAATACGTGGACAAGAGTGAGGACGGTGAGAAGTTTATAATTAAGCTAGCTGAAGACAGGGTTTACGAGGTAGCTGCAGTAGCCTATTATATCTGGGCCATGTGCGATGGAGAGAGAACAGTGGGCGATATAGTTCAGGAGATTAGCAAGGAAGCGCAGATCGAAGAGGAACAGATTAGAGCGCCTATTGTCGCGGTACTTGAACAGTTACAGGAGGCCGCCCTAATAACCATTTAAAAGTTTGTTTTGTGTATTTTTCTCATGAGAAATTTCGTTCCCGAGGAGAACTTACCCACTCCCCTAGAGGCCATTGAACAATTTCTTAGAACTCTTCCTCCCAAGAGGAGAACAATCTCTCTTGGAATATTGGATTCCGTGGGCAAGATAACTTCTTCACCAGTACTTGCTAAAACCGATTATCCACCCTTCTCTAGGTCAACTGTAGATGGGTTCGCTGTTAAATCATCTTCTACCCCAGGTAGGTTTAGGATAGTTGGAAAGATATCCATTGGGGAATGGAAGGATATAACTATTGGGCCAGGGGAGGCGGTAGAGGTGGATACTGGATCCCCACTACCTTGGGGAGCTGATGCCGTGGTTAAGATAGAGGATACACGTGTGGAACTTCCCTTTGTCGAGATAAATTCCAGGTTGAGATTTGGTGCAAACGTGGCGTGGGCTGGTAGCGATATACCCAAGGGCTCGGAAATTATAGGAGAGTTCCAGGAAATTACGCCAGAGGATGTTGGGGCACTTGCGTCTGTGGGAATAGAGACAGTTGAGGTGTATGATCTCCCAAAGGTTTACGTTATCGCAACCGGTGATGAATTAGTTCAACCTGGAAGAGATCTAGCGCCAGGGAAGATATATGAAAGCAACGTTCACTTCCTGGTATCAAGGCTAAAGCAACTTGGATGCGAAGTGGTTGGAGCCGAAGTTCTACCTGACGACAAGGAAAAGATCAGGAATTCCTTGAGGACTGCAGTGGACAAGGCCGACCTCATAATAACCACAGGAGGAACGAGTGCAGGTGAAAAGGATTACGTGCATCAGCTGGTAAGGGAGATGGGAAGAATCGTAATTCAGGGTTTGAATACGAAACCTGGAAAGCCAACGATATTGGGGGAGATACAAGGGAAGCCGGTCTTCGGACTTTCTGGAAACATTGTGGCTACCATAATGACCTTTAACCAGTTGGTGGAGAGATATGTCGCTGAATTCTCAGGGAGATCACTGGCTACCAGAACAGCTTACCACGACAAGGTCTCGGCCATCTCCATTTTACCAATTAAGGCTGATAGGTACAGGGTCACTAACATCCCCGTTTACATAGTTAAAGGGAGAGGGGGTCACTATGCTATCCCGGTCCCATTCGACAGTTACATGGTTGGGACTTTTGCTAGCTCTGATGGTTACGTGACCTTACCTCCTGGTACGCAAGTCAAGGAGGGAGAGAGGATAGAGGTAACCCTGAAAAACCTTGATAATAGGCCTGTCATTATAGGGGAAGAGGACGTGAGAATAAGGGAAGTTAAGGCTAGGAAAATACTCTTGGGAACAGTGCCCGCTTGCGCTGCACTCAAGTACGATGTGGGGGATGCGCTGATACTGAGTGACTTCCTTTGCGAAGATAAGGTGCCTGAGGCGGTGGAGGTAAAGCGTTGGATCCTATCCCATGGAAGCGGAGATCCCATAGGCTATCATGATTGGATAGGAATGAGCAGGTTGGTGAAGGATCCTGCAGTTAAATTGAAATCACCCTCTACAGCACCCCTGTTCTTGGGCAAGGGAAAGGTGATCGCACCCCATGGATACATAGAAGGAGAGAAAGTAACACAAGAGAAATTAAAAGTAGTAGTGAGAAACAGGGATCTACAATTCTTAGAGGGAATATTTTCTGAAGATACCTAGTTGGAAAAGCCTTTTACTTCATCTCCTTATTCTCGGATATGCGTTCAGTGAAAGCCACAGCATTCTCATCTTCTGCTAACCTTGGTGCCGGTTACGACGTGCTTTCCATGAGCCATTTGGCCTTCAGTGACACTGTTTACGCGGAGCTTATCAACGAAAAGGAACGCAGGGTCATGATGGAGTCCAACTCGAATGTCCCTTTAGATCCAGCTAGAAACTCAGCAGGCGCACCAGTTGAGGCATTGCTCAAGGAATTTCAATTAAATTACACGGTAAAACTGAATGTGATAAAGGGAGTGCCCCACGGATTAGGCCTAGGAAGTAGCGGAGCATCTGCAGTGGCTGCAGTGGCTGCGGTTAACGAGCTGCTTAACCTCCACCTGACGCTCGAGGACATCGTGAAGTTTGCTGTGATTGGGGAACAAGCCGTTAGTGGATCCCCTCACCCAGATAACGTGGCAGCTAGTGCCTTTGGTGGAATAGTGGCAGTGACGTCGCACGATCCCATTAGGGTAGTGAGGATACCAATTAACCTGAACTTCAGGTTAATGTTGGTCATACCGAGGGTTAATACGGGTGAAGGGAAGACCAAGAAGGCAAGGGAGCTAGTTCCCAAGCAGATAGAGGTTTCAAAGATGGTCGAAAACACAAGGTTCCTATCCTCATTCATTCTAGGATTAGTTAAGGGAGATAGGGCACTGGTTAGGGAGGGGCTTAACGACGCCGTTGTGGAAAGGTCCAGGGAACCAATGTATCCACACTACCCCAAGTTGAAGGAAATAGCACTGAGGTACGATGCTATTGGAGCTTGCGTAAGTGGAGCCGGACCTACGGTGTTAATCCTTTACGATGATTCGACCAAACTGGGAGAGATCAAACAGGAGGGTGGGAAAGTATGTGCCCAGCACGGTTTTCAATGCGATTTAATTACCACGGAAATAGGGGAGGGAGTCAGGGTTGAGGGACTCAACTAAATCAGTAAGGGAATCAATAGATCCCACCACAGGGGCTATAACAACGCCCATCTATCAGACGTCAGCTTTCCTTTATCCTGAGGGTGAGAAATACAGGTATTCCAGAGAGGTCAATCCGACGGTCCTAGAACTGGGTAAGAAAATAGCGGAGCTTGAGGGTGCAGAGGCTGGGCTCGCGTTTTCCTCCGGGATGGGAGCCATCTCCACCACCCTCTTAACTCTGCTCCGCCCCGGGATGAGACTCCTGGTTCACGTGGATATGTTCGGAAGGAGCCTGAGGTTTGCCAAGGATTACCTCTCGTCGTGGGGTGTGAAGGTCGATGTGGCCCCAGCCAACGATCAAGGCATGCTCGAAATGATAACCAAGGGGTATGACGTGGTTATGATTGAGAGTATTACGAATCCCCTACTCAGGGTGATAGACCTGGAAAAGGTGGGAAAGGCGTGCTCGGAAGTGGGGGCTAACTTACTTGTGGATTCAACTTTTGCAACTCCAATTAATCAGAAACCCCTAGAGTTTGGGGCCTCGCTAGTCATACACAGTGCATCGAAGTTCATTGCGGGGCATAACGATGTCATTACAGGGTTGATAGCGGGAAAGGGAGAACTGGTGAAGGCAATAGACCAAATGAGGAGAACACTTGGAACCTCCCTTGATCCTCATCCAGCGTATCTTACCATCAGGGGGATGAAGACCCTTAAGATCAGAATGGATGTAATCAATAGGAACGCACAACAGATCGCAGAGTTCCTTGAGGCACATCCTAAGGTTGCAAAGGTTTACTACCCTGGTCTCAAGAGCCATGAAAGCCATAGTGTTGCTAAGAGAGTCCTTAAGGGATTCGGTGGCGTGGTCAGTTTTGAGGTGAGGGGCGGAGCGCAGGAGGCACTGAGGGTCATGAAATCTACATCAGTCATAATCCCAGCCCAAAGCCTTGGAGGCGTGAATTCCTTGATATCCCATCCAGCAACAATGAGCCATAGGACACTATCTCCTGAGGAGAGAAAGGCCTCAGGGATAGGAGATTCGCTTCTTAGGCTTTCCGTGGGTATAGAAGACGTGGAGGATTTAATAGAAGACTTGGATAAGGCACTTAGCAAGATCTAGAAAGATTTATTTTCTCTCTAAAAAAGAAAGAATTGCCATACCTAGCCTACAGCCATGTAACCATGGCAGAGTGAAGCTAGGGCCTCCTCTCATTTCTTAGAGGAGTCCTTTATTTTCACAAGATACTCCTTGATTGTTCTTAGGTCAGATTCCACATGCTTTTCGTCTGTCGCAATCCACATTATACCGCCCGCTGCATCAACAACCTCTCCGTTCAAGTGTAGATCCTTCACCCTCTCTTTCCAGTTAAATGGGATCTTGGAAATCACAAGAACGTAGAGCTCACCAGTGTTACGGAGATGGAATTTACCCCAGAATAAATCGTTCACCTTGTATTCCGCTTCCTTGGCAAAGGGTTCCTTTCCAGGCCTTTCCGACACTTCTCTCCAGGGACCTAACTCTCCGCCTATACTGCTGAGATCTTGGATCATGTTATTCCCCTCTCCTCCAGTGCCTTCATCGCTATCTTACTAAGCCCCAGCTCCTTTGGACTTATCCCAAAGGATATTGCCAGGAGTTGAGTAACGTACATAGTGGGCATGGTCCATCCAGTCTTAAACTCGTCCATTACCTTGAACTGGGTAACATCAAGTTGTAAATGACAGAGACTACATGGATGTACCATTATATCCGCTCCAGCGCCCTTAGCAGAAGAGAGAACATTATAGGCCAACTTCAATCCTCCCTTGGGATTGCTTCCCATTAAGGGGAAACCACAACAAGCTGTCGCCATGGGGAACCTCACTGGAGTTGCTCCAGTGGCTGATACTAGATCCTCTAGACTGTGGGGCTTATATGCGGACTCAAATCCCATGATCTGCTCAGGCCTTAGCATTTGACATCCGTAATATGTTCCGACCTTCAACTGGGTCAGGGGCCTTGTAACGTGGGACTTTATCCTCTCAATTCCAACGTCCCTCACCAAAACCCACACAATATGCTCAGCGTCCACGGTTCCCTTGTACTCTATAGAGGCGGATTTGAGCCTGGAATCGACGTCTTTCCTAAGCTCCTTGTCTTCCTTGTAGTTGTTTACTGCAAGTCTATGACTTTGCAAGCAAACACTACAGGGAGTTGCCATTTTGTTGAGTCCCATCTTCTCTACCTGGGACAAGTTTCTCAGGTTCAAGGCAGCATGGGCCTTTTGATCATATTCGTCCAGGAATCCTCCTCCGCAACAGTTCCAGTCCTCTACTTCCACTAGTTCCAATCCTAGAACCTCGGCCACCTTCTTTGTGGCCACATCAACGTCCTTAGATAGGCCGTGGGTTGCACATCCCGGATAATATGCTACTTTCATTCCTTCTCACCCATTAACTTCTGAATTTGATCTATCTGACTTACCTTCTTTTCCCTAATTAATGCAAGGTTAACCTTCCCGTTCCTCATGGTGTAAAGCATGTCAGTGATTGCCGCGGCTAGGCCGTAGGTCGTGATGTATACCTTGGCCTCCTCAAGTTTACCCGTTTCCCTTATACTATCAAATATGGCCTTAACGTGCTTCTCGCCGGTCTTTGCTACCTCTGACTTGTCCTTGAGGAAACGTGTGTGAGCCCTAGTTTTCTTAATTGTGGTAACAGGTTCCACATCCCTTGGACATACGTTGAAGCACTGATAACAATACGTGCACCTCCACGCGCTATCGGCTAAGATCTTCAACCTTTCATCGTAGATGGTATCCCTTGGGTCCGCCAGGAATCTATACCCCTTGGCGTGTGCTGCTGGTCCTAGGAACTCCTCGTCTATCCTCACAGCTGGGCAAGCTGAGACACAAAGCCCACACCAGATACATTGGGCGAACTTCCAGAGTTCCCTTTGATCCTCTGGCCTTAACCTGTGCTCTCCACGCCCCTCCACCACTTCCTTGCTTGGGTAAAGCCTAGGTTTAACCTTAAACATCCTGGCGTAGAATTCATCCATATCTACGATGAGGTCCTTCTGAACCTTGAAGTAATCCATAGGTTCGACGGTTATTTGGTTGCTGTCATACTTCTTCACAATGTCCAGGGCAAGGGTCTTACAGGCTAGCCTGGGTTCCCCGTTAATCCTCATGGCACAACTTCCGCAGACCGCCATGTGACAGGAAGCCCTATAGGCCAGGGTTGGGTCCTGTTCTGACTTTATTCTCCTAAGGACCTCAGTCATCTGGGTGAATCTATCAACAACTAGTTTGTACTCCTGCCAGTACTCGCCTTTCTCCTGGTTATATCTTTTTACTTTGACCACAATCTCCCGTTGCTCCAGTTGGCTCTCCATTTCAGTACACCCTTGCCTCTGGTTGCCACCTAGTCATGGTCACGGGCTTAAACCCTATCTCTACCTGATTACCCTTGAGGTAAGCCAACGTATGTTTGAGCCAGTTCCTATCATCTCTCTCTGGATAGTCCGTCCTGTAATGAGCTCCTCTTGATTCGGTTCTAGTTAACGCTGACTTGGCTATTACCACCGCGAGGTCCATCATGTTTCTCAGCTCCAATGCGTTAAAGAACTCGGTATTGTAGGTCTTGCTCTTGTCAGTCACATACATGCTCTTGACCTGTGCCCTAAGTTTCTCGACCTCTGAGAGGGCAGTCTTTAATAGGTCCTCGTTCCTGAAAATCCCCACATCATCCCACATTACCTGCCTAAGTTTGTTGAGTATTTCGCCGAAGTGGACTCCGGTCTCGCTCTTCACAAAGGTGTAGGCCTCGCTTAGAAGTTTCTCTGCTTCCTTCTCCAGGGTGGTTGAGGATGACTCCTCGTGCTTCTTGAGGTACTCCACTACAGTTCTTCCAGTTTCCCTACCAAAAACGAGGGTTTCTAGCAAGGAGTTGGAGCCCAGCCTGTTGGCACCGTGGACAGATACGCAAGCTACCTCGCCTGCCGCAAATAGTCCTTGCAAATCACTATTGGTTCCAGTAATGTCCACGTCCACTCCACCCATATAGTAGTGCTGTGCAGGTCTAACAGGGATGGGCTCCTTAGTAGCATCAACCCCCGCAAAACTCATGGCAGCCTCGTAAGCCAACGCAAGTCTCTCCTTTATGTAGCTCTCTCCCAGATGGGTAAGGTCCAATCCAACATACCCGCCAGGGAAACCTCTTCCCTCCCTTATCTCTATTGTGATGGACCTAGAGACAATATCCCTGGGGGCAAGGTCCAACTTCTTGGGAGCATATCTGGTCATGAATCTCTCCCCCTTATTGTTCTTGAGGATACCTCCTTCTCCCCTTGCCGCCTCACTTATCAGAATGTCTGAGGGATAGAGCGCAGTTGGGTGGAACTGAACAAATTCGGGATCCTTCAGGGCCGCTCCAGCCCTCAGAGCCATAGAGTAACCGTCACCCGTGTTTATGTAGGCGTTGGTCGTGTGCGCGTATAGCATCCCCATGCCACCGGTGGCTAGCACAACAGCCTTTGCCTTGAACAGGGCCGGTTCCATGGACTTCATTTCCATGGCCAGAACTCCAGCTACCCTCTTCTCGTCCAGCACCAGGTCCACCGCAAACCACTCGCTATAGAAATCCACTGAGAGACCTGAGACCCTTTCGAACAGGGTGTGCAAAAGGGCCATGCCAGTCTTGTCCCCAACGAATCTGGTCCTGGGATAGGTCTGTCCACCGAAATAACGCAGAGCTACCCTCCCGTCTGGTTGCCTATTGAATAGCGTACCCCACCTCTCCATTATCTCCACTATTTCTCCAGATTTTTCAGATAGAAGTTCCGCAGCGTCCTGATCGACTAGGTAATCTCCTCCCTTGACCGTGTCATAGGTCATGTAGTCTGGATTGTCGTTGGGATCGGAGTTACCCCGGACATATGCAGCTATTCCACCTTCCGCGGAGGAGGAGTGAGACCTTGTGGGAAAAACCTTAGAAATGATCGCTACCCTATAGCCTGCTGAGGCGATTTCATGGGCCGACATTAACCCCGCTAATCCTCCTCCAAGAACTACTGCGTCATAAAGAAGTTTGTCCATACAAAAATCGCAATAGATACGTTATTAAGAATTACTTTAAGAGAGTAGTTCAGATAGGTTCTTAATTACAAATGTAGGGCGTATCCCCGTCCTTTCCACGTCTGCCCTCTG
The DNA here is from genome assembly GCF_046245145.1 of Metallosphaera sp. D4-4. Lineage (NCBI taxonomy): Archaea > Thermoproteati > Thermoproteota > Thermoprotei > Sulfolobales > Sulfolobaceae > Metallosphaera > Metallosphaera sp. D4-4. Next base: position 1,522,016 of record NZ_CP176412.1, on the reverse strand, counting down.
AGAAATGCCCGTAAGAACTAGAGCAGTGTCTGCTCCTAGTTCGTTCCCCATCTTTATGTCGGTCTCCAGTTGGTCACCAATAACGAGAACCTTCTTCAAGTCGCTTATCCCCGTGAGCTCCATTGCTACCTCAACTATCCACTTGTTGGGCTTCCCTGCCACGAAATCCGGTTCCCTCTTTAAGGCATATATCAAGGCACTCGCCAAGGCGCCAGCTCCTAGTCTCAAACCATCCTTGGCGGGCCACAACCTATCCATGTTAGTCACGACAAACTTGCTACCCTTCCATATACATCTCATCCCTATGGATAGCTTATCATAGGTAACTAGCCTATCCAGTCCAAGCACAACCACATCTGGGATCTCTTTCTCAGCGTTAGCTGTCATCAATACCTCGTATCCTGCATTTCTAATCTCCTCCACAAGACCTTCCTCGCCAATAACGAAAACCTTCTTCACGTCCCAACTCTTTTTCATGTAAAGTACTGCAGCTAATCCGCTGGTAATTATATCCTTAGGCTCTATTGGTAACCCTAGGTAGTTGAGTTGCCTTGAGAGAAGAACTCTGCTGAACCCAGAGTTGTTGGTCACTAGGATAACTTTCTTTCCATGTTCAATCATTTGCCTGAGCGAATTTATGTTGTCCCAGATGGGATCACCTTCCATGAGGATAACGCCATCAACGTCGCTTATTATTAGATCATAATCTAGTACCATTTTGCAATCATCTCCATCTTGTTCCTTATTGCATCAGAGGTTATACCCTGACCGAGATCAAAGAGGAAGAGTCCTTGAGGGTTGTAAAGGGCGGATTCACATGACCATTTCCCGGGAAAGGGCCTCATGATCTTTACGTAATTGACTCTCCCTTCGAACGCGAACAACAGAAATTCACCAAGATCCTTAACATCAACGTAAAACATGGTACACTCTCCCAAATTATTCCTGATCACTTTCTGTGGACTTATTCCACCTAGATCGATTTCAATCATTTTTTTATCCACTCCTCTCGTGTAAACTCGTGGATTCGGAAAAACTAACTAGGAATTACTATTCCAAGCTCATAAGGTTACCATCAACAGAGGCCCTTTCAATCTGGGTGGGAGCGGAAGTAGGTCTATCCTTTCTGAGGTCGCTATCTGACGGATTCACGTATTTGACAGGCTTCCTAGTGTACTTGTCCTTGTCCCTAATATCCCTTCACAGAAGAGTTAGAACTTTCCTTGCAATGGCGGGAATGTTTGGTATTATCTACTTGATAATCTCGTTCTTTCCTTTGGTAATACCCCTCTCCTTTGGCCTCTTTATTCCCCTTATGACTTACGTTATGTTAATAGATTACGGGGATTTCACTTCGCCGGGCCTAACCACGCTAATAGGCCTGATCTCGGCACTTTCCACGTTTCCAAGGAATATTGAACTAGTTATTGCCTTCTACTTGATCGTGGGGCTATTTTCCTACTTATACTTGATCCTTGTTAACAGAAAAGGGAAAAGCGTCACAGGCATTCCATCTCTGAACATTGTTAGACCTTTCCTGAAGGCTATGAGCTACAGGAGGGACGAGGAAGTTGAAAACTTCCTGGAAAAGATATCTACCGAATTTCACTCAAGCACACTTGTACTGAAACTTGGAGACGTTCTTCTAGTTTTACCCAGAATACACTTTGGTATGTACGGAAAGGTGGGGAGTTCCCTATTTCCCTATCAGCTGGAGGAGTTGGTGAACAACAAGGTAATGGTATTTCACGGTCCTGGAAGCCACGAGATAGATCTGGCCTCAAGCAAGGAGTCACGTAAGCTTGCACAGATAATCTCCTCGAAGATCAGGGAGGGGAATTGGAAGGAGTTAAGGTTTGGGGGGATAAAGTTCCTATCTGAGGACAGGTTTAGGATGACCTCCCTCGTGTTCGACCATATAACGCTGAACTTCAGCGAGAGACCGGGCTACGGAATAGATGATCTTCCTGGAGGGTTATGGGACGAATCACTGAAGACAGGTAATTTCCTAGTTGATTGCCACAACGAGTCTCTAAAGGAGGAAATAGGGCACAGGGATGAAAGAGCCTTAAGGGAATTCGTCTCCAAGAAGATTCCAGCTACCGAGGAGAGACCTCTCCTAGTGGGATACGGTGAGTCTGAAATTAACTCAACATGTGAGGGGATCTGTAGTCGTAAAGTTAAGGCACTTATAGTTGGAGATGGGGACAAAAAGATAGTAATTGCCTACGTGTTTGCCAATAACGCCAATGAGGAGACTGGGAAGTTATTACGCGAGAAGTTTGGTAACCTTTACGAGAAGGTCATCCTCGTCACACCTGACGATCATTCATGTACAGGAACATCCTTTGGAAACCTCTACACTCCAGCAGAGCCTTGCCCACAGATACTGGAAGCCCTGGAGAAAGCGATCAAAAATGCTGAAGCAAACCTCAAGAAAGTAGAGGCAAGCTACATGATAGTGGATGCGAAAGTGAAGGTAATTGGAAAATTTATTTCGTTGATGGTGGAGGGGCTGGAGCAGGTAGGGAGCTTTGCTATGAGAACGTTCTGGATCCCTGTGATCTTTCCATACGTAGCCCTTATAATTCTTCTACTTGGAAATTACCTTGTCAAATTCTAAGATGAGTTGCTTTACTTGCCCTTTCCACTTTGGTAGCTGATCTGGACCTGCTGGGTAAGCTCTGTAGAGAGCCTTTATCTCCTTCATGTACTCCGCCACATTCTTGAGTTTGTATAGTAGAGAAGGTCTTCCTAAACCTGCAATCACTCTCATTGCCTTATCCGCTACGGATAGTTGAAGATCTCCGGTCATACTCGCCTCTAGAAGATCCTCCTCCCTAATGACTTTCTTCCTCATTCCGTAGTTTATGTCATCATCTGATAACTTCTGAAGGAACCTTCGGAAGAGTTCTAAGCTAGCCTGTTTTGCGCCATAACGCTCGTTATAACACAGGTTAGTTTCCCAGAGGGATTGAGCCGAGAAGTCCCCCTTCTCGAAGGAGTTTAGCGTGGCCCTAGCTGCGCAGAACCCTGATATCATTGCTGATCCTTTCCCGCCTCCGTGGACTGGATTAGCCGTGTATCCAGAATCGCCTATGACTATTATACCGTTCCAAACCAAGGTGTCTAGTGGCCTCCTAGTGGGCACAAGGGCTCCTCCCTTTACTATCATTCTGTTTCTATCTACGTCAGCACCGTACTCCTTCCAATATTTCTCATAGAAGGTGTAGATGCTGGGGTAGCCCATTCCTCCCTGTATTCCCAGTCCTATGTTTACCTTATCCTTCCCCTTCGGGAAATACCACCAATATCCTCCAGGTGAGGTGGTCTGGTTGATGAAGATTTTCAAGTAACCAGGTTCATCTATATCCTCCCTAGTATAGGCCACTTCCCTATAGGCGATGTCCGCGTCCCTCTCATCCATGTCCTCAGAGACAGGGATTTCCTGAGGAAGTTTGCTCCTGAAGCTTCTTGAGTACCCAGTAGCCTCTATAACCATCTTGGCCTTTACCTCTATCTGCTCCTCCTTCCTCCTGTCAAATATCACTGCACCCTTCACGAAGCCATTCTCTAGGACAGGCTTCATGGCAGTGGTTAAGTCCATCACCTCAACTCCCCTGTCCCTGGCCTCCTTCAATATTCTCTGTGTATAGGCTGGGGCATTTATTTCAAATCCTTCGCCCTTAACGGTCCACTCTGTGGACATATCGGGGCTATATAACTTGATTCCATCGATCTTCTGTTCAAGTTGTTCTCCCTCCGGGTAGGGCATACCAAGGTTGTCAAAGTGTTCCTTGCTAACTGCGTCCCCGCAAGGCTTGTCCCCAATCCTGTTCCACGGCTTACTGTCTATTAGAAGTATCCTAAGTCCCTTATTCGCCAGATGCCAAGCCGCGGTGGAACCTGCGAATCCTCCACCAATTATTAATACATCGTAGGTTAGTTGTTTCAAAAATATCCCCGCCAGCTTTTCTCCGTCTAAAATAAAAATCTACTTACAATTGTCCTTTATCATAGAGATCTTTAGAGAATCTGGAAGAGATGACATTAACTTGCTCATGGAGTACTTATTATCCTCATCACAATATGTCATGAGACCGTCTACACCGAGCTGAGAGGCTTTCTCGAACATCTTCTTTACGTCTTCCGGTTTCCAGGTATAGACTTCAAGACCGAGGTCAATGTTGTCAAGTATAGCTTCCCTAGCGCTAGCGAGTACCTGCCAATGGGGGAGAGGCGATATAACGTTGATGATGACCTTCCTGAAGCCTGAAGCCCTTGCATCCTTCATGAGTTTCCTGAAAACCTCGGCGAGGGTCTCCTCCCTAACCTGTACCAGAACTAGGACTGCCTTATTTCTCAAGTCCATGGGTTATTCCTGGTTAGCTCAGTTAATATTAGTAATGTGGCCCAGTCCGAGGTGATACTAAAAACCCCATTCCTTTGTTTTTTAACTTGAGGAAACAATATAATATTGTGATAGTCCAGATAATTTACAGAAAGTTTACCCCTGAGATCAAAAAACTCGTGAATAGGCTAAGGAAGATGAGGGCAGTTGAGGATATAATTTTCAGCAAGGGAGAGAGAAACATGTTAATAGTCGACGGGCTAGTCGCATGGAAGGAAGGGGACGGCGATCCCATGGAGGGGTTTTATGACATTAGAATAATTAAAAGCATGTTAGAAATAAATCCTGAGGTTAGTGCGTGAGACTCCTAGTGTAATGGGAGGAGTCCGTGATAACAACGTATCCGCGACTCTCTGGGGGGAACTCCCTAGTTATACCCCCAGCATAGATCACCCTGGCCAGCTTGTCCACTTCCAGTCTTTTATGCTGGCCAATCACGAGCCAGTCCCAGGGTCCTGCCCCCACAGTTTTTCTCAGCTGATCAATGTCGCCCTGATGCCCGTGAATGATGTAGTATTTTATTGAAGATGCGTCCGCTATATACATTGTCGTTCCTATGATCTCTTCCCTGTACCTAGGTTCAGCCATGATACACTTCAACGCGTGGGGATCCATGTCTCCCTGTATATACACGAGCTGTGCCCACGGAGCAATACTCCTTATGACGTAAAGTACGTCTATAACCCTTGGGCACTCATAGTCCCAGTAACACTGGGTTGTGTCACCGTTCAGGACTATGACCTCTGGTTCCTCCTTCTTTATCACGTTTGACAGTACGCTCTCTATGTGGGGCTCAGGAAACCTAATGTTGCTGAGAACTAGTATCTTCATAGCTGATCTACCTCATCAAAGAACACTTTCTCTCCTCCGTTCCACATTATTCCTCTTGGCATTGCGCCAGTATTAAATGATGCTGAGGCGTAACCCTGATGGTCGAGTGCGATCAGACCGAGGTTGTCCTTACCGAAGGTTTCAGTGAACTTTCCCATGACAGCCCTAACAGATTCCTCAAGTGGATATCCCATGGCTCGTAGCATGTCTATTTCCTTTGCTGGAAGCAGTTTTAGTATGAGTTCCCCTATTCCAGTGCAGGACACGGCCACCCTGGCCGTGGCGTAGAATCCAGCCCCGGGTATTGGTGAGTCACCCACTCGTCCTGGCAATTTACCCCTTATTCCACCGGTGCTGGTTCCAGCGGAGAGATTCCCCTGTTCGTCCAACGCTACGGCCCCCACGGTATCCCCATCCCTGGAGCTATCTCCCTCCTCCGTTTCCTCCCAAACAGTCCTGACCATGAGAACGTGTCTTCCCTGTTTCAGAACCTCATAGGCTCTCCTTATGGGGTTTCTGGCCCTAATGGAGGCCACAGATCCTACCGATAGGGTCTTACCGTGCATCAGTCCCGCGTCCATCTCCACTCCTCCCTCGGCGTTCTTCACGCTTCCCCTTCCAGCGTTGAAAACTCCGCTATCTTCCATGGAAGCTATGGCCTCCACCACGGCCTCTAAGGAGCTTCCGGTCCTGAATTCCCTGTATCCCCTCTCCAAGGACTCCCTCAAGGCCTTCAGAGCCCTATCCCTTTCCATGTTTTTCCAAGAGCCCGCTCCTCCGTGAATGACAAGAACTGGCGAATTGTATCTCATTGAGTCAATGTTACCATTAGATATTTTTATCTTTGATAACAGGTTTAAGATGGTTCAAATGAAGGACTGGCAAGTTGCTGGCGTCTCTCTGGTACTTATCCTGTTACCTGTGTTGCCTGCGTTGGCCAATAATTTTCCAGCTTTCCTGGGAGCTTCCATCGTGGGCTTTGCCATGGTACTCTACCTTTTCTGGACTTACAAGCCATGGAGCGGAAAGGACAACGCGGTGGTCTCCCTCTATTTCACTGGGATATTCTCCTTCGGCCTAGCCCTGGGAGTCTTCTTCGTGTTACCCCTCCAGCCTAGGTTATACGGTGTTGTATCAGTCGTGGAATCAATACCCTTCTTCATCTCGTTCTACTTCGCCACTAGGGATATATGGAAGGCCCTCTTTAAGAAGGATATCCTCTATCTCGCTGACGGTTATTTCGCCTTTGTGCTCACAGTCTTGATCGGGGCAATCATAGGCAGATTTCTTCACAACTTCTACGAGTTAATTGTCCTTTATACAGGGTTTCTTACAATGGGCTTTATACTGATGCTCTACTTTAGAAAGTAAGGTGTTTACATGAAGGTGGCCGTGGTAGGCGGGGGCCCGGCTGGGATATCACTGGGATGGTTCTTAAGGGGAACCAAGATTGACGTCACGGTTTACGAAGGGCTAGATGACGTAGGGAAGAAGCCATGTGCGTGGGGAGTTCTCAAGGGGATAGAGAACTACTTGGACATCCCAAAGGAGGCAATATACAGCGAGATAAAGGGGTTCAGGATCTACCTAGACAATAAGCTCATCTCAGAAGTTAGGGAGAGGGAGAGGCTTGGGTATATCGTGGATAAGCCACTCCTACTAAGGAAACTGGGGGAGAAGATTGATCTTAGACTTAACTCCAAGGTGGTCCTGAACAAGGGCAAGCTCCTGGTGAACGGGAAGGAGGAGGAGGCTGACAAGGTGATAATTGCCACTGGCCACTATTCCCTCTCCAAGGATGTCACAATTCCCGCACTCCAATACATTACTGACCTAAATTACGATCCCGAAATGGTGGACATGTACTTCTACTCTGACCTCCTTGGATATGGATGGATATTCCCCGATCCAAAGGGGGCTAAGATTGGGGTAGGAGGTTACGCTTCCGTGGACTTCATAAGGGAGAAACTAAAGACCATCACGTCAGGTAGGATCATAACCCAGCACGGAGCGAGAGTCGCTGACTACGGAGTTTTCGAGGATAGATTGAACGGCTCATACATTGGCGAGGCCTTGGGAACAGTATACGCGGTTACGGGAGAGGGGATAAGGCCATCAATCATCTCCTCAAGGATTATGGCAGACTCCCTCTTAGAAGGGAAGGACTTCTCTAGGGAGTTCAAGAGGAGCAAGCTTCACTGGACCCTTCAGGTGCACGCGGAAGTGATAAAGAGAGCCAAGGCATCCAACTCGGTAAAGGGATTGGAGAGGGTGTTACTAAGGGCAGATCCGAAACTGGTTGTGAAGTTCGCCATGGGCGATTTCGGAAAGTTAGACCTTATTAAACTGTTCGGGAGTGCTATATTATGACAGATTATTATTACCTAGATAACGTGGACAGGAAAATTCTAAACATATTACAGAGGGATTCTAGGACTCCCTTCTCTAGGCTGGCAAAGATGCTTGACTTGAGCGAGTCCACAATACATATGCGTGTAAAGAGACTGGTAAAGGAAGGTGTCATCAAGAACTTTGGAATAGAGATTGACCTGGATAGGATAGGCCTAAACGTCTTGGCCTTCGTCCTCATTAAGGCAGAGCCTAAGAAGTACGAGGAAATACTCAAGAAGCTAGTGGAGATGAATGAGATCTACGATATATACGACGTGACTGGAGAGTATTATGCATTGTTGAAGGTGAGGGTTAGATCCAGGGAAGAGCTGGCCAAGGTTTTGGACTATATAGGCAAGCTTGAGGGCGTTACCTCAACCTACACAATGGTGGCCCTGAGAACCATAAAGGAGAAAAAGTACTTAGACGAGGAAGATCAATAAATACTTTTTAACGCTCCCCGCTTTTTATGTCCGATGAGCTCGGAAAATAGGGCACAGATTGCAGTAATAGGAGGGTCAGGTCTATACGATCCCGAGATCTTCTCAAACACGAAGGAGATCAAGGTTCACACGCCGTATGGGGAACCCAGCGATTTAATCACGTTGGGGGAACTGGAGGGCAAGGTAGTCGCGTTCCTCCCAAGGCATGGGAGAAGGCACAGGATTCCTCCGCACAAGATTAACTACAGGGCAAATATATGGGCGTTGAAGGAACTAGGGGTAAAATGGGTAATTTCAGTCTCAGCGGTGGGGAGCCTTAACCTGGGATATAAGCCAGGCGAATTCGTCATACCGGATCAGTTCATCGATATGACCAAGAGAAGGGAATACACCTTCTATGACGGTCCAGTTGTGGCCCACGTATCCATGGCAGAGCCGTTCTGCAACTCCCTTAGGAAAGTGATTATAGAGAGCGCCAAGAGACTGAATATAACAACACATCCCAAGGGAACTTACATCTGCATAGAGGGACCTAGATTCTCAACGAGGGCCGAAAGCGTGGTCTGGAAGGATGTTTTCAAGGCAGACATTATTGGTATGACCCTTGTCCCTGAAGTTAATCTAGCTTGTGAGGCAGAGATGTGTTACTCCACAATAGCAATGATCACGGATTACGACGTGTTCGCGGAGGTTCCTGTAACAGCCGAGGAGGTTACCAAGGTAATGTCGGAGAACACGGCTAAGGCGAAGGCCCTACTAAGGGAAGTGATAAGGTCGCTTCCTGAGAAGCCTGACGAGAGAGAGTGTTCCTGTTGTCACTCCCTGAAGACAGCTTTGGTGTGATAGGCCTTCTTAGGCCCCCCAAGATCTCCTTGCCTGCCTTCTCCACGATAGTTTACGGATATGGGATGGAGCTCCCAGCGTTCACCCTGGCCAGGGGATACGTAGCACTCTCAGGCGAACCTGTGAAGCTCCTGGGGGTATACGACTTCACCTTCCTTGACTCTCCCTACACTGAGAACAGCGAGGTCGTGTTCTTCGTGAACGACGAGGCTGAGCTGAAGGACTTGGAGAATGTAGTTAAGACTCTCGGGATCAGGGGAACTCTCCTGACTTGTGGGGGCAAGAAGTTTCCCTTAAGGACTCAGGTATTCGAGGGGGATCTATGTGAGATCAACCTGGCCCTATCAACCTTATCCTGGCTAACCAAGTTTTCTTCGCCTAGATCTAAGCATATTTCAGAGGAGCTTGATACGTCTGACCTGAAGGATTGGATATCTAGCAAGCTCCAGGATGTGGATCCCTCCCTAGATCTAGTTATCTCTCCTGTGCTCCTACCTTCCATAACCCTGCTCAAACAAAACCTGGGAAAGAAAGTAAAACCATTTTACGAAAAGGACTTTTCCGACTCTAACGTACTATATACTGGTGTTGACTCCTTGATCGGGAAAAGAGTGGCGTATGAGTTGAGAAATCAAGGCAAGAGGGTGAAGGAGGTCCTCCTTGACACTGACCCGCTAACGGCTCCCATATATTTAAGTATAATGTCTTACATTTTTAAGATTAGAACTAAAGGAAGCTGATCAAGATTGGACCTGATGGAATTCTGGTTTAGGAGCAGGGCAGTCATTGACGAGCTTGTGGAGAAGTTCCTCGACGAGTCAAAGGAATGGGAAACCATGGAGATGTCGAAATACATCATGAGGGACGGTAAGAGATTCAGGGGCACTCTCATGTTTCTCTTCAACGGAGCCCTGGGAGGGGAGGAGAAGGATGCTTATCCTGGTGCCCTCGCCACTGAAATTCTCCACTCAGCCTCCCTGGCCCTGGATGACATAGTGGACTATGACGAAATAAGGAGAGGAATGAAAGCTGCTTGGGCAGTCTACACGAACAGGAAGGTGATATTCGTGTCCAATTACCTCATTCCCACGGCCCTAAGCATAATCTCGAGCTACGGGGATAAGGCCCTGAGGATCAGCGTGGATCTGTGGAAAGACACTGCAGTGGGAGCCCTTAAGGATATGTACGGGAAAGACGAGGACTACGTGAGGACCATTGAACTCAAGACTGCCTCCCTATTTAAACTTCCAACAATGCTCTCCTCCTTTTCCTCGGGAAGGAGCGAGTTCCTTGACACTCTCATGGAGGCTGGTAAGGATCTTGGTGTAATATATCAGCTAATAGACGATTACGTGGATTGCGTTACGCAGGACAAGGACAAGCTAGTGGGGAGCGCGAGGCAACTATTTTCCTTGACCTCGGGGAAGTTCGAGTCATTCGTTAGGATGAAGTATAGGGAGTACAAGGAACATTACGAGACTCTCCTAAGATCGCTTCCAGTTAAGCCTGATTACCTAGACCAGCTTGTTGCTCTCCCTGACTTTTTGGCCTTTGGTCTCATGGGGGAAGCCGGAATAAAGAATAAAATATTTTAGGATTACCCCCTTCAGGAGAGAAATTTGGCAAAGATAGCGGTAGTTCATGAATCACAGAAGGTCACTGAGGCCTCCAAGCAACTGCTACTGGAAATAAAGGCGAGGGGTCATACGGCCTACTACATTAGGGTTTCCAGGATAAACTCGTCCATAGGTGAAGACCTCGGAATATCCTACGCCGGAAAGAAACTGGAAATAGATGGGGCGCTTATCAGGAACCTGGGATTCCTCACAACCATAGAGCAGATGATAAGGAGAGTGGACGTGCTCAGGGAAATAGAGAGCCGTGGGGTTGTCACTATGAATAACGTGGGGTCGATGTTGCTGGCGAGGGACAAGTACGCGAGCATCTCAAGGCTCCACAAGGCTGGAATTCCCGTTCCCTACACGGCTCTAGTTGAGGATCCCTTTGAGGTCATGAGGCTTGTGGAGGAATGGGGAGAGGTCGTGATAAAGCCCCTTGTGGGGAGCCTGGGTTTAGGATCCGTGAAGGTATCAGACCCTGATATAGCCTTCAGGGTAGCTAAGTCTATCCTGTCAGTAAACCAGCCGGTTTACGTTCAAAAATACGTGAAAAAGCCCAATAGGGACATCAGGGCCTTCGTGGTCGGTGATAGGCTGTTGGGGAGCATCTACAGAATATCCCAAGAAAACTGGAAAACTAACGTAGCACAGGGCGCGCTGGTGCAGGCAATATCCTCAGCAGATCTCAAGGAGATTGAGGAAATCAGCGTAAAGGCCACTAAGGCATTGGGACTAGATTACTCGGGTGTGGATATAGTGGAGGATCTGGAGGGAGGTTATAAGGTGTTAGAGGTTAATGGAGCCCCCATGTGGAAGGGGTTTCAGACTGCAACCTCCCTTAATCCCGCAAAATACATTGTGAACCTTCTCCTTGAAAAGATCAGGAAATGAGGAGAAGCAAAACCGCCTGAACCGTGATGTTGAGCTCTCGCCCTGATCCTGTATAGATTATTGTCTATAGGTCCCCCTTGCAAACCCTTTTATTGCTAGTGGAGGTATAGACAATTGGAGGAGTTTGGAATGATGTACGTTAGATATTATAGGTCAACACTTGACCTGGATGAATACGTGACAATGTCCGCACTAGCTTAACCTTTTTATAGAGACTGTGAAGTAACCGTTTCCGCACCTTATGGGTGAGTTTGCCTCGCCCTTCATGAGCACTAGTGTGTCTGCCTTGAACTCGCTTACTGGCTCGGGTGATATTAAGACCTTCTCCTTGCCGAGCGCAATAGGGACTCTGTGAAGGGCAGAACACCACGAAAACGAAGTTATTCCAGGTACCACATCACTTATCTCGGTGAACTGGCCAAGCCTATACAGGGAGCTGTAGAAGGCCGGATCCCCTAAGGTCACGTATACCACGTTATTGTAGGACTTGATCTGATCCAGCAAGCTCTGGTAGGCGGACCTGTCCTTCCTAACGGGTAGAGGAAACTGTAATACGTCCTTTCCCTGTACGTGTGGTAAAACAGCGTTCAGGGTGAACCTCCTTGAGGAAGTGGGAATTACCACCAGGTCTGCCTCCCTGATCAGCCTGAGGGCCTTAAGGGTGAGCAGTTCCGGGTCGCCAGGACCCACTCCAACTCCGTAAAGGTTCATTTCGATCCCCTATATGAATGAATAAAGTCTGGGGAGTAGAGGTTGCTTCTCCTGTCCCCACGGAACCTAAGGCATTCGCTCACCACGATTAGGGCAGTCTTCGTTATCTTACTCTCCTTGACCATTCGTTCTAGCTCCTCAAGTTTACCACGAAGAATTAACTGGTCTCTCCAACCTGCCCTATATACCACTGCAACTGGTTGGTCAGGAGGAAACACCTTGAGTAGCTCCTCCTGAACTAGGTTTATCAAGTGAATTGACAGGAATATGACCACGGTCGAGTTCCTGTCCAGGACCATCCGCCTCTCGTACGACGTTCTGTACGGCAATCGCGTGATTATGATTGACTGAGGACCTCCAGGACACGTCAGTTCTATCCCGAGGAGGGATGCAGAGAGTTGGAAGGAGCTTATCCCAGGGATTATCTCAGCGTCTATTCCCTCCCTCTCCAGAAAGGAGATCTCCTCACTGATGGCTCCATAAATTGAGGGATCGCCATCGTGGGCTATGCACACCTTCTTACCCTGTTCAACTTCCTCCTTCACCTTCCTGACTATCTCCTCCATGGTCATGGTAGCTGTATCGTAAGTTGTCTTACCCTGAAAAAGCTTCTTCACGTCGTCGCTAATTAGGGAACCTGTGTAAAAAATAATGTTACATTCCCTCAACCTGTTCAATGCCTTGAGGGTGAGTAGTTCTGGGTCGCCAGGGCCTACTCCCAAGATCGTGACGCTAGTCAACTTCCTCCCTTACTGGTACCGCTCTCCATTTTTTTAAGGCTGTTTACTAGGGCAAGCGAAGTCGAGAGAGTTGGATATATCTCCTTCTCTGCTGGAACGACCACGATAAGTCCTCCCCTCTGAGATATATCTGACAGGGTTTCCAGGAACCTCAGCTGAAGGGCCATGGGATTAGTCTGGTAGGACTTGGAGGCCTCTGCCAATATTGTGGAGGCCTGTCTCTCACCCTCACTGAGAATGACCTTGGCCCTCCTTAACCTCTCTGCCTCAGCCTGCTTGGCAATCGCCGTTAATAGGTCTGGGGACAGCTTTATGTCCCTCACGGTGACTGCTGTGACCTTGACTCCCCACGCCTCGGTGTAGGAATCCAATATTTCTTGTAACTTTTTGTTTATTTCTTCCCTCTTGCTCAGGACCTCATCCAACTCCATCTGACCTATTATATCCCTCAGGGAGGTCTGTGAAATGTTTAGGACTGCCATGTTGTAGTTGGCAACCATGGAGACGGCCTTCATGGGGTCCACAACTTTGTAGTAAACCACTGCATCTATGGATACGGTAACGTTATCCCGCGTAATCGTAGTCTGTGGTGGAATATCAACCGTTCTAACCCTAAGATCCACGACCAATGGCTTATCCACGAAGGGTATCAGGAAAATTATCCCGGGCCCCTTCATAGCCAGTATTCTACCTAGCCTAAGGACAACTGCCCTTTCCCATTCCCTAACTATCCTAAAGGAGAGAGCCACGAAGATCAGAATAATAATCAAGAGAAAGACTATTCCAACTGCGTCTGCTATTAGAGACATGTGATAAATGGGTGTTACAAAGTTAAAAACATTGGTTCCACATTTTTTCTACGATTAAGTGTACTTCCTAACCAGGAACGCGGATATCAGAATTCCCGCGGTAAGTCCGCCTATCACCTCTAGCAAGAGATAGTTTACTGAGGTTTCTCCGTGATACTTGACGTGATTGAAGTCCGAACTTAGAGCCTTCTTAAAGTTGTAAGTCTCAAGGAAATGAACCAGGGAGTCGAAAGTGGTCGTTGTCACGCCTATTAAGTGGTTTAATTGAGGGGATGAAAGGGCATAAGACTGCGAGAGGGAGTAATTTCCCGGAAAATAAACCTCGTAAAATGATTGGGTAACGTTGGTGAAGGTGACCTCCCCAGACGTGTTGGTTGTACCTTGACTTAAGGTGACCAAGTTCAGACCCTTCAACACCTTTACCTCAACCTCCTGCCCCGAGAAGGTGTAATTTCCATAGTATAGCTTCACGTGTACGGTATTGTTCACCTGTGTAACGTTAATCTTTGGAGGAACGGGCCAAAGAACTGATGGGGTATTAACTCCCCGGTTAATGTCAGCGAAAGGTTTCTGGATGTTTTCCAGGTTGGTGAACGAGGCGACACCGTAAGCAGACTCTGCAGTATCTAGACCCACGGACAGCGCAGAGGGAACTATGGTCAAATTATTACCCTGAAGGAAGTAGAGCTCCTCAGATCCCTGGGCTGTCATGTCTACAACGCTTCCGCCACCTGGACCACCCCATACCATCTCGAGATCGTTGGGAAGTCCATTCACGGAGAGGCCACCTAACTTGAACAGGCCTTGGAAGGGTAAGGTCAGGTACACCCTCTTTACCCCGTTAACTGAGTATCCGAACTGAAGATGCTGGGAGGAGTTCATGAATAGGGATAGGGAGACTGGTAAAGTGACGTTAAACGTTGGTCCTTGATAACAGTAAACCCCAAGGCCGTCAAAGGTGGTCGTGTTTTGAACCAGGGAGACGAAGGTACCTGTGAGGTTCCAGAAGTTAATCACCATGTAAACCTGGAAGGTCCTGTTATTGATTTCGTGGAAAAGCATCACGTCCTGGGCCCAGTAGGTACCGTTCAACATGGCGTTGAGCTGGAGGGATGCATTTCCGTACTCAAAGGGCTGACCGGATATGTAGGACCTCCCAATTTGAAGGGATGAAAGGTTCATGACTCCCATTACGTACGGCGTGTAATAGGTGGAGAACAGTGAGAAGAAGCTGATTCCCACGGGAAAAGAGATTCCTGCCTGTGCTGTAGTCACGAGTCCAAGGGGTGCCAGCAATGAGAGAGCTAGAAGCAGTAAAATAGTCATGGAAACGTAATACATGAACATGTTTTATAATGCCCGACATCAATAAAATTTTTGTGGCACATGCTTATGTAATTCCGGTTATAATTATCCTTGTTCTAATTATAGCGTTGATTCTCACAGGGTACATCTACGATCCTATCGTGGTTGTCCCCTCCTTGGCTATCATAGGGTTCCTCTCCTACAGGATAGTCTACGTGATTGCGAAGACGAGAAAGAGGAACCTTTACACATACAAGGGTAAGATAGGAAAGGCAATGGAAGACATTCCCAAGGGGAAGGTGGGTTATGTCCTCGTTGAGGGTGAATACTGGGAGGCAGTAGCACTCGAGGACATTAAGAAGGATGAAACTGTGGTTGTAGAGGACATGAGGGATTTAAAGCTTCTAGTCAAGAAGAATATCAATGAAACTGTCGTTTGAAACGGTGAGGAGGCTAGAGGACTCTGGAAAGTACAAGATGGTGGAGAGCGATGGAGAGGCCCATCTAGTTTATTATCCCCCTTCCGTGGAGGAGGCCTCTGGTGAAAACGCTGACATTGTGAGGACGATGGAGATTAGGCTGAGGAAAGTGGAGGACGGATACGAGATACTTGGGGGAGAGGTAAAGGAAAATGGTGAGGTTTTAAGGGAGATCAAGCTAGATGAGTTGGAACTCTGGTTCCAATTCCTTGAGGGATGAACATGTACATCATGGCCTACGGGAGCCTAAGGTATGGGTTTGAACTTCATCATTACCTGAGGAAAGCTAGGTTTGTTGGCCTTGGCTACGCCGAGAATTACGACATGTATGATCTGGGTGGTTACCCGGGTGTTGTGAAGGGCGAAGGCAGAATATGGGGTGAAGTTTACGAGATCGATAAGGCCACGCTTAATGTTCTGGACCAAGTTGAGGACTACAAGGGAGAGGAGGACGACCTATACATTAGGGAAACGACAACAGTTTACTTTGACGAGAAGAGACTCCACAGACTAGATGGGGTATACATTTACAGGTATAATCAAAGTATCAAGGATAGGGAACTCATTCCATCGGGGGATTACTCCCGCTGGATAGGGATGCCGGTCATAACGAATCTATTTGCATACGCTGAGAACACCAACTATGACGTGTTAAGTGAGAGGGGAGTTAAGGAGATACTTAGGGAAGTTAATGGGATACTCAAGGGTTATAGGATGGTATTCAACGTACCGTGTAAGTACGGCCTATGCGCCAATCTTAGGGAGGATCCAGATGGGAAAGTGTGCGGTTATGTTTACACGCTTCTAGAGGATTACCTTAACACGCTGGATAAGGCGGAGGGCCATCTCATAAAATACGTGAGGAGAACTTTGAAGGTGGTGGATGAGCAGGAAAGGGAATACTTTGCTGTAGCATATGTGTCTGATCAAGACAGGGGAGATGGAAATCCCACAGAAGAGTATAAAAATATCATTTTGAAAGGCCTAAGCAGAAGATGGAAGTCGGGCTGTGTTAGCACAGGCCTATGATGATTACTTCCCAGGCCGATTGGTGACGAGTCCTTTAAGTACTGAGGGCTTTAACCCCCCGGTTAATGGATCATCTTCTCTAGCTCATCCAATTTCTGAGCTAGTTTTAGATCCAAATCTGTGACCCCACCTTCGTCATGGGTAGTGAGGTGAACTATTACCCTGTTATAATACACGCAAAGGTCAGGGTGATGATCGAGGGAGTCAGCAACCGGCTGAACCATGTTCAAGAACCTGATGGATGAATCAAAGTCAGCGAACTTAAATTCCTTGACCAATTCTCCATTCTCAAATCTCCAGTTACGCAAGCCCTTGAGGGCCTGATCTATTTCTTGGGCAGAGAGTCTAGGCATATCCGTCTATAGCACCAGGAGTTCTTATGTCTTAATATTGAACGGAATTACAGTATAGATGCAATGTTTCGCTCCTAGATATTCCCTAAATTTCCACAGGTGAGTTATTAACTGAACGATAGTTTTCTATATGTTCAAGGATAATACCATCGAAAATGGTATTATTTGAATGTATGACTGACACTGTGAAAATGCAATGTTTCCCAAGAGAAAGTTGTTATTCATCTACTACTACTGTTTGGCTAATTAACATCTAAAACAGGTCGGGAGGGGTAATTAAGATAAACGGAGGAAACTCTGCACACTCGCAGTCTCTCTGCCCGTTAAAATTACGCTTAGGGTAAGTGGGTAATGGAAACACTGCATATATACTGTAATCCGTTCATCCCCGTTTTCCATGGTAATAACGTCGTAACACTAAAACGCGATAATACTATACTGCAAAATGAAACTCAATTTAACTATGGAAACTTAGGAAACTCCGTGATTAGAGAGGCTTTAAAGGGGGGTAAGGGTGAAGTAATTAAGAACCCGAAGGTCTTCATTGACCCCCTATCTGTCTTCACGGATATCCCTTTCAGGGAAGACATAATTAGGGAAGCCGCGATAGCGGTTAGGTACTTCGTGAAGAACGACGTTAAGTTTTCGAATCTATTTCTGGGTTTAACGGGGACCGGGAAAACCTTTGTGGTTAAGTACATTTATAACGAGATTGAGGAGGTCAAGAAGGAGGATCCAGATTACAGTGGGGTAAAACAGGTTTACCTGAACTCGAGAGAGGTTGGGGGAACCCCTCAAGCTGTCCTCTCAGTGATAGCTGAAAAGCTCACAAATAGCCTCGTTCCAAGACATGGAGTTAATCTGGGCGAGTACATTGACAAGATAAAGAGTGTCCTAAGGGGAAAGAAGGCCATCATCTACCTCGACGAAGTTGATACCCTCGTGAAAAGAAGGGGAGGAGACATCGTGCTCTATCAGCTGTTGAGGGCGGACGCAGACGTATCGGTAATCATGATCAGTAACGATATTAACGTCAGGGATTACATGGAGCCCAGGGTTTTATCGTCGCTAGGTCCATCGGTTATTTTCAAGCCCTATGACGCTGTCCAGCTAAAGGAGATCCTCGCGAAGTATGCCGAGTACGGTTTGATTGATGGAACTTTCAATGACGAGATACTTTCCTATATTGCTGCAATATCAGCGAGGGAACACGGTGACGCGAGAAAGGCGGTCAATCTTCTCTTCAGATCGGCCCAATTGGCCTCAGGGATAGGTTTCATCAAGAAGGAGCATGTGGATAAGGCCATCGTAGAGTATGAGCAGGAGAGGTTGTTTGAGGCCGTCAAGTCGCTCCCCTTCCACTACAAGCTCGCATTAAGGGCCATAGTTACGACGGAGGATGTGGTCACGGCGCATAAGGTTTACTCCAAGTATTGCGACAAGCTCAAGCAGAAGCCCCTATCCTACAGGAGGTTCTCGGACATTGTGTCGGAGCTTGATATGTTTGGAATAGTGAAGATAAAGATCATGAATAGAGGAAGGGCAGGGGGAATAAGGAAGTACGTGGAGGTTCATGACAAGGAAAAGATAATGAAAGCACTTGACGAGAACCTAGCGGAAGAGATGGGTTATGAATACGACGAAGGGTCCGATGTGGAAACGAGTTAAGGAACTTGAGGATAGACTACTGCAACTGGAGGAACGGAGGAAAAACATAGAGGCGGAATTGAGCGCACTACCGAATGGTCATCTGGAATCCAAGATCATCAATGGAAATGTATATTACTACCTTAGGTACTGGGAGGAAGGGAAACTAAAGAGCAGGTATTTGGGAAGGGAGGCTACCAAGATCAAGGAACAGGTGGAGAGGGCCTCCGAGCTCAAGCGGGAGCTTTCAATGCTCAAGGAGGAGGAGAGAAGAATAAGAAAAGTGTTGGACAGAATCTCTCTAGCCCTAGGCATAGATTAGAGAGTATCCATGATATTGACAAGTTCCTTTGTGAACTCAGTGGTGCTCAAGGCCTTAACTCCCATAAACCTAGCTAGATCCTGAGTAACCCTCTTGGTGGAGACCGCTCTCAATATGGACTTCTCCACTAGATCTGCAGCCTCGTTCCACCCCATGAACCTTAACATAAGTTCGCATCCCTTAATTATCCCCGTGGGATTTGCCACGTTCTTTCCAGCATACTTGGGTGCGGTTCCGTGTATTGCCTCAAACATGCCACCCGAGTCGCCTATGTTGGCCCCACCAAGCATTCCAATGTTTCCTATGAGAGCTCCGGCTGCGTCGGATATGTAATCTCCATTAAGGTTGGGAGCTAGAATGACGTCGTACTCATCTGGTCTCGTGATAATCTGTTGGAACATGTTGTCAGCTATCCTGTCATTCACCACTATCTTCCCCTCAGGAGCTTTACCGTTGTACTCCTTTGTGATCTCCTCCTCTGTCACTACCTTTTCCCTGAACTCCCTCTTGATGAGGTCGTAGGCCCAATCCCTAAATGCTCCCTCAGTGTACTTGAGCACGTTCCCCTTGTGCATTATGGTTAACTTTCTCCTTCCGTGTTCAATGGCGTAATTCATGGCCATCCTCGTGATCCTCTCGGTCTTGAACCTGCTTATTACCTTGATACCAATTCCGGTATCGTCCTCAACATCAACATGTAACTCGTTCCTAAGGAATGACCTTATCTTCTTAGCCTCCTCGCTGTCGTATGTGTACTCTATACCCCTGTATAGGTCGTCTGTGTTTTCCCTGAAAATGATCATGTCCACCTTGTTCGGTTCCTTTAGAGGAGACTCGAGTCCATCTATATATTTCACAGGCCTGATGTTAGCGTAAAGGTCAAGCATGAGCCTGATGGCCACGTTCACGGATTTCCATCCCTTTCCAATGGGAGTTTCCAGTGGGCCCTTAACTACGACCCTATAGTTCAAGAGCATTTCCTGGGTCTCCTTGGGAAACCTATCCCCTGTCTTCGCGAAGGCCTTATCGCCAGCTAGTACCTCAACCCACTTGATCTCCCTCTTGGAGCCATAGGCCTTTTCCACAGCCTTGTCTACGACTTGTCTCGCAGAGGCCACGATCTCTGGTCCTATACCGTCCCCCTCGATGTAGAGAATGACAGGCTTGTTGGGAACTATCCATCTCCCGTTTTGAAACGAGATTTTTTCACCATCGTCCGGGACATGCGACATGAAAATTAGGTAGTTCGAACAACTTTTAACTTTTTGGATGATAATGGGGTTGACAACTAGATATTAACCGGGGAGTTAAAACTCGTTACTCCTTTCTAGCTAGATAGTAAAAGAGTGCGTTCTCCTCCCTATAGGAGACCTCCTTAAAGCCCTTTAGCTCCATTCTTTCCCTCCTCACTATAACCGGATCCACGAGAAGGAACATTCCCCCGTCCCTTAACACCCTCCTAATCTCGGTAAAGAGGGCCTCCCTCTCATGTTTCCTAAGGTTATAAACGAACATCACCGAGTAGACAAAGGAAAAGGAAGAGTCCGTAAACGGTAACTTAAGGGTCGGCCTCTCTATCTTTAGGAACTCCACATTAGCCCCCTCCTCCTTAGCGTTTTTGATTGCTGTCTCGAGGGGGAATTCGTCCCATATATCAAGGGCGACTATCTTTCTGTTCCACGCCTTGGATAGCTGAATGGGAATGAGAGAGTTACCGCACCCCACGTCAAGCACTTCCCCTTCCACCTTGAGCTGTGCCAGTCTCCTTAGAATGAAGTTCTGTTCGTCCAGGGTAATGCCCATCCTCCTTACTGGGTAGTAAGTTGGCATATTACGATCCTACGTTAAGAGGAAATGTTAATATTTAAAGATAAATATTAAAAGAGTATCGAGGTAGGGCAGAACCTAAAATCAAAAACTGTCACGAAAAAGTTTTTGATATTACACGTTCATGGGGAACCTATGATTAAGGAACTTCTGCTCATAGCACTTATCTTAAGCCAGGGAATACCGCTGTTTCACCTGGGACAGGATCAGGTGTCAACTCTTCCTCCCTCTCAACTGGTCACGGTATCGATAGTGGAGAAACCGCAGAACTTGGCGTTACTCCAGTTATACGTTCAGGAACACAAGGTACTCAACAAGGATCAGGTTGAGTCTCTGTTCGTTCCAACCGAGAAAATACAACAGCTCGTGAACTACCTACACGGGTACGGGATCGCCACCAGCGTGTCGCTGAACGTTATCACCGCAACGGGCACAGTTTCTCAGTTTGAGAAGGCGCTAGGTGGGTCCTTTTACGTCGAAAAGTTTCACAACCTAACCTTTTATCAGTACGTTGGGGCAAACTCTCCCCTGGTTTCCAACGCATTGGTGTTCTCAACCAACGTGACGACCTCACTCCTTCAGAGGCCAAGCACTCTCATCAACGTGACCCAGGCGGTCGCGTTCTCCCAGGTAACCCCATCGCAACTCCGGGACGCCTACAATGTAACCCCCCTCCTTCACAAGGGAATAAACGGGACTAACGTAACCATTGGGATAGTGGACTTCTATGGGGATCCCTACATTCAGCAACAACTGCAGGAGTTTGACTCTAACTATAACATAAGTAATCCTCCATTCTTTAAGGTGGAGAGTATAGGGGCCTACAACCCCAATGACGGCATCTCCAGCGGATGGGCACTTGAGATTTCACTTGACGTGGAATACGCCCACGTGCTAGCCCCAGGCGCTGGGATAATACTGTACGTGGCTAACCCCAACGCCTCCCTCCCTCAGGTGATTGCTTACATAGACCAACAGGACCAGGTGTCGGTGGTCTCACAGAGCTTTGGGATCCCTGAGTTGTACGTGGCCCTGGGACTGATACCCCTCTCCATGGCACAATCCCTCACTTACGAGTATTGGTTGGGCGAAGTTGAGGGAATCACGTTCGTGGCTAGTAGCGGTGACGCAGGTGGAAACGGGTATAACTTCTACCTTTCTCCCCTTGGTAACCTGGTACTCCCAGCCTCTGACCCCTATGTGCTCGCTGTTGGGGGGACATCGGTCTACTACTCTAACGGAAGCGTCACGCAGACTGCATGGAGTGGCGAAAGTTTGTTTGGGGCGTCCACTGGTGGATATAGTGTCATATTCCCCAGTCCATGGTATCAGGGCACTCACGGTTTTAGGATGGTACCAGACGTGGCAGCTGACGCCAACCCATATACGGGAGTTCCGGTCACGTACTATTACAATATCTCTGAACTGGTAGGGGGGACCTCAGTTGCCTCACCTCTAGTAGCTGGAATTCTAGCTCTGGCTGTTCAAGTTCACGGCAAACTTGGCTTCATAAACCCACTGATCTACTCACTAAATGGTACGAAGGCCATATCTCCAGTTGAATACGGGTATAACACCCCCTACATCGTGAATGGAACTCCTAACCCTGTTACTGGGCTAGGTTACATAAACGCAGGTTACTTCGTGTCTATGATCGAACCCGGGAATGGGATATCCGTGGCGGTCCAGAACACCACCTACCTAGATGATCAAGAGGTTAATGTTGTGGTGAAGGCACCCCCATCACCTCAACCGGTTGCTCAAATCTATAATGGATCTGCAATCGTGGGACAAGTTCCCCTCACGTACAACGGGACTTACTGGGTTGGTCACTTCCAGGCTACAGGATCGGGAGTCCAGGAAGTAATAGTGACACAGGGCAACCTAGTGTCAGGTTCCTATTTCACCGTAGGTCTACAGGCTCAGTACCTCCTTCCACAGGTAGCGCTTTACCCGAGTCCCGGAAACTTGCCAGTCCTGGTTCACTTGACATATCCCAACGGGACTACTGCATATCCCAAGTCCCAATTCTCTGCAAGTCTATATAGCTATAACCCAGAGACAGGACAGGAGAAACTAATTTCCACGATACAGCTTAGCCATCCTCTTGTCCTCAATTTTAGCCAGTACGGGATTACCATAACTAACGCGTCCGATTACGTGTTTGGAACCTTCCCATTGAATTCCTCCATGGTGAGCGGGATATACCTCGTTAAGGTCCCAGGTACGTATGGGTTCGACGAGATAGTTGCAGGAATTTACGTTGTCCCCTACATAGTTCCTGGGATAGCCACAGAGCCACTGGTAGTTGCCCCTGGTGAGAACTTTACACTTGCTGTGTTCGCGGAGACCCTAGGTTCGCCCAATATAACGGTGAGTTTCGTTAAGGATGGGGTGTCCTATTTTAACACAACTATTAACTCCGTAGAGACCTCATTGGGACAGTTCTACGTTCAGGAGCTCTCCCTGCCCAAGGGAATACCCTCGGGGTACTATAACGTCGTGGCGTATGCCAGTTACAACTTCAGCAATTACACAGCGTCTGGGATTGGCGTGACGCAAATTTACGTTTCCCCTTCACCTGTGCAGGTTACCCTGAGCGGTCTACAGGAGACCATGCTCCAGAACTCCACGCTGGTTATAAACGCCTCAATAACCTATCCCAATGGAACTCCCGTGAAGTATGGCACCTTTACAGCCATTGTTATTCCCTCATATCTTCAGGACTCCTTCGATACACTTGCGATCTCCAACGCAGTTCCCCTGGAGTACAGGAACGGTTCGTGGATTGGCTACTTCAACCTTCCCTCAGGTGGAAGCTCCAACGGGTTGGGTCTTTCACCCTATGGGCTAGCAGGTTCTTGGCAAATATATATTGATGGGGTAACCTATGACGGCTATCCCACTGCCCTTAAGTCATCACTGGACTACAACACTCTTTCGGTAATACCTCAACCTTACACTGACTTCGTTCTCCTACCCTATGTTCTAACACCGACCTTTAATGGGACCTCTGGGTACAACCTTTACATACTTAACGCCACCATAATCAACCATAACGCAACCCTAGTAAACTCAGTTATCTACAATCTAACTGCCGTGAATGCAACAGTAAGCTTGATAAATAGCCAGGTCTTCCATTACACGCTAACCAACAGTACCCTCCTCAATAACACTGCAATAACTCCAGTTCAGATTCTGACCACTAGCGTGGGTCATCATGGTGTCGTAATCCCCTCCACAGTTACTAAAAATGTCACATCGACATCTGCTCAAAATGGAACAGTCATCGTAGCGTTGGTAATCCTCACGTTCGGTCTCATTCTAGCCGTGTATGTATGGAGGAGAAAATAGTGTGTCCAGGAAGCCTTTCCAGGAATTCAGAAAACTGTTTACCACACCATCACGAACCAGTAGAGAACCACTAGCCAAGCAAAACCTAGTTTTAGATTTCAAGAGATCTCGGTAATCATTCCAACCCATCCTTCTTGGTCATACATTATGTATTGGACCCTTACCTGAATTCTTTTTACTCCCGCCTTGGTTCTAACCCTCAGATTGTAGGTGAAATAATATATATTACCATCCGTCTCAACGTCAGCCTTCTTGGGAAACTCGATCACGTAATCATACTTCTCTGAAAGCTCCTGGATCTTCGTGGTCAACCTCGTTATTATGTCCTTTACAGAGTCTCCGTAAATGGGTTCAAAGGTTATGGCCCTTAACTCTTCCTTGAAGGCTGAAATGCTTTCGGTCATTCTTATCTTTCTTGTTTTTCCTCTAGTTTTTGCATCCACGGTATTCAATACGTAGCACGGGAATAAAAATGTCCCTGGTTCGATCGGGCTAGAAATAGAAGTCCTCAAACAATTTCCTAACCTTCCAGCCCTCCTCGTCTAACCAGTCTATCCCTTTTTCTATCTCTTGCCTAAGCCCCCTCACATTGTCCCGTAGGTCCACGCTGGGAATCGAAAAGGAGGTTATCTTCTCCTCATCAATGACAGAGTACATATTATCCAACTTGCTACCAAACCCGAGCAAAGACCTATTCCTCCCCCTATACATGAGCGGAGAAATAACCTGGGTGAAGCCGTATTCATCTTTAACCACAAGGAAAGGAAGCATTACCTCAAGTTTCTCGTCAATGTAGATGGTTCTTCTGGCCAGGGAAGATAATTCATTAAGCTCTCTCTTCTTTAACTCCTTTACGCTCTCCAGCGCAGATTTAACCTCATTCACGATATTTCTAGAGGCCTCCAATTTGCTATCTACCTGGGCAAGTTCTTGGTTCTTCTTTGCGACAAGTGAGTCTATCTTCTCCCTGTAAACTCTTATCTCGGCCCTGTATGGTTCGAGGGCCTGATTCACCTGAGCCTCAAGGTCTTTCATTAGCTTATCCTTTACAGACTCAAGGGAGGAAATCTGTTTCTGGGACACAGATCCACCCTCTACGTCCAATCGGGTCTTGGCTATAACGCCATAGATCTCCGAGAGCTTAGGGGCGAATTCTGATACCTTCTTTTTAACTTCCTCATAGGCAATCGGTTTCCTTTGCTTCAAGAGTTGTTCCAACTCTGCCCTAGTTTTCTCTATTTCCTGGTCGTATAGGGACTCTATTCTCCGCCTCTCCTCTGCTATCCTCCCTATGAAAGTATCCGATATTGCGAGGAAGCTCTTAACGTATTCATCGATCTTGTTTAGCTCAGAGTTTACAATGTCCTGAAGTCTTTTCCACTCTTCAACCTCTAAGGAAGCAACATCCTCAGTAATCTTTCTCTCAAGGATATATACCGGCAAAGACATTGAGGGGTTCTTTAAAAGAGTGGTAATGTCGTCACTTATTACTCCCTTAAGCCTAACGCTCTCCTTTCCCCTGGGTTCAGTCCAGGGAATCTTTCTAACTAGGTTCACAAATTCATCCGCGGAGGTTATCTTTGAAAAGGAATTAAGATAATGCTCGTAGTCTCCCAGAACTGTCCTATTAAACATGGTATCTATCCTTCCAGTTTCGTCAAAGAGAAGATAACCGCCTGAATCCTCCATTCTCATTAAGAGAATGGGCCAGCCTATCAGGGTAATGGAGTTAACTCTAGTCCTCTTGGAGAGGGCCTTAGAGAGAGCCACAGCCAACTGTTTCTCGGGAGAGAGCGGAGAACCGTTGGGATCCACCACTAGCGCGACTTGAACAGTCTTCATGTGGGAACTTTAAAGTAACTCGCAACTATAACTCTTTAAGCTTATGATTAACACCTAAACGTAGTTGGAGACCTCAAGCACCATTTTCTTTACCTTCTCGATGCTTTCCACGAAATCGGGATCCAGTTCCTCAAGGTGCCCTAGTAATTTCACAGTTCCAGCAATCCCCTTTTCCACTAGGAGCCTGTCTATGTGAAGGTTCCTCTGCCCCATTAATATGACCAACCTCGACTCCTCAGCCTTAAGGAATTCTTCCAATTTCCCCGCCAAACCCAGGGCCTTGAGCGAATCCTCCCGGTTAACAGTTTTGGCCCATGGATACTTCTTCTTTACCTCCTCTAAGGCCTCACTCTCGTATGCTATGTCGTTCAGAACCTCAATGATGTTCTTAGAGTCGTCCTCTTTTCTCTTCCTAACAAGGTCAGTGATGAAGGGGAAGAAATCCTGAGTTATTTTAATTTCTCCTTCTTCAGGGAAAGGGTAAATTGAATTCGCCATTGCGTCATCTTTAATTGCTGAGAATGCCTCCTCTATATCCTCTCTAGTTAATTCCAAGGGAAGAGGCCTGTTCAAGATCACGGACGACATTCCAATGATGGATATTACATCTAGGCCGACCAGGAGTTGTACAGCTTCGCTGTAGCCAGGTTCAGCCAATTTTGGGTAAAACTTTCTTCTTAAATAGAGGTTAGGCCAGTTCATTAAGTTAAAGAGTATGGGAGACTTGGAGTAGTAGATTTTCATATAGTAACCGCCGTTAAGTCTTCTGTACACATATACTGCCTTATCCTTCTCTATTCCAGCTCTAACCGCAAGCTCGATAAAATCCAAGATTATCAAGAGAAAAAGAACGCATGGATTAAAAAGTAGAGCTTTATCTCTTGTCTATGTAGCCCTTTTCCACTAAGAGCTCAGCGGTCAGCACACCGCCTCCAGCTGCTCCCCTAACTGTGTTATGAATTAGCGAAACGAACCTTATAGTCCTTGGGTTAACCTGCTTTAGCCTTCCTACCACAATGCTCATTCCCGGCGGATTTCCAGCCCACCTATCGAAGAATACCTGTGGTCTAGCGTCCTGTGTCGTAACTAGGATTGGCTTCTCTGGTGCCGTTGGCAACTTTAAGTCCTGGGGTTCTCCCTTGAAGGACTCCATCGAGTCCATTACCTTTCTAACGTCTGTGTCCTCCTTAAAGGTCACGTATGCTACCTCGTAGTGTCCGTGAATTGTTGCAATCCTATGAGTAGTAGCATCGAGGGTTATTTCGTTGACGCCGGGCTCCTGAACGTTCCTTTTAACTTCTGATAGTATTCTTGTTATCTCCTTCACGGTCTTGGCATCGTACCCATCTCCTAGGGGGAGAGCGTTGTCCACAATATCTAGGGAGGCGATTCCTGGATAGCCAGCACCCGACAGGGATTGCATTGTGGTTATCATCACACCACTCATCTTGAAGTTCTGGTAAATGGGCGTTAGGGGTATTGCAGCTCCCTGGGCCGTGCATAAGGGAGTGGTAACTATGAATCCCTTCCAGTCTCTCCTCTTCCTTTGTTCGTCGATCAAGGTCACAGTATGCGGATTGACCTCCGGTATTATCATGGGAACATCCATGTCAAACCTGTGATCCGGCGAATTGCTGATCACGTTGAAGCCTAGCTTTGCGAATTGCTCCTCGACAGGTCCTGCTGCGCCCTGCGGTAATGGGGAGAAAACTATATCAACATCATCCATTAGCTTCGGATCCGTTGGCTTTACCTCTTGATTGGCTATTTCTTTGGGTACGTTCCCAACTGTTTGCCATCTAACTATTTCGCCATAGGGCTTTCCCACAGAACCCTTTCCTGCAAGATATGTTGGCTTTATGTAGGGATGATCAGCTAACATTCTCACGTATTCTATTCCAACCAGACCCGTGGCCCCGAGAATTGCGGCCTTTAGCGTTCTCCTCATAAGTATCACTAACTATTCTGCACTTGTAGAATATAAACTTACTTTAACCGTATAAGTTCTACAGTTTATACTCCTATGGAAATAAAAAATGCCTCAACGAATCCGCTAATCATTAGGGTAACGGCAACCAACCCTATAACAAGAGCATAGTTGGGAAGTTCCCTCCTCCAGTTACCGTCGAGTATGGCCTTAGTCATGAAGTAACTTTCAGTCATCATTGCTGAATAGGATACGAATTCCAACCAGAAAAATGGTAGAAACGCCTCTAGCGTTGGAAGTGACACCCCAGGAATTCCCTCAAAGGAACCTATCGCCGAGAACGCGTAACCTGTATCAGCCATGATGAACAGTCCTACTGGTATACCGACGAAGGGAAGGGACATGAACAGGGAGAGGAAGAAGTTATGTCCTGCAATGGAGGTCCCCATTCCCACTAGGCCTTGACTAGGAGAAACGGTTGAGTTAAGTGAGTTCATTATCTGCTGGCCCACCTGTGGAGAGCTTGGAAGCGCAGCTACAACAAAGAGAAGTGTGACGTTAACTATCAGCAGTATAAAGTAAATCTTTATCCTGGTGATGTTCATGAATGTAGTTTGTCTTGGAAGGAAAAAAAGACTTTTCAATAGTTAACTAAGCCCCCTTATTCACGTAGACCCTGTCCTACACTGGTAGGATTAAACCAGAACGGCTCCCCGCGCCGACGAGGTAACTAATTTGGCGTACTGGGCCAAGAGACCCGTCTTGTACCTAGGCTCAGGGGGTATCCAATCCTTTGCTCTACTCTTAAGTTCCTGTTCCGAGAGTTCCACGTCGAGTCTACCCTTCTCGCCATCTATCACAATGATGTCGCCATCCCTGATAAGCGCTATGGGACCACCTACTGCTGCCTCAGGGGCTACGTGTCCTACCATGAGACCCCTGGTTGCTCCCGAGAACCTACCGTCAGTGACCAGGGCAACCTTTTCTCCCAGTCCCTGTCCCACTATTGCGCTAGTAACTGCAAGCATTTCCCTCATACCTGGACCGCCCTTTGGACCCTCATACCTTATTACCACGACGTCTCCCTCATTTATCTTCTCCTTCAGCACTGTCTCGAATGCCTCCTCCTCCGAGTTGAACACCCTGGCCGGTCCCCTATGGTACTTGATCTTTGCTGCGGAAAGTTTCACCACAGAACCTTCGGGTGCTAAACTACCCTTCAAAATCCTTATTCCTCCTGCCGGAAGGAAGGGATTGGAGAGGTCTCTAACTATATGGTCGTGTTTAACCTCTGGTATCTTGTATTCAGACAAGTTTTGGGCCATGGTCTTTCCAGTTACCGTGATTGCGTCACCATGAATTAGTCCGCGATCCAATAGCTTCTTCAGGATAACGGGAGCCCCTCCAACTTTGTAGAGGTCAGCCATAACGTAGTCCCCACCGGGCTTCATGTTAACTATCTCTGGAACCTTCTTGCTTATTCTATCGAAGTCGTCTAAGGTTAGAGACACGCCTGCCTCATGGGCTATGGCCAAAAGGTGGAGGACTCCGTTTGTGGAACCTCCGCTGGCCATGAGTAGGGCAATCCCGTTCTCAAAGGCCTCAAAGGTTAGGATGTCCCTAGGCTTGAGACCAATCTCCATAACCTTCATTAATGTTCTACCTGTCTCCTTGGCGAACTTGGTTCTATCGGAGCTCACTGCTGGAGGTGCTGAGCTTCCAGGAAGTGAAAGTCCGAGGGCCTCAGATAACATTGCCATTGTATTAGCTGTGTATAACCCTCCACATGCACCAGGCCCGGGAATAGCGTTGTCTTCCATGATCCTAAGATCTTCCGCGGTTATCTTCCCAGCAGAGAAAGCTCCCACTGCCTCATACACGTCTCCAATCGCTATATCCCTACCCCTGAAATTCCCTGGCAAGGTAGTTCCCCCATACATGTAAACCGAGGGTATGTTCAGTCTGGCCATTGACATCATGAGGCCTGGTTGGGTCTTGTCACATCCACCTAGTGCCACAAACCCGTCGTAACCGTGCCCATTCACAGTTAGCTCCACAGTGTTCGCAATCACTTCCCTGCTCACCAGAGAGTACTTCATACTCTCGCTTCCCATGGCTATTCCATCTATTAGGACAGGGGCCGTGAAAGTCCTGGGAGTACCGCCAAGTTCCCTTATGCCCTCCTTCACCACCTGAGACAGGCCCAGGAGATGAATATTGCAGGGGCCAGCCTCATTCCAGGCCACTGCAACTCCCACGAGCGGTTTAGAAATATCATCGTCTGTTAGACCCATTGCCTTAAGGAAGGCTCTATTCGGTGCCTTCTCGTAACCACCATAAACCTTGTTAGATCTCGATTTGTCGTACATACGGAATAGGATAATGTTTTAAAGGTATTTAACAGTTGATTCTTGGCAAATGATTAGATTGGTCTTTACTGAAGGGTGAGGACTGCACGTCAGGATGATCGGGCTCCTCTACATGAAAGGTTTGTGAACATTAGATCCCTCAATCCGATTAAACTATACTGGGAATTTTGAACGCGTTCTTAAAACGGTCCAGCATAACTAAGTATGAATTGACTGAGATAGCTACTCTTGGCGGAGGATGTTTTTGGTGCACCGAGGCAGTATTCTCTAGGGTTAAGGGAGTCGTGAAGGTAGAACCAGGTTACGCAGGTGGATGGGTTCCCAACCCCACTTACGAACAGGTGTGTTCTGATACCACGGGTCATGCAGAGGTTGTTCAGATCGAGTTTGATCCAAATGTGATCACGTACAGGGAACTGCTTGAGATCTTCTTTGAAATACACGATCCCATGACCAAAAATAGGCAAGGAAACGACGTCGGTAGCCAGTACAGATCCATCATTCTATACCACGACGAACAACAGAGAAGCGTTGCCCTCGAGGTAATAGGTGAACTAAACAGGACCAAGTTTAATGGAAAGATCGTCACTGAAGTTGTTCCCTACACAGGTTTCTATAGGGCCGAGGACTACCACTTTAGGTTTTACGACAGAAATAGGGACTATCCCTACTGCAGGTATGTAATTAGCCCGAAGGTGAAGAAGTTGATCGAGCATTTTCCCTCAATGGTGAGAATGAGAGAAAGCTAGTAAATTGTTGTTCTACCAGCTTCCTCAACGAAGGGTAACACAAGCTTATCGTTGGCCTTTCCTGCCACTATTAAACCAAGCTTGTCCAACACCGGCTCGCTTGTTAACTCCCCGTTGAAGAGGAACCCGTTGAAGGGCACAACGACAACGTGGTCAAATTCCGGAACTAGGGACTTTATTTGTTCCAGCTGTTGAATGAATTTATCAGGGAATGGGTTGGCCTTATTCAACACGAGTATCTTCTTGGTGGGCCAGTCCCAGGTCTCGAGTTTAATAAAGGGAAACTCTGTGACCAAGATGGTCAGGTCCTGTGAGCCATCTATGGCTGAAGGCTTTATATCGTAGATAATGTAGTGAGGTTTCGGATCTCTTCTAAATCCTATTTTCTTTAGATAGTTCCCTCCGATCCCGTTATCGGAAAGGTCCTTGAACTCAACCCTGAATCCCATTATCTTCAACCTGTACATGAGATAAAGCGCAACGATAGTCTTGCCTGTTCCTCCTTTTCTACCAGTCACATATACCTTCATCTGATTTCACCAAAGTACTTCATACAATCCAGGGGGAAATGGCTACTCCTCATCTTGAGGCCAATCATTACATCGAACATCTCCCGCTTATTCACAGGCACGAAAATTGAGCCTAAGGGTCTACAGAACAGCTCCCATGAGTCCACTGTAACTTGTCCCTTCTCAACTTCCTTAATCTTAACCACGGCCATATCGGTCATCCACTTGTTGGGTCTGATTAGATACTCCTCGTCCCTTATCTCTCCGTTCACCTCTCCCACAGACAAGGTTTCCTTCTGATACTTGAATTGAACGAAGGTAGTCTTTTTTAGGAAATAGGCCAAAACTCCGGTTCTAGGATCTGTTATGGGAAAATCGCGTCCTATTACGAACTGACCCTCCTTAGGTTCAAGGGCTTGGCTAACGCTGACCATTGTATCCATGTTCCACGTGGGTTCCTTGGGATCCCAAATCAACGCAACGTTAGGCAGGGTGAGGGTTTCTTCCCTCCTAACTCTAGGTTCAACCGAGAAAGGGAACCCCTCAATGGAAGTCCGGATCCCGCTTTCCCTCAGCCCACCGCCCACCTCCAGTGTCTCCTTAAGGGTGGAGGGTAATGGATAGAGAGTAACCTCCCTAAAAGATCTCAGTTTGCTAAGAACTATGGAAGTGTCGTTTACGTCCATTATAACCTCGATTTTTTTGTCCAAACTCCAGGATGACACGCTAGTTAGCTCGGACGCGTATTTTTTATTTAGCATGTTTGACAAATATTTTACTTCTAACGCTTATATGCTTTGTTGGTAGTTTCTAGGGTACCTTTCCATATCTGGTACCTATAATATTACTTTATCAATTTTTAGTAATGTGTTCCTTAATTGGGCAAACTTTAATCATTATTAAGTTAGTCGAGTCGGTCAGGGAACTTATCGTATAGTCATGGCTCACAAAGCATCCTTCCTAAACATGGGAGATTCTCGACTAAATAACTTGAAAATTGTGTTGGTTTTATGTCTATTAGGCTCATTTAACCGAGTATCAGAAAGCATAAAATATACATTAAAATACTCATATGACCGGAGTTAAATGAATTTTTTAGAAGCCAGTCCTTTTTAACTATATAATAAGTTTATAATTTTAAATGTAGCAGACTATGTGACGTGATAGCATGCCCTACAAGGAAACGCCGAAGATGATGATAATACGTGGGCTACTGCAAGTTATCGTGGTCTATATTCTTTGCAGATATGGCGACATGTACGGATATCAAATCAAACTTCACATCGAGAAGCTACACAAGAAGAAGATTCCCCATGGAGTAATGTATACTACCCTTAAGAGGATGGTAAAGAACGGATTGTTATCGCCCTATACAAAGGAAGGAAAAACCTTTTACAAGGTAACTCCTGACGGAAGAGATTTTCTCAGGAATCATCTTTACATTCTAGACAACGTTGATGAAATAATAAGGGAGATCCTTGGTTATTGTTCAGTTGCGTTTGAAAAACAGGATTTAGGAAAAGAATAAATAAATCCATTGGTCATAAACAAATCATGATATCAAATCCAACTCTCAAGAATTACCTGGGTTTGGATTATGGTAAAGTAACGGATTATCTAGTTAACAAACTTAGGGACTACATTCGCGATTCCGGAAAGAAAGGAGGAGTTGTGGGGGTTAGCGGCGGGGTCGACTCCGCCGTCACTGCCACACTGCTTTCTAGGGCAACTCAAAACTTCTACTTTCTAATTATGCCCTCAAATAGCACCCCACATCAGGACCTCGAGGACGCATTATACCTAACTGAGATGCTAAATGGAAAAGACAAGAGAACCATTATCTCAATTGATAACATTGTAGAAAACTTTTCCGACGTCGTGAACACTCGAGACAAACTCATCGTGGGAAACATAAAGGCCAGGACTAGAATGATCCTTCTTTACGCATTTGCGCAGAAGATGGACTATCTCGTTGTAGGAACAGGGGACAAATCTGAGCTCCTCCTGGGGTATTTCACAAAATATGGTGATGGGGGAGTGGATGTCTTGCCCATAGGGGATCTATTTAAGACTCAAGTGAGGAAACTAGGGGAATACCTCAAGCTACCCTCTAGGATCGTCAGTAAACCTAGCTCGCCAGCTTTGTGGGAAGGTCAGACTGCAGAGGGAGAACTTGGCGTGTCCTATGAGGTTGCCGATCCCATACTCTACCTGCTGGATAAGGGGAAGAGCGACCTGGAGATAACCTCAGAGCTAGGAGTAAATCCCGACCTCGTTAGAAAGATCCGATCAATGGTTGAGAGATCCAAACATAAGAGATTACCTCCTGAGATCTTCAAGTTGCCTTGAGTAGGTACTGGCTCACTCAGTGAACTGAAATCTTTAAATTCCATTAACGCACAATAATGTTGTGATTTCACAGAAAAGCGATATTTTCCGTTTCCTGGTTCTCATTTTGATAATCATCCTATTGCTAGTATCACTTGTGTTTCCTTTAGCTATCTTTGGTGCAATCCTCCTCTCTAGTTTTGGTCTGTTTCTAAGTAAGACTTTCATTCCTATTACACTATTTATGCTGATGTTGTTAGCATTACATGGAGACTTTTATTTGATAGGTATTATTCTTATCATAGGCTTTTTAGTACTAAACTTTTTAAAATACTTTCAAAGAAATCCATTCTAATTTCATCTTACACTCTAGTTTAATTAACAAGATTTTCTTGAATTTTAATGCCGTTCTACAGGATTTAATATCGTTTCTAATGCTTAGGATTAAGATATACATCACCAAGTTATGCTTATGATGAGGAAATTAGACGAGGTAATGAGCGGAAAAGGTTGGGATACCAGAAGAAAAATACTAGAGGAATTATATATGAGACCAACTACTGCATACAGTTTAGCTAAAAAGCTAGAATTAAATTACTCAACGGTTAGATATCATCTGGATCTGCTCGAAAGGAGCGGTTTGGTAAACCATCAGAAGAGGGGATCAAGGCAAGTCTACGTTGCAACTAAGAACGTTGAGGTACTGAAAATAATTTAAGCTACTAGAAACTGAACCATTTTTTGTGAACTTTTCGATAACGTTTATGCTGATTTACGTTGTTGCGTTGGGGTTAGGGAAGGTACTTAGGAAGTCATTCCCGAAGCTAGGCGATGCTGTAGTCCTAGTTCTGATTTTCTCAATAGCTCTGTGGGGAGGCTCACAGGTCATATCTGGAAGTATCTTATCTGGGATTGTACTGGATTCGGTGATTCTCTCAGTCTTTGTTGTATTGATCACTTTCGCCGTGGGACTGACGTTCAATAAAAAGGTTAATGTTAAGGGCAAAATAAGCCTAGTTTACACTCAACTGAAGTACGGAGCACCCTTAGTACTGGGGCTATCTGTGGGGTTCTTGGTTAAACCTTCCCTTGACTATTCCCAGATTATAGTATACGAACTTTACATTCTAGCATTGGTGATCGGATTCAATATAGGAAGCGAGATTAAGTTCAGGGCGATTTTACACGTAACTAGGGAGGCCCTTGTTACTACCTTAGTGGTAATTATAGGAGCAGTGGTTTGTGCCCTAGCCTCCTTTGGACTGGGCCTATTACCTAACCTGAAGTTGGCCCTGGTGATGTTCTTGGGAGCAGGTTGGTATAGCTATACGGGACCTATCGTTTCCACTTACTACGGTCCAGTTTACGGGGTAATTGCTTTCCTAACAAATTTTTTCAGGGAACAGCTGGCCTTTCTAGTGGTTCCAGTTCTGGTCAAGGCGAGGCCTAACCCCTATTCTGCTATTGCCATAGGAGGAGCGACTTCCATGGATACAACCCTAGGCTTATATTCCTCCATCTTTACGGGAGAGTACTCGGTAAGTGCAATGATGAGCGGTGCCCTACTTACCTTGATTATTCCCGTCATGTTACCCTTGGTTCTTGCCCTTTGATGGTATCAGAGATCTCAAACAATATTTTAATCTATGATTATAATTCATTAACCATGAGTTATGTTGTAGTTTCAGGATCAAGTTACTGTACGTTTTCAAGCGTGTTAGATTGCCCTACGATAAGGTGTGAGGTGTAGGGAATGGAGACTCGGAACGAGACTGTTCTTAGGATCTTCGAGTCCGACTTTTACATTAACGAGATGGTAAAGGTCTGGGAGGAGGGAAAGAAGTGGGCCGATTGGATAGCAGAACTCGCTAGCCGTTATGGTCTAGGCAAAAGGGTTCTTGATGTTCCCTGCGGGGTAGGTAGGGTAAGTTCTTATCTAGTCTCACAAAAATTTGAGGTTACTGGAGTTGACATCTCGGACAGAATGTTGGAGATTGCCAAAAAGAATGTTCCTAACGCGAAATTTATCAAGGGCGACATGAGAAAGCTCAGCGAGATCTTAGGGAATGAGAAGTACGACATAGTCGTAAACCTGTTTAACAGTCTAGGTTATTACAACGAAGAGGACGACATGGACATTCTCTTCTCTATCAAGTCAGTTACAAGGGGAATAGCAGTACTCAATCTGGATAACAGGGACTACGTCATTTTTAACATGCCCGAGATCAGGTATTCCTATGTCCCGCCTTACATGGTTGTTGACACCTCCAGGTTTGAGCCCACAACCTCCAGAGTTGAGGTGATAAGGAAGTATCTGGATAGCAAGGGTAATGAGGTAGGATCGTTGGAGTACAGTCAAAGGTACTATAGTCTTCACGAAGTAGTCAAGATGGCGAAAAGGGCTGGATTCAAGGTGGTGGATGTGCTCTCAGGTTACTCATGGAAGCCCTTCGAGATAGGAGATCCGCAGATGACACTAGTGTTGTCGACTTCCTAGTTTGCAAGCTCCCATGAGTATCTGAGAACGCGTAACCATTCCTCCCAGGTTAGCCTTCCCGTTCTGGTATTCAGGGGGCTAGGGTGATAACTTCCCACGAGGTAAATTCCCTTGTTTGATATTACCTTAAGGTGGGCAAAGCTTTCCTTAATCCCCAGAACTAGGGAAACAGACCTGAAGGCCACACTACCGAGGGCCAGAATCGCCTTGAGCTCCCTCAGCAGTTCCACTGTCTCCCTGAGATGAGTGGAGCAGTTTACTATCTCCTGAGTTCTCACCATGTTCTTGGGAGGTGCACAACTCACGGCGTTGGTGAGGAATACCCCCTTCAGGACCAGTCCATCATCTCTGCTTACACCTTCCCTTAGGTTAGATAGACCGAGTTCGTAAAGTCCTCCGATGACCCATTTCCCCGTTTCATCCCCTGTGAATGGTCTCCCCGTTCTATTTCCTCCATGGGCGGCTGGAGCCAATCCCACGATAAGTAGTTTGGCCTTAGGGTCTCCAAATCCTGGAACGGGTTTTCCCCAGTATTCTTGGTTAAACTTTCTTCTATTGAGGGCAACGTCCTCGGCAAAAGCCCTTAACCTCGGGCAAAGATTACAGGCTGGAAGTGCCCTGTTTAGTTCCGAAATATCTGCGTATTTCATTCAGGATATCTTCCCTCACTCTGTCCCTATTAACTGGTGTTAGTTCATACCTTTTGCCCTCGATATTCATGGACCTATGAACCGAAGCAACTACGGGTTTATTCGAGGATAGGACGCCTTGTATTAGGTTCCAAAGATCTCCTATTTTCTTCTCCATAGGCCCAATTTCATCCATTATTACAAGGTCAGCTACCTCCAGCCTCTGCTTAACCTGCGGTAGAAGAGGAAGTGAATCTACTATGAAATATCTACCCACCCTCTCCTTTCCGATGGGTTTGGTTGAGGCTAGGGGACACGAACCGTCACCTATTACTGTGAACAAGAATCCAGTTCTCTCTCCCCTCTCCCTTACCTCCTCTGTGTAGAAACCAGCTATTTTTAGTTCCCTCAACTCGTTCACCAGACCTTTGATAAGGGTAGTTTTTCCCACTCCCGGTCTACCCGTAATGAATAACCTTAGGGGATTTTCTTTGAACCAAGGACTATTTTGCATATTTCTCTAGTCTAAGAGTATTCTGCGGAAAAGGTTTTTGTACCTATGTCCTAGATATGATATTTAATCAAGGTAGGGAAATTGAGTATTTTACAGGTAATCTCAGATCCGAAGGTGCCCAAAGTAAAGTGCTCGTTAATAGACTCCACAGGAACTGAAAGGAGCATTATGACGATCTTCCTTCAGGACAATGGAATTCACGTTCACAAGGAACTTGAAAATGATCACTATATTATCCCTCCTGTTCCCCAGATAGGTGCACTGATCAGGGAAGTCATAGAGGAGGTAGCCGAGGAACTCAACGCCAATGCCATTGTTTTTAGATATGGGGATGAAGAGGCCGAGGAGGTAGACGACCTAGTACTCAGTGACGCGTGGTACGATATTGAGCGCCTAGCCCTAGCAGCTTCGAAACATGCTGCCCTTTCTGAGGAAATAGATGCGAAGGTCATTCTGGGAATCATTAAGTTCTCGTCCTTCATCTACGCTGCCACAGCCATCAGGAAAGAGGATACCTTTCCCCTACTTCAGATCTATATGGATGCGTCAACTGACTTTCCCCTAATAAAAATTTACAACGAATTAGGGCAATTAGTGGAGGAGAGAAGGGAAAAGGTAGAGGACTTTGAGACCTACGTGAAGTCCCTAGTTTCCTCCGAGGATATGACCGTGATCTACAGAGAATCGGCAATGGATATCCCTTCCCCCAAAGAAATTACCACGGAGGACGGTTCCAAGTACTATGTGGCCGTCCTATTCAAGTACTTCTTAGGTTTTCTGCCCTCCTCTTCCGTCACTGAGGTGACCAGCAGAAAGATCCCTGTTAAGGGTAAGAGAAAACTGGTAAAAACCTTGAGGGCCCTCCTTTACCTTGAAAAATTAAGTGAGGAAGGTGGGGTAGAGATAGTTATTGGCAGTCATGCTGTTCCTTTAAATCAACTCCTTGATGAGCTGAGCAAGCTTTCCGAGAGAGCCAAGGCAACCCTTACTAGAAGGAAACTCATGTACGAGCTAGAAAAGGTTTTTGAGGAACCGCTAGTTAGGGAGCTAAGGAATTACAAGCCAGAGTATTCTTCAGGAGACGTCTACCTAGGAATAAGGGTAATTCCTGTGGGTTTCATTGTGGTGGCGAGGAACAAGGAGGAGTTTGATCATGCCATCCAGAGAATATCCAATGGGCCAACTTCGGACGGATACGAGATACTGGATGAGCTAGTGAAGAAGTCCGTATCAGGATACTTCATTGGCTACCTCATGACCCTTGAAGAAGCGTTAATAATCTACACTGATATTACATCTGAGCTGATGAGAAGTGACAAATGAGGTTTTCATGCAGGTTTTATCCATAAGGTTTCTCCCTCAATGGTGGCCCCTAAGTAAAGGGGAGAGGGCGAAGATCCTCGGATTGGTCAAAGAAGTTGAGGAGCAGGAGGGCAAGAACTTCATTTCCATTAGGAGATATGCCTCCATAAACCGTTCCTCTTCCTTGGTTTACTGGTTGTCCAGTGAAACCACCACCCCTCTTGTGAAGTTCAGGTCATCCCTTCTCTCTGCCCTCAGAGGGTATGCTGACGAGGACGTGTTACTTTTCTCGGTGTTCAGGCCATCCCCTTACACTAGGGGTAACTTCAACCCCAAGGACGTGCTTAACTCTCCTCCCCTGAAGTATTTCGTCGCCTACCCCATGAAAAAGGACGTTGAATGGTACCTAATTCCCTTCCAAGAGAGGGAGGAGATCATGAGGGAGCACATAAAGGTCGCTAGGGAGCATCCAGGGAACAAGGGGATAAGATCCTACACAACTTACTCCTTTGGAATAGCGGACTACGAGTTTGTGGTGATTTACGAAATCCCGTCCCTACCTGAGTGGATAGAGGTCGTCGAGGCACTTAGGGAAGTTAGAGCTAGGAAGTGGATAACCAAGGAGGAACCCCTAGTAACTGGGGAGCTCATGGACCTAGAATTCCTTTACTCTTGAGGTAGTATATCCCTATTAACGTCTTAGCGTCCTGTATAGCTCCCTCGTTCATCAATTTCTCGACTTGACTAAACTCCATAGGTCTTACCTCAATCACCTCGTAATCCTCTGGCTTGGCCCCCACGTACCTCAAATCTCTCGCAAGGTATAGTCTCATCACTTCGGTGGTTATACCTGGTGACGGGTAAAAGGACATCACCTCAGTAATGGATCCTGCCTCATAGCCTGTCTCCTCGACTAGTTCTCTCTTCGCGGTAGATAGTGGATCCTCTCCCTCCTCGACAGAGCCTGCAGGCAATTCGTAAATCCACTTCCCGATCACTGGTCTATATTGATAGATCATGACGATCTTGTCCTCAAGTAGCGGGAGGAGAACCACCGACCCCCTGTGTTTAATATACTCCAGTTGTCTCTCCCGTCCGTTTGGTAGGGGTACTTTCTCCACATACACCTCAAATTTCTTTCCCGAGAAAATTCTCATGGGTTAGTCCACGATCTCTGTCTAAAGTATCTTTCTACCCTAAGGTAGAGTTTTTCCCAGTCAATCTTGAATAGTACGACTCCCAATATCACGAAAATCACGGATGAGATCACACCGAGCTCCACAGGAGATATCTTGATAATTTTGCCAATCTGAAGTAAGCCTTCTGACTCAATCCCTATTTCCAACGAGCTCTTGAGGACCTTCGACGGAATCGTTATCTCCAGCATCTTGAGAAGAGATGCCTTTCCGGCCCCACCTATCAGAAAGACGAAATCGTCAAATGGAAAGAACGGCATTACTGCAGTGATGAAGATCGCTAAATAGAAGGACCTCCCCTTAATTATTCTGTGAAAGAAACTCACATTTCTGTTATCCCTGAGTTTAGTTCCAACCCCGTACCCTATCCCATACATGACGCTCTTTGCCACCCCTGCACCTATCCCAGAGGCGACAACAACTTCCGCAAAGTTCAGGGGGGTTAGTCCAAATTTTAGAAGGATAGTGGAAGATATTACAGTATAGGGAGCACCAAAGAATGGGGTGGCATTGGAGGCGAAGGAGATGGCAAAGATTAGAGCTAGATAGTAATAATCCATAGATAACACGGGGGTAGTCGCCTTATTTACCTTATGGAAACAAATAATTAACTAATGAAGCTTGTCGTCAACATGGATCCAGACATGTTAAATTCCAAGCTCATTGCCTTAAATGTAGACGGTAAACCTATAATGGACTTTCAGCATACCGTGTATGGAGAGAAGGATAAGAAAATAATCCTAGAGATAGGCGGTCTTTATAGTAAGGGTGAACATACTCTAGAACTTCTACTAGAGAAAGGGTTATACAAGAGATACAAGTTTGTCCTATAAACTGTTGATGTATTCAAGGAGTATAGAGGTTTTAACTCGTTCTTGAAGTGACCTAAATGTTGGATTCGTCGAAAAGGTTTAAATGAAGAATTAGACTTTTTTCATGCATGTGTCTATTCTGTAGTATTATCTCAGGGGCTGAACATGGATATTTTGTCTACAGGGATAATGAAATTTCAGCCATTCTGGACAAATATCCCTCGGCACCTGGTCATACCTTGGTCATGCCAAATCGGCACTATAATGACCTACTAGTTACCGATCCAGCTCTTTTAACACCTATTGTACAAAAGACTGTCCTAATAGCGAAGGCAATAAAGGAAGTATTAAACGCCTCTGGTGTCAGAATATTGACCAATATTGGAAGAAGTTCAGGCCAAGTTATATTTCACACTCATATACATATCATTCCAAGTTGGGAGGTCACCCCCTCGGTATTTTCTAACTTTGAGCCAAGAAGAGTTCAAGACCAATCATACTATGAGTCATTGCAAAAAGTTATAAGTCAATATATCAAAACTAGCTTTGAGAAGGAAATTAATTAAGGTGAAACCTTTGGGTATTAGAGAAGAGCTTGAGGGTCGATTTGGCGACAGTTTCTCAGATTCGTTGGTGGAACGTTTCTCCCATACAGCGGATATGGGTTTTGTACCCCAATTAGTTTGGACTGGAATGAAAATTAACATTATCCCCGACTACGTGGTCTATCCCAGAAATGTCGAAGATCTAATTGACCTAGTGAGGATAGCCAATAAGTATAACGTACCCATAACCCCATACGGCAGGGGTACAAACAGATATGGAAACGCCATACCTGCAGATGGCGGGATAGTAGTTGATTTCTCTAAACTGGACAAAATACAAATAGACGACGTTAATAAGATCGCCGTGATTGAGGCAGGGGCCACATGGAAGTTCGTGGATATAGCTGCTCAGGCCAAGGGACTTCAGCTTAGAACGTTCCCATCCTCGTACGACTCCACAGTGGGAGGAGGAGTAGCGGGTGATGCCTTAGGAGTTGGATCTTATCAATACGGGTATATCTGCGACAACGTAGCGTTTGTAGAGATGGTAAATCCCAAGGGAGAGCTAGTTAGACTCGAGGGGAAAGATCTAGCCCTTGTATGTGGAGCCGAGGGTACGACAGGACTAATTTATAGGGTTGGAATGAGGTTAAGGCCGTTTTCGCCCACAGAATCCCTAGTCCTATCTTATGATAATTTTGAACAGGCATATAGGGGTATAGGAGAGTTCTATAGAGAATCTATCCCTGCTTGGCACATCCAGGTTAGAGGACCCGCAATATCCACTTACATTGCGGAGAACTTCAAGGCGTCCCTGGCCCCGGAAAAATGGAACATGGTTGTCCTTTACCCATCTAATGTTTCCTCAATAGTTGAGCCAAAACTGTATAAGGTTGCCCAAAATACTGGGGCTAAAACCTTTGAGGGCGAGTGGACTGGTTGGTGGTCCTTTAACCACGGTGTCAATGCTGCCCTTAGAACTAAGGGGCTCTTAATTCATCAACATGGTCTCATTCATTACACAAAGATAAAGGAGTTAGTTGATGGCATCCAGGACAATCTGGGTAAACTCGGGGATCTTACTCCTGATGGAGGGTTTGACCTAGATATAGACTTGGAGAGAAGGGAAACTCTCCTGGTAAACGCCTTCACGCAGGTTTCCCTTACTCCGACAGATAAGAAGATTCTCTTTGAACTGGCAAAGAATACGCTGATGATGGAGCAATACATTAAGGTCGGAGGGTCCATGCTATCTGTGGGGATATTCGTTCACAAGTACGCTAAGAATAGGCTAACTGCCATGGGTAAAGTGTTCCAGGAAATGGGCGTTGATAGATATGAGGTCATGAAGAAGTATAAGGAAGAGATGGATCCCAATGAGGTATTTAATCCTGGTAAGGTCTTTGAGCCAACCAAGAGGGCCAAGGAAGTTTTGGACATAGTGAGAAAGCAGAACGAGGCCATGAGATATAGGTTTGGGATAGGTTTCGCGAAGAGGATATCACCTGGTGGAGAGATAGAGGGTTACAGGGTAACCAAGAAGTATCTTGATGTGTTCACAGATTATGCCATAAAATGCATAGACTGTGCCATGTGCGTCACAGTTTGTCCACAGTATAGGCTTATTCCTCAATGGCCCTATGCCCCCAAGGGCATGTTCGATTTCACTAAAGGTCTAATTTCCATGTTCGAGCTCTACGGGAGGATTGACGTTCCTGATAGCGCCATTGCTGAGATCTCAGGATGTCATAAGTGCGGTCTATGTGACGGTGTTTGCCCGGCAAGAATTCCCATCTCATCAATGTTGATCAAACTGAGCTCCATGGTAGCTAGGAAGACCCCAGATGAGACAGTTACCGAGATCCCAATTCCCGAGAAGTATAAGGACGTCATATCAGATGACGCAGAGATTGGAGTGTGGCTAGGCAAATACCTAGCAGAGAATCCCTCAACAATGTTTGCCACCTTAGAGATGTTCAAGAAGCTAGGGCTTAAAGTTAAGGTATTCGGTACATCTATGGACAGCGGGTTTAATGACTATATTAGCGGAAACGGTAATGAATTGATCGAAAAGATAAAGAAAAATTCTGAGCATATAAATGTGGTCGAGCTTATCACAGTGTCTCCCGAAGATTACAAGACCTTTACTGAAGGATATCAGGAGTACTCGAGGCTAAGCGGAGTTAACCAGACCTTCGAGGTAGTACCACTAGATTTGAGGTTGCTGAAGTCCATGCAGATAGAAGGAAACGAGGAGTTGAACCTTCATGTCGCGTGCTTCTCTAACACCTATGCAGATGAGATATTGAAGAGACTCCGGGAGAAAGGGTTTAAGGTAAGGAAGGTTGAGGGGTGCTCTGGCGCAACATTGGAGAAGAACGTAGGAAAGAGGGCGGACATGATGGCAAAGGCTCTAGGCGAGAGGTATGGAACCTTGGTAACCCTATGTCCCCTAGCTGCAGTTAAGTTCA
Organism: Metallosphaera sp. D4-4; assembly: GCF_046245145.1. Lineage (NCBI taxonomy): Archaea > Thermoproteati > Thermoproteota > Thermoprotei > Sulfolobales > Sulfolobaceae > Metallosphaera > Metallosphaera sp. D4-4. The sequence continues at coordinate 1,478,321 of NZ_CP176412.1, read as the reverse complement.
GGAGCGTAGGTGTAAACGCTAAAACACTCGTGGAATTCCTTGCAGAGAAGGTGGGAGCGGGAGTTAAGGTGGAACAAAAGATAGTAAAGATCCCTGACGCTGATAAAAATGCCATAATAAATGTATTGGTTCAGTCACTAACAGAAAGTCTAAAGAAGCGTGCGTCAGTGATAGCGGATACCGTGTCTTTCATGTCCTCAGGAATGGATGAGTACAAAAAGATAATAGAGCCTATAGTGACAGAGGCAATTGACGAGGCAACACCATCCGTCAAGAACGTCATAGTCTCCATGGCCTCCAGCAAGTATACAGGTAACGATGCCTCAGAGAAGGCACTTGTTCTGAATCAGTATTATAGGGAGTTCAATAGCATTCTAATGTCGTTAACCCTGGATACGGTTGTCTCTAGTGTTGTGTCCGAGGTAAAGTCAAAGTCTGTGGATGAGTTCTCGGAGAGAGATCTTGGGCTAGTCCTCCTGGAGCTATTGAGAGAGAAAATGGAGAGGATAAGGACAAACGTGGTGCAATAAAGGATTTTTACCGTGAGCCGTAGGTTATAATTATCTTTAATCCCTTTTCTTAACATGCTTTTCATTGTAAAGCCCAGGCCCAGATATCTAGAAATAGAGGGTTACGGAAGAGAAGGAATTGTAATATTTCCCACGTACCTACCTGGTTCCTACGTGGTGAGGGAGCTAGAAAGAAACATAGTTGAGATCGATGGGGTTAGGATCTCAAAGAATCGTTTTTACGTCAAGGAAAACTTTAGATACCTAGTTTACGCGTCCAGTAAGGACCAGAGAGAGGCCATCTCCTCCACCGATTATCTTTTTATAAATCCCCCTGCCGTGTTTCCCTTTCAGGATTGGAACGAGAGGTACTGTGTCAAGTTGGACTTGAGATGGCCCGTTAGCACGACGCTGAGGAGAGAAGGGGACTATTTATGCGCGGACGACTACGAAACTTTTGCGGACTCACCAATCCAAGCAAGTCCAAACCTGAAAACTCTCGTTATAGACGACCACCATGAGGTATCCACAGTTGATGATCTTGATCTGACGGGAGTAGCCATGGCAATCAAGGAAATAGACAAGGAGATGGGTACACCAGATAGGTACACCTTCTTCTTCAGGAGGTCAGACAGAAACTACGGAGGGATTGAGCACTACAACTCCTCGGCGATCGTGGTAAACTGGGAGAGATCTGACCTAGTCATGCTGATGGCCCACGAGTATTTTCACAGCTGGAACGTGAAAAGGTATAGGCCAAAGGATCTCGAACTAGACTTGGAAAGGGAGACCTACTCGGATCTACTTTGGTTTGCTGAGGGGGTGACGGATTACGTGGCTTGGCTAGTTTCTACGAGAAGCGGCGCAGCGAAGAGCGAGGACTCTGGAAAATACATGGCTAACGCTATCTCCAAGTTCACCTTTCCTGGGGCAAGGAGGATGTCGTTGGCTGAGTCCTCTAGAACCACATGGATAAAGTATTACAGGCAGGACGAGAACTTCCTGAATTCCTCAGTTTCCTATTATGATGGAGGACTATTACTGGGGCTGATACTTGACATGAGGCTTAGGAGAAGCGGTGAGAACATATTTAGCATATTTAAGAACATACCTTTCAGGTATACGTTTAGCGATATCGACAATTACCTGAAATCAAGGGGCATATATGACCTAGAGGAGATGGTGTACTCCCCATCGTCTGTCCTCCTAGAGAAACTTAAGGAGGTAGCCGAGCTTCAGTTTCTGGATAGGGGAAATCCTTACCTCGGAATCATGATGGACGGTAACAAAGTGACCTATGTGGAGGACGGTTCCCCTGCTGACATGGCGGGCTTAATGCCCCAAGATACAATTCTTGCAACAGACAACGTGGTAAGGCCCGTTGAAGCGAAGGCACAGGTGGAGCTCCTGGTTAATAGGGAGGGAAGGGTGAAGAGGGTGTTGGTCACGGCTGGAAGTAACCCAGGACACAGGGTGAAGTTCACGATCAGGGGGAACATTGCGAAGGAGTTATCGGGGATGGATTCCTTGGATGGAACTTCATCCATGAGCTTGATCTAGGCTGTCTGGCCTGAACCTCACGCAGTCCCGAGAAGTATTAGTCAAGGTAAAGTTAAGCGGTCTCCCTACGTGACAATCATGAGGATAAGGAGTTCCTATGACGTCCTCTGGAGTTACTTATAAGCGGAACGAACTATATACCAAGTGATGGTCAAAATATTTCTCGGTCCAGCAGGGATTCCCCTATCTACCAGGGGAAAGGGAAGCATTGAGGGGGTTAAAAGAGTTAAGGAACTAGGACTGAACGCCATGGAGGTGGAATTCGTTCAGGGGGTCAAGATGTCCGTGGATACGGCTAAGGAACTTGGTAGTGTTGCAGAAGAGTTGGGAGTGAGGTTATCTGTTCATGCCCCCTACTTTATTAACCTCTGTTCCTCCGATCAGGAGAAAGTAAGGGCTTCACAGAAAAGGATCTTGGACACGGCCGAGAGGGCAAGTGCAATGGGCGCAGACGCCATAGCCATACACGTGGGATTCTACGGTGATTATATGCCTGAGCAGTGCTATTCCCTTGTGAAGGATTCCCTTCTAGTGGTGAGAGATAAGATGAAGGAGAATTCCATAGACTCCGTCAAGTTGGGGGTGGAGACCATGGCCAAGGAAACGGCCTTTGGTACCCTGGATGAGGTTATTTCAATTTCAAAGGAAGTCCCAGGAGTAATTCCCTACATTGACTGGGCCCATACGTTCGCCAGGCAGGGAGGTAACATAGACTACGACGAGATTCTAGACAGGCTGACCAGGGAGCTTGGGCTGACTCACATAAACTCCCACTTCGAGTCACTTCAGGTCAGAAAGGGAAAGTATGTCGACGTTCATGAACCAATCAGTAAGAACGCTCCACCCTTCGAGCCATTGGCTAAGGCCCTCCTTAAAAGGGACATCTCCATCACCCTTATATGTGAGAGTCCGAAACTTGAGGAAGATGCCTTGATAATGAAGGGAGTCCTAGAATCCCTGGGGTATAAGCTGGGTTGAGAGCTTGTGGATTGTTGCCTCAGATTTCGATAGAACTCTTTCCCACGAAGACGATTCCTTCGTAATGAGGAAGGAGGTTGCAAGCAAAATAAACCACTTTAGTACCATCCACAGGTTTTTCGTGGTCACAGGACGGGAGGAGAGGTACATGAAGATTTTAGCCCCTGATCTTAAGCCTACTGGCTGGGTCCTGGAGAATGGAGCTCTCCTTCTCCTGGAAAACAGGAGAATAGTGAACGCCCCAGAAGATTGGTTCGAGACTAGGAAAATTATAGGAGAAAAGCTCACAAAATTTGGTATATCCTATTCCTTTGGAGACGTGATCATTTACGTGAATTCTTGGAACGGAAAACTGGATCTTGGACCTGAGGTGAGAATTGAAAGGAACAGAGAAGACGCCATGATTCTTCCAGGAAATGTGGATAAGGGAACTGGACTAAGGAGGGCGATTCAGGAGATGCACCTTGAGGGTAAAATTGTAGCTGTGGGCGATGCGGAGAACGACGAATCCCTTTTCAAGGTAGCTGACGTAAAGGTGGCAGTGGCTAACGCCATCCCGTCCATAAAGCGAATGGCCGATCTGGTAATGGAAAAGGAGGATGGGGAAGGAGTTATCGAGCTCCTTGACATGATACTATCCGGTAGATTTCCTAAAAACATAGATGTCAACTAGAAACCTATGTACCCTTTCCCTGTGCCATGGGTAGTAGGGAGTCATGGGGTATGAAAGCGGAACCACATCCACGGAGAAACCGTGAGCTCGAGCCTCCCTCAAGATCAGGTCCCTGGACTCGGGATTGCTCTTGTGAATGGAGTAGACTGCTTCCGCTATCTTCAGGGCGGTTCTCAGGAACTTCAAGTCCATCCCCCTCTTTGCTTGGCCAAAGGGCGGATTCTGTACGACCGTATGAAATCTTCCGTGAAACTCAGAACAATCAGCCTCTACGAAATCAGCCTCCAGTTCCAGTTCCCTTAGTGCGTCTTTACCAATCTCAAGCGATTCCCTGTCTACATCGACGCATGTACACTCACCGCCTAAAGCCGCGACTCCAGCACAGAGCCGACCGGTTCCACAACCCAGGTCAGCGACCTTCTTTCCCTCTATGGCACCTTGTAGAAAGGCGGTCCACACTAATGTAGAGGCTATGGGAGAAGGGGTAAGATACTGCTCTAACTCCCACTTAGGACTAGGATGGGGCGGTATCTGCTCCATTAAAATTTCAATTTTTCTTTTATTAACTCTAAAGCCTGATATAGATCGCTCACCTTGTTCTCCTTTACCTCCGGGTAAAATCCAAACCTGTCCACGAGGATAGCGTTCAGGTAAGCTCTCCTTGCACCCACGTAGTCGATCTCATACACGTCGCCTATGTGTATCCCTTCCTCCCCAGCCTCCTTAATGGCGTGATAGAATATCTTGGGATTGGGTTTCATCACACCCACATCACAGGATGCTATAACTCCGTCTAGGTACCTGTAAAGATCTAGGGTTTTCAGTATGGTATGAACTTTCCTCGTGGTATTGGTAACGAGGATCACCTTAAATCCCATGGCCTTAACCTCCCTCAAGAAGGGTAAGGCATCCTCGTAGAGCTCAAAGTGTTCTGAAAGATAGTTTTTCGACGACAGCCTCTTCACTACCTGAGGATCTGCTGGTTTTCCCATCTCATATAGTATATCATAAAAATCGAGTTGCGAGAGTCCATCATGATCCGGATGCGGAAAGTTTGCCTTCCCCATGTGCTTCATGAGAGCCCTGTAAACCTCCCTTTCGTTAACCTCTAATCCCTCCTCTGCCATTGCCTTAGCAATACTCTCATGCATCCTAGGAACAAACTTGACTAGGGTATCTCCCATATCCACAAAAATCGTTGTCATATCAGACCTCATCCCTTCCCCTTATTAAAAACTTGGGCTGTGAAATCCTCTCGGACTTACACCTAGGACATTTGCTCGGCCTTTTAGGTTTCTCAAGTGATATCTCAGCACCGCATGATTCGCACCTAGGAGGGTAAAGTATTACCACATAATCCTTCCTCTTTGAGGAGAGGGCAATGTGATATATGTGGTCGTAAACCTCCTGCTCCCTCCTTATCCCTGTAGCTTGCATAATATCCCTAGCTGTTAGGGGCTCCGCAGATGACCTAAGTAACAACAGTATTCTCTCCCTCGTTGTAAGATATTCCTCCGGCAAATGGCTCCCTTAATTCATTTCTCGGGGACAATTTTATACCAAATGATCTGAGGAGCCAATCGTCGAGGGAGAAATCGAAGTGCTTTCCATCCTTCTCTACGACCTGACCTGGGAAATATTTGGTCATCTCCTCCACCACCTCACACTCGCTAACCCTGTTACCCACGTTTATGACCCCTGTGGCACCCTTCTTAAGGAGGAGGGAAACAACTCTGCCTATGCCCCTTGTGGATATAATGGAAAGGTAAAAATTCCTATTACAGACTGCCCTTCCCCTCAACACGAGGCTCCTAAGGTGATTGTAGAGTAACCCCCTGTAGGAGAGAGAGAAGGGAAAACCCAGTCTAAGGACTAGGTAATTACCAATGGACGCAATGCCAATCTCACCTGCTAACTTTGTCACTCCGTAATAGTTCAAGGGATCTGGGGTAGAGGTTTCCCCATAAAATCCCCTTCTGCCGTTGAATATCATGGACGAGGAAAGGTAGACGTTGAGAGCCCCTACCTTGTGGCCAGCCTTGCCTATGTTTATGGCTAGCCAAGTGTTTACGTTCCAAGCTCTAGCCCTATCCCAATTGGCCTCCTGATATGGAACTTCATAGGTATGTATCACTATGTCAGGCCTCTCCTGAAGGACTCGATAGGGTGAGTCAGTTACCAATACCTCCCCTGGAAGGTCCTTCGCTATCTCCCTAGCTATTTCCCCTTCGTCGGTCACTATAATTTTCATTCACTTGAATTAACGTTGAGCGTTAATAAGATCGGAGTAAAACGCGTCTATCTTCTTTACTAGATTCTCTGACGTGACACCGTTAGCCATGGCTAGGGCCATTGCTCCCCCTGCACCCACTCCTTCCTTGACAAATCCCCTTTCGTAAACCCTCAGTCCCTCGTGTTGACTCTGGGAAAGATCTAGGTTTGCGTGGGATAGCTTAACTCCCAGGGTTTTGACCAATTCCATGAGCCTAGCTGTAGTGTCGTTGACTATCCACTTGGTGGTGATTATTCCAACACTATTCAGTTTCTCGGGTGAAAGTTCCTTTATCACGGCTGACACTGCAGCCATCTGTGTTCCCCCAGCAAGTATAGTCAGTCCCCTGAATCCCATGGCTAGTCCAGCTACAGCTAGAATTACAGGATCCGCTAGCCAGTAAATTCTCTCCGTCATGTCCTTAGGAGCACTCCTCACTGCTTCCTCTACCACTTTTCGTTTTAGCTCCTTTGGATTGTTTGGGGATGAGGAGCTCACAATCTCAACCCCATTAAAACCTAGCCCAGTCAGCACAGCTGCAGCCGTAGTTGTTCCAGCAGGGATGGATTCACCTACTACGAGGACCTCCTCTGACAGATTTTCGCCAAGGACTGTGGCATTGGTGATTATATTCTCTGCTACCTCCCTCCTCACTCCACCCTTTCTTATATCCCTCCCTGGTTCACCATGGAGATCCACAAAGGAGATCTTGGGAGCGACTCTGGCCCCCGCGTTAACAATAATCTTGCTCACATTTATCAGTGAAAGGGAAGCCCTAGACAAGAGGGCTGGAGTGGGTATCCCGTCAGGAGTTACAGGTACCCCCTTGATTACCTTGCATGAGCCTGTTATGAGATACTCAGCGTCAGCTGCCGGAGTAAACATAGTAAGCTCTGGCGTTGCTCCAGCCACGGTTATCCCTGGTATAAGGCTCACGTCCGTTGTCCCTATAACCAACACGAAGGTGCTTTTCTTTCCTTTTAATGCATCAGAAAGATTACCTATATGGTCCACTATCACGTGCTAAAATTTTTGAAATCCCTAATATCATTTGTGGTGTGAGTTTCAGGGAGCATTATTCAGTTTTGGAGAGAGCCTCTAAGACTACACTGGAGGACTTCATGAGAGACGAGAGACTGAGAAACGATACGAGGAGAGCCATAGGGGAGCTTCTCAACGAACTGTATCTCTTGGGATCGAGGGTCGTTGACGGTAGTGATGAAGAAGACCTGATATGGAACCTGGCCAAGTCGGGTTTCATTCAGGCACCCCTCGCGCAGGAATTGGTAGACGTCATTACCCTGTACAGATCCGGATCTGATGAATTGATTTATGCCTCCCTAGTTAGAATAATGGAGGACATAGAGGAAGCCTATCATACTTTGAAGGCTAGGCTTGAAGGTTCTTGATCTCGCTCACGGCCCTATCCACTTCCTCCTCTTCGTTATAGAAGTGGGTCGATATTCTTACTCCAGACCCTCTAGGCGATACCACTATTCTCTTTGCGAGTAGTTCCTCTGCCACCTTCTTGGGATCCTTGGTTTTCACAATAACTATTCCAGCTCGTTTTTCCCTTGGGGTAACTACCTCAAGTCCCTTATCCTCTGCCAGGTCAATAACCCGAGCTGAAAGATCTAGTACCCTCCTCTCCACCTCATCTCGTATGGGGGTTAGCCTTTCCGCCACCTTAGTCATGGCTAGGTTGGCTGAAACGTCCATAGTCCCTATCTCGAACCTTCTGGGTCCCTCCTCCAAGGAAAAAGACTCTGCGTTGAACTCCATGAAGGTGGAACTGGTTTTCCATCCGTAAAAGGGAGGATCAGGAATTAATCCCTTTCTCACGTACATGAAACCTGAACCCTGGGGAGACATCATCCACTTATATCCTCCAGCCACAAGGAAATCAACTCCCATTTCCTTTACGTCGATTTTCATTGCTCCCGCTGACTGTATCGCATCAACTAGGAGAAGAGACCCGTTCTTCTTGGCCTTGTCGGCTATCCTCTTAACGTCCAATCTAACCCCCGTGTTAAAGCTCACGTGGCTCAGCACTATGAGTCGCACACTATCCGTGATCTGTTCCAGTATGGCATCTTCCAGTCTCTCGGGAGAGGATTTTACCATCCTTATCTCGACTCCTCGTTTAGCCAACTTATACAGGGGATATACCGTAGCAGGGAACTCCAAGTTGTCCGTAAGAACTTGGTCTCCCTTGGTGAGGGATAGCCCGTGGACTATCATGTTTATTCCGTAGCTCGTGTTGGGAATGAAGGAGACCTCCTCGGGGTAAGAATTGACGAAATTTGAGATAGTCTTTCTCATGGAATGAAAGTCATCTTTCTCCACGTTATTCACGTGCAGGCTACCCCTACTGGAAACTCCATAGAGGTAACCAAAGCTTTCCATGAGGGCGAAAATGGGAGTTGGAGAGATGGCAGCGTGATTAAGATATATGTAATCCCTAGTTACAGGTATCTGCTCCCTAAACTCTTTCATACTCTTTCATATCAAGCCAGGTCATAAAACGTTATGCACGATCTCTAACGTGGGGGAAAAGTCAACTTATTCTCTTTATAATCCAGTTTGTTGTCCTATTTTTGAGAAAGAATCCTATAAAACGAGGTAATACTAGAAAATCTTATGAAGAAGGAGATGTTATTATACCGTGTCAGCGAAAAACCAGCTTCTTGAGCTACTGACGAGGTACGGTGGCAATCCCAGGTGTCTAGCTAGCATCACCGGAGAGTCTTCTAGAGTCATCGCAAAGGAAATCTTGGAGATGCAGAGGAATCATCACTTAACCATCTTTCCAGCAGTGTTTTCTGAGGGACTTGGGCTGGGTAAGTACCTGATTCTAGCGCGCGATTGCCCCATAAAATACGAGACTGCGTCTAAGCTATTTCACCCTATAATGAACCTGTTCAGGGGAGACATGGAGAGTAACCTCTTCTCTATTACGCTCTTCGCAGAGGGCGAGACAGTTGACAACGTGTTGGAAGCCCTCAGGTCAATTTCCTGCTCCCTGGTGATTACGTCTACCATAAAGCAGACTAGGAAGTTCGTGAGGGATCCTAGATGTTACGATTTCAAGTTTCACAGATGGACTTGTGACGACAAACTGGAGATCAGACCGGGTGAAGTCCTAGAGAATCCTCATGAACAGGATATCATGGGTGTGGTTCAGCTACAGGTGAACCCGTTTACTGATATTAGATTAATTAATCATAGGAAACACGTTTTCAAGATAGTCACAGGTTTCATGTATTCGCTTGGAAAGTCCGATTTCGTTGTGCAGGTCATCTCCAAGGAAGATATTACAGAGGAATTCCCTGAAGTAATGTGGACGGCAATTGGAGAGGACATTTTCATCTCCGAGTTGCATGTTGACAGGAAAAGGTTAGAGGTAGTCATGGAGAAGGTAAGGGATAAAGCGATGGAGACCATTATTGCACCTAAGTCACCCTTGTATGCTCTGGGCTACTCCTTACCCTATGAGATTTTCAGAGAGGGAAGATGGGTGTACCCAAGGATTGAAGTGAGTAGGGCAAAAACTGGCTAGCCCTCGTCATTTCCCCCTTTGTTCAGTTCTTATTACGCTCTTTCTCACCTTACCACCACAGACAGGGCATTCCTGCTTAGGCTCCTTGAAGGTCCTACCACAGCCCTCACAGACATAACTGAACGTCTTGATTTCCTGTGCAGTTCTTCCAAGTCTCACTGCACTGAACTTGATACCTAGTTTCATTAACACGTTTTGGACAGCGAAATCGTCAGTAAAAACCACCGCTGGAGATAAATCTATGGCTAGAGCTATCACAGACTTATCAGTCTTAGTTAAACTGTGATCGTTTATTTCCCTCAACACCTTTTCGACTGTCTTCATGGCCGAAGGTGAAGGCTCCATGGCGATAATTTTGTTGGTTATCATTGACAGGGACAGGTTCCCCATAGAGTGAAGATCTCTTACTTCCTCAATTACTAGAGGTGTCGTAAAAACCTTATCAAAGGAGTTCTGTAGACCGCTCAGGAAGCCTGCTGTATCAAATATCACTTTCTCCAAGGCGAGATACCTCTCAGGGGGTCTATCTTGAAAAACCTATACACGATCGCGTTCCTGGAAGGAGTGATCTCAACCACATCTCCAGGCTTAACATGTCCTATCACGTTTCCATCTGCCACGATTCTTGCCTTCTGATCGTAACCTTTGCTTTCCATTACTAGTTTAATCCTAGTTCTGGGAACTATTAAAGATTTTACTGCCGAGAGTATTGGGCTAACTAGCGAAATTTCAAGGGCATTTGGAACACCAAGGTAAACTCCTGTGATGGACATGCTCCATCCAGTGGAGCCTTGAGGCGTGGAAACTAGAATTCCATCTCCCTCGGATGTGAAACTGGTCTCTTGGAAGTGGGCTGTTACGATGATGCTCTCAGGCTCGTCGTACAGTATTCCTGCCTCGTTGAACACTTCCTTGGCAATGTTCCCGTAACTCACTCTCAGGAGAGGGTACTCATGGACGTAATAGTCTCCCTCCTTAAGTCTCTTCAATACGTTCTCCATATCCTGCGGATCAACGTCCATAAGAAAACTTCTTCTTCCAGCCTTTACTGTAATAATCGGCTTCCCAAAGTCTATGGCTCTCAGAAGCGTTCCATCCCCTCCGATAGCAATTACAATATCTGGGTTTGTTTCGTCGATTATGTATCCCAGGGACTCAGCTATGCTCTTAGCCTTACTAACCAGTGGATAGACCTGCGGAGACTCCTTACTTATGATTTTAAGTTTCATTCCTGTAATGGTCACCAGCAACGCATAATAACTCTTTTTTGCCTACTGCGTATGTGAAAGGGACAACTATACTATTTTCAAGGACAGTGTATGCCATAAGCTGGTTCTACCTGGCCCCTGAAATACCTAGAATACTGGAGGAGTTTCACGAGTCAAGCTCTATCTCTGGGGTGATACCCCTTTCCTTCTTTCTGGGATCTGGTATCATGCAGATTCCCTCAGCCTACTTGGGAACCAAGATTGGTCAAAGGAATTCCCTAGTCCTAGGTCTCCTGATCATGTCTGCGTCGGCCTTCTCTGTGGCACTCTCAAATTCCTTCACCTTAATTCTCCTTTCTTATTTTCTGGGGGGCGTAGGGGCATCCATGTTCTTCTCATCAGGTGGGGCAATACTCTCTGACCTAAATAGGGAGAGATTAGGTTTCTCCCTAGGCCTATATAACGCCCTTTTTTGTGTAGGGGGATTCCTGGGACTAAACTGGGCACTAATTTATAATGTTGTGGGGTTTACCCTAGGCGCAGTCCTTGTGGGAGGCCTAACCTTTGTGTCAGCTCTATTGAATCTAAGGTTACCCAATCCCAGACCCTCTTGGAGAGCCATAAGGAATAGGAAAGTTATCATCCTTGGAGTGGCCACAGCGGGCATGTGGGGGGTTTATTATGCTGTTGGAGAGCTACTACCCTCCTTCATGGTATTTTATGAGCATCAGAGAGTCCTCACCAGTTCAGCTGTAACCAGTCTCCTGTTAGTATTTTCAGCTTTAGGCGGGGTCATGGGCTGGCTTGGTGACAGGATGAGCAAGATGAGACTAATGATAGCGAGTGCGGTCATAACTTCCCTTTCTCCGCTTCTCATCTATACACCCCTCTATCTATTGGCCCTGGTCATCCTTGGAATATTCAATGAGCTCGCCTTCTCCCTCCTATACTCCGTGACGGCGTTAGAGGGAGGGATAAGGAATTCCAGTATAACTTTGGCTGTAGTCAATTCCCTCAATATCAGCCTTGGAACATGGCTCGAATTTCTTTCAGGCTATCTTGGTTTCTATGCCTGGGTAGTTATCTCCATAATAGGTGTTGTTCCTCTATTACTTCTGATGGGCCTTAGGACTCGCACCTGACCAAAAGGGAGACCTGAAAGACTTTGCTTTCGTTCTTTACCTCCACTATTCCCCTTGTATTGAGTAGTCTCACCTTGAATATTCTCTGCGGAGGACCGCCGTTAACTCTCATGGTAACCCAGCTTGAAACTCCGTTGACTACAAGAACGCACTTTCCGTCAACTTTGAAGGTTATAGACTGGGAGGGCATAAGGTGTATGGAATTCTCGGTGTAACTGGTTCCCGGAAAGCTCAATGCCTCCAACATGATTTTTCTGTAATATCTTAACCACAGGCTACTCAGGGTAATCAATGGAAGTACTAGCAACAGGAGGAATTCGGCTAACATCATCAACAAAAGTGTATCATTTACTAATATCATTAACCTAGACGCGAAGTTGTACAAAACTACACGCTCCTAGAAAAATTGATAGATAACACATCTTTAAATGGGCCTGATAGCTTTCATTACTATTCATGATTAATGTCGGAAAGTTTAAATAGTATAAATGTCTGAGTCTCATGGTTATCATGGCTGAATACGACGTTATAGTAATAGGAGGAGGGCCTGTAGGCCTTTTCGGGACCTTCTACAGCGGTCTCAGGGATATGAAAGTTTTACTTATAGATTCACAGGACGAGCTAGGAGGACAATTGGTCACCCTATATCCAGAGAAGATGGTTTATGACGTAGGCGGTTTTGCCGGGATACAGGCATACGATCTGGCCCAGAGACTCATTGAACAGGCAAAAATGTTCGGTCCTGATATAAGAACACGTGAATGGGCAGATACCCTAGAAAAGACGCAGGACGGCATGTGGGTTGTTAAAACGGATAAGGGAGGAGAGTATAAGACTAAGACAGTGATGATTGCAGCAGGAATAGGGAAAATTACGCCTAGCAGGTTAGGTGCTAAGGGAGAAGTAGAGTACGAGAACAAGGGAGTTTACTACACTGTCAGGAGGAAGAGTGAGTTCCAAGGTAAGAGGGTTCTCATTGTGGGAGGTGGCGACTCTGCGGTAGATTGGGCGCTAACTCTCGCACCCATAGCCAAGGAGGTCACGTTAATCCACAGAAGGGATCAGTTCAGGGCCCATGAGCGTAGCGTAAAGGAAATGTTTGAGGTAGCCAAGGTCTATACCTGGCACGAGCTCAAAGAAGTCAAGGGAGATGGTAATAAGGTCACTCAGGCGATAATATTTGACAATAGGACCAAGGAGGAGAAAACTCTCAACGTCGACGCAGTAATCATCAGTATAGGACATAAGGGAGATCTGGGGAACATGTTGAAGTGGGGCCTTAACATGAAGGGGAGGGACATAGTAGTTAATGGTAAAATGGAGACCAATTTGCCCGGAGTTTACGCGGTTGGAGATATAGCCTCAGTTGAGGGCATGCCAAAGTTGGCCCTAATAGCAGTTGGGTTCGGACAGGCAGCAATTGCGTCCAGCGTAGCGAAGAAGTACGTGGATCCTAATGCCTCAGTGTTCGCAGGCCACAGCTCCGAAATGGATAAGTTCAAGAAGTGATTTTCCCTCTAGATGAAATGCGTTAAAGTACCCAGGAGGCTCATGGGGAAAGTTAGGGTCAAGAGGGCCCCTGGGTACGAGATACTATACGAAGGTGATTTTGCGCTCATTCCTGTGTCAGAAGTAAGCGAAGGACTGGAAGTAGTTGAGTGCAATCCTCCTCTTAGGAGGGAAACCCCTAGACTTAACGAGATTGTCCCTGGAATTTCCTCCTTTTACATTGTGGGCGATATAATGGTAATTTCCCCCAAGAGGGAACTAACCCAAAAGGAGATAGAGAGGATAATGGGCACCTACAACAGGGTGAAAGCAATTTACCTGAGAAGGAAGGTCACGGGAGAACTAAGAGTGAACGAACTGGTTCACCTTGCAGGAGAGAAAAGGACGACCACCACCTTCAATGAGGGAGGATTGAAATACTTCGTGGATCTGGCAAAGGTTTATGTAAATCCTTCCTTGGCTACGGAGAGGCTTAAGATTGTGGACAGCATCCCCCAAGGTAGTAGGGTGTTGGACGCCTTCACTGGATATGGAGCTCTCGCGCTTCAGCTGGCGAGAAAACTAGGCTATGTCGTTGCAGGTGACCTTAACCTAGATGGACTCATGATGGCGTCAAAGTCCGCAAAGTTGAACTCCAGTAAGCTAGTTCTAGATCTAGTTCACTTTGACGCCCACAACCTTCCTTTCAGGGATAAGGCCTTTGACCTTGCCATAGGTGATAATCCAACAATGATCGATGAGTTTGTGGACGAGCTTTGCAGGGTGTCAAGATCCGTGATCCTGTACAAGCTGGGAAGAATTCAGGAAGGATGGGAAAAGGTTAACGACTATTCTAAGGATCTCGTCATCATGAAGCGGGTCCTGAGATGCGACGAGTAGCACCTTAATCTCACCCTGTCTCAGCCTGGGTATCAAGTCCCTTCGAAGGTCCCTCGCTGACTTGTTGGCCTTAATCAGAATCGTACCGTCGGAGATAAAGTCGGACTTCCTAACTATCATCTTTATATCCGAGCTGAAGGGTAAATCCCTAGACCCTCTCCCCATAACCATGTCCATGAAGCCATCCTTCATGATAACAAGGTAGCCATATCCCTCGTTTCTAAGGATATCCTTTACCTCGTTGGATAGATGAAGAGCTCCCTTATCTGAGTTAATACAGATTATACAATCCCCTCTCTTGGTAAGAAAGTTCTCCCTGGTTATCTCTAGGGTTGTCCTATGCTTGGCTAGAACATTTTCATGTCCGAAACAGGTAATCACGTCAGTAGCTATCATGTCTCCTCAGTATGAAGGTTCTTCCCCTTACCTCTACTAGCTCGCTCTCAGTTTCTCTTGCCACAATTTCGGGGATCTCCCTCCTATCGAGCGATTTATCCAGCAACTTCACCTTTACGGTACCATGATCTTTAAGGTGTCTCCTTATTTCCTCCTTGACTCCCTCCGTGAGTCCCCTTTTTCCTATCCTTATTTCTGCCCCTTCGGCGATTACGTCCTTCAAGTTTCTCCTTGTTTCTGATGTCATATCTCCTTATCCAACCACACACTAGGCACGTTCTAATTAAAATCTTTGATCTTACTCTTCTTCTTTCCGTGACTCCAGGGATCAGCGGGGTTAAGCACTTCCTGCAGTATTTTCTCTTGTATTTCAGAGGTAATTTTACCCTGGCCTTCGATGTGTACTGAACTGCGAGTTTCACATATTCCCTGGACAGGTCTAGATTTCCCTCCAATGCTTCACTAACCGCCATATCAATAAGTTTCATTGCCCTCTCTAGAACCGCTCCCCTTTTCAATGGATTACACTATTTCGCAAACTATTTTTTATCTTTCCGTTATCCGTTGACATGGATATTATTCTCTTGGAGTCCTCACTCGAACTTGTACCGCCTGAGATTAGGGATCATCCCAGCGTTGTTAAGAACGCTGAGAGACAGGGAAAGGATCCATCTCACGTTCTCCTTGATGTTTCGCTTCACTATCACGCCATGCGGAATTTGCCCTACAAGGAGAAGAGAGGAAGGCCAGACATAGTTCATACAGCACTACTAGTTACGCTGACCGACCCTGACTTTAGGGGTAACCTTTACATTCATACCCTCGATTCCAGGGTGATCAGGGTATCCAGGGAGATGAGACCTCCAAAGAACTACTCTCGCTTCGTTGGATTGATGGAACAGCTCCTAGTTCATGGCAAAGTTCCATTGAAGGGGGAACCGCTCATGGAAATTACCTCCCTTTCCCTTAGTGACCTCGTCCGTGATAGAGGTTTGATTCTCCTGGACGAACGAGGGACAAGGGTCACGAGAACCGCACTCTGTGATCGTAACGAGTTCATAGGGATAGGAGCCTTTCCCCATGGAGACTTTAGCATAGAAACCAAGACGTTATCCAAGGGAAGTTTCTCCATTAGCCTGAACGTGTTGGAAACTCAGAACGTTCTCTGCAGGTTGATTTCAGCCTGCATTCACGATTGAGATATCCTTGCCTTCGCATAAATTATTCCGCCGGGCGAAGGAGTTAGCTCAAGGATAGTGAAACCGTAACTTTCCACTATTTTCTTGAAAACCATTGATGCGCAGAAGGTGGATTCAAGGCTGAAACCTGTTCCTGCTAACCTAAGTTCAAAGTCGTCATTCTCGAGCTTTCTTATTTTCAAGTCCTTTATGGGCAGTGCCGATTTAACACTCTCGTAGACGCTCATCAACTCCTCTAGGGTTGACGCCCTCGACTTCAGATACGATGCAACCTGTAATCCTGCCCCCTCACAGATGGACTGGAATCCTTTCTGATCCTTCTCATACGCCAGCCTAGCCAAGTTTTCAATATACCATGAGGTAACGGGGACGATATCTAGGTCTTTAAAGACCTTATATAGCTCAACTATGTCCTGCAGTTTCGTCGAGTCCTCTCCCATCTTTATCATTTCCAGCATTGCCTTTAGTGCAAGGTTGGTTAGGGAGTAAATGGTATACCCTCTACTCTTTGCCTCCTTCTCTATCTCCTTAATCAGCTCACTATCCGCCGCTATATTTACTCTGCCCAACTATGTTCACAAATATGTACATAATGATACTTTATAAAATCTTTGTAATGTATTTTACTAATGCTATCTAGTTTAGACCTCTCTAGTGAGGTGTGAAGGCTATTATATCGAATATAATAAATAATATCAGAGCTATAATGAATCCTCCCAAATACCAGTTACCATCCTTGAAGAGTGCCTTTATCAAATCTAAAATCCCATTTATTTCATTCTTACTTTTTTCAGTCATATGACATACTTTGATGGACTCATTAAAAACTTTTCCTCATTATTTCTATAATAACACTATTAACCCTGTGAAACCTTAGCGGATTCTCAGGCTCTACAATCACGTGATGCTCACAACTCTCTATACTCGATCCACATGGTTGTCGGTAATATCATTAGCGAGGAGGAGTAGTACGCTCTTGAGGGCGAATTTGTGAGGTATTTCAACACTTTTTTATATCATTGTCGCACTATTACTCACGATCAGGGATGAGTCTTTGACAAGTACCTTATAAGTAGACAGGAACTCAAGGTTCTGCTAAGGGAACTCAAGAAGTGGAGTGCACCTGCGACGGTTTTGCTCTCCCTATACATCCCGCCAGGTAGACCTGTAGCTGATGTAGTTAACATGCTGAGGCAAGAGGCATCAATCTCACAAAACATCAAGTTAAAGAGGACAAGGGATGCCGTGGAATCTGCGATAACAACCGCAATAGATAGACTCGTGAGTATTAACAAGATCCCCGAAAATGGTTTAGTGCTTTTCTGCGGAGAGAACTTCGATACAGGAGAGTTCAAGTGCTACATGTTCTCTCCCCCTGAGAAGGTCACAGTCTACTTCTACCGAACAGACAAGCAGTTCCACACGGAGTTCCTCGAGGATATGGTAGAAGTATCGGAGGTATACGGCCTACTGATCGTGGAGAGGGATCAGGGAACCATAGGAGTCTTAAGGGGTTCAAGGATTGAGGTTCTAGAGGAGATGGAAGGCTACGTTCCAGGAAAGCATATGATGGGTGGACAAAGCCAAAGAAGAATTGACAGGATTATTGAGGAGCTCTATCATGACTTCTTGAAGAGCTTTGGCGAAAAGGTAAACAACTATCTCCTGCCCTACCTCGAAAGCGGTAAATTAAAGGGAATTCTCCTGGGAGGTCCAGGATACGCGAAGAAGGACTTCTACGACTCTGACTACATTGACTACAGATTGAAGAAACTGATCTTGCTCCCCTTAGTTGATATTGGGTACCAAGGAGAGGCAGGGCTTAGGGAAATGGTAATGAAGTCTAAGGACGTTCTTAAGAACCAGAAATACATAGAGGTGGAGGACCTAATAGAGGAATTGAAGTATCATCTAGCCAAGGATGACGGGCTAGTGGTTTATGGGAAGGAGGAAATAAACAAGGCCTTGCAGATGGGTGCCATAGACAAGTTAATTATATTTGATGACGGGACCGAGGAGAACGAGAAAATGGTTCAGGAAGCCGAGAAGTATGGAACTAAGGTTTACCTAGTAGGAGATGAGATACCTGAGGCTGAGTGGGTAAGGAAAACCTTCAGTGGCATGGTGGGGAAGCTTAGGTTTAGGATCTGAATTGCTGATGGGTCAATTATCTCTTCGTAACTCGAGGGAAAAACTCAACAAGTGTGAAAGTTAATTTTGCTTAATCTATCATTTTTCTTCTCTTCATCTCGGATAGTATCCTTTGTAATGGTATGGGTGGTGTAATGCCGTAATTCTCCTTGAACCCGGACTCTATAACTTTACCGTCCACTGAACGCTTCTCATCTATTAGTTTCTTAACCAGGTTGATCTCATCCTCCCAGTAATTCCACGGATACATAAACCATGCCCAATCTGTAACAAGCTGAGCGTAGAAATCAGGTTTGAACTTGGACGAGGTCTCGATGTGTTGAAGTGTAGCAGTTTTCATTTCTCTCGGCGAGAAGTTCTCGCTAACGTATTTACTTGTTAGGATAAGACTATCGCCTGTGTCCGTTATGTCGTCCACTATAAGTACCTTCTTGTCACTCAGATCAACCTTGTAGGGATACTTAATTCTGGCCTCAGGTGTGTGGGAAGCAGTTACAACCCAGTGCTCCACCTTAAGCGATAATACATCGACCACGCCCAATGAATCTGCTAGCAGTCGAGCAGGGACTAGACCTCCCCTGGCCACGGCAATGATGACATCAGGAGAAAATTCGCCCTTAATCTTTTCACTAAGTATTTCGGAAAGCTTAACTATTTCCTCCCAAGTTACCACTTTTACTGGGATTTTAGGCAAGGTTTCAGGAACCCCCTACCCTTTTTGCTCAACTCCTTAATCAAGTTTACTACGCGGAACGGTAAGGTCTTCCATACCGTGAATCCTAGGTGTTGTATAACTTCACTCTACTCAACACAAATGCAACATCCTATAAAAGAGGTTTAAAATACTCAAAAGATGTAGTAGTTAGAAGCACGTTTACGTGATGCCTTAAATCGTGAAGCACTTCCATTATCTCCTTCAAATATTCCTCGGGAATCGAAAACTCCATGAGGAACGTTGTTCCCTGTTCTAGGCCTAACCATGCGGTGTAACGAATAAAGGGTAGAGTCTGCAAGTTTTCCTTTATCTCCTTGTAGGGCGTTTTAACTAAGAGTACAAAGTCCCTCCTTCCATAGTCCACTATGAAGCCCTGTATTGTTCCTAGATTTAACGACGCCATCATCATCTCATTCAAGGTTTTATAGCTTCTAAATCGGGAGAAGGGAAGAGGTTCTGCCTCTCCCTCATACTGAAACTCGTAGACTAGGGGCTCCCATGTAGCATCAATGGTCATGTCCCATTGATCCTTCTCGTGGTTGTAAGCATAGGGGTTTCCGGAAAAGTTCTCGATCTTGGTGACTGGTACTCCCTCTCCACCGAGGGAAAGGTAGGATTTCCCCTTCAGGCTTAGTCTAATGTGTCTGTCTATCTCTTGGTCAAAGGAAATTCTCAAGAATCTGTTAGCTAGAACTGGAGTGAAATACAACTCCTTCACTGACTCTAGGTAGCTCAGGATAACCTCTTTTCTCTCCTTTAGTAGACTTTCAAGTAAGTCAAGATTGGGGCCAAATCTCCTCATTGCTTTCACTAGTTCTGGAAACTTAAGCATCTCTGAATTTTACTCTGAAAGAGATTAAAACCTTATCATTGACTTAAACCTAGGCAGGGACATTTTGGTTTACAGATCAGTGGATGACCTAATACGCCTTCGTGACTCGTTAAATACGAAAACGTTATTATTTGATTTCCAAGGATTAATCAGTAAGTGCGGGGGTGCCCGAGCTAGGCCAAAGGGGGTGGACTGAGGCTCCACTGGAGTAGTCCTGCGCGGGTTCAAATCCCGCCCCCCGCATTCCTTAAAATCGATTTATGGCTAACCTGAATGGCTCACGTATAAATTGGGAGTAGGTGACAAGGAGTACGAAGCCTTTCTTGACATCACGTTTCATAACTGTCCGAAGGTTTTCTAAATGAGACTTACCATTGGAAAACAAAGGATGTTGAAAAGGTGTAAATTCTCAAGATCTCCAGGTTAGATAAAACGTATGAAAATCATTTACTTTGTTGAGTACTCCCTTGTCCAGACTGGGGTTGAGAAGGGGTTTGTTTTGGATATAGATATATCTTATTTCCGAAAACTACGTTATTGGGAATGATCGCTATTGTATTGTCGTTCTTTGTTATATAAGTGAAAAGAGTTGTGATCTCCTCCACAACTCCTTCGTCTCCTGTTACGCTAATATGATCCTTTATTTTGAATGGTCTCGACAAAAGGAGGAACAATCCTGCCACCGCTTGTCCCAATACCTGTTGGGATGCAAAGCCCACAACTATTCCAATGAATCCGCCCAGAGCTACACCGCTGGCTCCACCAGCGACCGCCCCAGCTATTGCCGCCACAAGTGCTCCAATTCCCACAAGTCTGAAAACGCTTCGCATAGATGCCGAGGTGGAATGGTCGTACTTTAGTCTCAAATTCCAGTAAACAACTGATATAAATCCCTGGATAATTAAGTATCCAAAAGCTAGCGATAACAAAATGTTAACGTAGGGCTGATAGCTAGAAATAGACTGGTTTGAGACGGTAATGTAGGGCAACTGAAGTTTTATGGACTCCAGGAATGGAAAAAGAAAGTTGTTTACTATAGCCTCAACAATCACAAAAAGAACGATATAGAGAACCAGTTTCCCTGTGCTCTCGGCGATCTTCTTTCTTATTTCATTCGCGGATGTAATGTTTTCCTCTTTCATTTTACACCTCCCCCCAAATCTGTTACTTAATCTGAAAGAAAACAACAGAAGAACCTTATAAATCTACATATGATCGTGATGGTAAGAATCTATGGGCTGAACGACCTTGGCAACGTGATGAATCATCCTTGAATAAATTACCAATTACCAATAATCATTCCTCTTGTTCTTCGTAGCTCATCAGTTGGAAACCCCGAGAATTTATAATTACTGAAAATGAAGTTTACTCGAAATGAGAAATCCTGTCCTTGGAGGTCTTCTCCTTGCTTTAGGGGTAATGCAGTTTTGGATTTTGATGTTAATCGCGGAGGAGTTATACCCTGGATATAACCTAAATAGCAACTACATTAGTGATCTAGGTGTTGGGAAAACAGCATTAATCTTCAATTCTTCAATTATTTTGCTAGGAATAATGGTTATAGCTAGCGGAATTCTCATGTCAAGGAGATCGTTCACCCCCCTCCTAGTGGTAGGAGGGCTGGGAATGATGGGAGTAGGTTTATTTCCCGAAACTACAGGAACACCGCATCTAGTATCTGCATTAATAGCCTTCTTGTTCTCAGGTCTAGCTTCTTTCCCAGCCTTCCGTCTTACCAAAACCCCTGTGAGATATTCCTACCCTGTGTTAGGTCTTATTTCCCTGGCCAGCCTATTCCTCTTTATCTCGCATAACTATCTAGGTTTGGGACCAGGTGGAATGGAGAGAATGATTGTACTCCCTGATATAATATGGTCTATTTCATTTGGTTCTTCGGTGGTGAAGAATGAGGCTTAGGCAACCCCCGAGGATAAAGGTCCTTGAGGCATTGGGAGCCATAGCCGATCAGAGAGTTAGGAAGGTTGATGATCACTATGAGGTGATTTCATCTGAAGGGGACAGAAAATATACTGTCTCTGTCGAGGGGAACAACGTTTCAAGTGACGACAACGGGACAAGGTTCAGGAACTACGTGGGTTACCCCATCATAGCAGTACTAATGTTAGAGGGAAGGCTCCCCTATGACGAGGAACTAGCAAAGGCGTTAGCGGGTATACCTTGGAGGAAGCTCAACGAGGAGATGAAGGATTACTCTAAGGTAGAAGAGATAGTGTTGAAGAGGGCAGAGGAGAAAGGAGTAAAAAGGGAGAGAGTAGAAGAATTCGTGAACAGGGTGATGGAGAACGTTAGAAGACTTAGACTCAACAAAGTTACCTGAACCCCTACAGAGGATAGATGAAGATGTCATTAGAGAGATTGAATTCTCAATATAACGCCTTCATTACCCTGCACGAGATCAGGGGCAAGGACGGACCACTCTCCGGCTTAATCTTTGGAGTGAAGGACGTGATTGAGACCTCAGGAGTTAGGACCACAGCCGGTTCAAGGATACTCTTGGAGAACGTTCCCAGGAGGAACGCCCTCATCGTAGATAGAATCTTGAGCACGGGTGGGACTATCCTAGGAAAGACCAATACCCATGAGTTTGCTGTTGGGGCTACCAACACCTCATCCGTGGCCGGTCCCGCGAGGAATCCCAGGGACAGGGATAGGATAAGTGGGGGTTCAAGTGGAGGTTCCGCGGTAGCTGTGGCACTTAAGATGGTGGATGTGGGAGTAGGGACTGACACGGGCGGTTCAGTTAGGATTCCTGCCTCTCTCTGTGGAGTTATAGGTTTCAAGCCATCGTATGGTCTTTTCCCCATGAGTGGTGTTATTCCCTTCAGTTGGTCCCTGGACACCCTAGGCTTCCTGACAAGGGACTATGAGACCCTATGGAGGGTTCTAATGGCCCTGACCCCAGCAGAAGGAAAGAAGGCTTACGTTCGCTCTCCTAGAACCAAACTTAGGGTGGGAGTTTTCCTCTTCGACGACTCCACCAAAGATCTCCTGGAGAAAGTGATGGAATATTTCCCCCAGGCTAAGCTCATCAACCTTCCAAACATGATAAGGTACGGAAGGTGGGCGAGGAGGGTAATAGCTACCAGTGAAGGGGCGTCATATCACCTGACTTGGCTCAGGAGCAAGGAGGAGATGTACTTTCCCGATGTAAGGGACATCCTAAAATCTGGTCTGAGCATTAATGCAGTGGACTACGTGAACGCATTAAGGCTAAGGAAACTTATCCTAGAGGAATATATAAGCGTCTTTAAGGATGTAGACGTCATAGTCTCCCCGACAACTAGGATTCCTGCTCCCAAGATCTCAGAGGTTCAGGGAAGGGAAAAGGAGTTTAGGGAGGACTTAGTGGCCAATACGGAGCTATTTAACTTGGTCGGCGCTCCTTCCATCAGTATTCCCTTTTTTGAGAGAGATGGGTTACCCCTAGGTCTCATGATAAGTGGCGAGCCCTACAAGGACGGCGTTGTTTTAGAGGTAGCGAGGCAGATTTTAGCCAATTGACTTCCTGATGACTGCCATTTCCCTCGCGTATTGCTTGACCTCGTTATACTTCTTCTCCTTGAGCGACAGCATAAGTAGTTGTGATAGTAGAGCGTGCTTCTTGGACTCGTAACTTCTGGGTCCTATCTTTACCCCCATGCTCTCCAGATATTTGATGTCCTCCTCTAGCTTCTTTGAGATTTCCGCGTCTAGATACCCGTACGACACAAGGGTTGAGAGCCCTTCAGGATTAATGAACTCTGAGGCCTTCTGCAGGTCATTCTTTAGGAACTTGTAGTTCTCCTCCAGTATATTCCATTGTGTCTCGTTTAGTTTGCTAAGTGAGGAAATGCCAATGACCTCTGGGGGTAAACCGACGCTATATAGGGAGCCCACAAAGGTGATCGCCCTTGGTAAGATCACCTTTCCTGTACTCCTTGCGTATCCAAACAGACTGATGTGGAGTTTCCTTGCCCTCCTCCTGGGCAGATGAAGGGCCACCGTATTGATCAGGTTGGCTAAGCTCTCTATCACGGGTTGATAGGACAACGTGTAGGTTTCTATGATGTCCCTGATAACCTTCTTTTCCTCCTCACCTAGGATCCTTGGTTCCTTGACCTCCTCCCTGTTTATGTGGGAAATTGCCCCCTTCACCTGTTCCTCACTGTAGTCGTACTTGAAGGCAGACTGAATGGTAAACGTGTAAACCCCCTCGTACTCTTCCATTACTCTCTGATAGTTCTCGGGGCTTAGGTGGCCTCTAAAGGGTAAAGAACCTACTCCTATGATGGGAAAGATTGGAATTCCCAACTCCTCTGCGAGCTTCCCAGCCTCGCTTAAGGCGTACTTTGCCAGAAGTACCGCTGTCAGCATGCCGTAATTCATGGCTGGATCGGATCTGGCAATGAACAGCCTCATGTATGACGGCTTAATTGCACGATAGTACCCCTCAATAATGTTCCTTGTGTTAAGGAGTGAGTCCTTATCCTCTATAAGAGGTATAACCTCTATCCTCTTGGGATAGATCTCCCCCACTAGATCTCTCACGTAAACTCCGTCCTGAAGTTCGATGTTTTCCTCCATAGCTACTGCGCGTTCGTAATACCTAGCCACAGATATGATATCGCTCGCGTTTGTGGTAAAGGGAAGAATAACCTCAAACACCGGGACTACTTTCTTGCCGTAAAATCTCTCGGCAACGTCAAAGGTAATGGGTATGCTCTCCATGGTCTCTGCGAAAACCTTCCTCTCTGCCCCCTCTATTTTGGGGTTCGGCAACCTATACGTGAGGAAAATGTCCTCACCCAGGACGTTGCTTTTGAAGTACTCGTCAAATGAGGAAAACAACTTCCTAACCACGTGGGTGTCTACATCCTTGCCCTCAGCGTCCCACATGACCTCGTGAACGTTAAGCCTGGAGAACGCGTAATATGCCTCTATTACTTCTGCCTCTCCCTCAATAACGTCGCCTTTAGCCCATTCTGGGACGGTTGCGTTATCTGGATGCTGGGTAGACATGGTTCTAGGTATGGGTCGCATTTCTTGAGAAATACTTACCAACGCTTTTAAGGTTTTACAGTTAAGACAGATTTCATGGTGGATGTAGGTCAGCCCGCACCCGATTTTGAGGCTGAGGGTTCAACGGGAAAGGTTAGTCTATCCAGTCTGAGAGGAAAGAAGGTAGTACTCTACTTCTATCCCAAGTCATTTACGCCTGGATGTACAAGGGAGATACAAAGGTTCGTGGAACTCTATGACGAGTTTGTGAAGGCTGGAGCGGAGGTCATAGGAGTCAGTGTCGACTCCGTGAGCACCCAGAAAAGGTTTAGCGAGAAGTATGGTGCAAAGTTTCCGGTCGTTTCCGATCACGAGAAAAAGATTTCATCGTCCTACGGTGTCCTCAACGAAAAGGGCACGAGCGCACAGAGGGTCACCTTTGTGATAGACGCCCAAGGCGTGATTAGGGCGGTTCTTAGGAATTTGAAAAAAGCGGAGGATCACGCTGATAGGGCACTTGAAGAAGTAAAGAAAATATGAGTTCTTGACAAATTAGAACGCGGAGCCCACATGTGACTCTTTTTGTGAGTTCCATGACAGGGGTCCTGCTAAACTGTGGACTCTTCCCTCAAGTTTTTTGGGCATTCAACTAGAAATAACCCTTCTGTACGGCCTCTCCTTAAAGGCTGTAATTGGGTCATTTAGTACCTTGGGAATTCTAGATACTACGTCAGACGCCGTCAAATGTGTTCCCAGTTCCCTATAAGCTAGAGTGCCTGAGAGGCTATTCACAAGGGCCCCTAATCCAGCTGAGATGTAGGGTGAATACCCCTGTGCCATGAAGGTCGCAATGATCCCCGTAAGTGTGTCCCCTGTTCCCCCCGCAGTCATTCCAGGATTTCCAGCCTTGTTAAGCCTAAAGGAATACCCGTCACTTATGATGTCTAGATAACCCTTCAGGAGTACAACGCAGTTACAGTTCCTGGCCTTCTCAATGACCTGGTTAATCCTTTCCCTTTCGTTCTCCTTCTGTTCCTCGCCAAAGAAGATCTTAAATTCCCCTGGATGAGGGGTAACGACCACGTTCTTTGAAAGCTTTGAACCCTTCATTATCTTCAGGCCATCAGCGTCTAGCACGAGAGGTTTCCCAAGTCTCATTACCATTTCCACGAATGTTGGGGTTGCCTTTACAGTCTCCTCCTCCAGGCCCAGGCCAGGCCCGAAAACCACAGCGTTGGCCTTCTCTACCCACGGTCCTAGCTCCTTAATGTTACCTTCGTTAAAGTTCCTCCCAGAGAGCTTAATGGCAATTAGGTCCGGAGAGTAGCTGGAGATAGCCTCTGCAGTTCTCTCGGGAGAGGCCACGTATACTAGGTCTGCCCCAGTCCTCAAGCTAGCTAACGCCGATAGGGCTGGGGCACCCGAAAAGGTTGAGCTTCCCCCCACAATTAGAACCCTCCCTCCTACACCTTTTCTGCTTCTCATGTCTCTTTGCTTAAGTGTCAAAAGATCTCCCGGTCCCATGTAAATTGATGCCTCCGGGGGAATACCTATCTTCTTAACCACGTACTTAAAGTTGTACTTCAAGAGCCCTGGCTTCACGTCGTGGAATGTAACCACAAGATCTGGCGAGACAAACTCTCCTAGGGCCTCTCCAGTATCTGGATCTATCCCCGAGGGAACATCTATTGCCACCTTGAAACCTTTGGACGCATTGAAAAGCGAGATGGCGTGATTAAATGGATATCTCACCCTCCCCCTCACTCCTGTACCCAGCATGGCATCTACGAGCACATCCGCCTTTAGTGGGGAATCTAGGTCGTCTATCCTTAATACCCTCACAGAGAAGTCCATTTCCTCTAAAGCCCCATAGTTCACTAGAGCGTCCCTGTGCTTGATTTCGCCCATGGTAATCACTGTGACGTTGGCGCCCCTATCGGCCAGATGTCTCGCCGTAACCACCCCATCACCGCCCTTCCCACCATGGCCCACAAACACAATGACGCTCAGGGAACTTGTCCCCATCTCCCTCTCTATCTCGTCTGCGACCGATCTGCCAGCGTTTTCCATGAGTTGTAGTGTGGAAACGCCAAACGCTTCAGAGTTAATCTCCAGGACTCTCATCTGAGAAGAGGTGATCATGTGAGCATGACTCCCTTAAGGATAATATTTTTTCAGGTTCGAGTTACTTCATCATAAATCAAAATTGGAGTCACTCATCATCTAAGTTTAAATAGTTCAACATCAAATTAAGTCTGCTTGTTAAAATCTTTATCTTTCCTGTGGATTTTTAACCTTATTACTGATTTTATGGGATATGTATTATAATGGTCAATAATCAAAGTTTATTAGCTTGTGCGAAGTCGTGTATATAGTGATCCATATGACTCTGGGAAAGGAAACCGAAATGGGTCTAAAGGAACTTTTCAAGGCAAACGCTGAGGATTATATGCTCCTCAGCTTCCTAGCTGACAAGTTGGAGGCTGCAGGCAAGAAGGAGGAGGCTAAGGTTCTCAGGGAAAAGGCGAGGGTAGAGTTTGGACACGCTAGAGGGATATTTGAGAAGCTCTACATGCATGCCGGCAATTCCATGCTCAACGAGTTCACCAGGGAAGAGGCGGAGGAACACGTCAGCGAGTACAACAACGTAGCCATGAAGGCTAAGGCAGAGGGCCACATGGACGTAGAGGCCATGCTGTGCGCCTACGCTGAGCAAGAGAAGGACATCGCAGAGGCAACAAAGAGAGTCTCGGCCATGCTCAACGAGTTCACCAGGGAAGAGGCGGAGGAACACGTCAGCGAGTACAACAACGTAGCCATGAAGGCTAAGGCAGAGGGCCACATGGACGTAGAGGCCATGCTGTGCGCCTACGCTGAGCAAGAGAAGGACATCGCAGAGGCAACAAAGAGAGTCTCGGCCATGCTCAACGAGTTCACCAGGGAAGAGGCGGAGGAACACGTCAGCGAGTACAACAACGTAGCCATGAAGGCTAAGGCAGAGGGCCACATGGACGTAGAGGCCATGCTGTGCGCCTACGCTGAGCAAGAGAAGGACATCGCAGAGGCAACAAAGAGAGTCGCCAAGGCACTTTAAATCTATTTCATTTTTCCTTCTGTATTACCCTTTAGTTGCTGAAATCGTTTTTATCCTTCCGAGTTCTTTATCTAGTAATGGTTATTGGCTACGTTATAGGTGAGGCCACTCCTCAGGAAGCCCTAATGCTTGCTGAAAAGCCCGTGAGAGTGGGTAGATATGTAGTCTTAGAGTATGACGGGGTGAAGGTCCTAGGTCTGGTCACCTCTGTGACCAGGGGAAGCCCCCTGCTCGATCTGACCCTAAACGATATCAAGATTGTTCAGAAATTGAAGAACTTGGATACATCTATTCCTCAGTTCGTTAAGGCGAAGATAAAGCTCCTCCATGACATGATGTCAGGTACCATACCAGACCTTCCGCCAGGTCCTGGAACTCCAGTCCGTTTCGCCGAGGAAGACGAGCTCAGGGATATCTTCTCCGATGGTGATGTAATGATAGGTTCTGTTATAGGAATGAATATTCCCGTGAAGATAAGAGTTAACTCTCTTTCGAGGCACTTGGCTATCCTCGCTGCCACAGGTAGTGGAAAGTCGAATACTGTCGCGGTTCTTTCCCAGTCCCTTGCGTCCATTGGTGGCTCAGTTGTCATTTTTGATTACCATGGCGAGTATTACGGCTCCGATATAAAGCCTCTAAATAATATTGAGCCTAAGCTAAATCCTTTACATCTAAAACCCAAGGAGTTTGCAACACTTTTAGAAATTAGACCCAATGCCACTATACAGTATAGATTTTTAAGGAATGCTTTCGTATCCTACATCGACGGGTTGAGGGAAAGACTGAAGGAAGGGAATGTGGACTATAACATGCTTAACTCAGAGTTTGTAAGTGAGCTCGAGAGAGAGATAGACGAACAACTTAAGGACGAGAAGCAAAGGTCTCAAAGAGAAGCTGCGGACGAGGTGAAGAACAAGCTTGAGGAGTTCGTTGATAGGTACGGGGACGTAATTGACCTGACAGTTCCTGACATCACCACTAGAATAAGGCCCTCTTCAGTTAACGTGGTGGACATAAGTCACATGGATGAGGACGCGATGGATGCCGTTGTGTCCCACTACTTGAGAAGACTCCTCGATTCAAGGAAGGAGTTTAGACATAAGGGGACGGGTCTAGGTTTTCCAGTTGTTGCGGTAATAGAAGAGGCACATGTGTTCCTGTCAAAGAACCAGGACACCCTCACGAAATACCATGCCTCGAAGATCGCCAGGGAGGGCAGGAAGTTCGGGGTTAGTATGGTCATAGTGAGTCAGAGGCCTAAGGGGCTGGACGAGACCATTCTAAGTCAAATGACCAACAAGATCATTCTGAGGATGGTAGAGCCCACGGATAAGAAGTACGTGCTTGAGGCCAGCGACAACCTTACAGAGGATCTCGTTGAACAGTTATCCTCGCTAGGTGTTGGAGAGGCCATAATGATAGGCAACTTGGTTAAGTTGCCCGCATTTGTAAGGATTTCAAGGTTCACAGGTAGGCTAGGTGGATCGGACCCCGACATTAAGGGTGAGTGGAGCCACTTCCTTAACGCGAGGAACGTTGACGCCGAGTTTGGGTGAGATCTTGATTCTCCACATCTCCGATACCCACTTGGGTAGCAGAAGATATAACAGGGACTCAAGGGAGCAGGACGTTTATGACGTCTTCTCCCAGTTAATTGATCTCGCAATAAGGGAGCACGTGAGGGCCATTGTTCATTCTGGAGACCTCTTCGATGTGTATAAGCCCGGGAACAAATCCCTCAAGTTCTTTGTGGATAAGGTAAAACTCCTAAGGGACAAGGGCATAGATTTCATTAACATACCAGGAGACCACGATACGCCCAAGGTAAGAGACGAGATATACACCCAAAGATTGCTGGGCGAGTCCCTAGGCTTGATCAAGATGTTAATGGGGGATCAGGAGCCAAGGTTCGTGGAAATAGATGACGGTGAAATGAGGATAAGAGTGTATGGAATAAGGAGCATGAGCACCGTCTTCAGGGACAACCTTCTGAATCTCCTTGGCTCGCTTAAGCCGGAGGGAGAGAGAAATATCCTAATGCTCCATCAGGGCTTCAGGGAAATGTTGCCCTATGACAATGCTTGGCAACTGGAGATAGGTTCCCTCCCCAAGGGTTTTCAATATTACGCTTGTGGGCACCTCCATTCGAGAGATGTCAGGGTGTTACCTTGGGGTGGGATACTTGCGGTAGCTGGTTCCCCCGAGATAATAAGGGAGGAGGAAATTGAGGGCTGGAGGAAAAATGGTAAGGGAGGATATCTGGTAGACCTGAGCAAAAAGGAAGCTGAAATACATGCGATTAACGTGGATGTGAGGCCCCAGGAGGTGGTTAGGATAAACACTGCAAGCGTGGATCAGGACATAGACAACATAAGGAAAAAACTGGGTGGGGGTAGGAAACCAATCCTTCACGTTATTTTGGAGGGTGACTCCTCCAAGAGGGGTTACGCCATGAAGAGGTTGAGCCAACTCTCTGAGATTGCAGAGTTTTACAGGATTTACAAGGACGAGACAACAGATTCGCAGTTAAGGGAAGTGAAGGCCAGTGGGAGTGGCACAATCTCGGAGCTAATAGCAGAGTACCTGAGAAAACAGGGTTACAATGACGAGGAAGTTAAGCTTATCCTTGAGGTCATAGGCAAGTATGATTCAGACGAGGCTGATGAGATCCTCAAGAAGTTCGCGGAGATGGAAAGATGAGACTTGATAAGGTTTCCTTGAAAGATTTCCTAAGCCACGAAAAAACCACCGTCTCCTTTAAGGGCGACATTAACGTCATAGTGGGACAGAATGGAGCCGGAAAAAGCTCAATCATTGAGGCAATTACCTTTGCCCTCTTTAGGGAAGGGAAGGGTAAGCAGGAGGAGATGATAAAGAAGGGAAAGGCCAATGCTGAGCTGGAGCTCGTTCTCAGGGACAACAACCTCGAGGTAAGGGTTCTCAGGAAAATACCTCCTGGTGATCAGCTCTATGTCAACGGTAAGCTTACGGCCAGGGGCACCAAGGAGGTGACAAAGAAGATCGAGGAACTGGGTCTCAACAGCAAGGTGGTCACCTCGACCATGATAGTTAGACAGGGCGAGATAGAGACGATCTTTGACACATTGACAGATGTGCTCAAGAGGGTAATGATGATAGACAACCTCGAGAAACTCACCGAATCTGGAGGAAAGATCAAGCAACTCATGGACAAATATGACCAGGAGGTCAGATCCCATGAGATTTACCTTGAGAATCTCAGGAGGCTTCAGGAGGAAAAGTCAAGCCTCGAAAGGGAAATCTCCTCCCTGACCGAGAGGATGGAAAAGACGAGAGAGGAACTGCAGAAACTGGAGAGCGAGGAAGCCAAACTAAAGGACAAGATAAAGGATCTAGAGGAGAAGCAGAGGGAATATGACGTCCTACTCTCAGAGAAGAGGCGGGCAGAGGACGAATTGCAAAGGGTAATGGCGGAGCTCAGGAATTTAGAGGGACTTGAGCGTAGGATCTCCAATCTCGAGGACAAGGAGAAGGAGTTAGAGAAAATAGTTTCTCTGAGTGATACCATCCTTGACCTTGAGGGCAAGAGGGCCAGGTTAACGGATAGGAAGAATGAGTTTGAAAGGGTAAAGAGACAGTTCGAGAAAAAGAGCAAGGAGTTTGAGCAGAAGAGAAAGCTAGAGCCTAGACACGAAGAGTATCAGAGGGTTGTATCAAGGCTTAAGGAACTAGAGGAATACCATGAGAGATTCACCAGCCTGTACTCAACTCTCAGGAACTTAATGGAACGTAAAAATAAAATCGAACAGGAGGTGAGGATGCTTCCAAGGATTGCGGTGGAGGAGAT
Organism: Metallosphaera sp. D4-4; assembly: GCF_046245145.1. Taxonomy (NCBI): domain Archaea; kingdom Thermoproteati; phylum Thermoproteota; class Thermoprotei; order Sulfolobales; family Sulfolobaceae; genus Metallosphaera; species Metallosphaera sp. D4-4. The sequence goes on along the minus strand of NZ_CP176412.1, from coordinate 1,446,821 downwards.
TCAGACGAGGCTTGACTCGGTCTCTAAGGAGCTAGACGAGGCGGCCTCACTTCAAAAGGAAAGAAAGGTGGAGTATGATCAGATAAGGAAAAGCCTAGACGCTCTCCTTTCAGCTACAGAGGGGAAGTGTCCAGTATGCGGTGGCCCATTGGACGAACCCCATAGACAGGAGCTTACTCAGAAATACAAGCAACGTCTGACGGAGTTGAGCAAGGAGCTCAAGGACCTGGAGGGTAAGTTGGAAAGTCTCAAAAGGGACAAGTCACGTCTGGAGGATGAACACAAGAGGGCCATAAGGGTAGACGCGGAGAGAAGGGGTAAGGAGAATGATCTGGAGGGTCTATCCAGCGATATAGCACGGTTAGAATTGGATCTCAAACAATTGAAGGAACTCGAGGAGGAATTCAGGACCATGCAAAGGAGGAAGGACGAACTTGAGAACGACGAAAGGAGTTACCTCCAGGTACAGGGGGTCAGCGAGGCTGAAGTGATGGAGCTAGAGGATCAGATGGCTACCTATTCCCACGACATTTCCACACTCGAGGAGGAAATTCATCAGCTAGAGGGGAGAGTGGGAAACCTCACGAAGCAGGACGTGGAAAGCGCTAAGGGTCAGCTGGAAAAAGTGCGCAGGGAACTATCTGAGCTACAGAGGAAAAGGGGGGAGAAGACGAACCTTGAATCCAGAATGGCGGAACTGAAGAGGAGCGTTGACGAGCTTTCCAGGAGGATTCAGCTCCTTGGGTTCAGGAGACAAGATCTAGAACAGATGAGGCGAGACCTCGAGGTGTTAAGTAAACAGCTCAGGGAAGTTCACGGAGATCTTGGAAACCTCGAGGGTAAACTTAACCAGGTTAAGGGGAGACATCAGGAGGTTGAGAACGAGATTGCTCAACTCCAGGAGAAGGTCAAGGAGGTGGAGAAGAGTAGGAGGGCTAAGGAGCGCCTTGAGAAGCTAAGAAAGGTGCTTTCCGAGGGAATGCTTCAGTCCTACCTAATTTCTACGCTCAAGGGAAGGATAGAGAATAATCTCAACGACATAGTTTCCATGTTTGATATCTCATATACGAGGATACTCGTAAACATGACCCAGACCAAGACCCTCAGTGGAAAGGTTGAGCTCACGGCCCTGAATCAGTCCGGCCAGCAACTCTCCATAGGGATGTTGAGCGGAGGCGAGAAGATCGCGGTTGCCCTAGCCCTTAGACTTGCCATAGCCAGGGCCCTTACGGGGGAGATAGGTTTCATGATATTGGACGAGCCCACGGTTCATCTAGATTCCATGAGAAGGGCCGAACTGCTCTCGGTGATAAGGGAGTCCATGAACGTTGTACCCCAGATTATAGTTGTAACCCACGATGATGAGGTATTAAGGATAGCGGATTACGTAATAAGGGTGGAGAAAGTGGGGGAGAGTAGCAGGGTGAAGGAGGAGATTGCACAGTGATAGAGCTCGTCTATCAGGAACTGATAACTAGACGTTCAGAACTCGTGAGTAAGCTGAATATTGTTCAAGGAGATCTCGATAAAAAACTGGAATCTTTAGTTAAAAACAACTGGGAAGAGTTCACCCCCTCCTCTACGATAAAGAAGAGAATAGTAGCAGTAGATGGTGGAGAATTTGTAAAAGAACTGAGGACTGGGATAGTGTTTGTGTTAAATGCCGAGGCATTGATAACGGAGGGAGTTCAAATACTGGACACAGATCAGGAGGTCAAGGCTGGGGTCTTTAGACCCGGAAATAGGGCGAAGGAGAGGGTTAGTGAGCTCATGGCAATAATGGAGCTAAAGCTGGCACTTCAAAATGGGAGTAGGGGAGATTGGATCTTGATGGACGGTAGCCTAAAGAAGAAGCTAGGAGAGGTGAGGGCACAGGATAGCAACTTTGATTTCAGGGAAGGCGAGATCACTTCCTTGAGTCAGGAGGACGAGGACATAATGTTACTTCACATGATATATGAAAAACAGGTTTACCTTTCTGAATTGCTCAAGAGGTACGGTTCCAGAACAGTGTGGATCTCAAAGGTAAGCAGGACTAGGGATCTCTTTCACCATGAGCTATCAGATATCACCCTTCTGGAGACCTTCACTAGTTCTCCTGGTTTCTCCACCGTCAGGTGTAGGCCCCTGTTAAGGGAGGAGATCCAGGAAAGCGATCTGAGAAGGCCTCTAGATGGAATTGAGATGTGCAGTTTCTACGCTAGGCTCGATTACAATGAGAATGTACTGAGGATAGATGTGATTGGAAGGCCCACTACCGAGTTTATCAAGGGCCTACTTAACGATCTGTACTCGGTTTCGGTGAAGGGTTATCCTTATCCCCTGGTGAGAGTCCATTATGACGTTAAGGTTTCAGGGAATGATAGGAGGAGGATCATTGAGATGTTAAACCTTAGGAAGAGAAGGAGTGTTGGATGGTGGCCCGGCCAATTTTATTGAGCCTGGCCCTAGGGATTGCTAGGCAGGTCCTCTCCCTTAACGTTAAAAATAGGCTAGTTAAAATATGTGCAGGTAGGATCACTCCTGTGAGGGTGCCTATCAAGGCAACCGTGAGCAGGAGGCCGACACTCCACGTTTACCGTTTTTATCGAGGACCTTAGAACTAGAGACTGGACTCTAAATGTTTCTCCAATCGCGTTTTTACTGCTATTCCTTTATGCCTTCAACGCACATGAAAGCACCTTCACCATCATCAGTGGGAAGCTCTGGAACCTCCTTGTCGGTAGGTCCATATCTTAGTACCGAGACTGTACGTCTTACCTTGAAATACTTACCCACCAAGGTCAAGAAGTCACGTCCTGAGATGAATCGGGCCTTGGAATAATATTTATGGCCCCTTTTTCCCAGATTGGAGTAGAACTCGCCCCAACTGGAATCAGCCCTTACAATGCAACCTACGAACCTATTCCTTGAAACCCTCCTGGCCTCAGCCATGAACTCATCTAATCTTTCAATGAAACAGATAGTAACTGAAGAGAAAACGCATGGAAATGCATTATCCCTGAATGGAAGATGGTGGGCATCTCCTTGTACCCTATCACCCTCCACTGACTGAAGCATGAATTCAGAGATATCCAGTGACACTGTGTCCCCTTGAATCACCTCATGAAATATGGACGGCCCTGAACCTATGTCTAAGCAGTTCTGAAGTCTCAGTTCCTCCACGGCTCTCCGTTCGTTCTCGTATATGGTGTGATGTTCGTGATACCATCTCACGTAACCCTTGGGATCATCAAATATGGTCAAGGCTATCTTGATATCTAATAAGTGCCTTTATTATATTAATCTTGGACTCAACTTCGTCAAGTATACTCAAAAGTTCCTGCCTCCTTCTTCTCAGAACTACAGAGGAGTAGAGCATCTGTCCAATCTTGCTCTCAAGGTTGGAGATTTCACGTTCAATTCCATTTTTGATAGAAATGTGCTCCCTCAACAGTTGCAGGAGTGAGGTATTGACCGAGCCCTCAATGTTGGATCCATAGTATGGACATAGATAACACAGAATTGGGTGGGGTGAAACGTTATCGCCCACACTCCAGACTTGTAATACCCAGTCCTTTGTTTTAATAAGTTTACAGTATTTACCGTCAAACTGATTACATCTGTTTCTCTTTATTTCGCCATCTCGTACTGTCCTTTCATAGTTGGGTATTTTCGAGGAAAGGTAAATGTCTATTATGAGTCCTCTGAAATCATCCATGACTATATAAACATTAACCCGGAACTAAATTAATCTTCACTAATTCCTGAAAGGCCGGTTAAGTGGTTCGTGACGTCCCTGAAAACCAGTGGATTCTCTACATCTACCATTAGCAGATTAGGCGTTAGGCGATCAAGTACCGCATATTCAGCCAGAGAGTTAGATCCTCGAGTCTACCAGTAGTTTGGCAAGAATGAGTACCTGACCAGCTCAGACAGGATTTTAAGCTAGAGACAAACCATCATATATTATGGGAATAGTACGTGAATTCGCGGTTCTGAGGCCTTTCGATACGCTCCTCTATGCCTCAAAGCTCATGGTATTAGAGCATGTCCCAAAGTCAATAGTTATAGACGAAAGAGGAGTCCCTGTGGGCACCATAACCCAAAAGGACATAGTGAAGTTCGTATATCAAATGGGCGAGGATAGGCCCATGGAAAACGTTATGTTGTCAGAGGTAATGCGGAAAGATGTTATCTGTGTCAGTCCTAACATAGACCCCTTTGATGCTGCTCAAATAATGATAGATAAGAAACAACCCCTCCTGGCGGTTTGCGATGATCAGGAAAAGGCTTTAGGAATTATTATAAAGAGTGACCTCAGCAACTTCTACGCCTCTCAGGTTAGGGGCCTACAAAAGGTTAAGGATTATATGAGCTCACCTGTGGTGACCATAGACCCCCTAGCAAAGTTGTCGGAGGCAGTAGAGAAGATGGTGGAGAGCAATCTTAGCAGACTGGTGGTCTTCACCCCAGGCAAGGTATTGGGGGTAGTAACTACCACGGATCTTCTCTACATGGCCGCGGCGTTAAAATATAGGGATCTTAAGATAGAGGTGAGGGATGTTATGAGCCCTAACGTAATAGTAGTTAACGGTAATGAGGACATGGCCAACGCAGCTAAGTTAATGGCTTCAAGGAAGATAAAGGGTATTCCTGTCATGGATAAGGACGGTAAATTGGGAGGTATAGTTACTACTACTGACGTTGTTAGAGCCATGATGGATCAGAGTGTTAAAAAGTACTTATACGAGGTCAAAATGTATACGTCATCCTTCTGACTCTTGGGAGAGCATAGGCGTTTACGTCCTTCCCGTGTTAATGGTACAATACCTCTTTTAGATACTTTTCTGTATTTTCGCTCAATTGTATTTAGCTTGAAATAATTTTGCATCGTCAAGTGAATGTTATGCGTACATGGAAAAGCCGGAAGTTAAACCACTAACTATAAAACTTCGTTCATAGCTACGCTTACGACCGCTTTAGTCCTCTTCCTCTCCTGGATAAGCTTAATTTTAATTACTCCGACTTAGTAATGACTATATAATGGAAATCGATATAGCTGAAATGCTGAGGAAAAGGGGTTTAAAGGTAACCCCCCAAAGGATAGCTGTCATAAAGACAATGATAAGGGGTGGGCATTTTAGTGGGGAACAGATTTTCAGCGAACTGAAAAAGACTGAACCTAGTATTAGCCTTTCCACCGTCTATAATGCCCTCGAGACTTTGGAGAAAGCTGGAATCATAAGATCCTTTGAGGCTGGAGGGAAAACATGGTACGAAATGCGAATGGAACCTCACGTAAACGTGTTCTGCGAAGATCTGGGCGATATAGTGGACGTGGATTTAGATCTAGGATCACTCGAGAAGAACCTTGAAGAAAAGGGCATTCAACCGAAAAATTTAAGCGTGATAGTGTACGCCGAGTGCTCTAAAATGAAGAAAGTATAGAGATTAGTTCGTTGTAAAACTTTTCCGAGTCTGCCTTCAGTACCACGCTAGCGTTTTCTCGGCCTTTGCTGTACCAGTCTAGAAGCATTGCTCCCCTGGAGATAGAGCATAGTTCCACGTCCACCTTGAACTTCCTCTCCTCAAGGATGGCCGAACTATCGTACGCTAGATATGTGGTCAAGGAGTCAGGATGAACGCTACCCTTGTTTCCTTGCTTCATGGAAAACTCCAGGAGCGTTTTATTCACGTTTACGAAAAACTCTGAGAGCTTAGTATTCATGGACTTAATTCTGCTCCAATGATCAGAGTCAAGGGTTCCATACTCCTCGGTCGTCTCCCATGGCACTATTGTGATATCAAACCCTGCATCTAACACTATCTTAGCGGCCTCTGGATCTACCCAGAAGTTGAACTCTGCAATCGGCGTTGTGTTTCCCCTAGTGAATGCTCCACCCATTATCCAGACCTTTTTTATCCATTTCACTATCGAGGGTTCTCTCAAGTAAGCCAAGGCCAAGTTCGTCAAGGGGGATATTGCAAGCATTTCTAGCTCCCCTTGATTCTCTCTGGACAATCTGGCAATCGCGTCAACTGCCTTCTCCTTCTCTGGCTTCTTCTTGGGCTCAGGGATTTTCCAACCTCCCATGCCATTTTCCCCGTGGACCTCTTCAACGGTTCTCCACTTGTTTAGTATTGGTCTATCCTGCCCTAAGTAAACCGGGACATCCTCCTTGCCAATATACTCCAGCGTGAATAACGCATTCCTAACCTGATGATCGTACTTAACGTTCCCAGCGACTATTGTTACCCCAAGGAGATCAAATAGTCGCGATGCTAATAAAATGGCGATAGTGTCATCTGATGCCGTGTCCGAATCAACTATTACCTTACGTGCCATGACATAAATAACGTTACCAGGTTAAAATAGATGTACATCAAGTCATGATCCTTGAGGAATCCAATTTTAACCTACAGAATTCTTCAATGTCATATTAAACTGGATGAAAACTTTGAGATAATTTTTTTAAAGTATGAAAACAGCTTTCGTATGATGAGAGTTAGAATTAGCAATATAGGTGGGATAACTAGCCCTCTCGATATAGACCTAAGTAAAGGAGTCAACGTTTACACGGCTCCTAACGCTTACGGGAAGACCTCACTATCTAGGGCCTTAGTCTCGATGTTAACCACAGAGGTCAAGCCAGAGGATCTTCTTAACGTCTTCGCAGACTCAGGTTACATTGAGGTCAGGTACAACGATAAGGAATATTATAGGAGAATTAAGAGAGTAAAAAACAAGCTCGCTGAAAACGCCAAACTGATTATGGATGATAAGAGGGCTCTTCTTCTCTCTTACTTCTCCCCAGAGAACAAATTGCTTAATCAGATCCTTGGGGGGCAGGAGCAGATTGAATGGTTCATCTCTTCCACATCTGAGATAGAGAAGGTAAAGCAACTCAAGATGAACGTAGATGAGAGGCTGAAGATCCTTAAGGAGGAACATGAGGAACTAAAGAGCAAGTACAAGGATGCAGTTACAATACAGGCCGAAATAAGGAGCATTGAAAATGAGATAGAGACCCTCAAGAAGGAGACCGAGAGTGATAGGCTCATTAACAGCACAACACAGTCCATCTCAGTCACGAGGCAGAATAAGTTAGCTGAACTAAACTCAAAAATAGAGCAGAAAAAGAAGGAGCTTCTAGACCTTCAAACTAAGCATACCAGGCTAGAGTTGGACATCCAACAAAAGGAGAGCATGATAACTCCTGAGATAAAGAAGATCTTTGAAGATCAGTTAAACGAGATAAACCAAGAGCTACAGAGAAAATCTGCCCTAAGAAACGAGACTGAAATAGGTATAAGGGTTCTCGAAAGGGTAATGGACGAAATCAAGGACGCTGAGAAGAACCACCTAGATACTTGTTATGTCTGCGGTAGCCACGTGGATCCCGAGATATGGAGGACCAGGATTGACGTAATTTCAGAGCAGTTGAGGATGAGACAAAATTCCTTCGAAAGCGTAAAGAAGGAAATAGACGAGTTAACCAGGAAGAAGGATGAAATAACGAGGAAGTTGGCAGAGTTTGAGAACATAAGAAATGAGGTTGTGAAGCTCAAGACAAAGAAACAGGAGCTACTCAATAGGATGGAGATGGTGAAGGAGCAGATTGGAGAATTGGAGAGGCAAAAGAGGGAAATGGAGGATAGATTTAACAAGAATTCAGAAGTTATCAGAGTTACAGGTCCAGAGAACGCAATCACCAAGAGAATAAACGAGCTAATGAACAAGAAGAGTCAGCTAGAGTATGAACTAGCGAACCTCGGAATTCCAGCCTCTACCCTAAACAAGATCAAGGAAAAGGAGAAGGAGATAGAGGAACTGGAGGCACAATCGCAGGAACTACAACGTGAATACATCAGGAGATTGTCAGTGGCGAAGGAGGAATTTACGAAGATTGCTAACTCCCTAATGAGGGAGCTAGAGTTCAACCTAGAGGCAGAGATTACGCCAGACTTCCAGTTGGTCGTGAAGAGGAATGGGACCCTGATGGACCTTAGAAAGCTCTCGTCATCAGAGAGAACATCCCTAGCCCTTATCCTAGTTGTCACTGCGATAAAGTCTTACTTTAAGACGCCGTTCTTCATAGTTGACGAATCCTTCATGACCTTCGATCAGAGACGTTTCCAGAAACTGGTGAACTACCTGTCAGGTCTCACGGACTACATCATCATTACCAGAAGCGATGAAAACGTCTCTCTGGTCAAAGAGGAGAAGGCCGAGACTCAGGTTTCTCCATCTCAGTGAAGCAAAGCCATTTATCTAGATCTTCCAGGAGCTCTAAGTTTCTCCATCTCAGTTTTGATTTATATTCTAAAGTGAGGAGTGCTTGATTACTTAAGGTTTAAGGTTAATTCCACGAATAGCTCTGATTTAGAAAACGACATCAATTCTAGGATAACTCCAAACAATACTTACTCCTCTCTACTCAAATGGAAAGAAAATTTTCCAAGGCAGATTAAGGGGTAGGAAAGGTCTAAGTAATAAAAGGGTTTATGGGCTCCAGGGTATCTCTAATTTCTTCATTAACATTTTGTTAAGATCGGTTCTAACAGCGTCGTTAACCTGCTCTGGGACGTTGGCTATCGGGGTAAACCATCCAACCGAAGTTGACATTCCAAGTTCCTCAGCCCTATCCTTTAACCACATGGCCACAGCTAGGGCTGCCATGGTAGGTTTAAAAATTACTATTGAAGGTCCTATCGATGAGCTCGATATCTTCACTGCATGTCTCGAGATGGTCTTCCATCTAGTTTTTGTTATTATTCTAACCAGTTCCTTTGCTCGGTCTTTTTCTCCTATAGCATAAAATATTATCATATGTAGAAAACAGCTAAAACCGTCTTAAAAAATTAGCTAGACCCTGTACCGCAATTACAGTATCCGTATTCGTCAATTTCCAGACCACAGACCGGGCATACAACTCCGGTCCCTTTAACCTCAGTCCATTCCTTTCCGTATTGTAAAAAATGGGAATCCGCTAACGCCCTAGCTAAATCTCTTATGGAGACTATCCCCATTATCTTTCCGTCTTTCCCTATGATGGGAAGATGCCTGAAACCGTTTTCAAGCATGATGTTTAAGGCCTCCTCTACCGTTGTGTCTTCAGTGACTCCCTTAACTGACTCGGTCATGTAGTCCTTAACCTTAGCGTCGAGACGTTTATCAGCTAATGCCCTTACCATGTCTCTCTCGGTTATTATTCCTACAACTTGATTTTTCTCGTTAACAACCATCATGGACCCCATGTTATGGTTCTTCATTTCCATTGCGGCTGCGCTAATATTATCGGATTCCTTAACCACATGGACAACCTTTGTAGCTATTTCAGAAACTTTTCTGCTCATACTTTTGAAGTGGGTTTAGATTCATAAAAACCTTTTTGTTGATATCAAATAATTTAGTCAATATCATGGGGTATTATTCGTTTGAACATGTGAAAAATAAATGATCCTTGGGGTCTTGATTACAACTTGTAAATAACAGGATGTGAAAAGACCTTAACTAAGGTTAGGGCTCCATATCTCATCCAATAATGAACTGGTGAGCCTTTATTTTACCTTTCTCTAGAATAATGTATGCTGCGTGTAAGATACCTTCATTGTGCTCACTACCTGGGTTAAGAACCAGCGTCCTCCCCAACTTATCGAATCCCCTAGACTCATGAATGTGGCCATGGAGACCCAGAAGGGGTTGCTCCTCTTCGATAACTTTCCTCACTGAGACCGAGCCCACGTGTGACATTACTATCTCTCCTCCCTTTATAACAGGCTTCAGGTCAGGGGTCAGCAAGGGAGCACTATCAAGGTTCGTGTTGTAGGGAGGTGCATGAATGTTGAAAATGGCCTTCTCCATGTCAGATATTTTCTTTGCCTCTTGCTTTAGAACTTCGTAAATTTTCTCCTCTGGCATCTCCCTCGGTGTGTTCCAGGGAGTTGGGTTCACGTAACCAAAGGAAATCATCTCATGCTCACCAAGGTGAATAACCTCTCCCTCACATTTCCTCATAACCTTGCTTTCAGCAATTACATCGAACAAGTAGAGAGGGTCATCGTTACCAAGATTTACATAAAGCGGGATATCCACGTCCTTCAACTTCTCCTCTGCGATTCTGGACCAATTTCTTACTACCTCTATCATTGATGTTTTGAAAGCCTCATCTACCTTGCGCTTGTCGTCTTTCATCTCTTGAAGGTCTTTCCTATCCACTATTACGTAATAGTTTCCCTGTTTTCTTATCTCATCTGTTATTTCCCTTAGTCCCTCTCTTCCCACTATCTTGTCATCTATCATGTATTTGCCTTCCCCGATGTCGACTATAGGGGTCAGGGACTTCCCTGCTATATCTCCGCCTATGATAAGGTAGTTCACCTTGTAAATTTTTCCCGCATTCAAGAACTTCTTGAAAATTACATCAGATCCGTGAATGTCAGTGGTGTAAAGGATTTTGATTTGATTGGACGTCTCTTGTGTATTGTTTCTCTTAAACAGGCCCACGTACATCATTCCGGTGGACAGGTTTTAAAATTATCCTACAATTCACTGAAAATACTGGTCACAAAATTAACTGGGTTTAATATTCCAGAAAATGGTTATAATGTCAATGCTATTTATAACCCATGTAGTTTATAACCAAAACGAGAGACAAGACATGATTGATCACAATGATGGGGGACTACTGCATGTTGTTTAATCTTTTTAATTTCTCCGCGATAGTGATCTACAAATGACGATTATAATATTTATAAGGCATGGACAGAGCACATCCAACGTTGGCAAAATACTGTCCCATGACGTCAATAACTTTCCTTTGACTGATGAGGGGAGAGAACAAGCCAAGAAAACAGCCCAGGAGCTTAAACGCGTGAGGATAGACGCCATCTTCACCAGTCCAATTCTAAGAGCTTATCAGACTGCAAGTATCATAGGCGACGAGCTCGGTATTATCCCAGTCATCGATGAGAGGTTGAGGGAAAGGTGGTTGGGAGAGTTAAATAACAAGAGATTCGATCCAAACGATCATTGGAAGCTGAAAATAATCAGGGGACAACTGGAGGTGAAGAACCTCGAGCCCTGGGATTCGCTAAGGAGAAGGATGGTTGAGTTCGTGACCTCCTTGAAAAACGAGGGCGTTGTGGTGGCGGTGAGTCATTACGACCCAATCAGGGCGGTAATAGGACACATACTCGACCTAGATGACATATCAGCTCACGGTATTTCCATACCAAACGCTAGCATGACAGTTATCGAGTTCTCCTCCTCTCCTAAGATCCTATCCATAGGTTCCCCTGTACTTTCCCCTTCTTTGTTATCTAAGCTCGATAGATATATTATTAGAGCTCAGGATACTGGTTAGAGTTTCCCTCTTACTTCTTGGTATACTATCTAAAACTGCGGTTCGAGGTCTCGTAATGTTACGTTCTATTGACTGTATTATTATGTTCGATGATAATTCTGATATATAATGCTTAGAAATAATATGAGAGATGCAGTCACTCTGAGCTACAGTTGAAGCTAGCTTAGAATAATGTGGCCCTCCATATATTAGGGTTGTGTTCTGACAGTCCGTTTCCTCCATCCTCTCTATACCCTTTAGAACAGCCTCAACTAGCTTCCCAACCAGTTTCTCATTGTTCCACATCTCCAGGTCGCTCCCTATTTCAACGAACGTGATGGGCTTAGGTATTTCAGTTGGGCCGTGATGCGTGGCCTCAATGACCTTTTCTATGTTTGCATCTATATGGGTCATGGATCGAAAAATAGAAGTTAATAGCCTGGAATTAGCTATCGCTAGGCTTTCCGGTTTACCTCCCATGGCACTCTTACCGGGATTACCAGGATGATGAATGGTGAAGGCTGGAGTCCTAGTGGAGCTCTCATGTCTGCAGATCATCACGATTGAGTCCCCCTTAGAATAGGAGAATTCCGTTACGTCCTCATCAATCTCCTCGAAACTATATCCCAACCTCTTTACCGTTTGACCCACGGGATCCTTCGAGGATATGATCACACTAACATCCATCGAGATCATAACTCCTGCCCTGTAATAACCCTACCGCGGTCACTGGGATCTTTCCACCAGATTTTTCACCTTTTTAGCCAAAACAGGAGCCAGAGCCCAGCCGAATCTATGACCTGTGACTAAAATCGCATTATCGTAAATTCTCTTGACAAGCGGAGATTCAGGAGTTATTGCCCTGAATCCCACCCTGATCTCCAATGGTTCTACGGGTTTTCCCATGTACCTCCTAAATACCTCAAGAGTCCTCTCTACCTGTTCTCTATCCACGCTAGGGTTTGAGGAAGGATACGAGTCTCCGTTCAGTAAGGCATATGTGTCCTCCACACCAAGCCTGTCCTCTAGCATGACTATGTTCCTTATTCCCAAGGGCGATGATTTCACAAGGTGTCCCTTATAGCTCGAAATGCTAAGTCCCCTTAGAACACCCTCAGGGTCGTTACCTATGGCAAAAACGTAGAGGTCACCCTTCACTACCCCTTCATCAGTCCTCAGCCCGGTTAGAGTGTTACCCTCAAATAGAAGAGATGTCACTCTAGCTCTTTTTACGTTCTTGCTGAGCTTTCTGATCAAGTCCTCTCCATCCAAGTGAAGTCCTCTTCCCACAATTTCACTTTCGTAGGGTAAATTTGGCTCAATTTCGGCAGTCTCCCTCTGAGTTAACACCTTATCTCCCTTTGGTGGAATCCTGATAATCTCCTTCCAGTGGGCTTTCACTCCAAGCTCCTCCGCCAGCTCCTCATACTCCTTAGCCGACTCTTCACACTCCTTCCTCAATTCCCCGCAAAGCGGTGGCATCACGTTCCACAGACTGGCCAGCGAGTTTTTAGGCGGGACATCTCTGTCGAGAAGTGTTACCTCGTCCCCTAGGGCACGAGCCACTAAGAGCCCCGTGATGCCCCCTCCTATCACAACTATTCTTTGCATAAGATTTTGTTTCTTTCTTCAATATAAACTTTTTAAACTCGATTTCATTAAAGTGAATTATGAGCGTAGAAAACGACCCTGAACTTGAAGCATTAATACGGAAAAAGATTAAACAGATGATGAAGCAAGGAAAGGACATGGAAAAAGAACAAAGGGAATTAATTGCCCATCTAGACTCAAGGAATTTTGACGAGTTCATAAGGAGAAACAAGGTGGCGGTTGTAGATTTCTGGGCTGAATGGTGCGCCCCCTGTCTTATACTAGCCCCCATAATAGAGGAACTGGCAATGGATTATCCACAGGTGGGCTTTGGCAAGCTGAACTCCGACGAGAACCCGACCATTGCAGGCAGGTATGGAGTCATGAGTCTACCCACAGTAATATTCTTTAAGAACGGGGAACCAGTGGACGAAGTAATAGGTGCAGTTCCTAGGGAGGAACTGGAGATCAGGCTTAAGTCATTGCTAGGCGATTGAAATGAAAGCGTTATTGCTGGGCGTGGATGGGCTAAGCTACACTAGCTTCATGAAGTGCAATCCCAGGTTTCTCCTCACATTGTTTAGCAGTACCTTTAGGGGAGTGGTAGTTAATAGGAGGCCACAACATCCTGCCTCCTCGTGGTTATCGGTATTGGAAATGAAGGAGGTGCCTCTGACCGGTTTCACTTCGATCTCAGCTAAGCCTTCCCTTGTTCAGGAAACTGGCTCTATTCCAATTAACCTACCAATATCTAATCCAACCTACGGCGAGCTAAGTCTAAAATACGGGGAATTATCCCTACAAGAGGAAATAAACAAGGTTACAGAGGGTATCCTGAACTCCCTAGATGACGGACCAGTGATAGCTGGAGTGAGCGGATTGGATGTGCTTCTTCACAGGGGAGGAGATAAGTGTCAGGCCTATTCGGCGGTGGATTCGATGCTGAGAAAGTTAGTTAACGCTGTGGACGAGTTCATCCTTTTCTCTCCCTTTGGTGAACCCAAATCAGGAAACGAAAACGATCACGAGGATTATGGAATATACCTAGGAACAGTTCAGAGACCATCGGAACATGATACCGTGAAGTTACCAGAAATTGGCTACCTATTCCTGAAGCTAGTTAAGGGATAGACTAAGAGCGTAGAGCCTTGTTTTATCGTGATTTAGCGTGATTATAACAAGAGAACAGGCACTTCTCCCTGCTCTACCTTTCACTCTCTATGTAAAATGGGTATAACGCAAGTATCACGGCATCCTTGTAAAGTCTCTTTCTATCCACGATCCTCGTGAGCATACCAACAGCTCCCTCCCCATGCTTGGTGTTGGTCTTCCCATAAACTATGTCCGTGGCTTCACCGAGCTCCTTTCCCCTTATCACAAGCTTTGCAAGCTCGTTGGATAGGGTGAATGCTGGAGAGTAAGAGAAATTCTCCTTCTCCCTGTTCACAACATATATAGCCGCGAAGGCCACAATCCTTTCTCTCTCCCAACAAACACCCCCCTCTATTCCTACTCCCACATCGCAGCCATCCTGAATTAACGCATTAATGGCCCTATTTCTTGCCCCAACAAGAGTTTCGTTGCACCACGGCTGTTCACTGACATTGGAGCTCACCTGAACACCCTTAACCTCCCACTCCTTCCCTATCTCCTTAATTGCATCCCTTACAGCCTCAAGTTTAACTGGGTTTGTTGAGCCCACGCAAACCAACATTTTTATCCGCCAGGTGAAATGACTTGGCATGGTAACAATAAAGATTGGTGCCCTGGCGGATTCTGGGGACCTATATCCCTTCATTCCCATGATGGAGGGTTGGGTTAAGGAAGACGGGATAAACCTAGAGTTTCAAGTAATACCCACAGTTCAAGACGTCAATATGAGCGTGCTCACCAAGGTTGTGGATGTTTCGGTCCCCTCGGCTGCAATGTATCCATATATTCAGGACGACTACTTCATTTTAAGCAATGCAGTTGCCACAGCCATTGACGGGATCACGGGTATGCCAGTCCTCTCCACCAGCGAAATGAGACTTGATGACCTAAAGAAGTCCACACTCATAGTCCACGGGCCCAACACCTCTGCCTTTACTCTCTATAGACTTCTGGTTGGCAAATACGGGAAACTTGTAATAATTCCAAGGGTTCTTGACGAGATCAAGGCGCTGGGGAAAAGCGGTGATGTGTTGGTAGCAGTCCACGAGATAAAGATGATGTATGCCATGAGGAAATTGGGCATAAAGCCCTACGTCATTACAAGCATGTGGGATATGTGGTCTAAGATTTCCGGGGGAGCACCAATGCCCATGGGGACGGTGGTGGTATCAAAGGAGCTGGGCAAGGAAACGGCCCTCAAGTTCAAGGAATTATATGAGAGGAGCAAGAAGTTCGCGGAGAAGAACCTTGATAAGGTGATTCCTAAGGACGTGGAGATAATGAGTGAGGCTCAGGGAGTAAACATGGACAGAGAGATCGTGGAGAAGACCATATGGGCTGACATTCAGGAGTACAATGTACCTCAAGAAAAGGTTATGGAAGGCTTAAACAAGTTCTACAGCCTAACTCACGAGAAAGGCCTTCTACCTCTAGTCAAGAGCATAGACGTGATCTAACCTTTAACTAGAATGTTTGGCCTAAAAACTTCCCTCACTTTAACTTCTCATCCAACCATTGTTCCCATTTGGTCCCGTTCTCATCCATTCCGCTCACTACTTCATAACCCATTGACATCCACCCTACAATACCGCCTATCATGTAAATTGCCTTCTTCTTATAGAGATGTGGCATCCCGTAAGTCGCGTATCTAGCTCTATTCCCGTGCTCGCACACCACAGCAACTTCCTTGTCACTGAAGTATTCCTGCAGGACTTCGAGGTAATCCATGGGAATGAGTAGAGACCCTGGGATGTGGT
Organism: Metallosphaera sp. D4-4; assembly: GCF_046245145.1. Taxonomy (NCBI): domain Archaea; kingdom Thermoproteati; phylum Thermoproteota; class Thermoprotei; order Sulfolobales; family Sulfolobaceae; genus Metallosphaera; species Metallosphaera sp. D4-4. The sequence continues at coordinate 1,430,995 of NZ_CP176412.1, read as the reverse complement.
GCTCCACGTACTCCTGTGGCGTCCTTATATCCAACAATAGAATGTTGTTCCTTTTCCACAGCTTTCTAACCATTGAGGGAGGCATATCAATTATGTTCTTATAGAACGGGGTTGAGTACTGCTCTATTATCTGCATAGGTTAACTTCGTTAAAAGAGGTTTAAATATTTACTTTCTACTCAATTCTAAAATGGAGCTATTAAAAAATACTTGAAATTATATTAAATGTTTTTATTTAAAGAATTCATATTAAAGGCAACTTTTTAAAACATGGAAACCACACTACAATTTAGTGTTGAAGTTTGACTGATCTATTTGAAAGGTTCAGGAACAATCTAAACAAGTACAAGAAGATGGGCTTAAATCCCTTGTCCTTGGCTACAGGATGTGCAGTTAAGGTTGACTTGATCGACACCGTGTATCCCGCTCTCGAGAAACTCAAGGATAAACTCAGGGAGAACAACATTGAGGTAATGCCAAGGGAGGATACGGACATTTTCGTTAGCAGGGAATCTGAGGTAATAAAGAGGGTAATAAATGGAGGGGAGTTTGACGCTGACAGGGCTGTCAGTCTAATCCAGGTAAACCAGGAGACGGCAGGAAATCCCGAGAAATTTGCGAACTTCCTCCTCAAGATCTACACTAGCGTGAAGACAAGAAGGAGACTCGTGGTGGGAAAGGGTCATTCCATCGTGACCACCAACCCAAAGGCCGAGGTTGGGGTTTTGGATCTCATAAAGTTGGATGGAAAGACACTAAACTCGTACACGTTGGCCAACAACGATACCATACAGATAGTAGATCCCCTCGACGATCCAGGTTCACAGATGCAGGTAGATGTGGGAATCTCAAACTCATTGAACGACCTCTTCACTAAGGGAGCCTTCCAGGAACTACGTATGATACCGGTGGCGGATGCCCCTGATCCGGAACTCAAGGAGACCCTGATGAGGAATTTTGAGTCCTTCAGCAAGAGGTACGGTGTGGAGTTATTGCAGGACATTCAACCGGAGACAGGGACCTTGATGATAGGGGCAACCGTAATAGGTAAGTCTGACCACGAGTTACCAGTGTTTTACAATAAGGTAGATGAAAACATGGAGATCCTAGTTACCAGGCCCGTAGGGGAGTTAACTCCCATTAACGTTCACATGTGGTTACTCACGGTGCCAGAGCTACTTGAAACCCTGGAAGAGAGGGGAATCACGTTGCAAAGGGTGGAGGAGGCTAAGAAGAGGGCCTTGGATTACATGACAAAGCCGAATTTCGCTACGGCGAAGGTGATATATGAACATCTTCCAGAGTTTGGAAAGGAGTTTGACCCTAAGGCCCACATTGCCATGACCACGGACGTCACAGGTCCAGGGATCTTCGTGATAAAGGAGTTCGCAGACAAGGCCTCTGTGGACGTGGAGCTATATGACGTACCAGTTATTGACAGGGAAATCAACGAGTTTGCAACGGAGAACTTCATCATACCCAACTCCACGGCAGGAACCAACGGAGCCATTGTCATGTTCGCGTCTAGGAAGGTCATAGACGACGTTGCTCAGTCCCTAAGCAGGGCTGGACTAGAGCCCAGCATAATAGGAAGGGTAATTGGAAAAGGAAATGGAACAGTTTACGTGAAGAGGGAAGTGTGCAAGTTAATACATAGGGAAAACATTCTCAAGTACTTTAAGGTAAAAGATCCTCAGGCCTGACAGGGAGTCTCGTCAGTTTTTTGCCAGTGGCCTTCTCTATGGCTCTAAGTAATGCGGGCGGAGTGCCTATTGTGGCCCCCTCTCCAATTCCCTTGGAGGGCAGGGGTGCCTCAGATTTACCTGTTTCCAAGTACTCCCATTTCACATTGAAGCTTTCTACGGCGGTAGGAATCGCGTAATCGGAGAAATTGCCTGTGAGCAGTGAACCGTTCTCGCTGTAGACTATTTCCTCCAGGACAGTTTCCCCGAAACCTTGAATTACCCCTCCCCTTACCTGACCCTCGGCTAGCATGGGGTTGACCACTTTTCCTATGTCGTCAAGGGCATAATAATCTAGAACACGTGGTTTTCCGTCCACTATCTCTACCATGACCACATGGCTACCGTAAGGGTATGTGTAATTATTTAGCCCGAAATAGGCAGTAGCCTCCAATCCTGGTTCCTCCCTATACCTCCAAACACCACCCAGGCTTGACATGGACTTGGATGCTATCTCCTTCAGGGTCATGAACTTGCCCGTCTTTACGTTGGTAACCTTACCTTGCTCATACCTAAGCTCCTCCACGTCGCTCTTCATGAACTGGGCAGCCAGTCTCACTGCCTTCTCCTTCACCTTCCTAGATGCCATTATTGCAGCGTTTCCAGCCAGCGTTAAGCTCCTGCTACCGTAAGTGCCGTAGGCCTCCCCTATCATGGAAGTATCTCCCCACCTCACATCTATGTCCTCCAGGTTAACTCCTAGTTCATCTGCAACTATCTGCGCTATGCCTGTGGCTGTTCCCTGACCGTGTGGTGCAGCCCCTATTATCACAATGATTTTCCCATCTCCCCTTACCCTTATGGAGGCACTCTCCCAGGGACCAAAGTTGTTCTGCTCCAGGTAGAAGTCGAATCCCACCCCAACTCTCCTCCCCGTCCTCTGGAGATCCCTTGCCTTGCTCTCCATTTCTCTGTATACCTTTTCAGCCCTCTCCAGGAGCTGTAGGTAATCACCCGAGTCGTACTGGAGACCGAACGGGTTCTTATAGGGAAGTTCCTTAAGGAGGTTCCTTTTCCTCATCTCGATGGGATCCATGCCGATCTCGTCGGCTAGGGCATCCATTATTCTCTCTATTACAAATGATGCTTCAGGTCTACCTGCACCCCTATACTGATCCAAGGGAGTCTTGTTCGTCCTAACCCCGTAAACATTGACGAGCACATCCCTCACGGAGTAAGGTCCAGGAAGCATGGTAGCAGCTATGTCAGCGAGATATGTTCCATGACTAGCTGCGCCAAGATCAATGTAGAGGTCGTCCACTATCCCCGTCAATGTGCCATCCTTTCTGGCTCCAGCCTTCACCCTGTGAATTTGACCTCTTCCGTGGTAAGTGGATCTGATGTCTTCGCTTCTAGTCGATATCCATTTAACTGACCTTCTGGTTCTGAGGGAAGCGTAGACCGTTATGTAATCTTCAGGGTAAGGGAATAGCTTAGATCCAAAGGCACCCCCGACATCAGGCTGAACCACCCTTATGTCCTGTACGTCCTTGCCGAAGGCCTCTAGCAGATACCTTCTCATGAAGTGGGGCGACTGGGTAGGAGCATAGACCGTGATCAGGTTTGGGGTGTAGGTAACCAGGAGACCCCTGGTCTCCATGGCAGCTGGGTAAATCCTTGATATTTCCAGCTGAAGTTCCACAACCCTATCAGATCCATCAAGGGCTCTTTGGGGATTGCCTGAGGAGTAGGTCTTGGTGTAAACAAGGTTCTTCTCCCCCTCCACTGCCGATACGCTCTCCTTGACAGCCTCCAGCGGGTCCGCCACTGCAGGTATTTCCTCGAAATCAACCTGAACTCTCTCTAGCGCGTCATACGCCGTGTACCTATCCGTGGCGAGGACACATGCAAGGGGTTGCCCCTCATAAAGGATTTCAGTGGAGGCCATGGGAAAGTTTCTAGGTCTGTTCTCCACTTTAATGTTAAGACCGGAAAAGGCATCAACCACGCCTGGCATCTTGAGGGCGTCCGAAACGTCAACCCTTTTCAGTTTCGCGTGTGCTACATTGCTCCTCAGTATGGCGAGAAATAGTGTACCAGGCAGATCCAAATCATCTATGTATTGACCCTTTCCAGTGATTAACCTTGGATCCTCAATCCTTCTTATCCTAGATCCCACAAGTGTCATGGGTTAGTCATGAGCAGAGATCGTATTTAACCTTAGTAGATCCCCACCATGTAAGATGAGGATATGTAAGCTATAATGAGACTAGGTTTCCATGCATACTTGAACAGAGAAATTCTCACTGATAACTTAGAATCTGGTCCCTTGGGGAAATCCTCTTCCTCCCCCTAAACCCCTCTTCCACGTAATGCCAGTACATGATATCCTCCTCGTCGGCCTTCCAGCAAAGGTACGCAGGCCTGTCGTTAATCACCGCAGGAAAGTCCACCAGTCCCATCTCCACGTCCCTAACGATTATTCCCTTCTCGGTGAGTTCCTTCAAAATGGACTCAACCTCAATGGAGTAAAGTCTGATATACTCCTTCTTTCCATTGATTAGAGCGTCCTGCGCGTTGATCTCAGCGGTTTTCAGTTTCTTTAGCTTTTCCTTGACCCATGGAAGTAGTTCCCTAGCCGTCTGAAGGTCAAAATAGGAGTAACTCATAGGTTTAGGTGGTAGCTCGAAATTAAAAGGATGTAGAAACCTACTGCGAAATAGTTACATTCACTTCAATACGGGATCAGCTTGCCTGAGTCTTCATCCCTTCTGCCCTTGTAAGGTTCATCATTCCTCTCTTCTCTGCTACGCAGAAGATAAAAGGTTTAAAGAGGTGACAGGATCTGAATTGAAGAAACTGGCAAGGGAGCTCTCATCACTCTATCGTGGGGGTAAGGCACTCTTTGTGGTCCCAGGTTACGATAGGGCGTTTCTAGACTATCTGGAAGAGGAGATAAACTACTCCAAGGTAGTCTCAAGCTATTCTCCGGGAATTAAGGTGGGGATAACTACCTATCCGTTTCCTGCAGACCTGCATAAAATGGAGAATCTGATCATTGTGTCCAATTTCGCCACTCCTAGCCTGATTAAGTTAGTGGACAAGGTGATTGTAAGAAAATCAGAGGAGTTAATGAGGGAGGGATACCTCTCCACCTTCAGGTATCTAAACTACGCCCTGGACTGCCCGCCTCATAGGGTGTGCAAGGCGAGATTGAATTTTATTCTCTCCCTAGGAGACGTTGCGGTGATTCCAGCGAACTTGGAGGAGGCAAAGGTTCTCTCCCCTAGCGTGACCATAGTTTCAGACTTGTTCCAAGTAAAGTCTACCCGGAAACTGGTAATAGCTAGACAGATGGGGGAACTGGAGTACCTACAGGTTAGGAGTGCTGTCCTTCACGGAGGAGAGCTTGTAGATCTGGGAGGAAATGGGGATAGGGAGAACTGGACTCAGGTGGCTTTGGGAGAGCTTGGCTATTACACCCCAAGGGTCACAGAGACCTTTGTGGGATCCGGCCACGACGATAGAGATATCCAGGTAAAACTCGTGGAACAGAGAACCGTTAAGCCCAGGGAGCAAGGTGTTAACGTTGAGATGGTGAATGGAAATTTTCTGTTTAACGGTAATCCAGTGGGGCGGTACTGGGTAAGAGGGGGTAGGTTTCACATGCAATTAAACTGTGGATCCCCTAGGGAAATATCGGAGGAATTCCCCTCCTTTACCGATTTTATTTCTCCTATGTCCACAGGGAAGTGCTCCCTCTTCTTTTCCTGCGTGAAACTCATTAAAGACTTGGAAAGGTGCAAGGAAATGTCCATGGAGGCCTACCTACTGGCTAGAAACTATGTTAATGACATCTCGAGGGTTAACTTTTCCCACACTGTTCAGGCCGAACTGAGGAAAGTTAACATGAAGTCGCTGATGAAGGGAGTGACCCTTGAGCTCAAGGTACTGGATCAGCGTATACAGGTGGAGGTGAGAGGTGAAGGTGATAAGCTTCTTGTTAGATGTCTCTCTTGCGAAAAGTTCAGGGAGACGTCGATCAGGATACGGTCAATCAGGGATAATTATAAGAAGCTAGAGAATGCGTTGAGGGATCTTCTCCTTAAGGAGATGGTGACAATCAGGCGTCGTGAGTATGTTCAAGAGTGAAGTCCTTGCACAGTTGAGGCTAAAAGGGGTTATGGTAAAGTATTCACGCTTTAACTTACGTTAAAATCTTATTTCCTCCACTCCGAGCAGGTTAGACCTAGACACGAAAACGACACCACCCTTAAATCTGCTGAACCAACCCTTTACCTCCTCAATCGCCTCCGAGGAAAGATGGGCCTCTGGGTCCTCCACGATCAGGAGAGATCCTTCTGGAGCCATGTCAAGGGATAGCCTTAGGCTGAGTAGGCTGAGCAGTTCTGGGTCCACGTTGTAGAGAGGCTCGCCATCGAGGAAGAGGCCCTCCTTCTCGTCGGTGGACAAAACTTTTCCTCTCAATGAGGTGGAATATCCCTGCGGGAGAACTATGGAGTTAATGAACTCGGAGACCATTCCCAGCGTCTTGGGCACTCCAGATGCACTCTCGGTCTGAAGCACTAGAAACCTGTGGAAACCAGCTAAGATGCCATCCTTAGAGCCGGGCACGAAGAAGGGCTTAGGTCTCTCCAAATCGGAGAAGTAAAACGAATCTACCTCCACCATTCCCCTGATTCCAGGAGAAACATTTTCGGGTCTCTGAGCAAGGTTCACAGTCACCTTCATCTGCCCCCTGCTCAGCTTCCCGGAAACCGAGAACTTTCCCAGGTTCAGTTCAAAGTCCCCCTCAAGCCTTATCTTTCCGGGGTCGAGATGGGAGGTCATGATCGAGGCGAACTTGTTCTCAAAGTTTCTCCTCCAACCAGAGATCGGGTCAGACTCAGCAACTCCATACAACCTGGGCATCTGATTCAGGGTCTTCAGGACAAAATATAGGAGCCTTCCAACCATGTACATTCCGTTACCGGTGATAAGTATCCTTCTGTCAAGGGGAATTTCCCTTCCGTTTATCGTTACTTTAGTCTTCACGGGCACTCTTTTGGAGTATTGATTTTAACTTTTTTTAATAAAGAGGATCAGGTGAAACAACCCCTCATCACGATTCAGGTAAGGTTGGGCTCCTCATCGAAGATGGATATACATTGTGCATTATATTGTTATTTGGATAGTGCCGCCCTCCTCTCCCTCCATTTTTAGGCTTCCTCTCAACGTGTACAGGATCTCCCTGTTGATTCCTCTCCTGTTGGCTCAGGTCATGCACGGTGTCACTATACACGTTTACATATATGGCGGTCAGGCCGACGCTCTACTTTACACCAACGGTAGCATTATCTACGTTAACGGGAATCAAACGTTAAACGTACCCAATTCCACCCTAGAGGTGTACGTTGAGTCTCCCTTGCCCTACACGGTGTTCATTAATGGGGTTCAGACAGATAACCTCTCCCTATCTCCCTGGAGGCACGACGTGATCAATATCACAGTTAGACCGGTAATTTTCCAGTTCAACATCACGGTGAAAGGCCCAGGCGCATTGGTCCTGAAGTTTCCCAACTCAACCCAGGTCAAAGTTAATGAATCCACCTCTCTCCAGGTTCAAGAGGGAACTCTCCTAACTATCACAGCCAATCCGAAGCAGGGATACACGGTAGGGAACTGGAGTAACGGGTTTGTGGGAAATCAGGTATGGTACATGGTCTACAACAATACCAACATTACCGTGTACTTTGTGAAATCACCACCCACGGTTAGAAATTCTCCTGCGATTAGTTACTCTGGACTTGGTCTCCTCGCAGTTCTAGGTGGGGTCTACTGGTTTACTAGAAGAAAATAGTTCAGAGCTGAAGACTCTCCTCACCTATCCGGAGCCCGAATTCTCAACATCAGCAGTTTTTTGGAAACCCTCTTTAAAAGCTCAGAGTTTCATTAAGCCTATGAACAGGCTAAAGGATAGTACCAGTGCCTTTCTGAGGGAATCGGCTGAACAAGAGATTGATTGGTTCCCATGGTCAGATGAGGCCTTTCAGAGGGCAAGGCAGGAGGATAAACCCGTTCTAGTTGACGTTGGAGCGGTTTGGTGCCACTGGTGTCACGTGATGGACAGGGAGACTTACTCCAGACATGATGTGGCTGAGATAGTGAACAAGCATTTCGTCGCAATCAAGGTTGATCGAGATGAGATGCCTGAACTTGACAGGAAGTTACAGAGGGCCGTATCAAGTATCACGGGTGAATCCGGTTGGCCCCTCACGGTGTTCATGACCCCTGAGGGAGAGGTTTTCTTTGGAGGAACCTTCTTTCCGCCTGAGGACTCGTATGGTAGGGTTGGAATGAAAAGGCTTCTCCTAGAGATTGTGAGGCTGTGGACCCAGGATAGGGAGAGACTCAAGAGGTCTGCTCTCTCCCTGACAGACTACGTACCCTCAACCTCCTCTCCCCTGGAATTTGAGGTAGTGGACACTGCCTTCTCGTCTATCGTGTCAACCTTTGATATTGAGCAGGGTGGCCTATCCGGGAACATGAAGTTTCCCCACCCCATGGTGGACCAGTTCCTTACCGCGTATTCCTTCTGGACAGGGGATCACGTGGGGATCAAGCTTTCCACCTTCACCTTGAAAAGGATGTTTCAGGGAGGTATCTTCGACCAGTTGGGAGGAGGGTTTCACAGGTACACCGTGGATAGGGAATGGAACGTTCCCCACTTCGAGAAATTGCTAATAGATAACGCCGAGCTACTGGAGGACTATTTCGTGAATTACCTAGCCAGCAGGGATCCTCAACTTCGTGAAGCCCTAGACATGACCTCGGAGTTCGCACTCAGGGACATGTGGATAGGGGAAGGTTTCGCTTCCTCCCTTGACGCTGACGTCGAGGAAAAGGAGGGCGGATTCTACACGTGGGACTGGGACGAGCTTCTCTCCCACTCCGGCGAGTGGAAGTCCTTGGTTGAGAAAACCTTCACCCTTGTTGGTGAGGGAGCCCTCGAGGGAGGGGTTATCAGGGCTAAGGATGACCTAGGTGAGATAGCCAAGATGATGGGGATGGAGATCGGGACTTTCCTAGGGAATCTACGCAAGGCGAGGGAAACCCTCAGGATCCATCGAGACTCCACCAGGAAGAGGCCCTTCAGGGACGAGAACCTCTACACCTATCCCAACTGCAGAATGGCTGACTCTCTCCTAGTTTCCTTTCTGCTTACCGGGAAGGGTAGAGATGAGGGCCTTAGGGTTGCATCTAAGCTCTCCGGAAGGGTGACCAGGAGGCTTCAAGGAGGAGGGGAGGGCCTCCTCGAGGATTACTCCTCCGCTCTTCTCCTAGCCTTGAGGGCGTATGAGGTAACGGGGAACCTCAAGTTCAGAGACTTGAGCCTGGAGCTGGGGAGGGAGGTCCTAGGATTCATGACTCCGAACGGCTTTGTGGAGAAAAAGGGGTCATCCGAGGTTCCCAACATGGATACCCCGAACGAGTCTCCAAACTCCCTGGCGTTGAGAGGACTTCTTTCTCTCTCCCTTGTGGACGATCAGATCGAGGTTCCGGAGAGCGTGATCTCCTCGATCCTCGGGGATTACATGCAAGGTCCCCCCTTCTACGCGGGCTCTATCCTCAGTGCGGGGGCCATTCTAAAGGGGATGGCGCACATCGTCGTGGTCGACGCTGACGAAAGGGCTAAACTTCTGCACAGGGAGTCAATGCTGGTATATCACCCCTTTAAGGTCGTGGAACTCGTTAAGGAAGAGGATAGGGACTTAGTCGTTCCCCTCATAAGGTCCATGATAAATCAGGGGGAAGGAAGCAGGGCCTTTGTCTGTGTTGGTAACACCTGTAGTATGCCAGTGAAGGAGCCTGAAAAGATTAAATTGTTACTTAAATCCAAGCTTCCGCAATAATATACCATGAAATTCAAGGGAAAAACCTTTCTTCTTCTTGGAGTGAGCAAGGGATTAGGGTATGCCCTGGCCTACTTTCTAGCTAGGGAAGGGGCGACCGTGATTGTGTCATCTAGGAGTTCAGACAAGTTAAAGGAGATTGAGGGAACTCTCAGGAAGTACGGTAACGTGATCGCAATACCCGGTGAGGTCAAGTCCAGGGAATCTGTAGAGGAACTTAAATCCAAGGTGAAGAAGGTCACTGGGGCTCTGGACGGGCTAGCAGTAATGATTGGAGGTTATGAAGAGGACACAGTTGAAGACCTGAAGGGATTGGACACTATGATAAACAATCACCTCAGGTATCCCCTACTCGCGGTCTCCGTGCTACTGGATATGATGAGGAAGGGGAGTACTATCCTCCTGGTTTCAGCCCTGAGGGGCATTGACAGGCCGGCCTCGACTCAACTCTCCTACGCTTCAGCTAAGGCTGGACTTGCCAAGGCGGTCGAGGTCCTGGCACTGGAACTCCTGGATAGGGGTATAAGGGTAGTGGGGATAGCCCCTAGCTGGATCGATGGTGATTTTGTGCCCGAAAGGGATTGGAAAAAGCTAAGGAAATTGGGGGATGAGAAGGCACCACCAGAGGATTTTGCCCTAGTCGCTTCCTGGCTCATGAGCGATGACGCGGAGTGGGTTAACGGCGTTGTCATCCCCGTGGATGGGGGGACTAGGCTGAAGTGGGGATAGGATATGGGGGAGTGGATCAAGGAGACAAGCTTCAAGCTAGTCGCTTCTCAAGGTAACCTAGTACTCCAGTGTAACTGTCGTGGAAAGATCCTCGAGGTCCAGAAGGTCTCGACTAGGTTCAACATAAAGTACTTCACCAATGAGAGGAGAGTCAGCTATGAGAACGGGAAACTGTTCGACTTTCACGGTCTCACCGTGTTAAAGGGGGAACAGGCCTCCTCACAGATTACGGAGATGTTAAGCTCCATGATCTCTGAAGTTGGGGAAGACTTATCCTCTGTTTCCAGGGAGGCCGGAATACCGATGATCGTGGCCATTACCTCCATTGAGGATTTGGGTAAACTCTACCTAGATGAGAGGCGATATCTAGATTTCTCCACCACATACCTCGAGTATGACCTGGGCCGTGAATACCTTAAGGATAGACCTGGCTTTGCCAGCGAGAGAAGGTTTAAGCTTACCATTCACGTCCAGGGTAGGGGTTTGAAAACCGTGCACTGGCTAGAAAGCGGTAGAGGGGAGGTATACGCTAGCCCTGACAGCGTGAACTGGGGGCAGGACATTGGGGAGTTCCGCAGGATCTTGGGGGAATTCAGGCCAACTTCTCAGGCTTTCCAGGAAATCAGGGAGTATATGAACGCGTTTGTCTCTCCCTGACCATAGGTGAATTTTTACACCTCCCGGGAGTCTACAACAAGTGTTACTCCAGTTCCTCCTGGTGTTGCCTGCACTGGCAGATCTAGTCCTCCTTTTACAGATCTGGAGGGAAAATTCAATCTTCAAATTTGACGGTAAGTTCTGCGCTCCTGCATCCATCATTGTTCCCGTAAGGGGTCTCGATCCCGAACTAGAGAGGAACGTGGAATCCCTAAAGGATCAAGACTTTCCCTGTCCCTTCGAGATAATATACGTGGTGGATCCTGATCAACCGTGGTTGGCCGATCGTCTGAGACAGCTTGGGGTAAAGGTCGTGATCACCAGTACTACCTGTTCATGTAGCGGTAAAATAAGGGCACAACTATCAGGGCTAAAGGAGTCCGTGAATGAAGTAGTAGTCTTCGCTGACTCCGACACGCTCTATCCTAGGAACTGGTTGAGGGAGATGGTGGGGAACCTTGATAAGCACATGGCTGTAACCACGTTTTCATGGCCCGCCCCCCTCAAAATAACGTGGAGAAACCTGATCAGGGCTGGCTTCTGGACATTGGGATTCGAGTCTCAGGCCTCTGGTGGGACCTTCCTCTGGGGAGGCTCCATGGCCTTCAGAAGAGATTTCTTTGATAGTGAGGTCCTGGAAGAGCTTTCGCGTGAATGGTGTGACGACTGCACCCTCACTAGGATAGTGAAAAAGCGAGGAGGAAGTATCGCCTTCGACGGTAAAGCCATCCCACTCAACATTTATGACGAGAGAGACCTATGGAAATGGTCCACAAGGCAGGTCGTCACGATCATCAAGTACTCTAGCAGAGGAGCTAAGGCCTTCCTGGTGATAGGTGCTCTCATGCTTGCCTTTCCAATCCTTTTCCTTGTCTTCTTGAACCCATTCTACCTGTCTCCTCTGCTTCTATGGATTCTGAAAAATTTCTCCAGAAGTAGAAATCTGGGGAAATATTCATATACCCCATCTGTCATGTCAATTTTAGGTGTATATTACGGGTGGATCAAGCTAATCCTTGACTACAGGAAAAGGACAGTCGTTTGGAGAGACAGGGTCTATAATCTTTAACAGGGTTTTACAATAGTTAGTATAATCTAAGACCGAGAGTTTTTTATACTTTCTTAGATTTAGAAGGCAAGTTATGAAACTAGCATGTGAGCTAGGATCTCAGGTAGTGGTTCCAGCGATAAGGACTGTAGTTGCACAGGAGATGTTATCTATGGGGGTGCCTTACTCTAAAATTGCTGAGATTTTAGGCATCTCCACCACAACGATTTCAAAGTATAGGGCAAGAAACAACGACAGATTAGTGGAGATGATAAGGAAAGATCCAGATTTGATGGAAGACATGAGAACGTTGTCCAGGATGGCTAGGGACGGAAGTGCATCATATCATCACGTTTGCGAGATGTGTCACCTTATTAGGAAGAGGTTTTTTATGTCCTCAGGGAAATGTCCCATGGATGATGAAGTTCTACCCCGTGATGGATAAGGTGACATGAGGACTAAACTGATAAAATCCACGTTTACATCATCTAGTTTGAATGATGAGGTCGAGCACTGCATGAATCGTGATGAACGGACCACCTCTGAGGTAAGACTCGAGCTTCACCTTAACCCCTTCTCGTTTCACGAGACCACATCTAGGTACAGGGTTGAGGAGGAGGACAACTGGTTGAGGCTAACAGGAAAAGAGGGTGAGTATCTAGCTCGAGAATTTGAGACCTACGCTGTTCTTCTTTACCCTATCTCTTGGATTCCCAGAGAGCTCATTCTATCCCTAAATCATAGGTTAACCTCGGTGGATAAGTTAAGGGACGTCCTGATGAAGCCGATGGATTGGAAGGACTTTGTCACATTCAGGATCAGGGAAGGTCAGATCACCTCCTCAGATCTTAAGCTAGAGAACTTCTTGGGAAGAGACCTTGTCAACAATGTCCTTGAGTCGGAGGGTCTAGAGTTCGTGGAACTCGACGAAGGCGTTGAGTTAGCCTGTAAACTTGAGAGTTTCAGCTGGTCAAGCCTTAACTTAGCGTTCTGGAAGATTTCAATGGGGCTCAGCCTCTACTTTGAGCTTAAACGTTACCACGAAGATGTCTCCCTCAGGCTAGCTCAGGAATATCTAAGCAGGTTTAATCCTCCTTCCTAGTTAGTATGCACGTTAATAGTAGTGTTCTTAACCGAAATAGCGAAATAATGAAGTAATCTTTTTTAACTCGTTTTTACCTTAAGTAATTTTAGAGTGTATTAAAATGGTCGCAATAAACCCCTCGGATATCGCCATTATAATTATAGTGGCGCTGGTACTGTTTGTGGGGAGCAGTAAGATTCCAGAGCTATTCAGATCCATGGGTAGAGCTCTCGGGGAGTTCAAAAAGGGGAGAATGGAGGCGGAAATGGAAATAAACCAGATGCAGACTCAGCAGAGCCAGCCTAATGTACAGCAGTCTCAAAAAACTACTTCTGCAGAGGATTTGGAAAAGCAGATTAGGGATCTTCAGAATCAGTTGGATCAACTAAAGAAACAGCAAGGTACAAAATAAATCTTTTTCTTGAATGAAAGTCAAACAGAGGGCCCAGGTATGATAGGTAGTATTAGTGATCTTTTGATAATGGTTGTTGTGGCAATCCTTCTTCTGGGAGGGGAGAAGGACTTATCCGGTACCGTAAAAAACCTGGGCCGAACTCTTTCTGAACTCAGGAAAAGACAGAACGATTTCAAGAATGAACTCATGAGGGAGCTTTCCGAGTCTGGGGACATTACACAGGAGGCAAAGCGGAGCCTATCTTTTAACAGCGATGTGACCCCTGCAGTGAGACCGTTGCCCAGAGCTACTCAATCGACGGTTCCAGACGACCCTAGGATAAGACAATTGGAGGAGCAGATCAAAAGATTGCAGGCGGAGCTAGAGAGGTTGAAGAAGGGTGACGGAAAGAACTAATGAACTTCCAAAGTCTCAGGAAAGACCCTTACTGGAACATCTTAATGAGCTTATTGTTAGGGCTAGAAGGGCACTAATATCCCTTGTTATAGCCTTCGTCATTTTCTTCTTTTTCGGGATAACTGAGGTATCCTTCGACGGCTTCAATTTTCCTATCCTCTATCCAAACCTGTTTAACAGCATCTCGTCACATTTTATTGAACTGTTTATCCACACGGAGCTTCCGCCTCAAATGAAGTTGTTAAACCTAAACCCCTTTGATACCCTATTCTCAGCTGCCTATGTTTCGTTCTTCCTCTCCCTCTTTATAGCCCTTCCGATCATTGTCCATGAAATATGGGGTTTCGTGTCTCCGGGACTTTATGAACATGAGAAGAGAATGGCTAAGATGATAGTACTGCCTGCATTTATCCTCTTTGCAGCCGGTTCCAGCTTCGCATACTTTGTGATTATTCCAGTTATGATGAAGTTCGTGCTTATATATACAACAACCCTCGGAGTGGAACCCACTCTAAGTTTGAGGGCTTTCATAAATACTGTTATGTCACTTATGTTAACGGTGGGGGTGGCGTTTGAATACCCCCTTGTCATGAGCATGCTTACATTGGCCGGAGTAGTGAAGGCACAGAGCTGGAGGAAGAACTGGAGATATGGTGTGCTAGGCGCATTCATAATAGCGTGGTTTATCTCGCCGGGAACAACAGGAGGCGTGATTGAAACCACAATAGGAGTTACTCTATCCACCCTTTACTTTGTGGGAGTAGCTACCTCATACTTAGCTGAGAGGAAGAGGAAATCTTGGGGTATATAACTGTATACTAAACACGTGAAATATTCTCCTAAATTTTTCTCCTGTATATTTTTGAAGTCAAATTGTTTAAATGGTTAGTTTGACGAGTATTATTCATGGAGCTTTGGCTGGAGATCGCTCTAGTAGGAGTTTTCCTCTCCATGGATCTAATCCTGTTAGGGGATGGAATAAGGGAGAACTTAATCTCCCAAGAGGAACCTAGAAAAACCTAGGGAAAAAGCTTTATCTAAACTTGAGAAAGTGTCTTAGATGTCAAAGAAGAGGAGGGACGAGGAAGCCAAGGGACGCATTCTATTGCCTGTTAGCAAACGCCATGAAACCG
This sequence comes from Metallosphaera sp. D4-4, assembly GCF_046245145.1. Taxonomy (NCBI): domain Archaea; kingdom Thermoproteati; phylum Thermoproteota; class Thermoprotei; order Sulfolobales; family Sulfolobaceae; genus Metallosphaera; species Metallosphaera sp. D4-4. The sequence continues at coordinate 1,415,939 of NZ_CP176412.1, read as the reverse complement.
AACTCAGGGAATTGATGAGGGTTCTGAGTGAGAGGGGATTTTTTCCTAAGGATGGAGATTGGAAATCATTTATAGACGAAGCCCTAGAGTCACTCGTTACGCAGATAAAATCTGCCCCTGACTTTACGTTTAAGGAAAGAACAGACATGTTCAGGGACTTTTACAGCGCTAGGATCATGGGGCTAGTCCCTTTACCTCTTAGTACTCTCCAAGGGGTTGTAGAGAGAAGTCCAGAGACGGCTGACGAGCTCATATCCATCTACTTCTCCCTCTACAAACACTCATTCATGTTCAATGGTTCAGGCTCGTTGAGGGATCACCTAGACTCCTTGAGAAGATTCTTCATTATTATAACCCCCCTTTCCACTCAGAATTTGATAGTTAAGGAAGATGGTACCTGTGGTTCCTTCACCATTTTCTCGTCCATGCTCGGTAAACAGATGGCGGAGAGAGTGTATTTACCCTTGTTAAAAAGGATACTAGACGAGATTGGAGCGCAGGTAAAGAACTTGAAAGGTGATAATATCACCATAGAGGCTCAGTTTTGTTTGCCAGGAAAGGGAGACAAAACGTGATATGTTATTCTTTCGTACGTATCGACAAATATAGGAGTTAAAGAAGGAATGATTTAAAAATTTTGGATACTATAAAATGCCTGTAGAATTCCATGGATGAAATTGATAAGAAGATCATGTACCTTCTTTTCAGGGATGGAAGGGTAAGTCAAAGAAGTCTTGCAGAGGAGCTAGACGTGACGCCACCTACCCTTAATTATAGGTTCAAAAAGCTGGAAGAGGATGGTATACTCAAGGGATTCACCCTATTTGTGAATCCCTCCTTTATGTCCAGGTATTATGGCTTCGTTGCCTTCATAAATCAAAGGGATTTCGACTCTGACTGGATTTTCCTTAAGTTCAAGTGCGTTGAGTGGCTCAACGTCTACGGGGTGATGGGAAAGAGTTTGAGAGACTTAGACGAGAAGATTGAAGTAATGAGTAAGGCATTGGGAGAGACCAGGCTCAAGTATATACCTGAACAGAGCCCCGAGGAGCTAAAGCCCTTAGATGCTTCAGTCCTCTCAGCTCTTTCCAAGAATCCTAGAGCTTCAGAGAGCGAAATAGCACAGGAACTTGGAATTCCGTCGAAGACAGTTTCCAAGAGGTTAAAAATAATGTCGAAGAAGGGCGTGTTCTCCGTTCTCCCCATCCTGGATATTCCCAAATCTGGTCTAATAATGTTTTCAATGTTCTCGAGGAATCTCAAGAAAATTACAGGAGTTCTAGAATCATGCACGATCTACAGGATCACTGATGGAAAGGCAGGGATAAACGTGTGTCTAGTGGAGAATATGCTACAGACTAGAAACTACGTAAATGCGGCAAGGTTGCAGGATCCAGACAGCGATGTGATGATAATTTACGAATATCATGTCAATTCAACGCCATTACGAGTTTTAGATCAGTAATTATTTTTTAACTAATATAAAGTAAACTATACTAACCTAAGGTACAAATGTTTAGGCTATATTTACAAAAGATATTTAGTGTTCCAAGTCCATTGTTTTATTATGAACTGGACAGAAACAAGTGAACTAAAGGATTTCGCCGAGAAGGTTCAGAAGGCTATATACATGACTAGCATCGTGGCCCTGAAACTTCAAGGTGAGGATAGGGATGACATGCTTGCCATAAGGAAAATGATGAGAGAGTTGAGAAGTAAACTAGGTAAAATCCAGAACTTTAGGGATGAAATGGAGGTGACTGAGATATTTGGAGCTATACTTCTGGGACTAGGAATAATGTACTCGCAGATACCTGATGAAAGTGTAAGGAATGACATCCTCAAAATCCAAGAATTTCTAGGTGAATGAATGAAGTGGACAAGGATTTTCTTGCGTTACTTGGTGAAGCTGGAGCTACAGGTCTTGCTAAGGGCATTTTTCTTGTGAGAAAGGAGGAAAGATTTAGGCACACGTATAAGGATGAACTATCCCACTGGAGATACTTCGCTTCTAGGAAAAGATCTTGGCTGGAGTTGCCAGTCTACTACCTTCTTCTCGTGGTAGGAATACTCACCGGAATGCTTGGCCTAGGAGTAACTAAACGTGTGGTGAACTACCTAGAAAGGGGAGCAATCAACTTTTACGTTAAAAATTATCCGAACGAGGATATTATTAAGGAAATAGTAGAACAGGAGAAGAGGCACTTTCTCTGAGGTCCTTGAAATGATAGTAAAACAGCTAGATGAGGATAAAGTCGAGGTCGTAGGAACGGTACCAGCAAGATGCTCCATTCGAGGGTTTAAGGCCAAGATCATCATCTCAGGTAATCATGTTGTCTCGGGGGAGTGTGAGTGTGGATCCTTTCCATGCTCCCACACTGCTAAACTCTATCTCATGTTTATGGCCAGAAAGAGGTCTAGATAGCGGTTGATCGGCATAAAGCATGTTGGATTGTTGCGAGTCGTTTAGGCTTATGTAGCTTGGAAAAGTCGATTTTAATTCATTTTCGTAGTGAACTATCGCAGGTTGTTCGCATACATGAGATGGCTGATTTCCGTCTGATAGGCAGATTTCGGCAGTAAGTAGATTTGCAGATGAGAAAATTTGGTATGAGATTAAGTTCTCTGCATGAAGTTGGTCAAGAACGTAAGTCCAATTCTTCATTTGAAGAAGTGCAGGATTATTTGTCGTTCCAACTTGGTAATATATACCAGCTACATCTATAAATGGTATACTTCCATTACCTAGTTGTTGCCATAATTGGTAAATGTTAGAGGGAACACCTTGAAGGGGTTGATGATTCCTATCTTGGAATTCATAAGCAAGAACGGAGATGTATTGGCTCTTGTAACTCAAGTTTTCAAGAGTGAAAGTGAGAACATTGGGATAAATGTCTGTGGAGCTGGATTCCATATACCTCAGTCCGGAAACGTTGCCAAATCTATCCAAGGCTATGATGAAAGACCACATCTCCGCACCACAGTAAGGGCACCACTCTGCACCAACGAAAATAACAACTGGCTTACCCTGGTAAGTAAGTTCAGCATTCCCTTGCTTTACTGAATATACAAATGTACTATTGAATTGAACGAATCCGCTCTGATTCTGTGCCAGTTCGTAAAGCTCAAGGTTAACGGGAGCAGAAACATATGTACCAATACCATAGCTTGAAGATTGAACCTGCCGTAGATTGGTGATAGCCAGAACTGCAATAATGATAACAATTACAAGAATAAAAACAAGAAATTTCTTATTCACTATCTCACCCTATTAGAAAGGTAAAAAAGATTTATGATGGATACGGATAGACGTTCGGATCGCTGAAGTACAGTATCATGTTGCTTGGAACAGATATGACGTCGACTCCAGGCTTCCCCAGAGCTTCCCATATGGGGTTCCCTTGATTTGCTGTCATTACGGCGCTATCATAGGTGCCCATTGCCTTCTGAATGTTCTGATATGAGTTAAGGCATAGCCCTGTCGGATCGCTCTGATTTGACGGTACGATTGCCTGGCATTGCCCAGTTAGTGGGTTGGGAAATATGTTGGGATTGAAGTCTAGTACCACTACAATGTACCACGGTATGGAAGAGTTAGTGGAGAACGTTACAACATGCTCGTGGGCAGGTGTTGGTAAAACTCCCTCAGGAAGTCCAAATACACCATTATTTATCCCTAGGTATTTCTCAACTACTGTGAATGCTGGTGAATATATGTAGGTCATGTGGTCAGCACATGCAGATTCGGTATCCGCAGCTCCGCATTGGGTTAAGATCGTGTAGCTTTGGTTATTGTACGTGAAGACTGGGAATCCTTGCGGATTAGCTCCTAGCTTCTGAACTCCGAAAATGGATAGTCCGGCAAAAGCCGGAACTACCACGTAGACTGGAGCTGCTCCTGGCGGTAATTGTGAGGAGTTAGGTGCTGCACCTACCTCACAACCCATGGCAACTTGATTAGCCTGCGTCTCATTGGGGAAGAACTGGGTCAGTGCAGGACTGCATGAGAACTGCGCAGTATAGTGGAACGATATTACCTGTCCATTCAAAAATGCTCCTGAAGAAGGTAATGGAGTAGGTACTTGAACCGTCCTGTTTACGTAGACCGTTTTATTTACGTAGACCGGTACAGTCTTATTTACATATACTGGTTGGGTCACATTGACGTATTTCGTTACTGGTGGCTTTGTAGCATAGAGTCCGAACCCTATAGCGGCCACTATAACCAAGATAATGGTTACGGCCGCGAATATCACATTTGAGACTGCTTTTTTGGAACTCATTAAACCACGTGAAAGATTTAGCCTATTAAGGATGGAGAAGAATTTTTTGAATACAACTGGATTGCCAGATCCATTAAAATGTTAGAAGTTTTCTAACAAATCTATTATATCATTTTTAATCGGTTCTTTAACTTTGAAGTATTATGTTCTCTTCATTTATTTTCAGTTTTTATAACGTGACAGATTTTTATTATATTGATCTAGCCGTTTCCATTGTTCTGGCTGTACTTTATACTACTAGATTTAGAGAAGCATGGATTCGCGGTGTATTCCCCCTAGTCTTTACCCTGGTTCCTTTTCTTGAAGATTTTCAAATCGAGTTTTGGATCGCGATCTCCCTATGTTTAGGTTATTACTTTCTGAGGTTATACATCAACGTCAATAAGACAACAGGAATTGATTTGGGAATAACAGGAGGGTTTTTGTTAACTGCCATATCTTGGACTCTGTACTCCTTTCTACCATATTGGCAATTGATGCTACCCCTCCTCTACGCGGTTTATTTTGTTACTGGAAGAAGAGTCATGATAAGGCTCAATTCCTCAGCTAAAGTTTCCTTGATCCTACTTTTGGAGAGCTTTGTATCCATTTTCCTTGCTTCATTGGTGTTAGTGGGGCCAAGCTCTCTATCTAGCGTAGTCATAGGTCCCTGGCTAGGAATTAATATCCTGTCGAACTTCCTTCTTTCATTCGAGGCAATAGCCTCCTCGCCATTCTTCATGGTTCTGATTGGGTTATGGCTTGGCGTTCCTCTAACCTGGAGAATAATTAAGACAAAAAGGACAGGGAATAAGGTGAGGCTTTTGCTCATGTTCGCCTCGTACTGGATATACAGCATCTATTTGCCCTCCTTCTCACCCTTTCAGTCAATCTTTCCAAAGATACCCTACTCATGGTTCAATGGTTTTGGGACCTTTGGACCTGTAACACCATCTCTCTTCACCGGGATACTCGGCACCTATGCCGTAACTGCATTGCTCTCTTACCTCTTTGGCGGAAGACAGATCTGCTCCGTAACATGCACTGCACCTTACATGTTACAGGGTTTTCACGACGGTCTCAAAACCTTCAATAGGACCTCCAGTCTAGGGAGGAAAACCCTCACGTCAAGGCTTTCTCCAGTGTTTAAGATTACCTCCATCCTAGTCTGGGCGGATTTAATAATATTTGCCGTACTCTCCTATCTAAACCAAGTTCACATTACAAACTTTTACATTCTAGGTAACGACCCTACAGTCTTTGTCACATCCTTGTACTTCAACTTTGTATGGTATATTCAGTTCATGTTGGTCCCGCTCTTAGGAGACTATTCCTGTGTAACCCATGGTCTGTGCGCTTGGGGAACATTTAATCTGTTTTTTGGATATCTGGGCCCCTTCAAGCTCAAGGTAAGGGATCCGATAACTTGCCTGCAATGTAGAACTGTAGACTGCGCTAAGGCCTGCCCTGTAGGACTCACAGATATGAGAGCCTCGTTTTTAAAGAAGAAAGAGTTCAAGGCCTTTAAATGCATTGGAGCAGGGGAGTGTATTGAAGCATGCCCTCATGACAATATTTTCATCGAGGATGGAAGGGTATATCTTAAGAAAATAGTGCAATGGTGGAATAAATGAGAAGGATAGGTTTAGGACTTTCAGTAGTCGGTTTAATCGACTCCTCCTATCTCCTTTATCTTACAGAGACCGAAAGACCCCCTCCCTTCTGTAACGTATCTGCCTACATTGATTGTGGTAGAGTTGAGTTCAGTCCATTTTCTCACTTCCTGGGAATTCCAGACTCATTACTAGGAGTTCTCTTCTTCACGTTGGGTATTACGCTTTGGCTAAAGTTTGGGTCCGTGTTGAAATATTGGTGGGCACTCGGGGTCATCTTCTCTGGTTACCTAATCTTTACTGAAGTGATTCTGAATTCGATTTGTCTATATTGCACGCTAGCTCAGGTTTGCTGTATAGTTCAAGGGATATTTCTCTTAAGGGTGAAGGAGTGAAAGTTTTCTTGTGTTAAATTAACGAGTTGAGTTATCACCTGTGAACGAGCCTAGAACTAATGGATGAACAGGACGATGATCCTTTAAATACTCTGGTATTAATTTCCTTCAATTCAATGAAAACTAAATTCTCCTCTTTTAAATAGATAATGAATAAAAAGAGGAAAATTCATTCAGGCTTAATGAATAGAATACTCGTAGCTATAGCGTTAGTTTCCGTGTTTTTAGTTGGTTCCTTCCTAGGAGCTCCCATGATACAGTTCTTTTCCTCGGTGATAACTCCAATACCTCAGCCCATTGTGAGGACTTACGACATGTATAACACCACCTATTTCCCATATGAGGTGAAAGTCGTGTATTATCCAGCTAATGCAACGAGTCAGAATCTGGATCTACCAAGTTATTGGGGAGTTACGAACGGCGGTCAGTCCCATAATGCGGCCCTTACGACCACATGCACCGAGTTAATTCAGGGTGTTGTCTGGCAACAGGATTTTGCCCATATGGCTGGCGCAGCCCTCATTCCCATGACTGCTCCACAGAGTATGTTACCCGGTGCTAGCGTCATGGGAACAAGGTCCGCACTGGTAATGTTAACTCAGATGGTGGGAGAACCGTTGGGCGTTACATTGGCCGATAATTTACTATTTGTGGAAGAGGATAGCGGACCAGGAAGCATCTTCGCAGTAAATCCCCTGAACGGTCAGGTAGTGTGGTATGCCACAGGACTAGCCAGTTACGCGATGAATAACCCCATCGTTTACAACGGGATAGTGTACGTGACTGTGGGAGATGTTGGTTTCAATTTCGCGAATTTCGTTCACTACGAGAAGGGGCAATTCTCCTCGATTCACAGGGGGATGGCATATGGAGCCATCTACGCGTTTAATGCCACTGACGGTGAGCTATTATGGATGAGGTTCACGATGGGAGAGGCTATGCCAGCACCCGCGGTTTATAACGGAATCCTTGCCTATTCAGACGGTGGTGGGGAGTTCATAGGAGTTAATGCGACCACAGGACAGGTCCTATGGCAGGATATGATGCCAGGCCTGTTTGATAGCATGAGTAGTGTAAACTACTACGTTCTGCCTAACGGCACTCCCTTATTCATTGCTGGATTCACAAGTCTGACTGAGCCATATGGACTTCTGGTTGCTGTTAACGGAATGACAGGGAAAGAGGTATGGAATGCATCTCTTCCTGCCCCCAATAAGCCATTCAACACAGGGATGGGAGATGTACCCCCAGCTGTGGATCAGCAGGCAGGTATAGTTGTCCAATCCACTGTAGCAAACGCTGAGCCCAATGGAACAGTTGACACCATGGTTCTTGCGGTGAATGCAACTAACGGCCACGTTCTGTGGGTGACAAATCTGGGCAGAGGTTATACTCCACCAGCATTCAAAGGGGCAATCCCAATGATTTACAATAACACTGTTTACGTAGGTGCTCCTTCACTGGGTAAGGAGTTTGCCCTAAATCTCACTAATGGCCAAATACTGTGGCAGACCAGGCTTAACGGGATAGGATTACCACCAAAGGCTCCTGGTGGACCCAGGGGTGGAGCAACCTATTACGACAACTTGCTGTGGGTAGCTGGAGGTCCTTACGTTTACGTGTTGAACCCCCACAACGGTGAACTATTGCAACAGTACTATGTTGGCGGAAGGTTCGGCATAGTTAACCCCGTGATAGTCGGAAGCACAATGTATCTAACTAACAGTTACGGCTGGGTGGTGGCGATCCCACTCTATCAGATCTACCCCGACTACGTACTTTACGCTAGCTAAAAATCTAAGATAAACATCTTTTTATTGTCTATATTTACTTTTTTCACCCTGCACTCATACGCTGTTTCCAACACCTGTTCGTTCAGCAAATCCGGAGATGATTGCCATATTATCTTCCCTTTCTTCATGACAATGACTTGATCAGCCCTTTCAATCCAGTTCAGGTCATGTGTAGCAATTAGAAAGTCCTTCTCGCTCCTCAATCTAGACACTAAGGAAATTACCTTGGCCTGGTTCCTCACATCGAGACCTGAGGTTGGCTCATCCATTAGGACGAGTTGACCCTCACTTAGGGCCTTAACAACGAGAACTAGTTTCTTCTCACCTGTGCTCAGGGTCGAGAATGTCCTATCCAGAAGGTGGGTGATCTCCAGTTCCTTTGAGAATTCGAGATAATTCTCCAGGGGGTTTCTAGTACCTGCCAGCAATACATCCTTAACTGGTATTTCGGGAGACGAGAACTCCGCGGGCACATAACCCTTATGTACGCTACTCCCGCGCAGACTTTCAATGATCGATCTAAGTAGAGTTGTCTTACCAGCCCCATTCTGACCCAGGACTAGATTTACACCCTTAGATAGCTCTATGTCCATGCTGGACAGTTGACTTCTGCCTACTCTCACTCTAACTTCCCGTATTAGCAATGCCCTTCACCAGCACATAGATCATTATGGGCGAAGCCAAGATAGAGGTGATAGCAGTGAGAGGAATCTTGAAACCTAAGGCCCCATTGGAGATTATCTCACTTGACATCATGATCACACTTCCTAATACCAGGGAGTAGGGAACTAGCTGGGACGCGCTTCCAGAGACGATCCTTCTGACCAAGTGTGGAACTATTATTCCCACAAAGCCAATTATTCCTGCAAAGGATACGATAAACCCTGTAGTTAGGCTAATTAACAATATCCATGCTGTCCTAAATCTATGGGGATCAACGTCCTTCGAGAAGGTTAGCTCATCGCTTATTGATGCTAGATCAATCATCCTGGAAGTGTAAGTTCCTAAAACTCCTAGGATTAGAACCAGGACTAAGAGAATTATTACATAGGTCCATCCGACGACCTCTATCTCCCCTAGTAACCAGAAGTTTAGTGGAGGAACTTGAGGGAACTTCTCCTGTAGGTACGTCAAAAGTATGGAGATCAATGACGAGAACACATATGATACTATTACCCCTCCAATCACTATCCCATACACTCCGGTTTTCCTTCCAATCATCAGGGTGATCGTCGTGGAGACCATGGAGAAGAGGAAGGCTACTACAGGGGAAATGTATGCAATCCAGGAGAAAGGCAGGTTAAACGCCAGGAGATAATACGCAAGAACTGCCCCAAAGGCACCACCTGAAGCTGTACCACTAATGTAGGGATCCATGAGAGGGTTTCTCAGAAGTAACTGCATGATTGCCCCGGAAACAGCCAAGGCTGATCCCACGAGTGCAGACGCAAGAACAGTAGGTATGCGTATCTGAACCAGGATGTAACCGTAAGCTCCAGATGGATGAAAGACGTAGGAAAGGGGTATGTATACCTCACCAAGAACTAAGGCGAGAAAGAAGATCCCCACGTTCAACGCAAGGAGAGTTATCCCTTTCCACACCCTAGAACACCGGCAGGGTCACGTTAAACTCCCTCATGACATAGGACGAGTTAACGTAAGTGGGCGAGTTTCCCTGAATGATCTCCCTCATCATTCCAACTCCATATACCGCGAGGGGACCTGGCTCGTTTAGCAGGTCTGTGGGTAAATTCTCGGACAGGATGTATATCCTATGATCTTGATAGGCCCTAGTCGAGGTAATTCCAGGTATGTGGTTTATCAAGTAGGTTGTATAGCTCACGTTGTAAATCTCTTGGACCACAATGACCTGTGGATCGGCCAAGGTTAAGGATGAGGGGCCCAGTAGGGGATATCCGCTCTGGTTAGCGAACACGTTTACGCCTCCAGCTTCGTCTATTACGCTGTTTATGAAAACGTTCCCACCAGCGGTGTAGAACTCGTAGTTGGGACATATCCATATCAGGTAGGCCACACTGGTATTTCCGTGGGAGACGTATTTCTCCAGGGTTGAGTTCATCCAGGAAACTAACTTTTCACCCTGGCTTCTAGCCCCTAACGAACTCGACAAGTTGAGGATGGAGCTCTCTATCTGAGTAAAGTTCTGGGCATAATCGTTATTGGTTAGAGTTACGTTCAAACCAGCTTCCCTCAACTGGTTTAAGTTACTTCCTAGGAGGCCTTCCTCATCCACCACAAGGGACGGATGCAACAAAATTAAACCGCTCACATTAATGGACTCCCCCTCATTCAACACGGTAACATTACTTGGTAAGTACCTCGTTGCGTTCACAAGTTCTAGGAGGGAATAGGAGTAGGAGTCAACTCCCACAATCTGTTTCCCAAGCCCCAATGAGATTAAGATCTGCGTATCGCTTGGAGCTAGTGACACAATTCTTTGTACATGATAGCTAGGTAGGTAAGTAGGTCCTCGGTTCAAGAGATATGCTGTAGAGAAGGCAACTAGAACAACCACAGCAACAGCTATTCCAACAATTAGCCTCGAGTTCATGGAGATGGATAGGCTATCCATATATATAAACTTGACTTGAACCTCGATTTGGAGGATTTTGGATAAGGAACCTAAGAGCGTGGAGTTCGTAAATGTTTAAAATCCTCTAAACTTTGTCATAGTTTATGGCTCTTGAAAGCTCAAGCGACTTCGCCTTGAGAACCGTGGAGGTAACGCTCACGACTTCTGGACCCTCGGGTTGATGGGATGAAGTATGACATGGAGATCCGTCCTCCTAGATATCCTTGAGTACATGGTCGCGCCTTATTCGGTCCTCAGGAAAATTCTTCCCCAAGTCATAATGTTAGCTCTAGTCGTGCTTTCCAATGCCGTGATCTTCGTGACTTATCAACACCTAGACTGGATCTCTGCGATTTACGCTGGAGTAAACGTTGTTACCACGGTGGGACTTTATGCACCCAACATTAATCAAATGCCGTCCATCGAGAAACTTCTACTGGTCGTGACTATAATCATGGCAGTAGGCCTTTATACTAGCATTATTCAATCTATGGTGAACACGGTAGTTAGAAGGTCTTCGTGGGCAGATGCCAGGGCAAGATGGAGGGGATCTCACTTGAAGGATCACATCGTTCTCATAGGAACTGGAAGGGTGATAGTGAGCGCGGCCAGAAGGTTGGAAAGACTTGGAAAGGAGTATATAGTACTCACTAGCTCCAAGGAAGTCTTGGAACAATTGAAGGGAGACAGGGTAATCCTTGGAAACCCCGAGGACGATAAGGATCTCATGAGCGCCGGAATTCCTTCAGCCTCCTCCGCTGTCATTGCCATGGAGGACGATACCAAGACACTTCTTGTTACCCTAAAGGTTCAGAAAATTAACCCTCCCCTCAATACTATCTGTGTAGTGAAGCAGGACTCTCTCATAGACGTGTTCAGGACTGCTGGAGCGGACGAGGTTATCCCCTACGAGGACATTATCGGGAGGATAACTGCAGCTGCCTCGATTGCCAGGAACGTCGGTGGAGTCATCTTCACCATGGACAGAAAGGCTGATATGGTGGTAGGGTTCTTTGACATTAAAAAAGAGGTTAAGATTTCGTCCCTTCCCAGCGATGTCGTGCCCATCATTATTGTGGACAGTGGGAAGCTTAACCCCTACTTTTCCAAGGATACAGTGTTGAAGCCTGGACAAACGCTGATCCTACTGGGCAATCCAGATAAGTTCAAGGAAATAACTCAAATGGTTTCGCAGTAGGCAAGTGATTATATGAGTTGAATTTAAACCGTTTTCCTCTAGAAGAAGTTTATGGAAATAACCATTAATCTCTTTGGAAGCCCAGACTCCCCATCGGTTCAACTTGGAACCACAATAAAGCCCGTGGAGGACTTCTATGGTGACGGTCCACTGATGGCCTTTCTAGTTTCCATTCCCCATTGCATCTTCAATTCCATCTACGCTGTAGCTGAGAAGGAAGGATTAAAGCTCAAGTGCAGGGTGAGGGCTAGATATGTTCTAGACGAGAAATTCCTGAAGACAGGCATCTATAGGTTCACTAAGATAATCCTGGAAGTAAGTAGCCAGGACTGTGATGAAGAGGATTTAAGGGACCTAGTGGCCAAGGTTAAGATGGAATGTCCCATTTACCTTAGTTTCATGGACAGAATGGAGATTCAGGTACTTAAAGGTGAATAATTTAGGAGAAAATATTCTCTATAAATATTCTTTTATGTTGATTAATCTTCTTAGGATAAAAACTATATAAGTTAGACCAAAATATTCATTATTAATGTCGGTATTGTTCCTAGATCCCAAGGACATTGAGGTACTGGAGCTTATGGTAGCGATGCTACACATCTCCTCTTATAAGCTATCTAAGATCTCTGGGATTCCTGCGTCCACAGTGTGGAGAGTTCTGGTTAAACTGAAGTCCCTAGGGCTGATCACCAAGGATGGCAGAGAGTTTAGCATTACCCCTAGGGGGCTGGTAATGGCCTACTATCTAACCAAGAGGCAATCCATACGTGAAACTGCTCTACAAAACCTGAAGGACGCGTGGAAATATGAGGGATCTCTTGAGGAGTTGAGAAGTTTCCTTGGGTCACTTCAAGACTTCTTGAGAAGGTTTGAAATATCTCCCATGAGCATATGTTTCAACCAGCCCCTTTCAGTCATAAGCCTCATGCTACCCAGAGCTAAGGATCTAGACGAGCCAAGTCAACACGTTCTAGCAAGGTTTATCCTCCGCACTTTCCCCTCAGTAGTACTACCCTCAGGTTGCAAGGCAGTACTTAGTTTTGATCAGAATGGAGAGCCATATGCGTTAGCAGCTGATTGCAAGGAGGATGGGGTTCATCTATTTCACAAGTGCGCTTTAATTAACTCTGTTGTTAAGGCAGAGGTTAAGGGTAGTAAGTAGTGGATGTACGAAGGTTTTTATCCAATTCCTCTTCCTTGATGCGTAAGGGTATACATCCCGTTGTGATCTTGAGCGGATGTCAGAGAAGGCATTCTTCCCCAGTTTATTTCCTTTCGCCAGGCGAAGGTGAGATAAGGCTCTGCGTAAAACTTGGAAGTAAGGAGGATTCGGGATGTCCCTTTTTCTATCCTTCCCTTAAGGATGGCCTTCATGAAAAAGTAATACGAGGGGATCCTGGCAGGGTAACGGTTGCTGGGGTTGAAGGTCTTCTCTTTGTAGACTTGTTGCGCCCTGAAAGAAACGTGGATATCCTAAGGGCTATCTTAAGCAATACAGTCACGGTTTTTGGGGTCATGGATCCTCAGGTTGAGATAGTGGATGAGTTAGCAGGTTTCTCGTGGGGCACGGTGGATAGGCTTCCCTCAATCAGGGAGGGAATGGTTATTGGCATGATAAATAGGCCTGGCGGTTTAGCTCCCGTTAAGGCATTGTACAGAGCTATGAATGGTGCCATGGAATATTTCTCTAGAAAGGGTATAAGCATAGAAAATGTTGAGAAACTAGCGGAGGAGTCTCTCGAGAGAGCCACCAAAATCCTAAGACTGCAAGGGGTCTACCCCGTGAACTTGACTAGAAGTGGTATTCTAAACCTTCCACGAATCCTTAATCTGGGATATTCCATGGAAATTGAGGTACCCGCTCCCTGGTACACTGACCTGGTCGAGGCCATATCCCCCTTTGTTCAGGATCCTATGCAGTCTGAGTTACTCTTCCTTGTCATAGGGGATAGGAGTGACGTAGAAACTTCTCTAGATGATGCGGAAAGAGCGGGTTTTCCAACCTTTCTCGTTGGAAAAGTCTTGGAAAAAGGGAATAATATTAAGGTAAAAAAGAATAATACTTGACTTAACCTATCCTCTCCACCCGAAGCTTCCTATTGGGACTGGTTGGTTGGTTACGATCTGGAACGGAGTCATGGGGGCAAGCTGATAGGCGTATTGACCTGCGAAAAGTATATCAGCCCTAGTTAGGTAGCCCGCAACAAGTGCAAATATCGCTGCCACTACTACTAGATACTTCACTGCTGTGGGTAAGTCCATGATAGGCATCTGCCCGACTGCCTTAGACGGAGCCTGTGCCTTCATTCCCATCATTGGTAAACCACTAATGCTGAGATAGCCTACTCCAGATATCACTAATGTGAGCGCAGTAAGGGCCATGTCTGCGTAGAAAGATGCCTGGGAGACTAGGTAGTTATAGGCAACCTGATCGAAGACGTAAATGAAGTTAACAGATGCCATGAAGAGGAACCACGTGGCTAATTCAGCAACGCTAGAAAACATAAGTAGCTTGGTTAACGTTACCCTAGCCCTAATCATTTCCTCGCTCTTACCAACTAAGGCAATAAGGTAAGCTAAACCCGTAGCAGCAAATATTCCATCCGCTAGATACAGTGCAGGAATTCCGCCGTTATTCCAGAAGGGTACTCCGGTGGTCGCAGCCAATTCAAAGCCGCTATACGTCGTGGAGAAAATACCTGCGAAAACTCCTATAACCGCTATTACTCCCCTAATCAGCCTGCTCTTCATGTTAGCCAGGCTTACTACCATGTAAAGGAAGGAGAAGAGCAAGAGTCCGCCGACGAAGATTATACCCCTAGCCATCCACGAGTGTCCAAAGTTGGCAAACGCCTCAATTGGCGAGGTTATCGCAGCGGAAGGTCTCCCTAGATCCATATCGAAGAAACCTAGAGCCAAAATGGCAGCAATAAACGTAACCACCGAAGCCCTCTTAGTGAAAGATGTGAACCTCCCTGTAACTTCCATGAGACCTATAATTGCCATCAGCATTCCCGCGATTTCCGTAAAATACAACGCGAGAGCTACGTATTCGCTCCACAACGGGTACTGATTTATCTGTATTATCGGTGCTTGTATTCCGAAGGAAGTCCCTGGAGAAGGCGCGCTAAATAGACCCATCTTTATCTGATTCTCTGGTTTACATTAATTATTTAAATAAAGTTTCATTTCACGTGTCCGATATGTTCGCTAGAACATATTTTCCTTAATCCTTTTTTGTTCCCTTGAATAGAGTTATGTGTGGAAGATATCCTAGAGAGGGCAGAGGAACTCATAGAGGAGAACAGATTGGATGAGGCGCTTTCCATACTAAGAGATGTGGAGCTCGTAGAGGCCTTCGTCTTGAGGGCAGATATTTTACGTAGATTAGGGAAAGTTGATGAGGCCTTAAGAATATTAGACAAGGGAATGGAAAAATTTCCCTTCAGTTACGTGATCTTGTCGTCGAAGGCAGAAATCCTAGAGAGCTTGGGAAAGCTAGACGAGGCCCTGAACACGATAGATGAAGTCCTAAGCATAATACCCTACTCCTCTGAACATCGCTTTGTGAAGGCCAGACTACTCTTTAAACTGGGAAGGTATGAGGAAGCTAACCTTGAACTGGCAGAGGTTCTCAGGGTAAATCCTAGGAATGTGGATGCTCGTATCATGAAGGCCTTCTCCTACTACAATATGGGACTCAAGCTAGATGCCCTATCCGAAGTTAACAGGGCACTCGCCTTCAAGAAGGACGATCCAAAGCTTCATGCGCTCAAGGGAAAGATTTACTTCGAGACCGGTTATCACAAGCTTGCGTTGAGCGAGTACAAGATAGCCTCTCATTACGAACCTGACAACCCAGATCATTATTACGACATTGCCTTGTGTTACTACACCTTGAAGATGATGGATGATGCCCTCCTCTACGTGGATATGGCAATTGCCAAGGGCAAGAAGGCTACCTATCATGCATTGAAGGCTTCAATACTTAAGGAGATGGGCAAGGACCCATCACAGGAGATTAGGACTGCGATAGAGCTGGATCCCTCGATTAGGTCAACTCTTGAGAACCTTTTGAACGTGAAAATATCTCCAGATGGAAATATCGATAAAATGAAGTGAGTTCTTAAATAATCTAGGCAAGTTAATCGACTTTAGATAAATAATGAGCCACTTGAAATTGTCCAGAAGGGACTTTCTTAAGGTAAGCGGTGCGGCTGCTCTAGGAACGGCTCTCATCCTAGGCGGAAATTCGGTGGCTAAGAAAATATTTGATACTTTCTCTGAGACAAATTATACCCTTAATTATCCCAGCGACGAGATAGTCTACTCCAACTGCTTCCAGTGTCTCGGAAGATGCGCCCTAGAGATAGTGAGAACTCCAACGGGATTCCCGAGGTTCATCACCGGTACCATAGGGTGGCACATAAATGACGGTGGCGTATGCCCTAGAGGGGCGTCAGACGTCTATTACTATTTCGCTCCAGCTAGGTTAAGGTATCCTCTCCTCAGGGCTGGGGATAGGGGTTCAGGTAAGTGGATGGCCATAGATTACGACACTGCTTTCGACATACTGGTTAATGGTGCCTCAGCCAAGAGCTGGAGCAACTTAGGAATTACCCCACAGGAACTAGGGGTTGCTAATTTCCAAGGTCTAATGCAGATTAGGGAGACAAATCCGCACTCCCTAGTCTTCATGCAGGGAAGG
The DNA here is from genome assembly GCF_046245145.1 of Metallosphaera sp. D4-4. Classification (NCBI taxonomy): domain Archaea; kingdom Thermoproteati; phylum Thermoproteota; class Thermoprotei; order Sulfolobales; family Sulfolobaceae; genus Metallosphaera; species Metallosphaera sp. D4-4. The sequence continues at coordinate 1,399,377 of NZ_CP176412.1, read as the reverse complement.
GATCAGTTAATCCCAGGAATTACCGCAGGCTTCTTTGCAGGCAATTATGGTACAGCCAACGCCGGGGCACACGGTGGATTCTGCTCCATGAACGTCTACACTGCAGGAGTTTACGTTACTGGTGCTCCAGTGTGGGAGTATGCTGGACCTGACGAGGAGAGGGCTCAGTACTTCATTCTGGCAGGTCTAGCTGGAGATCACTTCCCCAACTGGATGAGAAGGATCATTGCGAGGATAAGGGAGAATGGAGGTAAAGTTGTTACAATTGCCCCTGAAAGGTTCGGTTTCTACTCCGTTTCTGATGAACACCTCTTCATCAATCCAGCCATGGACGGAGCACTGGCTATGGGATGGATAAGGGTTTTGATTGACTTCCACTATTACGTGTATAAGGCTTATCTCGCTTCCACGGGACAAGGTCCAACGGTCCTTAACCCGATCACCCTGACGCCGGTGCAACCTGCATACGACACCTCCTCTGGCCAACTAGTGATGCAGACGGTTACCCCATCTGGTCAAGTGCAGGCTATACCCAGTTTAGGTGATATTCCCAGCACTGCCGTATTCCCGCATATTGACGAGGAGTTCTTGAGATACTACACCAACATGTCCTGGCTCGTTATAGTGAACCCTAACCCGCAGAACGGTGACGCCCTAGATCCCACAGATCCGACTGCAGGGAATAACGTGGGGCTACACCTGAGGATGCCCGTTAACAACTCAGAGTACAGTAGCGCTCACCCATGGCTAGAGGCCATTATGGGGAATGATGGCAACGTTTACTCCTATGTGGACACTCCATGGCAGAAAAACGTTATGCCAATCCTAACAATGGATGAGCTTCCCTCAAGCATGCAGTCAAGCATTGTGCAGGTTCCCTACAAGCTAAAGAATGGAACGTCAGTGAAAGTACCAGCTATCCAGGTCACAGTTCCCAAGGCCTTAGGTTCCTCTGAGACCATAACGCTCACCGTTACGACTGCGTTCGAGCTATTTAGGGCCGAGCTTCTCAACTACGATCCATATACACCTTCATCTTCCTCACCACAATACGGAGCCCTTAACGTTGCTGAGCTCGCTGGTATTCCCCATAACACGATAGTTAGAATTGCCAATGAGCTTGCGACTGTCGCATTCCAGAAGTCGATCTACGAACCAGCTCAATGGGTTGACTACCTAGGTAGGTATCACGATCATGTTGTGGGAAGACCTGTATCAATTTACTTCATGAGAGGCCTAGCTGCTCATGCCAATGGGTTCATGAGCTCAGCTGCCTACTATTACCTTGTGCTGGCCCTGGGTGCCTGGGACAACCCTGGTGCCGATCTTTATAAGTATCCTTATCCGCACTACTTCCCTGGTCATGCTGTACCTCCGCATCCCTTAGCTAACTCTCCACAGATTGACCCCAACATAGCTTCAGCTATAAGCGGAATGAACGTTACGATACCTAAGGGTAGATCTGGCTTCCTCAAGACGGAGTACATCTATAATGATGGCACCGTTGACATAAAGAAAGTCACTGTCGTGGGTGCAGGTCCCTACGGATATCCTGATGGACCAGATGATCTGGTACTATTCAGTACTGGAAGACCCTTACTCATCGACAGAGGTTATAGCTGGGAGATGCCTCTTTCCACGCAGAGGTCCATTTCGGCAGTTGCTTACACAACATATTTCGCTAACAAGAATCCCAACCAGGTTATGCCGTACACAGTTAACGTAATGATGTGGTATATTACTGCTCCCTACTGGAACAACGCTTACAATTTGACCGACCTATTACAGAAGGTCACAGAGAAGGGTAGCGATGGTAATTATGTAATTCCATTTACCATAAGCTTCGATCTCTTCATGCAGGAGACTAACAACGTTGTAGACCTGGTGATGCCAGACCTATCCTTCCTCGAGATATATGGTTTCCACAGCACCTTTGATAGACCCACCAGTCTACCACAAGGTCCCTCCGATTCCTTGAACTGGCCCGCACTACCATCCATGTATCCGGTCCTATCTACAGGGGACACGTTACTGACCCTTCTATGGTTACTTAGGGCATATCCAGGGCAGAAATCCATAACACCTACCGATAATCCTCACTACACCACCCAAGATCCAATAACAGGTGGAAATCTGGTAAGCCCGGTCTCCGTTACGGACCCAATAACAGGAACTCAAATACTGACTCAAGGTCAACCTGGTCTAATCTCTTCTGCAATGTATATTCTGAAGTCTGGGACGTTAATGGCGGGATACGGAAGTAACTTCGAGTATATCCTTGCAGACTCAGAGGGTAAACAGGTACCAAACCCACAGCAACTAAAGCTCTACGCCTCCTTCGTCCCAGCCTCCTCTAATCAGCAGAGTGTTATTAATCAGATACTAAGTAGTGTGCCATCTGGTCAGACCTTCTCCACAGCGCCTACATACAAGATTGGGGCAAGCGACAGGTCCTCAGGTACAGAACACTACTTCAGGATTCCGGTCAAGTTCCAGCCGGGCCTTCAAACAAAATTACAGAATATCATCAGCAAGTACGCTCCTAACATGTCCCTTAGTGACATCAATCCTGGATACGTCAAGGTAGGAAAGGGAGGCGCAGCGTACGTTCTTCCTCCTTCCATAAGGTACATGAGAAACGTAAACATGTTTTACTTCCTGGGATGGGGCGCTTACATGCCGGGAGGATATGGACCCATAGGACTGCCATATGTCCACAGGATTTACCTTGAATACCTCCAGAAGTTCAGGTTAGCTGCAGCCGGAAAGTGGACAGGATACAATGCAGCTTACTATTACTACTACCAGCTAACTGGAAATTCCAACTTCAAAGTGCAATCCGTATTGCCAAATGACAGCTATGGTCAAGCTCTGGCAAAGAATATACTGGACTATCACAGACCCTTCGGAGGGTATTATCCACCACCAGCTTGGGCTTCCAATATAACATCGGATGGTATCAATGAGAACGAGTATCCCTTAACGTTCTTTGTGAGAAGGCACGACAGGACATATCACACTTGGTCATTCAATGTTCCATGGTTAATTGCTATCATGCCCTATACTCCAGTCATGCTAAGTTCCGCAGACCCCTACGTGCAGAGCATGGGGATACAAAGTGGGGACATGGTCCAGTTTGAGGCAATAAACGAACCTTGGAGCGGTGGTCTTAGAACCACATTGACAGCTGTGGCATTCCTGGATAACGCTACCAGGCCCGGTGCAGCTTGGGTTGTAGTATCTGCCCAGGCTCTACCTGGATTCAGGGGACAGACTGCTGACTCTCCGCAGGTGAAGTATAGCGTTCTAAATAACTGGGCCAATATCTCCTACATGCCACCATCTAGGGGAGGACAACTCTCTCCAACAACGGACAAGGCGTTCCCAATCATGTATCTTGATCCGATCACGGGTCAAACTTCATGGCACGATAGTAGGATAAAGATTGTGGGTAAGTCCTCTGCGACACAGGTACAGGTCACAGCTAACAAGTTCGTGTACATGGGCCAGGACTTCTCAAACCAGGATATTCTATCCACTATACTTAACCAAATGGGAGGTCAGATATCTGTCAGCAACTCCCCATCTACCCCGACCTTTGCACAGCCTGTGAATGTGCCTCACCTAAGATTTGATGCCAACAACATGACCTCCACAAGTATATGGAGCTACGTATCGCCAGGATCCCTGGCACCAGGTTACACCATAGGCAACTACAAGGTGAGGTTCGGTTTTGCGACCGATCCTTCAAGTCAAGGGTGATTTTTCATTTCTCAGATTGAGGTGATCTAAATGTCCCAAACCCCACAAATTCAACTAGATATAAGACAAGGCGGAGTCCAGAAGGCTCTGCCCTATACCCCTGTGGCTAACTACGCGATCATAACCGACCTAAACAAGTGCTTCGGTTGTGCAGGTTGTCAGATGTCTTGTAAGGAGTGGAACACCTCAGGAATGTTCGGACCCTTACCTGACCTGGATCCCTACGGCAACCTTGATGTCATGTTCTGGCTAAGGGTACTCTACGTCGAGGTTGGTAATTATCCTCAAACCAAGGTTTACAACATCCCCATAAACTGCTTCCACTGCATGAATGCTCCCTGTGTAGAGGTTTGTCCCGTTGGCGCTACCTTCAAGAGGACGCAGGACGGAATAGTGCTCGTGGATTATGAGGAATGCATAGGAACTAAGTACTGCATTTACGCCTGCCCCTACGGTAACAGGTTCTTCGACTACATTGAGGGCGTAACAAAGAAGTGCACTCACTGCTTTGACAGGATTTATGATCCAACACTTCCACCCGAGGAAAGAATACCCGCCTGCATTCACGGATGTATGGTTCAGGCAAGGATATGGGCAAATAGATTAGACCCCACAGACCCAGGGAATATCCTCTTCGTGGATAAGGGAGGATTTGTCCTTGGACCAGAGACAGGAGCTAACCCAGCTAGCGGTTACCTGCCCTGGCACAGCGCATATGCAGCTGACAATGACGTGGAATTGCTAAGCGAGTCACAGTACTACAATGTCTGGACCTCTAACGGAGTGGTTCAGCTAGGCGCACAGGGGAACAACTCGACCTACACGGAGAGTAGTGGTTCAAACTCCAATTCAAGTTCTTGATTTTTTAGGTGATCCATCTGTCGATTTCTATCTTGGATGTTTTAAATGTGAGGCACTCCACTTATGACATGTTTTCAGACCTTTTCCTATACAAGTTTGACGTTAACGAGTACCAGCAATTACTGGAGAAGATCAGAACCCTAGAGGAGAAGCTTGGCAAGTACATGGAGGAAACTGGGGTAGAGATCACGGAGATCAGGAAAGTATTGGAGGAGAACAAGAGGAGCGACTACCTAATAGAGTACTCGTCCCTTTTCATTGCTGGAGTTGGGGTGAAGCCCCTTATCCCAGTGGAGAGCAAGAGGCTGTTCTCCCTCATGGGCGAGAGAGTCGCTACGTTCAAGTATAATGACGTGGTGAGATTTTACAGCTCGAGGGGACTGGTGCCTAAGTTGGGATCGCAGTTCAGTCCTGAACCGGATCACATCTCCTCTCTGTTCGCCTTTATGTCACTTCTAGTGGAGGAGGAATTTCACAATAGAAGTACAGGGAAAGATGCTTTTAAGGTAGTTCAGGACCAGAAGAACTTCGCAACATCGCACCTCTTCTCTTGGATACCAGACTGGATAAACGACGTTGTTCATGATCCAAGATCGAGGATATACAAGGTAGTTTGCTCTCAACTGGGTAACTGGTTAAAGTTTGAGAAGGACTTCCTAGGTGAAAGGTAGTGCTCAACGCGGGACTCCTAGTATCCAAGAGGGCTAGGGAAATAGTGGGAGATGAGGTTCTCAAAACGGTGTTTGAGGAGGCCAAGCTCTCCTATGTGGCTGAGATAGGGGATTTTATCTTCGAGGACCTGAAACAGAACGACGTTAAGTCCCTCTTGGTAATAAATGACGGAGATAGAGAGACATGGATGGAGGACATTGACCAGAGGCTCGGAATATCTCCGCTAGCCGTGATCACAATACCCTACACCTGGTTTGAAGGTAAGAGCGGGGATTTCACGTTAGCCCTTCTCATGGGTTACTCTCTTAAGGCTGAACTCATGGACTTGGTGTACAGGGTTCAGCCTACCAGGTCTTCCTCAATCTCAAGGAGATCGCTTATCAAGTTGAAGGTATATGAATACAAGCCCTACCCAGTCCTCTACGATGAGGTTCACGCAGAGCGGGAGATAAACAGGGCCGTCGAGGCCTGTCCACTTAACCTAGTGGTGAAGACGCCTGAGGGACCCTCAGTGGGATCCCCAGAGAAGTGTACCGCCTGCGGGTACTGCAGCGCCTCCTCATTTCTAGGATATTTTGAAGTTCCAACGGCCACAACAGATCAGGTTGTTGCATTTATTAATGCAGTGGTGAAGTATTACTCCAAACCAGCCTCGTTACTGTTCACAGATGGGATGCCCTCAAAAATAGTTGAGGGAGTTTTCCCGTTTGTCATGCCCTGCGTAGCCTCAGTTCACGACTCCTTTATCTTAGCAAGTTACGCGAGTGGTTTGACGCCCATAGTTCACGTGTCGTCAACCTGTGGCACTAGGGATATGGCCCTGAAGAGACTAGAGGAGATCCCTTCACACTTCCCAGGAACTGACCTCAAGGTGAGGAAGGCCAAGGATGATGAGGAGCTGAGAAAAGTGCTCGAGGCACCTCCCCTAGATCTGGGGAGGTCGGAGATTCCCCTTGACGTAACTCTTCACAGGAGCAGGAGGAGATCTCTCCTCATCTGGTCAATTGAGGAGATGTCAAGAAAGGCCTCCATGAATCAGGACGACGTCGTACCTGGCGTCTACAATGTGGTCGTGGATCCCAATAAATGCGTTCTATGCGGAGTCTGCGTGAGGGCTTGTCAAATGCTCGTGCCAGACCTTAAGGGCAATGACGCTCTGGAACTAACCTACAATATACCCTACTGTATAGGCTCTGAGAGATGTGTAAAGAATTGCCCAGAGAATGCGGTCTCTGTGACAGGTTTCGCAAAGATCTCAGATCTAAAAAAGAAGCTCATGAACAAGACCAATGTTGCCAAGTGTAGGATATGCGGAAAACCCATTGGGTCGGAGAAGGTCAAGGTAAGGGTGGACTCCATGTTGATCTCTCAAGGATTTCAGGGAACGGCACAATACACGGACGTGTGTAACGAATGCAAGCAGAAGGAGTTAACTAAAATATGGCTAGATAGACTTCTAAGTGGTAAGAGATGATACCCTATCTCATTGACGTAGAATCCGTGTTCGATTTCTCTTCGGTAAAGGGGATTGACCTCTATCACGAGGTTGCCAGCTCGATTCCTAGGTATTATCCGCCCAAAGAACTGGCAAACATTGTGTTGGGCAAGCTGGATCTCGCCTCGGTGAAGCCCTATCAGGACGCCCTCTTCCTGGAGGAACTGAACTATAGGGTGAGGATCTTCCTCGTCACTAACCTTCCAAAGTTAGAGATCAAGTCCCTGCTCATGAGACATAACCTAGACGTGTTCGTACAAGACGTTATATCTCCAGAGGACGTGAATAGATATCTACCCTCGCAAGAGATATTTTCACACGCTACGAGGAGAGCCAATACCGTGTTGGGAGTAATGAACTTCGTTACGCCACGCGTGGGATTTGCAATCAAGGCTAGATCGTTAGGGTTGAAGGTGACTTTACTCAGGAACAAGGTTACCCTTCCCCAAGATCTAGGGATTGGGTTTAAGCCCGACTTGGTTGCCTTAGCTGAAAGCGTTGCACAACATAAGGTGGACTCCACAATGGGAGACTCGGCGCTGAGGTGTACTTGATGGTCACGGACACAGAGATCTTCTCCTGGTTCAAGGAGCTTGGCATGAAAGTGGACAAGGTAACTAGTGGAGGAGTATATTTTCACTTCACTGTCTCACCTCCCATGGGAGGTCTTCCAGTCTCAGTGATAAGGACAGCACCAGAATCAACTTACTACATAGTCGCTGTTATTCTTGATCTGGATCAGTCCAAGTTTAAGGAGAGACCTGACCTTGTGTCACAGATAAAGAGGGAATTGTTAAGGCTCAACGTGGAGTTCTTTTTTACCCCTGACGAGAAGGCCCCTAGGAGCGTACAGATAGCGAGGATTCTTTTTGCTGAGGGTTTAACTAAGAATGAGGCCTTAAATACCGTAACTCTCATTAAGAACTCTGCTCTCCTTGTCCTGGAACTCCAAAAGTAATATTTTTGTGGAATCTTAAAACATGGTTATGTCGAGAAACGAAAGTAGAATACTAGCCCTTACAATCTCGTCTATTATTGCCATGATAGTTATAGGGGGAGCGATTTACGTTCTAGGCTCCATGAAGTTGCTACCTGGAAACTACATCCTCTATCTCGAGTTGGTGATCTGGATAGTCGGGGTTCTTCTAGTTACTTACCTTTTCTCACTCTTGGTTAGGAGGCGTCTCTCCGCTGTAATTGGGGTAGATAACGCATCCTCGCTAGGTTTCGTAATCCGGGTCATAGGCTATGCCCTAGCCCTTGCGGGGGCAGTGTCTGTGTTTAAGGTTGGTTTAGGTGAGGCGTTAGCTGCGGGAGGATTTGCGGGACTAGTTCTTGGACTTGCATCTCAAGACGTTCTCTCTAACGTATTTGGAGGAATCATGCTCCTCCTATCTCGTCCATATAAGGTTGGACAGCGCATAACAGTGTCAACGTGGCAATACGGCCTAGACTTTCCTACCTATTCGCCCAAGTACTTTTCCACAGACTATCTAATACCTGGGTACACAGGGACGGTGGTCGACATTACTCTCCTCTACACCATTATACAGACCGACGAGTTAGCGGAGTTGAGGATACCGAACAGCATCATGATACAAGCAGCTATCTTTGTTCACGATAAGGAGGAAAAACGCAAGGTGAGGACTAGGTACGAGATCTCAAAGGATTTCGACCCAGACATAGTTGCAGAGAAGATAAAGGAAGAACTGAGCCATATGGACAACCTACTCGCTCCTCCAGTTGTTAGGGTACTTGAAGCAACTCAAACAACCTTCATCTTTGGAATTGATGTGATCGCTAGGTCTGTGTACGAGGAGCCAATTAGGAGCGAAGTAATAAAGAGGGTCACAAGGGTAGTCAAATCTCTTTCTCGGGAGGAGAAAGTAAATGAAAGCAAATAGAATTTTTAATCTCTAAAGAGTAATAGTTGTTATGACCAAGGAGTTAACTCCTCTCGAGAGACTCCAGCTAATGGTTCCAGGGTACAGAGGTTACAAAGCGAAGGATTTGATCAGGCAAGACGACTTCCTAATAAGGTCATCAGTTAAGACTAAGCTAGAGAACGCATTGAGTAAGATTGCGGAACTGGAGGCTCAAATAGTTTCCACCTCTCCCTTCTCTCCAGAGCTCAAGAAGCTTGAGTTCCTTGCATCAAAGATCAGAACCCTAATATCTGAAATGGTTGCATCTCAGGGAGGAGGAGCAGATGTGTATGCAAGATACAAGATAACCACTGAAGCCCTTGATGAGATAGTAAAGAATGATCTAAACATGATAAATATAGCAAATCAAATCTACAATGACATAAGTGCCGGTAGAGTCGACTCCATAGATTCTATGCTTAATCAATTGCGCGAAGTGTTGGTGAGAAGGCAAGAGCTATTCTTCCCGCAGGAATACAGATGATTCTTGAAAGTCCTCACTTGGGATTCATAACATCTATAAGGTCGCATGCGGTGACTACTGCATACCAAAATAATGTAATGTGTAAAGCAACTTTAACTCAAGGAGAAAAATAATGTGAAAAGGTTTAAAATATAGTACGCAAATGATTCATATGTCTCTACAATTTAGAGGTCAAGTAATTAGTACGGAGAGAGAAGATGGAACTTCCTTCATGGCTCCAGACGTTCTGGTTTTCAGGTATCCTAGAGAACAGGTCACTTCAAAGTCTATTTTCATTGTTCAACCTACGGAGAACTGCGTCGTAATCATTCAGGGACAAGTGCAGGCAGTACTACCTCCTGGTACACATAATATACAATCTCCTCAGAACCCACTATCCTCGTTTATGGCTAGGTTCAGGTATAATCAGCTACCATTTGATACTATTGCGCTGTTCACATCAATGACAAGGCATGAGGTCAGAATCCAAGGCAAGAGCCAGACAGACGATCTAGTTCCGTTAGATTACGAAGTTGCAGTGTATTATAGAGTAACCGATGCTGCTAAATTGGCAGTGAACATTCAATTCGCAGGCGCTTTCTTCAAGGACGGAGACTTAGCAGCTTACCTAGCGCCTATTATTGATCAAGAGGTTAGTTCGATTCTGAACCAGGTTAAACTGGTAGATGTTTACAAGAAGTTTGGCGATATCTCCACGGCTGTTACAGCAGCCCTGAAGCAATTCTTGGCAGAACTTGGAGTAGAGCTAATTTCAGTTAGGGTAACAAGACTCATCCCAGAGGACCCTGAACTTAGGAGAATAATTCAGCTAAGGGACTTAGGCTTAGAAGTTGAGATGGCTGTAAGAATGGGATTAGCGAGGATACTTACTGAGCAGGGCAATCCAGCTAGTGTTAATATGGCAATAGGGACTCCCTACTATCCAAACCTTTCCACACTTGTTAACTTACCTCAGAGGCTCTTCCAGGTATCCATGGGGTCTGCGAAGGAGGGTGAGAGCGACGAGCAAGATAAACCCAAGAGCTCTTAGCTGGAGTGTAGGAGCAGGGATTGGTTACTCATTTATCCTTACTATAATCATGGCGTTGTCATCTCTCATACTCAAGGGCTTTTACCCACCTTTCCAGTTCTCAATTGCTCCAGTGAGGTCTCTCGTGGTTTCGCCAGTTGAGGGAGTAGTCCAGTTACTAATCCTGATAGTATTATTGGCCTTTGTCTTTCCCATAAGAGGCGAGATCATCTCCAAGGAACTAAAGAACGTAAGGAAATTAGCAGTGTTCGTTGTGATAGGTTACCTGGTCCTCTCCCTTCTCCCCTACGCCATAACAACGACCTTCATTCAGGCGTATATAGGCTTGGTCATAGCATTCAATATCATTAACGGGGTAGTGGGAGGCATAGGGGCCAGCATCTAAGGGATACGACACGATCTAGTTATTTCGCATTTATTTGAAGACAGGTTTAGTAACCTAGGACGGGAAGAGATGAATTGCGTACGTTGGGATGACCAAACCTTTTATCTTGGAGACCAGTGGGCTATACATACTTTCGCAAGGAGATTCAGACTTAACCCTTTTGTCCGAACTTCAGTGAGAGAAAACATCTCTTTCTGGAGATGCAGTCAGGTTCGCCTCCCTTACTTCTTATCCTGAGAAAGGAAGAGAGTGTAAACTCCATCAGGGAAGTTATGAAGGCGTAAACCTCAGCCTCCTCGGTCTCCTCCGGATCTTGCTGTAAACCCTTCACTATCTCATCCTTTTCCTCAAGGTATTCTGACCTATCCCTATACACCACCTGGAACATCATATCGTCATTTTCGTATCCTTCTGTAGTCCTCTCATCATCAAAATAGAATGTTCCACGCTTGGCTCTGTATGGTTTTCCTGTCATCTCTAGCTTATCCACGAAGAACTGACTCACGATCTCCTCTAACTCCGTCTCTATATCTCCAACCTGTAGTGCGTTAAGTAGCGGATAGTCGTAAAAAGTGTCAGAGCTAAACTTCGCACATATATCTGCAAACTTCCGCCATCTTAGCATCTTGTCCTCGAATCTCATCTCCCGCTATTCCTCTTTAGGAGAGTAAGTGTCCAACCATTTTTAATATGTGTAAACATCTCCTTTATCTTCGCCTTATCACTCCAATGAATTGGTATCACTTCTTCCATCTTAAATAGTATCACTCCTCAATATATAGAATAACATGAATTGTAATTTCGGTTCTGGGGATTCTCACATTACGTTCAGTGACATTGTGGATGCAAATCTCTTGAGAAGGAGATATCAGGACTATGAGAAGACTCTCAAAAGGAGCAAACCGAGGGAGCTAATGCTTGTGGTCAGGGACTTTCTTTCCTTTGTGAGAGGACTAAAGAGTAGCGTAACTTCATCCTGGCTGAAGAGCAATCTGGCAGAGCAGGAAAGGGTGGCAAGTAGGATCTTCACTGTTCTAAGGCTGAGATACCTGATCCTCTTCCTATACAGGAGGATTGTGGACGGACTGGTTTCTAGGTTATTGAACCTGATTAAGTTGTTAGTGACTAGGATTTCATTCACTTAATTTTTTTAAACTACTAGCTAGGTTATCTCATAGGGGACTGTAAAGTTCCCAGAGTAGAGGTCTATCCACATTCCGTTCTCAGCATGTCCAGGTATGGGACACGCAATCCAGTAATATCCAGGGGGAAGATCCTTTAGAAGTCCGGAAACTGACGTTCCTCCAGATATTCCGTTTCCATTATTGTAACCTATCTCAAAGATGACCTTTCCATCCTGAGAAAGGACTAGTTGATTGGGAATAGGAGTGTTGTTCTGAACCACCGCGAGGGCATGGCCCGTGGGTTCCGGATTGTAGAAGGTGAAGAGGATACTCCAGTTAACGGGAATATATATCTTCATTTCGCCGTTTGTGGTTCCATTATAGTTTAGGAAATTGGAAGCAGTGGGTGAAGCGTATAAATAAATGAACACCGTATGGTTTTGCGCGTCATAGTTTAGCTTCACTGCTCCTGGAGGTAAAACTTGTTTGGTCTCATTAGTTGTATTGTTGGTGATCTGCTTTGTACTGGTGTTGTTGACCATGTTAGTGGTGTTCTGCATCTTTGTAGTGTTGGTGACGGATGTATTACTAACCTTAACTGACATGTTACTTGGGGTCAGGGGTTGAGTCGTATGTCTTGAGATCACAAATAGCGAAATTCCTATTAATATAATAATTATAATAATTAGTCCAATTTGCCAGGCTTTCATAGGTTGTGAGATATACGTAACTCTTTAAGCTTTTGCCCAAATCCGTTTAGTCCTCTCCAGAGCCTGCAACTAAGGTGATAGGTCCTAAAACGTCATACGATCCACGTTAACTACTTGGAGACTTGATCCTGAATTGGGACATGAAATTAATATGATAGTTTCCTAGAGTTTATAGATGACAAAAGTCAAGGCCTTCCTTCTGATATTGATGTCCTTTGCCATTTTCCTGTCCATTTCAAAGTTTCATCTTCCGCTCTCTTTATCTCTTCTCTCCGCACTGGCGTTCTGGACTGGGATAGGAGCTCTTCTTTTCCCAAGGCTTAAGTGGGGAGGTGGAAAGTTCTACTGGATAACATTCCTGGCGTATTTCATCTATCACTCACTGGTTTATGCCTTAGTTCTTGGCATAATTGAACCTGGAGGAATAACTGCCCTAAGGTTAGTGAGTCAGATTCACCTTGGTTACGGCTTCGAGGTCCCTCCTCCACTTAAATACTTCCCTTATTGGATATCCCAGTCCCCAGCCTTCTGGATCATAGTAGGGGGGTACGAGGCCGACGTAGTTCCCTACACTATTTTCATGGGCTTACTCCTGGGCAATCTCATGGGATTGAACGTTTCCTACATCACCAGGCTCGGCCTCCTGAGGAGAAGGATGGGGATAACTAGGTCCCTTCTGGTTTTACCCTCGGTGGGTGTAGTGTCTGGGGCATCGTGTTGCCTTGCACTTCCCACAATAATTCTGTACACCTTTGCACTCTCAATCCCTTCCATTGCCTCTCCTATTCTTTTAGTCTTATCATCGCCTACCTACTTCATTTTCGTATATTACGGACTACCAGTCCTATCAGCTCTGGCCCTTTACGTGAATCTTCGCCTCGTTTCGAGGATGGTGCTCACATGTGAGAGGCAAAGGAAGTTAAATCCAGATAGTCCTTCGTGATTCAGTTAAGGATGTGGGATTCCCTTCATTAAGTAGTCAACTTTGACCGGGGAGTTAAAGATCCCTTGAGCGAAGGGTCCTTTCACGTTGATTCTAACCCTCATAAGTTAAAAGCAAACAGCTAATTATACCATATGACAAGAAAACTCCTCATGCACGTAGGCCCTGTGACCATAGACTACGACGTGTTGGTTGCGGGTCTTAGGGGTGACACAGGATTCACCTCGCAGGAATTTATCGATGCCATGTCCTTTTCCCTGAAGTATCTAAGGAGACTCATGGGAGCTGATGAGACCTACCAACCCTTCATAATACCAGGGGGAGGCACCTCTGCCATGGAGAGTGTGGCCTCTGTCCTGAGACGCGGAGACAAGGTCTTGGTAGTATCCAACGGCGTGTTTGGAGATAGATGGAAGGCAATCTTCAACCGCTATGCTGTGGCGGTAGACATTATCAAGGCTAACCCTGGTGAATACGTGAAGCCCGAGGAAGTTGAGGAAAAGGTTAGTGAGGAGAAGTACACTCTCGTGGCGATGACCCATGTTGAGACTAGCACCGGTGTTAGGGAACCCATACCAGAGGTTACAAAGAGGATCAGGGATAAGGTTGACCTCATCGCGGTTGACGGTGTAAGTAGCGTTGGGGCAGAGACCGTGAAGGCTAAGGATTATCAGGTAGATATCTATCTCACCGCGAGCCAGAAGGCCATTGGGGTTCCACCAGGTGCGGGTCTCCTGGTCCTCTCCGAAAGGGCAGTATCTAGGCTATCTGACGAGTCAGTTGCTGGATACTACCTTAACCTCAAGAACTGGATTGACGTTATGAGAAACCTTGAGGAAGGGAAAGGTTCATATTTCGCAACTCTTCCCGTTCACCTCATCTTTATGTTAAGCAAGGCCTTTGAACTCATGGAGAAGGAGGGGCTAGAAAACAGGATTAAGAGGCACGAGAAGGTGGCCAAGGGCATTAGGGCTGGGATTGAAAGCATGGGTCTAGACATAGTGGCCAAGAGACCTGAGGCCTACAGCAACACCGTCACTGGGGTCCTTCTAAAGAAGGCCAACGCTGGAGACGTCTTGAGGGAGGTCATCTCTGAGGGGTTGGAACTTGCACCTGGGGTTCATCCCGCCCTCGCAGGAAAATACTTCAGGATTGGCCACATGGGCTGGGTTAATCCCAATGACGTAATTACGACCATAGCAGTGCTGGAAAGGGTTCTGAAGAGGTTAGGTGAACCCGTCAACGTCGGTGAGGGAGTAAGGGCGGTTCAACTCACGTATTCATAACTTTTTCGTGGAGCGTTTAATCAGTATTCCTATCTCCTTTCCCAGCCTAACTAAAAATAGAGTGGAGCCAAGCTCCACAAGATAGTCCACAACAGCAAGGACGACACAGATCGAGGGATTTATCTGCCCCGTCACTTCTCTAAACGTGAATAAACTGATGGGGTAGTCAAAACCCCAAAATAGGAGTGACAGTAGAATGTAAGTAATCTTCATCAATATAATTTCGAGACTCGAAGTTAAAAACAAAATTATTTCAGTAAACTCTCCGTCTTAGGCTGAAACTTTCTTGAGGTACTCCATTATACCGCCGGACTTTAGGATATCCAGTGCCATTCCCGTAATTCCCTTACCCTTCAGGACTCTGCCGTTCACAGTAATCTCCCCTGTCTCGACGTTAATCTTAACGACATCACCTTCATTTATTTCCTTGGTTGCGTTGGGTAAGGTTATCAGGGGAAGCCCGTTGTTTATGCAGTTCCTGTAGAATATCCTTGCGAAACTTTCAGCTATCACGGCTTTCACTCCTGCGGCCTTTAGTGCGATTGCAGCCTGTTCCCTAGATGAGCCCATACCAAATACCTTCCCTGCAACGATTACAACACCCTTAGAGGCCTTCTTGTAGAACTCTGGGTCCAAGGGTTCCATGGCATGCTGAGCTAGGTAAGCGGGATCCGTGTACTTCAAGTGCCTGGCTGGGATTATGATGTCAGTATCTATCTTGTCACCGTACTTTAGGACAGGGCCTTCCACGATCATTGCACATCCCTCGGATCAGTTATGTACCCTGTAGCTGCTGAGGCAGCTGCAACTGAAGGCCCGGACAGGTAGACCTTAGCCTCGTTGCTCCCCATCCTACCCCTGAAGTTCCTGGAGCTCGTAGAAACTATAACCTCCCCTGGACCAGCAACCCCGAAGTGACCACCTAGACATGGCCCGCAGGTACCATAGGTGACCACACATCCAGCATTAACTAGATCCTCGATGTAACCCATTTCCATGGCCTGCTTAAACATCGTGTAGGAAGAGGGAATGGCTATACACCTAGTCTTAACCTTCTTTCCCTTGAGGATCTCCGATGCAATCCTGAAGTCTGATAGCCTACCGTTGGTACAGGAACCAATGTAGACCTGGTCCACTGGGACCTTGGATTCCTCCCTTGCGGTCTTAACGTTGTCTACGCTGTAGGGCGCAGCCACAAGCGGTTCCAGTTTGTCTAGCTCAATGGTGTACTCATCTAGATACTTTGCCCCAGGATCTGGGGTCACGAGCTCAACTTCCTTTCCCCTCATGGTCTTTATGTAATCCTTGGTTTCAACGTCAGGGATAAACATAAGGGCATCAGCGTTCATCTCTATCCCCATGTTGGAGACAGTCGCCCTATAGTCCATGGGGAAAGCCTTGGGGTTCTGGACGTGAACCTCTATGGACATTCCGTTAAAGTAATCAGCCTTGAACTTACCCAGCAACTCTAGGGCTACATCCTTTCCATTTATCCACTTACCTGGGTTTCCCTTGAGGGTAACTTTGAAGGGTTGAGGAACCACTAGCCAAGTTTTACCCGTGATCACGGCGGCAGCAACGTCGCTTGCTCCCATTCCCTGGGCAAATGCCCCCACGGCACCAGAGGTTGTCGTGTGACTGTCGGCAGCCACAATCACCTGACCAGGTAGGGCGTATTGTTCTATGAGAAGCTCGTGAAGAATACCCACGTTAATATCGTGAAAGTTAGGTAGTCTCATCTCCTTCACGAACTTCCTTATGTTCCCTTGGATCTCTGCGCTTCTGACGTCAGGTGGCGGTGCCAAGTGGTCGAAGGCTACAACTATTTTTGTCTTATCGAAGATCTTCATCATGTTAGCCTTCTCCATTACCTCAATTACGTGATATCCCGTTAGGTCGTGGAAGGCCACTATGTCAGTCTTTGCCTCTATGACGTCACCGGGCGAAACAGTTTTTCCTGACGCCCTTGAAAGTATTTTTTCAGTTAATGTACCTGTCATATCAAGGCAATGTATTATACGCTAAAAATTAAGCTTTCCATTAAACATAGTTCGTTTTTCGTCCTAACTTCGTTTCGGATAGACGAGATAGCCCTTCCCCTTCTCGTAGGAGATGAAGGTGTATCCGCAGTTGGGACAGGACTTTGTAATCACGTTGCCTTCCTTGATGAGCTTCTCCTCGACCACTTGCTTGCACGATGGGCAAGTTCTTCTGGCCATGAAGTTGGTTTAGGTTAGAAACTCTTTAAAGGGGCGAGGCTGAGGACCTTGATTCTTCTAGGTAATATCATATAAGAAGGTAGTTTATATATAATAATTATAATAATATATATAAGTAATACAATGACAAATAAGAGGCCCGAAAGTTCCTGGCCATAAGGTCAGAATGGACAACCTTCTAAACGTTTTCACCTCTAGTCAGTGTGTGTCCAACAATATTGCTAAATTAGACAAAATAATATTTAAGGGTCAGGACGGGTCTATCACGTGAGCAGACGTGAAGAGGAGCGTACCTCTTCCCGTCCTGACCCAGGTAATGATCTACCTTCTCCAACTTAATAACCTTAAGCCCCGGTTCTGGTCCCTTCAGGAGTTGGCGGAAGCGTTAGCTAGTTATTTCCTTGGACTATCCCTCAGGAGGTTCAGGGTCCCGAGGAGCACGGTTCACTATTATTGGAGAAGAGCGACGAGGACGACGCTCGACCTCCCCTTGACCGGGGAGTACGCGGTGGACGAGACGAAGGTACTTCTGGTGAAGGGGGTGATGTACTACCTGTGGGTCGTGAGGGACGTCAACACGGGAGTTATCCCGTTCTTCATGATCACGAAGGCCAGGTCGGGCCTCGACGTGATTATCCTCGTGAAGCGAGTGAGGCAGGTGGAGATAAGGACGAGAGGAGAGTTCCTGAGGGCCAAGTACATACACGACGGCCTCCCCGCGTACAACTTCCTCTCGATAGCGGGGGTCGACCACGAGCACGTCACCTTCGGGATTAGGAACAGGGTTGAGCAGGTGTTTAGAACCGCGAAGCATAGGCTCTCGACCATGGACTTCCACTTCCCGTGGAACGCGAGCAAGAGAAGCCTTGAATCCTGGTTCTCGGCCTTCTTCACGGTCTACAATCTATTGGAAATTTGGAGGGAGAAATAAATTGTTGGACACACACTCTAGTCATTTTGTTAGTCTTACAAGGCTACAAGGGCTAATGAGGATGGAGATTACTTGATGGTCTATCTGGACTCATTATGGTCAACTTTCACGGCGTGGTGTGCAGCGAGTTCCTTAGAGCGGGAAATTCTTCCACCGGAGGGAATGTTCCGTCCGTGAGGGTAGAGTAATTCAGCGATATGCGGATTGACGTTGTTCAGCCTTCAGTTGCAGGGCCACGAGTCAGCAGTTTCGTAAACAAAATGCGATCAATCACTTTGCTGTTAATTTTCAGATTGCTTCCACTCTAGAAGCTAAATTGGTCACAATCGAAAAGTATATTTTGGGAAATCCATATTATACAAGTTTAGGATGGTTATCCATGGATGATGTAAACAAAAGAATAATTCTGTACCTGATGAGAGACTACAGGTACTCGCAAAGGAAGATCGCGAAGGAGTTAAACATATCCCCTCCTGCGGTTAACTATAGGGTCGAGAGGATGACCAAGGACTTGATCATAAAGAGGGTTGCGCTTTACGTTAATCCTAACTTTTACGGGAAATATCACGGTTATGTGGCCTTCCCGAACACGAGGGATTGGGACGGAGAGTACGTCTTTAAGGTGAAATGCATCGAGCACGTCAACGTTTACGAGATTGAGGCCGAGAGCAAGGAAGGGCTGAAGACCAAGATAAGTGAGATGTCCTCCAAGCTTGGGGAACCCACCATGGTCTACATCCCAGAACAGACTCCCTACAATCCTTCCACCTTTGACCTTAGGCTTCTTTCCGTGCTTAAGGAAAACCCCACGATGACTCCCGTGGAGCTAAGTGAGAGGCTAAAGGTCTCCTCCAAGACCGTGAGAAGGCACCTTAGGTATCTCTACAAGAAGGAGTTCATTAGGCTAGTTCCCATCGTCGATCTTGACAAGTCTGGGGTTATCATGTATGCGGTCTTCACAAGTAAGGTTGAGATTGCAAAGAAGTTCTTCCAATCCACTTTATTCAGGGAGGTATCTGACAAGGATGCTGGAGTCTTCGTGAACATAGGTAATTCAATTCAAGAAGTTTGGGATAAGGTAAGCAAATTCAGGGAGTTTGATCCCAAAGCGGACCTCATGATAGCCCAGTCTTACGACGTGGCGTAAGGTAATATCGAGCCAATTCATAAAAAAGGTTTTACCACAAGTATTACTGTGTGAGTTACGCTTTCATCCGAGATAACAAGGTTTACTTGCTGTCCAACGGCGTGTTGACAGAGATTAACGAAAGGTTGAAGGTTAAGGACAGCGTTGTGGGATATGTCGTATCGGAGGAAGGAGGAAAGATAAAGTTCACGAAGGTTCCAGTTCACGATTGTTCCAGGCTTTCCTACTTTTCCGGCGTTTTGAGGGATTATCTAAAAGGTTCTGTGGCCGTATTTGAGTCCTCAGAATCTGCTTGCGTCCTGTTTAATCCACCTTCCCTCAAGACTGGGCTAACTTACGACCTCGTTGCCGGGAGGGTGTTTCTTAGGGGAGATAAGAGGTCAGTCATGGAGGCCATGGATCAGTATGACGTGGTTAAGTTTGCCCTCGAGAGGTACGGAGATGAGGAGGTCAAGAGGAGGGCAGTTATCTCTCTGGTTAGGCTGGACAAGTGCGACGAGGCTATTTCCCTGTATACCTCCCTGAAGGAGAAGGACCCCGAGGAATCGCTTGCGGTAGCTGAGTGCTACGAGAAGACGGGGAAGGAACTTGAGGCCCTTAAGATTTACTCATTCTTTTCGGAGGAAAAGTACAGGGAACTGGAGAGTAAGTTGATAGCTAAGGCTGACGCTCTCGTCGTAGAATTCGAGAAGCAGGGCAATCCCAAACTGTTGATGGAGGCTCTCAACGTTCTACCCACGTACGATATTCCGGCTGTGAAGCTTGGGCTTCACTACCTTAACAAGAACAAGGTGGAGGAGGCAGTGAACATGTTCGAGGAAGCCCTCAGAAGGAACAGAAACTTCCAGAACCTAGTCCTCTTGGGATCGGCACTCCTTAGAAAGGACCCCAAGAGGGCGCTCGAGGTCTTGGATGAGGCCCAGAAGATCAGGAGAACGGCCCCCCTTGCATACCTGAGGGGGAAGGCCTTTGAGGCCCTCAACTCTCCACCGCACGCAATGAGGGAGTACCTCTACGCCTGCAGGGAGGGCGTAGTCGAGGCCTGTTCCAAGGCCATACCCGCAACTAGGCAGGAGTTCGACCCAGACCAGTGGATCGGTTACGTCCTATATGGCTACGAGATAAGATCAGTCCTTGGGAGAGGGGGGATGGGTTACGTCTTGCTTGCTGAGAAGAACGGGAAGCAGTTCGCCATGAAGGTAATGAAGAAGGAGTACAGGATGGACGAGTTCCTGTACGAGGTCGCAAAGATGCAGGAGATCTCCAAGGGTTCTAGGAATATGGTGAGAATTCTTGCGAACTTCATAGACGAGAACTGGACCGACTACTACGGTTCTCCGCCTGCAATTGTCATGGAGTACATGACTGGGGGTGATCTTAGGAGGATACTCGCAGATGAGGAGTACTCTTCCCTGAGGCACTCCGTAAGATGGGGAGAGGTTGTTTCCCTGATCTACTCTCAGGTCGCAGAGGCCGTGATTCACCTCCACAAGCAGGGATATGTCCACGCTGACATAAAGCCCTCGAACATCCTATTTGACAGGGTACTGTCTAAGTATGGGGAGGAGGCTGAACAACAACTGTTGAGGGGAGACGTAATTCCTAGGTTATCTGATTTCGGTAGCTCCATCAGGGTAGGTTCCCCCGTTATTCACTACACACCCTATTACGCTCACCCGAAGCAGAGGTTTGGAGGGAAAGCCGAGACCAGCATGGACGTTTACTCCTTCGTTGTGTCGCTCTACGTTACCCTGACCAACAACTTCCCCTATCCCGAGTGGCTCGAGAGGGAACTTGAGGAGGCTATTATCTCTCCCGAGAAAAGGGCTGACGCTCTCAAGGACTTCTATTCTGTTGAGCCAAGGATGGACTACGTTCCTCAGGAGTTCAGGGAGATAATCCTGTCCGGACTTAGGGGAGACGTCACCATGGAGCAGATAAGGAGGGAGTTACTGTACGTGGCCAAGTACGACTACAACCTTCCCGTAGAGGTTAGCGTGTAGGTAGTGAGTTTGGGTTTGCCGTCGGGACTGTATACGCAAAAGTTAGATTCACGTTAAGTGAATCCAGTCGGGGGAGATGGTGACGGGTTTCATGTTTTCATATTGGGAGATTCAAGTTGATCTTTGTGCCTTTCCTCTCGGTCCAGTCTTGATAAACCTTTTCGGCAAGTCAAGTTTCAGCTACCAGTGAACCAATCCACACTAGCTTAACAAGGTTAACGTTGACACTCAATTAATTTAACAGGAAATCCTTTTAGGTAAAAACGCGAGATTATCCCATGATAATTAAAACGCTCATGAACCCAAATCCTCCGGTAATCTCAGTAAGCGATGGACTCAAGGAGGCCTTTAAGAAGGTTAACGATAGGGGGCTAGGCAGGGTCATAGTGGCAGACGAGGTTGTGAAGGGTATCCTTTCCACGAGGGACCTCCTCTCAATTCTCCTCAGCTTCTGTCCCTCAGCTTGCACGCAGGCTGACCTTTACAAGATGGGAGTTACCCCAGCCTCAGGCTACATGACCGTGAATCCTATGACCGTTGCAGAGGACCAGGATGCCCTTGAGGCAATCACAATCATGGTGACCAGGAACTTTGGGTCTCTCCCTGTGGTCAATGCCTCACGTAGGCCTGTGGGGATGGTCACCGAGAGGGACTTCCTCCTCATGTTTCAGGACCTTGATCCCATGTTTTCCGTGTCGGGTTTCGTCACCCCCAGGGTGAACACCGTGTTTCGAGACACTCTACTGGAACAGGCAGTTAGGATGATGCTGAGGAGGGGGTTCAGGAGACTTCCAGTGACTGACGAGGATGGAAAAGTAGTTGGCATGGTAACTGCAGCCGACGCGGTGAAGGCAGCAGCGAAGGCCGTCGAGAAACTTGAACCGGAGCTCTTCTTCGGGAGGAGGATAAGGGATATCATGAAAACTCCGGTGGTAACGGTAGAGGAGGACAGGTCAGTCAACGAGGCAGCTGCGCTCATGATCACGAAGGGGATCGGGGCCCTGCTTCTCCTGGACAAGGAGGGAAGGGCCAAGGGTATTGTGACCGAGAGGGACCTGCTTATCGCCCTTCACTACCAACTCCATCTTCCCTTCGTTAAGGGTAAGAGTCACGCATGAAGCTCGTAATCACGGAGAAGCCCAGCGTTGCGCTAGATATAGCGAGGGCCCTGGGTAAGCCAACGAGAAGGCAAGGTTATCTCGAGGTTGGGGAATACCTAGTTACGTGGACCTACGGTCATCTCCTTGAGATTGGCGAGATTGCGCCGAAGAGGTGGGAGTTAAAGGATCTTCCGATCTTTCCTGAAAAGTTTGAGTACGACGTGATCAAGGGTAAGGAGAGTCAGTTCAGGGTCGTGAGGAAACTGCTTGAGGGAGCTGACGCGGTGATAAACTGCGGTGACGCCGGGAGAGAGGGCGAACTCATAGTGAGGGAACTCCTCGAGTTCACGGGATATCACGGGAAAGTGTTGAGACTCTGGACCTCAGAGGCCCTCACACGAGACGTTGTGTTAAGGGAGTTCAGGAGGTTAAGGCCGAGCTCGGAGTTTGACAGCCTCTACTACAGCGCCCTAGCCAGGCAGAACGGCGACTGGATCGTGGGGATTAACCTGACTAGGCTGGTCACGTTGAAGGCAGGCAGTGGGGAGGTCTGGAGCGTCGGGAGGGTCCAAACTCCTACTCTCGCGATGATCGTGAAGAGGGACAGGGAGATAGAGGTGTTCAAGCCAGAGATCTACTACGTTGTCCTCGCGGGGTTTGAGGGCGAGTTAAAGGGCGTGATGGTGAGGAACGGGGAGGAGGCAAGGCTCTCAAGGGAGGAGGCAGAACAGGTCGTGAATACCTTGAAAAACGTGAAGAGCGGGGGAGTTGAGAAAGTAGACGTCGAGAGAAAGGAAGAGAGACCTCCGCTACTCCACTCACTCACTTCCCTACAGAGGGAGGCAAATACGCTTTATGGCCTGTCCGCAAAGAGGACCCTCGACGTGGCCCAATCCCTGTATGAGGAGTGGAAGCTCATAAGTTACCCGAGGACTGATGCGCGCTACCTTGGGGAGGGGAACAGGGATCTGGTGAAGGATATCTTAAGAAAGCTTGGAAAGATCGAGCTAATCCCGAGGGTGGATCGCGTGGGAAAGAGGGTATTTGACTCCTCGAAGCTCACTGACCACCACGCAATCATCCCCTTGGATAGGCCACCTGAGAACCTTCCGTCAATTCACAGGAAGGTGTACGACCTCGTGTACAGAAAGTTTGTTGGGGCCTTCATGGACGACTACGTGTATGAGTTGCAGAGGGTGTTCATAAGACTTGACGGTGAGCTCTTCATGGTTGAGGGAAAGAGGAACCTTCAACTGGGTTGGATGGAGTTATACCCACACGAGGATAATCCCCTGAAAATTCCGAGCGGGGAGGTGAGGAAGGAGTGGGTAAAGGCCGAGGAGAGGCAGACTAAACCACCTGCACGGTTCACCGAGGCCTCCCTTCTAAGGGAAATGGAGAAGCTTGGACTGGGAACGCCAGCGACAAGGGCCGGGATAATAGAGACACTCCTCGAGAGGGGTTACGTGGAGAGGAGGGGGAAATCCCTTTACTCCACGGACAAGGGGAGAGAACTCGTGGACAAGTTGGGGGATAGCAAGGTTGTTAGCCCCGACATGACGGCGGAGTGGGAGAGACAACTGGAGGAGATTTACGTGAAGAGACTGGGGGAGAAGGGGTACCAAGAATTCATGGAGGGGATAAGGAGGTTCACGAGGGAGGAGGTCGAGAGGCTCATGAAGAGGGAGTTCAAGGTGGAGAGGAGGGCAACCCCTGAAATGCTGAGGCTGGCTAGGGCCGTGTCCAGGGACCTCGGGGTTAAGCTTGAGGGAACTGGGATGGAGGAGGTAAAGAGGTTTCTGGATGAGAACCTTCCAAAGATGAGGATTACGTGTAAGTGCGGTGGGGAGGTAGCGGGCTTTTCAAGAGGGTGGAAATGCAGGAAGTGCGGGACAGTGGTGTGGAGGGAAATAGCTGGAAAGAGGATAACCTTCAGGCAGGCTAAGTCCTTATTTCAAGGAAAGGAGTTGAAGATGAAGGGGTTCAGATCTAGGACGGGGAAGAGGTTCAGTGCAACCGTGTACCTAGAGGACGGAAAGGTGAAGTTCAAGTTTGAGTGACGTGGTGTCCTAGGATTAATGTCAAGTGTGTCACATGGGAAGTTGCACGGGAGCAGGTGATATAGGAGATTACTTAATTACACCCCTCTCCCTGGCTTGAGTCTCTATCTCCTTCAGTATATCGTCTATCCCCTCAAGGTTCCACTTGGACTTAACGTCTTGAAGGGTCTCCCTCTTCTCCTGGAACACCTTTATGACAACCTCGCTCACTAGCCTATGGGCTGGGCTTCCGTGACCCGTCTTGACCCCTGCCCTGGTGAAGAGCTCGCGCAACCTTGGGCTCTCCTCTATCTCGTCGACAACGCAGAGGGGGACATCCTTTACCTCAACTTTATCGGACTTGAATTTCCAGGCCATGAGCTAATTAGAAACCTAAGTTAAAAAGGGTTTCATGGGAGCGGTCTCGAAGGCATGAAGAGTTTATCCCCAGTACACTACTCCCCTGCTCTCCACCCTGATGTCCCTGGCTACCTGACTCAGGATTGACTTTGCAGTGATCGAGTTCAGGATGACGTTTGTGGGCTTGATCTCTCCCGTCCCCTTGCTCATGACCTTAACCACTACCTCCTCGGCAGTCGCGCCCTGCGAAATCGCTTCCTTCACCCATGAGACTAGTCTCTCCCCGTGCTTGATGTTGAACTCAAGAACCTCAACCATCTTCCTCTTCTCGTAAATCGGGCCGTGGGATATAACCACGTTATCCAGTGACCTAAGTAGATCCTTTACAACCTTTAGGGAGTCCATAGCTGACCAGAAATCCACGTAGAAGGGAAAGATGAAACCCTCTAGAACCCTAGTGCCGAAGAAGGCGTCGCCCGCGTAGAGGACATTTCCTAGAATGTAACCAGTGTGGCCTGGAGTATGCCCTGGGAGTCTGATTTCCTGAACCTCTGAGGGGAGGGAACTGTTCACCGAGATCTCCTCCTTAACTAGGTCGTACGTGAAGAGAGGGGATTGGGCAGAGCTGAAACCGTAAGTCATAGCCCTCCTTCCAAGAAGGGATAGAGCCCACATGTCCTCCCTCGGGAGATACTTCTTGCCTGCGTTAGTTAGTAAGCCCGCGATGTGGTCCATATGTCCGTGAGTTGCCAACTGGGCCTCTGCCTCAAGGTTAAGGGATGAGTTTTTACCTCCCTGGTCAATGACTATTCTTCCTTCGTAGATCAGAGTGTTAGGACTCCCGGGCAATACCTCAACGTTTTTTGAGATTTTCATTAGAGTGATTTGGGGTCTAAGTTAATAACACGAGTTTTAGTTCTGGACGTGAATTATCATAGCGGAATAGTTGAGGGTGTAGTAAGTACTCGTATAATAATACTCATGTTAAAAGTAGAGCGTTGGACTGCCTAAGGTGTAACCGTATCTCTACCGTTTTTAGACCTGAAGTTGTGATAGAGTTAGTCAGAAATTTACTAGAAAGATTTATATAGACATTTTCCCTATCTATCTTTAGATCTCTATGAGAAGATATCTTAAGTCAAGAAGGGCAATATCAGGCGCAGTAACAGCTCTAATTCTCGTAATTGTAAGCGTAGCACTAGCTCTAGCAGTAGCCGTGTTCGCCTTCGGCCTCTTCGGAACCTTCGGCAGCTCCGGTCAGGTCCAGGCGATAGGTACACCAGTAGTGAACGTGAAAAACGCTAAAAATCAGGGATATTATAATATTATCCTTACTGTTCAAATAAAGAATTCCGGTACAGTTGCAGCTTCAGTTCAGAGCGTTTCAATAGGTAATATTACAGTGGCTGCGGGTAATGCTAATTTAGTGGTCACTCCATCCTCAATTCCTGGAGGTTTCGATGGGACCTTGAATATTACTATTACAAATCAGCCTAATTTACCAGGAGTTCTTCAGGAAGGCAATATAGGTGGGAGTGTCCCAGTGTCAATAACCTTCAGCGAAGGTAGTCTATCCCCAACTCTAACACTACAGGGCGTCCTAAACGGTACTACTGCATAACATTATAGCTATACATCTAAGCAATAAGAATTTTTCTTAATTCAATCATTATTTCCTTATTTCAAGATTACACAACTCGCTTGATCCTTTTATGGGATTCCTGGGAGTACCTCAATTTGTTGTATTACGAGGTGAAAAATGTGTGTCTCCAACATTTGCCCCTCCAAATTTCCAATAGATTGTAGACCGTGAAGAATGCCGACCGGACTCCAGTCTTCTCTTGCTTGCGTTCCACGCGAAAAGGAAGCCCATTCCTCAGACCCTGCGCTTCGTAATCGTGCTCGTGGTTAACTCCCGCGATCGAGAGGAAGTACGCGGAGAGGTCATCATGTACTCGGCCTTGAGAATCTCTCTCACCCTTCTCTCTATCTTCCTCACTCTCTTCACGAGGATGAGCACGGGGTCTACACAAGATTTTTGTGTAGGAAGATATAAAGAACCTGTTATAAGCTTTCATCCTCCATCACCTGGAAGCGAGAGGTGTGGAGCTTGAGGTGGTAGGAGTGGCCTGATGATTGACATCCTAGATTTCCAGCGCAAGTTGTTTCAGGTGATTGTGACGAAGGCGTAAGTGTCGAGGAGTCGAGGTGAGGGGAAGTAACCTCCTAGATCCCACTGAACATCCTCAAGGTAGGAGTTGAAGCTCTCGGACGTGTTGTTAGTTGATGTAGTACCTGACCTCGCGCGGGAAGTTCAGGAAGGCGGTGCATCTGTTGGACGAGTCAAGGAGGCGCTTGGCCCTCTTCGCGAAGTATCGGTTCATGAGGCTGAGCGACGACATGACTGCCTTCCCCTCCTCGACGTTCCTGGTGAGGTTGAGCTGACTAACTAGGGCCATCACCTTCTCGGCTACATTATCAGGGAGGACCCTCATCAAGTTCCTCGTGAGGCGAGACAGAGCTGGTGAAAGGATGAATGGAAGAGCACCCATATGAGGTTGTCTAGCTCTTGGAAATTTGGAGGGAGAAATAAATTGTTGGAGACACATCGACCATGATGGGTAACTTTAAAAGCACTTATCAATTATTAATTATGCCGCGATAGTATAGCCCGGTCAAGCCGTGGCGCCGAGAGTATGCAGGCCTCTCAAGCCTGTGGCCCGGGTTCAAATCCCGGTCGCGGCACTAATTTTATGTTAATTTGAAACTGCTTTACGTTCTCTTTATAAAGGCGTAAATGGAACAGCATCCCTTATTTTTGGAACAGTGTCACTTTGTTAAAAGTAGAGTGATCTACTGTGCTAGTTGATCCCAACAAGCTTGATGATAGCCAGAGAAGAAGAATACTAAAGAAACTGGAAGAGAGATTGGGCCTATCACAGGCAGCTAGACAGCTAGGCATATCGAGAAGCACGCTTTACCGGTACATAAATGGAAGCCAGGGCGTACCATTGGACGTCATAAAGAGTGCTCTGGAGATGTTAGCTATAGATGATATAATAGACGGGATCTATGGGACAAGGATAGTTGACGTAGATGCGACTACAGCAATATCAGTCATAATAAAGGCGGTTAAAGATGAGAAGTTCCGCAATTTCTTCCTTTCATTGCTCTACCAGAACCTAGGAGATTACCTAAAGGAAACGGCCAGCGTATACATTGTCTCTGAAAACGAAGTTAAGAAGTTTGAGAAGGTCCTAGAAGATCGGAGCAAGAGCACTAAGGACATGAGAATTAGGTATCTGAGGAAAGCTTTGAGTAATTTAGGCTATGAACTAAGCCCTGATGGGATAAGAGAGCTGCTATTGGAGCTTAGGGAAGAGAGCACAAATATAGCTAGACATACTGCTAACTCCCTCAAGTTGTTCATTAAAACGATCGTGGCCGAGAAGAATCTACCGTTAGCCCAGACCCTCTATAACTCCTTCAGAGTTCCAAAGTCAGTGTATAAGTATAGGCCTAAACCCCTCTCAATAGGTGATCTAAAGAAAATATTCGATCATATAGAGCACCTAGGAGCTAAGGCGTTTTTCCTTATGCTTGCAGAAACTGGCCTTAGAGTCGGGGAAGTGTACTCACTCAAAATAGACCAGGTAGACCTAGAGAATAGAATCATCAAAATAATGAAGGAGAGTAGGACAAAGAGAGCGTATATATCGTTCTTACACAGAGGCAGCGCTGAATGGATTAAGAAGAACTATTTGCCTTACAGGGAAGAATTCATAAAAAGGTACGAGAGTGCGGTTAGGCAGATTGGAGTAAACGTTGATGAATGGAAGGAGAAGCTCTTTCCATTCCAGCTAGCAGACTTAAGGGCGTCGATAAAGGGAGCAATGGTTAAAGTGAAGGAGTTCAGGCTTTACGACTTAAGGTCGTTCTTCGCTTCTTACCTCATAATGAATGGAGTCTCTCCAATGATTGTCAATGTACTCCAAGGCAGAGCAGCGCCGTCTCAGTTCCAGCTGCTGCAAAACCACTACTTCGTGATAAGTGAGATTGAGCTCATGAAAATATATGACGATAAAGCCCCCAAGCTTCTAGGTTAAAATTTCTCTAAAACGAGATCTATTTCTTTCCCTAGGTATTCGTCCCAGAGGTATCTCAAGTTGATAGGTAACGTTACAATGAAATTAGTACCGTGGTGGTATAAGCTACGAAATCCTATGGGTATTTCTCTTTCATGTAGAATGACTGTCACGTTCCATTTCCCGTGCGAGAGGTATTTGTGGAACCGCTGCGGTAGATAGACGTAATAGATCTCTTTGCTACCGGATCGCATTTTCGACACGGATACACCTGGTATAACTAATTTGCCTATCTCCATTATCTCATCAACCTCTTCAACTTCCTGTCGGCGATTACATAATTCGCTCCTTCCATCATTGTCTCCTCAAATTCCTTCCTTAGCATAATATATTGCTCAAGCAGATCTAAATATCTAGTTTCTAGCTGAGTCACTCTTTGCCGCAGCTCCTTAATCTCTCTCCGTAGTTGCCCTCTGCCCATGTTTACTCCCCAGTATCCTCGAAGTGAACCTCTATCTTAAGGTCCCTTGCTAGCTCCTGTATCCACTCAACCTGGTCATCCGTGATTGGCAGCGTCAGGAATATTGCCCCCTCGGCATCAGCATACTCCACCCGGTCCACCATAGGCAGCACCTGAACAAGTAGCTTTCCTAGACCCTTTGGGGTAGGGAGCCACCAGAGTACTCTGAGCCTCCTCCTTGTAGCATTCATCATACCTTTACCACCTTTACCCTCGCCCTTCCCTTTTCCTTCCTCATCTCTTCCCTGACCATCTTTTCTATGGCCTTCCTAATCATCTCGCTTCTGTTCAGTCTGTACTTCATTGCGTACCTGTCTAGCGACATCAATAGATCCTCGTCCATTTTGAACGTGATTACCCTCATTCCCCTTCACCAGAAGAGCATGTAAGCTAGTGCCAGGATTTTCACGACGTTTTCTGCTATCTTGAACTCAAGTTCCTCCCCTTTCCCTTCCCTCTTCTCTTTTATGAGCTGCCTTAATTCCTCTATTACTTTATCGACGTTCTCGTCTCTGTCGAGTTTAGCATACTCTATTTCGAATATATATTTCTATCAACTATTCTTCTCAAATTAGTAATAAATATTCTTGGCTCCTTATCTTTCACTTCTATTTCAGTTTATCGGGGAGTAAACCAAGAGAAACAAATGAAATAAGAAGCGTCTTCTTTCGAGTAAAATACTAGCATTCGTTTAGTTTCGGCTTACTCCCCGGTAAATTCTATAACTGGTATAACTACTACTCACGTTAAAGAGAGATAGAAAAAGATCCGCGAGCTCTATTTTTCACGTATTTTTACGTATCTTTATCCAGGCTAATTTTTAGCTAATTTTAAGCTAATTGAATTTTTAGCATCTTTTAGAAATCTCTTTCCCTTACCAAGGATCCTAACAAGCAGAAACAATTGCAATTCACTCTGTCTCGCCCATGCGGAGTAGTAGTAATAATAGTCGTCGAAATTTCCTCAATTTACTGGGGAGTAAATAGAACTAGAAGACTAGGCACGAGAAAAGGAATGATCAAGCTTATTTTACTAGAAGCAAAATGATGGATAACGGGGGCCCTCAGATTGACCTCTCGTCATCAGAGGTCAGTTGCTGGGCACTTCATCATCGGGCCCCCGATTTCTAATTCTATCTCTTCCACTATTTAAATATTTCTATTTCTATTCTCAAGACATTAATAACTCTTCTGAAATAACATTACATGGCTCAGCTTGTCGTCTTCATCTTCATTTTCAGCCCGCCATTTTTCATCATCGCCATAATATTATTTCTATAAGAAAGATTTTTAAATCTTCACTCCTCCGGGGTCAGATAGGCCTAAGGAGGCCCTTAGGTTCTAGGTAGGTCCAGAGGCCAGCCCTAACCTGGGTCGCCCTCATCCTCTTTCCTTCTTTCACCCCCCCCCCCCAAGGTTCGAGAGTTCGAGAGAGAGTTAGAGGAGGAGGCCTGAGTTTGAGGAGGCCTGAGTAGGCCTAAGGAGGTCCAGGCCTAGAGGAGATCCTAGAGGAGGCTAAGCGCTGCTGAGATCCAGATTGGTCCAGGCTCTGATATGCCCAGGTCAAGAGTCGGAAGAGGTCCAGATAGGCTTAGATGTCAAGTCTAGGTTCGCAGCTGCAGGATTCCGGGGCAAGCGCAGCTGAGGCCTAGGTGCTAAGCAGACCTAAGTCCAAGAGCTGACTTCCTCCCCGCCCTAAAGGGCGAGGGTTCCCCTAGGGCGGTTCATAGGTTTGTGGTTTACCGCCTTCACCCTCACAACTTCATAGCTAGTAGGTGCTTTACACACCCACCCCGCTCCATTCGTCCAGCGGTAGACCACGGGCTGGGCCTTCAGCCCATTACCCCTATCCCTCGCTAGGGGTTGCCCTCTCCCCCTAGCTCCTCGGGACTCGGGGATATGTAGAATATTCATTGCACCATTTAAGTCCGCATTTATTACCTTCCCCGTGCGGGGACACTTAAAGAGACCACGTTTAATACGCCCATTTTCATGGGCTTCCCCGCACAGGGAACAAGTTTTTGAAGTATACGCCTCATCAACCTCAACCACATCTATACCAACTTCTTCCCCAACCTCTTTAAACCTCTTGATAACATAGCCGTAATTCCAGAAGTTAACCGTTAGTTTGTTCCCGCGACGCCTTGCTATGTCTTTCGGATGCCCTACTACAAGTCTACCTACTCCTTTCTCCTTCAACAGCTCCATTGTCTTCCTCACCATACTGTTCAAAGCGTGTTTGAGGAACCTTTTCCTCTTCTCAAATAAGAGTTTTAGCTTCCTACTCCTCCTCTGCTTATGCCTTGCTAGGGTCTTTTGTATGATTTGTATCTTCTTGCTATAATACTCGTACTGGGATAGGACTAAGCCACCTTTGAATAAATACCATGATCCGTCTTCGACGTAGACGGTAGCTAGGTTAACTATCCCTAAGTCTATAGAAGCTGTTAAATTACCCTTCTCTGCTTCATGTTCAAACTCTACGGGTATATGAGCATACCACGATTTCCTAGCCTCATCGTATATTATTTCTAACCTACCTTGTTTTCCCTTCCACTTAAGCTTGCCCTTGAACTTGAGGGTGAGGTGGAAGTCCTTTAGGTAGATTTCCCTTCTTTCTTCGTTTATCACGTACCTATCGTTCCTAATAACGAGGACGAGCTTATACTTACCATCTTCCTTCCAGTACCTTGGAGGTCTTGGTTTGAACCAGCTCGGTAGTTTGCCTTCCTTTTTCATCTTTATTAGTGTGAAGAAGCTCCTCCAAGCCTCGGCGTTCTTCTTCGCTACCTGTTGTGCGTTAACTTTGAGTATAGATCTGTACTTAGCATACACAGCCTTCTCAGTCTCATTGAAGTCCACCCTCTTCCCTTCCCTGAACTGTTGCATCCTTAGCCAGTTAACTTCGTTCCAGCACTTCGCGGTGGCTATTGCTAACTCCTTTAACCTTTCGTGTGTTTTCTTGTCTAGGACTAGTTTAACCACGTTAGCCCTCTTCACCCTCTTTCGCCCATTGCTCTTCTATGTACCTCTTTATTGTCTCGTTTGATATGTTACCAGCAGTTGATACGAAGTAGCTCCTAGTCCACAACTTCCCGTTAGTGTACTTCCTCAACTCTGGGAATTTTTTGAGTATTAGTCTTGCTGATTTTCCTTTGAAGTAGTTTGCTAGGTATGATGGCGCATATCTCGGTGGGCAGTTGACGAAGAGGTGGATGTGGTCTGGCATTACTTCTAGGGCTATTACCTCGCAATCAAGCTCCTCAGCAATAGACTTTAGTACCTCTTTAGTATATTCAGCTACTTCACTCGCTAACAATTTCCTGCGGTATTTCGGTATCCATACGAAGTGGTAGTTGCAGAGGTATTTTACATGCCTAGTTGATTTATATTCCACACTCTAAAGTATTCAGAAGATTTTAAAAACTTTACCCCGCCCTGAAGGGCGAGGCTTGTCGTTCGTTTTGTCAGCCCACGCACGGTAGTTGAATTCATAAAAAAGACTTACCTTAAATAGGAATCTTTTTTCCTACTTTGATTTGAATGCTTTAACTAGTCCTTGAGGACGTAGGGACGTAAACGCTAAGAACAACACTACTGCAAGATCCACCCCGATTAGGACCGGGCCAATTAGGAATAGTATTATCCCAAGCCCTAATTCTTCAAGAAATGCTAATGTGTAACCTGCGATGACCCCTGACATCACTAGCCCGACTATTAGATCGACAATGATACCAGATATTTTTCGCGTCCACTCAAAAATCCATGTTACTGCTGCGAGCGGTATCAGAGATATTGTCGCCATTAGAATAGCGTATCTTAGAAATGCCAATGCAATGAAGAGGAGATAGAAGAATATTACATCTGTATCAAGATTTGCTAAAGCTGTTCCAAATCCCAGTGGGATCACGTTCGTAACAACCCATGAGCCCAGATACGTAATAAGGGAAATGAATAATTCTCCTGCGATAGCATTTAATTGAGTAGATATTGTCTGTTGGATCAAGAAGTTGATCCAACCGGCTGCATATTCATATATGGTAAGTCCTGCTCCAGCAAATAGCGCAAATACTCCTAGCTTATACAACACGTCTCCAGCCAGATCTACGATATCATAGTAGTTTCCCTGCAGCGCATTGTATACTACGCTAAAGGCGATCATTAACCCTGCTATCCCAAAAACGATACCCTGGATTTGATAAAATAGCGTGGTTGTGAACGTGTCGGGTAGAGGGGCATAGACTAATTGATTTATCGGGACTATTCCAACCTGGGCTATAACAGAACCAAATCCCCCAAATCCTTGTACTAAAGATTGAATTATACTTTGAATTGCTGATTCAATAGCACCTTCAATCCAGCCGAGTGGCGAAGGAGGATTTTGAGCATCTACGACGAGTACACCGTACCCATAGATACTTACATTAGAGGTCTGTACATATGTTGCAATTATAGCATACCTCCCTGGCGATGGTGGTGCCCAGCGTATTGTAGTGCCTGAACCTGAAGCTACGACATTTGCTGTACTTGTATTAATTATTTTCCAGGATGGTGTATAACCACCGGATTGTATAGTCCAAGTATACGACTGATGGGTGTAAACGGTTGTTGGCCCCGTAATGTTAAACTCTATGTACTGTGTTGCCCCGGGCACATACAAATTTGCTGAAAATGAAGCATGAGACAGTAGTATTGCTGAGAGTAGTGCGGCCCCAAAAAGCGTCAGTGCGTATCGTTGGTCATATCGATTTGCAAGAATAGCAAGTAATATGAGAGCTGTGGGTAGAGCTAGTTGTAACGTGGTGATGAAATTGCTTGAAGGAGGGTTTGGAGTTGCAGCAAGTGCTGTAATAGTAACGCCAGGAATAAGCAGTAGTACTACCATTAATACTAGCGCTTTCTTCATTCTTACCCTACAAATACAGGCCTTTTAAAAACCGCAATTAGTGAAATGAGCTTCCTTAATTCCCTTCTAAAAAAACAAGTACCGCAGCAACAAGCAAAAATGAAATACTACAGCCTTAGTGGTGTACCCTACCTTTTGCTCGACGTGAATGAGAGGGACAACAAGCTAAGGGAGTTGGCGAGTCTATTATCTCAAGCTGAGCGGGGGTATATCTATGCTAAGAGGTTTAGGTCAGACTACAATTTCCTAGGTGAACACTTTGATATAGTACAGTCAAGTTATGTTCTTGCTACAGAAAAAGAAACGAACTTAGAGCTTACCGATGAGCCCCAAAGACCTAGGTTAGTTAGAGAGCATGAGAAATATGTAGAGACTGACCAGGGACTTGCAAGGGTCTTCACAGCATATTCATACTCCACAAAAATACGTGAAGCAGCACTGAGTCTTTTCCCAGAGAAAACCAGGCCCAAGCTTCTCGAAGTCTTCTTGCAATTTCATAAAATCTCTACTGCTTCAGTAAGAAACTACCTAACGTCGTTAGAGGTAAAGAAAGCGAGAATGCAGAGATACGCCAGTTCGTCCACAGCCATAGAGGAGATGTTGACTAGATCTGAAAGGCTGAAGAAAGACATTGATGAGTTATCATCTGATACATTTAGATTTAGGGCTGTAGTTATTGTGCACACAGACACTAAGCAAGAACTGGAGAGTGTAACTAAAGAGATTCTGCAAAAAACACAAGAGAATGGGATATTGCTAGACGTACCATGTTGTGTGCAGGGTGATTTATACCATCTAAAGTCAAACATCTCTTACCGAATATCGTCTGGCATCAGCATAGCGAAACTGTACCCGCTTTCAGGAACGTCACTCATAGAGGACGGTGGCATCTACCTAGGGGTCGATGATAAGGGTAATCCCATATCACTAAACTTTTACTCCCCAGTAAACGGTCGCCAGAATTGGCACTGGGTAATTACAGGTACTACAGGCGCAGGGAAAACCACAACGGGGGCTGTACTGATTGATCGTTCGAGAAAAGTGTATGACGATATTCATATCTATGTTATTGACCCGATGGCAAATTATAACAAGTTCTTCCCAGACGCTGGGATTAACAAAGTGTTCACTGACAATGACTACCTGGGACTTGATCCAGTTCGTCTTGTTGCTGATGGTACTATTGCGTCAGGGAACATGGCAGATTTCATTATTGAA
The DNA here is from genome assembly GCF_046245145.1 of Metallosphaera sp. D4-4. Classification (NCBI taxonomy): domain Archaea; kingdom Thermoproteati; phylum Thermoproteota; class Thermoprotei; order Sulfolobales; family Sulfolobaceae; genus Metallosphaera; species Metallosphaera sp. D4-4. The sequence continues at coordinate 1,364,173 of NZ_CP176412.1, read as the reverse complement.
AACTATGGAATCACCTCGGAACTTAGAGGACTTCTAGTAGCAGAATTAGAACAAGCAAAAGATCTTCACGAGCTGATTGACAATATTGAAGATAAAGCGAAACAAAAGAATGCTGCTGAGTACAGGAAGTTACATAATTTCTTATTGAACATGAAGCATGGAGCGGACAAATTCATTTATCAAGGCAGCCCCTTAGACCTAAGTGCTAAAGAGTTCGTGGTCATAGGTCTTAAGACTGAGGATAATAGAAAGAAAAGGATTGCTTCATCCTTATTCATGCTTTATGCTTACTCACAGATTAACAGACTAGATAGAAGCATAAGAAAGATGCTTCTAATTGACGAGGCTCACTTCTTGTTCGAGAACGAGTCTATCGCTCAAATTATTGCGATAATCTACCGAACCGCAAGGGCACTCAAAACGAGCATGATCACGATGACCCAGTTAATTCAACATTATCAAATGAACAAATATAGCAGAGAAGCTTTTCAGTTAGCAAATAATAGACTGATCTTAAAACAAGAGCGTGAAGCGACAAACGATATGAAAGATCTAGCAAAACTGACAGACGAAGAAATCGACTTTATCCTCTCAAGCCTGTGGCCCGGGTTCAAATCCCGGTCGCGGCACTTTATTCACTCACTTTGAATATTATGTAATACTCCTCACTATCGGGATGAATAAAGCTTATATAGACATTTTCCCTATCTATCTTTAGATCTCTATGAGAAGATATCTTAAGTCAAGAAGGGCAATATCAGGCGCAGTAACAGCTCTAATTCTCGTAATTGTAAGCGTAGCACTAGCTCTAGCAGTAGCCGTGTTCGCCTTCGGCCTCTTCGGAACCTTCGGCAACTCAGGTCAAATACAGGCTATCGGAACTCCACAGGTGTACGAGCATAACTCCACAGGTAGTGCATATGTTGTTATAAAGGTAGACTTGAAAAACAGTGGGTCATCGATAGCCTCCATAGAAAGTGTTAGTATAGGAAGTATAACAAACACTAGTCCAGTCTTATATTATAATGGTGCGAAAGTGTCAAATATTCCAGGAGGTTTCGATGGACTCTTAACTATAACCTTCAACATTACAGCAAATACTGCTCCAGGCACATTATCTAAGGCCAATATAGGTGGATCAGTACCCGTAACAATTCAATTAAGTGAAGGAAGTCTGTCCCCTACATTGACATTGCAAGGAGTCTTAGAAAACTCTAGTATACCTTAGATAAAGTAAATTGTAGTAAACTTTTTCCCATTAATCCTCTTTCCATTCGGCACAACTTGTCCATGTATCTGTAATGAGCCTATAAGATATTCTATCCCTCCAAGACTTCGCACATCAAACTGTTCCGGCAAATCGTCTTCACTTTGTATCTTATATGTAATTTATTCACATAATCAGAATTTACAAACCAGTTAAAATACGAACATCAACAATGCAATTAGGTTTGAGGCAAATAGAGGTGTCGTGAGGGACAGCTCATCACATTTCTTTGATGTGATCATTGCGATATAGTAGCTTTAACTGGCAACTGGCCTTGATATGGGGGAGTTATTGAACCTTGCATTGCATGCGATAAGTCCCAATTAGCTACTTGACTGCTATGCGAAACTTTCAGGCTTTTTAGTAAAAATAAGGCAATTTTGTAACTTGCCTAAAGTTATTAACCTTATGATTGTGGGAATATAGTAAGTTAACTGTATGGACAACCTCGAAAGCTTGGCGAAGAAACTGCAAGTTAGGTAATGCAATCGTGACGAGGTCAAACGAGACTCTGAGGCCTGGCATATCCGTGGCTAACTCTGTTTAGTTAACACAGTTCCCTACAAGATCTCTTAGGTCACTGGGAGATAGTTAAGACCAAGGATGGTTTCCTGGTTTATCTATCTCTCAGCCTTTTCCTGGTTATCTCTATCATCAGCTAAAGGAAAAGGCTTCCTAGATAATATGTTCTCGAAAGGAATTACGTACACCCCATGCATTGGTTGTTGGACGGTTTCTGTGCTCGAAATAAGGTGTTGGATTCCTTTACTTTAGCATTCTCATGTGATTAATAAAATGCAGTAACGTAAATGATTATTCAATAAATTTTTCTTACTCTGGACACTATCTCGACCATAATAATTATAACTCCATGCAACTCCATGGTTTACATGTGTTGTTACGATAACTCTCGATGGGCACTACAATTTAAGTTCGCTATATACACCTCTCAAATTCACCATGAACTGCTCTACTATCTTAACGTCGCCTAGGCAATATTTGCCTCATCCTCTGAAGTTACAAGGCAATATTTGTCTACTCTATCTTGATTTAAATTGTTCTCTATCTCAACATGCTCATGCTCCAATATCTTCTAGATGTTATGGACCGCTACCCCGACCTACCTAGGGAGGTGGTCCTGAAGGAAAGCGTCCTTCTCCACGGTACAAGTTTTTCCGAAGAGGCCCTAGAGGCCAGTTACCAGGAGAAGGCCTATTTCCTGTTCACCTTCGACCCAGACGACCCTGAGAGAGTTAAGGCCAGGCGAAAGGTTATACCGCAGGAGATTCGGGTCTCAGGAGGACCTCTCGGTTTGAGGCCAACAGTGATCCAGTCCAGGCACTCCTCAAGTTCGCCCTTTAGGGTGGAGCTTCAGGATGGTCTCAAGCTCTTTGTGGGAAAGGAGGTCATAGCCAACGTTGAGTTCGTTTCAAGGCCTTCCTATTACGGGAAATCCCTGAGCAATGGATCTAGAGTAGAGGAGGTCGCTCCGGCCATCTATTGGGGAGAGACGGCCGACGTGACGGCCTATCGTATCTGTGAGTATTGGAACGTGAATCAGCAGTGCAAGTTCTGCGATATCAACGAGAACTTTAAGGCGTGGGGTTACATTAGAAAGGGGATTGGTGCCGTGGTTCCCAAGGAACTCGTGGCGGAGGCCATCGAACTTGCGTCCAGGGATCCCAACGTGAAGAGGTACCTGATCACTGGTGGAACCATCAGGGATGGGGTAAAGGAGGCCGAGTTCTACCTTCAGTACATGAGGCAGGTTGAGGAGAGGGCCTCCTCGCTCCCTGCGAGGTTGAATACACAGGCCTTGCAGGTTGAGGTCTTACCCAAGTTTTACGAGGCTGGGGTTGATTACTACCATCCAAACCTGGAGGTCTGGGACGAGAGGTTGTTCTCTCTAATCTCCCCTGGTAAGAGTCAGAATGTGGGAAGGGATGAGTGGATAAGGAGGACAGTTGAGGCAGTGAGGGTGTTCGGCGTTGGAAACGTGAGTCCAAACTTCGTCGCTGGGATAGAGATGGCCTACTCCCCAGACTTCCCCTATGGTTTCAGGAGGGTTGAGGATGCGGTCAAGTCCACTGCGGAGGGAATAGAGTACCTGATGTCGAGGGACGTGACCCCGAAGTTTGACACATGGGGACTTGAACCCAGGTCATGGTTTGGGGTTCACGGAGTGTCATTGCCTCCGCTCGAATATTACCTTGAACTATACAGGGTCTACAGGGATTTGAGGAGGGAGTATGGGATGCCTTGGCCCAGGGGACTAGGTGATCCTGGACCCGGAGTATCCAAGGTACCGGCCTCAGGGTTCATGGACCTAGAGGGGTAGGCGAAGGTAGACATTCACGGGTTCACAGATATTCGGAGGGATATTGGCGTTGGAACCGAATAATGGTAGACAACAGTTTCCTAGATGCCGTGATCGCGTGTGCTTAGTGTATAGTAGCATCTTCTCGCGAGACAAGTAAAGTCTCTTAAGCCTACCTATTTTCGCATCTAGAGACATGCTACAAGAGAATTCATGATTGCAGATTTGAAGGATTGTAGTGCTTGTATGATCTGCTCAGAGAAAGTCATTCAATGAACAGTATCTGATCATCCTGGCGGGAAAGTCGTACACTTGCTTACTTCTTTACGTAAAACAGGTCTTGAAGTACCCTTAGCTTCTTGCACGGAGCCTCATCGCTCGCCTCGAGGCCTTTCCTCAGTTCTACCCATCTACCCGGCAGTCTCTTTAAGATCTCCAGGTACATATCCCTGTTCCTCTTGTCCCTCAGAAAGTGAGAGAACGGTCCATATCACTTGCTCCAATAGACTCCTCAATCGGCCTCTTAATTCCGAACAACTCCTTCTGACCATCCCTGGATTTCACGCTGAACAGGATTACTCAGCACTCCTGAGTACTCAGGACCCCTGAGTTAAAGGTTAGGACTAAGTGAACTCATCATACAGGCAGAGCATCCACATCGTGAGATGGTTCCTCCCTAACCCCAGAAGGTTAATCATCAAGACCCCAGGTAGCGGATCGAGACTGATTAATCACGAAAAAGGTTGGATAAACCCGTGTCATTTTTGCCACACGACGAGGGGTATCTCAATCTCTTCCCTAGTCATTCCACCGTGGGATCCCCTGTAACCCATCTCCTCCTCGTCTCTCCAGTAGGAGTATAGCCTGTTATCCTGTGGTACACCTGCGTAATCAGGAACGTTCTCTCCCCTTGTTAGCTCCTTTAGCTTTTCCCTGTTCAGCGTGATTAGGCCATACTTCGAAAGGTATTCACTAGGATCCCTTCTTGACATCAACATCAGGTTCCTGTGATCCCCAAAGGGCGGTAGATCCACGTGGTCAAGTATGTCGTTACCTATCATCACGTTACCCTCTATGGGCACGTGGCCGTGGTCTGCAGTCATCACGACACTGTACTTCTCTGAGAGATCTCTTCCAAAGGTCTCGACAAGTCTATATACCTCTATTGCAGTCCTCATTGTGTTTTCAGAGTAGGGCCCTAAGTGATGACTCACGGAGTCCACGAAGGGTAGATAGATGAACATGAACCTTGGATTCCTCCTCTCAGCTATTTCCTTCGCCTGCGTGAACGCGTCCCATGGTGAGTAGTAAGCTGTTACGTTACCCAGTAATGACTTAAACAGGGTAGGAGAAGGCTTATCGGCAGGTGCCAGTATCACGGAGTCCCTCGGGAGATAGGGTTCTGCCTGCACCAGATTCCTTAACTCAACGTCTTGATTTCCTAGGGGGTTATCTATCCTCCCCTCTCTCCTGTTACTCTCCACCCCATAATCCCGTGAATCCCTGGTGGGGTAGCAGTCAATAACGTCGTTAGAACGGTGACTGTTATCGTGGGAAAGACTGAATGTATTTTCTCTGCCCTTATTCCTACCTTCTCTGCTAGGGAGTAACCCAGCCCATCCACAAGGACGAGGGCTATCCTGTCCTTATCGAGGTCGGAGATGCCTACGGGAGACCTCCCGTAGAGCGCATTCCTTATTTCAAGGGCTAGTGTGTAGATGCTTCGATTAAGGTTAGGCTCGACGTTCATATGCGTGAATAAAATCAGTCTTAAAAAGAATTTTCTAAATAGCATCAGTAAACTATATAGAAATATAGAGTCTAGATAGATGAAGTTGATCAGTTCACGTATGGCGCTATCGCGTAACGTGAGAACTAACCACACTACTTTACGTAACAACGACTATATACTCTCCGTAAACTAAATAGACCTACAAGTTCTAAATATTTTATGTAGATCACTCTTTTTTCTATAAGTTAACGAGAGATGATATGAACCCTACGAGTCCTTTAAGGGATTATGAGGAAAAAGAAGCTCGGAATTTTTCATCTTAAGACCACCCTTCTCGCAGGGGCGGGACAGATAGTTGATGGTTACGATCTCACGGCAGCTGCCCTGGTGCTATCACTAGTGGAGGCCTCGTTCACGGGTTACAATCTTGCAGAGGTTTCTCTCATTCTTTTCCTTAGTATAACCCTTGGAAACTTAGTTGGAGGACTAGTTTTTGGGTATCTGGTTAAACATGGGAGGAAAAGGTTTTACGGGATAGATGCCACTCTCATGACACTCGGGGCCCTCCTTCAAGCCTTCGTTCAAGATCCCTATCAGCTGGCGATCCTGAGGTTCCTCCTAGGGGTAGGAATAGGTGCAGACTACGTTCTATCTCCCCTGATCATCGCGGAATATGCAAACAGAAAGGATAGGGATAAGCTTCTGCCCTGTCGGGCGGTTTCATGTGGAACGTTGGGGCCCTAGTTTCGGTCGTGGTTACCTTGGCCGTGTCGCAGGCCGTTCCACAGGACATGTTGTGGAGAATAGTCCTAGCCTCAGGCGCAATTCCGGCCATAGCTGTCATATACGGGAGGAGGAAGTTCCCTGAGACACCGCAATACCTCGCTTTCGTAAAGGGGGACGTCAAGGAACTTGAGGAGAAGTACAACCTATCCGCCAGCAACCTCAGCCTAGGAAAGGTGGTTATCAAGGCCTTCCTCCCAACCTTGGTACTTGCCTCAGTGACATGGTATCTCTTCGACGTTTCTGCCTATTCAGGAATTTTCTTTGGGCCAAGCGACATAGCCAAGGATCTAGGTATTAATGGCCTCTTGTTCGAGCTAATTATCCTGGGAGGCTTCGCAGTTCCGTGTAACCTGGTGAGTGCAGGCCAAAACGACAGACTTGGAAGGAGAGCCCTGCAGGCTATAGGTTTCGCTGGATGGGAACGTTCACTCTGCTCTTCGCTTTACTCTTCGGCAGAACTCAGGCATTGGAGTCACTCCTACTCTACGGTTTGAGCACTGTCTTTTCCCAGCTGGGACCTAGTACTGTGGTCGGTTTCTGGGGAGTTGAACTATTCCCAGCTGAGATAAGGGGTATAACTCAGGGAATTACGGTCATGTCAGGAAGACTTAGGGTACTAACTACGACTTTCCTATTCCCGCTGATCATTTCCAGTTACGGGATAGCCCTGGGCTTTAGAAGGTAGCTCTTTTTCCCCTTCTTTTCACTTTTCACTTTAACTTGCTCCTCTTGTGATCCTATGAAGTAGTGTGAGCGAAACCGTAGACAGGGCTGTCGCCCCCATGATAAAACTCAATCCAAGGACATTACTGTACTGGAATAGCGAGGAGAAGATTAGGCTTCCTAGAACCCCTGAGACTATCTTACCAGTGTAGAGGAGGGAGGTGTTTGCGGTGGAGTATCTAGGCCCGTACAGGTCTCCCACTAGAGCTGAGTAAAGGGGGTATGTAGTCCCACCCATTATTCCCACCAGGGCTACCCCTACCAGTAGGAGCAGGTTTCTTCCCAGGAACCCAATAACCACGAGGGATGTTCCTATCAGGATACCCGCAGTCATGTAATCTATTCCCCTTAATCTCCCGAGACGGTCTGTGAGGTGCCCCATGATAGGCCTTCCCACTCCGCTAGCTATTGGAAAGTACACGGTGGCAATCGTGTATTCCACGCTGTTGAGGTACTGACCCAGTTCTCCTAGGGAAGAAGAGGTGACAAGTAGGGGAAGAGAGGCTAGAACGAAGGATACGTAGATGAGCCAAAACTTGGTCTCCCTCAAGGTCTCCCCTGGAGGTGAACCCCTCATATCGCTTGGGTATCTTGAGAGAAGAAAGAGCGGAAGAAGGATCAAAGAGGCGACGCCAATTGCTAACATGGAACTTCTGAAATTGTTGGAGAGCTCAATAAGGGGATTGGCTAGGGCTCCCCCTAAGCCGAAGCCCATGGAAACTAGACCTGAGGCCAACCCCCTTCTTTCCGCGTACCACTTGATGGCTAGGTTCAAGGAAATCCCGTAAAGAACTCCTTCACCTACACTACCTAGGGTCCAGGTGGCGTAAAAGAGAGGGAGACTTGGTGTCAACGAACTCAGGATAAGGCCAAAGGAGAAGGCGAGAACACCAAGGGAACCCATCACTCTAGGTCCTCTGAGGTCTGAAATCCTTCCACCTAACACTTGAAATGACGTCGAGGAAATCACGAACAGTGCAAAGCCGACCTCTACGGAGCTTGGAGATGCATGGAAACCCTTCACGAGCAACGGAAAGAAGGCGTTCCATGAGTACTGATACACGGAATTGAACAGCATTGTGACTAGGCCTGTAGCCAGGAAAAATCTCCTGTCCATGCCCTGAAGTTGAGCCATGGGATTAAATGTTGTTCAGACCTAGATGCGTTCACACCTTGACCCTTTCCGCGCAGTCCGATGATACTAGAAACACTATTTTTTATATATTCAGTATACATTCAATAACCATGCAAATTGCCATAGCTGCCCTGGGAACAGAGCCAAAGGATGAGCTCAAGGAGAAGGCAAGAAGGTTCGTTAGTACCATGACCAAGTGCAACAGGCAGGTCTTTATCCTAGGCGGTTACTGGGGTCTGATGGCTGTTGTTGTCGACGAGGCCATACGTGATGGACACAAGGTTGTCGCAATAATCCCTGAGGGAGTCGAGCATGTCATTATGCCAAGCGAGGTCATCAGGATTGACACGGGATGCGATCCCAGGTGCAGGTCGGTTTTCATAGCCAGATCGGGAGATATCCTAGTCAGCCTTGGGGGAGAGACGGGAACCATGACCGAGATAATGATGGCCTACGCCATGGGCAAGGCGGTTTACGTTCTGACCGGAACCGGTCAGAGCACGGATAGGTTGGCTCAAGCCTTTCCAGACAGACTCGATGAGAGGGGGTTTGGGGAGATCCACTATTTTGACGATCCTGAGATGATGGCAAGGGAGATCTGCAAGAAATATTATGGCAAAGATGTGTAGTTGGGTAATGATGATCCGTGTTTCAGCTGAGTTGTGAGGAGAAAAAGAAGGCTGACTCAAGTCTTTTGCATTAATGAGAAGAATACTCCCTGATTTGCGTAATAGTTCCTCTCGACGAACCCTGCCTTCAGAAAGCTCCTCCTGAGGTTTCTCACGATTTCTAAGTCCACAAGTATTAGGAAGGAGTTTTTCCTCAATACCCTAAAGATTTCCATGGCAAGTTCATCCCTTTTGCTCTTTATCACATTGTAGAAGTAAAGCGGAGCGTATACCAGGTCAAATTGGTCGTCCCTAAAGGGCAAAGGGAAGAGGTTCTGAACGAGGTTGGTGTCAACGTCCCTAAGATAGCCCCTGACCTCAGTCACCGAAATCTCATCGTTCCATAGATCAAGAGAGGTGATCTCGAGGTGGGGGAAACTCTTCTTGAGAACGAGACTGAAAAGACAGTTCCCGCAACCCACATCCAGGACTTTCCTAGGGCTTAGGCCCTCCACAAATCTCGCGAGGATCTTGGCGTAAAACATCTCCTCATCTATGGTGACGCCCATCCTCCTATACGGCTTGAACTCCCAGGAATTAATGCTCTCAAACAGCGACGACACTTGACTAATCTGTTCCCTCGAATATAAGGATGGACCCTAATCTTTAAGGCTAAGAACCATCCTTCTCCAGGCTCTTTAGGTACTCCCCCACGACCTTTTGTAACGCCCTTCTAAGAAGCTCCTCGGCAGACGAGGGTTTTATTCCCATGACCTTTGCCAGATCGGTGAGGGAGGACTTCCTCTCCACGTTAAAGAATCCCTTCTTGTAGGCCAACATGAGGGCCTGTAACTGTCTTGGGGTAAGTCCGGTATCATTTTCCGTTGCCTCCCTCGACTTCATAACCCTGGGTTTCATGTTCAGCTTATTGAGCTCCGACAGTAACTCCCTCAGGTACCCCATAGAGGGCACCAGTAACCTATACACCATCTCGTCCTTACTTAGGGGCCAGGCGTTCAGTATCATGGCGTCTGATCCCGTAAAGAACCTACATGCTGAACAGCTTGGTGCCCTCGCCCATATCCTCGAATCCCCTAGGTTAATTACCCTGACTCCCTTGTCTCTTAGCTCCTTCTTAAGCTCTGGAGTAACTTCTGTCTTTATGAGGTGGTCCGTAAACCCGGTCCTCGGTGATACCTTCTCTATCACGGTATGCGTCTCACCCATTACCTGCATTACTCTGCAATCGCTCCTTCTAACGTATAGCTCAACTTCTAGTGGTCCTTTCACCCTTAACAATAAGGGTCTCATTCTTATCAACCTTTCTCATCTGCGGAATTACTTGCCTAAAGGTGAGCACGTAAAATGATAGTATCCCTATCCCCTGTAGGGGTGCGGAGAGGAGGAGTAGGGGTGAGCTTATGCCTAGATCGAAGGCAACCCTCATTACGAGTCCCATGTTGAGTAGGATGAGGGGAACGTAAGATGGTTTTACACTGAGTCTCTTCCCCGTGATCCCCACGAGCATGTCTATGAGGACCGAGTCGACCCCAAAAACCGTGTTAAACAGGAAACCGAGGGCAATGGAGTGAATGTAGGCGTCGTAATTTCCCTGCACAAGTGCGGAGATCAAGAGCCATGTCCATGCAGTGATTAAGGCTATCCTAGGATAGAGCCTCCCCCTTGACCAAGGAATTCCCGAACTGTGAAGTGATAAAGCCCACCCTATCACGACGAGAGCCGGAGAGACCACGGTACCGTAGCTCAAGATACCTAGGGCTAGCGAAACGTATGCCAAGATCATTTCATCCTGATTAATTCTCTTTCCCCCAAGAACGAGCCCCAGGTCCCTGCTCATTACCGCGAAAATGGTTAGAGCTGGAAAGGTCAATCCTAGCCAAGGTAAGCCGAAGACTGCCTGGAAACTCACGATAATCGTGGTAATGATAAGCGTGTAGAAAAGGAGGTAATTGTAGGCCGTGGGCTTAAGTCCAATCCTTGAGGGAGAGAGGTACACCCTTGAGTAGTTCATGGCGAGAACAAGTGTAACGATCACTAGGTAATAGGACAGAGGATTGTTGAGTTCGTCAAGCAAATTCGATATCAAGGTTAATATCCCAAAGGACACGATTAACCAAGTGGGAGCTGAGGTCCCTCTCCACTCGTTACTCAAGGCAACAAGTAACTCGTTTCCTATGAGCAGAAGAAAGAAACCATAGACCATCAAGAACCAGTGGGCCTGAAAGAAGGTTGTGGGAAGCGGGTAAGGGAAGCCTTGATTATCCATGAAGTTAAGTACTGCTGGTATTCCGCCCAGAAGGAGGAGGGCGATCCCCATTATCAGCAATATAAATCCTGGTTTCATGAGTCCAGTGTGGGAAAAACAAAATATCTATTAATACCCTTAACCTTTAGGGTTCTATCGTTTCCCGAGGTCTAGGAACCTGTGCCATGAAGTCCTGATAAAAGAGGTAACGAGGGTATAGTCGCGCCAACTATTCCCACAACGTGATACAGAATTAACGTGATTACCAAAAGCGTGAACAGGGTTATGGTCCTCTTGCTTCCCCTCTTTCCCAGATCCCTTATTTCTGAGGCACTTCTCAACTTTTCTCCAGGTCTGAAGAATCTAACGCTAGGCTCGATCAGACTGATTGCCAGGGGAGGATAGAGAAGGGAGAGGGCTCCTGTCACGATCAGGGAAATGCCCCACATTCCCCTAACCACATTAGCCCCAATTTTCCTGGACGGTAATTTATACTCGACGTAGAGTGCTTCCACCAGGGTGTATGCACACCACACCATGTAGACTGAGACGTCCAGGAGGGTCACGTTCTTGACCACGGAGATCCAAGGTAACAACAAGGAGGACAGACCCAACGTTCCCAGTACCTGCGGTAACACGTTAACCTTGGAGTATGATAAGGCGATGGAAAGAAGGAATATCGTGGCTGGAATCAAGAAGTAAGGTCTGAAGAAGAAAAGATAAGGAACCGCATTAATGATCATCAGGCCCACGTCAAACTTTCCGAGCTTTCTGGCCAACATTTTACTGTACGTGAGGTCCACAGTGACGGCATGAAGCGCTACAAGGGGAACAAAGAGCAGAAGGAATGGTTTGGGCGAACCAGCTAGAGCTAGTATGTAAGTCAAAAGTAACATGAAATATGCAGCGTGATTTCTCGTCCTCTGCATGTGCAAACTTTCTCGCAGGAAAAGATAAGACATGACCCTTAAAGGTTAGGTTGTGCTAGGTTTAGTTGTTCCCTCTATCTTCTCGACCCTAACCTCCTTCCCTCTAGAGGCTGAGAGTACTAGGGCCACGAGTAGGATGAAAAGCGCTACCACCAATGCTGCCTTAATACCGTTGAGGAAAGACTGCTCCACACCACCTAACAGATTCGTGGTTCCTAGAAACACCTCGAAGGCCACATATCTGGGTATTGATAGTGACGCAACAGTTAGGGTTAGAACGTAACTGGACAGCGTTCCTAGATTGGCGAGAGTCCTGAGAAGACCGTTAGCCCCTCCGTAGAACCCCCTCCTAGCGTTTGCCATAACTGCACTGTTGTTTGCTGGATAGAACATGGCTGTACCTAAACCACCTATAACTGAGGCTATAATGATTACGTACAGTGGGGTAGTAACCGTGAGTGTGAGGTAAACTAGTATGGCCCCCATCATCATCGCTATACCCAGCGTAGCCGGTATCCTAGCACCTATTTTATCGGAAAGCCTGCCAGCAATGGGACCTAGGGCACTGGCAACCACGTAACCTGGGACAAGTAAAAGCGAAGCGTTCAGCGGACTCAAACCCCTAATTCCCTGGAGGTACATGATGATCACGAAAACCACAGAGAGGTATCCGGTGCTCTGGAAAAAGGACGCCAATATGGAAAAGGAGAGCACCCTGTTCTGAAATGCCTTCAGGTCAATTATGGGGTTCTCAGCCCTCCTCTCGTAAGCCAACATCACCGCAATTAATATTGCCCCCACACCGATTAGAGATCCGTTAAACAGATCTATGCCTCTCCCAGCCATGTCAGACGCTCCATAGGTTATTGCTGAAAGTCCAGCTAGCAATAGGACCATTCCTGGAATGTCAAGTTTTTGCTTCCTTCTCTCTTGAACGTCTTTGACGTATTTTACCCCTAGAAGGATTGCCACAATTCCGATGGGAACATTGATGTAAAAGATGTATCTCCATCCAACTAGGGTTGTCAGGATTCCACCCACCACTATCCCCAGCGTTGCCCCCACGTTCCAGCCTATGGAGGTGTAACCGTAAGCCCTTCCCCTTTGATTTGGAGGGAAGGTGTCAGCTATGATTGCCCCAGAATTGGCCTGAAGCATGGAGGCTCCAAAGGCCTGTACAGCCCTAAAGACCACCAACGTGTCGGCGGTAGGAGATAAACCGCAGAGTGCAGATCCAACTGTGAAAATTGCGAAACCTAGATTATACATCCTAGATCTTCCCAAGATGTCCCCAATCCTTCCAAGCTGAGTTGTCATCACTGCGACCACCAACAGGTAAATTAAGATCGTCCAAATGGCGAGATCGAGGTTAGTCCTTAAGTCGGTGGTGATCGTGGGAAGAGCCAAAAGGACGACGGTTGAATCTACGGCAGCCATTAACGTTCCCAGCACTAGGACAAAGAGAATAATCGATCTATTCATAGCTTTAATTCGAGTTCAATCCTTAAATCCTTTGGTTTCAGATGATTAACGAGTTAACGAGAACGCCCAGTGCGTCTCATTGCGAAAATTTATCTTGAGATAATTCATTCATGTCCATATGTTAAAGGCCATTATCTCCCTCCTTTTCATTTTCCTTTTGGCTGCCCTATCCGTTTACTCCATTAGCTTTGTCTTGCCCTCTCTTTCCTCGATTTACGGGCAAGGAGTATACTTTACCGTTCCATTAAGCTGGATAGGGGGTTCCATAGGCGGAGTTGCCCTCTCCGTGTTAGCCGATAGGTGGAGCAGGAGGCTCTCTCTTCTGGTTTCCATCGTCTTATTCGTGGTCCCCCTTCTTTTGAATGCCTTTGTGAAGAGCTTGTTCCTGATTTACGTCCTCTGGTTTCTCATAGGTTTTGGCGTTAATGGTGAAAACGGAATCAGTTACGCCTACGCGGCGGAGCTCTCTCCCCCAAGGTATAGGGGATTTGTGGGGAGTGTGATGCAGGGATTGTACTTTATAGGGGGTCTCTTGGGCCTGCTATGGGCATTTCTCTTTAGGAATCTAGAGATTTACTTCCTATCTCTAGGACTCGTGTCACTGGTCTCGTTTATCCTCTGGTTTCTTATTCCTGAATCAACGCGGAGAAGTCACTCTACCTCAAGAAAGGTAAGCATCTTCAAGGTGCTTATACTCGGATCGATTTTTGCCGTAGGCTCCTTCCTCTTTGTGGTTCCCTTGGTCTCGCTCTCCTTCACACTACTTTCTTCACTCAGGTTAGATGCCTTTCTTATCATCTCGATTGCGTTGGCAGTGGGCATGATCAGCTTCACCATAGCAGGGAGAATCTCGGACAAGATTGGAAGGAAACGGACCACCTTCCTATTCATCGCTATCTCAGTCCCGTTCTCTCTCCTAATGTTACTCACTGCCAACTCCCTTTTGCTGAGCATTTCCCTGATCATGCTCATGATTGGTTCCTCATTCTTCGCGTATTTCGGGGTCTGGATGAGTGAGGTCTTTCCGCCTGAGATGAGGGCCACTGGAACAAACCTGGTGTTTTTCCTGGGTAGACTTGTAGGCGGAGGTTTCGGGGTTAGCATAGTCCTTTTGATGCCCTTTGGGCTCAAGGATGACCTGGGAATTGCGTTGATTGCATCGTCTTTACTGGTGTTAGGTTCGGTTATCGGTCTCCCTGAAACCGTGAGGAGGTAGGGGTAATACGGTATACTCCGGTATTTAAGGTAATTCCATGAAGCTAATTAACATGGTCCAGGATAGTGACGTCCTTAACGAGATCCAGAGACTCTACGACGGTAAACCAGTTACCGTGTCCCGTTTGAAGAAGAAGTTCCAGGGAGAGGAACTAGAGGAAGTCCTCAAGAGGCTAGAGGAACAGGGAAAGATAAGATCTATCCCCGTTAAGGGTGGGAAAGCTTACGAGCCATCTCTCGATAAGTTGGATCAAGTGCTCAAGGAGATCTCTAACCTGAGGGATGAGATAAGGAAATTACAAGAATACCTGTTAGAGAGAACCAAGGTTAGTACAGATTCCTTTGACGAGATCTATGAAAGGGTGAGAGATAACCTGGGCTATGCCCATCTTCAGGCGATTCGTGTGGAGATGGGTTTGGGTAAGGAGGAGTTCTACTCGACCCTCCGCGACCACATAGAGAGCCGTTATGACCTAATCGCCGGAGGGGACGAGGGGTACGTAAGAAAGGGTTCCATTTACGGGATAGTCAAGAGAAAGAGGTAGGAACATGATATGTACTGTACCCAAGGTTACCGTAACCACGTGGAACGCTAAGAACATAGTTCTGGCTGGACCAACGTACAGGAGATATCTTGAGAAGACCTTACTTGCGGTCAAGAATAAGGACATTGCCTCAGTGATAGGGCAACCTGGAATGGGAAAGACCACCATCCTCAGGAAGACTCAGGAGGAAGCTCCAGGTCTCACCTTCTTCCTAGACCTAGCCAGTAAGGCAGAAATTGAGGACGAGTTCTGGGGTAAGGTGGACCAATTCAAGATAAGGGAACTAGTTCTCCCCACTCTTAGGAGCAAAGCTAGCAAGCTAGGTTACGGTTTCCTCAAGAGGCTAACTGGTGTTAAGCTAGAGGATTGGTTACTCAAGGTCTGCAATAAGTATGACGACATACATCTCAGGCTATTCTGCTCGAATTACCCCAAGGACTTTGACGGAATGTTGAAGTTCCTCGGGGACCTGAAGAACGTGACTGACGTTAACCTCATGGTAGATGAGGTGAGGGACTCTCACATACCCAAGATCCACAGGCTGATTAACGCTGGTCTCGGTATTCCAGTGATCATGGCAATTCCCACAGATTCCTACAGTAAGGTTACCGATTTGGCCGTGAGAAGAAGATTGGATGAAAGCAGGGTATCCCTCGATACGGTGCTTACCCAGGAGGACATCAAGGAAATCATAGATGCTTACTGTCATCCCCTAGCAGAGGACCTCTTCCCCATCATATACTCCCTATGGAGTGGGGGAGAACTCAACACAGTCAGTTCCATGTTGCAGTACGTGAAATCACAAGTTGAGAATTTTGAGAGGGAATGTGGGGATAACCTGGATTGTTTCAGGGAGAAACTGAGAAGCTCACACTCCCTTAAGAACCCTGAAGAAGACTCAAGGGAGATGGAGAAGATGGTGAGGGAGGTTCTGTCATCCGAGGGAAAGGAGATGGGTATCTCTTACGTCCATCCAAGGGGGAAAAGGGTTGAGGCCAATGGTAAGTTCATGGTGGTGGGGATATTCTTCGTGAAGGACGAACAGGCGGTACTGGGTCAGGTAAAGCTCATGAATGATGACAGGGAGAGCGATGATGAGATCAACCTTCTATCCGAGGTAAGGACGGTGGAGCATGAGAAAAAGAATTATCCCGTGGGTAAGAGGTTCGTGATCACTAACTCAGTCAAGTTGAAGGTGCCCAGCTCCGTGACCAAAATTGAGATCTCAACCTTCGAGGCCGTGCGTATACTTAGAGGGGATGGTGAAATTCTCAGGGAGATAGTTAGACCCCTTCAAGATTTACCTGGTGCAGGGCAAACCCCTGTAGAGAGCACAGCTTAGCTCAAATTTGGCCCATCTATTTTTATCAGGTGCTTAATCCCAGGATTAAATGGAGCTCAAGGAAGTTTGGAAATCTATTTGATGTCATCCTTCATCTTTTCTTCAGTGACACCTTCCTGTTCACGGAGATTCCAGTTGATGTGGATCAACTTCTTGTGACCTGGGACGGTAAGCTAGTCTCATGTCTGCCCACGGGCACCAGGGGGAACTACCTGTGTAAGGTCTCCTCTCCTCCAGGAGTTCACAGGGTTAGCGTGGAGGCCATTTATGGAGGGAGGAGAATCGTGAAGACGGAAAATGTTCCCCTCATAGATTTCGATATTTCCCTCTCCCTGGATAAGAATTCCTTACTGGTCAAGCTTCTAGGATATAGTGACCCTGACACGATTTCAGTTAAATTGAACGGAACTCCTCTAACCCCATCGCGTATAGGTCCAGGGGAGTATAGGATTGATATCACCGAGCGTGGAGTGGCTGAAGTTGAGGTATGCATCTCGGGAATTTGTAAGAGGTCGATCATAAACGTGGAGCCACACCTATCCTTGAGTGACTGGGATCCGTCAGTATGGGTTGGGAGGAACCTCTACGGCTATCAGGTGATGGAATTTCTCGGCGAAGGGGGTTTCAGTTACGTCATGAAAGCCTCCTCTCCCGGAGGAGTTGTGGCACTCAAGATACCAAAACTGGCCCAGTCCTCCACCTCAGGTCTAACTAGAAACGTGATCAATGTCCTAGATGACCTGTTCAAGGAGCAGAGTGCCCTCCTAGAGTTGAGCGACTCCCCCTACCTAGTTAAACTTGTTGGCGTTCATTTGGATCGGGACTCAGTGAGGAGGGCCTTGACTGAACCTAGATACTATCTAGAGTATCCACCCATGATACTTATGGAGTTCATGGCAGGAGGATCTGTGAGTAGATTAGTTAAGGACGACGTCCAGTTTTACTCTGACAACTGGAAGACCGCGGTTTTCATGATAATTTCAAGGATATCCAGCGGTTTGCTCAAAATACATGAAAAGGGTTACGTTCATTGTGACGTGAAGCCATCGAACATCCTTCTAGACAGGGAACCTCCCCCTACAGCGGGCGAGCTATACGAGAGAATGAAGAGGAGGGAGGTCAACCCCAAGCTCGCAGATCTGGGATCGGCGGTTAAAAGATAGGAGGAGTTCCTCCAGGAGTTACCCTGGAATACTCGTCGTTGGAACAGGTAGCCTCAACGAGACAGGGTGGGGTCAATCCACGGGACGACGTGTACTCCCTGGGGGCCACGATCTATTACCTTCTCACGAAAAGGTACCTTAATTCCCCCATGATACCCTTCATGGAGAAGGCGCTAGGAGGCGGAGGCCTGGACAACTCTGTGTACACGTTGAGGGATTACTCTACCCTTGAGATTGTTGGTCTAGACTCAAGGATAGTGAAGTTCATTAAGGATATGACGTCAGAGAATAGGGACAAGAGGCCTAGTACCTTAGAGGTTTTTAACTTCTTTACGTCACTAGTGTACTAGGGCGGGAGATCGTGGATGATGACACCTTTGTCGTCTATCTTCTCGAGCTCCTTATCCAGGGTAAGGAATTTCATGTTGAGGGAAAGGGCTGTGAAGTAAAGGGTAAGGTCTATCATGTCCCTATGTCTATCCTGGTTCAGCCTCGTTAGGTAGAGAACACCCTAAGGGGAGTTTTGACGCGTTTGAAGCCTGAGAGGCTGAGGAGCCCTTCCTTCACCCTTTTCATGTCCACCCGAGTTCCGGATTTGCTCATCTTCTTGAGCACCCAAAGGGCCTCGAGCATAGATATCTCGGAGAAAAAGACCTCGTGGGAGGAGAACCTCTCCAGAGAGCTCTCCGTGCCCTTAACCTCAACCCCCAACACGGGGAGAACGAAGCTGGTGTCGAGAAGAACCCTCATTCCCCCTCGGTCCTGGACTGTTCTTCCTCACTAATTCTTTCCACTTCTTCGGGCGATATGGTGGCGAACTTCTTGCCGTGAATTGCCAGCCACACAGGATCCCTAATGGGTTTCAGGATCATTTCGTCTCCCCTCACCCTAAGAATGACCTGGTCCCTTCCTTGAGATCCAATTCCTCAGCAATCCCCTTGGGAATCCTTATCATGTATTTCTTGCCCAATTTTACTTGTGTCTTCATCATTGTTAATTAGTCAGACTAAGTTAAAGGTCTTGCTAAAGAGTGAAGAAAAGTTGGACTCATGACAAGGAAGCCTGACTGTGACATGCTTCAGTTCGTGCAATCCAAGAATGTGTGAACATGACTGGAAATACAAAAAAGTTCTAAAGCGATAAAATCACGTAGTCTCTATACTTACTTCCCTAGAAGACTCTTCCAATGGTTTCCTCTTCGTTTCAGGTATGGCTACTAAAGTTATGACCGCAGCAATTGCCGCTATGGTTGCAAGGAAATACACAGCAAACGACTCGCCGTACTCATGGAAAAGTGATGGAAAGACGAAGGATGTCAGAGTAGCTCCTATTCTTCCTGATGCCACTGTTAGTGACTGCACCAGTCCTCTTACCTTGGTTGGGGCAAGCTCTACCCCAAGAATTCCTGATGCGGATACTGAGCCAGGTCCAGCCTGAGATCCCAAGTTCTGCAGTCCGTAAAGGAAGAAGGCTATAACAGGTGAGAAAGATGTCCCAGCTGAACTCTTGTAAAAGGCGAAGGACATTAAGGCAACTGCCATTACCACGAATCCCACAACCTGCAGTGGTTTCCTTCCAACTCTGTCAATCAAGGAGAGAGCTATTATCCCTCCAGGTATGGTGAAGGCTCCTTCAATTAAAAGTTGAAATACTCCTGAATTAATTCCTAGGCTGCTCGCAATGAGGCTTGGACCAAACAATATTCCCGAGTACGCCACAATATCAAAGAGGAACCAAAGCATACATGCCGAGAGGAAAAGTGCCCAGTTCCTCCTGAAATATTCGCTGAAGCTAGTATTATCCTTGAGATTAGAGGTGAGATTTACCTCAGTTCTCGTGACTTCCCTAATCACTTCCTTAACACCTTCAGTATCTCCCCTTATCCTCCCAAGGAACCTAGCAGTTTCAGGAATCTTTCTTCGTAGATAGATCACAGAAGCTGAGGGTATCGCACCTGCTGCTAGCACAATTCTCCAGACTAGTGAAGGAGGTACCCCTGCTGCCTGTAGGGCGAGATATAGAATAGCTGCTAGCGTCGCGCCAAACCCCCAAAACAAACCAAAGCCTAGAGCAATTATCTTTCCCCTGTCCTTA
Organism: Metallosphaera sp. D4-4; assembly: GCF_046245145.1. NCBI lineage: Archaea > Thermoproteati > Thermoproteota > Thermoprotei > Sulfolobales > Sulfolobaceae > Metallosphaera > Metallosphaera sp. D4-4. The sequence goes on along the minus strand of NZ_CP176412.1, from coordinate 1,344,569 downwards.
GCGTTGGCGTGCTCGGCCATGATTATGGGAGATAGAACGTAGTCGGCACCGACACCTATTCCTAGAAGGAACCTAACTATTATCAACTCTGTAGGATCTGTGACGAAGGCCTGTAAGAGGGCCCCCACTGTCATGAGAGCTACGTCGATCCCGTAAAACTTCTTCCTTCCCTGGTTAGACAGCAAACCAAACATTATGGCACCTATTGCAGCCCCTGCCAGCGCAGATCCGGAAATTGCCGCGGTAAGGGAAACGTAATCTGGGCTCTTTGACGTTATTCCGAACTCCGACAGGACCAGTAGGAGGACAATACCAATGGAGGAAAGGTCATATCCATCGGTGAAAACACCCATGCCCGTGGTTATGAGCGACTTAACGTGGAAAAAGGAAAGCCTTTTCTCGTCTAACGGTTTAAATACATCCTTCATACATCTAACGTATTTTCTATATTTTTTAGCATTCTGTATATAATCAATATATGACTCTATAACTCTCTAGTTGCTATATAGTTTATGTATATGATATCTGCTTGGACAAAAAGGTTTTGTAAAATCATGATCTAGAAGCTATATTTTCAACAGAGAAATCGCAGATCTCGATCAGACTTTTATTCTAGGGCTCAGGTCTAGGGTCATGGATATTGGTCTCATTATATCAATCATTTTCATCGTGATTGATATTCTGATATCCCTATGGAACAGCTACAACGCGGGACAGATATTTAGGGCAAGGAGGACGTTGGGCTCTATCTTCTACTTCTTCGGCGGTTTCCTTCCCATGGGCTACATGGTCTTGCTCGCCCTTACCCTAATACTGGGTTACCTAGGTTATCTCTCATTCTCTACCTTCATTTTCCTCTTTTCCTTCAGTTTCCTGTTCTTTGGCCTTACGTTCATAATCTGGGGGATTATCGCGACAGTAACCTCGGCCATGGCATTCTCAAGGACCCATAGCTGGACCTCGGGTCTTATCACCATTTATGACGCAGTGGTCACGATCTTTGATGCTTGGGAATACATCTCAGGCTTTTTCTCTGCCTGGAAGAGCGTACGTAGAGCCATCGACAGCAGTGACTTTTCCATTGTGGACGTACTTGCCATAGCAGCTCTGGCCTTGACCATAGGTTTCATTGTTACCTATGTTGCCTTCAGGGAAGGAGAAAAGAACTCGAGAGTTGCTACCTGGTACTAGCCCTCAAACGTTAATATTTTCGATATCGTATTTGATATCATGTTTGGCCAATGGCATAGGAAGAGAGGGCTCGCGAACCTTATTCTAACGCTTCTGGACTCTAAGGGGGAGATGACAGGAGCCCAGATAATGAGGGAGATCGAGAAGGTCACGCAGGGTATCTGGAGGCCCTCTCCAGGAGCGGTTTATCCGGCACTGGATAAAATGGAGTCAGAGGGTCTCATCACGGTATCAAAGGTGGAAAGGTCACAGCGTTACTACGCAATCACGGAAAAGGGGAGGAGGTTGCTCTCGCCTCAGGGAAGCCTGGAGGTAGTAATAGGAGACCTGGAGTATAACGTTAGGTATCTCCTAGACAATAGGGATCTCCTCACCCCAGATCTCAAGGAGAAATTGAAGGGGATCCTCGAGGAGATGGAGGCGATTCTCAAGTGATAGATGTGTCCCACCTCTCGAAGACCTTCCAAGTGAAGGGGAAAGAGATTCACGCATTGAGCGATGTAACGTTCGAGGTGAAGACGGGTGAGATATGTGGACTTGTGGGACATAACGGGGCAGGAAAGACTACCCTTGTAAAGATCCTTTCCACCTTAATAATTCCAGATAGTGGAGAGGCCAGGGTGGAGGGTCATGACGTGGTTAAAGAGGCCAACGTCGTCAGGAAATTACTGGGCGTTATGACTGTCAGCGAGAGGGCCTTCTATTATAGGCTCACGGGAATAGAGAACCTCATGTTCTTCGCGTCGATCCAAGGTCTTTCCCTAGGAGAGTCAAGGTCAAGGGCGAAGGAACTCTTGGAAATGGTAGGACTCCTGGAGTGGAAGGACATCCCTTACATGAAGTATAGTACTGGGATGGCCAGAAAACTGGCTCTTGCCAGGGCATTGATCACCGACCCTCCCGTGATCCTCATGGACGAGCCAACTCTAGGAATGGACCCAATCTCCTCGAGGGAATTTCGTAGGCTAGTTGAGGGGTTAGCCAAGAGAAAGACCGTACTAATGACGTCGCATAACATGGCCGAGGTAGAGGACCTTGCCCAGAGGGTAGTGATCCTGAACAGGGGTCGTGTAGTTGCCAGCGGTTCTCCCCAGGAATTAAAGGAGAAGGTGGGAACCATGAAGTTGGTTAGAACAAGGTCATCCGATGCGAGGCTGAGAAAATTCGTTGTGGGGCTATCAGATCAGTACTTCTTGGTACGGGTCCCGGAGCACTTCAACGTCGAGGGAGATGAGGTTGGAAGGGAACCCGCCACGTTGGAGGACGTTTTCGTGTCTCTCACGGATGAAGCGGATTCCACGACCAACAGATCTAGGGGAGGTGGAGGTTGGAGAAGATGGGCATCCTAACCAAGTTATATGCCTACATCTACCTGAGAGGATTCAGGATCTGGAGCAGTTACAAGACTCAGATGGTTCTAAACGTTCTATCGTGGGTCCTACCCGTTTTCACCTACTACTTTGTGGGCACTTCCTTGGGCGGAGACCTTGAGAACTTCACGGGCGTTACGAACTACACGGCATTCGTGGTAATTGGACTGGCGTTTCAAGGTTACGTGTCATCAACCATAACCACCATAAGTCAGAGACTTAGAAACGAACAGCTTTACGGCACCATAGAGTACTACGTGCTATCAGAGGGTGGAGTTCTCTCCTTTCTTGTTTACTCCGCGTTGTGGGGTTTCACAATAAATTCCGTTAATGCGGGAGTCATCCTGGGGATTGGGGAGATGCTACATGTTCACTTCGAGATTAATCCAGTATCAACCTTGGTAGTTTTCGCCCTACTCCTGTCATCTGCCCTGGGGCTCTCAATGATTTCTGCAGGTTTCACCATGTTGGTGAAGCAGGGAAACCCAATCTCCTTCTTCTTCTCTACCTTTACCACGCTGATGTCGGGGACGGTTTTTCCAGTCACGGTATTGCCAAGCTGGATAAAGGAGATTAGCCTAGCCATACCCCTAACCTGGGCCCTAAACGGTCTCAGACTCACAATGTTAGACGGTTACGGAATAGGCGGAGTGGGGGAGATCGTGTTAGTTCTCGTGCTCTTCAACGCAGTTCTCTTACCGCTGGGTGGATGGTTCTACCTTTACTCCTTTAACAGGTCCAGGAGAAAGGGAACCTTGAGCGAGTATTAACTAAACAGTGAGGGTAGGTTAACTTATACTTGTACATCTCTTTACATCACATGATAAAGATCAAAAGGGTATACGACGAGGCCTCGAGCGACGATGGAGTCAGGGTATTGGTTGATTTGCTGTGGCCCAGGGGACTCAGGAAAGAGGAGGCCAAGATTGACCTCTGGATGAGGCAAGTCGCTCCTTCAGATGAGCTGAGGAAGTGGTTTGGTCACGATCCTAGAAGGTGGGAAGAGTTCAAGCGAAGATATCTAGATGAGCTGAGAAACAACCCCGCCGTGAAGGATCTAGTGGAGCTTGCCAGTAACAGGGATGTGACGCTCCTATTCTCAGCCAGGGACAGGGAAAGAAACAACGCAGTCGTGTTGAAGGAATACGTGGAAGAGGAACTGAAAAGTAGGGGAAAAGGGCTTAAATAAAAAACGTCACTCTTTCTTTTCTTCTTTATCCTTAACTTCCTCCTTGACTTCCTCTCCCTTTCCCTCAGTCGCCACCACTTCAGCGTAGGCTCTCTCTCCATGCATTGCGTAATCTCCGACCTTCAACTCCTCTGGAGGTGCCCTGAGCGGTATGAATAGTCCTATAGCCTTCAAGAGTCCATACGTTACGGCGAAGTCATACACGAAAACTACCAGTGCACCAAGAGCCTGAATACCCACCTGTGCTACGTTGCCATACAGGGCTCCCACTAGGGCAGGATCCACGTACTTAGTTACGTTTGGATCAGCGAATACTCCAGTGAGTATTCCCCCCACAATTCCCGCAATACCGTGGGTAGAGAAGACGCCAAGGCTGTCATCTACCTTAAGCCTGGGCTCCAACTTGTATAGTGCCAACCAAGGCAGGGAACCAGACGCAATCCCTATTAACATGGAGTAGGAGCCATTGACGTAACCAGCTGCCGGCGTGATCGCCACCAGTCCGGTTATGGCACCGGATGTTGCGCCAATGAGGGAAGGCTTTCCAAAGAACTTCATGTCCATCAACATCCAAGTTATGGCACTCACTGCAGTAGCTATGTTAGTGTTAAGGACAGCTATTGCGGCATCTATCGTGGACCCTCCTGGATCGCCACCGTTGAATCCATCCCATCCTAGCCAGATAAGTCCCGCACCTGCGAGAATTAGGGGTAAGCTGTGGGCCTCAAGTTTCCTCTCAGAGGCAACTCTTGGTCCTACTGCCAGAGCAGCCGCGAGAGCTCCCACGCCAGCATCCACGTGGATAACGTATCCCCCAGAGAAGTCCACAGCACCGAGCTGGTTCAACCAACCACCAGCGAATAGCCAGTAAGCTACAGGGCTGTAAACTAGGAGGGACCAGAGGGGCACAAACACCATCCACGCCTTGAAGTTCATTCTCTCCAGAACTCCACCAGCCAAGAGAACAGGGGTTATGGCCGCGAAGACGAACTGGAAGAAGATATAAGTCGAGGTGGGTATGTCGAGCGGAGTGTTTGCAGGCCCATAAATGGTCTGAGAACCCTCATAGAGTCCGGAAGTTGCAGGTGTAGGGGACCCGAGAATTCCAAATCCGTTTATCTCGAGGAGAGGCTTTCCAAATCCGAAATTGTATCCCGCAATCATCCACACTACTAGAACTGCAGCGAAGGCGTAGAAAACCATCATCGCACTATTTATGGAATACTTTTTCTTGGATAGGCCAGCGTAGTATAGGGCAACGCCTGGCACGCTTTGAAGTCCCACAAAAGTCGCTGCGGTGAGCATCCATGCGTTACTTCCAGTATCTAGCCAGGAGGGAACTGCCACTGCAGGATAATCCGCCGTGTGATTTGCTAAGGCAGTAACTGTGGAATTTAACTGTTCTAGGGTGGAATTTGTAGCCCCTAAAACACTTAAACCTAACAGGAGAGGAATCAGGAGTATACCTAACAGGACTTTTTTCATTTTTTTCTCGAGAGGGATCTTGTTAAATAGCTAAAAAATATACTGACAATTCCAAATGAATAGTTTTCTGAAGTAAGATTAAGTTATTGATGACTTTTAATCTTTTCTCTGGACAAGAGGACGGCGTGACTAAATAGATATCAGGTTATTTCCAAAACCTTGTTAGTTATAGTTTAAATATAATCTCTTTTATCATGACGTTACTCAATTTCTATTATATTATTAATTTCTTTGATCTAAAGTTATTTTGAACCACGATCTGCGCCTTTTCTATGAATCATGTAACCGGGTACACAAGGAGCCTTATAATAAAAGGCAGGAGGCATGTAAGAAATGTATATTAAAAAAGATTAAGATTCTTCTCTACTCTGGCGGAATTTCCTGGAATGAGTATTTGATATCGATATCCTCTTTTCTTAGCCTGTACCATCTCATTACGAAGTAAATGATTATTCCAGCAATGAAGTGTGTGTCCAACAATTTATTTCTCCCTCCAAATTTCCAATAGATTGTAGACCGTGAAGAAGGCCGAGAACCAGGATTCAAGGCTTCTCTTGCTCGCGTTCCACGGGAAGTGGAAGTCCATGGTCGAGAGCCTATGCTTCGCGGTTCTAAACACCTGCTCAACCCTGTTCCTAATCCCGAAGGTGACGTGCTCGTGGTCGACCCCCGCTATCGAGAGGAAGTTGTACGCGGGGAGGCCGTCGTGTATGTACTTGGCCCTCAGGAACTCTCCTCTCGTCCTTATCTCCACCTGCCTCACTCGCTTCACGAGGATAATCACGTCGAGGCCCGACCTGGCCTTCGTGATCATGAAGAACGGGATAACTCCCGTGTTGACGTCCCTCACGACCCACAGGTAGTACATCACCCCCTTCACCAGAAGTACCTTCGTCTCGTCCACCGCGTACTCCCCGGTCAAGGGGAGGTCGAGCGTCGTCCTCGTCGCTCTTCTCCAATAATAGTGAACCGTGCTCCTCGGGACCCTGAACCTCCTGAGGGATAGTCCAAGGAAATAACTAGCTAACGCTTCCGCCAACTCCTGAAGGGACCAGAACCGGGGCTTAAGGTTATTAAGTTGGAGAAGGTAGATCATTACCTGGGTCAGGACGGGAAGAGGTACGCTCCTCTTCACGTCTGCTCACGTGATAGACCCGTCCTGACCCTTAAATATTATTTTGTCTAATTTAGCAATATTGTTGGACACACACGCAATGAAAGGAGAAGAGACTATGAGCCAGGTGACCGGATTCATGTTTATTCCTAGGTAAATTGTGGAATTTCCAAACCAATAGAAACCGTATACACTCATGACTATTAGGTCAGCAATGGATATTCCTAGTATTACGGCCCTGTTTCCCTTTAGTTCTAATCCATTTCTTCTGATTGATGCGACTATGGACGCCAGAATGACCACTATGAAGCCGAAGAGCAGAGCCATGGCATCAGCAGTATCCATGCCATAAAAGAAGGCAGAGCTGAGAGGTGTGACAGTGATAACGGTGAGACTACCAATTGTTATTGCTTCGTCGATCAGATGTGCCACCACAGGGGAATGATATCTCTCACTAACATATGAGACAATTGTTGGTAGGGCCTTGTCAAAGGCCACAGCCATAAAATACCTAGATACGAAGAGGGCGACAGCGAACATTATGGCAAGGTACCAGAAGTAAGACCCTATCACAAGAAAGAGATCTAAAGGCAAGTTCCTGAAACTCACTACTACATCAAATATTGGGTTTAGGAGATTAGAATAGTTCGGTCCCAAGACTCCAGCTCCTATGAAAAACTCTGAAGTAAGCGTACTAACTGACGAAGAGATGAAGAAGGTTATTAGCAGACCCGCAACAACAAGAGCTGCTAGTACTCCGATCCTGAACGCCTTACTTCCCCCTCGGACCTCCCCAGCGACTGAAGTGGCTCCATTAACAAATGGAAGGAAACTCGCAGTGAACACCATAAGACCAATTGTAGCTAAGATCGGATTGCTGAAGAGTGGTGTCGCAGAAGAACTCGCCTTCACTATGGAGCTGTAATCGTATCCAGACGCAGTTATCGATGCGGGCGTAACGTAATGCATCAGTATCCCTGTTAATACAAAGGTTACTAAGGCTACAATAGTTATTCCACCCATTATTTGATTGGTATACTTTGGCAGAAAGATGTTTATTGCAATTACTCCTGTGAAGGTAATTGCTCCTATCGCGAGAATTGTGAAGGGGTTCCCTAAGGTAGTTGCCAATGACGTGTAGGAGCCTCCAAAATCTGTCCCCAGTGCCGAAAAACCTGTCTGTAGCTGGCCCACGCCATCGTAAACTATGGCAGCGTCAAATATCATCTGGGAGATGCCGAAGACAAGCCCTGTTCCCACTCCGATAGCAGGATGTAACACTCTACTCGCAAAAACGTAATCTGCAGCAGTTCTCTGAAATTTCTCGCTTATTTTTGTCCATAAATAACCGTGGGGGAGAAGAACTATCCAGCTGAGTAGGGCGCCAATAACCACAAGCCCGTTCGGAGAGATTGAGAGACCCGATAGGTAGGATATTGGAAGGACGTAGAATGCAATGAAGCCCATGCTAATAAACATGGCAGTTAGCCAGTTTATTTCCCTGACTAAACCTGAGGACTCCCTTGCAAAAAGGGAACCCTTAATTCCTTTTTGATCTTCTTTACCGCTTGCCATTGGTTCAAAATTCAATTGACTCCCCTAAAAAGTTCTTTATTTTCTACATAAAAAGAGTATAATAATATAAGTAGAAATATGAAAAGTATTCATTAATAAGAATGGATCAACAATGAACTGGCTATACATGTTTTAATTAAATGGAATCAGATGTAACACATTCTCCTTAACAACGATAAGAGTTCCTAGCATATTACCATGATGGATATCGGGAAAGAATCTAAATTATTTTAAAGTATATGGCGTTGTTATCTAAATTATATTTAACCTTTTCTAGATGCAGTATCTTGAATAATGAATAAATATTAGAATATTGAGAGGAATAAATTTTAACCTTTTCCTAAAGCACCATTTAATGATACAGGTCCAGGTTAAGGCAGAGTATAGCCCACTTAGGAAAGTAGTCGTGGCAACTCCAGGAAATGAGAAAACTAGGTTAACTCCAAAGACGCTTTACGAGCTACAATATGCAGAAATTCCCGATCCAGTAGAGCTGAAACTGGAGCACGACGAGTTTGTGAAGAAGTTAAGGGAGAACGGAGCTGAGGTCATAAACCTGAGGGAAGAGGTCATGAAGCTTAAGGAGGAAGAATTGGTCGCTCTAATAAAGTCTAGTAGCGAGTGTGATATTTTACTAGACAACCTCGATAAAGAGTTGATGGCCGAGATACTGATCTCCGGCCTGACTGCTAAGGAGGCAAAGGAAATGGGAGCCAACGTCTTAATTCCCGAAAATGAAGAATTTTGCGTAAAACCATTAGTTAATATCATGTTTACAAGGGATCCAGGGATGGTACTGGGAGGCACGTATGTCTCTGGAAAGATGAGATGGGAGTCGAGAAGAAGGGAGCCAGAGATCTTCACCGCGATACTTAAACCTAAAAATGTATTGAAAGTGGAAAAAGGATTCTTCGAGGGAGGAGATTTCTTTCCACTAGACGGGAGGCTTCTCATGGGATTTGGAACCAGAAGTAGTGGGTTAGGACTTAGTTACACTGTCCCTAAACTCATGGAGAGTGGAGAAATTGATGAGGCTATACTGGTAAAGCTGGACACACCAGAACTTCATCCCAACAAGGGTATAGGTCATTTAGACACTGTTATGGGTATCCCAGCCCAGGACGTTATAGTCTATTACAAGTCTCTTCTTGATAAATCGAGCGTTTACCTATATAAAGGGAAGGAGATAGTGCGGGACAATAGGGTTCTCAGCGAAGTGATGAAGGATTATTTGGGTCACGATCTAAGGATTGTCAATATAGGGAATGCTGAATATTATGCTGAAGAGAGGGAACATTGGCTTCTAGCTAGTAATATTATTGTAGTAGGTAAAAACAAGATCATAGCCTATGAACATAACAGACTGACCAATAGGCTCATGACGGAGGCGGGTATAGAGATTATAACATTCAAAGGAAATGAAATTATAAAGGAGGGCGGAGAGCGGAGCGGTCCTAGATGCATGACACTCCCACTGCAAAAGTATTGAAATCTAAGTGCTTCAATACATCAAAAGCACTTTATCATAAAATTATCTAAACTATTTTTATATTTTTATAAATCCAATAAGGCTATAAATTCCATAAAATATTAGTATTAGAAAATTAATTCTTAAGGTTCTGTAGTTACCCGTACAATTATTAAGTTTTCAGTAGTTAACGACGGTTGTAATAAGACTTTTTAATTTTTAGAGAGTGTTCTAACGATTAGCCTAGTATACTATTAATGTTTTTGCCAGCAACCCTTTTTAATAGAATAACTTTTAGACAATTCATGCCCCTGTTTAAAAGAAGAGGAAACAACGAAAGTGTAGGCGGAAAGAACAAAACAAGGATTCTATTCACCTCCGACCTTCATGGGTCCGAGACTGCTTTTAGGAAATTTCTGAATGCCGGAGTGATGCAGAAAGTTGATTGCCTTATCATAGGTGGAGATATTGCAGGAAAGTCATTGGTACCTATCATAAATAAGGGAAATGGTTATTTTGTTGTTGAGGATAGGGAGATCAGCGGTAGCTCTCTTAACAACGTTGTCGCGGAATTCCGAAAGAGCGGCGCGTATTATGCGATTCTCTCTAAGGCTGAGCATGAGGAATTAATCAATAACAAAAAGAAACTTGACGAGCTATTTCACGAAAAGATGAAGGAAAACCTAAGGAGTTGGGTTGAGATTGCTCAGGAAAAGCTGAAGGAAAGACGGATTCCAGTCTTCATCAACCTAGGTAACGATGATCCTTCGTTTCTCTTTCAAGTTATTGAGGAGAGCGAATTAATGAGAAAAAGTGAAGGAAATATAATAGACATAGGCGGTCACGAGATGATATCCTTCGGATATGTTAATCCCACACCTTGGAGAACACCTAGAGAAATGTCCGAGGACGAGCTGATGTATAATCTGAGGGGAATGGCTGAGAAGTTAGAGAGGCCAGAAAAGGCAATTTTCAATTTTCACGCTCCTCCATATAATACTTCCCTTGATAATGCACCGTTACTCTCTGCCGACTTGAAACCAGTAGTAAAGGGAGGCGATGTGGTCATGACTCACGTAGGTTCTAAGGCTATTCGCAAGATAATAGAGGAATATCAACCAATGCTAGGCATACACGGACATATTCACGAGTCCAGAGCGTTTGATAAGATCGGAAGGACAGTGATAATAAATCCAGGTAGTGAGTTTAACCAGGGCATACTTCACTCTACACTTATCTTGCTAGAAGATGGGAGAGTTAAAGGTAACCAGTTTATAGTGGGCTGATCTTTGTTAAAGGAAATTCGGGATATCCTATTCTACACCTTTTCCCACCCTTAGCGTAAAAATTTTATTCGGAAACGACCTGTTTTCTTAAGATCCTGATCTCCTTATGCATTGAATCCATAATTTCTCTTAAAATCGAAACTAGTCATTCGTGAAAATTTTAACGTCTCCAAGTTAAGATTTATCACGACTTTTTATATATTTATAATTTTTTGTTTTAAGGCTTAAATTCACGTCCACGTTTTAACACTTATGCCATTGCAAACTAAAATACTATTTACGAGTGACATTCATGGATCAGAAACTGCCTTTAGAAAATCGTTGAACGCAGCCAAGATGTACGATGTAAATTATCTAGTATATGGGGGAGACATGTTCTCAAAGGATTTCATTTTTGTTATGAGGGAAGGAGGAGATTATTATGTTGATGGAAAGAAAGTAAACCTGGAAGCCCTTCAGGAGAACTACATGATAACGGGTAGGATGCCCATAATCATGAGTAAAGAGGAACTAGACTTTACCCTAGGCAATAGGGAAGCCTTGAGGAAGGTAGTACTAGAGAGGCTGGAGGCACAGGTAGATAGGTGGGTAAAGATACAGAGGGAGAAAATGGAGAACTCTAATTTCTTCGTAGTATGGAACTTGGGAAATGATGATCCATTGGAGTTGGATTCTCTACTGAACTCCTATGGCATCGAGACGTGTCAGGGTAAGGTGATAGAGTTGGGCGACCTCAAAATGATATGTGAAGGTTTTGTGAATCCAACTCCCTTTCAGACGTACAGGGAAGTGCCAGACTCCACCCTTTACATAAGGCTTGAGAGATTAATTGAAAAGGTAAATCCTAAGGAAACGGTATTGAATGTTCACGTTCCGCCTTTCAATACAAAATTGGATCTGGCAGTAAATGAGAGAAAGGAAAGATCACACGTAGGTTCTAGATCAGTGCATGACCTGATACAGAAATATCAGCCTTTAGTGGGACTTCACGGCCACATTCATGAGTCTCCCGGGGTAGACAAGATTGGAGAAACGAAAATAGCAAACCCAGGAAGCGAATATCAAAGCGGAATATTTAGGGGAGTCTTAGTAGTTATTGAGAGGCAACTCGAAAAGGGTCTATTGAGGTCATTTAAGGTAAAGGCGATAAGTCTCATTCATGGATAGAGTCTATGTAAAATGTTCACTCCATGATCGAAAGATGGCATGAAAACTAGTTCGCTAAGAATTGTCCCCGCGTCTTAGAAAGGTACTCACATGACCTTCAAGCGTAGTTATATCGAAGTCACTCAATTAGTCGCGACCTTACTTCTAGATTTTGTTCTACGAACCCGATCACAATTCACTTGGGTTCAGGCTGATTCTCCTGTTGAGATCTCATCCTCAAGTTGTATATTCTTTCATTGAAGTATCCTTCTAAGCTATTCCCCAGCCTCATGGCACTAGAGATGATATCGCTGAAGTAACTTACCAGGTTATCCTTAGGTGAATTTATCCTTGACTCCATTTCGTTAACCTCGATCATCAGTTTCTCATTAGCAAAACTTCTTATGTTCTCCCGAAGTAGCTCTAAGGACATCCTAACATATTCGAAGAGCTCCTTCTCACCTTTCAATCCATATCCCTTGGCTATCGAGTCCAAACTGCTGCCATTGTTGACCGCTATTATCGAGATCCTACAAATGTTCTCTATCCTTTCCAGGTACCTTCCCGTCCAGTAAATTCTGTAAGCTAAACTCTTAGTCAGCAACCTTCCTCACCTTAATCATCACATTCTTCAGTTGACCCTTACCAGAGCTCATGAAGCTCCCAACTATTGGACTTACGTCAGCGAAATCTCTTCCTATGGCAAATTTCACATATCCTAGGTTGTAAAACCTTCCTCTTGTTGGATCAACGTCCACGTAAGTTCCGTCTGGCATCATGACCTCAACCCACGCATGAGTAGCCCTTGGATTATCGTTAACCACTCCCATGACGTATCTGGCGGGAATTTTCAGAGCCCTTAAAATCGCTAAGGTAACGTGAGTGTAATCCTGGCAAACCCCCATACCCAGTTTAAAGGCATCATATGCGGTCGTGGTGACGTCAGTTGCTCCAGGGGCATACTTTATTCTGTCCCTTACAAACTTCACGGCGGTCTCTATTACTTCACCCATGCTCTTAACATTCTTTGTCAGTTCACTAGCGATTTTTTGAAAGGGTTCAGGATCCACAAGTTTTGTGGGCAAGAGAAATTGATTGAATCCGTAATCGTAAGGAAAATCGTAGTTAACTCTTATCGCCTTGGTGTCCACCCTTACCAGGCTCTCAGAATAAATTTCCAATCTTTTGTGGACTTCTGTAACCTTTATTTTATAAACTATATTGTCAAAAATATCCCTAAAATACGTCTTATAACCCTGTGGAATGGAATCGACCTCGTGCTTCAAAAGCCGTTGATTATCACCGTCGTAGGGCACTATCCTACAGGTGTTCTCGTTCACGATTACGTCCGCCTCGTACTCGTAAACGCTCCTATAGATTACCTCGTAATCCACACCGGTTTCACCATCCCTCCAGAAGAGTTATTTGTTACCCTACTTCCAACCACACCGACTCGACTTAAAACTGCTGTGGCCACCCTATCGTAATATGTGAAGAAGCGGAAATCTGCAAAAGTCTCGTAAAACGAGTCATTTATCGCAGAGACCACGGTGTCGAAATCGAGAACCTCTTGCGCTATGAAGTTCTCATACTCCTTTACCAACTCCTTTAGGACACTGGCGTTCTCATCCTTCATTATGGAGAGACCAATGCCTCCATAGCCTTCCCTCTTCTTTATCACGTAACTCGAGGGGTTATTAATCACCCTTTGAAGGTTCTCCCTTTCATATAGGCATATGGTAAAGGGCTGTGTAACCTCTTTAAGGGAAATTCCATATCTCTCAGCTAGGAATGGTATCCAAACGAAGGTTGCCTTGTCATCAGCTACTCCGACGCCTGGGGCATTGGCAATGGTAACCCACCCGCGTAGATATGCCCTCATCAAATCTGGAGTGAGCAACTCAAGGTCCTCAATTCTCCTGTATATTATGTCAACGTGAACTTCCCCCTCATCTAACGTCTTTACCACAACTTCTCCCTGGTTCACCTGTATATCCTTGGGCTCTGCCAACACAAACCCGAGTTTGTCAGAAATGAACCTGTGTTCAAAGTAAGCGGAGTTTAGGGGACCGTCCGTTAAAAGCACGATTACGGGATCCTTGCTTCCACTCGCGTAGCGAAGTGTATCGTAAAGATATTCTAAACCCGATGGTTCCTCCACGCTGTAACCCTGAGATAGTTCAGGTAAAAATCGATGAACGTATTCGAATGCCCTATAAGAATAGGCTATTCCTGAGGGCACCCTTACGTTGTCCTCAAGAATGTAGGGTTCACCATTTACTCTAACAATATCAGCACCATTCACATAGATGTATATTCCCTTGGGTGGGGAGAAGTCCATCATTTCCGGTTTGAAAAAGGGTGTAGTCTTGACTATCCAATCAGGTATGTGCACGGATTTCTCCTGGTAAATTTCCTTGACCAAGTGGTTAAGAACTAGGTTCCTTTTAACTAGATAATCGGATATCCTAGAGTAAAAATCTGAACTAATAACTCTAGGAATAACGTCGATGGGTATACCCCTGTACCTTGAAGAAGTATAGAACGTGAAGCCTTCCATGTAAGCTTGTAAGTTCACCAACCTGCTTAAATCAAAAATTTTATTCTCTAGGACGGTAATGTTATCCATTAGTCTGCGATTTATTGGATCCATCAGGAATTCATTGTAGGTTCTGTCTCTAATTATCCTCCTTATTTTCACATGTTCATACTAGATTCTGACAACTTTAAGTATTTCCAGCGTAGAAGATTAAAGAGAATTAAGTGAATCAGGTCCTCCACATTTATAGTATGTCTACAACTGACACGTGGACAAAACGTTCTGACCAACTATAAAATGTAAACATGACTCTTTTATGCCTTGGCAATTAAAGGTTAAATATCATTATAATTAGAAAGTATTTACTATGAAAGGGGAGAATATATAAAATCTATTTTATGTTGAGGGCTTATATATGAAATATAGTGAGAAATTTAAATCACTCTACCCAGAAAGATTTAAGGGAATTTATTCAAGCAGAGGAGATAACGATCTTATCTCCATAAGGATAAGGCAAGGAAAAGAACGGGATCCCTCTAGATGGTGGTACCAGCAACTAGAGGTCTTAGCCAATATATCTAAGAAAGGAGATGGAAGAGTTCATTTTACAACAAGGGGAGATGTAGAACTTTACGGAATTCAGCTATCTGATAAGGAGAAGGTGCTGAGAGAGCTTGAGAGTGTCGAGTTGGATCCAAGGGATTCCTGTGGGGCATCGGTTAGAAACGTCCTTCCATGTCCATCTTACATTTGCCCCTTTGCTAAGACAGATGCAATTAAGGCCTCCCTTGAGATAGCTTCCTTCTTCAGACATAATCCAGAGTACGAATTTCCCAAACTTCCAAAAAGGGTAAAGATCTCTGTCTCGGCATGTGAAAAGGGATGTTCGGTTCCCGTAATAATGGATGTGGGAATTGTAGCCAGAGGTGAAGATCTCTTCGACGTGTGGGTGGGTGGGGGAATTGGAGACCATGATTTTCAGGGCATCAAGCTATTTGAGGGAGTTACGCTCGCTGACGCCAAGAGGATCTCCATAGCGGTTACCAACATCCTGAAGCGAGAGAATGAGAAAAGGGGATTCAAGTGGGTAGTGCAAAAATACGGTTCCGAAAGGGTTAAGGAAATGATCCTGAATGAAATTGAAAAGATTCAGATAGAGCGGATTAAGGGCATACCATCCTCACACCTCAACGCAAAGTTAATGGTTGTTAGAACTAGGGGTGGTTGGCTGAATTGGGAGGAAGTCGAAGAAGTTGCCAAGATTGCAAGGGAGAACTTAGGTTTTGTCTCGCTCTTTAATTCGCAGGCGATATTCATTCCTGTCAGGGAGTTACCTAAAGGTGCAGAGTCCGTTGAATATCCTTACCTTAAAAATGTTGTCGAGGCATGCATTGGAGATGATTATTGCCCTCCTGCAATAATTTCTACTACAAAAATGGCCGAGGATCTGTTAAAAACTGCCTCAGACAGTAAAATGCGTATTCATATCTCCGGCTGTTCCCACTCGTGTGGAAGGCATCAGGTTGCGGATTTAGGATTCAGAGCAGTTATGAGAAACGGGAAAAGAGCTCTGAAAATATATGTAAATGGCAATAATTATAGCATAGGAAAAGTGGTAGGTGAAGTCGACTACGAGGATTACCTTCTAGTTGTGGACAAGTTAAAGGGGATAGACTTAGAAAATATTGAAGAAATAAGGAGAAAATTAATGGAAATTCCTTCCTTTAAAGCTGGTGGTCAGAGTGAGGAATAGGGGATTGGTTTCAGGTACCTTAGCCTTCTTTGCAGGCTTCGCAGCAGTTGCCCTGTTTGGAACGACAGCCTTAAGGATAGGGCCACTCCTTCATCTTAACCTGGTTGAAGTGTCTTGGTTGGTTGCAATTCCAACCTTAACTGGTGCCTTCCTGAGAATTCCCTTTTCGCTTCTAGTAGATAATTTAGGGCGCAAAACCATCCTATTACAGTTGCTCTTGGGATTGCTAGGTCTCTTGGGTATCATCTTCACTCTAATGCATCTAAATTCTCTCTCCAGCCAACTTATCTACTATCTACTCCTGCTCTTTGGTGCCTTGGCGGGGACTGGAATCTCCACATTTTCGAGTGGCGTCACATACGTTTCCTATTTCTTTCCCCAGAAAGAGCAGGGAAAGGCCCTGGGCATTTTTGCGGGATTGGGTAACACAGCCCCAGGCATTTTCACTACACTTCTTCCCTTTGCCCTATCATACCTAGGATTAGTATATTCCTATGTGGCCTGGGCCCTTTTTCTTAGTATAATGATACTAATTTACATATTGGTATCCATAGATCCTCCATTTCTTCATTTCCTGAAGGAGGGGAAGACTAGGAAAGACGCTGAGGCCTTATCTAAATCCATGGGTTTGGACATCGTTCCGTCTCATTCCTTATCAAGATCCCTGGTTAAGGCGTTAAGGAGCCCTAGAATATGGGCTCTAGTCTTCATGTATTTGACCTCATTCGGTGGATTTGAGGCCTTAACAGAATGGCTTCCCCTATATTGGAAAAGCTTCCTTCACCTAACTCCAGTGGAAGCTGGTATCCTTACTGGAACTATTTACTCGCTACTGACTGCTGTAGTAAGGATACCAGGAGGTTGGATTTCAGATAGGATTAATGGAGAGCTAGTGTCAACTATAGCCTACCTAACAATGATAGTAGGAAGCTTGGTCTTCCTCTTCGCGTTTTCCCTTTCCCTAGCAGTAGTTGCGGAAATTATAATTGCTGTGGGAATGGGAATGGCTAACGGCGCAGTGTTTAAACTGGTTCCTAGGTACTCTCCCACTGCAGTCAGCGGAGCTTCAGGCCTCGTGGGCGGATTAGGTTCCGCTGGCGGTCTCCTCCTTCCACCCATAATGGGTTACGTAGCTACGTTGCTGAACTTTCCTGCTTCATTCCTAGTCTTTACTATCCTTGCAATCATCTCCTTAGTTCTATCGGTCCTTCTACTTAGAGCGAGTGAGGCGATGAGGGCATGAGCACCATATGTCCTTACTGCGGGGTGGGCTGCAAACTTCGTGTCAATGGAAAGGTTATTCCTGAAAATTATGTGACTAACAGAGGAATCATGTGTGTTAAGGGAGCCACACTGTTGGATACCTTAGACTCGGGAAGAGTAACATATCCCCTTCAAGATTCCAAGGAAATTACGTGGTCTGAGGCCAAGGAGATTATTTCAAGAAAATTAAAGAAAATATTGAGAATTAAGGGATCCCTAGGAATTTACATTGGGGCTCAGATACCGACAGAGGATCAATACCTGACCGTAAAGTTGGGGAAAGGCCTTCTTGGAACCCCTAACTTCGACTCGAATGTTAGGCTATGCATGGCCAGCGCTGCTCATTCTTTGAAATTTAGCTTCGGTGATCCTTCCCCTACAGCATCATATGACGAGATAGAGAGAGCCGAGACTTTCTTTTTGGTGGGAGTAAATCCAGCATCCAATTTTCCTGTTCTATGGACAAGAATTATCTCTAGAAGAAGGAAGGGAGCAGTGGTGATAGTAGTTGATCCTGTGACAACGGATTCCGCATTACAGGCAGACATTCACGTGAAAATTAAACCAGGAAGGGACATAGTCCTCTTGAATTCCATAGCTAGCGTAATATTGGATTCTGCTAAAATTATTCCAGAGGGGTTTGAGGAATTCAGAGAGATAGCCACTATGTTTCCACCGGAAAGGGTATCGCAACTACTAGGTGTTGATAAGAATGTAATTATATCCATAGCTAAGAGAATAATGGAGAGTAAGACCATCTTTATGTGGGGGATGGGGGTAAATCAAACATATAGGGGAGTCGATACTGGTATCCTGATCTCAACTCTCGCCATGATCACTGGTAACTTAGGCGTACCTGGTACTGGTGTATTACCATTGACTGGACAACATAATTCAATGGGAGCCAGGGAAGCGGGCGCGTTGGCAGGCATGCTTCCGGGATTAAGGTACGTTAATAACGAGCAGGAAGTAAGAGAGGTAGAGGATTATTGGGGTATACCAAGGTATTCCATACCTAGAAGCTATAACACCATCACCGACATGTATAAGTTAATGGAGGAAAGGAAAATTAGGGCCCTATGGATAATAGGGACAAACCCCGTTATCTCCTTGCCCGAGGCCAGTAAATTTAAGGATCTCCTTTCCTATCTAGATCTGGTAATTGTACAGGACTCTTACCTTACAGAAACGGCGAGGGAGGCAGATATAGTTCTTCCTGCAGCTACTTGGTCCGAAAGGGAAGGAATACATACTGCAGGTGATCGAACTGTAGGATATCTATCCAAGCTGAGAAATCCTCCTGGGGAAGCTAAACCTGATTGGGAAATAGTCAGGGAGTTGGGTGTTGCCATGGGATTTGAATTGGAGTACAGGTCAGTGGAGCAAATTTTTAACGAGTTCAAGGAGCTCACGAGAGGAAGAATGGATGATATATCTGACATGACTTACGACGATTTGAAGTATGGGCATAGATGGCCAAATAATCAATCAGTAATTCAACCTAGATTGTTTAGAACCAAGGGGATCGAATACGAGACCGACCTTGAAATAGAAACAAATAATCTCTTCATTATTACAGGCAGAACTAAAATGCATTGGAATACAAGGAGTAGATCCTCTAAGAGCTGGTTACTATCTAGCTTAGGACAAGACGATTACATCTTTCTAGGACAAGAAGAGTGTTCCAAATTGAGCGTAGAAAGTGGAGAGGAAGTTGAAATAAATACTAATGAAGGGCAGATAAAGGCGTTGGTCAAATGCGTTGACTGGGTATCCAATAATACTGCCTTCATGCCATTTCATTGGGGAAGGGCTAACAGGATAATGGATTGGAGGGCCGATCCCATGAGCAAGGAACCAGCCTATAAAATGTTGAGGGCCTTTGTAAGGAAAGCTTGAATTTTATCACGATATGTTTATGATAGTATAGTTTTTGGAACATTAGATAGATAAATCCTATCTAGACTGGATTCGAGTATATTTAGTAGGACTAGTCTAGAACCAGATATTGGTGAGCTCAGTCCATCTACGAAAAATTTTGGTGTATGGCAATATCTCCCTTGAGAACGAGAAATCCCCATCCTTTACGGTGTATATTGTCAGGAGACACTCGTCTCCCATTAGCCAGGGATTAAGGTAATCCCCATCCTTCATTCTAAATACGTCGTAAATCAAGAGTTTATCTCCACTATATATCCTGGTAACAGATTTAACACTTCCCTCAAGGAATCTCTCTCCCGTAGCCCTTCTACCTGGAATATACGCCTCCACAATGGTGGCACTTCCCTCAACGTAAAAGTCACTCTCGATTAGTAAGTTGGCCCTATTGTAGAAGATGAAGGGATGTACTAGGTAGTCCGAGTTAAGGAGCCTAACCTTGGCCCTTATTTTAACGTTTGAGTCTGAGAGAACTTTTGTAGATGCTTGATCAGTGACCCTTTTCCTTTTAACTTCGATGTCATATTCCAACTCGTCGTCATTGGCCAGCACTTCCGAAGGATTGACCAGTATCACAAGATCTTGCGTGAGAATAGCGTTAAGTGTGCCCTTCCTTTCTATGATTAGGCTATCTTCATTGTCCCTTATTTCCAAATACCCTTTCAAGTCCAAGCTCCTCGTCCAGTATTCTTATGAGCTCTCGTGTGCCCTCGCCGGTTTTAAGGCTGATAAATACGCTGGGTTTTCCTCTCCTAACCCTTAGTGAGTCCTCTCTCATCTTATTTAGATCCGCCTGCACATATGGGGCAAGATCTATCTTGTTGACCACTAGGAGATCACTCTCGGTTATCCCAATTCCACCCTTCCCCGGATACTTGTCTCCTGCCGACGTGTCTAAAACAAAAATTGTGAAGTCGGCCAATGACGAACTGAAGGTCGACATAACGTTATCACCCCCACTCTCGATGAACACGAGATCTGGATTTGCTCTCTCCTCAAGTGTTTCTAGAGCCCTGAGGTTGAGGGACGGATCTTCCCTTATGGCAGTGTGTGGGCACCCTCCGGTGACCAAGCCCAGCACGTTTTCCCTAGGTAGAATCCTTAACCTTTCCACTAGGTTATGGTAAATTCTCATGGCATCGTAAGCAGATACCACGTCATTCGTCAAGATTCCAACCTTGATTCCCCTTTCCGAATACTCCTTAGCGAGAAACTCAATCAAGCTAGTTTTTCCAGATCCAACAGGTCCCAGAATACCTACCTTGATCATGACATGAACACCTTTGGCTCCCTTTCCTCATGTTTCTTAGACAACACGTCAAGTAAAGGGGAGAATGGCTCGAACTCCTCCTGTAATGATACAGTCTCCAGTACCCGCGTAATCAGTTTCTGTCCCTGTATGAAGTTTAGCGCTCCCAATCTGACCGCCGAGTACACCATTTGTGCTAACTCAGAATACGCTAGCCCTGCCAGACAGGCTACTTGATCTATCTTCATCGCGACGCAACACCTAGCTATCACCACAGGATAGCTTCCCCTTAGACCTCTTCTAACTTCATTAACAAAATCGTCATTACAAAGTCCCAACATGGCTAGGGACTTGCCCATGTTTATTGATGCCTCTCTCAACTCCCTGGTAAGCTTGGATGCAATAGAGATATCGTTGGCCTTCCACGGATCAGTGAAGGCAATCCTAGCCACTGGGATGTCTCCCTTCTCAATCACATTCCTGAAAGTTGTGACAATGAAGCCCTCCACGTCGATTCCCTCGTAATAGGCTTCCTCAACCCCGAAGGAGTAATTGAAACCACCTAGAGGAAGTGAACCGTCGAAAAGGTGAAAGGCCCTAATGATCGGGATCGACAAACTGGACTACCTCTCCCTCTATGGGTATTTCCACATTGGGAATGAATTTTTTCTCCGTGACCTCTGGCTTGAATTGAGAGAGTAAGTTAGGAAGGTTGGGATTTTCAAGCGGGATATATAGTTCGTTTCCCAACACCATTGCCTTCATGTGAAGGTTACCCACCGCAAATCCAACCCTGAAACTCTCCGTAGGTTCTCTCAGGACTATCCGTATTACTTTCTCCTCCCTCTGAACTAGTCTCCAATATTTACCTTTAAACTCGAATACATCCCCGTCTTTTAGTCCCTTAATGTTTAGAACGTGTATCCCGTCCTCTAGGGTGATCTTTACTCTGCCCATCTCTATTGATCTTCTGTCTGTCACCAATTCCCTCACCTCTTCCCTGACAGGAAGGGAAGTTATTCTCACCACGTTCTCCATGTACCTCACCTAAAACAGGAAGTATAATCTGGTTAGAGGCAATTCCTTAGAAGGCGGGATCTTCGGGACTACCCCATCGACCTTAACCTCATATTTGTCAGGGTCCACCTCTATCTCAGGCGTAGCATCGTTAAGTTTCATGTGAGATTTCGAGATGGTCCTAGTATTTCTTACTGGTACCACTCTCCTCTTGACATTTTTCCCCGCTTCGTTTACCCCATCCAGTGAGGAAAATAGCAGGGATACCGGCGCTGTAAATCCGAACATGGGTTTGTAAAGCACAGGCTGAGCATATGCAATAGAGGCGTTGGTTTCACCCATTAGGGCCCATGAGATGGCTCCGCCCTTGATAACCATGTAGGGCTTCGCGGGGAAAAACCTAGGGTCCCACAGAACAATATCTGCCAGCTTTCCAGGGGACAGGGATCCTACGTACTCTGATATACCGTGGGTTATGGCAGGATTTATGGTTATTTTTGCGAGATATCTCAGGACCCTTTGATTGTCAGGCATGGGGATCAGGTTAAGTTCCTTCATCTTATGAGCAAGCTGGAATGTCCTAATTCCTGTCTCCCCAATCCTTCCCATGGCTTGCGAGTCCGAAGACATCATGCTTATTGCCCCAAGATCGTGGAGGTAATCCTCGGCAGCCATGGTTTCAGCCCTGATTCTGGATTCCGCATAGGACACGTCCTCAGGTACCTTTGGGTTCAGGTGATGAACTGCCATGAGCATCTCCAGGTGTTCCTCATATGTGTGGACTGTGAAGGGTTTAGTGGGATTAGTTGAGGACGGAAGTATGTTGGGTTCTCCTGCAATTTTAATGATGTCTGGAGCGTGACCTCCTCCCGCACCTTCCACGTGATAGGCGTGAATAGTCCTACCGCCAATCGCGCTTAAGGTGTCCTCGAGGAATCCGCTCTCATTAGATGTATCTGTGTGAATAGTGACCTGCACGTCCCTCTGGTCAGCCAAGGTTAAGGTTTCATCAATTACCCTCGGCATGGCTCCCCAGTCCTCATGAATCTTGAATCCACACGCGCCCTGGTTCAGCACTTGCTCCATGCTAACTGACGTTGATGACGCCTTCGCAGTTAGACCGAAGTTTACGGGATACTGGTCCAGGGCAGAAAATATCACTCTCAAGTTCCAAGATCCTGGGGTGACCGTGGTTGCCTTGGTCCCCTCGGCCGGACCGGTACCTCCGCCAATTAAGGTCGTGAAGCCTGCGGAGATCGCATCGTATACCTGCTGTGGGGCAACCCAGTGAACGTGAGTGTCTATGAAACCTGGAGTGGCTATTAACCCCTCTCCAGAAATTACCTCGGTCGACGGTCCCAGCACGAAGTCAACTCCATCCATGGTAAATGGGTTACCACCATGACCTATCCCCACGATGACTCCGTCCTTTATTCCTATGTCGGCTTTAACTATTCCAAGTAAAGGGTCCATTATCACCACATTTGTGATAACGAGATCCATGGACTCCTCTTCCTTCACCGTCGGAAGAAGACCCAATCCGTCACGGGCGGATTTGCCTGCACCAAACACAAGTTCATCACCCTTTCTAATCATGTCCTTCTCGACCGTGATAACTAGGTTTGTGTCACCCAGTCTGATCTTATCCCCCTCTGTTGGTCCGTATAGTTCTGCGTATCTCTCCCTTGAAATTTTCAAGTGAACCCCCTCTCCTTAGCCCTTTGTATTGCCTGCTCCTTGCTATGCAAGCTTCCTTCAGTGAGGCCGTTCAGACCCTCGACCCTGCGGGCCCCACCTATAGGCCTTAACTTTACCACTCTTGCCTGTCCAGGCTCGAATCTCACAGATGTCCCAGAGGGAATGGCCAGTCTCATCCCAAATGCCTTTTCCCTATCGAATTTCAAAGCCCTATTGACCTCAAAGAAGTGATAATGGGAGCCCACTTGAATGGGTCTATCTCCCGTGTTAGTTACCTCTAGCTCTACTTCGTCCTTTGCTATCTCTATCTCTCCTTCAGCGGTAATTATGTGATTAGACCTCCCTGGTATGGGATTTCTGATGGTCACCAACTTGGTCCCATCGGGGAAAGTGGCTTCAACTTGAACCACCTCAAGCATGGAGGGTACCATTTCCATAACGTCATCTTCTGTGAGCAGGTTCTGTGCCTCCTTAATTATTTGAGACATCGGTTTACCCTCTCTTGCACTCTCCAGCACAAAGTCCGTTATTATCGAGAGAGCCTCCACATAATTTAGCTTAAGCCCCTTAGCCTTTCTTCTCCTTGCCACTTCCGCTGCTACAGTGATGAGTAGTTTTTCCTGTTCCCTTGGTGTGAGAAACATTTTTGATCATTATGGAGATTACACAATCAAAAAATAAATATTAAAGGAAATTTCTTAGAACTATTTTAAAAGAGGTTGCGCTATATTAAAAAGATTCTATTAACAAGGCAGATCTAAAGGGGTAAAGAGTGGTCATTTTTCATCTAGGCTTCTACTTCTCCAGATCCCTTAGCCGATTTTATGGCTAGAGCAAAGAATACGGGTGCCAGAGCTAAAGTTGCAATAATCTCATAAATGGTGTTAGAAACCAGAACACTTATAGTTGTTAATACCATAGCATATCCCACGTACCATAATGCTGGTTTCACGGGTCTGTTTATCATGGCCATTACTAGCATGGATACCCCTATGATCAGGGTGCCAAATAGAGTCTTAGGGAATCCCAGCCAAGTATATATGAGGCCAGATGTTATAAATCCAACCATGGAAATGGCCTTATATCCTCTGTTGGAAGTGAGAACATACAGGCTAATAGGCCCTGTTGCGTAACCCAGCACATGAGCTGCAATGAGGTAGCCAATTGACTGCTCAAACGTAGGAGAAACAAATAACAGCACTATCGAAGCTAAGAGGGAGAGTAACGTTGGAATAACAGGAATTCCACGCTTTTCGCTTACCTTTCCCAGTCCCTTGGGAGCACTGCCCACCTTGACCAGAGCATACATGTACCTGCTGATGTCTCCAGCGCCAATTAAAGATGCACCGGAGGGCGAGATTACACCATCTATGATGAAGAGTGCTCCAAGCACTGGTATACCGGCTATTAAAGCGCTTTGAGTTAAAGGCGCACTCATCTTTGAAACGTATCCCCATCCGTGACCTAGAATTTCAGGCGTGAGGGAACCTATGAAAACTATGGGAACAAGGGTGTAGACAATCATGGAAAGCAGGAAGGCAATCAGTATGGCTTTTCCGGTCTGGTTCTTGTTTTTGCTTTCACCAGCATATACCATAGCGCTTCTAAATCCTCCGTACGCGAACATCGTTAACGCTATGGCATCTAGGAAGGTTGATGTGCCCGATTGGGTTGGAATGGTAAAGTTTGAAGGATGAAACGCGAGAATCCCCACAAGAGCTACGTAAAGTGCCAATATCCCAAGCTTGGTGTAAGTTATAACATTCACACTTAGGGACTGAGTTCTAATTCCCATGTAAACTAGGAAGTAAATTGCGGAAACAATGCCTATTTCGACGAGATCACCCGCTAAGGTTGGGGAACCGTTACTCCATAAAGATGGAAAGATGTAGGAAAGGTACTGTAGGGAAGCCTCAGCCTCAATCGGTACCACAAACAACGTTCCTATGAGATAGAGCCATCCTACGGAAGAGGCAAGAACTTTGCCGTGGGTTACATTAACGAATCTTACCTTACTACCCACTACCGGATACATTTTCGCAAGCTGAGAGTACACAAAAACTAAGGGAAGTAACATTATTCCTCCAGCTAACCACACAAGTGGAGTTAGACCACCTGCCATTGATGCGGTTACAGCGGGCAGGAGCAGAATTCCCGATCCTATGATATTGCCCAAGGAAAAGGCTATCATGGAGAGAAGTCCCGCTGACTTACGAAAATTAGGATTATCTACTACGATTCTGTTTAAGTAATTTTTAGTTTCCATGTTAATATGGTCAATAATTGATAGATAATAAGCATTATACGGTAGATTTATTAAAGACATTCATTATTAAGGTGAAGTTATTGAATACTATCTATTGTTATCTCTAATTAATTATAGCGGAAGTGAAGAGTTTAAACATAATGATAATATGATTTTATCTAGTTTATCTCGTATACGGCTGGAGAATTGTTTCGGAGGAGATACGTGTCTCCTTTGACGATTCTGGGTCTCATGATGAAGATCAATGATGTTCTACCATTGATTTATACTCCTCAATCCTCTATCGCGGAAAGTTTTTGAGCTCCTTGTCCTTCAAAGGAATCGTGAGTTGGCGATTGATTCTTCCATTTTTATTGACTAGTTAATAATTACCCTAAGAAGAATTTTAGTTTTCCATGCGAAGTCTTACCAATACCTGTGGCTTTCAAGATACTTAGTATTCCTGTTGTCGACAACAGGCAGATGTGGGAAAGTCGATTGATTAATAGATCTTACTTGTAGTTTTCATAATTTTACGCTGTATTTTTCATGGATTTTAGGGATTTTTAAGATTGATACATTAGAGTTCGAGACCGTAATAGGTGCGTTACTCCGTCTAGTTGGTCTCCAACTCCAGATTTCCGTTAGACAAATTACTCCTCTCACACTACACTTCATATGATTCACGAGATTAATTTGAGGTTCGTTAAGGCATTCCTACTGGACGTCAGGGGAAAGCTAATACTGGTAGATTCCGGGACTCGCGGTAATGGGGCCAGGATACTGGAAGAGGTAAGAAGAGTGGGAAAGGATCCAAAAAGGATTGAGGCAGTAATATACACTCACTCCCATGGTGATCATATAGGGAGTGCGGGGGAACTGAGGCTATCTAGAAACCTGATACATGAGAACGGGATAAAGTACCTCACTAACGGAATGGGAAGAAAACCAGTTCTTCACTCCTCACTGCTTAAGTTGGCTTTCGCTCTCGGCTCGCCATTCTTCAACTCCAAGCTCACCCCCGTGTTTGGGGCAGAGCCCTTGAAGGAGGGAGAGGTCTTCCCGGGAGTTATAGTGATATATACCCCAGGTCACACCGACGACTCCATCTCCATCTACGTCGAGGATGAAAAGGCCCTACTAGTCGGAGACATGCTACAGGGCACTAAAAATGGCCTCAGGTTACCCCTGATTTACGAGGACCTTGAGCAACTCAGGAAAAGCGTGGAGAAGGTGAAGCAGTTCAAGGTGGAGAGGGTTTACGTTTCCCATGGGATTAGCGGTCCCCCAAGATGGCCCCTCTAGGCTTTCTCCTCCATACGTATCTCTTTCCCCCTAAGGAAGGAGAAGAACGTGGCCACAGCCAGCACCACTGCCGAGATCAAGAAGGCGTAATGAAGCCCTACCACGAAAATAGAGGAGAGCCCACCATCTAACTTGGAGGTTCCCAAGAATATCTTAAAGGCCACCTCCTTAGGAATTGCAGCCGCTGCCACCGAAAGTGTTATCACGTAGCTCAGAATTATTCCCACGTTTCCAAGGGTCCTCGAGAGACCTGAGACTGAACCAAAGTATCCCTTGGGAGCACTTGACATTATGGCACTGGTGTTAGATGGCCAGAACATCCCTGAACCCACACCATTAATCCCAGAAATTAGCAGTATCCATGTGTAAGGAGTTTCCGGCGTTAGCACGAAATAGAACATTATCACAGACAGCATGATGATGGCTATCCCTCCGGTGGCAAACCATCTGGAACCATACCTATCGGTTAACTTACCCATGTAGGGTGCTAGGAAGCTGGCCACAACATAACCTGGAAGAAGTAACAGGGACGCATCTAGGGGAGATAGCCCCCTTACGCCCTGAAGGTACATGATGAGGAGAAAGGTGATGGCTAGTCCCCCTATTGCCTGCAGGAAGGTAGCGGTCAAGGAGTAACCCAGGAGCCTGTACCTAAACATCTTTAGGTCTATCACGGGACTCTTCGCCCTACTCTCGTTAAAGATGAAGGCCCCAACGAGTATTATCCCCACGACCAGTATTCCCAGATTCAGGGAATCAACCCCGACGCTCGCCATTACAATGGAAGAATAGGAAACGAGAACCAGTGCAACTCCAAGGAGTACTGCTCCCGTGACGTCAAGTTCCCTTTTCACCTTGTTGACGTCCTTAATGTACTTCACACCAAGGATAGTTGCTACAACCCCTATGGGGACATTAATGTAAAAGATGTAAGGCCATCCAAAGAAAGTGGTCAAGGTTCCTCCCAAGACTATTCCTAGAAGGGCTCCTATGTTCCAACCCAGTGAAGTGTAACCGTAAGCCCTCCCCATCATGTTAGGGGGAAAGTGATCTGCAACTATTGCCCCGCTGTTTGCAGTCATCATCGCCCCTCCAACCCCCTGAATTAGTCTAAATGCAATTAACAGATAAATGGAGTTTGACAATCCACATAACGCTGAGGCAACGGTGAAAATTACGAAACCCAGGTTAAAGATCTTGGCCCTCCCGTAAATATCCCCTATTCTTCCAGTCTGAGTTGTGAGTATGGCCGTTACCAGCAGGTAAGCCAAGAGAACCCAAATTGCCGTAAAGAGATCTGCGTGTAAATCCTGAGCAATTTGAGGTAAGGCCAAGAGAACAATGGTTCCGTCAACCGCGGCCATTAACGTCCCAAGGACAAGTACTAGAAGGATTACTGTTCTATTCATAAGTAAATTGGGGACCTCACTAGCTTAAAAACTTAACTACTTAATTATTAACTATTTTAGTAATAACTTTAACTCTTAACAGGGTGTAAATAGCAAGATAGTGTAAATTCTACAAATTTATGCGTTTCCATCTAGGCGTTTATACAGATTTTGAGACGTTTCAAGGTCGGCACGGATCCTCACGACGGTAACTCTCGGATTAGGGCAAAACTTGAAGCAGATTCTTGTTACCTTCTCTGTCCTAACCGCCCGGGTGTAAAGCGGTAAGTAGTTTTCCTAAAGCAGAGAACTCTTCAAGATGTTTAGATGTAAATTGAACAGTATAAAAACAAATTCACCCTTTTATCTGAACAGTGAGGAGAATCCTCACGTTCTCGTTTACAGTCATCTGCATCAATAAAAATCTTCTTATATAGATGGGATAAAAATTAAAAATAATGTTGAATCATCTGGAATTAGTCTGACAACAGAAAAAGAACTTATATTCATAGTATCGAAAAAAGATATGCCAATAAACATAGGAGGAGGATTGCCTGATCCCAGAACGTTCCCCTGGGAGCGTATGGGTGAGATTGTAGATTACCTTATCAGAGAAAGGAGCGAAACAACCCTGCAGTATGCCCCAAGTGAAGGTATAGAGGAGGTCAGGAAAGAGATATCCAATTTTGTTAGGAAGAGAGGATTCTCCTTGGAGGAGGATCAGATACTTATAACGGGAGGAGCTAAGGAGGCCATATACTTACTCTCTGAACTTTTCTCGCAGAACATGGTAGCCTCTGAGGAACCCACGTTTCAGGGATTCATAAGTACCATGAGTTACAGAGGGTTAAGGGCATATCCAATCCCTTGGGATGAATACGGTCCCATGACCGACGTCCTCGAGAAGAGGTTAAAGGCACTTCGAATGTGGGCAGACCCAGTGAAGTACTTTTACGTAGTCCCAGTTCACAACCCGACGGGGAGAGTCATGACCAAGGATAGGCGCAAACACCTCCTTGAGTTGGCCAGTGACTTCAACTTTCAGATCATTGAGGATGACATATATGGGTTCTACATGTATGACGATCCTCCCTATCCTGCACTTAAATCCCTTGATAAGGAAGGAAGAGTAATCTACATCTCAAGTTTTAGTAAGATCATTTCTCCAGGGCTCAGGGTAGGCTTCATAGGCTATGAGGGAAGGGAGATCGAAAAGTTAGCTACTATCAAGAGCGAAATTAATCATCAAGTTTCTACACTGGATCAACTTATCGTGGGGGAAATGCTCAGGAGAGACCTCGTGGACGCCGTAGTCGAGAACTCCGTACTCCTTTACAGGAAAAAGAGGAACGTCATGCTCGACGCAATAGAGGAATATTTCCCGTCCAGCACTGGGTGCAGTTACACAGAGGGAGGTTTCTTCACTCTATGCAGAAAAGAGGCACTAGACTCGTCATCCCTGCTCAAGGAGGCCTTGAAAAGGGACGTTAAGTTCATTCCTGGAGAGAAGTTCTTCTACTCTAGCGAACAGGGAAGAAATTCCTTTAGACTTAGTTTCAGTTTCGCTAAGGAGGAAGAAATAGTGGAAGGTGTGAGGATACTTGGTGAGCTGTTGAAGGGAATTAAATGAAGTGAACAGACCAGAAATCCAAGAAAATCAGAAGTTTATGTTTATTCCTCCCTGCTGGCCTGTGGGAAGGTATGGGATTAGGGCGCTAGCTAACTGTTCTGCGGTCAGCGTGTGAAGCCATACCCTACCTGGGCCAGTAATGGTCACGAAGAACAGTCCCTCGTGGGCGAAGAACACTGACCTCAGGCCTCCAACTAGCTGGACCGAATAGTTCATTCCCTCCTGAAAGGCCATTAGGTGCGAGGCCTCCACCTGGATCGTCTCGCCCGGCGCAAGATCACGCACAATTAACCCGCCATACGAGTGAAGGAATACATTCCCCACTCCCCTGAATCTAGCTAGGAAAAGCCCCTCTCCACCTAACCATCCTGCGGTAAGTCTGGCCATTGTTGCGTCATATTCAATGCTAGTCTCCGCCCCTAGGAAGGAGTGGGCCTCTACCAGAATTGATCCGCCCTGTAACTGTATTGGTACAATCTTCCCGGGAAATATCCCTGAGAGTATAACGTCTCCCGGTCCGTAAAACTCCGTAACGAAGAAAGAACCTCCCGTCAACACCCTCTTAAGACCTGAAAGGAAACCTCCCCTCATTCTGGTCTGCATGTTCACCGATGCGGTCTTCATTATCATGTGACCTGCATCGGCGTAAAAACCCTCCTGAGGTGCAAGTTGAACTTTCAGGTACTGGAGATCGTCCCCCATTATCTGATATTGTGGCATACACTCAGTAGGTATTCTCCCCTTTATCTATTTAGTCTTCAGGATCTTGATCCTGTACGTGTTTCCCTCCTTGACTGACACGCAGGGGTAACCCCTGCTTTCGCAGATCTTTGGTATTGTCACGTTCATGGGCTCCTCGTCGCTAATTACCTCCAGAACTTGGCCCGGTTTCATGTGATTCAACTTCTTCACTATCTCAATTTGAGGTTCCGGACATGCCTCCCCCCTCAGGTCCAGAACGTCATCTGGTTTCCTATCCTGAAGTTCGTTACTCATGGTATCAACTCTTTCTTTCAAATATTAAGCTTCTCCCATTTTTAAGGGAAATATCTCGTTTTGATAAAAACAAGATTATGGACAATCATCCTCAAGGAGTGTTATGCTCATGTCGTCGGTATAATCTATGATGCAGAAGAACTCCAGATGTTCGTCCTTGTTCTGGAAACCGTGCTTCACCCCACCATTTATGAAAATGAAATCGCCCTCGTGTAGCTCGTATACCTGGTCCCCAACACATACTGCGCATTTCCCCTTCGTGATCACCACTGTCTCTTGATATTTGTGTACATGCATTCCAATTCTGCCGTGGGGAAGGAGGGTGAACTTCCTCACAGCGTAATGGGCACCGTGATCGGAGGTGACCAACCATTGAATGAACGCGTCCCTGGACCCCTTTATCTTGACCTCTGATCGTGGGACTTGGGAAATCCTAGAGATGTGAAAGTCCATGAAGGTAGATGTGTCCGGGAGTAAAAATATGTTCACGTTTGTTGCACGTAACGAGATCCTGTGGAGTTGGGGAGTTGGATAAGCTAGGTTATTTAGTCGTGAAAACCACATCTCCTCAATGATTCTCACTGCCGATCCCTCCACGTTCAGGGGCACTTGGCGTCGGCTAAGGTACCCTCCCTACGGGCTGAGGAAAGTCGAGTCGATCTCCGGAGGTAAGATAGTGCCCCCAGAGCAACTGGGGAAATATCGTAACGAGATACTAGGCCTTTACGTGAACGATCCGCTGGGTCAATCGGAGATCGGTAAGGCAATATCCTACGTTATTCAGGACGATCCTCCCTACGTGAAGTCCTTCAAGCTCTTTGGGAGGAGATTGAGGGAGATCAAGGAGAGGAATTCCCTGAAGGTTGTGGTTGGGGGACCCGGGGCATGGCAACTCACGGGTAAGGATTGGATTGACTCCATACTCATTGGAGAGGCCGAGGAGAACCTGGAGGAGGCCTTGAAGGGGAGTGGGATAATTTACGGGAGGAAGGCTGAACATTTCGTTGCAATAAGGGCACCCTCAGGACTAGCGGAAGTTGAGGTGAACAGGGGGAATAGAAGAGTGCCCGAGCACGTGATCGAGGAGGAGATGAGAATACAGGGTTTGGCCCACGGAAAGGTTAATCTGATCACGACTGACCTCCTGAGCTACGGGGAGGAGAGGGAAGTGGTGAACCTTCTGCTCAGAGCCAGGAGATTCGGGGAGGTCACCTTCTCCAACCTGAACTCGTTGACGGCAATGAACTTCGATCTGGGAAAGATTAGGGAGGCCTTGAACCTCAATGAGAACCATTGGATCTCACCCGTCCTCAACAGCGTCCAGGGATCCTGCGTGTACTCCCTTGAGGCAGAGGTGCTGAAGTCCCTGAATAAAAACTACATTTACCCCATGGTTTACGTTGATGAGGAAAGGGCCGACGAGTTCCTGGAGTATAGGGCCATAATCGTGCCACTTCCCAAAACTGAGAGGTATTACGAGGTCCTGTACAGGGTTTGGCAACACGACAGGACCCTGGTGAAGGTACCCTTCTCGTACGTGGTAGATTACGTCCTGAGAAAGGCCGTGGAAACGAGGGGAGAGAATCTGAGGAGATTGAACAGGCTTAATCTGGTTAAGGACCTGTTCTCGGCGTCCTTCTTCAGGTTAGTCCAGTTTGTAAGCTAGGCCTGGGAGCGTGTCCCGGAGGGATCTGGGTGACCCAACGTATCACGTGAAGTGTCTCAATCACAGGGGACCAGTCGATGTAGTCAGGCGGATTCGGAGAACAGGATGCCTCCCGGCTTGAGCGAAAAGATCTCCCCGTGTAACCACACGAGAGCTCGGCTCTCAAAGGATAAACGGGGTTTGCGACCGCGTGATTGCTCACCGTCTATTGGCGGTTCTGCTCCATATTACCTGCCCCTTCATCCTGATTTCCATAACCCTATGAATGGGTATCACGGTATCATCATCTAGGTAAATGTAGGTGTTATCCACTCTCTCTATCCTTGGAAACGGAATTTCCACCAGCCCCTTGAATCTATCCACGATCAACACCGAGTAATTCTCCAGATCCCGCCTTGTCCACAGGATCCTGTTAAGTTCGTCCTTGATGGTCACATTGTATCATCGTGGGACAAAGCTAAATTCTCGTCGTGCACATGAGCCAGGGATCTCAAGGGAGGTAGTAACACTTTTTACTTTCCACGAGGTAGTAATGATATGAGCTGGGTCACAGTGTCTACCAAGGTGAGAAGGGAACTGCTGGAAAAGGCCAAGGAGTACGGAGTTAACGTGTCTGAAGTGCTTAGGAGGGCGTTAGAGAACGAGGTGAGGGAGAGGGAGAGGGAACAGGCCAGAAGGAGCGCTGCCCTAATTGCTGAAAGGCTTAGCGTGTCAAGGGAAGACGTGATCCGCATAATCAGGGAGAGCAGGGACAAGGATGGCAAGGTACGTGATTGATGCAAGCTCGATCATTGAGGTTGTGATGAGATTACGCGAGGATGCCATATCTTTTCTGGAGGAATGCGTCAGCGCGGATCTGGTGCTTTACGAGATTGGTAACTTCCTTTGGAAGACGCGATACTCTGAACTTCTGGAGCCATTTAGACATGTCCTTGAGTTCATACCGCTGGAGAGCGTTGGGTTGAACCATGAGGTCCTCAAGATCGCCAATGACGAGAGGTTAACCTACTATGACGCGGTCTACCTTTACCTCAGTAGGAGGAGAGGACTTCAGCTAATAAGTGAAGACAATGACCTGGTTAGAAGGGGAGCCATAACGGTTCAACAGGCACTTGGGAAATGAGGAGCCAGTTCAACAGTATTCCTCAAGTTTCCTAAGGTAATCATTAACGTTCCTTCTGCTGGACTCGTCACGGAGATATCCTTGATCCAGGGAATTCCTCTGAGCACAATAAACTAGAACCGCCTTCATCTTGTCTTCCTCGCTCCTCTGGAGCTTCCAGGCCTCCAAGTAACTGATAATAACCTCCTCGGGAGGGGATATATACACCCAATAGGACCCGTCCACCACCAGTTTTAGAGGCTCCTTTCTCCTGTCATAAACGTTAGATACAATGTCTATTCCCCTTTCCGAAATCTCTCTAATTCTGGGCAGCATTATCTTCAATCCAAGGTCGGAGATCCTGGACAATACCCTCCTAACAACTTCAACGTTTCCCTCCACAATGATGTCCACATCCCCGGTTCTGTAGCCTCTTCCCGAGAATATCTATGCTGCGAATCCTCCAACAATGGTTACTCTACCCTCACCCTTCTCCTCAAGGAAGGAATTAAGGATCGCCAAGAACTTTAGGAACCTATCGGTCTCGCTTCCCCTTAACTCCTTAATGCTCAGTAATATCCTCCTATACAGTTCGTCCTCCAATACACTTCCCCGCCAACCCTGAAACATCCCAGTTCCTTCATAAGCTCCACGTTCTCCTCAGCGAGTTTAGCGAGCCTTTTCAGGCCAGCCTCTGACACCTTGTTACCTCTATATCTAGGCCTCTCCTCCAGTAGTCTTATTATTATCTTGGGATCCACATGATGATTTCGACATTGAGACAAAAGAATCTAACTCAAAATTATATCTACTCTGGAAGATCCCGGTCTTCCAAAGCCATAAATTTCAGGTTTTCACACGCTCTCTGATTAATTAATGACTTATGAAAGGTTTTAAATCGCGTCTGCAGTAAAGTCAAGTGTGAATTTTAATCAGATCGAGGTGGAATCGCTCTCCAGGCTAAAGACCTCCGCGTTTCTCGGCATTCTGGGCTCAGTGATAGTGGCAGTGTACTCTATAACGTATTACCTGGTATTTCTGCCAAATGCCCTTGTCCAAGGTCAAGTTCAACCTTTACCCATCACAAGGTTCCTGATAATCCCTAACATCGTAGTTGATCTGATAGCTGGAGTAATTCAGCTACTGGTTTTCTATCATGCCAGGCAAGGATTCAAGGGGCTCTCTAGCCTTAACATTCCAACCAAGAATGGGATAACCGGAGCCACGATCCTCATGATATTTGCCATAGTGGGCCTTCTGGGGGTGGTGCCATCACTTATCTTTTTACAATCTGTGGCATTACCATCTCTGACCTTTGTTAGGCCAGGGCCTCCTCCGTCACCCTCATCTCTGATACTGTTGGGAATCTTGGCTATAGCCCTCTTGATCTTCGCTATAGTAGGATTTGTTGGGCTCGTCTTAGTCATCATAAGCGAGTATTCCCTTGGAACTAGGTACGGAGAGGGATTCATTAAGCTTGGATCGATCCTTCAGGTAATTCCTTTCCTCAATTTTATTGGATATATTCTACTCTACCTTGGATTTTCTAACTCAGTTAACAAGGTGAGATCAGGGACCTTTCAAGCTCCCCAACAATCTCAACCGGTTTATCAGGTAGGCCTGGGCACCCTCTCACCGAGCGGGGTAGCTAGGTTCACGCTGTACTCTGTAAGGAGTGTGAGTATAACCTCCGCGTCGCTTGGGTTGCTCAATCAACAGGTCGTGGCTCAATCAATTTCCACGTCAAACCTTAACCCTGGTACAAACGTTATCGAGGTCAACTTCGGTCCCCTACAGTTGATGGCTGGTAGCTACTACGTGGACCTAACCCTCAGTGATGGGACATCCGTAAGGGTTTACGTTGTCCTTAGCTCATCCAGTTAAGGAACCAAAACCTGATTCGATCTCTTCATCCCTAGACTCAAATTGGATGGTCACGTGGGTCACGTTGAACTTGTCCCTTAATATCCTCTCGACCTCCCTTCTCTTTTCGTCAATTTGTCCAAGGGTTACATTAGGCTCCTCAATGACGTGCAGGGTTGCCACCCTCATGTGAGGGCATATATTCCATACGTGAACGTGGTGAACTGTCCGGAAAACTGATTTGAGGCTGTCCTCAACCTCCTTCACGTTCACGGGAGATCTCTCCATCAACGTGTAGATCCCCTCCTTAACGTTTCCAAGGCTAGTTAGTGCCAAAACTCCCAGTACTAGGAATGAGCCGAGGGGGTCAACCCACGGAAGTCCAGTGATCAGGACTACGAACCCCACGACTGCCCCTAAGGCAAAGGTAAGGGAGTCAAGGAGTGCGTGAATCCTTATCCCCTCCTTGATCTCATCTCCGTGTTCCGTTGACGAGAGGATCGAGAATCCCAACGCCACGAGGGAGGCCATCATCACGATCCACGGGTTATCGCTCACCCTGAGAACCAGCAGAGTCACGGAGAACACTAAACCGATCACCACTCCCACCACGACGGTAATCACGTTCAGGAGCGAGTACAGCACCTCTAGCCTGTGCATGCCGTAGGTGTAGATGTTGTCCCTCCTGTCCAGAACCCTTGACGCCATCCAGGTCAGGGTGACCACGATCGCATCCAGCACGGAGTGAAGGGACTCCGAGCCCAAGGTCGCGCTCCTACCCACGAAGGAGAGAACCAGCAGAAACGCAGTGGTTGACCAGAACCCCAGAAGACTTCTCATGGATAAAGCTTGATTTCAAATTATATAAACTTTCTTTAGGGATGTCCTAATTGCATTAATTTCCTCAAGTCAAGACTTACTTGCGTTCATCACGAGGATTGAGTGAGGTTGGACCCCTACGGGCTCAAGAAAAACGGGCAGGGTGACGTTTTGCGGTACGTTGTCTATCACTAGCTCAACGGTGATGTTCTTGTGAAGGATCAGGGGAGTGGAGTTCTGAAGCCTGAAGACGCCGTTCGGAGGACCCTGATTCATGGGAGCGTAGGTCACCCCCTCGATGGTCACGGTTTGAAAGGGTCTGAAATACACCAGGCAAACCACCCCCTCATGGGCGTAAATTCCCGGAACCAAGGTAGTCACGTTGAGGTTCCCGCCAAGGCTCGAGTTGGAGGGAACTGGGACCTGGTTGGGAAGGTGGGTCACGATAACTTCTGTGATCACGGAGACCAAGAATATCAGAGTTATCCCAATGACGAATGCTCTGTTCATGGGTTGAAGTAGACTTCCCAGCTTTTAGGGAAGCGTTAAAGTCTCTATAATCCCTTCCGCAGTCTCCCGAAGGACCCACTACAAAATGGCGAAAAAAGCAACTTTAGGGCGGAAAGCTTTAACTATCCAACAAGGATACACTTTACTTATGAAAGCTATTCTATTTGAGAAATCTGGATTGGAAAACCTAAGGGTAGGTGAGGTAAAAGATCCCGAACCCGGATCACATGATGTTGTAATAAGGGTAAAGGAATCTGGGGTGAACCCCATCGACTACTTTGTCGTGGCAGGTATACAGGTGAAGCCCATGCCCCACATTCCAGGTGCAGAGGTGTATGGAGAGGTAGAGAAGGTAGGGGATCACGTGAAGACCGTGAAACCTGGGGACAAGGTGGTGGTGTATAACAGGGTGTTTGACGGCAACTGTGATATGTGCCTACGCGGGGATGAGATGTTGTGCAGAAATGGTGGAATCATGAGCCTGGTGACCCAAGGGGGCTGGGCAGAAAAGATGGTGGTACCGGAGAAGAACCTCGTGAAGGTAAACCTGGATTCGGCACTGGCCGCAAGCTTACCCGTAGCAGCACTCACCTCGTACCACGCCCTTAAGGAGACTGAGGTTGGAGTCGGGAAGACAGTGGTAGTGTTTGGGGCCTCAGGGAACACCGGTATGTTCGCAGTTCAGTTGGCCAAGAAGATGGGAGCGAGGGTGATAGCGGTGTCAAGAAAGTCATGGCTTAAGGAATTTGGGGCAGACGAGATCGCAGATTACTCCAACATGAAAGAGGTTGTGGAGAAGGCCACGAACGGGAGGATGGCCGACGTGGTGATTAACTCGCTGGGTACCTCGGCCTGGGACGCTTCCATGAGCGTCTTGGGACGAAGGGGGAAACTGGTTGTCTTCGGCACCCTAACCGGGGCTGAGGTCAAGCTCAACCTATCAGCAGTATATTCAGCTCATGGACAAATTGTGGGGACTACTGGTGGAACCAGGGCAGAGCTTGTGGAGTTGGCAGAGATCTGCTCCGACTGCAAGGTTAAGGTTCACAGGGAGTACCCTCTGGAGAAGGCAGCGGAGGCACTTAGGGAGCTCAACTCTGGAGGTAGGGATGGAAGGATAATGTTGAAGATCCAATGAATGTGACCTATGTTTTCTTCCATGATCACGTCAAGTTCTCTTCATTTTCTCGGTAACTCTGGGTAGTACCAGGTAGACGCAAAGGTCTCCACACATGGTGCATGAACCGAGAGGCTTGTCTTTGTATTGAGTGTAGATCTGTTTCGCCCTATCCTGATCGAAGGTGAGCGAGAACATCTTCAACCAATTGAGAGAGGCCCTAGCCACGCTCATTTCTCTGTCCTTTTCCCTAGCCCTCTCCCCGAGTTTAATCGTATCCCCCACATGGGCAGCTATCTTAAATGCTATGAGTCCCTCCTTCACTTGTTCTGGGGTAGGCAAGGAAAGATGTTCTGCAGGTGTAAGATAACATAACATATCAGCTCCGTGAGCTGAGGCGACTGCACCTCCTATGGCTCCGGCAATGTGATCATAGCCTGCAGCTATATCGGTAGGTAAAATTCCTAGGACGTAATATGGAACTCCTCCAGAGAGTTCCTTCTCAAGTTTTATGTCCATCTCTATCTGATCTAAGGGCATGTGACCAGGTCCCTCTATCATTACCTGGACTCCCTTTTCGACCGCCCTCCTGGCCAACCTAGCGTTATTTATGAGCTCAGCTACCTGGAACTCGTCATGCGCATCAGCAATTCCTCCAGGTCTGAGCGCATCTCCAAGGCTCAGGGTAACATCATATTCCCTTGCTATTTCCAGGAGATAATCGAACTCTGAATAAAGCGGGTTCTCCCTTTGATTATGTAGGGACCATGCAGCCATGATAGTTCCACCCCTGCTCACGATACCTGCCACTCTTTTCTTCTCAACTAGTTTTCTGGAGAGCTCGAGGGTAATTCCAGTGTGAACAGTGATGAAGTCAACTCCGTCATCTAACTGTTTCCTTATCACCCTGAAAAGTTCATCAGGCGTGAAGTCGATTACGTACTTCCTTCTTGTGACCATCTCATAATATACCTGATAAATGGGGACCGTCCCCACGGGCATTTCTGCGTGTTCTATTACCATCCTCCTCATGGAATCTATGTCACCGCCATCGGTTAGGTCCATTAGGGAATCCGCTCCGTATCTATTCGCTATCTCCACCTTCCTCAGTTCCTCTTCTATATTGTAATGATCAGTCGAGGCACCAATATTAACGTTCACCTTCGTTGAGAGCCCCTCCCCTACTGCGGTGTACTTCCTCAAGTTTCTTTTCAAGTTCTTGAGAATTACTACTCTGCCTGTAGCGACCCTATCCCTAATCTTTTCCGGAGATACTCCCTCGATTTCAGCGATCTTCCTCATCTCCTCGGTGACATTTCCCCTTCTCGCCTCGAGGATTTGTGTCATATATAATAACATTATAAAGTAAGTTATAAGAATATCGTCTAGTTAGATCATTAGATAATAGTTTATTTCTCATTGAACCAGGACATGGAGGACAAGGGCAAGTTCTTCATGCAAAACGGGAGGTTCTATTCAAATCATGTGAGATTATGAAAGTCGAGGATGTATATGATCCTTAAATCGAAAAGTAAAAATCTCAATGAAAAGTCTTAGTAAAAAGTTCTAATTAATTCTTTTTAAATTACGCTGTTTTCAACAAGCTATTAATACGACAATTGAATCTATTCACGAAATCCTAACCTAAATTTTAAG
This sequence comes from Metallosphaera sp. D4-4, assembly GCF_046245145.1. Classification (NCBI taxonomy): domain Archaea; kingdom Thermoproteati; phylum Thermoproteota; class Thermoprotei; order Sulfolobales; family Sulfolobaceae; genus Metallosphaera; species Metallosphaera sp. D4-4. The sequence goes on along the minus strand of NZ_CP176412.1, from coordinate 1,304,991 downwards.
GAAAATCTTACGATCATCAAACTAGTTTTTTACAATTTATTCCAGGCTAAATGTACTGTTAAAAAGATATATCGAAAACTATTAATATGTGACTACCTGGCAAATCCTATGGACAGGAAAGCTCGGGAGACCTTAATTATTCTAATATCCGTGTCGCTTCTCATTAACTACGTTGAGACCATGGTAGTCCCGGCCGTCCCCAAAATTCAACAGGACTTTGCGACCACAGAGACCCTGGTAGCCTGGGTAACCTCGGCATTTACCATCGTGGGGGCAGTGGTCTCGCCGGTTTTCGGTAAGCTCGGAGATCTTTACGGGAAGAGGAGAGTTTATCTCCTTTCCATGGTTTTCTATACCTTCGCGGTGGTAATGGCTGGTTTCTCCCCAAACATTTACTTTCTGATTGCGGCTAGGGCTATCCAGGGACTTGGTTTCGCCATGTTTCCGCTGAGCTTGGCAATAATCACGGACATTCTCCCGCCTGAGATGATAGCAACGGCACAGGGTATCATAAGTGGAACCATGGGGATAGGGACTGCGCTCGGACTAGTCGTGGGTGCCTTCATTGATCAGGATCTAGGCTGGCAGTACGCCTTTCACATCGCGTTCGTGATTTCCCTCATCCTCCTATTCGCTGCGGTGAAGTTAGTTCCAGAGACGGGGGTTAGAAAGAAGGCGATGATAGATTACGTGGGGTTTGGGACCCTCACTGCCGGTGTCACGCTGATCCTGATTTACCTAACCCAGGAGTCAAGTTGGGGATGGTTTTCCCCGCAGTCATTGTCGCTCTTGATCCCTGGTATGGTTTTCCTTGGCTTCTTTGGATGGTATGAGCAGAGAGTTAAGAATCCCGTAATAGAGCTTAGGCTCCTTAAGATCAGGAACGTTATGGTGGCCAACATCGCGGGCCTTATCTCCGGGATTATGATCCTGGCCCTGTTTTACGGGATAATATACTACACCCAACTGCCTCACCCCTTTGGCCTCGGCCTCGACATAATCTCAGCCGGGTTGACCCTGGCTCCCTCTACCCTTGTGATGTTCGTGGTGGGTCCAATTCTAGGAAGAATGATAAATAGGGTTGGGCCGAAACCCATCATTGCCGTGGGTTCCCTGGTCATGATGCTAGGTTTCTATCTCTTAATAGTAAATAGGGCAACTCCCCTAGACGTTACCATGGACACTGTGGTGGGCATGCTAGGCCTTCTCTGCCTCATGATTCCCATAGTGAACATGATATCCGTGTCTCTACCTCCCGAGGATAGGGGAGTGGGCATAGGGATGAACACGTTGATTAGGAACATAGGTAGCGCTGTTGGGCCAGTGATCACGACCTCCATAATGTCGAGCTATCAGGGGGCCTTTGTTCTTCCCTTCGACGGGACTTACATGGTTGAGATACTCCCAAGTTCAACGGCTTTCGACCTCATATTTACCGTGGGAATAGGGATGGCAATCCTGAACCTGTTAATATCTTTGACCGTTAAGAACTATAGGTTCCAGGCTAAGCCAACAAAGGAGGTGGTAGTTGAGGCCAAGTGAGATTAGAGTAGGTCATCTGAGCTGAGAACCTCTAGTCCGTATTTCTTCAACCTAGAAAAGTGGCGCGCGTTATTCGTGACCAGCGTGAGCCCATTTGCGATGCAGATGCTACCTATGATGAGGTCTGGGTCGCTTAAGGGTCTTCCCTCTCTCCTTAGCTCAGCGTAAATTTTGGAGGCCGTCATCACGGACCTGTTATCTAGACAGAGAACCGTAAAATTCTCCTCGAGATCTCGCTTGAAGTCTGCTACATCCTTTCCCAGGAACGCTATTCCCCTCAGAAATTCAAAGAGCGAGATACAAGTTGTATAGTATCCTGAAACCTTTCCCTTGAGATTCCTTGAGTATACGAGTATTAGGGCGTCAGTGTCTAGGCACTTCTCCTTCTCCACGATCTCCTTCCCTCTCTAGTTAGTCGGATCAGGGTTTCAGCCTCGTTCTCGCTCAGGGTAAGATTTGGCGACGCGATCATGTTCTTGAAAACTTCCCTGAAAAAGTCGTCCCAGCTAAGGGCCATACCCCTCTCTATTTCCATTCTCCTCCTTAGTTTTTCGAGTTGTGACTTCACGTCCTCGCTTACGGCAATTGTAGTGTAAGTCATTATGTAATTATATGATTAAGATAATTTAAGTCCACTTGATTTTGTGTGCCCCTAGAGGGCAAGCAATAGTTATAACCTAGTTATAAAGCAAGTTATATCATGTCCAGCTTTGATAAGTTCTCTGAAAAATACGACACGTGGTTCCTCAATAACAGGAATGTGTTAATGTCAGAGCTCTTGCTTGTCGAGAAAATGTTGAGAGGGGAAAGGAAAATACTCAGCGTTGGATGCGGTAGCGGGCTCTTTGAATCGCTTCTAAGAGAGAGGGGGATAATGATAGAGGACTGTGTGGAACCCTCAGAGATGGGTAAGATTGCCGAGGCTAGGGGCCTGAGGGTGAAGAGAGGTTACGCGGAGGAGCTTCCTGTCCATGAGAAATATGACGCGGTGTTAATGAACGGGGTTATTCACTACCTCAGGGATCCAGCGAAGGCCTTACTTGAGGCTAACAGGGTGCTCAGGGAAGGAGGACATCTAATCCTCTGCTGGGTTGCCGGAGAAGGATCATATGGACTCCTGTATAGGCTGGCGTCACTAGTGGGTTGGAAAGAGCTAGAGGGAGTTTCGCCAAAATCTCCTTATCCTCTCGAATTTGTGAGGGAAGCTAAATGGCAAACAGTGGGGGAAGTCAGGTCACTTCTCAGGAATGCAGGGTTTGAGGAGGTGTTGATAATGCAGACCTTAACGAGACATCCAAAGTACTCTAACGATGAGGCAGAGGATCCCTCGCAGGGTTATGATAGGGGAGACTATGTATGTATAAAGGCCAGGAAAACATAGTCTAGGATAAATTTTTGTATCATGAGAATCCCTTATGAAAACTATTTTAGAGCCTGATAGCGTACTATCCAGATTTGCTTTTGATAGATTATATATTTACTTCATTAAATTTTGCCTAGCCGATTGACTCACAAGATCACTTCATGTCACGCTAACTACATGGACCCCACAAGGAAGTCGGCTCTCCCATGTAGTTATAGAGCCAGAACTTCTGTAAGGACAGCAATGCCCTGGGGGACGTCCCTCGCCTTACCTTCTGAGCATTATCTTGGCTTATACGATCAGGATCCTAAGGAACTGGTGAAGGAGGCCATGCTATCGGGTTCATCCATTCTAGCTGAAGAGATCGCATTGAGAGTTGCAACAATATTCCAAGACTAATGGTATGTTCACAGTTTTTAATTAGTATAATTTTTATTTACTATGTTTCATAGAAGACCTACATACACCTTAGTACGCAGGCTCCTATTTAGGTAGAGCTTTAGGAATTTGAACCATGATGCGTGGGATAGAAAGTCGTGTCGATGTTCATAACTGAAATTATTTGAGTATCATGATCAAAACCCTCCCTTCTAAAGGCATAGGCAAGTTCTATGTTACTTAATCCTTATTGCTGTAACCTCGGAATTAACACTAATCATTCTTCTACCGTTTTCATCAATACGTATCAACGACTTGATGTAGACTGGAGGTGAGAATGTAACTATGTTGTCTGTGGAAACTATCTTGGTTCCCCAATACTCGTACTCCCCGTTTCCATACACTAACAGTCCATGATCTGACAGGGGAATTATGGCTCCCTCCCTAACGTAGATTGGCAACTCATCTTTGGATCTTACCCATCCCTGCATTACTTCCCCAGTCCAGAAGTCTGCCCACTTTTCAGGAAGGTACACGTCCCTGCTATCCTCTCTCCCCATGAGAGGGGCATACAATAGGAATTTCCCCACTAGATACTCGTCATCGATCCTGTAGGTGTCCTCGTCTTCCTGATACTCGTAAAAGAGAGGCCTGATTATGGGATGTCCAGTTCTATGCGCCTCCTCAGCCAGTGCGTAAAGGTAGGGCAGGAACATTTTTCTGGTCTCCATGACCCTCTTCACCTTCTCCTTGTACATGCTAGGTAGGAACACAGGTTCACTATCTACTCCATCCTTGCTCTTATGCGTCCTGAAGAAGGGAAAGAACATCGCCAACTGAAAGTGCCTAACGAGCATCTCAGGCGAGTTCTCGATCTCTGGAAATTCTCTACCCTGAAATCCTCCTATGTCCATTCCGACGTAAGGTACACCGGACATCGAAAGCCCTAAAACTAGCTGTAGCTGTAACTTCAGCTGATTCCAGGAGGCGGTATTATCCCCTGTCCAGATTCCCGCGTATCTTTGGATCCCTGCGTAGCCCGACCTACTTAAGATAAACATCTCCCTTCTCGCCCTCGACACCCCATCAAAGGTGGCCATGGCCTCATAATAGGGATACGCGTTCCTGACCTTCCCGTGTTTGACTTTCCTCCCTTTCAGGACGTGTACCACGTTCTCGGGAAAGACGTAGGAGAAAGGAGTCTCCCTAACCTGGAAGTCCCTACAGGCTTGCCTCAACCTGAAAAGCTCCGTGAAGTCCGTTGGCTCGTTCATGTCCAACCAGATTCCGTCTATCCCCTGCTCCACCCACTCCCTTACTAGTTCTGCCCACCACCCTCGGGCATCCTCTCGGAAGAAGTCAGGGTACACACAGTTACCTGGCCACAGTTTCCCCACGAACAGGTCTCCGTTCTCCGTCTCACAGTACTTACCGAGTCCCAACTTGAATACCTCGTAGTTCTGGTCTGCCCTCACGCTGTGGTCCACGATCGTGATTACCTTGACCCCTCTCGAGTGAACTTCCTCAAGGAATTTCTTCGGGTCAGGGAACCTCTTGGGGTGCCAGGTAAACAACTTGAATTGATCCATGAAATCGATGTCCAGGAAGATTGCCGACACGGGAAACCCATCCTTCCTGAGTAGGTCAAGAAGTTCTAGGATGTGGGTGTCAGGGTAATATGAGTACCTCGATATCATGTAACCAAGGGCCCACTCAGGGGGAAGGAAGGGTAACCCCGTGAGGGATACATATCTCTCGATCACCTGTTCTATTCTAGGTCCCTCAAAGACGTAGAGTTCCACGTAATCCTCGGGTATGGTTATCCTTATTTCGTCGTAGTGATCCCTTCCCACGTCAAAGACTAACCTGGAGGCCGAGTTGACGAAATAGCCTGTGGCAACTCCTCCTCTCACCACTATCATGAAGGGAATGTTCACGTACATGGGGTCGGAGTACTTGTGATATGCCCCAGCATCGACGTTATACATCACGTATTTACCTCGTTTTCTATCCAGTTCAAAGGCCTTCTCTCCGTGTCCTAAAACGTGATCCTTGATGCCTAGGGGTTTGATGAGGGTTAGCCCTTCCTCCTCCTCGAGCTCGAGATCGAAATCCTGCAGGGATTTGTAGCTAAGCTTTCCCTGAAATTGGAAATCAACTGGAGGGAAGGGATCGTTTATAAGGAACTGGTAAGTTCCTTCCTTCTCAAAAGCCTTTATCATGGGAGAAATGGGATGAGGGAGATCTTGAACTTTCTGGTTTACTCTTTAGACTAGATCGAGAGATGAAACTCGTATGGATCAATTTTCGAACTAGAACTTATCATTTATCCGTGATTCTATTCGTTGAATAGTTATGATCGTCAATGATATTGACTAGAACAGTGAATCAATAGTATAATATCGTGAGTTTGAATTTATGATCTCATTATAACATTCCTACGAATAATCTCTCTAATTGTATTACATTAAAGCGAAATTTTACTTATGAATTTCTCGAGTTAAGACATGTCTGCGTTACGAATTTCGTCTTTAGAAGGAATACGATCCACCTTAGAGTAGGCTCGCTTATGGATCCAGTAAGAGCTTGTGCGGAGTAAACCCGGGCCCCATCTAGGGCTTATAGGGGCCATGGACCCTGTATCCGTAAAGCTGACTAGACCTTATACCTAGGAACGTATGCCAAATATCCGCCGTCCTATTTCTTACCTCCATCACCTCCTTAGGGTATCTCTGATCTGAGAGGTAGAGGACTAGCTCTATCTTTTCTGCGTTCTCTGAGAGGATTGAGAAATTAACTCCGTCTTCGTCCTCGATCCAATTCGCTCCTAGCGGGAACGGTTCTCCAGGTCTTAATGGCCTATCCTTAGTTTTGAGCATGAAATGCATTTCAAGCTTCTAAATTTATGTTATTACCGTCAATGTAAGGGTAGGGTACGAGGTCTGAAGGGCGAAATTACTGTAAACGATCTAGAGCAAACTTCTCTACTTTTAGCTAAGATCTCGTTATGGACTCATCAATGATCCTTGTAAGGCAAAGGATTTCTATGTCTCTGATCTCTTTAACCAAGAGGAACCATAATTCTTTTTGGGCTCCCGATCATAACGCATTCCGACTTAGGTCGATCTCTCACTTCCAACGGTGGACATGAAATTAACGCAATTTTGGGAGTCACGGTTCCGGTATTTGGCTATGTTTCTATTTCAGCCTTCAATGTAGAATTTTCTAAGTTTCTATGGGTATGCGTCTCCATAGCTTCGGCATTGTGATATATTTTCAATACAATCAGATTGCATCCCTTTCTTGGTGAGCATTTATCCATAACAATGTGACACCATGAGCGTTATGATGCTACGAACGCACTCTAAGGACATTAGAGAAAACATTATTACTTAAAGGCCACCTTTGTAGAACTTGACATGCATGAGTGGTCCATAGCTGATGCTATCTTGCGTACGGTAGAGGATATGATAGAGGGAAAGGAGGGAAAAGTCTCCAAAATAGTACTGGGTATTCCTAGCATATCTTTTCTGGACGTGGAGATATTAACTGAAGCATTTGATGAACTTAAGAAAAACACAAGTTTAAGCAACTCTCGGCTGGAGGTTAAGATAAGGGCGCCAGTTTTTACATGTCACAGGTGTGGATCTACCTTCTCCTTAGACGAGATAAAATCTCAAGTAGACGGCTTGAGGTCTGAATTTGGCGAGGAGTATCCGCTTCATCTCATTCCCATGTTAGGCCCTTCGTTCTTAAGATGCCCCCACTGTGGTTCCCACGACATTTCGGGGAACGATGACATAGTTGTGGAGAGGGTTGAATTTGAACCCACTGTTGAACCTAGCTAGGAAAAAACTTCAGGGAAGGAAGACCATCGCAGTCATGAGTGCTAAGGGAGGAGTTGGAAAGAGTGTAGTCTCCTCTTTACTTGCCATCGCGCTTTCGAGGGAGTATAACACCTTACTTATTGATCTTGACATACACACTATGGCACTCCCAAAGCTGTTCGGATATGAGGGATCGCTTCATGAAGTTAGAAAAGAGGGTATAGTACCTTTCACGATAAATGAGAAATTGAAATTACTAACGTTGGGTGGAGTGGTCAGGAATAAGACGGTGATATTACCGGGGAGGAACCAGGAAAAGGTTATGGAATCTCTATTGGGAACAGGGGCCATTAATGAGGAGCTAGTAATCTTTGATTTACCACCTGGTCTAGGGGACGAAATCTTAGTACTGGAGAAGGTTACGGATTTCCTTCCAGTGGTTGTTACCAATCCGTCAGAGCTCTCAGTTAAAGTAGTGAAGTATCTTCTGGATTACCTAGCCGAACTGGGAAAAGATCCATTACTAGTTGCGAATATGTCATATATTAAATGCGGGTCACAGATAATTAGGCCTTTTGGAAATTTGAGTCTACATGGAATGGGGAGAAAGCAACCTCAAATAATTGAGCTACCAATGGATGAAACTCTAAATGAATTTATAGGTAAGATCCATGAGTACAAAGGGGAACTATTGGATGGAATAAATAAGCTGAGTATAATGATAAACGAGAGAATGCACCAAACCTAGATATGCCCTGGACAGAATTCGTAGCTTCTCAAACGAAGGACTCGCGTTGGGCGCTATTTGAAAGGGGCTTAATCTCGCCTCCTAAGATATACTGACACAACGTTCCTTACTGAGTGTTGATTATATTATCTACCACAAATATACAATCTTAATGTGAAATCGTTTAGAATAACAGCATCGGGGATAGTCCAAGGAGTGGGATTTAGGCCATTTGTATTTAGGACTGCATTAAAAAGCGGTGTAAGTGGATTTGTAAGAAATCTGAGCGGAAGTGAAGTGGAAATTGTAATCCAGGGAAGTCAGGATAGTATTTCAAAGTTCTTCTCGCTGTTCTTCCTAAATCTCCCTCCCCAGTCCAGATTAGAGCAAATCACAATAACGCCACTTGAGGGAGATATTCTTCAAGGTTTTAAGATACTAAAGAGCGAGAAAATGAGATACGAGGCAAGTCAAATCCCCCCAGATTTTTCAGTGTGCTCGGAATGCATCAGGGAGGTTTTAGACCCTGGGAACAGACGTTATAGATATCCTTTTAACAGTTGCGTAAATTGTGGCCCTAGATTTTCCATGATGAGGAAGGTTCCATATGATAGGGAAAACACAGCTATGGTGGAGTTCCCCCTATGCGACGAGTGTGCCCAGGAATACAATGATCCAGATAATGAAAGGAGATTTGACGCCCAAGGTATAAGTTGTCCAAAATGTGGACCTAGGCTTTATATAGAGGATATGCGCGGTAATCGTTTAGAAGGCGACCCCATAAAACTTGCTGGAAAGCTATTGACAGAGGGTAAAATCATCGCCATTAAGGGAATAGGAGGATTTCATATAGCATGCGATCCATTTGATGACGATGTTGTTCTTACATTGAGAGCCAGGAAGGGAAGGCCCTCTAAGCCCTTTGCAGTTATGTCGATTTCCAGTGATATTATATCAAATTTCGCTGAAATAAATCCGCTTGAAAAGGATATCCTAGAATCCCCTGAAAGGCCAATAGTCCTCCTCAAGAAGAGGGAGGATTCGCCGATCTCCAAGCACGTATCTCCTGGACTCGATAGGGAAGGCTTTTTCCTATATTACACGCCACTACACTACATGTTACTTAGCGAAGTTAAGGGTAACACGCTGGTAATGACTAGTGCCAACAGACATGGGTATCCCATGTGTACTACCGAGTCTTGCGTTAAGGAAAAACTCAGTGGTATAGTAGACTACATGCTCTATCATGATAGAGAGATAGTGAACAGGGTGGACGATAGCGTCATTAAATTCGCAGGAAATCGTCTCCATATTCTGAGGAGAGGAAGGGGTTACGCACCTCTCTGGATAAGAATGAAAAGTAAGTTTAAAACCCCCGCAATAGCCCTAGGTGCTGAACTCCAAAATGCTGGCGCACTCATGTTTGACGACAAGGTTATATTAACTCAATATGTGGGCGACACTGATAAACTGGAAAATCTTCAAGAAATGGAGAAAATGCTCAACTTCCTAATGAGCACGTATGATGTAAGGCCTAGGGTAATCCTTGTGGACAAGAACCCTGGATATCAGACTAGATACGTTGCCAATAGGTTATCGGAGAAGTTCTCGGCTGAAATAGTCGAGGTACAACATCATTTTGCCCACGCACTAAGCGTGGCTGCAGATCATGGCTCAGACGAAGGTGTGGCTATCGCCATTGACGGTGTCGGATACGGAGACGATGGTAACGCTTGGGGAGGGGAGATTTTGCTATTTACAGGCAGCGAATACGAAAGGTCCTATCATTTGAAATACGTTCCATATCCTGGGGGTGACGTTAATGCGCTGAGACCTAGGAGAATGTTGGCCATATTCCTTTCTCAGGTAATGACATTAGAGGAGGCCGGGAAAATTGCAGGCCTCAATGAGAATGAGGTAATAATGCTGAGAAGCTCTCTGAGAGGAAATAGAATATACACCTCAAGTACCGGTAGATTCCTGGATGCTGTTTCGGCCTTCCTTGGCGTATGTGATAGGAGGACATACGAGGGAGAGCCTGCGATAAGGTTAGAGGCCTCAGCTAGCAATGGAAAGTTGCTGGACTTGGATATACCTGTAGTAGGTAACGAGATAGACACTCTCAAGGCGTTCGAGTGGCTTATCTCTGAAGAGGGTAAAGTAAACGACATTGCGTTAACAGTTCAGTATAGGCTAGGTGAAGCCTTAGCGAAGGCTGCATTGAAGCTAAATCCTCAAGTTATCCTGGTCTCAGGAGGCGCAGCTGTAAATGAGTATATTTTAAGGGGCTTAAGAGAAAATTCGGAAGGCATAGAGGTGATAACGCCAAGGAGAGTTCCATCTAATGATGGGGGGATTGCATTGGGGCAAGCCCATTATCTACTGCAGCGGGATAGAGCTAATTAATCTTAAAACACCATCATAATTCATGAGAGTGCTCATAGCTGGGGTTGGAAATATTTTCATGGGAGATGATGGATGTGGAAGTATCGTGGCTGAGGCCCTTAAGGGTTGCGTTAGTGGGGCTGAGGTAATTGATATTGGAACGGGTGGACTTCCGCTCACGGATTACTTGGAGAACTTTGACGTTGTTATACTAGTAGACGCTGCCGTAATTGATGAGGATGTTAAAGTTATAGAAGTTACCGATGAGATGAACCCAGATAGTGTAGGGGAAGGAGTTCTGTCCCTTTTATTCGGGGGATCGCATGGTCTGGGGGTAATGGATTTACTTAATTTCTTAAAGATAAGGGAGAGAAAACCCAAGGTCCTAATAGTGGGGTGTAGGCCCATAAGCGTGGAGGTTAGAATGGGTCTTTCGGAGGGTATGACAGCGAACTGTCTTAAGGCGTTGGATGAGATCGCAAGGTTAGGCTCAAAATTTAATGTGGAAATAGACCTGGAAAAAGCTAGGACAAAACTGTTGGGTTTGAAGGGTTAATCTAGATCTCTCTTCAGTTGATTTAGTAGAGATAGAAGGCTTTCTTCTATCTTATCTGGGCTTATCTTTTTAATGGCGTAACCGCCGTGAACTAGTACGAGATCACCTTTCTTAGCATCCACAAGCCCCAACTCTATTTCCCTTCTAATTCCACCGAAGTCAACCACTGCAGTCTCGCCGTTCGCTTCCACTATTAAGCCCACAATAGCCATGTCGTAGGGGTCGTACTCAGACATCTTGAACCACTCTCGCCAATTCTTCCTCATATTTGAGCATCTCTCTAAACTCTTCCTCGCTTATTTTCTCCATTATCATTCCATAACTAACCACGACATAATCTCCCTCTTTAATGTCTTCAAAACCGTTAAGTAAGACAGGTTCAATGACATTGTTTCCATAATCGACGAAAGCTATAGGATCCTCTACCTGTACCACTCTTGCTGGGAAACTTAGACACATTACTTTTTACTTCTAGTTTAAGGATAAAAGCTTTCTTTGAGGTTGTATCATCTGACATTGTTTTCAAATTTTATCTAGAGTCTAAAGTCGATTAACTACCTTTAGCCTGTCATTATGTATGAGACATAACTACGCTTATGACGGTGTTAAGGCCAGGAATATAATATAAATTTGCTGCACTATGAGAAGAATAGGTGTACAATTTTAGTCTCGTCGAATCTCATATAGAAAACGTTAATTTACCTTTTCGCCTAATGTTAATTCATGTCTATTTTTAGACCAATGATTCTAGGTAATTTGAAGAGGGGTCTTTTGGGCCTTGGAATAAGGAAATTACCCCTCATAGGCGGGCATAAGCTGTTGTACACTTGTAACCTTAGATGTGAGATGTGTCCCTTCTGGAGAAGAAAGGATGAGAAACTGCTCTCTCTAGAGGAGGAAATTTTAATGTTGAAATCGCTGGAGAGAGCCGGCGTCTTATTCATGGGGTTTGAGGGAGGGGAACCGTTATTGAGAAAAGACCTGGAGCAAATTCTGGAGGAGTCGTACATAAGGTTTCATACTTCTCTTGTGACCAATGGATGGTTACTAAAGGAAAGGGTTAGAAGCTTGAGTGAATATCTGGATCATTTATTCGTATCCATTGACGGAATAGGTGAAGTACATGATAAGATGAGAGGCATTCCAGGATCCTTTGAGAGAGCTGTAGAGGGTATAAGGGAGGCCAAAAGATATTTGCCCGTGTCAATTAGCTTCACAATAACCAAAAAGAACATAGATCAAGTCAGGGATGTCGTGGAACTCTCGAGAAAGCTCGGTGTGGGAATAAGCGTCCAGGTGGAGTATGACTATTCCACTGCTGAGAAGTTGAGCCCGGATAAGAGCCAACTTTACGACGCACTGAAGATGCTCATCGAGCTGAAAAGAAGAGGTTATCCAATAGTTGAGTCGCTAGACTACTTTGAAGCTATACTTAACTCTTGGTACAATCGAATACCGTGGAAATGTAAGCCTTGGCTGACCGTGAACGTGGATCCTCAAGGAAGAATAGTTCAACCATGTTACGTGCTAAACGAGTATAGTGGAAAATATAAGGTCTGGGAGATAGACATAGTTAAGCTGTGGAATACGTACCCCTGGAGTGAATATGAAAACTGTAACAAATGCGCTCTGGCCTGCTATCTTGAACCATCTCTGTTCAGTTGGTCTAACAGAGAAATGGTAAAGGAGAAAATAGTAAATAACATGGTAAGCTATGTTCGCGATCTTATACATATTTAGTTTTGTCACGAAGGCCACGCCTTACACTTATCTTTTTTAGCGTAAATATCGTAGTTAACGTTGAACATCTTTCTTCAGTACCTTTAAAACCAACTGTATAGTTTAGGAGATACTGGCGCCATTCCCAACATTTATAAAATAGTTCCCAAATAATACTTTAATGTTAAATCCATTAGCATTAGATACTATCGATCTAAAGGTGAAAATTAGCGATGGTAAGGTAGTATATGCCAAGTCATCTGGAAATAAACTGAGGGGATACGAAAGGATGTTTATCGGTAAGGATCCGAGGGAACTCCCAGATATTATCCCTAGGGTACTCTCTACATGCGCGCAGTCCCATACCTTTGCCTACATCAAGGCTGTGGGAAACAATAACTTGGATCTTATAGGAAATCTAATGGTGAGTCTAGAGATAATCGAAAGTAACATAAAACATCCCTACGCGTATTGGCTGCCGTATTTGGGTGGGGTAGAGTATGAGTTTCCAGGGGGGAAGAAATTCAGGAAGGTATCCCACGCAAGCAGAAAAATAAGGGCTATAATGGAGAAAATAGGCGGAAAATGGCCCTCAGTGGACTACGTCAAAAAGGGCACTAAGCTATCCTTTACCAGGGAGGAACTGAAGGATGTAATAAGTTTCCTCGAAAGCGACATGCTGGGCATGAGTCTCCAGGACTTCTTGGGTATTAAAGAGCTAGAGGAGCTTAGAGGGGATATTAGATATCTTAATGCGGAGTACTGGAGAGCCGGTTTAGGAAGATACGCGTCAGCGTGGGCCCAACTGGATGTCTCCAAGATAGATGACCAGGGTGATAGGGTATTGTATGACGGGACATTGGTTGAAGTTGGACCGCTGGCACAAGCTCTCACATTTGACGACATGATAGTTAAACTACATAGGGATATGGGACCATCGCCTCTATTGAGGGAATTGGCTAGAGTTAGGGTAGCAGCTAAATTGATACTTGGTTTACAGGATCTAGAAATTGAGTCCGAAGGATTGCATATACGCGGAGATGGAATTGGATATCTAGAGTCCATAAGGGGAGTTCTAGTTCATCAGGTGAAGGTAAAGGACAAGGTGGTTGAGTACAGAGTGATTCAACCCACAACATTTAATGCCTCTCCTGGAGGAGCGTTGGAAAATGCCGTTTTGGGAATTCCGGTTCGTAACTATAGAAATCCGTGGGAGATTTCCCTAGCCGTGAGCTCCTTGGATTCCTGTTTCATTACTAATGTTGAGGTTTATCTGGATGACAAATACCTATTTACCAAGAGAGTAGGAGGGTTTTGCTGACTTGTTGGATTACTCAGTTTAACTCTAGAATTTTACCTGAAATACAGGGTATGGGTCCTTGTTGCCTTTTTTTGGGGTGAAAATCTAGTGAGCCCTAGACATTTTCTCCACAATTCTCTGAGCAACCAGTTTAATACCCTCAAAGGTAAGCGTAATAGTGTTTTCATTTACCTCAATTAGTCCTGCCGAGAGTAAGTCCTTGAGGGTATTCTCTCCTATCTCTTCCTTTCTAGTCTCCTTATTAAATGCCATGTTCATATAGATGGTCTGTAACGCGTCAAGGAGACCATAGAGTTTTGAGAGTTCCCTAAGTCCCTTTTCGGTTAGGTATAAAAATTGGCCCTCTTGTTTTATTAATCCATCTTCTATCAACTTTTCCACATCTACCTTTTCCATGACTAGCTCCTCCCTCCTTCTAGGAGCCACATTTATTTCTTCGAGAGCAAGCAGCTCAGAAAGCATCTTGCCACCTCCCTGTACTCAGGGGAGAACGCTACTATTGTTATCGCTCCCTTCCTTCCCCTTAACCTTGCTCTAATTAAGTAGTCTTCCAACTCGGAGTAGGAAAGTATTCCAGGATAAAGGTCCTTGAGTCCCACAACTAAGAACTTAACTGACTTTGAGGAATCTACTATAATTACTTCATCGTCCATAAAACCTTCAAGGGCTTCCAAGTTAGATCCAACAAATGTACCTCCGAACTCTTCCACAATCTTCCCCGCATCGTCACCGAAGATCTCGTTTCCTATACCTACGAGCTTCATAGTCTCATCGAGAGTATCTCTTTTCCGCCGTCTAAGACATGAACGTTGCATACCATACATGCATCATGTGACCTGACAATATGAGCTACCTCTATGGGATTGTTGGGATTCTCCACCTCTGTTCCCTGAAGTGCTATGGATAAATGGCTTGGGTTACCGAAGGGATCTTCTGGCCCCATGTTAATCTGAGTTGGTGTAACGACCTGGTAGTTCTTAATTTTTCCCTCTTCTATCACGAGCCAGTGACCTAGGGAACCTCTGGACGCCTCAACCAGACCATAACCTCTTCCAGATAGTTTTTCCTCAGGTTTTATGTACGTAATTTCATCGTACTCGTAGCTTTCCAACTCCTCTCTCATGATCTCATGGATTCGGGCGAGTCTAACAATTCTAGCTATTTCCCTAGCGAGAACGCTGGTTCCAATCCTATAAACTAGATCTGTCATTAATGGGTCTCCTGCTACTACCATCATTGCTAAGGCTCCAACTTCCGGAGCCACGTACTTCCCACCTAGTTTATATCTAAAAGCCTTGGTAAAAGTGTATTTTCCCTTGGATTCCGGTGGTAGGGGCGTTGTTTCGCCATTATAAGGATGAAGCCCAACCTTATCTCCCTGTTCATAGGAGTAAAAAGAGTGGGAAACAAACTCCACTATGTTCTCCTCTTTAATTTGATGAATCTCGCGAGTCCTAAGATCCAGTAAACCCTCCCTAAACCTCTTTTTTTCTACGTGTGATGCGGGGTCATAATGTTCTGGAAGCGTCACATGTCCGTAACTCATGAGGTACTGTGAGCCACTACCTATCTTATCCCATTTCATTTCTAGCCCGTAGTTCCAGATCTTGGAAATATCTCCATTGGGATAGTCCTTGGCCCACTGGTCCAGATCCCTTTTGCTCTTCACTTGGAGAAACTGGTCTAGGGGACCTCCCAGAATCACTTTTTCCAGGAACTCTGCAGTAATAGATGCGAGAATAGATTTGGCCTTTATTATGTCATTGCTGAGCGGATCAGTGGTAACGCCTCCTGGAACCATAGCTGAACCATGTGGCCACTGTCCACCAAATATTGCATAGATCTCGGTGTATCTTTTAGACCAGGCTACTGCCTGTTTGTATGACTGACCTAGATATGGAGCCCATCTAAGCACTATGTCCCTGTAAAACCCCATCTTTTCATATTTCAGATTGACCGTATCTATAAGGAACATGAGGTAGGTATGTCTGACGTCATTTTGTCCCATTTCGGCTAACGTCATCACATTTCTCAACCTCACAGCGTTGGGCGGAACACTCGCCCCATAGGCCATCTCTAGGGCCTTCGCCGCAGAAAGCAGATGTGAACCCCCGCATATACCACATATTCTCGGGGTTATAACCAAGGAATCCATGGGGAATTTTCCCTTAAGGATTATCTCTATTCCCCTGAACAGCCTAGACATGGGAAAGGCCTTTACAACTTTCTTTCCCTCAAAAACTACCTTAAGGTCCAAGTCCCCTTCTACCCTATTGAGTGGACTTATTACTTTCTCATTCAATCCAATCTCCCTTCTTTCTTATCAGTGGTCTCTCCAAGAACTGTGGAGCAGCTCCCCGAGCTATCGCTGCAAAGGTTACATATGCCCCCTTGGAAACACCCAAGGGTAATCTCCTTGGAATTCCTGATCTGTTCTTCTCTGTTTTGAAAAAGTTAAAGGTTGGAAAATCAAATTCTGTACATCCCATACACGGTGTGCCAACCCTGGTCTTACTGCTCTGATTATTCCAGAGAATGTTATTGCACGAGCTTCTAGTGTATGATCCCCTACATCCTAGATCGAAGAACAGACATCCTTCTTTATGTCCAAATTCCTTAGTTGATATTTTATAAGTGAAATATGGTTGTCTGGGACAACCGAATTGAGTAGTTGTGGCGTAAAATATTCTAGGTCTATTAAATTCATCTAACATTTCTTGATTCATCTCTCCCCTTAGGATGAGTGTCAAGGTAGTGATAAGCCACTCAGGATGAACTGGACAACCTGAGAGATTTATAACTGGAAGCCCCGACTTACACCTGAAATCCTTTCCTAAGAAACCGCTCATCTCCTTTCTGTGAAATTGCAGCCCGGTTGATTCGGTTGGATTCGGATCTGCTGCAGGTATTCCACCAAAGCTGGCGCAGTCACCCACAGCCACAATGTAGTTTGCTTGGGGTGCAATTTCCCTGACCCACCACATCATTGGCTTTCCAGCAAACATATTAAATGTGCCCTTTCCTGCAGGTCCCCTCACAATAGAACCCTCAAAAAGGAGAATATCTAGATTTATTTTCCCCTCGATTATCGATTCTAATATTTTCTTTAAATCCCTGCCACATTCCTGTGAGAGCGACGGATGCCAGAGAAGTTTCACATTGTTCTGATAGAGGAAGGATAGTATATCGGGATCAGATGCGTTTAGGACAGAGAGAGTATTCCCTCCACACGCTCCCCCTTGTAGCCACAAGAGGTTCTTCATTATTATCTACTAACTCCTCAAAATAATAAGGTTTAGTTTAATGGGATGTTACCAGAATTTGGAGTGCATAAACTCAAGTGATTTTATGCGAATTAGTTTTTATCTAGATGTGAACTGCCTCATATCGTCTTTCTAATATTTTATGTATGTATAACGACAGGTGTGTTGGTAATTCACGCAATGATTTAAAAAGTGAAAATTGGCTGGGTGCGGTGAATAAACTATATCATTATTGAATACATTATCGCATCCCCATTAAATGTTTCAACTTTTATTCTTTTGACGAAAATTTTTAAATACTAGGGTTCGAATATATTTATATGTCAAATAGAGACGATGACTACAGGGAAGGAGTAGAAAAATTAAAGGAGATAGTTGCATACTTAAATTCGACAGGAATTCTAGATAGTGTATTGGATTTTGTTAGCGACGAGGAGAAAGTTAGATCTTTTCTGCGATCAAGTACATATAGGGCCATCGTCGAAATGCTCGGCACCCTTAAGGACATGATAGATAGGGGTGAGGTAGACTCTGAGGACTTTACCAACGGGTTAATCGCCATCGCTAAGCACTTAGACAAGATAGGAAAGGTAATAACAATTCTCGACAAGAATGGCGTACTAGATGTAATAACTTCAGGTCTCTCAAAGGCTGCCGAAGCTATGGTTAGGAGTAATAGACAATCTAACATTGTGGAATTCCTAGCGTCCCTTGATGATCCAGATGTTAAGAAGACCTTAGCCTATTTGAGGTACATGTTAAAGGAACTTGGTAGTTCGGCGGAACCAGTGCTTAATAACGGTCAACAGAAATAGTCCTTCGGGGAATTAGGGCTAATCAAGTTCGAGAGTTCCAAGAGAATTAACATCGCATTCTTAATTGCCCTTCCTTGGACAGTGAGAGAATAGATAGTGGCAACAGGCCTACTATTGACAACCTCTCTCTGCACAATACCGTTATGTTCTAGCTCCTTGAGTCTTATGGATAGAGCCCTTTGTGTCAATCCATCTACCTTTCTTAGTATTTCGCTAAATCTCATTTTTCCATATTTGTCTAGAAGTACTAAGATACTTAACGTATATTTCTTGGTTATCAAATCGTATACTGCGGGTGTATATGTGGTGCAAAGATCTCCGTCATCTTTGAGGCAACAATCCATAGGTTACAACTGGTTAACAGCTTAAAAATTATAGCTGAGAATGCTGGATATTGTTTGCATCAAGATCGGAGTATTTTGCAAAGATATTGTCTAACCTGTTTACTATTTCAGCGATTCTTTCCGTTTTCCCATTGGAAACTAATGAGAACATTTCGTCTAAGATATCAGAGAAAATTGTGTAAAGACCAGACTCTTCTATCAGTTTAACTACATCCTCCCTTAACTCGATTTCCGGATCTAGGATATCCATTATGGCCAAGGCTAATCTTATGACGCTACTTAGCAAGAATGATAAGGCGATAACTTCGTCATCGCTTTCCTTGGCAAATTGAAGAATGAATTTAGACAGTAAATAATTATATTGATCCATTGTTGCCTAGCCTCTTAATTCTTTCATTTATCTCCTTCCCCAAGAAATATCTCTCTACAATTACTTCAGCTCCCTGTATCCTCCTGGCTATATCCATTGCCACCTTTATTACAAGTATAGGTGGAACAAACGGAGACGGAGGAGTGTAAATAATCCTCAGCTTTTCAGATCTTTCTATCCTCAACAGTCCCAGTTTAACGGCAGAAACCCCGCTCTCAGGCTCTATTACATGACTCAAAGCTTCAATGAGATCCAGGTCTTCCCCCAAACTTCACCGCCCTTATATACCTAGCTCCAGGTTTTCTTAAATCTGTTTGCGAAAGCTTGTACTTAATTCCACCCAAGGCCAAAGACGCTACGTTAAATCGTGACCATTCTTCCATTATCTCTGCGAAGGCCCGCGCCTCATGAACACAAGCGCCCACTGAAATGATACCGTGATTCATCAGGATCACGATTCTAGGTACTTTGGCCCCCTCTCCTCTTACTGCCTCTCCCACATTTCTAGCCAACTCCACTGTCCCTGGATGGGAATACGGTATTATCTTTATATCTCCCAGTATAGCCGCAGCCTCGCCATGTGTAATTTCAAGATATCCGGAAAGGGCAGCTCCCATGGTATAGGGAGGATGGGCATGAATAACCGCATTGACGTCTGGTCTATTCTTGTAAACCTGGAGGTGCATATTTACTTCAATGGACGGCCTCAAGTCTCCCTTTATAACATTCCCATCCAAATCAATCTGTACTAGATCCTCAGGTTCAAGTTCAGATCTGGGATAACCCGAGGGGGTTATCCATATTTTATCCGAACCTGGTAGTCTGGCGCTTTGATTACCCCCCGCATTACTCACCATCCCCCTCCAATACATTGTCCTCACGCTGAGAACTAGGGCTCGTTTAAGCTGTTCATCATTAGTTTGGCAAAGTCTACAATACGTGTTACCTAACATGTATACCATTTTTTTACCTCCTACATCTAGGGCTAACATTAACAATTCTATGCGTTGCCCAGATCCAACAGGTTCCTTCCTGTGATACCATTGGAGCTCCCTTCGGATCCTCAGGCTTACATGTTTTCCCATACAATGGACACTCTGGAGGATCTATAAGTCCCATAACGACCTCTCCACATCTCGCGCCAGCTACATATTCGTCCTTAGATTTCGTCCTGTCCTTTAAGCCGTATTGAACTCTGGCATCCTTTTTACTGAACTCCTCCTTTAATCTGAATCCCGCCTTAGGGAAAACCGCAACTCCTCTAACATATCCGTCCTCTAGATCGAAAACTCTTTCCATAACCTGTTGTGCCTTCACATTACCTTCCCAAGTTACTGATCTGGTGTATTCATTCTCTATCTTTGGTTTACCCTCATCAATTTGCTTTAGAATCATGTAAATGGACATAAGTACATCTATGGGTTCAAACCCAGTAGCTACCATGGGTTTTTTAGATCTCAGGAAATACTCGTAATAAGGTCTAAGTCCAGTCACAGTTACCGAATGACCCGCAGATATGAAGGCATCTATCCCTAAGACATTCGAATCCATTACTGAGCCCTGAATAGCCGGGGTATATCTATAGGAAACAAGGAAGCTCAGGTTGTCCGGAACACCCTTCATCATTTCAAAGGCAGTGGCCGGGGCCGTAGTGTCCATTCCCACTGCGAAGAAAAGGAAATCCTTGTTTGGTTCCCTTCTAGCCATCTTCACCGCATCTTGCACCCCATATATCACTCTCACATCTCCTCCCATAGCTCTAGCCTCCTCTAGAGACATTTTTGTACCCCTGGCTCTGCTCATGTCACCATAGGTCGTTACCACTACGCCATCCATGGCGAGCTTGACAGCGTCATCTATGTCAGTAGCAGGCGTTATGCAGACAGGACAACCAGGGCCTGCCCTAACCTCCACGTTTTCAGGTAGGAGAGATCTTATACCATAGTGGGTTATTGTCCACTCATGGCTTCCACACACGTGCATTATCATTATGTTTTCCTGGATTTTCTTCGCCAATTCCTCTATTCTCAATCTTAGGGCTTTAGCTAGTGTCGGATCCCTGTAATACTTTAGCAATGACAAGTACTCGCTCATTCGCTACCACCTATAATTTCGTAAAAATCTTGTTTCTTCTTCTCGTGTGACAGATCCTTGGTCATTTCGTTCCATATCTCTATCGTCCTTCTGGCCTCGTCCTCGTCTATTACTTGTATGGCATAACCTGCATGAACCAGCACGTAGTCCCCTATCTGAGCATTAACCAGTGACAGGAGAATATTGTCCCTTATTGTTCCGTTTCCGAAGTCTATCTTCCCAAAATCACCTGATATTTCGATAACTTTTCCAGGAAAGGCAACACACATTTCACTCACCATAGACCGATTTAAGTTCCTCTTTCTCAGCTTCGCTAAGCTCGTAGAGGGGGAAGTAGTCCTCGTCAAAATATATCATCGGAGCGTGGCAATGTTTAGGCATCTCAATTTCCTTACCGCATACTTCACATCTCAATATTTCCTTCTTTCTGAAGTTACCCCTTTGAAGGTATTTCATGTTCATTCCACAATGCGTAGGGATCGGAAGTTCGGACTTGCATATAATGCATATCAACTTCTCCATTTCACTCACCTAGCATATTCTAGGAACTGGATCCCCTAAGGGTCTTCCAACATACCTGTTTCCCCCGACCACAGTCTCCATTATTACCCCCTCTAAATCCTTTCTGACCTCTCCTATTATTGTTGCGTCCTTCCCAAGCGGATCTGAATGTAACGCGTCCATAACGTCCTTAACATATTCAGGCGAAACTGCTAAGACGGCCTTTCCCTCATTACCCAACTCTAGAACGTCCATTCCTAGAAACTCGACGGCAGCTCTGACCTCATCCTTCACTGGGATGTCACTCTCCCTTATGAAGATTCCAAGTCCAGACTTTTCCGACCAGTCCTGAAGCAGATCTGCCAGTCCTCCTCTCGTTGGATCCTTGGCATCAGCTATTCCTCCTACTTCCAGTAGGTTCATGATCATCTTATTGAGAGGGGCAACATCGGACATGACATTTGACTCAAATCCCACTCCTTCCCTTGAAGATAGGACCGCTATGGCATGATCCCCAAGGGTACCGGTGACCACAATTTTATCTCCATCCCTAAGGTTAGTGGGAACTAACCAGCGGGAAGGTTGCCTACTTTTCCTCAAGGTCTCAATGTTGTGATCCAATTGCCTAGGTCTTGTACCTATTCCGGCGGTGTTAATGACAATTTTATCTAAGTTTCCCCTCTCCATGACCTTCGTGTCTCCAGTAACTACGTGGACGTTCGCTTCCTCAGCAGTTTTCTTAATGCTTTCAACTAACTTCTCCAACATATCCTTGGCAAATCCTTCCTCCAATACTACTCCAAGACTCAGGGCCTGAGGATCTCCCCCCATCATCGCTATATCATTTACTGTGCCACTCACGCTTAATCTTCCTATATCTCCACCTCTGAAGAAAATGGGCCTAATGACGAACGAATCCGTAGTGAACACTATTCCATTAACCACGGCTGCATCGTCCATCATTTCTAGTCCCACCTCGCCAAATCCGTCATTTAGTCTCAAAAAGACGTCCCTTATCAGGGAATGCATGTACGTCCCTCCAGCCCCGTGGAGTAGGGTAATTACGTTCTTTCTATCGGGCAGTTCCATCAATAGATAGTTAATTTTGAGGATAATAAATGTATATAACCAATGACATACATCTCTTTTTTTAAAAAATATTTAATAAAGAAATGTAACTCTTTGTGAAGGTCATATCCACACCACGGGCAATAATGAATAGCTATACTCAAATATACCGTAGATGCCATCTTTAACTTCCATCAACGTATAAATAATGGGTAAGTCGATATTTGTTGAGCCTTAATGGTTTCACCTGTGGTGGGAGCGTATATTTTTTATGTTGTGGGAATGACAGTGATCCTAAGCATATCCTTTGAGAGAGCATATCATAGTGGGGGGTTGTATTTCTGGATATTAGTTCTTTCATCCATTTCCACAGCCACTTTTCTCGTAATCTTTTCCCTTAGCCTAGTCTCGGTAGCTATTTCCATCATTTTGGTCGTGATTCCTGTCAGTCTATATAACGTCGGCATGAGGTCCCAGGTAACCAGCGTTGTAGCACTTCTTACCAGTGAACTTTTAATGAGTCTCCTTTACTACGTCCTTCTTAGGGGTCTCGGAAACGCGATAGTTACCCTAAAGGTTTACGGGACAGACATTCCCTCCATCTCCTTTACTCCCGTGGATGTTATCTATGCAGTTATTGAACTTGCTAATTCGTTCATGTTTTTCCTTATGATCTTCCCAGAGATAATATATTTCTCTATAAAGAACAAAGATTATTTCCCATTAATTGTATCATCGTTGGCCCTTGGAGGGCCCAACATAGCCTCGGAAATGACTCACTCAATTCTCCCTCTTCCATATGATCCAATTAGGGAGGCCAGCGTATTCATTGCCTTACTTTCCCTATCCCTTTCTATCTATATTTCCCGCGGGTTTATTATTGGCAAAGTGACCGAATCCAGATACATGATATTCTTGGCTTCCAATTTTATCCTAAGTTTAGCCGAAATATTTTATTCAACTGCCTTGAATGAGATTCCCTACGGGATGGCCACGTTAGTGACTCTCTTTATGTCGTTTCAGAATCCAAGGATAAATATCTCGAATAGAAAGCTGGTGGTATTGTCATGTGTTCCACAATATCTGTGGGGAATGGCAATAGCCTATTGGTTCAACTTGACCAACTTGGCGTACCTGATGGGAACGGCCATGTTCTTGATTTACACTGGGGTAGTGTTTGCGGATATGTCATGGAAAAAGATGAGACGTCCGGGTAATTAGACGCGAATTTTCATGACAACTCATTCATTGCTACATCACGACACAACGAATTATTTCAATAGATGAGATCCAATCTATTATACCAAAAGTTTATAAATAAACTAAAACACGACTATGTGATGGTAGCAATAGATAAGGGACCCAATTCATACCTGGTGCGTTTTAGCTTAATTCAGTTCTTCTTTCTATTAGTATTATATCATCTATTATCATGCTCATTACTGAAATAGGGTGTTCTCATGGGTGTTCAGTGGCTGAAAAGGGAAGTGCTTCACTTTCTGGACCTCGTCCCTATGTCTACCTCTAGCGTCGCTCCCGCATTTAGTATTGCAGCAGCCTATGGAAGCATGGTGGCGTTGGTCGGTCCCCAGGCTATAATGTCAGTGGTTATTTCCTTTCCGCTTTTCCTTATGGCGTCTCTCATTTTCAGAAAGCTGAATAGGGTAGCTCCTCACTGTGGAGCCTCATATCATTGGGGAAGTAAGTTCATGGGAAAAAGATATGGTGGGTTTCAGTTCTGGATCATAACTCTGGCATATTTCTTGTCCCTACCACCAATCATTATACCTGCGGGGGAATATACTTTGGATTTACTATATAGGCTAGGTTTAATTGCAAGGTCAATGGAAATAAGCGTGTTCTGGGACTCGATAGTGGGAATGATTTGGGCAATCTTGGCAGCAATTCCCCTGGTCCTAGGAGTTAAACCTACCGCTAGAACCACTGAGACTTTCTTGGTTATCGAATTAATAGTTATGGTGAGCTTCATAGTGATCTGGCTCATTTCTCTCCCTTTTCATACGGTGAATAAGATAAATCTCTCATGGTTCTTTAGCGCTAAGGATTTGACTTCCTTACCACTCTTCTTAGGCCTAGCTGCAAGTATGGTCATTGTGGCAACGATTCTAGACGGTTGGGAAATAGACAGTTACGCATCGGAAGAGTCTAAGAGGCCAACTAGTTGGCCAGGTAGTGCTGGCGTGATAGGATTGATCTCGGTATTCTTCATCTACATGGTAGTAATGCCTCTCATGACCATGGAAACTCCATTATCTGCAATATCATCGTCCGTAGATCCATTAGCTCGTTGGGCCTCATATGTTATTCCCAACTATGCGTGGGCAATGGACATAGCAATAATTTGCTCCACCGCAAGCTCCCTCTGGCTTACTGCCTTCATCTTAAGTAGAGTTTGGTATTCGGCCTCCAGGGAGAGATTATTACCCTATATCTTTGGAAAGCTAAACAAATATGGAAGTCCGTGGGTAGCAGTGGCGGTAATGACGTCTCTCGAGATCTTAGTCCAAGGAGTGGAACTAGGGTTCCCCTCTGTCAGTAGTTTGTTCGGAATCGTGCTCACAGGTGCAGGGGCGTTTCTCCTCCTTGAGTTCGCTATGGATTCAATTACAGCCTCTAAAATAGCGTGGGAAGGGAGAACAGAGTGGTATTATAGAATACTATCTCCAGTCGCAGCAGGAGGAATGCTCTTTATCGTTATTATGGGAATAATTGATGCTGGTCCTGCATTTGGAATTCCTGCCGACATCTATGCTTTAACTATCTCAGTTTTAATTGTAATTGGTGGAATCTACTTTTCTCGTAGAGGCAATAGGGCCAATACCGTGGTTGCTCCTTGGCTAATGAGAGAGGAAAGACAAGGAAGACTGCGTGAAAAATGATTACATCGACCCACATCTGTCATGTTATTCTCCTCTATTCTTACTGATATATTTTCTCAGAATTAAAGCAGAAAACAAGGCTAACAATACAAAAGTTACATAAAAAGGCAGAAACGAAGAGATGACAGGCACTTGTGGAGAGACCGTTGGAGACCTGATTATAGGTAAACTTACGCTTGAGTTTACCTGAGTAGGACACCCCTGCGAGATGATAGCTACGGTTCCATCGAAGAAATTGCTTACAAAGACGTAATTGCTCACAGGATCAAATACTATATCAACGGGAGTTATTCCAACATTTATTTCTCCGGCTGGTGATAAATTATTCAGCACTAAAACGTAGTCTTGGCCGTAAAGGCTATCCACGGCAGCGTATACCAGATCATTATTACTGTCGTAGGCTATTCCTTCTATCTTGCTACCGTAAAGCGATATATTCCCCACTATATTTAGGGTGAGGTTTATTTCCAAGATGTAGCCGTCTGTTCCTACAAGGATTTCATTCCCCTTTAAAAGGAGAGAGTTTGGGAACGTGTTCAACTCGAGGGAATTGGTCCTTCCCTGAAAATTCATGAAGATGTATCCTTTATTTTCAGTAAAATTATAAGCTGAGACGAGAATATTACCTGATGGAGAGACTACCATATCTGTAGGCACTCCAAGGAAATTAAATAACGGAACCAACTTAGTGGAGTTAAGAGCATACACTTCATTCCCTATCGCTATAAAGACCTTTCCAGTAGTTGGGTCAGTAGCTAAGGCAAGGGGATAAGCGGATACGGTTAGCTGTCGAATGACACTTAGATTAGCATCGCTTATTTCTGTTATGGTATGGATTGGAAGCGTGCCACTAGTTACATATACTATGTTTGTTCTGTTGTTAAATGCCATATATTCCGCCCCACTTACGTTTATGTTTTTAACAACTGATCCATTGGGACTTAGCACGAATACTGTATTGACCGCAGCAACGAATATTCTCCCCTCATTGTCTGCTACCATTCTAGTAGGAGAAATTTGGGAAAACGTGTTATAGGGTCCACCATTTTCTATAGTAGACGTTGCCAAATTTACCGTATATTTAAGTACACCGACACATGAAGAACAGGTCAGTGAACATGCTAAGAAAAACAAGACGAAAAGGGAGCTTGCTACACGCATATATACATCCCATTAGAAGTCCAACCAGTACTTCTCATCCTCTTTAAACTGACGGTTAGGAGCCACTTTCATGAGTTCACCGTGAAGTTTAGTAACAGTTACTATTACTTGCCTTAGTTGATCTCTTGTCTTCACGTTATCCATTTCAAGTCTTCCGATAAGCGACTTCACTTTAGATAGGTTATCAGTAGCATCCTTCCAAAACCCTTCATATGCAGAAACCTGTTCTATTACTCTTTTAATGTCAATGAGGTTAGCCTTCATGAGTATTGCTCCTATATCGGCGCTGTCTTTATCGGTGGGAAAATGCATCTGAAGTTTCGTGAGAAGAAGATCGGTCAAATTCATCGAAAATTCCTCATTCCAATCAACCACGAACTCATGGTTGAATTTTACCTTATCCATGTAGTAGGCCTTAAGTACAAAGCTCTCATAAAAGAACATTCCAGCAATGTCCCCCATTAACCTCTCTAGATGGTAATAGGGGGTCCAGCCCTGCTCCCTCAGTATTTCCTTAAAGACATCTCTATACTTGATTGGTACTAACACATTAACATCTTGAGGACCGGATTTCCTGTACAGTTTCAGGAGCTCTACAGCCTCCTTGATGTCCCCAACCCTATGAAATATTCCGATCGACCCATACAGGAGTGCTTTTCCATCTCTTTTTTTAAGTTCAGAGTAAATCCTTTCATAAAGTTTTAGGTATTCTAGAGAAATACTTTCAAATTTAATCCCCTTCTGTTGACTTACATCGAATGGAGTGATTCCCGACATTAATCAAATCTTGTATTTCATGATATTAATACTTGTCTACATGATTTCAAGATATTTATGTTAACGATAAAACCGACGTTAAGAGTAAAATGTATTCAGACATTACGATTTTAGGTGTACTATAAGATCAAGCTTCTCTAAAAAGAATATTTGTACGATACGTCTATAGTATCGACAGAGGTTCCATGTTCATTAATCGCGCGTCGATCTTCAAGTTCTAAATCTGAGGAAAGCAAGAAGTAGAAAGGTTTTTATTCAAAAGTTACAAGTTATTTTTGTGATATTGGAGTTAAGCGTTGGAACTAGCCATGACGTTGAATCTCTTAGAATTATACTTTCCGATCCATACTTTGTATTACCTACAATATTCCCCTCTATAAAAGGATTGAAGATCCTAGGTGGTTCCTTTCAAGGCTACGCCAACTACTTAGGCATTGAGCATCAAGTTAGCGGAAACATCTATATCTCCAAGAATGAGGTAACCTATCCATTTACTCTGTCCAAGGGGAAGAATCTAGGTGCGGGTAAACTCACTTTCTATTTGATCCCGGGAAGAGTATTGATCAGGCTAGAATACGAAGGTTGGATGGAAAGGTTAGCTGGAGGCTTACTGAGGGGATGGGTAAAGAAATTTTCTAATGATCTTGAGGAAAAAGTTAGAATGGAAAGAATTAAAAGGAAAATATAATGAAATGTCCATCTCAGCCTTAGATGGAGAACTTTTCTAGATATGGACGGCTCTCTTAGGCAGGAGATTATTGCCGGGATGAAGGATATGCTCTATCTGATCACGTTAATGTGTTTATTACGGGATTACTTTACTCGTAACATGTTTCAACTTTTCTTCAAATCCGATAGGGTTAGTTCT
The DNA here is from genome assembly GCF_046245145.1 of Metallosphaera sp. D4-4. Classification (NCBI taxonomy): domain Archaea; kingdom Thermoproteati; phylum Thermoproteota; class Thermoprotei; order Sulfolobales; family Sulfolobaceae; genus Metallosphaera; species Metallosphaera sp. D4-4. The sequence continues at coordinate 1,277,012 of NZ_CP176412.1, read as the reverse complement.
CGTATTAAGGTCAGGGATATATCGCCTGGATATCGATAATGAAAATATTTAAACGAAGAAATAGATTTATCTTTAATGCGATTTAGGGAGTGGAACGAGATAGTCAAGGACACAAGTCCGTTGAAGGTTATTTACTTCTGGACAGATTGGTGCGAGGAGTGTGGCGCTCAATACAAGGAGTTAAGCAAGATAGAGGATTGGGAAGGATTTGGATACGCGAACGTTAATGCTGATGAGAGACCCGACCTCGCCATTAGATACTCACCACAGATTTACCCCAGCTTAGCCATAGTGACGGAGGGAAATGTTGTGGGCGGATTATACGGTTTCTCCGAAGAGTGGAAAATAAGAGAGACCCTTCTCATGGCACTAGACCTATTTCTTGGAGGAGGTAAACTGGTTTCTCCTAAATTTAATAGAGACTTGCGTAAGGTACCTAGATCTGACTATATCTTGCAAAACGAGAGACATGAGAACATATTAAATGACATCAGGTCTAAATGCATCTCGTTTTTTGACATCTACCAGGGTGGATTTGAAAAAGAACCCAAGTATTATTTGCCCAACGTGCTTAGGTTTCTTCTCAGATTTAAAGATTCGTATTCCATGGAGATTGTAAAATACACCCTTGATGCTGTAATTTACAATCTTTGGGATAATGGTTTTTATGCATTCTCTAAAACCTATAACTGGAAAAACCCCTATAAAGTAAAGCTGTTAGATCTGAACGCGGAAATGATAATAGCCTTACTCGAGACGTTTGCGAAAACCAAGGATACTTACTATCTCGATTACGCTGTGGAAACCGGCAAGTGGCTAATGAGAAGTAAAAAAGGAGACTTCTATCCAATAGCTGAAACCTCACAGGGAATGGTTGGGAAACCGCTGTTAACGGTTAACAGCGTAATAGGGGAGGCAATGTTTTATCTATATGAGTTCACGAACGATGAAAGTTTTAGAGACGAAGCTGAAAGACTATCCTTATTGCTCAAACCTTCCCACGTAATAGGGGATGGGAATCCATTTCTATTAGACTTAGCGTATCTGATCAGATTTCTCTCTTCTCTAGGTAAGGGAAAAGAAGTAGTAAAGGTGGCCTTTGATCAGTTCTTCGGAGGGGACGCGTTTTATGACGTTAGTTTACCTCACGCGCTATCAAACGGAATAGGCAGGTTCAAGTTAATAACTGATAACTCTATTTTAGGCCAAGGGTTAGTGAAACTGGGTCTAATGGAACCTGCGAGGCAGATAGCTAGTTATTTTTCGACTAGATACTGGAATTTTACATATTTCAATCAAGCAGATTTTGGTTTGTTGGTGTGGATGTTGAATGAACATACGTGACTTTTATTTGATAGCCATTATTCTTGGTCAAGGAATATTTGTATTTGAAGTTACATTAATTCTGTTTTATTCAAATACATTTATTTCTTTTTTTCAGTATTTCTCCTTTATTAACTATTTACTTGCATTTTTTATAGACACGATTGTTATTTTAAATTTTTTGCAGTTTATCTCATCTAGATTAAAGTATATACTGATTTTGCTCTTTGTACCAGTATTGGGCCAGTTAACCGAGGCAGGACTGATATATTATTTATCGAAACAGAGAAAAATTGTCCTTACTGCTATATATCTAGTCCTTTTTACTGCTGGATTCCTTTCATCTACGTTCCTACAGGTTCCTCAATCGCTATACAATATACCTATTTTGAAATCCTTTACCCTAGGCTTGTCCATATCCGATGTCCTTAATGTACTCCCGTTAATCTATGTTTTCCTTCTCTTCAGAAAATGGAGTAAAGAAGAAATTAAGAGATGAAGTAGGGATGAAGGTCTCGTCCATATTCGCGGGATTGGTTTTACCATTAGTTGTAATTCCTTGGGAATTCCTAGCATACTCGTTCTCAAGAAGCTTATACGCAGGAGGCATAGTTGTCGTAGTAGGGGAAATGGTTGCTCTTTATGTTGCTAGGCTGATAACTCATAGGAAAGCTAATCTTCGTATAAATAAAGGAATGACATTTTCCATTCCAGTTATATTACTCATGATCGCGTTTCCTCCTCCCTCACCAATAGGATTCAGGTATCCTCTCCTTGTGACCCCAGGAGTTATTGGAGGGATATGTGAGGAGCTTATCTATAGAGACTACACATTGGAAACTGGGAAGTATGATAACTATATTCAGGCCTTTCTATGGTCCCTAAATCACGCTCTCGATGGACCAGTGTTCGTTGCTTATACCTTTATACTAGGAATACTTCTTGGAATTATATCTAAAAGATTCGGTGTATTTCCATGCATAATAGCCCATGTTTCGTCCAATGTTCTAAGGTTATTTTTATGATAAGCCGAAAATAATGTATCCTTTTAGCCTGTGAAGATAGGATAAAACAGACTATCTGATTAGCTTCTTACTCTATTTCCATTTCAGAAATTGAGTAGTCCATGATATTTAGTAATTGTTTAGTCTTATTTTTCATTAATTCTAAACACTCGCGACCCCAAGCGCTCAATTCAAATCCTTCGGTATTATTCACTTCGCACTCAACTACAGTAACCATATCAGGAAGAACTCCGAGCGAGCTTCCTACCTTAAGGAACGAATTTATATCCATGTAATATCCCTTGACATTGGAATATATCTCTAGCCAAGTTTCCATTGCTCCCCTAGCTATTCTTGGTCTATAGACTCTCAATTCCTGTTTGCCTCTCTTTTCTGCAGCCATTAAAATAAGAGAACCTGGATTAAGGAACCCTAACTCAGAACTACCCTTTAGTGCACCGAGACTGAGGTCTAGGACATCTATTCCCTCTTTTCTCAGTTCCTCCATTGCCAAGATAGGTATTGCATAATCTCCTTGGTATAGATATCCCACAGCGGCTACCTTAGGAGGGGGGACTAATCTATTTCCCAATCCATTTGACGTCAAAGGACTTGGTGACCTCCATCATCTCTTCTGAGAAGAGTAGATTAAATGCCTTCATGGACATCTCGTCAGCACCCTTTATTACACCTACCTCCATCGTTATTCCCTTTTCTAGGGTTCTCCTGCTTAACTCCCAGCTCATGTTATCATGTGACCATGTAACTCCCATTTCCGCCACTCCTTCGTAAATTGCTCTCGGTATCTCTCTGTAATCCTTTGCTATTATTATGTCCACGCTATCTTGGCATTTCCTTTTGATGTAATCAATTCCTACTTTTCCTAGAACATAATACTCTGGGTCTGGAATCATGAACTTCTCACATTTTTCAACATGTTTAAACACAAGTGCAGGTTTCACTTCCATGAAGGTTTTCCTAACAAGCAAGATATCCCACTCCTTGAGCACCTTCATATCCACAGAGGGGAGGGAGATCATAGTGGGGCTTTTATCCAGTACCAGTCTTCCAATAGATATCTTCTCGTTGAGAATCTGTCGAAGCAATATTCCTGAGGGGAAACATTCTACGAATGCCTTCACATAGTTGCGTTTTAAAATATCAAGATATTTATCCATAAATGGATAGAAAAATGAATCAAATAATATAACAGTTCTAGCTCCAATTTCTCCCGCTATATCAGAGAGTCTATTCCATTCTGATGTCACGTCCATTATAAGGCCCATGTTACATAAAGAATTGATTCTTTATATCTCTTTCATTAATTTTGCTATAATATTGATCTTGTTGTACACATGATTATCTTAATTACCATGTAAAAGATCTATTGGGAAGTTTAATGAAAAAAGTTTATAAATATGGTATAACAAACTATACCAGATAGAGTGGTATATATGGGTCTAACGAGAAGAGACTTCCTAAAAGTTTCAGGCGTGACAGCCCTAGGTACAAGTCTAGCTTTATCCGGTCTCTCATACGAGGAACTATTGTCTAAGGCTCAGGAAGCAGACCAACCGATAAACATAGTATGGACCGGTAATGGGTGGTGTGGAGGAAATACTATAGCTTTTGTAGATGCAATGAACCCATCAGTGGAGGATGTGGTAACAGGAGTGTACTTTAACGGCAAGCCCATAACATTAAGGCAGCCAAGCATTCAGGACCTAGGAATGATAAACCTGGTTTATCACCCCATACTAATGCCTCAGGATAGCATGGCCTACGCAACCATGGAGATGGCATTAAACGGGGAGTTAGATCCATTCGTCCTGGTAGTCGAGGGGACTATGTTTGACGAATTCGGCGTTTACTATAAGAAGCCAAGTGGATCCTTCTGGTGTTCAGCGGGAAGGAAACCAGACGGAAGCGTTCTGCTATGCGATGAGTTCGTCTTCAATCTTATGAAGAAAGCTGCGGCTGTGGTAGCAACTGGGGCTTGCGCTACTTATGGTGGGATTCCAGCCACTACAAATGGGCTAGGGCAGAGAAGTCCCACATATGCCATGGGAATGCTTGACGACCCGTACAGAGGGATATATGGTTTTCCATACTATGCTCACCAAGTTTATACACAGGATTTAGCACCAGATATCATCGACCAAGACATATACTCAGTCACGAATTCCCCAGTTAACACTTCTTGGCCTGGGCCCAGCTATCACTGGCTTTCTACCGCGGGTCTACCAATAATTTCCATAGCTGCAGATCCTCCTGCTGGAGATTGGATTATGCGCACACTTGTCTCCGCAGTGCTTTATCTGAGAGGTTTAGGTCCTAATCCTGCCGATGATCTAGACGTGTTCAATAGACCAAAATTCTTCTACGGAAATGAGACCCATCAGAACTGCCCTAGGGCGGGATTCTTCGCACAGGGCATTTTTGCCTATGAATTTGGAGACCCTCAATGCACCTACAGCCTTGGGTGTAAGGGTACTGAGGCCAATAGCCCAGCACCTAGACTGGGGTGGGTGGGTGGAGTTGGCGGATGTACTAGAGGCGGAGTATGCATTGCATGTACTGCTCCAGGATTTCCAGATCTATATGAACCATTTTATGCTCCACCAAACGCTCCCACAATTCCTAGTACTACATTGTTCGCAGCTGCAGCAGCCGCAGGTATAATAGTAGGTGTTGGTAGCTATGCCTTCTCTAGGAGGAAGAGACTACCTCAGATGCAAGGAGGCAAGAGGTGAGAGATATGGCAAGTAGTTCACCATACTATTTCACGTTTGATTGGACTAAACCAGTTCTCATAGAACCCATAGTGAGGATAAAGCCTGAGTTGGGAATACAAGTCACCTACGACTCCTCTAGTAACAGGGTTACGGACGCCTATGCAGCAGCAGGTATGTTCAGAGGTTTCGAGATATTCATGAGAAATAAGCCAGGACCAGACGTCATAATGCTTTCCAGTAGGGAGTGTGGAATATGTGGAGAACATCACCAATTCATTGAAAGAATTGCACAGGAAATGGCTCAGGGCGGTAACGCTCCTCCACCGTTAGGTCTTGAAACCATTATTCTAGCTAATGACGCGGCTATGACCTACGATGCCACAGCCCATCTTACAGCTTTAGGAGGACCAGACTGGAGCTCCCTATTCTTCAAGGTGGCCGGGTATTTCCCAAGCCAAATTTATGAAATAGCTCAGCAAACACCTCTGAGTAAAGTAGCGCAAGAGTCTCAGGCATTCCCAATGGGCGCACCAACGCAACTGGAAATGGCAGGCGTCAAATTGAAAACCGTTTCAGATCTTATGGATGCGCTAGTTCCAATAATTGGCGCTTACTTCCTTGAGGGTGCCTACTCGTGGAGAATACTTCACGAGGCTGAATTGCTGTACTATCTCAGAATACCTCATCCAATAACAATGGTACCTGGAGGAATTGGTGTACCTGCCACTGTGGAAAACCTACAAAGATATTTCCAACGGATGGTTGATGGAACGGCTTGGTTAATGAAACAGATGGCCGTATATGAATATTTGACATTATTCTTTGCAGATTATAACAACACGTTCGGAATACAGGCTCTATATGACAAATTGAATGGAACTCTTGGATTTGCTGAGGAGGGAAACAGACCTGGAAACTTTGTCTCTTATGGTCAGAGCGACGTTTCAGAAGCTCCCTCAGTTTCACCATCCAGTACATCAGTGATGCCCTATGATGGCACCTATGAGAATATGGGCGCTTGGGGTAGGGCTAGGGTCGTGAAACCTGGACTGGTTATTCAACCCAATTCCAATTCTCCTCCACAGCTTGTCACCAACAGCCTTATTGACATAAATCTCGGAATAAGGGAGTTCGTGGAGTCCTCCTTCTACACGCCGTGGTACGAAAATGGATCCTTCAATAGTGAAGTTCCATCCTCAGTGAGCGGAATAGAGGAAGATCCCATTGGAAATAAGGTTAGTTACTACCATCCATGGAGAAAGTGGACTATGCCTAACCCGCAGCCTAGACCGGTTCCAATGGCCTATCCTGCACCCTATTCATGGGCGGTTTCACCTAGAATAGTTCCGTACCAGAATCACAAACCAATTACTAATCTCTTCTACAACGTTGAAGCGGATCCCATGGCCGTGATGTATGCCCAAGTTCTTCAGCCACAGGCCCCTACACCTATATACACTTCTAGCTATCCCTCGGGCTTTGAAGTCTCATACAACAGTAACGAGATGAGTGCCACCTTCTACTTGCCCACCGTGAACAGTCCAAGGATATCACTGCCTCCTGAGTTTCAGCAGGGGAGCGAAATAGAGTTCAAGTATGTGGCACCATACGCGCTTTCCGGTGGAAAGATAGTTACTAATGCCATAGAAAGGATGAGAGCCAGGGCATTTGAGGCGGGTCTAGATGGGATGGGAATGTGGATAGCCTGGATGTCTGCTATCACGTACTTGAAGAAGGGCATTACGCAAGTGAGTACTATGCCTCCATCGAGCTGGACCTACAAGTCCAATACAAATACGGGGGTAGCACTAGGTGTGGGAATGAAAGAGGCCCCACGAGGTGCACAGTATCATTCAGAGGTGTTCGCTACCGGAACTGGCGTAAATGTCCCAACAATTAACCCGCAACAAATGCAACCAACTACAGTGAACTCCGGTCCAAGGGTGAAGAATTCCTATGACGACGGTATTCAAACAATTAAACCCGCATCTCCAACACACGGCGCAGGAACTTTTGAGGAAGTGCTAATGGGGAACCCTGACTATAACATGCCTGGTACTCCTAGGTTAACAGTTATTCCTACGGAACAGTGGGATGGCTTCGAGTTTGCTCAAACCCTACGATCATTTGATCCATGTTTTGTATGCGGAGTGCATATGGTATTGCCAAATGGAAGGGCTAGATACATGACTCTTGGAGCTCCAGTTGATTTAAGTAACGCGATTAAAGCATTCTACAGGTTTGCCATGAAGGTGAAGTAGATGTTACCAATAGTCCTTGCAATAGGTGCTTCGCTTGGCTCTGACTCCCTGTATTGGTGGGGACTAAATGTAATTTTCCCATTAGGATTGCTAATATTCGTGTTTGGTGCCATATATAGAATTTCTAGGTATTTTTTGGGAAGGAGAGTTCCTGCACCTACTATGGCTGGTTTCGGGACACAATTCAAGGAGGGAGTCTCAGCAATTCCCGTACCCTTCGGAGCTGCCGCTAAGAGGGATCCTTTTATCATTGTTGAGACTATATTCTGGCATGTTTTCATGTTAGGTGTAGTGGTCATCGTAGGTATACATATCCTAGCATGGAACTACATATTTGGTCAGATATTTGGCGTCTCCAATCCGCTATGGTTCCTGTTTAAGATATCCACTCCAGAGCAGTTTACCTCAGCATACCAGCTAGGATTGTTGGGGAGCAACTCCTACTCGCATGGGGGAATACTAAATCCATTAGGCGCATGGAACTCGGCGGAGGTTTCAACTTCAACGTTTGATCCTTGGAGTTTCTTGGCTGTCTTAGTTAATGGAACAGTAATGGGACTACTTGCCATGGCAGGGATTTTAGGATACTTGGTAACTAGGATAGTGGATGATGTTACTGGGCATAAGAGGCTGAGCTCCTCTGGGGACTATGTGTTCTTGATTCTTCTAGCTGCTATTGTAATCACGGGCCTTGCAGCAATGTATGATTTCCAGATACCATATCTAGGTGTGCCAAATCAGGCCAATTGGTACGGATTACATATTGCGCTGGTCGGAGCATTCATAGGTTACGTTCCATTTAGCAAGGGATGGCATATGTTCGGATACTATATTGGAAAGGGAATGAGGGGATACGGATACGGGAGAAAGAGAGAATAGGGTTTGCGGGGGATTTAGGGTGGAAGGTAAGAATGTGAAAATGGAAAGACGCATGGTATCCAGGGCACTGGATGAGCTGTCTCCGTATGATGTATGGGGATTACAGGAATGTATGAGGTGTGGGATATGTAGATATGCCTGTCCTTTCTGGCTGGATTCCCAAAAGGCAACCGATATACCCGCGTGGAGAACATACGAGGTTAACAAGGTTTACTCGATGTATTATACTGGGTATGGGAACGTTGCAAGATTCTTAAGACTAAGAAGAATTAAGTCATCAGAATTTCTAAAATGGAGAGAATCGTCCTACAACTGCACAGCTTGCGGGGCATGTACCGATGTTTCTCCGCTCGAAATACCTAACTGGTATACGGCCATTCTTCTCAGGAGAATGTTACATTTAGCAGGAATGAACCTTGAGGAAGTCGAGGAGTGGGCGAATAATACTAAGAAACTTGGAAACCCTCTTGGAATTTCCACGGAACAGTGGGAAGAGACAGCTAAATCTGCGGGACTCCCACTGAATGAAAAGGCTGACATCTTGTATGTGCCGAGTGCGTTGGAATCAAGGGAAGGAGAGATCTTGCAACAGGTAGCCAACTCAATAATAGCTACTGGAGAAAAGTTCACTGCAAGTTCACAGATAAGTGATGTAGGATACTATTCCTACCTGGCAGGTGATTTTGAGACAGCCCGTGACCACTTTACCAAGATCTTGGAGATTGCCAAGCAGGTTGAAGCAAAGAAAATAGTGGTCTCGGACGGAGCTGGACTCTTCTTCCTCAGATGGCAAGCACCCAAGACCTTGGGACATAAAATTGATATACCCATCTATCATCTGACAGAATTAATTTACGATGCTTACAAGAAGGGTAAGGTAAAAATAGAAGTTGCGGATTTTAAGGATCAAATTACAGTGCACGATTCAGAGTTCATGAGTAAACTGGGAGGCGTGGAGAAGCCTCCAAGGGAACTCATGAAAGCCTCAATATTCAACTACAGGGAACCAAAGTTCTCTCCGTCTTCCCATAACCTATTTACCTGCGGTCATCACCTAGAGTTAATAAAGGAGAAATCTGATACAGTGAAAAGGGCTAGAGCGTATTCGATAAAGCAACTGGCAAGTTGGGGCGAGTCTGTGGTTACGTTCGATCCGAATTGCCTACTATCCATGAGGAATGGTATAAGGGACTCGCAGGGAATTAAAAACGCATATTATTACACTAACATTCTAGACAAGGCGATAAAAAGATGAATCTTCTTAGATTCCTGATTAAGTATACGGGGATAGACTCTACAATAAAGGAGGCCATGAATGACGCGATAGGTTCCGATCCAGAGGTTCTTAAATTACTATATCATAAAAGAATCCCACCGATTGATGGTACTTCGGAAATGCTAAAGATCGCAGAAAACTTGGGAATTAAGGTACAAAGGAGTGAAAGAAGTCAAGTAGACCTTAGAAGGTTAGCAGCAGCACAGGCTGCTAACGTAACTCCAATAGAGGTGGAAAATCCTGAAGATATACTATGGGAAATTGCTCAGAGGTTCAGGGTGAAAAGAAGTGGAAATCATTAAAAGCGCAGTTGGCATAATTTTCGTAAGGCCTTATCCTGAAGAATTGCTTAACCCCATTATCGAGGAATCGAGAAGGCCAGGAGTGGAGATCTCGTTAGAAGAAGACGAGAGAGTACAAAAATATATTAAGTCCATTATTTTTTCTAGTGAAAAGGATAAATGTCAGGAATCCTTTGATTTTTTTATAAGAAGATTATCCTTAAAATCAGACCTTAAGGAAGTAGTCTGGACTTACCATGTGGAATGCGCGCTTAAATCTAAGGCCTTAAGACTGGGTGTTCCATCTTCACTTCCTTTAGTGGGAAACGTATTGCTTTCAGGACTAGTATTTTCTAACGTGAAAAACATGGATTTGAACCAGAGAAAGTTATGCGTAGTTCAGTTTGATGATCAAATCCGCGTAATAAAGAGGGACGACAAATACTTCAGTGTCATGGATGTGGCAAGAGAGGCGGAGAAATTAGAAAAAGTAATAGAAGAACTGGGAATGATTAGCATTAAGACAATAAATTTATCATCAATAAGACTTTAAGGTGAGAGTCTGATCGCGTTGTCTGTGCACAGTTTAAAGGGTGGAGTAGGTAAATCGGTAATAGCTATATCTCTGGCTAAGCTCTTGGCCTCAAAGGGCCATCAAGTACTTTTCGTTGATAAAGATATTGCAGGATATGCATCCTACTCGGCGGGTATAGACGGTCCAGGTCTTATTGAAAGTTTGATAAGCGCAATGAGCATTGACGTGATGAGGGAAGTATACATAGAAAACGGAGGCATTACGATATTAAAGTACCTTGGAGACGGACCAAGGTACGGAGTTGATCTCGAGATAATCCGTCGCGACGATGAGTTAACGGGAAGATGGAGGAAATATTGTAACAATTTCCTATCTGAAAAGAAATACTCTTTTTTTATACTGGATAATCCGCCTGCGGTAATACCTGACCAGGAAATAAATAAATGTATAACGAAACAGAGCAGAGGAGGGCTATCTCAAATTTCAATGAAATGTATAGTTGTCTCCGATAGTATAGCTGGTACAATAAGTACCAGCGTAACTTATGCCAAACTGTTGGCATCTAAGGGTTATGAGATTTTAGCATTTGTAATAAACATGATTAAACCATATGACATGCCTTCCTATCGGAGTAGGATAGAGGAAATTATGTTAGAACTCAACTGCAAACTTGGAGTGCTTATAGCTTTCCAGGAAGAACTATTCCAATTTAGCGGCGAAATTAAGGACTTTCCAGTACCTCAACAATTGGAGGAGTTTGTTTCCAAGATGGAAAGAGGAGAGACGGGTATAATAACTTAGTTTTGTCGCTAATAACTCAATAATTTGAGTTCTGTTTTAGTGTGTGGGGTATTCTAAAATTAACATCATTCTCTTGATCAGAACAATTCGTAGAATTGGCGTTAAGTAATCAAATGCTACACACACTAGTTCTGTTTCTGAAGTATCTCGAGGGTCAACCTTAAGCTAGCGTGATACCCAGGTGATAATGTCCTCGGAGGAAAGGAGATATACAAGGATTGATCAAAGTACCACAAGAACCTTGTGACGAGGTACGAGATAATGTTTCCTTTCATCGTGTTCAAGTACTGGTACTAGCTTGTTTGAATGAGAGAAAATCCGAGCGAGTTCGATAATAGTTCTTTATACATAGCAAAGCATATCATCAGAGCTGACTCCGAACATAGTTTTCTACCAAGTAACGTAAATTCCAAAACCCCTATTCACCTTTATTTCTTCTCCATTAAGCTCTTGGGGAAAGGGAACAGACGACAGAATTAACCTTCCATTTGTGTTAACCCTGATGGTGCTTTGTTCGAATGCATATATGATCATTATTTTGCCTTTTTTAACAATGAGCCATTTATCTCCTTTGTCTACTATGCTATCTCTCTTGCAATTCAGATACTCTTTCCTCACCTTAATCATTTGTTTATATAAAGCGAGTATCTCACCTTTGATATTCCATGTTAACTTGGATGAGGTAAAGATGGTCTCTGACTGAGGATCAGTACTCTGACCATTTTCCCTCCTTCTTCCTTCCCTCACCTCCTTTACTAACTCAGGTTCAGAGAAGTCCGAGAAATAATAGAAGGGGGTTTCTTCTCCGTACTCTTCCCCCATAAATATCATGGGAATGTAAGGAGAAAGGAGATAGAGAGCCGATACTATCTTCAATGTCTCTACGTCAACCAGTCTCGATAGCCTTTCGCCTCTACCCCTGTTACCTACCTGGTCATGGTTCTGAATATAAACTACGAAGCTACAACCTGGAAGTTCTGTAGGTCTTCCGTGAGATTTTTCCCGGAACTTAGAGTATCTACCGTCATATACAAACACATCCCTCAAGCTCTTCACAATGTCTCCTACGTCACCAAAGTCTGTGTAATAACCCTGTCTCTCGCCTGTCACGTATGCATGAACCGCGTGATGAAAATCGTCCACCCACTGCGCATCTATTCCGTAACCGCACTTCTCTTTTGGATTAACTATCCTTGGATCATTAAGGTCACTCTCCGCTATTACTAGCTTACCGTGACTGTGAACCTGGTTAGCTATCTCTTCCAAAATGTGTTTTGGGGACGTATCCACGATAGCATGTACTGCGTCCAGTCTAAATCCGTCAATGTGGAACTCTCTAATCCAGTATTCCACGTTATCCAGTATGAACTTCCTTACCTCATCACTTCCATAGTCGTCGTAATTGAAGGTCAACCCCCAGGGAGTCCTGTACTTAGAGGAAAAGTAGGGCCCAATGAGGCTCATGTAGTTCCCCTCAGGACCAACATGGTTATATACCACGTCTAGAATGACGCCTAGGTTTCGTTTATGGGCCTCATTGACAAGCCTCATTAATCCGGATGGACCACCATATGAGTTCTGGACAGCGTACAGATAGACCCTATCATAGCCCCACCCCCTTTTCCCTGGGAATTGAGCCACTGGCATTATCTCCAAGGCAGTGACCCCCAACTCGGATAGGTAATCCAGTTTTTCCACGACCCCATCAAATGTTCCCATGGACGAGAAAGTCCCAACGTGAAGTTCGTAGATAACTAGGTCTTCCTTGGACAGCCCCTTCCAGTTCTGGTCTTCCTAGGGAAATTCGGTTGAGATTAACTGTGAGGGCCCATGAACTCCCTCGGGCTGGTATCTAGAGGCCGGATCGGGTATCTCGCCCTTATCCGTAACGAACTTGTACAGTGTGCCTGGCTTAGCGTTAACCACTGCGGTGAAGTAGCCTTTTTCATCCCTGGTCATCGGTGTTATCTCCTGTCCCAGTTTAAGCGACACTTTAGAGCAGTAGGGGGCCCAAAGCGTGAACTTGACTCCTTCCTCTGTGATTGTTGGTTCAAACATAAAGAAAAATGACAGAAAAGGGTAAAAACGCAGAAGAGCATGAAGAGGGTCTCAATTACCCCTGGTTCAGTCAAATCATGAAAACCGTAACGGAAGTGAGCTCACATCAAGCTCAAGGCTTCGTAAGTTTTTCCATCACTTCATCATAATCTTCTTGAGATCTGTGTATTCGTTATCCATCAGTCAGGAATATTCCCTTTTCCCCACATTCCCTCCGAATGTACTTAGGTCTCATGGAGAATATCACTGGGATTATCCTTTTACTCTCAAGGAGTTCTGGCCTATTTCTTCTGATTGACTCTATCGTGATCTCCAACTGTTCTATGACGCTAGATCTAGCCGTGATCTTTACTTCTCCTATGAGAACGTAGTTATCGAACACGGCAAATAGATCAGCCACGAAGGGAATCTCGAGTTCCTTGATTTTTACCGAGTAACCAAGGCATGAGTTTCCACTCCAATGCAGCTTTAGCCTCGTCTTCTAGGCTCATGGAATATCTCATGATTGTGCTCCTAATTTCAGCCTGAACTGCTTCAAAGTTCCTCTTGAACTCCTCGTTTCTCTTCTCGCTCTCCTCCCTCATCCTTTTCATCTCCTCCCACAATCTCTTACTCTCCTCCTTGAGCTCCTCATCCCTCCTCTTCATCTCCTCCACGATCGCTGTTATTGACTTGGTTAACTCCTCTATTTTATTATCCCTCTCCGCTTCTCTCTTTTATCTCCACAATATCGCTAATAACTGTATTTATTTTCTCATTAAGTTGATTAATGTAAGGGATCACTATGTTCTGGTTCACAGACTCCGCAACTTTCTTTATGAACTCTATGAACTCTGGGTCATTCTTCAGCCGATCGACGATATCGCTCATATGAATTAATATGATCTTTCTCATAATAAATTTTTAACCATGTAGTCAACAAAATTTCTACTACGGAGATCTCACCTAGATTTTGCCATTCGTTCCACAGATTCATGTAAATTTGCTCATCGATGAGTTAAAGCTGATCCATGCGAACTGTTAACTTCGCGATCCTGTTGAGGGACTCACATCCATAGTTCAGTAAGGATCTTATAGTGAACTCTCTAGCAGGGAAAGCGTCGAAGCCTGGTTAAGGACGCATAACCTTGACTTCGTCCCTGTCTCTTCTCCGAATCACTCCGTCAGAGGCGTAACCCACATCTTCGCCGATGGCAAGAAATGGTGACGAATATTTAATCTTAATAAAACAATTTTAGAATAATTATAAAAATTTACACTAGTTTAAAACAAAGCTTAAATTTTACCAGTTTTAGCTTTTCCAGGTCCGAGGATGACATAAATGGTACCGATCTCAATCCTGCTTAACGTGGTACACGGCTTCTCCGCACTCATATACTTCGGTGGAGTCATGTTATTTGGCGCTGTCTTTGCGCCTAAACTGGCAAAACTGTCGAATTCCACGGTATTTGAGCTCATGAGGGATGTTTTCCCCTCAGTTCTGAGTTTCGCTGAGGCTGTAGGGTTGCTCACCATGGTTTTTGGCGCGGGAGAGTTCCTCTATTACATGCTCGAGTTCTATAGGTCAGGAGGAGTTGCTGAGGTTTATCACGTGTTGTTTTCGACACCCTGGGGGGCTAGCGTGTTCTCAGGAGCATTAATAGGACTGGTTGGGTTTCTGGTCGGCGTGAAGATTGCCTCTACCTTTGAGAGCTTGTTCAGGTTGTATAAGTCTGTGGATCCGTCTAAGATTGACGAGATCAAGATCTTGGAGACTAGGCTCAGGTTCTACTCATTGGTGGGAATGGTTTTACTTACCACAACGGTCCTTCTCATGGTACTTGCAGTCTCCTTTTTACCTCTACCGAGATAGTTTCGTGTGATCTTTGCGTGAATGTTTGGTGGTTAGGACGTTTTGGGTGGACAATAGGTAAGTTCACATGTTTTGATATGTCTACCTCGATGAGTGAAGAACACCATCTGGGATCAACGTAGGTTCATGTAAAGTAACTCAAAACTCCTGGTCTAGTCCTTAACGGATTGGTTATCGGGCACCTCGATGGAGAAAGGCGTGTATCATCAATTCCAAGGTCTTATTTATTCCTAGTTCAAAGTGAGCTTTGAGCTCACAGGAACTGGATGTTCGACTTCACATCATAATAGTGACGGACTAAGATAGTCGAAGGGCTTAGTTCACGACAACTTGAACCCCTAAAACTAGTGAAAGAAATATTTAACGCGATCCAATACTTCCTTTCATGTTAGGCAAAATAGATAGGAAGATATTCGACGAGGTGATCTATCCCCATCTTGGAAAGAGACTGGACGAGGTAATAGTTCCCCCTCTAACTGGGGTAGACACTGGCGCGATAGACTTGGGGGATAGGGTCCTCGTTGTCAAGACCGACCCTGTGTTCATTGTCCCTCAATTTGGGATGAAAAAGGCCTCCTGGTTTGCGGTTCACATCCTTGCGAGTGATGTTATGACCTCAGGTATTCCTCCCAGGTACGCCTTACTTGACCTTAACCTGCCACCCTCCATGACAGACGAGGAATTTAGGGAGATGTGGGTGGGAATACACGAGGCTTTGCTGGAGATTGGGGTAATGGTAGTGGGAGGTCACACAGGTAGGTATGAGGGCGTCAACTACCCCATGGTTGGCGGGTTTACCATGATGGGTATAGGGGAGAAGGAGAGACTTGGTCATCCCTCCAAGGTAAAACCTGGAGATTACGTCATAGTTACTAAGGGGCCTGCAATAGAGGCCACTGGCCTACTTGCGAATCTCTACCCCGAGTTTTTCAGGGAGAGAATGAGGGCTGACCTCTTCAAGGAGGCCCAGGACATGTATTGGAAGATGTCGTGCTGGAAGGATGGACTGATAGCGAGCCAGGTAGGGATTCACATGATGCACGACGCCACTGAGGGAGGTCTGTGGAACGCCCTCGTTGAGATCTCGGAGGTAACAGGAAAGAGGATAAGTGTTAACGGCGAAAGGCTCTTCATTAATCCAGCCGTAAGGGAGGTTACGAGGATTGTGGGGATCGACCCCTTCTCGTCAATAAGTGAGGGAACCATGGTCATTGTGACAGATAAGGAAAAGGTGAAGGAGGAGCTACTCAGAAACGGAATAGAGGCTGAGATAGTTGGGAGAGTGGAGAGCGGGGAAGGAGTATATGTTGATGGAAAGAGGATCGAGAAGCCCAGCGAGGATCCCTTCTGGAGGGCATTCTTCGACCTTGCCAACAAGAGATAACTTCCTCTTGGAGGGGGATTCGTGAGACTTTTGTGACAACGTGTCTATCGTGTATCCCTTAGCTCATAACATCACGATTAAAATTACGCTATAATGCCATGCTCCTCCGTCTCTATACGCTTCGCTAGTTCCTTCATCTGCTGTGGAACTGGGAAATCTTCTATACTACCGCTAAACTGAAAGAGCTCCTCGTTGAAGGGCATCAAGACTCCAATTCTACATTTTAGCTCATTTATTACTTTTCTTATAATATCTTCATGACTTTTTAGATCCTGTGGTTTAATCATGTTTATAATGAAACCCAGGATCTGCGTTTCCTGAGATTCTATGGCCTTGGCATACCTCAAGTTATCCTCAATGGTCTGAGTCAAACTATCTGATATAATTAGATATTTTAGCGGGATGGTAGGAAACAAAGATCTAAATTGCATATGTTCGTAAATGCTAATTTCGTCATTGGGCATGACCATGGGAGCATTATCAACTATAAAGTAGGAGTATTTCCTTCTGGTCAAAAACTCGTTGTAGTACTTCCATCCAAGATTCATCAAGTCCTTGTTCTTATGTATTTTCTCCAGATCTGGTCTAAACCTGGGCCCATCCCCAAAGTACTTTAGAACCGTGATACTCCCTTTCCCTACGGGGAATTCCCTGATAACGTCAACGTCCTTACTATCCGCAAGGCTGGCTACCAACCCGGACCCATTTATCCCAGCAAGGTAGGACGCATAACCCACAATGTCCCTATCCATGAGAAGTACATGATGTCCTTCAGATGCGAAGACCTTAGCGAGCGATATCGCAACAGTGGACTTTCCAACTCCACCCTTTGAGCTACGTATTGACAGCCTCATGAATTACCTTATTGATGTAAGTACTTAAATATTCTTTTTAAATTGGAAAGTAATGTAAGGGTTCTACTTTCAAATTAGCGTTAAACTGGAAGCATGTATGGTTTTAGTAATATCTACTCCAGAAATCCTGTGATTTACGTAGTTTTACAAACGTGTCTTTATTAATACCCTTATAGATAAGGGTACTTCCTTTTTTATGATGAAAGAGAGAGTTATTTGTGAGCATACATGTCCGTTCAGATAATTGAAAAGAAATGGTTGCCCTTAGAGGAATTGAAGAGGGAAAAGGTGGTAGGTAAATCCCTAGAAGTTCCAATAGGTGGCGCAACGTTCACTTTTGAGGTACCTGAAAACCCTATGGTTTACGTAAGTGAGACAGAAGGGGTTCTATACGTTAATGGTTCGGCTTATTGGGAATCTGAACTATATATCCTGGAAGATCTAAAGACGGAGTTCTTAGAACAGGTAGAGGAACTGGCACACGCAGTGGGTAGTAGCGTAAGTAAGGTTAGTGACGAGCCTGTGAGTCTGGATGAGGATAAGGAAGTGGAAAGGAGAAACTTCCACATAAGAGTCAATAATATGGATGTTGGGTTCTATTATGACCTTTTCAGGCCCAATGGACTAAGGAACGGGCTAATTAGAATAGTCCCATATATTAGGGACAAGAGTTTGGAACATTAATACTCCGTTAACGTTTAGCTGTTAGGTTACCACGGTGATGTAAGGTACAAAGGGAGTTTTTAAGTTCATAAGAGACTTGGCGGGATCTGTTTTATCTGGAGGCGCCAGTATAAGCAATCCTGAATACACAGCTCGCAATGATAAAGATAAAAATCTATACATAGTACCTGCTTTTTTCTCCTAACAAAATCCTTGCCCATCTTAACTGGAATCTCTAATGGCATGGGTTTAACCTTATCATCTCTTGGATCCTCATCACACGAATCTCCGCTTGTTTTGGGAGGTATTACCTTCAGTTACCTAAGGTGGGTGGATATTCTATGTGAGCGAGAGAGGCTTTCTCCTGTTGCTTAGCTCCTCGTAGTATAATCATTAAGCTCCCTTTCATGCTGAGGTTACTACTAACGAGAGTTAATGACGTTGGACATGTCCCCCAGGGTGAAAATACCCAGTTCATGATCTCATAGTTAATAATCTTCGATTCCAATTGGTACTTATGTATGTGGATCCCCACCTATGTATTGCCTGTAGGGGAGCCAAGTACCTTTGCGGTCTCGGTTATTGTCCTATCCTAGTTAAAAATCTCTCCATGAAGGTAAAGGTGGGGAAGATTGTCAACGGAGATTCTCCTCCCTCCGTCTTCGTGGGCAGGTTTGGTTATCCCAGGATTACCGTATATCCTTCAACTCCCCCAGAGTTTGGGGACACCTCCATTTACGAGGATCCTCGAGCCTGGTTAACCATGGACATCAACAGGTTCTTGGCCATGAGAATGTCTGTGGTACGAGGTGGTATTCAGTTCAAGGTTAGTGAGGCTAGGTCTCCTGGAAGGGAATTATACGACGTTCAGGTGGCCTCCCTCTCACCTAGGCCTGTGGAGATGGAGCTTAACCTGGAGGTCGTACCAAGGGGGAGAGTTCTGAGCGAGACAGTTCCCCCTCTCGGTCCCTCAGCTCCCCTGAAGAGGCTTAACCTGGGCACTTTACCTCCTCCCGAAAAGGTAGTGGAGAAAGTCTTTCAGGAGAGGGATATGAAAGCAGGAAAGGCAATAGAGAGGTTATACAGTGACGGCATTCCCGTGGAGAGGATAGCTCGCCTTCTCAGTGTGGGTAACCTAGGTGTGGAGAGGAAACTTGTTCCAACTAGATGGAGTATTACGGCAGTGGACAAAACCCTGTCAGACCTCCTTGTAAGGAAGATCAAGGAATACCCATCAATTGATCAGGTAGAGGTATACGTGAGGAAGTTCAGGCTTAACACCTTCGTGGCAATCCTGGTTCCAGGCGAGTGGGCATTTGAGTGGGGAGAGGCATGGTTCCCATCAACAACGTGGAACATGTGGGGGAGCTCGCCTCAGGTCGAAGTTGACTACGAGGAATATTTAGGGAGAAAAACCTACCCTG
Source organism: Metallosphaera sp. D4-4 (assembly GCF_046245145.1). Lineage (NCBI taxonomy): Archaea > Thermoproteati > Thermoproteota > Thermoprotei > Sulfolobales > Sulfolobaceae > Metallosphaera > Metallosphaera sp. D4-4. Next base: position 1,257,682 of record NZ_CP176412.1, on the reverse strand, counting down.
ATATAGGGGGATGTTATTACTCCTCTAGGTTGGCTGTTGCCGAACACCTGGAAAGGAGAAGGAGACAGGCAATTCCGATCCTGTGGAGGGAGATCTATCCCGGTTTCTACTTCCCTGTTGGGGTATGGTTCGTCCGAGAAAACATCAGGGAATTGCTGAAGAGTGAGAGCATGAAGTTCGACACCGTTAATGACGCGTTGAAGTTCCTTGAGGGAGTACTCAAAGTAAGTCCTCACGAGTGGTCTAAACATTCGGGATTGATCCCCATGATAAGGTCGAGGTTGTTCCCATGATAAGGGAAATAGAGGTAAAGAGCGCTCTCACTAAATCTGGATTGAGGGAACTTGATTACTCCCTCAACCCATACCTTGGATGCAGATTTTCATGTAGTTATTGTTACGCTAGGTACTTCTCCCCAAGGGAAGTAGGGGAAAGGTGGGGAGAAGTGATTCTAGTAAAGAAAAACCTATTGGAGGTCCTCAGGAAGGAGGTCAAGGTAAAGAGGAAGGGCGTTGTGGGAATCTCTACCATAACGGATCCGTATCAGCCAGTCGAGAGAAACTTCAGATTAACCAGGGAGTCCTTGAAATTACTTTTAGAAGGTGGGTTCAGGGTTTCGATACAGACCAAGTCACCCCTAGTGCTGAGGGATCTCGACATACTCACCAGGTATAGGGAAAGAGTTGACGTGGGAGTGACCGTGACTACGATGAGCCCTGAGGAGGCTAGGCAGATTGAGCCACTAGCTCCTCTCCCCCAGGCTAGGATTGAGACCTTGAAGGAGTTGAAGGAGAACGGAGTGGAGGTCTGGATGTTTCTTGGTCCTGTGATACCGGGACACAACTTCTTTGGAGTGCTTGAGGAGGCTGGAAAAATTGGGGTTAGGGTGATATATGACGTCTTTAATTATTATCCAGGCCTTCCGTTCAGGTCTGTGTCCAAAAATACGTGGAAGCAACTTGAAGAACAGATCAGGAAAATGTGCGAAGAGCTAGGAGTCCAGTGTCACTCAGAGCAAGAAGACTGGATCTACGAAACAAAAAGAAGATATAATACGTTATTTTAGATATGGAGATTCTCTCTAGATAAATTAGGTCCTCGTTTTAATCGGTGAAGATGATGTTACCTATCAGAGCGTCTTATCTTTCTACAAAAATCATAATCGTTAGGAAACTCGTTTCTAATATATTCTATCGGATAATCACATATCACGACATCTCTCTTGGACACTCCGTCATTTTTGTTCCGCTTAAACCATCTCATGATTTAATGTTGAGACTAACTTTATTCAACATTTCCGTTTATAAAGTTTAGAAATATACTTCCTCATTATCATTAGGTCACTATGGAAACGATATTATCATGTGTTTATAAACCTCCAGATATAAAATATTACCATGAATGATCAGTTACCCCGTGAAGAGATTATTATTTTCCTTAAGAGGAATAATCGCGCGAATTTGAAAGCTATCGCTGATCACTTAGGAATGACGAAGATGGGAGCCTACAAGCATATGGTTAAACTTGAAGACGAGGGACTAGTATCAAGGAAAGTGACTAAAAAACCCATTGGGAGACCAGAGTATGTATTCGAACTAACAGATAAGGGCAAGCAATTTTTCCAGAATTCAGACTCATTAATTCTGAATGAATTATTGAATTTCTTAGAAAGGGAAGGTTACGGTAATATAGTAATAAAATTTCTACAAGAAAGAATTAGGCATCTGACGAAGGAATATATGGAGAAAATGAAGAACAAGGAGCTAGAGGAAAGGGTTGAGGTCTTAAGAGAGCTTAGATGCAGGGACGGATATATGGCTGAGGTGAAAAGAGTGGGAAATTCTTTCGAATTAATAGAGCTTAATTGTCCTATTTATAAAGTTGCATCTGTTTATGGAGAAGCATGCCAACTTGAAAGAAACCTCTTTGCCAAAGTTCTAGATGCTGAGGTGCAGAGCACTCATAGGCAGGTTATTGGTTCCCCGATGTGTAGATTCCTAGTATCTAAAAAAGGAGAAGCTATTATTGAGTAAATCTAGTATCTAAAAAAGGAGAAGCTATTATTGAGTAAATCTAGTATCTAAAAAAGGAGAAGCTATTATTGAGTAAATCTAGTATCTAAAAAAGGAGAAGCTATTATTGAGTAAATCTAGTATCTAAAAAAGGAGAAGCTATTATTGAGTAAATCTAGTATCTAAAAAAGGAGAAGCTATTATTGAGTAAATCTAGTATCTAAAAAAGGAGAAGCTATTATTGAGTAAATCTAGTATCTAAAAAAGGAGAAGCTATTATTGAGTAAATATTATAAAGTTATGGTTCGGTTACGTTTGTCTGAACCGGTACAGTCAGTGGTGGAATAATCGTAGAATAGCTCACCGAATACCCATTGGACTCAAGTAGAGATAGATCTAATTTAATGAAGCCAGGTGTGTAAAAGAAAGAGGAAGCATTAAAGTATTTCTGTTGGCTTAGTCCTGAGGAGAATATGCTGGTTACCGGAATTATAATTTTTATGTTATAATATTGGACATTAATGGGAGGAACAGCGATTTGTGGATTTAAGGTGTCATTAGCTGAACCGTAAATGGTTCCACTAAAACTTGAACCGCCAGACTGAGTGAAAGTAGCTTCCTCTTCGATATTTGCTACTAAACTAGAGATAATTAGAGTTTCATTACCTGGATTAGCTATAGCCATAGAGACATTAATTACTAACGGCTGGATTATCGAAACGTAGGGGAAGATCGAACCAGATGTAATGTTCATGTCGGTATGCCCATTTAGAGAAATAATGTTAAAGGTTCCATAAGCACCTAGCTGGATATAGTTACCGTTTAAGTCAAACGTCCCATCGATATTACCATCGAAGCTTGAGAAGGCCAAACTTGAACCTAGAAAATTACTTGTGGGAAAATCAATTTGTCCATTGGATAATGTACCGAATGTACCATCTCCATATCCTGCAGATAGAGAGAATGTCCCCTCCAATTCGCCATTAAATCCACTATATCCGTTTCCTTGTGGTCCGAAGAATCCATTATTAATAGTTCCGTCGAATTGTCCATTTAGTGCCACATAGCCAAGAGACGAAGAAGGTAACGTTATGTTTCCATTGAAAGTTCCCGAGATATAACCTGGTAGTATTGTTGTCAGCAAAAAATTATTCTGTACTGCAAATCCAACATCTGCATTTTCAATCTTTCCTGTAAAGGTACCATTATTTATTATACCATTTATACTATAATTGCCCGTAAGTTCGTTTAACTTACCATTTATATAACCCGTAAACTTACCATCAATTTTCGCAGATGAGACGCTTACATTATTAAAGTAAAATGTTCCTAAACCTGATAACTGAATACCCAATGCTGGTGGAGTGATGAAAAATAATGGTGGAATCAGTGTCAGATTAATGTTGTTGAAATTACCACTAAAATCTCCCCAGATTTCTAGGTTAGTCATAGAAATTGGGTCCGTTGATACATCAGATATCCATAACCCATTAGGGGAAAAGGAAAACCCTTGTACTAGCTTCATCGTTCCAGCGAAGTAACCCTGATTAACTGTAAGATTTGCGTCTCTAAACTGTCCTTGCATTTTACCTTCAAACGTAGGTTGAGGTTGAGTGAATGAGAAAGTGTTGGAGGGAACAAAATCAATCGGACCAAACCAAGATCCATTATAACTTGCGCTCTCACCATGACTCGCAATCAGTTCTCCATCAGTAAACGTGATACCGTTACCGCCATATTGCTTCAGGAAAGTTGAAAGTGATTCCGATGGCGGATTTAAACTGAATGAATTTGAACTGGTTCCAACTCGTGCCGACACAAAATTAGGCTCTTGTATTACATCGTAGCTAGATAGGCTGAGTGCTGCAATACCTATAGGTTCTCTTAGGGCCAGAGATGGAATGATGGTGACGGGAGATGCATAGAAAATGTTCCCATATTGAGTTACAATAGCTACATCTTGGGCTTCCTTTGGATCGAGTGGTACAGGGATCTCTATCGCCTTGTATCCTAGAAGGGACGAATTCACCTTTCCTAATGACACATTAAGATTCATGTGAAAGATTTTCCAACCGTTACTGTCAACCAGTAAAGACTTTATTAGAAGGGGAACAGGAGGATTTTGATCTGTTATGAAAACAATGTATGCTTTCCCAGTTCCGTTGTAAACAAAGTAAATAGGCTGTGCTGGGCCTCCGGTATTTGTTAATGTATCCACCTCAAAATCTTGGTATTGCTCTTGAGCAACAGATTTATATTGTGTAGCTGAGTTCACTGACTCGACTTGCGATGAAGGTAATCCTAGAATCAAAAATCCCACAGGGATCAAAACAGCCACCATTAATATCAAAATAATTAAGAAGCCTATAGCTTCAGATAATCCCTTACTTCTTAGCTTAACCATACGTAACCTACCTCCACATATTTATTTCCAAATTTCTGGAATAGGAGTACAACTCCATCATATTGAGATGGGAACGAAACATTGAAAATAGAATTTGCTGATGAGGCCCAAATTCTTACATTACCTTGATAGATTTCATTGCTCAGTGATGTGGAGTAGAACTTACCATATGCTGTGTTTCCTGGAGTACCGTTTACCAATGAATAGCCAATAGCTAACTGAGGACTAATGGAGGGATTTCCATAAAAAGACGGTTCAAAGTAGAACGCAGTTAGATATATTGTACCATTATAGTTGAAATTTGTTAAGCTAACCCCTATAGACTTATTTCCAGAAACTATGACAGACGGAGTTCTTTGTATGTAAAAACCACTGGCTGTATTTTCGGCTTCCCGCGCAATTCCTGCATTAACTGCCTGAGCCCCGTGTGTGTCCAACAATTTATTTCTCCCTCCAAATTTCCAATAGATTGTAGACCGTGAAGAAGGCCGAGAACCAGGATTCAAGGCTTCTCTTGCTCGCGTTCCACGGGAAGTGGAAGTCCATGGTCGAGAGCCTATGCTTCGCGGTTCTAAACACCTGCTCAACCCTGTTCCTAATCCCGAAGGTGACGTGCTCGTGGTCGACCCCCGCTATCGAGAGGAAGTTGTACGCGGGGAGGCCGTCGTGTATGTACTTGGCCCTCAGGAACTCTCCTCTCGTCCTTATCTCCACCTGCCTCACTCGCTTCACGAGGATAATCACGTCGAGGCCCGACCTGGCCTTCGTGATCATGAAGAACGGGATAACTCCCGTGTTGACGTCCCTCACGACCCACAGGTAGTACATCACCCCCTTCACCAGAAGTACCTTCGTCTCGTCCACCGCGTACTCCCCGGTCAAGGGGAGGTCGAGCGTCGTCCTCGTCGCTCTTCTCCAATAATAGTGAACCGTGCTCCTCGGGACCCTGAACCTCCTGAGGGATAGTCCAAGGAAATAACTAGCTAACGCTTCCGCCAACTCCTGAAGGGACCAGAACCGGGGCTTAAGGTTATTAAGTTGGAGAAGGTAGATCATTACCTGGGTCAGGACGGGAAGAGGTACGCTCCTCTTCACGTCTGCTCACGTGATAGACCCGTCCTGACCCTTAAATATTATTTTGTCTAATTTAGCAATATTGTTGGACACACACTGAGCCCCAAGATAAAACGAGGCAAGTGTGAACACGCTGATTGCGAGTATCAAAGTTATCACTACTAAGATAAACGAGGTTATTGGGTTATTCATGGAGAACCTACAAATATATACCCATTTATATTTTAAAAATCTTACTCATTATCTTATAACGGCGTTATTAGCCACCAAAAGGGCATAAAGGCATTAATTGCATAATATGTAAAATATTAATCTATAGGGTGTAATAATATATAAATTTTAAAGAATCTATAAAATCCATAATATTTATCTTTTTACTTAGTAATATAATTCTTATATAACAGGATCAAAGCCCTCTTTTAATTCTTTTATTATTAATAGTTTTCTAAAAATTTATACAGAATCCATCTATCCATTGCCTAAAGATAAAGCTTGAATATCTCTCCATCCAGCCTCTGTAGTCTACATTAATAGTAAGTGTGCCCTCGCCAATATGAAATTTTAGTCTACCCGAACCCAATTGATTACTAAATACTAACGTAAATGAATAGATGATTTCATTTGGCGGCGAATATATATATTGCCATAAACCTTATACCTTAGCAGAGAATATTTTGCAGTTATATTGAATGAATTTCCATGGATCTCATAGTCTTGAGTTGATCTAAATATTTTAGGAATGATGAACGCTGGATCGGAAAGTATGACTTTTAAAATACTGGTCGGTTTAGATGTCGAAAATACTCTTTCGAGTTTCATCTAGCTCACCTAAAAGTCATAACCAATAGAATGATAAAGGTATTTAATTAAAATGTTAAAAAAACTTTTGCTTTGATTTACCTTTTTATCTCTACATCTCATACTAACAGGGAGTGAACCATCGAGGGTAATACTAAGGCTACTTGCCCCAATGATGTTAGGAGATCTCCCAGTAGAGTCAACAGTGATTGCAGTATCGAATCCAATAATGATCCAACAGAACCAAGAAGAGATCCAAGCAGGCCTGCATTAGCAGTTGCCAGAGCCCCTGATATACCAGATAATGTGCCTCCTAGGGTCGATAGAAGACCGCCTAGAAGACCAACTAGGCCTTGCAATAGTCCGTCTAGGGTGTTTCCTAGGGACCCCAAAAGGGACCCCAGTAGACCATATATTTCCGTGGATGGATTTATGGGTAGAACGAACATGTTTTATCTACCTTTCAATTAGCTAAGAAATATTTTTATCTTTCTCTAGAAAATATCAAACGAGTTCGTGATCTAAGTTATCTATTTATAGAGATGACTTTAGATGGATTGAACAATTTTAGATAAGAACTGGAGATACAATGAACTTTTTAACAATGTGTAATTATATAGAACAACAATTGGTATATGTCTTTTACTAAATTCTCTATAAGTCTATAAAATAACGAGAAAACTTAATTTATACTTTAGAATATTTAATAATATATAATTTATATTAAATGAATTTTATTCATTTAATATAAAATGATATTAAGGTTCGATGTGCACAGAAAATATGTTTGCACACCTGATCGTTTCTCCAACAATAATTGTGATAGGAGGATCTAATCCCATAGCAATTAGGTCCAGTTCTCTCACCTTACCTATCTTCATTTTCTCTTCCTCCATGGAGCCCTTGGAGATCACAGCAACAGGCTCATCTTCAGATCTCACCTTCAGAAGTTCTCCTTTTAGTTTACTGATTACTTTTCCACCCATAACAATAACTAATGTCCCCTTTCTAGGAATAGCATTGAAGTCAACTAGGTTTCCGTCCTTGGATATAGCGGTTATCACGGTAAACAGTGGAGTATCTGGGGAAGTGAGCGGAATCCCTGCACCAGAGGCTACTCCAGTCGAGCTAGATACACCAGGAACTACCTCGCAACTAACTCCCAACTTGAATAGTTCGGAACATATTTCGATACTTCCACCGAACACAAGGGGATCTCCGTTCTTTAACCAAGCAATAGTCTTCCCCATCTTACTCGCCTCAGTTATGAACTGAACCACATCATCTATCGTGGTAATCGATATGCCCCTAAAGCTCCTGCACATCTCGTCCAGGATGAGCCTATCGCAGAGCACTATATCTGCTGATTGGGCAATTCTGTACCCCCTTAAGGTTAGGAGGTCAGGATTTCCTGGGCCTGCTCCAATGAGATATACCTTCAATCCAAAGTCGCCCTTAGTTTTGATGGAGTCATAAGGTCAGATGTTCTGGGATTGTTCTTCAGATATTCTATGATTCTTTTATTTCCCAACTTTCTGAGGAACTGACCCATTCCCTCTCCATTACCATGAGTCGAGTAAAGCTCGAATAGCGCGTCAGTTACATCCGCCAACCTGTTTCCAGGTACATGAGTAAGGTATACATCCCCTGTATCTGGATCAATTAGGGGATTCCCCTGGAATCTCCCAGACGAATCGCCTCCAACCTTGAGCATGTACAGATTATATCCAGTCCCTACCCATCCTAAGGTCTTGGTCCCAGGCCTGGAACACTGAGCTAGACATCCTGAAACACCTATGGTTTCCTTCAGGTCCCCCCATCTCCTCTCGAGCTCCCCAATTAACCTTGGGAGAAATCTCTCGCTGTCAGTATACGATAGCTTGCAGGTGGGGAAGCCAACACATGCAGTAGCGTGCATCCTTAGGTTAGTCGGCTTTTTCAGAAAGCTTGACATAAAGACTTCAAATCCCCTAAGATCATCTATATCAGTCACAATGAGATGTTGGTTTGGCGTGATGAAAATCTTGGCATCTGGGTAACTCCTCACCATCTCTAGGAGTCCAGTCTTATACTTGGAATCTTCCCTATCTATTACTCTACCGTTTTCCACAAATATTCCGTAAGCCTCTACCTCTGTTCTAATAGGCCCCAGGTGAAGCATTCTATCCCCCACGTCTAGATCCAAGGGAGGCTCGGGATCTAAACCTGATTCCCTAATCTTTTCCCTCAACCACTCTATCCCCATTTTGTAGACTAGGTACTTCATTCTCGCCCAATGCCTGTTTTTCCTATCACCCCACTCCTGTTGAATGTTCACTAGAACGTCCAGGGCCCTCACCAATTCCTCTTGGTTAAATACCCCCAGAGGCTTTCCGAGAGTGGAAAAAGTAGAGAATCCCTGGTTCTCCCCCTGTCCCCCTCCTACGTATAGCTGAAAGAGCTTTCCATTCACCGGAACAATACCTATGTCATTAGTGGTCGCTTCTACGCAGTTGTCCCTCACTACCTTTCCCTCCATCAAATGGAGGGCAGAGATCGCAATCTTGAACTTCCTATTGAGAAGACTTGCCGAGTAACGGAATCTCTCCTCATGCACAATTGAAGTATCTAGCTCAAAGACCTGGATATATGGTCCAGTGGGCAACCTAAAGTAGCTGGCTATTTCCTTTGCGAGAGAATTGGAGTTAAATACTGAGGAAAAGAAGGATAGGGGACAGGCCACAACGTTTCTAACGTTATCCCCGCAACCATTTAGGGTGAAAAATCCAGATCTAACTATATCTTGAATTGCGTTGAGCAGGTCTCTCTTCTTAACATGATGGAGTTGAATATCCTGCCTCGTGGTGAGCCTTAATGAGGGTTTAGGGTCCTCTGTGTATGCATCAGATATCGTATATCTGTTGCTTATCTCATCTAGGATTTCCCACTGTTTCGCCGTTATTGGTCCTCCGCCCGGGATTACTATCCTTATCATGTAGATGTAGTCCTTCTCTCTGGTCTCCCTGAACTTATCCCTGTTGAACTCAAGGTATATTCCACATGACTTGGCTATAATCGAGGTTTCATAGCTCAACTCGTCCTTCTCGTCCTTCAATTCGTGGACGACCGAGTCAGGAATCTCGGTAAATCCCCTTGTTTTATACTTGATTTTCTCTTCCTCACTCCACCTATCCGGGGAAGTCCTAAACTCAGGCTCTATTAGCCTATCCCTTAATATCATAACCCACAACTCTCATTATCTATAAAAAAGATACCTTTACGTGCAATTTTTGCACTGCAAATTTTGCATATATCGCTAGATTTTAAGTTTTTCATCTTTCAATTAGCCTATGTCTAGATTCAAGGAAGAGGAGATAGCCGTGCTTTCTCGCGAAATGGAGACCATGAGTGCAGAACGCATCATAGGGTGGGCAGTAGAGAACTTTCAGGACAGGTTAGCAATAGCCTCTAGCTTTCAGGTGGAGGATATGGTAATCTTAGACATAGCCTCAAGGTACGGGAAAGTTAGGGTTTTCACCATAGACACGGGAAGGCTACCTCAGGAGACCTACGATCTTATCGATGTAGTCAGGGAAAGATATGGGATCAAAGTGGAGGTATTTTTCCCTAAACCTGAGGATGTAGAGAAGATGGTAAGGGAGCATGGGGTAAATCTGTTTTACAATAGCGTGAAGCTCAGGCAAATGTGCTGCTGGAATAGGAAGGTGAAGCCACTTAAGAGGGCCCTTGAGGGGATAGACGCGTGGATGACTGGTTTAAGAAGAGAACAGTGGGAGACTAGGAGTTCTGTGAGGAAGATTGAAGTGGACACAATTCACGGAAATATCGTCAAGATCAATCCGCTTGCGGACTGGACTTGGGAACAGGTGTGGAAATACGTAAAAGAGAAAGACGTACCATATAACGCCCTTTATAATAAGGGCTACATGAGTATAGGCTGCCTTCCATGTACAAGACCGGTCAGGCCTGGAGAGCATCCCAGGGCTGGAAGGTGGTGGTGGGAGCAAGGGAACAAGGAATGCGGGATTCATGTCGGAGGCGAGTGAGATGGTCGCATCTCCATATGGGGGTAGGCTAATTCAGAACGTGATAGAGGAGCCGCACGAGGATCTTCCGATGCTGGAAATTGGGAGAAGGTATGCATTGGATGCTGAAAAGATAGGTATTGGGGCATACTCTCCCCTGGAAGGTTTCATGGGATCCTCTGATTTAGAGAACGTGCTTTATAAAAACGAGCTAAATAATGGCCTGCCGTGGACGATACCTATAATTCTTCCAGTCATGGCTCCTCCAGAGGAGGGGGAGAGGGTATATCTCAACCTTAATGGGAACAGGTTTGGATTCCTTGAGGTCGAGGAAGTATTTCGTTTTAACAAGAAGGAGATAGCGGAGAAGGTATACTCAACCCTTTCTCCTGAACATCCGGGGGTAGCTCAGGTAATGAGTGAACCAGAAACGGCAGTCTCGGGCAAGGTGTGGATATTTAGAAGGGTTAGTAGAGATAAGACTCCTGCTGAAACTAGGGAGATCTTCAAGAAACTAGGATGGAGGGATGTTGCCGGTTACCAAACCAGAAATCCGCCTCATAGGGCACACGAGTATGTGATAAGGGTTGCCATGGAGTTTGTAGATGGAGTCTTTATTCATCCAGTGGTGGGGGAACTAAAGAATGACGACTTTCCACCAGAGGCAATTGTGGAGGCATATGACTACTTTGTGAAAAATTACCTCCCCAAGAACAGAGCTCTCCTGGACACTCTGACAATACCCATGAGATATGCTGGCCCAAAGGCCGCAGTATTCTACGCCATCATAAGGAGAAACTACGGCTGCACCCATTTCGTGGTGGGCAGGGATATGGCAGGTGTAGGCAACTTTTACGATCCCTATGGGGCACAGAAAATGTTAAGGGAGATGGATTTGGGAGTGGAGATAATACCTGTAGGAGAAGCATTTTATTGTGACATCTGCGAGGGAATTGTGAGTGAAAGGAGCTGCGACCATAACGCTCGCAAGAAGATATCCATGACTCTCATAAGAAAACTACTAAGTCAGGGCGAAGAGCCTCCAAGGGAAATCATTAGGCCACAGATAGCTTCCATACTAAAAAGATATTACAAAAATACTGAAAGCCTCGCCTCTTCGAGGCGAGGATGATATTCGCAATATTTTAAAACATGAATAGAAATTTTTCATCATGCCACGGGCTCGAGAGCGAGCCACCCGCGAGGGTAGTTCCATCACGGAGATGACCTTAACGCTTAGGATGAAGCTCAGCTCCGCGGCCCTCGGGCCTGTGGCTGATCGTTATATGGGGGCAAAGAGACGTTCTTCAATGGATCCACGAGAATAAGAAGACGTTCTTGAAGGACGTCCACCGTGGAGTGTACAGGGCAATAAGGGAGAAGTTTCAGTTGCCTTCGAAGCTTGCGCAGAACTGCTATCGCGACGCGATCTCCCTTTACAAGGGATGGGAGAGGAACCGAGGACAGGGAGATTCCCCGTGATGCAAAGCGTGTTGCTGTGGTTGACTCGAGGGGCTAGTTACGACGTCGATTTCGAGAAGATGACCGCGATGGTTCTAAGACATGAGGTCAAGGTAGTCGGGTAAAGGAACTTATGCGAGTACAGGGACTTCAAGGTGAGGGAGGCCAGGCTCGTGAAGAGACACGAGTGGTACCTCAACGTAGTGATGAAGAGGTAGATTCAAAACACGCAAGCCAAAGTCGTCGTAGCCGTGGACTCAACATGGACTTCATCACCGTCGGTAACAATGCACAAGTTGTTGAAATACCCACGCGTCTTCACGAGGCTCTTCACCACAGGAAACTCGTTGGGCGCCTGCAGAGAAACGCGAGGAGGTGGTGGCAGAACCCGAGGATACTCAACAGGATCAGGGGTTACCACACGAAGGGAAAGAGAATTCTCACGGACTTCGCCCGAAAGGTCGGGAAGTGGATCGTCGACGTTGCCGAGACGTTAGGCGCGAACTACATCGTCCTTGAGGACCTCAACAAGATGGTCTGCGCGTGAAGTCGTTGAAGAGGAGTAGGGACAAGTTGTACCTCATGCAGTATGCTCGCCTTCAGTACTGGGTCGAGTAGCAGGCGAGAAAGCGTGGCCTCAACGTGATTTGCGTGGATCCAGCTCAGTCGTCCACGACGTGCCCCAGGTGCGGACACGCGATGAAGGAGACTGGACACCGCACCCTCAAATGCCCTCAATGCAGTTTTGAGGTTCATCGTGATCATGTGGCGGTGTACAAGCTATGTGGGAGGGGTTCTCTGAGCCTCTCGACTGCCCCTCAGATGAGAGATGTAGTCCCGAATCGATGAGGGGAACCCTCGCCCTTTGGGGGAAGTCAGATGAGATAATAGTTATTTTGTTAGATTGTTAGAATGGCTACGATTACGGAGCTTAAGGATACTACCTGTTAATGCGTAATAGCGATTCCAAGTTTATCTTCTAAATTAGATTCTCTGACGCAGTGCGAGGATTCCAGATATTAAGAGAAGAATGAAAGAGATAATTCCTATAAAACCTGCTATTAATGAAAACACCGAAGCCAGAATAAGAAGTATGCCTGCGGTGGTTTCGTCTGAAATTAGCGAGCCCACGACGCCCAGTGCGAACGGTATTACTAGGAAAAAGGCCATTCCGGGCATCATTCCAAACCCCATCATACCTCCGAACATCATGGCAGGAGCGTATCGTGGGTAGAAGAAGAGTGGAGTTACAATTGCCATGACTAGCAACATGGAACCTATTAGTCCTAGAATTTGATAGGTCTCCATTTTTACGTCACCACGATCTCCCCGTACATTCCCATTTCGGCGTGACCAGGATACTCGCATACATAGTAATAGGTTCCAGGTTGAAGGGACACGCTGAAACTTGACTCATAAGCTTGCCCATCATTGTAATTCGCGTAGGGGATCATTGGCGTCATTCCCATCACATTCATTCTAATATACATCATGGAATAGTAGGGATATGGAGGAGGTACTGGAGTTATGGCTAGGTTATGAAAATCTCCGGCATCTAGGTTTATGAGCTCTATGTTCAGGACTGACCTACCTGGCATAATTAAGGTAGGATTGATTAGTCCATCTATAACAAAGACGTTGTCCTGAGCATGGGCTGAGAGAGGTGCTGTATAATTGGTTAAATTGAATGCCCTTTGGTGTCCCATGGATAAGACAACTAGGTTGATCTGGGTTGAGTAGAATACTATTGTGTCGTTTTGTGGGAATACTCTGGCATATGGTTGGACGCTCCTTATTGCTTGCACTGCTTGAGGGATGGAGGTAGATCCAAGATATCCGTAAGCGTATCCCTCATGATATCCCATCATGCGATATCCACCCATCATTCCTCCCATCATCCCTTGTGAACCTTGAGGACCGTACCCCATCATGGATAGTTGTCCGTTATAGTACGCGACAGATTGCTGAGAGTAGTAATTGGGAAGGTAAATATTAGCGTACGTGTATGTGACTATACCGACCACCGCTATTATTCCAATAATTAAAATTACAAGAACTCTCTTCATGTGTATTATTTTAGTAAGGAAGTTATTAAGTATGGTATGTGCATTTACATGCAATTATGTGATGGTCAATGATAGGGAATGACGTAATCTCCCTTATATCTTAAAGGCCTCCTGTTAAGGCCTCCTGTTATAGTAGGAGTAATCTTGATAATATTATTATAAAGTGTGTAGAGAATCTAGTACGAAGTATTTACTTATACATGGGAAAGAAAATTAAAATGCACGTTAGTCTCCATCAGTAGTATTTCGCGTCAACGAGAGAGGTGATCATTTCAATGCTAATCAAAAAGCTGAATTTTGTGCCCGGACACTCTCTCCGAGAGTTACATAATTTTATAACACATGTTTATTAGATAATGATATATACATCATTTAATGGGAATACTGCCACCATTCAGGAGGGATCCAACGTTCTATCCATCCCCAAGGATGGCCATGAACTCTCCCCCAGAGGATTTGGCATACGTGGCATCACTTTACACGGGTACTGGTATTAACAGGCCAGATTTTCTAGCTGTAGTAGATGTTAATCCGAAATCCGAAACTTACTCTAGGATTGTGGGTAAAGTGGAAATGCCTAATCTCAACGATGAGCTCCACCATTTCGGCTGGAACGCGTGTAGTTCCTCTCTCTGTCCCAACGGCAGGACAGACTTGGAAAGAAGGTTCCTAATAGTGCCAGGTCTGAGATCGTCAAGAATTCATGTCATAGACACAAAGGATAATCCCAGACAGCCCAAGATAGTAAAGGTTGTGGAACCGTCAGAGGTTAGTAAAGTAACAGGCTACACGAGGCTTCACACCGTACACTGCGGTCCAGATGGTATTTACATAAGCGCATTCGGGAACGAGATAGGTGAAGGGCCTGGAGGAATACTTTTACTAGATCATTTCACCTTTGAACCCCTGGGAAAGTGGGAGATAAACAGAGGAGACCAATACTTCGCGTATGATTTTTGGTGGAATCTCCCCAATGAGGTCATGGTCACCAGCGAATGGGCAGTTCCGAACACCATCGAGGATGGCCTAAGGTTGGAACATCTGGAGAAGGGCTACGGAAACAGAATTCACTTCTGGGACTTACGGAGAAGGAAAAGGGTAAGTTCCATAACCTTGGGGGAAGAAAACAGAATGGCATTGGAACTAAGACCTCTCCACGATCCCACAAAGTTGATGGGTTTCATTAACATGGTTGTAAGCCTTAAGGATTTAAGTAGTTCCATATGGCTTTGGTATTTTGAAGATGGAAAGTGGAACGCCGAGAAGGTGATAGAGATTCCCGCTGAACCTGGTGAAGGATTACCCGAGATAATTAAGCAGTTTAAGGTTGTACCGCCTCTCGTGACCGATATCGATCTATCCCTTGACGATAAGTTCCTTTACGTAAGTATGTGGGGCATAGGAGAGGTTAGGCAATATGACGTTAGTGACCCATTTAGACCTAGACTCGCAGGAAAAGTTAGGCTAGGGGGAATTCTTCATAGGGCCGATCATCCCTCAGGTTTCAGGTTAACTGGTGGACCGCAGATGCTCGAGGTAAGTAGGGATGGAAGAAGGATATACGTGACTAATTCCCTATATAGCACATGGGACAATCAGTTCTACCCTGAAGGGTTGAAGGGCTGGATGGTAAAGATAAATTCAAGTCAAGACGGTGGACTAGAAGTTGACAAGGAATTTTTAGTGGATTTCGGAGAAGCTAGGGCACACCAGGTGAGGCTTAAGGGTGGAGACGCTTCCTCTGATTCCTATTGTTATTCTTAGTCTAGTGGAGGGGATGGATCCACACAGGGGTATTCTTTTTTCATTGTTCTTCAGGTCCTTCGGAAGGGGAAAGCTGGCATTTGCACTGCCTCCTCTCGTGACCTTACTTTACTACTCGATGGGTATGCCACTACTAGTAATACCACTAAATACAAATATTATAAAATATATTATCATTTACCTACTTATTGTTCACGCGTTTTTAAAGGTTATCATGGGAAGGTTTCTGCACTACTCTGGAAGCTTCAGGCCATCAATATTAGAGCTAAGCAAGTGGACAATTATTAACTCAATAACGCAAATGAGCTTCATACTACCCATGGGTATTTACGCGGTGAATGTCATTGACATGATAATTTTTCTAATGATTTCGGTTGTAGTTAAGGAAATGGTGACAGTTCTGTGCTGTAGGAGTTCTAGGGTACTGCTGATGATTACGTCATATAACTTCGACTACATTTATATTATAGGTATATCGAGCTTGATTACTGCAATATTATTAAATACATTTTCTTGAAACTTGATTAAAGTTTCCAAAATCTCGTCATGTCGTCATGGTAATACATCATGGGTCTGAAATTAAGTTTGCATCTCTTTTCTCGTAACCCTCATTTACGATTTTTAGGTAGGCAAATCACCGGTTCGTCTAGGATGCCACAATTGACCTGAGGTAGCCCTCTGTCTTTTTATTCCTACTTCTCAACACATCTGGCATGAATAAGGAAGTGGGAAGAAACGCGGAGAGGGAACTTGTCTCAATTTTCAGGGAGGCCGGATTTAACGCGGTGAGGATACCCACCTCCAACTCTTCGAGTAATCCCCTACCCGACCTATTTGCAACGAAGGGAAACCTACTGGTGGCAGTGGAGGCTAAGAGCACGTGGGAGAACAAGGTTAAGGTGAGATCTCTTCAAGTCGAGAAATTACTTAACTTTTTAGCAATGTTTCCCATGAAGGGTATTCCCATCATTGCCGTAAAATTCAAGGGAATAAGGGAATGGAGATATGTCGTGGTGGAGAAGGCAGGTGACGTAGTGGTGGACATTATAAATTCGAGACCAATAGAGGAAATCCTTAACATGTCCTTCCCTAGGGAAGTCTCAAGCCATATACAGGAAGAGATTCAAGCCTAGCCATTCGCTTGGAGGGCACGTCTGTCCTTACAACCTCAGCTCCTCTCTAGGCGAGACTCAAACTTGTTGCGCATTCCATGCATTTCTAACGTCAATGCATTATCATCTTGATAGTCCCATCTAGGCCGTACTAGGTTAAGGCCCTTTTCTGTATGGTGTAAAGTACGTCGTGGAGGGTGATGACACCATCTACCTTCTTTCCCCTCATCACTACTACGCAGTCAAGTTTGTTCTTAACAATCAAAGACAATAAGTCCAGGCAGTCTTCATTGCCCGTCACCGTGAGTATATTTGTGCTCATGATCTCCCTGACTGGTACGTCATGCCCCGTGGAAAGAGCCCTCTCTATCCTCTCCCTAGAGAGGCTCCCAATTACCCCCTTCTCCCCCATAACCAAGGCGATAGACTTGTTCTCCCTTTTCATACGCTCTAGTACGTTAGAGGCTAAAGTGACCTCCTTCACCATAATAGGCTTAGTAATCCTCACGTAGCTAACTTCAGAGGACATAGATAGTTATCGTAATATTTGATTAAAGCCATTTCCCACTCTATTTGCGTAAAAACTAAACGAAGAACAAATTCAACAAATGAAACTCCTTTAAATAGTTGTATAAGGTTCTCATTATAGAAAAAGACATATAGAACTATAATGATAGTTACTGAATTCTATAACGGGGTTTATTGATTCATATAAAAATTCTGCTATTTAAGAGTAATCTATGATACTGAGTTAGTGTGTGTATGATCTGAATTCACTCTTGATAGATTATATATTTGCTTCACAAAATTTCGCCCAAATGATCTGATTCACAAAATCACTTCACGCCACGCGGTTCGCGTGGACCTCCCCCACAAGGAAGTCGGCCTTCCTTCTCATGTGGTGATAGAGCCAGAACTTCTGGAAGGCAGCCAGGCCCTGGAAGACGCCCCTCGCCCCTATCCCGTCTGAACATCCTCTTGATCGCGGATATCACGATCTCGACCCTCCACCTCTTGCCGTAACCCCTTTTCCTGCTCCAGTAGTGTGACTCCCCATACTCGAGAGATTGTCCCTCCTCTGCGGGTTCGTCTTATCGGCGTTGGCCGACTTCTTCGGCGGAATCACGACCTCAGGGACGAGGTCGTGGATCGCGTTTAAGTCTAGGCCTTGTCACCGTAAAACTTCGCGAGTGTCCACCTTCCTCGCATCCTTGATAGCCTCCTCACGGAATCAAGCTCGGAGTTCTCAACCTCAGCCTTTACGAAAGGACTTAGCGTCAATGTGACGACCTTCAGGAACCTCCCCCTCCACACTTGTCCTTATGTGCTCCCTGCTCCGCTTATTCCCATCGCTCACGAGCTCAATCTCTTTCTCGTCTCGAAATTCAGTGGCTTCCTCAACCTCAGGTCTGTAATCGAGGTAGACCGGTATCCCCATCCCGTGGAGCGCCCTATCCCCTCTCCCCTATACGTGAACGCGTAAAGGAAGGTGAGGAACTCGTTGACGGGCGCCCTATACGGCCTCGTCTTCCCGTCCTGTCCTCCTCAAGAAGTACCAGTGCTCAAACATGTGAGGGGAATAATCTCGTACTGGTCATGAGTTTCGTACTTCGCACAATCCCTGGTGTATCTCCTTATTCTCAGGGGAGATTCGTGGATATTATGTGGTCTCAAGGTTGACCTCGAGAAACTCCACAATCTAGAGATAACGAAATATCAAGCAATATTTGCAAGAACCGCCTCGACGCTTCGTCTCAAGCTTACGAGAATCCAGTTTCACTCTCGATCCGACCTGTAGTTGGAAAGGTTTCCACTAAGGATCTTACTCAAGACCACCAGTGACGCTATTCCTATGGCGCAACCCGTGTCTAGCCCCAGAACCGAAAGCGTGAAGCTCTTGGTTAAATAGAGAATAATACCAATGAAGACTGGAGCTATCATGGTACCTACCTGGGAAACCGCGTTCGCGTAACCTATTGACGTTGCAGCACTTCCGCTCCCAGCTATTTTCATGATGAGGGAATCGGTGGGAGGTCTATATGAGAACGAGAATATGCCCAGAAGGAGTGCCTCTCCTATCACCGCTATCTCAGGGGAAAACACTATGGAAAGGCTTATGATGATGAATCCAACCAAACTGAGGAAGATCAAGTTTATGTCACCTATCCTCTTGACAGCCTTCTCCACTGAGATTATTCCTACCAGCTGACCTAAACCAAATAGTCCGAGGAAGAGCGTTGAAAGTGTTGAGGGAAAGTGCCTGTATAACACGAGCATGGAGAAAATCCAGGTGGTAGTTCCCCATGTGGCCCAGAGCTCACCAAGGCGAAGAAGCGTGGCCAGGAAGATTTCCCTTCTAAGTATTACCCTAAAGGATCTCCTTATCTCACTGGACTCGATCTTCATTCTGAGGGACAGGGTCAGCCCTGCAAATACCAGGAACATCGCCGTCATCCCTAGGAAGAAAAATCTCCAGAAGTTCAGAAGGAGACCTGCCACTAGACTTAGGACCAGTATGGTGATTGGAGATGCCGTCTCAAGTAGTGCCACGTAAAAGGTTAGTCTTTCATCCTTACTGTGAAGGATAGACACAATTTTCATGGCAGAGGGAAAGATAGCTGAAGCAATAAGCCCCTCCACGAGGTAGACGCCTAGCAGAATCGGATAACTCAGATAGAAGAAGAGGAAGAGATTCAAGATTGCGAGCGGGAAGGAGGCGATTAGCATGGCCTTGACTGGGCCCACTTTGTCAATCATTAGCCCCCAAGGAACAGAGGAAGCAACGTAGCCCACATAGAAGAACGTGGCAACGAGCCCCATCTGCACAGGATTAAGGTGAAGGAGAGCCGAAATGGGTACCACGATGATCCCCCAGCTTAATCTTACCGTGAGTTGCAGGAAAGTTCCAAACCATCCCACCGCCGTCCCTTTCATAACCATTGAGATAATACAGAATAATTAAAAGATTGTCTTAGGACGTCTAAACGAGGGGCTAAACTGGTCAAGGTCGCCAATTCAGTTGTTAAAGCATGAGGATCTCGAAGATTGAGAGGACGTAGGCTATTTTACTTAGCGCTTCTGATACTGAGGAAGCAGATCTTAAGGGATCATGTTGGCAGTGAGGAAAGATACTCCTTGATATTGACCATTTTCGCCGTAATAACCAAGGATGCAAGATAGCTAAATCTACCCGCTCTAGGAAGGTATTGAAGAGAGTCCTCAACAAAAGCACTGGCAGTCTCGCCTCTATGCGGGTAGGAAGTCAGTCGTCTTTTCCCCGTTCAACTTCCCTGAGCCCTACACATACTTCGTTCAGCGAGTATATCCTGGATCTAGTATCGCCTAAACATGGTTCCACGCTAAGCAGTTCTGCATCTCTCAATATCCTTAAAGCCTCCCTTAAGGTCCTATCTGGCATGTACGTCTCAGTTTTTAACTCCTGGAAAGTGGCCTTTCCCTTCATCTCGAGTACCTTATACACTAACTTTGCGGAGCATGGAAGATCCTCTATTCTGGGCATATGTCTCGTTAATATAGCAACCTTTTAACTTTTCTTTCCAAACGTGTAATAGGCTATCCCAAAACAATTTCAATTTGTAGTTGATTTTACGACATGGCGTAATCTTTTAAGCCTTCTAGCAATACTAGCTTGATAGAGCATGAATCAGCTTCTTCAGCTACTATTGATGTCAGTACTAGTGGCATACTCCATTTTCCTCACATTCCCCATAGCGTTTAAGGGTTTGTCTCCAAGAGGAGTTCAACTGTTAACCGGAGTGGGACTTGGGATACTTATCTACTTAATTATGGACATTTTCTCCGGAACATATCCTTTGGCTGAGGGTAACATTTCCCTTTCCCTTCTACTAGTAATGCCCTTTGTGCTCTCGTATCTCGGATTCCATTTTTACTCAAACTTGAGACTTGGGAAAACAACGGAGGAGAGTTACGCTAGAACCCTATCCCTTGTCATCTCGTTAGGAATAGGTCTGCAGAACTTCACCGAAGGGCTAGCGATCGGTGGATCCCTAAGAATAGGATTAAGTTCGGTGGTAATACCACTAGTGACAGGGTTAACGTTGCAGAACGTTACAGAGGGTTTTCCAATCCTCTCTCCCTTCCTGAGGAGCGGTAAGGTAAATTACTCCTACCTCTTCGCCATGTATATTCTAGGGGGGACACCAACTCTTGTGGGGTCGATGTTGTCGTATTTCGTGGCATCTATACCTCTAGTAATAGTTTTCAACTCCTTAGCTCTTGGAGGGATACTCTTCGTCAGTCTGGAAATGTACAAGGGTATAGTGAGGCATGGAAATGTCTCTGGGAAGAACCTGGCAGAGTTGGGATTGGCTCTAGGTATAATCCTGGCATTTCTCGTTAACCTTCTTCCATAACTGAGACTTTAAGTTAGGCGAGGAACATGTATGGGCCGGAATGCTTTTAACTTGAATCCTTAACTCGATCCCATGAACGGAAGGATAGTTTCCCTGGTACCGTACTGGGTTCTACTCTTCGTTATAGGTTTCGGCTGGTTCATAATAGCTCCTTTGGTACCGTCTGTGATATCCACTTTCCACGCCTCATTATCAGGGGCAATACTACTCATCTCCATTTACGGATACGCTGTCGTGATAGTAGGACTGATTGCCGGATTCATTTCAGCAAAGTTTTCAGTGAGGCTCTCCCTCTATATCTCTGCAATTCTCACGACACTAGGGTTCTTAGGTAGGATTTTCTCCACAAACTATCAAGAGCTACTAGTATTTCAAACAATATCTGCCATAGGCTATCCCATGGCCATAGCCCCAGTGGGCGGAGTGGTAGAGAGTGTCATGCAGGGAAGATCCCATACCCTCATAGGAATAAGCGTTGGAATCCTCTTTGGGGGAATGTCAGCTGGATCCCTGATTGGCCCATACTTCTCAGGACTGAGTCAAGCGTTCCTTGCGTCATTTATTCTCTCCATAATCTCCTTGATACTAGTGTTTACATTTGTAAGGAAATACGAGAACGTCAAGGTTCAAAGATCCTTGAGAGGTAGTTTCAATCCGAGAATGATAATGAATTGGTACATTGGACTTGCGGTCGCGTCACTCTCCGTAGGGTTGGGCGGAATAGCCTCTGCAGTGCTGGGTTCCCATCATCTGGCTAACTCAGAAGTTATTGGTGGAGAGGCTAGCAGTTTAACCTTCATTGGATCTGCCCTAGGAGCCATAATACTACCCACGGTCTTCGAGAACTTGCACGCGGTCAGGATAGGGTTAATAGTTAATGGGTTTCTCACCATGCTTTCAGCTGTGCTAATTGCTTACACGTTAATCAATCCCTTTAACGTGATAATTCTCCTGGCTTCATACCTACTGTACGGGCTGTTCGGTAATGCCCTTTGGTCCATGGCCATGGCCTCTCTTAATAAGTATGTGAACGATCCTAGCAGGTCAGGTTTAGCTACTTCAATGTTCAGTGTAGTGTCAAACCTTGGTGTAGCGCTTATCCCAGGCTATCTCGGAGGATTATTCGTGGGAGGAGGAGAGGCAGGTCTAGCGTTCGTTGGCGTGGTTGAGGCTTTGGCTTTCATCTTATCATTTTTTATATAAGAGATTAAGTTATTGTTGGTTTTTGTAGGAAGTTACCCAGTTGATTCAACACGAAAAATTACCACTGGTAAACAGAGGTCAACAGGAATTGTTGAACATGATGCGTGTTAGACCTTCTAGAATCAAAGGTCCTTACGAGATCCAATTGTTTATTGGCTTGAGAATTAACCAAACCAAGACAGTTCGAAAACTTGAGTCAACGATCTACCTTAAACCACTCCTTCTAAGCAAGTCCTTTAACACGTTAACTCCTATCTTATCACCAGTAAAATTACTCTCGTAGTTATTCTCTTCCACCCACGTTCTTAGATCCCTGTAGCCAAGCCTCTTCAACGCTTCCTCTATCTCCTTAATATGGTCACTCACGCTGACGAGCTCATCTCTCATGAACGTGGACTCCCACATGCTAACAAGCTCCTCCAATTTCCTCAACGGTTCAGGATCGTCATCCACCCTTAGATCCACGTATCTCCCTACAGCCATGGGCCCTGTCTCCTCGTCGCTATTCTTCACCACCAGGATCGCTGCGCTCTGTTTACCTCTCCTATCACCACCCTTTGCCTCTCCAGCCTTTAGGGCTTCCAGCAGTCTCCTGTGAATGGGGCCTCTCGACTCCGCTACCCTGGCCATGGCTTCCAGAACGTCTTCTCCCGTCAAGATATTTCCCTGGACAGTGAAATAGGTTCCAACTATGTGCCCAGCGTACTCATGACACTGCCTTCCCGTGAATGCGTAGGATCCACCCCTTGAGTCAACCACACCTAACTGTCTAACCTCCCTCTTGGGGTCGGCCTCGGTGAGCCTCCTCACCACTTCCTTCGCGTCGTACCTCTCCAGGAGGGAAAGGCCCTCTGGTCCATATCTCGTGTTCGCGAAAGCTTGAGTAGCTATGGCGCCAACTCCAGGTTTAGCCCAGGGAACCACTGATCCTACCGCAAGGTATTTGCTCGCTACTCCTATTCCCCACGCCTCCAAGTTGGGATCGTAGAGTACTATGGAAAACGTCATGGGATAAACTGGATTCTACGCTTAAAAGCTAAGTGAGATCCTTTTAATCGAGATCGCGAAACTTCTCCCATGAAAACTCTCAGTGTGCTCGGCGCGGGAACCATTGGATCACTTCTGGTGAAGGCAGGCCTATCTCAGGGTTATAGGGTAATCGCTACAGGCCGTTCCGAGAGAACTCTACTAAGGGTGAAGGGACTGGGAGCAGAGGCCATCACTGACAACGCTAGCGCCGTGATGAGGAGTGACTTGGTTATGATCAGTGTGAAGCCCCAACATTTTCCTGAGCTAGCCAAGTCAATTCCAAGGGAGCTCTGGAGAGGGAAAACCGTGATCTCGGTCATGGCTGGAGTTAGGCTCGACACCTTGCGTAAGGTGATGGGTGGGGCGCAGGTGTTCAGGGCAATGCCCAACGTCAATGCAGTGGTTAACATGTCAACCACCGCGATCACCGGGGAGGGTGAGGCCAAGGAACTGGTGGATTCACTCTTCAGGTCCTTGGGGGTGACCTATTGGGTCAGCGAGGACATGATGGACGTGTGGACTGCCCTCATAGGGAGTGGACCTGCTTTCATCTCTGAAATTGTGGATGGGCTAGTGCTGGGCGCTGTATCCTCGGGTATGCCCAGGGATCTAGCTTACTCCTCAGTTCTAGACATGTTAAAGGGAACTGCCGAGAACCTCAAGAATCACAAGGGTCACCCCGTGGAAGTCAGGGATAACGTGACAACTCCCGCTGGAACAACAATCAGGGGACTCAAGGCCATGGAGGAGAGGGGAGTTAAGGCAGCGCTCATAGAGACGGTAGAAAGCTCGAGCAGGAGAGCATCGGAGCTTGGTAAGCTAATTGACGAAAGAATTAGGAGGGAGTTAATTGGAGAGGACTAAGATGTTTCTCAACGATTGCCTCACTTTAAAACTGTGATAGCTTCTGCTTTATATGCCTAAACTCGTGATCAGACAGTAGGATCTCCCTTATCTCCATCCTCCCAATCTCCTTAATTCTGGAGACGTCCAGATTCAACAAGGGGATCTTCCCCTGGCACGCCTCCTGGGCCATTCTATCCCTTTCATTACCCATGTTTTTAACTAACTCCTTTAGGGAGTCGTTGAATATTCCCAAACTTTCTGCCAAAAATCTCGCCTTCCTCAGTAATTTTCTAACTCCGTGGAAGTCATTCATGAAGGGAATATCGCCATAAATTCTCATGAGGTTCTCAGCTACCAGGAACCTGGAACCGTAAAGCCTAGGCAATCTCCTTAGCCTTGGTAACCTTGCACTGACCCTCCTCAACACCTCTTCCCTATCCACCCGGGGACATCCGTGGACATCGTAATCCCTCACCTTCCCCAGGAGCTTTAGTATGCCCCTCGAGTTATCCAACAGCTCAAAATCCATGTGGAGAGGGTATAGTGCCTCAACCACAACCGCGTATTTCCTTAACTCAACCCTTGCGTCATGGACCTGGTTCGGTGAAGTTCCAAACATTTTCCTGAACTCTTCCAACTTCTCGTTCGCGTAATCCTCAGGCCTTCTCAATTCGGTCCCCAACAATGGTAGCAATTTCAGATTTTACCACCTCGAAATTTCGAGATGTGTCAACTATCACCCCGTTCTGTATGACTTTCCTGAGATAATCCTGGAAGGTGTTAAGGTAAGTCTCGTACGACGAGAACAGTTCACCGTTTATACAGATGTCTATCCCTGAGCTAAGCGGATCCAGGACTCCCTTCTTTTTAAGGATTCTCCTCATTATCTCTCTCGGACTCGACACGAGTCCCAACGACAGGTTAGCTGGGGGTAAGGCGCTCAACACATAGTTCATCCATTCCTCCTCGAGCCCCCTAGCTAATCCCCAAGCCTTCAGCGTGGAAACGTATCCATCAGCAATCGCCAGGAACCCAGCCTTAACCATGGGTTTGACCTCATTCTCAATCTGATCAGCTAGGTCGGTGACATAGGCCAGGAACAGGGTCCTCCTCTGGAAGACTATGTCCCTCTTTTTCTTGGAAATGGGCTCCCCCATCAACCTGGACATTCCAAGACCGAAGGTAACCACGCCGTAACCCTGTTCCTCTAGATAAGTCTTCAGGGAGCTCACGTGATATGTTCTGCCCGAACCCTCAGACCCCTCGAGAGCTATGATCTTTCCTTCCATAATAATTCACCCACTTTCCTCCTAATGTCCATCTGAATCTCCCTGGGAGATCTATTTCCGTCAAGGACCACAAAGCCTTCCTCTTCAGCTAGCTTGTCGTATATCTCAAGGATCATTCCCTGATACTTAAGGAAGCCTTCCTCCGGCTCTAGGTCAGGGAAAACGTCTGCCCCTGCCTCCTGCGGTTTGATCCCCCTCTTGCTCTCCCTTAGTCGAGAAAGGGCCACCTCTGGTGTTACCCTAATGAAGAAGGTTATGTCCGGTTTCGGAGCGTAGGAGTAGAGCTTCTTTACCCACTCAAGGCTCACTCCCCTGACTGAATCCCTCGCATAGGCCGTGTAGTAGTATCTGTCAGACACAACAACGAAGCCTGTACGATACATGGGCAGGATCAGCCTTTCATATCTATCCGCGAAGTCAGTGGCATGTATTAAACTAAAGGTCAGCGGAGTGAGCAAGTTCTTTTTCTTCGCCTCCTTTATTACCTCATGAATCCAGTCGCTTGAGTTCCACTCGGTGAGGTATGCGTCAACCCTAGAGTCGAGCCAGTCCTTGAGAAGCTTAGCCTGACTAGATTTCCCTGACCCATCTATTCCCTCAAACGCGATTATTGAGCCTCTCATCAATAAACACCCAAGGGATATCTCTTGTTCAAGGTCTTGATTACCTTCGACATTTCAGCCACCTTATCTATTTTACCGTCAATGCCCAGTTTAGTGAAGTCCTTTTTCCTTAACTTCTTATTGACCCCCTTACAGATGAGGGCGACAAGCGCTAAATCCCTCTTCATGAATCCAGGGAAAAGCGACTCAACCAAGTACTCATAACACGCAGTGAAGGGATCCTCCCATCCTGACTCCATAAAGACGTGGGAAAGGAATGAGGCCATCCCTGCCAGTTCACTTCCAGTTATTTTCTCCGTCTCCAGGAAGAGGTCAAAGGGAGGCTTAACCCCCATGAAACTGGAAAAGGCCTCAAGCCAGTTGTCCCTGAGCTTGGAGAGGGATAACTCTTCCGCCCTCATTACCCTCCCCTCCCTCATCCCAAACTCCGAGATAGTGAGAGTGGGGGCATCAAACAAGTTCACGAGCTCCTCAATGACTAGGATCGCCGATTTCACGGTGATGGCTCTCTCCTGGCCTATCCCCGGGAGAGCTCCGATCTCCTTCTCGTCCATGGACCAGAAGGTCTTGTTAAGTGACCTAATCTGGGAAGAGGGTACCTGGAAACCGTGCACATGTTTGAACTTGATTCCGGCTATTTTCATGAGGAATCTCCCTATTGACCTAACGTTTCCACCAGACCCCACCACCGTGGGAGGCAACCAACTTGGCAATGAGTAAAGGTAATTCCTGACCTCTTTCCTTATGCTCTCCTGGTTCTTGAAAACCTTGGCTAGCCTAAGGGCACCCAGGGGAAAGTGGTAAACCTGTCCCATCTCTCTTCCCCTCACGTAAACCAGTTCGAGCGAACCTCCTCCCAGCTCAAAGACCACGCCATCGGTGAAGGGCAGGGAGTTTATGGATCCTAGGGCTGCGAGTCTTCCCTCCTCTTCCCCTGGTATGATCCGAATATCGTGACCTAAGGACCTGGAAAGTCTCTTCGCAACTTCCTCGCCGTTCCTGGCAAGTCTGAATGCGCTTGTACCTAGGGGGTAAACCTCCTCGATCCCTCTCCTTTCCAGGACAGACCTGAACTTGGATAGCACGTTCTCAGCCTCGGCGATTCTCTCCTCCTTGATCTCTCCCCCTTCATCTACCCCATCTCCCAGTCGTGTGAAGTCCTTCATACTTCCTACTGTTCTAAAGGAGTTTTGAGATAACCTCTGGAAAACCGAAAGCCTAATCGAGTTGTAGCCCAGATCTATGACTCCAACTTCCTCCATTTAGATCAGCTTCATGACCTTCTGGGTTAGAAGCAACTCCAGTTTAGACGTTTTCTCGGTCACGTCTACTTCCACGACCGCGAGTCCGCCCCTCTTTATCTCGACTTCTGCCGAAGTGAGGGCCTTCACTAGCTTAGAGAGATGAGGTTCGTGACCTACGATAAGGATTGTTCCCTGCAATTCCTTGAGTTTCTCCGCTAGGCTCGATGGATCCTTGTCGGGAAGGAGATCCTCAAGGGTTTCAGCCTTCATGTCAAGACCCATCTCGTCAAGTATAACTTCCGCTGACTGAACTGCCCTTAGCATGGGACTGACCATAACCTGATCGGGTTCGTATCCCATTTCCTCTAGGAAGTTGGCCACTCTCCTCATCTGTTTAACTCCCTTCTTAACGAGCTTCCTATCCTGATCATTTATACCTTCAGTTTGAGGTTCGCTCTCTCCATGTCTTACAATTAGTATGGTAGTCATGTGAAGATTAGGCCTCTCCTGTATAAAAGCGTTTTTCGTGATGTGGTTTGGAGTATCAAGGTTAGTTAACGCATGAATTAATCCCGCTAAACCAGGAGGATTCCATGTTGTATGAGTTGGCCTTTGCGATTCACATGCTGGGATTGATAGGATGGGGAGGCCTAACCACAGGGGCGTATTACCTACTGGAGGCGTCAGGAGTGAGGGAGAGGAAAATACTGTTGGGTTATCGCAAGTTGGTTTACGTGGAGTGGGTATCATTGCTAGCCATGGCCCTTTCGGGCCTCTACATGTGGGATAGGTTGGGCATGCCTCCATGGGTCTACCCGGCCTTTGCTCTCTCGCCAGTGATAGCGCTGGGCGAGTACTATCACTGGAGACTAACTTACGTAGGGGATATGGATATTTTCCTGAAGAGGATGAGGATTTTGTCGCTGTTCTATACCTTGGTGGCATTGTTCCTGATTTATGACATGGTCTTCAAACCTAGTTAGCTAGCTCGGATCTCCGCCCATCTATCGCTAGTCACAAACTACGAAGTGATGGAGGAACCTTGGTGTACTTGTCATGTGTTAGGAACTGATATCCACCTCTAAGTCAAGCTTTGATTAACGTGATTTCCCACTTCAACTAAGTCTAAGTACCCTCCTAGCGTTATCTCCCATTATTTTCCCACTATTTAGTTCCCGGTACACCTGCCACGCGTGAACTGCCAGATCCTGACTCCTAAACGCGGGGAAATCGCTCCCGTAGAGAACCTTATCCTCTATCTCCAACAGTCTGGGCAACGCCTTTAGGAGATTTCTGGGAGGAATGGACGAGATCTCCAGAAACACGTTAGAGTAATTCCTGGCAAGGTAGAATGCCGTATCATACCATAGGGGTCTCCCAGCATGAGCTAGGATCAGTGTAACGTCAAAATCCTTCATCACATCATCCACAAGGATAGGATCGCCATACTTGTTCCTAGCCTTAACCCCAATGCTAGTCCCCGTGTGGATCAGTATAGGGAGTTTCTTCTCCTCCGCAAACGAGTAAATGAACTCAAGCTTCCTGTCCCCACCCTCCTCTGGTCTATAGGCGTTGGGGGAGAACCCGTGGTGAACCGGGTGTAACTTAATTCCCACAATGCCAAGGGAGTACTGCCTCTCAAGTTCCTGCTCCACGTTACAGGTCACAGGATTCACCTCTCCCCACTGAAGGAAAAGTTCGCTCCCCTTCCTGATCTCGTAGTCAAGATCGAACCCGTCGGAACACTCCTCACTCCAGCAAGGATGAGAGGGAACTAGAAGTATTTTCTCCACAGTGACGTCCTTGAAGTTGAGCGTGAACTTCGTATCCTCCACGTTTTGAAGGAATTGTCTGCAATGATCCGGAAGTTTCCTAAGGAAAATATGGTAGTGCACGTGGACGTCGACTACCCGCATGGTCATAGATAACCCCTGTAACCTAATAAGCTAGTCCTTGACCCTAAAGGAAATTTGAAACGGAGTTCTGGCTCAGGTCGAGTACTGTTTAACTCCCCGGTTAAAGTCTATTTATCGAGAATTATTTTAGTATCTAGTGATGGATTGGAAACTATTAGCTCTGCTAACTTCCGAACCCTTGGAATTATCGGCATGTTTGTCATCTCATCTGCATATTGGAATATCTCTTCAAAGAATGGGATAAGGACTCCTAGGTTAAAGTTAGTTGCTTTAAGTGCCTTGTCGAGCAGGGACTCAGCGTAAGATTCCATACCAGGTGCAATCATGTTGATGCAGAACCCAATGGCCTTTCCCACCGTTGTCTTACTCTCCGCATTGCTAATGTAAGCAAGGGTTTCATCAACTGCTAGTTTGGAGTTATTGGATACATAGATTCTCCTCACCGGCATGTTGGGGTAGTTCTTCAAGTACTCCGTTGTCTCCAACCTCACCATATCGTGGTCAAAGGTGATGAGACTCGCATTATCAACTATTACGTAGTCATGCGGATAGGATTTCAGGACATTGGTATAAAGATTGGAGAATCTCGTCCTGAGTTC
Organism: Metallosphaera sp. D4-4; assembly: GCF_046245145.1. Taxonomy (NCBI): domain Archaea; kingdom Thermoproteati; phylum Thermoproteota; class Thermoprotei; order Sulfolobales; family Sulfolobaceae; genus Metallosphaera; species Metallosphaera sp. D4-4. Next base: position 1,227,823 of record NZ_CP176412.1, on the reverse strand, counting down.
GGGCTCATTCATTACTCGTTTAACGTCGCTATCATATCTGGGACCATCTCCCGTGATCTTGACAACGGTGATGAACCCCTTCTTGAACTTGAAATGTTCAAAGAACCTCGATTCAACTCCATCAACCACGCTACTTAATAGGCCCAGGTCCTCAATACCAGCCAGCCTAGAGGAGTATCCCACGTTATCCCTATCAAGAAGCAAAACTCTAAAACCCCTCTCTGCTAAAGCCAAGGATAAATTCATGGAAATGGTCGATTTGCCTACTCCTCCTTTGGCGCTCTGAATGGATACTCTCAATTTCAGACAGTATTATCATTAGAAAGATTACATATAAAGTTATCATTAGCTAGAAATTTGCATTCAAACTCCTTCCACTCGAGTTCGCATGTAAAGCTGATGTAAAATCTAAACGTATTCGTAATTTCAATCTTATATTTCAAGGTTTACTAGGATTGAACTTCCTTACTAGCGCTTCTAGATTAGTACCAAATTAAATATGTCTCAGGGATATTTATCTTAAAAGAATTACGAACTATTGATATTACAGTTTCGTAGTTCAAAACACTAAAAGGTTGCACTAGGGTTATAAAACCCAAATTAAGGCCTGATTAATTTGTTGATATTATAGTTAGATTTCACAAGGTGCGAGATATCAACAGGAACCCTTTCTCAGGGTAATAATGCGAGGAAGATTAGGTACCTCCGCATTTTCCTTAGGTTCCGGATCGGTTTTCAGAATATCTGTCCTGAGAGGTGGTGTTTACTTCGCTGAGTTCAGCATAACTGAAGATGGGGCTATATCCGTGTTACTTCACGAGAAAGGGTATAAAACCATATACGCGGATTCTGGTCTCATATGGTATGGTGAGCCTCCGGAAGACTTAGCCTCATATTTTACTCAACAAAGCAGATAAAGTTTTGGATATTGTTAGTTAATTGGCAGATTATTGAGAAGTAATTTGGTATTATTTTTGACTATCATTCAGGCTTCCTTTACTGGTTAAAGGAGGGAACAATTAGTCTCATGGAATTTTTAACCCCGTGATGTACTAGATACTACAGGTTCGCGTAATTCCAGTTCATAATGAACATTTCTTTAAAATTGAGATTCACGAAAGAAGATTATGCCCATATGTCCCGCATGTGAGATTAAACTTGAGTCTTGGGGGTCAGTCTCTAGTCATATGATTCAACAGGCTAGCAGGAGCGATCCGGGACACGTAATGTGGTTGAACAGGAACCTGTCGTTGCGTGAGATGTCACAAGAGGAACTGGCGAAGAGACTTGAAACCTTCTTCTCGGGAGAGTTAAAGTCCTGGATAATCTCTAGATTTATTGAAAAGTTTTATGGTGATAAACCACACCCCTTCATGATAGCCATGCAGAACCCGACCAGGGAAGTCCTTCTGGGTTACGTCTTGGAGCATCAGCACTTCCTAGTTAACTGGGTTAGGGTTCTCTCCAAGATTGTGTACGAGACCGACCAGGTAGACGTGATAAGATTTGAGTTGGAGAACATTACCACGGAGTTCGTAGGCACGGAGAGTTCTCCCTCACACTACGAGCTTCTCCTTAGAATGGGGGAGAGCATGGGGATGAAGAGGGAGGAAATCCTGTCTACACCGCCCCTCAAGGGGACAGTTGAGGCAATTAATACGTGGAGAAAGCTGTCACAGAGGGACTGGGTTGAGGTTATGGCTGCAATGCATAGCTTAGAGCTAGTGGCGGACAAGAACCTTAGAAGGTATGGAGCAAAGATCCACTATTTTAACGAGGGGATTCTGGTCTCAAACGATTTCCCAGAGGCGGTCAAGAACTTCCTTAGGGAGGGTTATGAGGCAGACCAGTATCATGCAGAGGAGGCCCTGGATCTGGTGGAAAGGTACGCTGTTGATCAAGAGAGAGTGAAGGTAACCGTCCTGAAGTCATTTGATGCTTTCTCCAAATATCTACTCTCTAGGTTGGAGAGAGCCTGGTTGCTATCTGGGGTGATAGCGTGAAGATAGTGGTAAATGGGGAGGAGGCAGGAACCAAGGAGAAGGGATGTGCCCTGTGCGGGGCAACCTGGGGAGGATGGTACGAAGACGTGGACGGTGAGAGGCTCTTCTTCTGTTGTGACATATGCGCAAGGGAATTCCTCAACATGCTGAACAGGGTGAAGGAGACCACTGGTTGGAGAAAGATAGACGAGTTAGTCATTAACGGAGATTACTATAGGGGGAGGAACTGTGAGGCGAAGTCCGAGGGAAGATCCCTTAGCTTTTACGTGAAGTTTGGCGAGGATGCCGAGATTACAACGTTCATAATAAAGGGGAATCATTGACCTTCGTCGTCAGGAGCAACTGACTTAGCTTCAGCAAGCTCGTTTAGCGCCAGTATCAAGTTGGATTGGGCAAAGGCCTGCGGGAAATTCCCCGTGAATACTTTCCTCCTAGGATCTATGTGCTCTCCCACGAGGTATGTACCGCGAGTGGTCTCTAGGATACCCGATATGATCCTCTCAGCGTCCTCAATCCTCCCCAGCTTTATGTAAACCCTAGCTAACCAAAGGCTAGCCAGCGTGAAGGGGTACTTTGCCTCCCCCAGAAAGTCCCTCCTATACCTTTTGGCCTGGCCGTCAACTACCAGGGTGTTCTCTATCTCCCTTAAGGTGCTCAGAAAGGTTGGATCGTCTGGTTCAACAAATCCGTAAAGCGGTAGGGTAAGTAATGCGGAGTCGACCTCATTGCTTCCAGGCCTCTTTACGAACTTCCCATCATTTACGCAGTTCTCCGTTATCCACTCCCTGATCTCATGTCTAGTATCTTTCCATCTGTTCTCCTTATCCACCACCTTCACTAGCTTTCCTGCCCTCTCCAGAGCTACCCACATCATAACCTTTGAGTGGGTATAGTGCGCCTGAACTCCCCTCTCCTCCCATATTCCTACGTCCTGAAGCTTCCAGTTCTCAGATACCCAATCAGCAATGTACTCTATTACGTCCAGATGTCCCCTCACGTAGGAGGAGTCCCCCGTGGCCACGTAGTACTTGTAAAGTGCATCCATGAAAAATCCCTCTAGATCTAGCTGAAGCTGAGCTGCCGCCGCGTTTCCAACCCTCACGGGCCTGGAGTTCATGAAACCAGAGAGCCAGGGGATCTCCACCTCCCTTGGGGGAACCGAACCGTCTATGGAATAGAGTGGGTAGAGGAACGGCTTCGTCGTGAACGACACCATCCTAGATAGGAACTCTATGATTCTCCTGGCGTCCATTGTGTGCCCAGCAGAGATGAGACCCTCAGCCACAATCGAGGAGTCCCTAACCCAGGCGAAGCGGTAGTCCCAGTTCCTCACACCGCCCTCTACCTCAGGAAGCGAAGTTGTGGGTGCAGCAACTATTGCCCCCGTGGGGTTATACATTAATCCCAAAAGCACACCTACAGACGTTTCATAGGCCGTTAGAAGGTCCTCTCCCTTAAATCCCGGTATCTCCATACGAGAGATCCTACCCCTTCCCTTCCCCCTCCTAATCAGGTTTCTCCAGTAATTTATGGTCCTCTCTACCCCAGTCTCCACATCGAATTTGAGCTCCTTCCCAAATATGCCGAACCTCTCATCACTGAAATGACCAAGGAAGGCATATCCTTCTCCTGATATCACCCACCCCCTGCTAGTTTCTTGAATTGAGGGAAAGATGAGATGTAGTTCCAAGAATTCCGAGTTCTCAGGGTTAGCTAACTTGTAAATTCCCTTACTTAACCTGTAAACCTTAGCCCTTACTTTCCCATAGTTGAACGTTGCATCAGCCCAGATCTCCAGGGGAGTCCTTGCATTGATTTTCCTAACTAGAGAGTGCTCTCCCCTTAGGAGGAGGTCAATCACCTCTGTTCCGTCCTTTAGAACAGTTTTCAATATGTTAGGAACTAGGTACTCCTGAGTTGCCACTTCCCCTGATATACCGAAGGAACCAGCCTTCTCGTCGAGAATCTTCGCGAAGACAGGGGAGGAATCGTATCTGGGAAAGGTCAACCATACGACCTCAGTTCCAGTTATAAGGGCCCCTGTGAATTCGTTGTTGAGGCAGAACAATCTTGAAGAGAAGTCCATGAATCTCTGGTCCAGGCGGTGTAATTAAACTCTTGCATACCTGGGAAATTGGCAATACAATTTCTAAAGACGAGAACTATCATAAATGAGGGTCATCCCTAGATCCAAGCAGGTTGCCTCGCAAATTACTAAGTAATTTCGACAAAACTTAATAAGATCGCTATCAAGTTATATTTATGGCATCACCACAGGAAGTGAATGGAATTTCCAGGCTTAGGGGTGGAATAGCCTTTGAGTTTTTAGCAGCAATCCTGTTGATTCTAGGCATCGTCTTTTTTGCAGGAGGCATAGCTGGAGTTATTGTGGGTGTAATTATACTGGTGATAGCGATAGCTGTGGCAATTATAGCTCTAGTCAGGCTATACGGAGGATTCTCAGCCTTAGAGCCCTTCGTTCCCAACATGGTGCTTGGAAGGATTGGGGTTATTTTGTCGATCATACCATATCTTAATTTCATAGGTTACATCCTCATAGGAATAGCACTTTATTTCATAGGCGAGAGGTATAATAATGGTACCCTGAAAACTGGAGGAATAATCACCGCCATACCCTTCATAAACTTCATCGGCTTAATTATATCCTACATAGGATTAGGATCTATTAATTTCTCTGCGGTACCGCAACCCAGCTATCAACCAGGGTATGGACAAGGGCCAGGTTATCAGCCTGGGTATGGACAAGGAACTGGGGTAGGACAAGGATATGGTCCTTCACAACAGGGTCAGCCAGTATCTGTTTACCAAGTGGGCCAAGGTACACTTAAGTATAACACAGCAAACTTCACCCTTTACTCCTCCGGTCAGGTTAGGATTACTGGTGCTTCACTCGAGGGCGTTGACACGTATGCGGTTAGTATCAATCCCGTGTTCTTGAGTCCTGGGAATAACAACGTCTCCGTAAACTTTTCCTCTCTCCCCCAGACCATGATTCCTGGAGGGGTCTACAGGATTAAGGTGAATCTAGACAACAATACTTCAGTCTACGTATCTGTAATCTACTCACAGCAGTAACAAACACAATGATAAACAACAAAAAGTCAAGAAAAAGCTTTTTACGCTACCCTTTCTAGCTGTCCCCTCACCTTGTCTAGGAGGACAGTCTTCGTTACCCTGAAGTAAAGGGTGTAGTAGTATCCGCCATATATCTGATCCACGGATATGACGTTAACCTCGTCGTTTACGTAACCTCCTAACTCTACCTCCGCAGTTCCCTTCCAGATTTCGCCATATCTACTCTCGTCCCTTAGCCTGCTCACAATCTCATACACGTCGTCTTCTCCTTCACCTCTTGAGGCAAATCTCCTCACATTTATGAAGGGTCCGAAGTTCTTCAGGGGAAGAGAGTCAGTCTTCTCCTCAAGTTCTACCCTCAATCTCAGCATCACTCCTCCTCCCCTCGTCACGTAACCTCCCATCTTGAGACCGGTCTCAGGCCTGTTATACTTCGGTAGAAGCGGGTGCAGTTTCGTCATCCTGATGTTGGCAATCTTCTTGGGGTAGCCATCTAGCCAGCCTCTGACCAAGGCCCAATCCTTGTCTACCCACATGTAGGGGAAATACAGGTAGTTCTTTCCCTTGTACTCTACCTTCAGTCCTATTGCGCCCTCCATGTACTGAACCAGATCCGGCTCCTGGTACATATAATCCCAGTTCGACTCTGCCGTCGAAACGAATTCAGCTATGTACACCCATCCCTCTCCATCCGTCTTCATGAACTCTGGGATGATCTGTTCTGCCCCACTGAACTTTACGTGAGATGCTATGTACGTCACGCCGTAATACCAGGGTGGTGGGAAAACTGTTTGCGATCTGCCCGTCCTGGTTATGGGCATTGTGAAATCCTTTTCGCTGGACATGGAGGCAACTTGCTCCCTCCATTTTTAAAACATATCTCTAACAAGTTTCACGCTATCAACTCAAAACGTCAGATGATCCGACACATACCTCAGAATCTTTCTCTGGACGTTCCTCCAGTGGTAGAGAAAGGTTACTTTGCTCACCCCCAAAACCTTGGCCAGTGCCTCAGCCTCAATCTCCCTTGGATAGTTGAGATATCCATGGTTGAGGGCCATCCAAAACACCTTCCTTTCCATATCCGTGAGATAGGGATAACTGGGCGAAAAGTCCTCCACTTCGACGCGAACTATCTTTCCCAGGGATGATAGTTCCTCCTTCAGTTCGCTGAGAGTTCCGCTTCCTGTAACGAAGGTCCAGAACTCCTTACCCATTTCGTTATAGTTACCCAGAATTAGAACCTCCCTTGAGTAAAGTAAACCTGCGATCGATCCTTCATATACGTTAAGGAAATCCAGAAGGGCGTCACTCCTATTCACGTAAACTCTATTCAACTTCTTCACTGATTTATGTGATGCCATCCTCCGCCCCAGTTCCTTAGATGGTGAAACGAGCCAACTCCTCAGATAACCACGGTCAGGGTAAACCTCTAGGTTCATGGTAATAGCTCTCTCCTGAGTCTCTGATGTCCAACAACCCTCGTGAATTACCCCGACAGTCACTTTCTTAAGCACCATTTTCCATCATCTATAATCTAGTTTATACTGTAATAACCTTATACTTATAATGTTTCAATATTAAACTAGTTTGATATAACGGATTAATTACCATGAACAATTCTCCAATTATGGCAGAAAAGTCTGTGAAAGCCGGGGAAATAATCGCCCGGATGGACAGGTTACCCATCTGGTCACTCTCGTACATTTTCATTGGAATACTGGGGATGGGATTTCTCTTCACATTTTTTGATATTTTTGACATTAACGTCTCATTTATCCAGACATCTCTCACCATATTTCACGTTAGTAGTCCATCCTCGCCAGAGATTGGGGTTCTACTGGGACCGGCAGTTCTCCTTAACCTGGTTGGATACATTGTGGGCTCCCTACTCCTTTCCCCTCTCTCGGATCGGATAGGCAGGAGGAACATGCTCATGATAACTATGGCCATCACGGGGCTCGGGAGCCTGTATAACGCACTTGTTAACGATTATTCTAACTTCCTCCTGGCTAGGACTATCACGGGAATAGGAGTCGGAGCAGACCTGGCAGTGGTCAACACTTACATAGGCGAAGTTGCTCCACTAAATGGGAGGGCAAAGTACACCAGTTTCGTGTTCCTGTTCTCAACTCTTGGGGCTGGGTTGGGTCTCTGGTTAGGACTCCTGTTAACAACTCCACCTGCTCCATTTCCCCTAGGTTTACCCTTCGCTCTAGGAGGATCTGGCTTCCTTGCCGTAAACGGGTGGAGGGTGATGTACGGAATTGGCGCTCTCCTAGCCTTGATAGGCTTGCTCCTCAGGTTCAATCTTCCTGAATCTCCTAGATGGTTAATATCCCGCGGTAGGATAGCTGACGCCGAGGCCGTGGTAAAACAAATGGAAGAGAGAGCGTCGAGGAAGCTAAGGTCTCTTCCTCCACTTCCCGCGGTAATACCCCCTTACGTTGTGGAGAGATTGTCCTATCTCGACTCGTTAAAGGCAGTGATACTGGATAGGAGGTATGCGAGAAGGCTCGCGGTCCTAATCCCGATGTGGTTCTTTGGCTACATGACCGTTTACGTGTTAGCAGCAGGGTTAACTACTATCCTGGCGTCCCTAGGATATCCTCCGCCCGAGGCCGGTATCATTGCCTCCTTTGGGGATATAGGGTTCATCCTATGTGCACTTACCATCATGTTGGTTGGGGATAAGATAGAGAGGAGCAGGTGGACTGCAATCTCAGTTCTCTTTACCATAGTGGGAGGCGTTGTGATAGCATTAGCGAAGACCAACTTACCGTTATCTTTCCTGGGATCGTCAATACTGTTCTACGGCTTCAATCTCTGGGTTCCAGTGTCATATGCGTGGAGCGCTGAGAGCTTTCCAACAAGGGCTAGGGCGACAGGTTTCGCCCTCACCGACGGACTGGGGCATATAGGAGGAGGAGTGGGGACAGTCGTTGTAGCGTCTTTTGTGGCGTCCCTGGTGTCAAGTGGTGTCACCACGGGATTGGCAATTGAGGTTTTCATGCTCATAGCGTCCTTCCAGATAATCTCAACAGTGATTGCAGTATCCCTAGGACATAAAACAGCTAATAAAAGGTTGGACGAAATATCCCCGTGAGATACATGGAAATCAACCTGTCTGAAGGACTAAGGGACTTGATGAGGAGGTATCCACAGGGCGTAGCCGTGGTTACCACTAAGTGGAAGGGTAAAATGGTCGGAATGACCGTGAACACGTTCAACTCGCTTTCCTTGAATCCTCCCCTGGTCCTCTTCATTGCCGATAGAACCAAGGGTAACGACGTCCCATTCAGGGAGACTTCAAGTTTCTCGGTAAACCTTGTGGACGATGCGAAGATCCTCGATGTTTTTGCAACCAAGCCAGTGGAGACCAGGTTTCAGGAAGTGAAGTTTCATCTCTCAAAGGAAGGGGTTCCTCTACTGAGTGACGCTTATGCCTACTTACTAGCAAGCAGGGGTCAGGTGGTAGATGTGGGGGACCACGCTATCATAGTGGGAGAGGTGAAGGAGGTTAAGGTGAACAGGGAACCCAATCCGCTGGTTTACTACATGAGACACTACAGGAATGTTTGCGTTTAACCTGAGAAGAGCTTACGTCAGACTTTTTGGTGCTTGTTCTTTAACTGGTTTGATGTAAACCTAATAAAATTCGTAAATTAAAATAGTCTCATGACTAACTTAAACGTGCTCAGGCTTTCTCACGTATGCGTGAGAGTAACAGACCTAGAGAGGGCTGAGAACTTCTATGTCAATCTCCTTGGCTTCGTGGAGACGCAGAAGGATGGAGACTACCTCTATCTCAGGGGGATCGAGGAGGGACAACACCACAGTCTAGTTCTGAAGAAGGCAAGCTCTCCAGGCCTGTGCTATATTGCGTTCAGGGTTAGGGAGGGACTCGATAAGGTGAGGGAACTGGGTAACTCCACGAGATTCAAGGAGAAGGGGGTGGAGGACTCCATACTCCTGGAGTCGCCTGGAGGAGTTCCCCTCCTCTTCTATCAGGACATGGAGTATGTGGGTGATTTGAGGCTGAAGTTCTATCTTCATCGAGGCGTCTCCCCGGTGAAGCTAGCCCACGTGAATTACGTGGTAGGTAACCTCGAGAGGGAGGAGAGATTTTTCAAAGACCTCGGGTTCGTGGAAACCGAACGTTTCCTGGACAAGACAGGGAGGAAGACAGTGGTCTGGCTCACAAGGAGGGGTAACTCTCACGAGGTGGCAATAGCTGAGTCCCAGAGGAAAGTTCCAGGTTTCCATCACGAAACTTACTACGTGCACGATGTAAGGGATGTGATTAGGGCAGCGGACTTACTAGCGTCCATGGGATACTGGGATAACATAGAAAGGGGACCGGGAAGGCATGGGGCTACAGAGGGGTACTACATTTACCTCAGGGACCTGGACATGAATAGACTGGAGTTCTTTACCAACGATTATGAGGTGTTAGATCCAGATAAGTGGAAGACAGTGGAATGGACCCACGATCAGTTTAGGTTCAGGAGCGACTTCTGGGGAAGGCCAATCCCAGATTCTTGGCTCAAGGAGTGGATGCCCGTGGAGAACCTTAACGGAGAGTTAAGGAGGTGGGAAGCATGATAAGGAAAGGGAGTGACTACATAGAGAGTATAAGCAAGAATCCGCCTGTGACCTACTACGAAGGGGAAGTTGTGAGCGACGTTGTAAATCATCCCGCATTCAGGATCCCGGTTAAGACTGTGGCCAGCTACTACGACCTTCACTGGAAAGTTGACGGGTTGAGGGCCTATAACAGAGACGTCGGTGAGGAAACCAGTATAAGCCTGGTCAGACCCAGGAGCAAGGAGGACCTCCTGAAGTTAGGGGAGGGGCTGGTAAAGATCTACGAGTTCTATAGGGGTTTCTTCGGAAGAAGCCCAGATTACATGAACCTATGGACCATGGTCTTCTTCGCCCACGCTGAGGACTACTTCGGGAAACACTTCGGTTCCAGGTTCATGGAGAACGCCATGGAAATCTATCGGGAATCCACAAGAAAGGACCACTTTTACACGCACGCCATAGTTGCCCCGATGTATGACAGATCCAGACCTCCGTCTCAATGGGAAGACCCGTACATACAGATAGGTATCACAGAGGAGAGGCCAGAGGGAGTTGTGGTCAGGGGCGCAGCTATGATTTGCACGGCAGGGCCCTACGCCGAGATGCTGTGGTATCTTCCGAACATGAGGAGGGACTCTGACCCTAGGTATGCCCTCTACTTCTCAATTCCCACAACTACCAAGGGGGTAAGGTTCATAGCGAGGAGAGGGTTCCAACCAAGGGAGGGTGGTGAGTTTGAGTACCCCATCTCCTCAAGATGGGACGAGGCTGATGCAATCCTGGTCTTAGATAACGTGTTAGTCCCGTGGGACAGGATCATATTCTTCAAGAAACCTGAGCTCATTGAGGACCTCATGTGGCATACTGTGGGGCTCAGGGGATGGTTTAACTGGCACTTCATGATACAGCACTACACCAGGCTTAAGTTTTTGGCAGGGCTAGCCATGACTATCACCGAGGCAGCCGGTACAAGTACCTTCATCAACGTTCAAGAAAAAATAGGCGAGATCCTCCTATACGTCGCACTTAACGAGGCTGCCCTCTATGGTTCCGTGGCCAGAGCCCAGGAATTACCCAACATCGTGAGACCCGATCCCTATATCTCAATCTCAGCCAGTCACTTCAACATGAAGGCAGTACCACGGGCAAACGAGATCCTGAGGCTCATAAGTGCCGGTTCATCCATACCAATACCCGCCGGGGCAAAGGACTTCACGAACCCCGAGGAAAGGGCTTACCTAGAGAAGTACATGGCAATGAAGGGATTCGATGCTCTTGAGAGAGTCAAGACCTTCAACCTCCTTTGGGACGTGATAGGGTCGGAGGTGGGAATGAGATATGAGCAATACGACCGGTTCAGTAGGGGTGATCCCACGATCAGGTGGGCTCAGACTTACACTGAGGTATTCAAGGATAGGAGAAACGAGTTCGTGAAACTGGTCAAGGAAATTCTGGATCAGATGCCAAATCCAAAGGCCTAAAAAATTACACATCGACTTCGATCCAGCCGCCATTGTCCCTGACCTGATACGTCTTCAAGCTAAGTTTTTCCTTGGGTGCATCCTTGGCCACGTATGGAGGCTCCAGCATTTCTCCAGTCTTAAGGTTGAAGACTGCGTGATGGCAAAAACACTTCACCGTTAGGTTACTGGCGTCAAGCTCACCTAGGATACACCTGGCGTGGGAGCAAACTGCGTCCATTCCGTAAAGCGCTCCATTGATGTTTGCAATGAAAATTACCTTATCATCTACCTTAACGGCAGCATGACCTGCCTTTTCCAGTGCCTTTGCACTTATAGTTCTTTTCCAAGTCATGGCAAAGGTCTTTTTCTAGATCTCTTAAAGATTTCACTTTATAAAAATATAAATGTCTTAAAACAGACAAAAAATTAAAATGAAAATAGTGAGGAGGATCTCCTGCACTGAATTGAAGGAGCCTTCATGAACGCTAAATATCCTTGAAAAGACCTATTCCTAATGAGTGGGATCAGGATTCAACGGCTTAAGGCGAGGGCTTTACAGTTTCTTGAAAATGCTAGACTTAACGTGGAAAAGGGATATTATGATTTGGCCGTGTTTAACTGTGAACAATCGCTTCAACTCTATCTAAAGGCGATATTACAGGAACTCTTTGCGTCCGAATTCAGATCTCATGAGCTTAGATCACTCTTATCTCATCTCTCTAAGCTGTTGGGAGAGAGTGGGTTTCAGGAGGCACAGAGGGAAATAGATGCGTTGACTAGGTCAAAAAGGGATTTCTTAATTGATTTAGAAAATGCGTATATCGATAGCAGATACGGTGACGTGGAATACGACAGGTCTCATGCCGAGGAAATTTTGAGGTCCACCGAGGAGATCATAAATAAACTGGAGGTGATTGCTAGGAATGTCAAGTTGGGTAAGGGATAAATTTGAGCATCTTTCCAAGTGGAGGGAGTATGCCAAGGCCATAGCGGATTCGGCAAGGGAGTTTGATCCCGGGGTGAAGGTTTACGTTTTCGGGGGAGTGGCAGAGGATAGGATAACCGTGTTAAGCGATATAGATATACTTATCATTTTTCCTAGACTATTAAGTGACAGGGACATAATCAGGTTAAGGAGAGAAATACTTGTAAGGGCTATGGATGAGCATTCTCTTCCCTTTGACTCTCCGGTGGAGCTACACGTAGTTGACTCTGAAAGGGCAAAGGAGTATCTCAGTCGTGCAAGGAAGTTGATTGAGATAACGTAGGCTCCACTAAGAGTTGAAGGATCCCAGTTATCACGGAATCCATGATCTCATAAACTCCCCTCTCCTCGCGTTTAAGGTACCTTTCCGAGAAGAGTCTCTTCTCGTTTATGCGGAACCTGTTAAGTTCGATTCTCCAATGATCGGAACCAAGAGATTCAAGATCTTAGTCTTCTTGTCAGATGGATCGTCCGTTTTTAAATATGAATTTCATGGGTACCCATACAATGAAGGAACTAACGGTTCCCGTGGACCATATGAACCAGTGACTCTCTAAGCAATCCTAATTAAGCCTGTTATCGATATATCTAATATGAGGAGCGAGTTCTGGAAGTTCGTGCCCATCCTCGCCTTCATTTCCATTATGACCATGTATGTGGAGATGGTGGTGCTCCCCTCATTACCGAGGATAGAGTCGCAGTTCAATGTTACGTCATCAGAGGGATCTTGGATACTTTCCTCGGAAACCCTCACAGGGATGGCACTCGCTCCCTTAGTGGGTAGACTTGCAGACTCTTGGGGGAGGAAGAGAGTGCTACTCTCAATCCTTTCAATTTACATCGTGTCCGTTGCCCTAACTTCCTTGTCCCCAAACTTTGCTGTACTCATAGCCTCAAGGTCTGTTCAAGGCATCGGGTTAAGTATTAACCCGCTAGCATATACACTTCTCAGGGAAAGGCTTAGCAACAGGGAACTTCCAGTTGCTCAGGGTGTGATAGCCTCCACTTTCGCTATTGGCGCAGCAGTTGCTCTGCCCATTGGTAGCTTCATTTCTCAGTATTACTCCTGGCAGTTCGCTTACATAACCTCTCTCCCCTTCCTAGTGATGAGCGTAATACTGGTTTACCTTCTTCTTCCCAGCTCAACCGTGAGAACAGGAGAGAAGATTGACCTCGTGGGAGTTGGGTTACTGTCAATGGGTTTCCTACTTGTGGGAATTGGTTTCACCGAGGCCCCTAGCTGGGGATGGACCTCTCCTGGGTTCTTCTCCCTTCTGGGTCTCGGAGGCCTCATCCTAGCCTACTTTGCCCTTCGTGAGAAGAGAGTCAACAACCCAGTCATCAATCCCGAGGACCTCAAGAACCCAAACATCTCCGTTCCTCTCCTTTCCTCGTTCATAACGGGTTTTGGGCTTTTCCTTACTTTCCAGTCCCTCGTGTTCATTTTCGAGTTACCTAGGCCCGTGGGATACGGTTACAGCATCCTGCAGACCGGAGAGACAATGGCGCCCATATCCCTGGTGCTCCTAGTTGGTGGACCACTTTTCGGAAGTCTAGTGAACAGGGTAGGTTATAAGAGGGTGATCCTGTCTTCCTCAATAGCATCTACTGGGACCTTAGGTTTACTAGCCTGGGTCGTGGGCAAGGTAGGTGTGCCTGAACTCATGGGAGTCCTGGTACTCGTGTTGTTCTTCATTTCTGGGATGAATGTTACTAGGATCACCCTTCTTCTGGCCTCATCCTCTAGGGAGAAAATGTCATCAATCACGGGGACTAATACCTCAATGAGACTCATGGGTAACACGCTAGGGCCGATCATCAGTGGATCGCTTCAGGACACGTATAAGTTCCCCCTGTTCTCCGGCTTTCTGGGTAGTATCCCTCTCTTTACCTTCATACCCTCGATTCAGGCCTTCCAATATTCTTTCCTCATCTCCATGGCCTCAGTGATCTGCGTGGTAATACTTGCAACGAGGATAAGGGAATCCCCCATGTTAACTAGCTAGTTGACCAGGTCCTCCAATTCCCAAATTTGTCGTACTCGGGGCAAGCTCTCCTATAGTTTATACCCTGAACCCAATCCACGTTGACGAAGGTATCGAAGAACTTCCTCTCCAGTGTACTTGGCCTTTCAACTAGGGGAGAGATCTCGCTTATCACGGACTCCATCTCCTCCCTTGAGGAAAAGTAGAGGATGATAACTCCCCTGCTCACCAGCCTAAGTGGTAAGGGGAAGAAGGAGAACTTCCACGGAACGTCGAGCTCGTCCAGTAGGACTAGAACGTCATCCAGTTCCACCTTAAGGGAGGAGATGGGTATCCCAACTTTCCAGCAGTTGAGGGAGTTAGGATGTTGAACCCCCCTTAGAAAATCAGCGTAACATACCTCGCACTTCCCCCACTCCTTCTTTCCCTGAACCCATCTCACTTTTCCACCACGGCCCACCATTCCATGAAAGAGGAACCGCTCCTTATCACCTTGAACTTGGAGAGTAACTCTTTCCACTCTTCCTCCTTCACACTTCTCGGGTCCTTTCCTCTTCCCTTCCTCGAGCTCACGTAGGCCCTCGCAGACCTTTTCATGACCCTCCTCATTTCATCTACTGCTCCCGCGTGATCCACGAGGCAACATAGTACAAGGTTTGAGAACACGAAGTCCACGCTCTCATCTTCCAAAAAGGTAAGGGAGCTCGCAGAACCTACCCTCGCCTCAACGTTGCTTAGACCCTTCCTCTTGATCCGATCTATTGCTCTTGGGTCAGGGTCAACTGCCCACACTTTTCCCTTCTCTCCCACTAACCTGGACAGGAGAGGGATGAAGAAACCTGGGCCAGAGCCCACATCTAGAACAGTCATCCCTGGGGCAATCGAGTCCCTAAACCTATCCAAGATCCTGGTTGGGGGTGAGAGAGCCCTCCTCACAGGATTGTCAAGGATGAACGGCGGTATTTTCCTATCCTGAACCATATGTGATGATTGAATAGCAGGTTAAATTTTTTCTCATTAGTGTATTAAGTAGAAATATAAATTAGTTAATTCAACATAAGGCTTGGAACTGTTTCTTTCGTGTAAAGGATTTTCATATTTAGAGGCAAAGTTAAGGTTACTCAAGGTTGGATTGAGCAGATACTAGTCCCCTACACAATACCGGGAATAAACCTCTTCTTGACGCGGTTCATATACGAAATATACTCTTCTCCCAGTTCTTGAGTCAAGAGCTTTTCCTCCAACTTTGCTCTATGACTGTACACCAGGAGAGATGCTGTTATGGAAAGAACTATTGCAAAGACGGACCTTGAGGCGATTGCCACTCCAGTCAGCATGATCATGGCCCCACCGTAGGCTGGATGCCGAACATGCGCGTAAGGGCCGGAGTCAACAACCCTGTGATTCTCTAGCACGGTCACGATGGGAGAGAAGAATTTTCCTAAGGTCAAGATTGCCCATAACCTAAACCCTATCCCTACTAGCGCTAGAATAACTCCCAAATACACCAAGGGAAATGGTAACTCGCCAAGTCCAGAGTAAAACGAAAAATATGTAAAGAAAATATCCACGAAGTATATTCCGAAAAGAGTAACTACTAGAACAATATAGGATCCGAACTCCCTCCTTCTTATTTTCCCTCTTTGCTCGCCTCTTTTCCAAACTCTAGGGAGAAGGTATGCAAGTAATAACTCTACTGAAAGGGTTCCATATGACAACGCAAAAACAATTTCAATGGTCTCAGCAAAATTGTTAATCATTAAAATAGTTTCCTTATCATAGTATTAAGGTTATCTTCGGTGGTTATGCGATTATATCTGTAAATAGAAAATAAGACTGAACGGATGTTGCTATGATTGCTCCTTTCATCCTTCTAGCCGTGAAGGGAAACTTCACCTGTTCAAGCGAAACGAGTCTTGGATTGTCACGCACAAGATCACGTTCTAGATTTTCAGTGTAGGTATATTTTTAAGCGTGAAGATGGATATTAATTCATGGATAATAGACCGCTAATACTTGAGCTTGAATCTTTCTTCTCAGCGCTCTCCGATGGCACGAGACTGGAGATAACCCTATACTTGAGGGATCACGAGGCAACCGTGCAGGAAATAGCTAACGCGCTTGGGAAGTCCCAATCGTTGATATCTCATCATCTCTCATGTCTCAGGAACTGCGGAGTTGTGAACGTTGAGAAGAGGGGGAAATACTCGGTCTATTCCCTTAACGGCGAGGCCGTGAGGAAGATAATAGACGAGGCAATAGGTCACGTTAGTAGGCATAGCAAATCGATCCTATCCTGCGAGATAGTGAGGGAGGAAAAGGGGGAACTTACTCAGACCCGTTGACCTCCCAGAAGATCCAGGAGCATGGCAATGAACTTGCGTCTATCTATTTCGTAGACCACGTTCACGTTGGGCTCCTTGCCCAGGACTCCTAGATAGTCAATCACCGTGGCACCCCTGGTAAGGCAATCGCAGTTCTCCACGTCCACGAATTGCTTCTCCACGTGGGTCGCCACGCTCTGATCCAAGGCAACGGCGGTGGTGATGAGGTCGGGATGTGGGTTTCCCTTCATCCTCTGCTTAGTCATGGCGAAGTTCCTATAATGGGTGTAGAAATTGATGTAGAGCTGACTCATCTCTGTGTTCATCCTCTTTATCTCCTCCCACTCCTCATTCACGGTGTACTGTGTTATGAGGTCCCACGCAACCATGGTAATGTCGAATCCAGCGTTAAACACTAGCTTCGCAGCGTCGGGATCAACCCAGATATTGTACTCCGCTGCTGGCGTTATGTTGCCGTGACCGTTGATGGTACCACCCATGACCCAGACCTTACCTATTTTTTCAGGGAGACTTCTGTCCTTGAGGTAGGCCATGGCTAGGTTCGTGAGCGGAGAGATCGCTAGGAACTCGAGTTCTCCCGGATAGCGATCCGCGGTCTCTAGGATGAAGTCCACAGCGTGTTTGAGCTCGGGTCTGGAGTTGGTCTCCAGGGTGAAGTCACCAATACCACCCTTTCCATGAACGTTCTCGACTGTCCTGTATTCCTTGATCAGGGGTCTTTCCATCCCTGGATACACCTTCAAGTCCACCTTGAAATATCTGTGGGCAAAGTCCGAGGCCCACAGTGCATTCCTCACCTCTACTGGGAATGAGACGTTACCCTCAACCACGGTGATGCCGTGTACCTTCATTCCCTTGTGGAGGAGGAGGAATAGGCTAAATATATCGTCCTCGGCTGTGTCGCAATCAATGATGAAATGTCTCATGAGTACAGGTCTATAAACTCAGTAAAGAAACTAAGCCTTAAGTCAACTAAGTCATATGGGAGATCATGCTGACTCTTCTCAAAGTTATTCGAATCATCCAAAAAGGATAGTCACGAATGAGGAGTCTCAATATAAATTTCTGATTCCTAATTTTCTGAATATTATAATGTAATAAATCGATTAATCTTACTATGAGGCCGTTTACCAGTATGGACTTCCTAAATTCACAAGAAAATTATATGAGAGTCCGAGTAAGCTTCCCACCGATCTCAATAATGTTGAAACCGATCTCAATAATGTTGAACGTTTTTTACCCGCGCTCTCAGGTCTATGGTATGGGAGTTCAACACGAGAATAGTCTCGCCCTGGTAACTGGGGCGGGGAGCGGAATAGGTTTCGCCATAGCCCGTAAACTCGGGGAGAAGGGATTCAAGGTGGCCATAGGGGATCTTAAGAATTATGAGGAGAGTGCCGAAAACCTAAGAAAACTCGGCCTCCACGTGGTGGGCCTACCCCTAGACGTAACTAACTGGGACTCATGCAGTGAGTTCGTCGAGGCCTCCATGGCTCACTTTAAGACAGATCACGTTGACGTCCTGGTTAACAACGCTGGCATTATCCGTGACTCACTCTTCGTAAAGATGACGAGGGAGGATTGGGATGCAGTGATCAAGGTTCACCTCTACGGGGCCTTTAACATGACCAAGCAGGTGGTTGAATCCATGATCTCCAAGGGACACGGTAGGATCATAAACATGTCGTCCCTGAGCTGGACCGGAAACGTGGGCCAGGCTAACTACTCTGCAGCCAAGGCTGGCCTCGTTGGTTTCACCAAGACCCTCTCCAAGGAACTTGGAAGATACAACATCACGGTTAACGCCATTGCCCCAGGTTTCATTGATACCCCCATGACCAGGACTGTCCCGGACAAGATAAGGGAGAAGTTCATGGAAAGACTCTCCATCAAGAGGATAGGCGAGCCAGAGGACGTGGCCAACCTAGTGGCGTTCCTGGCCAGTGATGAGGCCTCCTACATTACGGGAGAGTTAATTGGAGTTACGGGAGGACTCACCTTCTAGGTGGTACCATGATCTTAGGTTTTGGAAGTACGGTACAGAAGACCTACCCGGGCACCACCTTTGAGCTTCTCTCATCCACGCTGGATAAGGCCCTCGAGATGGCCCACCTAGACAGAGGTAAGATAGACGGGCTAATTGCGACCTTCCTCCCAGGTACCTTTGACGGTAACTTGGCCCTGCATTTCTACACGGGACAGCTGGCCCAATACCTTGGAATAAGACCTAGGTTCCTAGATTACGTGGACTTTGGGGGAGCCTCTGCCCTAGCCATGCTCTATAGGGCGGAGAAGGCGATCTCGGCAGGTGACGCCGATAACGTTGTCCTAATCGTGGGAGGGAAGGCGTCTCCTGTGAGGGAGAGGAAAGTGACTGCAGATTCGGTGGACAGGGCATATCAAGGTATAAGGCTCACTCCCTTCGACGAGGTGTTCAGGGTTTACGACGACCTGAACCCCGTCACGGACTACGCACTCGTGGCGACGAGGCACTCACACCTCTTCGGGACCACGGACGAGCAGAGGGCATCCATAGCCGTGAAACAGAGGTTCAACGCTCAAGGAAATCCCAAGGCTATGTATAGGGACCCCCTCAGGTTAGAGGACGTGCTCTCCTCTAGGATGGTTAGTACTCCCCTTAGGTTGCTGGAGATCGTGTATCCAGTTGACGGCTTCCACGTGTTTGTTGTAGGGAAGTCTGGAGGTAAGTCAGATCTAAGGCCCTTGTCAGTGAAGTACTTCGGGGAGGCCCACTGGCCGGAGATGCCTCCTGAGCTACCGGATATAGTGTCAACGCCCGCAGTTGAGAGCTCCAAGGGGGCCAGGCCACTCCTTGAGAAGGTGGACTGCTTTGAACTTTATGACTCCTTTACAATCACGGTCCTCCTTCAGATAGAGGACATAGGTCTCGCTGAGAAGGGGAAAGGAGGTAGGTTCGCCCAGGATGTCAACTTCACCTATCAAGGGGAGATCCCCATTAACACGGGAGGCGGATCGCTCAACGTGGGTCAATCAGCCTACATGAGCGGTGGGGTGATCCTGGAGGAGGCACTCATCCAGTTGAATGCAATGGGAGAGGGGAGACAGGTCAAGGGGGTAGACATGGTCCTAGCCAACGGAATAGGTGGATGGAACAGGGCTCACTCGACCACCCTAGTTCTAGGTGAGTAAGATGGAGAGCTTCAAGGAGGGCAAGATCCCATATCTTCACTGCCTCGAGTGCGGATATAACTTCTTTTACCCCAGGGATAGATGCCCTAGATGTCATGGGGGCAAACTGGAGTCCAGACTTAGCTCGGGGAGGGGAGTGATCTTCTCCTACACGGAATTCCAGGGAGGAATTTACGCCATAGTTGAGATGGAAGAGGGATTTAGGCTATACGCCAACGTTAGGGAAAAGGTGAGGATAGGCGATAGGGTTGTAGCTGTTCCGGGAAAGGGAAGGCCAGAGTTCGTCAAGGGATGAACAACCCCCGCACAACTATATAGTACTACGTAGTCTATATGTTACTCTATTTTTATATAGAAAATGATTATATTTTCAAGTAAAAAGTTGAGTACATGAAGGCTCTAACTTGGATCGGGATATTTCTCATGCTTCTCTCTGCGTTCTCTTTTCTTTCAGTGGTGAACTCGGGAGCGACTCAAGGGACGACCACACCAATAAAACACGTCATATTCATAGAACTTGAGAACCATGCTTTCGACAGCATCTACGGCACTTATCCCTTTGGATACCCCGTGATCGTGAACAATATCACCATGTCGGTGATGAGGCCCGTGAATTACATTTACAACTTGTCCCTCCTTAACGCCTTATCTCAGGCTCACGGAAACGTAACCTGGATCTCAGTTCCCGCCGGAAAGGGCTACCTTCACCCCTATTACGCCAATTCAACTGTCCTGGTGGATCCCAAGGAAGGTTACACCAACTATCATGAGGACTGGAATTGGGGGCAAATGAACGGCTTCGTGAACGGATCTGGCCCTCAGTCACTGGCTTACGTCTCATACGAACAGGTACCGCTCCTTTGGGATTACGCCGAGGAGTACGTGCTCTTTGACAACTACTTCTCTCCTACCCTATCCGTGACTGTACCCAACAGGATTGCGTACATAACAGGTTTTCCCACTCAGGTTGAGACCGACGCCCCTCAATTTGGGTTAATACCTCTTAACGACTCCATCCTCTATCAGCTCACGGAGAACAACGTAAGTTGGGGCTGGTACGAGTACGGCTACTCCAAGGACTTTCAGCTACTGTCACCGGATCTCTACCTTGGATATAACAACACGGCACCCCTACCCGTTAGCCTCTTGAAGGGAGCAAACCAGTGGAACTCCCACTATCACGACCTTTCAGACTTTCTAGCTGAGGCTGGAAACGGCTCTCTTCCCTCAGTCTCATACGTCATGTTCACAGGACCCATGGGGTATGATGATCACGTGCCCGGTTACGATATGCATCCTCCTTACAACACCACACTCGCTATGCTCATGCTCTCCACAGTGATCAACGCCGTGATGACGGGACCAGACTGGAACTCCACCGTGATTTTCATCACCTTCGACGAAGGCGGAGGATACTACGATCCAGTCCCTCCACCAATAGTTAATGGGTTCGGTCTCGCCAATACCCCAACAATATCCAAGATATTACCAGGTTACTTTACCCTTGGGCAGAGGATCCCCCTCCTAATGATTTCGCCCTACTCTAAGGAGGGATTCGTGGACAACTACACCGCTTCGGGCTACTCAATCCTTGCCTTCATTGACTACAACTGGCATCTTCCCTACCTGAACCCCATAGTGAAGGAGTTTGGACCAGAGTCAATCCTTTACGAGCTTAACTTCACTGCCCCAAGGCCTCCCCTAGTCCTGACCCCTGAGAACTGGAGTTACCCGGTTCCCCTACAATACCCAGTCCATTACGGCTACGTGGCAACCATTAACAACAACTACAGCATCTACAACGCGATCTACCACGATAAGCAGATGGGCAACTACACGCCCCCGCAGTACTTCCTTGAGGGCAACGTGGTGCAGGGTGGTGTTCAGGAAGCCACGGGCTCCTCGGCTGGTTTCCCAACCCTCCTCCTGTGGATTCCAGTCCTCCTCGTCATCATAGCCGTGGGAGTACTCCTGGAGAGGCGTAAGTGAAATATATAGAGTATCGAGTCTATGTAGAACTATATTTTTTACTAATTCTATATGTGCAAACCCTATTTTTCTGAACACGTCTTACCGCGCATGAACTACGTCTTAGTTGGTATAGTTCTCGGTCTAGTTCAAGGAATCAGTGAGTGGTTGCCCATTAGTAGTAAAACCCAGGTCTTGATAGCCTCAACCTTTCTCCTGGGCTTACCCTTCTCCCTGGCATATGCCTTCGGCCTCTTCATGGAGATTGGAACCATTTTCGCTGCGGTGATATACTTCAGGCGAGAGATAGTTAGGCTGGTGAAGGCCCTGGTGGGTAGGGGAACATCGCAGGACGTCAAGTTGCTCAAGTTCGTCGTAGTCATTACGCTGATAACGGGGATCATCGGTGTTCCGCTTTACCTTTTCGTGATAAACTTGGTCACGTCTGCGGTCGTGGGAATTCCCATGACTGTCCTTGGGGTAATCCTAGTCTTGGATGGAATAGTGATCTACTTAACAAGGAAGAGATATGTTCCCAGAAGAGGGTTGAATGAACTCACGTGGAAGGACATGGTGATCGTGGGGATAGCTCAGGGGTTGGCTGCGCTCCCGGGAGTTAGCAGATCTGGGATGACCACCTCAGCCATGATCCTCCTAGGGGTAAAACCAGAGGAGGCGTTCAGGCTCTCCTTCCTTTCCTTGATTCCGGCGGCCCTCGGAGCAATAGGTGTCACCGTGATATTTAGTAAGGCTGAGGTAGTGCAAGCCGTCCACCTCATAAATGTGACAGGACTTGCCGTATCCATGATAGTTGCCACGGGAATTAGCTTGGTTCTCATTGACGCGCTCCTCAAGTTCGCGAGATCAGGTAGAGTCCTCATCCTGGTATTTAGCCTAGGAGTGCTCGCGATCCTTAGTGGGATACTTAGCTCGATCTTTGGAGGTTAAGAGATTTCATCAGTAGGATTAAGACTTTCATAATGTTGCTTCCATACTTTGGAGGTTAAGAGATTTCATCAGGAGATAGGAAATCCCCTCAACTCTTAAACTTTTAATTTCAGGTAATGATCTAATTCCATGAGCGTTAAGGGAAGGCTCCTCACCAGCATGGGGATTGCGTTAGTCCTCACCGTGGTGTCAGAGGCCCTCATCCTTCTGGTTATATCCTCAGCCCTCAGGATCTCGCTCGTCTTAGTTTTCCCTCTCCTCTTCGTGTTTTGGTTATTTCAATGGCTAATCTCACCTTACCTTGTGGGAAGGGGAGGAATAGAGATTCATTCAAGCGACCCAGAGTATGGCTGGTTAGTACAGATGGTGAGGGAAGTGGCGCTCGCGTCAAGGGTATCCCCACCTAGGGTTTTCCTCGTGGATGCCCCCTATCCCAACGCCTTCGCCTATGGAAATAGCGTAAGCGGGAAAAGGGTGGGAATAACCATACCTCTCCTTCAGATCTTAGACGTGAATGAACTTAGGGCTGTAATAGCCCATGAGGTGGGTCACCTGAAACATAGGGACGTGGAGATTGGGATGACCCTAGGCTTGATACCTACCGCCCTAGGTTACATTAGCACCCTCCTCATGAACTTCGGGTTTTTCGCAATACTCTTAGCAGGAGACGAATTTGAGCTCCTATTTGCCCTGCTTGCCTTGGCCCTTGGTTTTATCCTGCTAGTTGCCACGTTAACTCTTCAGGTCTTTGTCCTATGGTTCAATAGACTGAGGGAATCCTATGCTGACTACAACTCGTATGAGGTCCTGGGTGAGGGATCGAGCGCCCTTGCCACTGCTCTGGCAAAGATAGAGTTATACATGCAGAAAATTAGACTGGACCCCTTCACTGGGATCATAGTAACGGCAGCCCCGGTCAGGGTCGAGAGCCAGGAACCTCTCCTCGTTGTAAGGGAGTGGCTCAACAAGAAGGTGAGCGTCTTCACGGACATACTTTCCACACATCCACATCCGGCCAGGAGAGTCCAGATGCTGTATAGGCTAATCAGGGAAGGCGGTTAATTCACACGCTCTTTCTAGAGGATCAATCACTTAAGCTCCCTTGAGTTCTTACTAACAGTTTAGTGGTAATACGATATCCTCTAAACTTTTTAGAGATCACGTTCGTAAACCTTTAAAATATAAGCAGTTCTTATGACTCGATGGATCCAAATCTTCCCAGTAGGAACCTGGACAAATTCTCCTGGTCCAAGGTTCATACCTTCGCCTTCATAGCTTTCTCTGCCGGATTTTTCCTAGAGGCTTACATTTTTGGTATGGCCTCCATAGCAACTGGCTGGGTAAGCGTTCCTAAGTTCCTCACGAGCACTCTCCTGGCGTGGGCACCCCTATGGCTAATCATAGGGATTATGGTGACCGGTCCCCTTTCCGATAGACTTGGCAGGAAGACCATGTTCTACATCACCATGACCCTGTACGGGGTTGGCGCAGTGGGATTGGTTTTCAGCGGGACCTACTATCTAATCCTACTTTTCCTTGCCATGATGCTCTTCGCCGCTGGGGGTGAGATGAACACAATTATGGTCGCGACCCACGAGATAATGCCCAGGAAACACAGGAGCAAGGCCTTCTTCCTAGAGCTCAACTTCATTAACGTTGGAGGTTTCGTACTAGGTCTCGTGGGTTACCTGGTTCAGAACCAATCGGTGTTTTTCCAGAGACTCATGATAGGTGTCACAGTCCTCATAGTCCTCGTGGTTCTGATGTACACCAGGCTCAAGATTCCCGAGTCCATACGGTGGCTCGAGAAACAGGGTAGACTTGAAGACGCGGACAAGGAAATCAAGAAGTACTTCGGAGATATAAAGATAATATCGCAGGATGAATTGAGGCCAAAGATCACGGTTAAGAAGCTTCCCATGTGGTTTAAGCTCCTGGTCGTAATCCTGGTTGCGGCTGCCAACACCATCGGTTATGGTCTCATGACCTACGTCCTGGGGCCCTACTACTTTCCGAGTCAGACTGCCATGATCATACTAGTGACCAACCTAGCTGAGATGCTTGTGGGACTGGTGATAGGCGTGTTCGCTGACTCCCTGAGCAGGAAACTACTCCTCCTCATCTCCTTTGTGGGGGCGACGGGATTCACGTTTCTGATCATGGGGACAATACCCATGTGGAGCAAGAGTCTGACCCTATTCTACTCTCTACTGGTGTTGCTAAACGTGTTCGTGGGGATCTCCTATCTTACGGAAGATGCCCTCAAGAGCGAGATCTGGCCTACCCTCAAGAGAGGTACAATAACGGCGGTAGCAAGGTTCATATCCATTGGAGCTTACATTCCCACGATTTACCTTACAAGTAACTTCAGCATTTTCCAGTACACTCTGTTCAACGGGCTGGTGTGGGCAGTGGGTATGGTAGCAGCCATACTATGGTTCGTGAAGGGGTATGAAACCGGTAAGGGAATCAGTGTTGATGAAATTTCGGAGGAAGTAGAAGGAACGAAGGTGTGAATCAATTCCCTTTTTGTTCTTATCTAATTTTCCTTATCCTGATAGCTCTTCACGTTTTCTCCTTCAGAATACTTACTGTATGTAGCCTCACGCTAAAGGCATCTATACGTTACCTTGAGGGTGTAGTAACCTTGCCCTTCGTCAGCAACATTATTATCCCAACCATTTTCACAACGTCCCCCACAATGGAGACTACACCAGCGTGGAAGAGGTACATGGGAAGCCCTGCGGTGAACATCACGGCACCCCAGAAGAAAAGCGACGAGTACAACCTGGATATCTGATTTGCAGTTAGGTAAATGGAGATTCCAGCTATTGGCTCCAGAGTGTAACCAGCTACTATTACCTCAATCCCCAGGAAACTGTGGAGGAACGCAAGTATTAACCCAACAAGGGTTATTGCTATTGCTGAAACTGCGAAATAGTCCATTATCCATTGCTTCTGAAGTTTGCTCCTATGATAACTTAAAAAGGAGGGGATAGCCATTGCCCAGACCACGGTCATTATCCCCAGAAACGTGGGGGAGAGGGCGTACCCAATCCCGTTCAACTCCAGGAGAACCAGCCCGTAAAGTATCACTAGGGATGCGATCAAGCTTATCACGTTACCTTGAAACAGGAACTTCCTATCCATATGATTCATTTAACGTAAAAGAACTTAAACTAGTGGTAAACTCAACTTTTCAGAGGGTCACTTTTTAAGCCATGAGGAGTTCACGACTCAATGATTAGAGGCCCAGTTCTACCTGACCTCACACCTAGAACCCAGAGCGATATCCTAGAGTCCTCTGGGGAAGGCGTGACCATAAACTTCCTTGGCAACAGGATAAGTTATCCTGAGCTGAGGGGAATGGTGGAGAGCGTTTCCTCCCAACTGGAAATTGGCCGGGGAGACGTGGTAATCCTCTCCACCCAGAACATACCGCAGTTCGTCATCGCTGAGTATGCAGTGTGGAGGAGGGGAGGGATTGTGTTGCCCGTTAATCCCAGTTACACCCAAGCTGAACTGGACTACTTGGCAAGGGACTCAGGGGCGAAGCTCGTGATCGCGTCGTGTGAGTCCAATGTTCCCTCAAACCTACCCGTGATCAGGACAAATCCCCACACCTTTCACAAGGTGGAGGGGTGGAATATCCCGGATTGCGAAGAGGAACTCAACCTTAAGTCGGGGAGAGGGGATTGGGTGAACTACTCCCCTCACGAAGTTGCAGTCCTAATGTATACCTCGGGGACAACGGGAAAGCCCAAGGGAGTTCCAATTACGCACTCAAACCTTTACGCCTCCTCGCTCATCTACGTGAAATGGTTCCAGTTCACGCAACAGGACAAGGTACTTGGGATTGCACCCTTCTTCCACGTGACTGGGCAAGTCTTTCACGTGACCACGCCTGTGATGGCTGGGTCGCAGGTAGTGGCAAATTACAGGTTTGATCCCAGGTCAGCACTTAGGACAGTTCAAGAGGAGAGAACCACGGTAACCATGAGCGTTGCCACAGCGTATAGGGCCATGCTCAACTCCTACTCTGGGGAAGACCTAACATCGATGAGGTTATGGTCCTCTGGCGGGATGCCAATGCCTCGAGCCCTCGAGGAGGAGTGGAAAAGGTTGACAGGTTCCTGGATCTACATGGCCTGGGGCCTCACGGAGACCACATCACCGGCCACGCTGTGGCCTTACCCCTACTCAGGCGAGCTACCGGTTAACGAAATGGGTGTAGTGAGCTCTGGAATACCGGTGTACAACACAGAGATCAAGTCGGAGGACGGCGAGCTCCTGGTGAGGGGTCCTCAAGTCGTGAAGGGTTACTGGAAACAGGAGGAGTTCAAGGACGGATGGCTTCACACAGGGGACATTGGCGAGATAAGGGATGGTTGGGTTTACGTAATAGACAGGAAGAAGGACGTCATAGTTACCTCAGGCTTCAAGGTAATGCCGAGAGAGGTGGAGGAGGTTCTTCATCTTCACCCTGGGGTTGACGAGGCAGTCGTCGTGGGTCTACCGGACGAGTACAGGGGAGAGCGGGTAGTAGCGTTCGTGAAACCTAGACCGGGAGCCAAACTGAACCTCGAGGAACTTAAAGAGTTCTGTAGGACAAGGCTAGCCCCATACAAGGTCCCCAGGGAGATCAGACTTGTGGACGAGATTCCGAAGACAGGTTCAGGCAAGATTATGAGGAGAGCCTTCAAGGAGGAGAGGTCCCCAAGTTAGATTTTTAGTCTTGTCCCTCACACTCCACTTGTCAAGGTATTACCTACAAAAACTTTGGAAACAGTTAAAAGAATTCATTGTTACCTTTTTTCCATGCCCTGTGGCTGTAAATACTGCTTTCCATTTTACTCGGGACGTGTTGTCCCAGTTAGATCCCCTTTTGTTCTGTCAATGAGTTAGTGAGAGAAGCATAGATCCCTTTACAGTGAATATTGGATCTCCGACTTCGTCTCTCTTGCCCCCGTGTAAGTATATGTGAGTTGGAATGAACTTGGTTCTCAAAATCATTCCGTTATCGAGCTCATACTCAGTAAAGGGTTCACTTACAACCTTCAACTTATCCAGGACATCCACTACACTGGATTCCTCTGTTCCTACAGGGGGTTTTCTCTCCCCGAGATTCCTAAAACCTACACTGATATTGTATTTAATCAGGAGCCTGTCCTCTAACTCTTCCCTCTGATCCTCCCTTTCATAGATGTTGGTCACTATTGAATAGATGACTAATCTTCCCTTGATTCCCTTATCCCGTAGTTCGATCTCGTATACATTAGGTTCTATTCTCTTAACCCTGTAATCAAATTCCTTTTTAATAGTAATCAGATAGACCACCTCAACCTTGATATCGCATCACTGCCACAGCTTCAGGATGCTCGGGTGATAACAGACCCTCATTGGTGCCAAAGGCGGAATTTTGATTACTCTCGAATAGATAGATAGTGTTTTCCTGTATGTTAGGAATCTTGTTGGTAATTATACTTCCGTGAACAATGACCTGAAGCTCAGAGACATCGGCGCCGTTCTCTAGAAGGGCCCCCAACAGTCTCACGTAAGCCACTCTCTTACTCCTCGCAAGGTGGAGAAGCCCATCTACCCCCGCGATATCCAGGAGCACCTCTAGGAACTTTCTCCTACTTTCCTTGGATATCGTCTCAACCTTACCATGTAACCAGTTATATATCGTTTTCCTGCTTATTCCACTCTTCTCCTCGAGTTCCTTGATCGAGGCCTCATCCTTAATGTATCCTAGAATGTTAACAATATCGGCCTCGCTTACCATGCCCGAGAACAGTTCCACGTAGATTCTTTTGTCAGGCATAAGGGTTCTTTTGTCAGACATGTGTAATAGATTACACGTTTAAACCAAATATATCTTTCTATCTACGTGAGGATGAGGAATATCTTACCCATCAGATTATAACTGAGTAGCACTGGAAACACACCTACTTTCATTTTTGCTTATAATGAAATGTGAAAGGACCACCCTTACACTACAGTTAGCCATCTCAGCTGAAGGAGGTAGATACGTTCTGATCTTTAATCGAACATTTTGGTTCCACATGGTTCGTCTAATCAAGGACGGATTCATCCTAGACCTCGCGAGATATGCTTATTCTTTCATGTTCACGGGGCAGATGCCTTCAACGTTCACGAGGTATATGCGAGACCGTGTTGAAATGGTTTTAATGTACTATACCAAGTCCTCGATAACTTGGTATAGTATACTATACCAAGTTATGCTGGACATCTTGAGAAAATTTGTAATGTGCAACTCACTTGGACAGGTCTGTCCAACATGAGGTTGAGCACTCGATAACCTTTCATCGTTGTATAAGGCCGTGATGGAATCCTTGTAATTACCTAATGAACTACTCACTTCAAGGCAGATAGGGACAACTTGCCCTTCATACCTCATCCCTAGGACTGGATGTCTTCCGAGAATTTGTAGAAACTAAACAATCGCTAGAAACTGAAAACCATTTTACAAACCCAAGGACACTCTACCTTATCACTGATAATTTTTTAAGTAAAACAATGTTCGTTTTAAATGAAATTAATAGAAAAGTTTAAATTCTTTGAAGTGTAGAGAATAGCAGTGAACCCCGTTGTATAAAAAGCTTCTAGTTGGATACGATGGATCGGAGCAAGCCAGGAAGGCGTTGCTCCACGCTATCCAACTGGCTAAGCTCCACTCCTCAAAGGTGGTTGCGGTAGAGGCAATAGACTCTGACCACTTCGTGATCGAGGGCTATTACAGGGAGGATCACGTCAAGATTAAGGAGAGGATAATGGCTCACACCGAGGACATCAAGAGGATATCTCACGAGCACGGAATTGACGTGGAGTTCAAGGTGGCTAGGGGTCCACCTGATCAGGTGATCTCGAAGTTCGCTGAGGAGGAGGACGCAGACCTGATAGTGCTAGGTACCAGGGGATTTAAGGGACTTAAGAAGGTTTTTCTCGGGAGCGTTAGCTCGTCGGTTGCCGAGAGGACCAAGAGGCCGGTCCTAGTCGTGAAGTGAGAACTTGGAATAAGTTTATATCACGTTCTCAATACTAATCCTCATGAAGTTTCTCGTGCTTACTCTGCTGGTTCTATCCTTGATCCCCGTGATTAACAATCCAATGGTGCCAGGTCACGCACTCGCAGAGTTACCTTCGCATCTTCGCGGAGATCCATCCTCCTCCTTCTACCTTCTCCCTCGGTATTATGAGAGCTTTTGGTGTACCGTGTACACGGGTCAGAACGTTACAGGAACGCTGAACTCTACTAACCCAGTATTGTTGTTTGTAATGAACTCGAGCCAGTATCAGGCCTTTACCCAGTCAGGATCCTTCAACTCCCTGTTTATGGCCTACGGAAACAACATCAGCTTTAACGTTGGTCCCCTTCCAGGGGGTGAATATTACGTCGTTGTTGAGAATAACGGTTCCCTCAATGCAAACGGGTTCCTTTCCTATTCTGCAGTACCTCTGGTCCCCTTCACCGTTCACTCCACTCTCCCTGCGCCTGTGGGAATAGCGGACTACGGCGTGAAGAATACCTCCAAGGGTCTACAGGGTTACATCGTGAAGTTTAACGAGGTCGTGGGAGAGTTCACCGTGAACTCAATATCAGCTTACAACTCAACTCCTCCCAGCGGAATCTCTCCCTATTCAGCATCCCTTCAGCTTAACGTAGTACTTCAGGTTAACACTGTTCACGGCGGATATCAGTACTGGCTTCAGGACGTTCCCTTGTTCTTCACAAATAACGACACTATGTGCGTAGTGGATAACGTGTGGAACTTCACAAGTTACCCCTCAATTCTCTCAAACTCCACCTTGACGGGACAGGGACACGTTTACTCCTACAGGGAAGGAAACTACATCGAGTATTACTACGCTTACGGTATCTCTGCCTTCAGGTATTCCACACCCTTCAAGGGAGAGCTCATAATGAGGACCAACGTGGTCCCTCAGGGCGTTGAGGTCATGTTTGGGTTCTATAACGGCACCATGAATTGGTACGACAACGTGACGATCCACGAGAGCGGAGTCACGAGCGCATACATGTTGGTGGACGGCTTCAACACTACTGGAAGCGGGAATAGGTATGATGCCGAGCTCGTGTACGGAGGGGGAGGGAGTGGGGAGATCACTAACTTCAACTCAATGAACTCAACGCTCTCTCTCATGTACGTAGTGAATGGGGTTAACGAGACTCCCCAGGAGCTCTACGGATATGGGGCGGACACGGCTGAGGCCGCGGATAACCTCAAGACAACCCTAGTGAACGGGGTACCCACGGTCACCTTGGGGCAAGAGAACTTTTACGAACCCCTATACCCCGTGGGATCTCCCTTTGGCCACTTCTCGTTCGCCGTGTTGAGGGCAGAGCAGGGAGCTCCAGTTGTGGTTAACGTGAGCGTACAGGTGTTTAATGGTGTGGGGCCCTACACCTATAGGTTCTACCTGGACGGAACACTAGTGAAGGCGATAACGGGTGGATCCACGCTCGATACTCAACTTAATCTCGGCGTTCTCACCGTGGGCTCACATAATCTTACCGTGATTGTTGAGGACGGACTTGGGCAGAGAGTGTCGGGCTCAACTAACTTCGTTATTGGGGTAGGGCCAGTGATCACAATTTCGTCGCAAACCATCCTGGACTACGGCCAACCACTCAGGGTCACGATCCAGGTTAACGGTGGAACTCCACCTTACACTGTGTTGCTTCACGTGAATGGGAGTACCTACACTGTGACTGGTGACGAAATGACCCTGAACCTAACTCCGGGCACATACCTAATTTACGCTACGGTTACCGACTCGCAAGGCGTCTCCTCCACGTCAGGGAAAGAGGTCGTGGTTGTGAACCCTGACCCAACAATCCAGTTGAGATTTCCCTTAACCTTGGACGTGGGAGAGGGAGGGAACGTCACCTACACCGTGAGTGGTGGTACTCCACCTTACGTCGTTACCCTTTACCTTAATGGTACCCCCGTAGGAAATTTCATCACGTTCACCTCACCTGGGATCTACGTTCTCTCAGCAACCGTGAGGGACAGCCTGAACTACACGGTCTCCAAGACCCTCGTGGTTACGGTGAATCCTGATCCCACAATCTCCGTGACCGCCTTGTCAAGGCTAGACCAGGGACAGGCTAACCTCATCAACGTGAGCATCGAGGGAGGTACACCTCCCTACAAGGTCTCGTACTCAATACCTGGAGTCTTGACTAGTACCACAAGTAACCCAAACTTCACGGTGAGCGCATCTCCTCCGCCTGGAAACTACACCTTTAATGTCACAGTTAAGGACTCCACGGGATTCGTGACGTCGAAACTAATTACCTTCCAGGTAAATCCAGATCCCTCTCTTCAGGTTGAGTATAACTCCTCGATTACAGAGGTTAACATTCCAGTTCTGCTTTTCGCGAACGTCTCAGGCGGAACTCCTCCCTACTCCCTGTCCTGGTCAACGCTAGGAACCTCACTTGGTGGATCTCAGACCCTCGTGTTCCATGAACCCCCTGGAAACTACACGGTCACCCTCACCCTCAAGGACGCGGTCGGGTTCGTCGTGAATAGGACCGTTAACATCTTGGTGTATCCAAGGCTAGAGGCAAACATCTCAGTCGAGGAGGGGAATTCCCTTGTGGGCGGTTATGCAATACTTTCTGCCTTAACGAGAGGAGGCGTATCACCTTACTCCTATACCTGGTTGCTGAACGGAGAGAGGGTGGGGAATCAATCGAGTCTTAACCTGTCCTTATCGCCGGGTAAATACAACGTAACACTAGTGGTGAGGGATTCCTTCGGGGTTGTGTCCACGAGTCAAGTTAACGTGAATGTCGGTTACGGATATGCGGTATACCTAGTTCCCGCGATAGCTATCGTGGTGATAGGAGTGGCGATAGGACTTAGAAGACGCGGTACCTGATGACTGCATTCGTTTCATTACAACTCCTTTTTTGAACAACTTCTGGTCCAGGAGAATTTACTATATATAACGGGTTATATGTCAACGATTACACATGAACGTGAAAGAGCCATCAGGGGATGATATAGTTGGAGACCTGCATCCAAGCATAAGGGATAGTTGTCTCGTGTTGAGAAATAGCTCTGGATCCACGGGCAGTGCCATACATCGTAATTCAATCCCGGAGCGCTTTCATAACGGTCTAGGTCAGGAAGCTTTCTCTGTCTCATCTCTTGAAAATTTTCCGAAAATGATTTCATCTCTGACTCCTCCACTGTCATTTAAGGTTCTAAAGGGAGGAGTTAACCCGATCATGTTATGAAAAGGATTATTAGTTCAGTTGAGAAACCTAGCCTATGAAGCTCGCAGTACTCATCGTCATATTACTGGCCATAGGCTTGGTTAGCTTTGGAGCACTCAGAGAGGCACATATCCTGTCTCCATCACATCCCAGTTCCACGAATGTGACTCCCTCTAACACAACCTATCCCTTGTTCCAACAGGGGATCTACGTGGTCAACTCAACCGTTTACCTAGTTTACTATTCCCAGTTCTCGCAAGTTAGGATTGGCAACACTACCTTTATTCACGGGGGGCCAATCATAGCTGGATTTAACGGAGTCTATCTGGTGGAGAACAAGACACCGCTAAATCTCAACGAGGTTCAGATTTACAACGGTAGCTGGTTCAACATCTCCCTTCTAATCTTCCATCAGGGCCCAGGGGCTCTCCCGAGGGGTACACTTTACCCCGCTGGATCAGTGATCCCGCTTTAGGTCTTCTAAGGGAGTTGTGTCCACACCCCCTATTTTCACACGTGCTAACTCAAATTCAAGGAATATGGAGTAATGTGGAGTATTTGATCACTTAACGCCAATTCTACGAATAAAAATGATTGAGAATGATCTCAATTTTCTAACACTCCACACCATCAATGAGCATGAACTGACACCTTTGGCCTGCACACTTAAAAGCGACGTTATTCTCTAAATTGAAACTATTCGTTAAATTAGAACCAAGTAGTCAGATACTACATACCAAATAGGTGGGACTTGATTACCTAACATTTATTACGAATGATTTTAACTGGGAAAGATCATTAATTCAGACACCCCTGAGATCATAATGAAATAGGAACTTGGCGCAACCCTTAGTCGCCCCCCACCAAAGTTCCTCTTTTCCAAAACGCGAACTAGGACTGTCAAATCAAGTTTTACAGAGAAGCGTAGAACTGTAAAATAGAATTTGACAGGTTCAGAGCCATTGCGCTAATTTCTCTTATGAAAAAGGGGGATCTTCTTGTCACAAAAGGCGAATTCTCCTTGGGAACGGGAAAGTTAACAGAAAGTCCTTTAGTTCTAGAAGGGAGAAAGATAGTTGAGGGACGGAATAGCCCAATAGCTGAAACGGGCCTCCTCGAAATGCAAAGGGAGTAGTTTCGACCACCTCCAAGATTTATTTATGTTAAGGAGAAAAGTAGATGGGAATGGCCACTGACATATCATCAATGGTGTCGGATCTAGTTCTGGAGTACGTGAGGGGTGTCCTGGACAAGTCGAAACAGGGAAGGAAGCTATCGGAGCAGGATTACCAGGTCTTACTATCCTATCTCGTAAACAAGAGGATTGACGATCTATCCACGGAGATGAGGGAGGTAAAGGAGGACGTGAAGGGATTGAGGGACCATGTGGATAAGAAGTTTGATACCATGAGAGACTACATGGACAAGAGGTTCGACACGCTCAGGGATCACGTGGATGGCAGGGTCGACGTCTTGAGGGACCACATGGACAAGAGGTTTGAGGAGTCAAGGCAGTTCACTGAGAGTAAATTCAAGGAATCGAGAGAGTACACGGACAAGAGATTCGAGGAACTAAAGGGGAACATGGACCATAGATTTGAGGAGCTCAAGGGTTACGTGGATGTACAGTTCGTTAAGATGAAGGAGTATGTGGATGTACAGTTCAAGCAAATGGACAAAAGGTTCGAGGAATTCAAGGTTGACATGGGCCAGAAATTCGAAGAGTTCAAGGCCGACACGGACAAGAGATTCGAGGAGTTCAAGGTCGACATGGGCAAGAGATTCGAAGAGTTCAAGAGCGATACTAGAAGGGAAATGGAGGGATTTAAGAGCGATATGATCAAGAAGTTCGAGGAATTCGAAGCTAGGACTGACAAGAAGCTTGACGAGCTAAAGAAGGATATGGACATCAGGTTCACTCAAACCGACAAGAGGCTCGATGATCTGCGAAGCGATATGAACGCCAGATTTGACGAGCTAATAAGGATCCTGAGTAGTAAGAAGGGAGAGTAGGTCCTAGAGGGGATGCAACTAGAACTCTCAAGGGGCCAAAGGTGTGATCTGAAGCGTGGTACGTCATTTTCGTCACTGACATAGGTCCTCTCGTGAGACCTTGATCAAGGTAGCCATCTTAAGGAGTATTTGCAACATTAATTCACCCCCTGGTACCTGGTAATTGGTTCCGAGGTAAGTGTCCCGAAGTTTAAGGGAATTTCCAGCGTGACTCTCTCCTGTAAAAGTTTCTCTTTGTGGACGAACGCAGAATGGATGGTCACAGTGCTTTACACATTAAGTGTTCCTTCATAGTCCCTGAACATTACTGGTCCATAAGTAGGGTATCATTGGTAGGGTCTCAAGACTTTCATGAAAGCATCTATCCTGAGATAGATACGATTGGGAGAGGGATCAACACGCATTTTTACCTTGAGTTTATCTAAGCTTATCTGAACTTTTGTTGAATCTCTCGCGGAAAAAGTTTCGACGAGGTCCCCGAGTTTAACGTCGCTGTCACATCTCATGATATGGGTCAGAATAGGCGAAATAAACCTAGTATTTCCAGACGAAGAGAGCATGATGAGAGTTTTGAGGAGTGCAGGGATTAAACTTGAGGATGTGTCGGTAGTCGAGAAGAGAGACTAATCTTTCCAAGTCAGTCTTTTTCCTCATTTTTTGATCCTACGTAAAAACTCGCGTCACATATAGCTCCAGATGAGGGCTAATCAAGGAGACCTTTAAGGACCATAACTTAAAGCATATATAACAACAGGATTACCGTATACCATGGTCCTAGACTGCAAAAACAGGGACGTCATCGATAATGAGTCCGTAAAGGTGGTGGATTGCCTTAAGGACGCATTATCAAGTTCAACGAAGCTTTGGGCGGTCTCGGGGTACTTTAACGTCACCGGGTTGAGCCTTCTTCTAGGAGAACTCTCCAAGTTGAAGGAAATCAAGCTAGTTCTAGGAAGGATGAGCCAAGACTCTTCAACATCATCACCGTTAGACGGAATATCTCCAGGGGATAGGGACCTTAGGGAGGAGTTGAACGGTCTAAGATTGACCTTCTCCTGCACGAAACAGGTAAACCAACTTATTGAGCTAATCAAGAGGGACAACTTCCAAGTAAGGACCTTGAGGGACGTGACAACCCACGCAAAGGCATATATAACCGATAACGTTGTCATCGTGGGCTCGAGCAACCTCACAAGGGCAGGCCTAATGGACAACCTCGAGCTGAACACGCTCCTCTATCAACCCGCAATGAGGGAGATAGTCCACGACTGGTTCATGAAGATATGGGAGCATTCCCAGGACTCAAAACAGGAGATCATCTCCCTCCTCGAGTCCTCGAAGTTTGGGAAACCCCTCACCCCCTATGAGATGTACATGAAGATGCTTTACGAGTATTATAAGGACAGGCTAGTTCAGGATGAGACGAGGAGGGAGTACCGCGAACTCGCGGAGTTCCAGAGGGACGGGGTAAGGATGGCGCTCTCGATCATCCAGAGATATGGAGGAGTTATGATTGCCGACTCGACTGGGCTCGGAAAGACCTACATTGCCATGACTCTCATAGAGGAACTTTACGGGAAGTATGGGAGGAAAGTCCTTGTGATTGCCCCCAAGAACGTCATTGATAACGTCTGGGAATCAAATGCCTTGAAACAGCTCACGGTAAGAGTTGATACCGTCAACATGGAGAAGCTGGGAAGGAGTGACTTCAAGGTCACGGACTACATTGATTACGACATAATTATCGTGGACGAGAGCCATAACTTCAGGAACAGCGGGACCAACAGATACTCCAACCTCCTCAAGATAATCTCAGCCAAGAAAGGGAAGATTGTGATCCTACTAACCGCGACCCCTATCAATAACGGTATCATGGATCTCTACCACCAGTTGAATCTCATAACTGCTGGAGATGATACCTTCTTCCACAGGGCCGGCATCCCATCCCTGAGGAACTTCTTCGTGAACGCTGAAAAGGAGAAGACGCTCGCCGAAGGCCTCAAATCAGTTCAAAGGGTCCTAGATGAGATCATGGTAAGAAGGTCTAGGCAATTCATCAAGGAGAATTACAACGAGTTCACCTTGAACGGGGAGAAGCTAAAGTTCCCAACTAGGGAGCTCAAGAAGGTAGAGTACAGCCTCACGGATATCCTGGGCGAGAACTTTTACCGAAAGGTTTACTCCCTCATTGAGGAGCTTCACCTGGTTCCCTACAACATTGAGAGGTATAACCAACTCAATGACAAGGAGGAGGTGGAGAGGCTCGAGAACGTGGTTTACCTCCAGAGATTAATACTTCTCAAGAGGTTCGAAAGCTCCGTTGAAGCATTCAGGAGATCGCTCAAGGATCTGAGAGACTTGTTGAAAGGTTCCAAGTCCATGATAGAGAGGAATCTCGTTCCAGATAAGGACGCTATAAGGAAGGCCTTCAGGGAGTTTGGGGATGATGAAATTGAGATCACGGACGTGATCAGGAAAATAAACGAGGAGATGAAGGCTAGGCCCAAGGAGTTAGGTGCTCATTATGACAAGAAATTAATGATCCAACACATAGACGAGGATGTCCAAAGGCTAGATGAGGTCATATCCCATCTCGAGAAGATCACCCAGGACAAGGACAAGAAGCTCCTTACACTGTACCGTCAACTTGAGGAGGACAGGGCACTTGAGGTTGAGGGAAAGAAGGTCCTGATCTTCACTCAGTACGTGGACACTGCTAGGTACGTAAAGGAATTTCTTAAGTCAAGGTATCCGAGTAAGGAAGTTGAGGTCCTCGTGGGCGGAGAGAGGGATGTTGACAAGATCATTAGGAGGTTCTCCCCCAAATCGAATAGGGTACAGGAGTCGCGTCCCATAGATATCCTTGTGAGTACAGACGTCATCAGCGAGGGTCAAAATCTTCAGGACTGCAATTACGTGATAAATTACGATCTTCCCTGGAACCCCGTGAGACTAGTTCAGAGAGTAGGGAGGGTTGACAGGATAGGTAGTCAGTGGGACGTGGTCCACGTCAGGGCCTTTATGCCTGAGCGTGAACTAGAGGAGTTATTGCGACTCTACTCTAGGCTCTTGGAAAAGATAGACACCATATCTAAAACCATTGGCACAGACGAGACCATCCTTGGCGAGGAAGCCGATCCCAGGGAGTTCAACGCCATGATCGAGAACATAAGGAGGATCGGTAAGGACAAGGCTGTCCTCGACAATATAGAGAAGGAGAGTGACCTCTACTACGTGGATACTCCTTACGAAAACCTGATGAAGAACATCAAGGAGGAAGGCCTCACTAAGTGGAGGTCCATCCCCTTGGGGAAGAGGGCGTGGAAGATGAGTACTAGACCAGGAGTAATCTTCATGTTTAAGGTCAGGTATGGCGAGGGTAATGAGGAACCGGTTCTTCTATACTACGACGTTGTGACGAAGGGTTTCGAGTTGGAGAACAACGTGATGGCAATCTTTGACATGGCCAAATCTTCACCGCAGGAGCAAGGGGTAATCCCCAAGGACAACTTCGACGTTAAGATACTGCAATCCCTCGAGGAGCTGGCAGAGAAGAGGGTGAATAGCCTCATGAACTATCGGGAAACCAAGCCTGCAGAGGAGAACAAAAGGAGCGCTAAGTATGAGATAAAGGACCTTATAGTTAAGCTAGCCTCAGACGGAAAGATTGACGTCGACGCAGTGGGTGACGTTTACGAGATTCTCGATAAACTCAATCTCTCACCTTGGGAGGATGAGTTGAGGGCCTTCCTAAACGCCTACAAGAGGTCACAGGACCCCAACAAGCTCATTGATAGTCTTAGGGAATTCGTTAAGGAGTATGGCCTGAGGGATAAACTGAAGAGCAGATCTGATGGTGAGAGGAGGGAGATAATCAGGGTGGGCTATATGATCTTGGGAAGGGAGGAGGACTTCAGGTCACTTGAGTTAAGGTTGTGGGACAGTGGGGTCTGCGAACCCATGGAGTCAAGGCGTTAGTCCACCTAGCTCCTGTGACCATACGTGAATCGCTCCACTATTTCTTATCACGATTCACTTCTCTTAGTCACGTAATGACCTCCCAAGTCTTGAACTTATATATTCATTTCGTATTTTTTCTTATATGTCGGAGCAACAGCGTGATACCCGAGGGATCAAGGACATATCCCATAAGGTCATAGAGTGCCCCGAGTTCATACCCACTCCCTCCACCAAGAGCCATTGGAAAAACGCCACCGGGTTTCACGACAGCTTCCTCAGGAGGCTAGCCAGCGAGGTTGAGTCCTCAGGTTTCAAGTGTAGTGCGGAGTTCGGGGTAGAGCATGATTTCCCCCAGGGCATGAAGGTGAGAGGGAAGGCAGACCTTGTCTGTGAAAACCAGGACACGGTTCTCCTTTTCGAGGTTAAGTCCTTCCCCTTAGGGAGGGCATCCCTAGGTGACAGGAACCAGCTCCTCTTTTACGCCTACATCATGATGAAGCAGTCCCTCTTTCCAGGAAAGGAGATCGTCCCTATCCTGGCCTACACCAACGACGATGCAGATCCTGGAATGCTTCCCGTGAAGAGCGGGGTAGTGAACCTCCCTCCTGGCCAGTACGTGGTCCTTAACGTCATGGATGGGCTCACGGAGACCGTTGAATCGAATGTGAGGGCCTACCACATACTTACCTCTAGTAAGAGGAAGACGTTCGTCATGGGAAAGCATTGCTTCAAGTGCGACAATCAGAACTGCATCATCATTAGATCGAGGATGATGAGACGTGGATAGGTTACCCCTAGAGGTTGCCTACCAAGAGATCCTGAAGACCGAACTCTGCATCATAAGACATGGGCATTACTGCGTCGATTTCGATAACGAGACCTACGTCTCAATCCATCCAGTCACAATTCACGACTTTAGTGAGAGACTCAGTGCCATGGACTTGCTCTACTCCCTGGTTAAGGCATACCAGAGGTTTGGTGGGTCAAGCCTGGACTCCTACGTGAAGCAAGTTCTCGAGACCCTTGGTAGAAGTGGCGATCTTGAGGATCTCGTGAAGGCACTCGTGGAGGAAGGACTCCTCTACGAGGACGACTGCGAGGAGCTCTCCCACGTGATGAGGATTCAGACTGTTAACAAGATCAGAAGCCTAAGCAGGGAATTCAACAGTTTGGTAAGGTATAACTACGCCTGGGACGAGATACGTAGATTACCTGGGAGCGAGAAACTCCTCAAGGTCGAGGACAAGCTCAGGGGAAAATGTTTCATGACCTATCATGGATACCTCATGAGAGTGATGAGAGACTTGGGCCCTTACCCCGGTGAGGGAAGGGTAATGGAGGCCTACGTCCTCCCATTCATTGAGGAGGGAATTACCGAGTACAATGTTCCGCTTAAGGACCTTGCCCCCTTCATGACCAAGTTCGTGGGGGAGTTGTCTGGCGCGGACTCAACCAGGATTGTGGACGCTGTTCTAAGGGCCTCACAGGCCTTCATTAAGGGAGGGATGCTTTCAAAATATCAGGTCGAAATGCTGAGGAGTTTCCTGTCCAAGCATGACCCTATGATAGGGGTTATCTCGGCCCCAACGTCTGCCGGTAAGACCACGATCTTCTTCCTGTACACGGTGTTAAAGCTACTCGCCTTCAAGGCCAAGAAGGACAAGAGGAAGGCGATGTTGATTTACCCCAGGAAAACCCTGGCTAGGGAACAACTGCAGAGGTTAGTGAACTTCCTCATGGAGTTGAACCCTCTCCTGGAGGCCATGGGGATTTCCCCAATGACCCTAGCCATCTATGATGGCGACTCTCCATCTACAACAAGGAGTCTCGGGAGGCAAACTACCCCGACATTCAGGGGACTGAAGTGCCCCGATGGTAGTCCCATGGTATACCGGGACGGAAAACCCGTGTGCGGGGATAGGCCACTTGACTGGCTCACCGAGGTAAAGGATCAGGGATATCAGAACGACATAATCCTAACCAATCACAGTCAGATCGCAACTAACCTCTTTCGATCCCACGACGAGAGAGTGAACCTCTTCGATAACCTATCAGTCATTGTTGT
This sequence comes from Metallosphaera sp. D4-4, assembly GCF_046245145.1. Classification (NCBI taxonomy): domain Archaea; kingdom Thermoproteati; phylum Thermoproteota; class Thermoprotei; order Sulfolobales; family Sulfolobaceae; genus Metallosphaera; species Metallosphaera sp. D4-4. The sequence continues at coordinate 1,186,964 of NZ_CP176412.1, read as the reverse complement.
GGACGAGGCGCATACCTTCGCCGACCCGGAGAATAGCACCCACTTCTTTTACACGATCCTGGAGATCCTTCTCTACCTCACAGAGAGGGAGAAGGGCCTACCCCTCGAGAAGCCCATTGAGGACGTGAAGGAGACCATAACGAAGATTAACCTTGACCTGATCTTTTCATCAGCAACCCTTTGGGGTACGGAACTGGACAAGAACCTCGATCTCAGGGGTGTAGGAGGCTTCAAGGGAATAGGGAGAGCCGGGTCCGGCCAAGGTATTCCGAAACCAGTGGATGACTTCCTGGACGCTGTACTACATAATCTGAGGAACCTGTACGACAGGAAGGAGTTCCTTGACTTCTACACCGTGGTGGGCCCTGGAGAGAAGAGGCAAAGGAAGATCATAGTTCCCATGCTTATCTTCCCCGCACCGGATTACTCAGCCAGCCTCCTGTTCACGTTAGCATCGCTCTACACAATCTTCTTCTCCGACAGCACCTTCAGGAGGATGCAGAGGGCCTTCCCCAAGGGAGTAAATTCCATTATGTTCGTTGATAGCAAGAACGTGCAGAGGGGGATAGCCGAGGACTTCCTTGAGAAAATACTCGAGGATAACAGGTACCACGAGGATATCTCTCTGATTAGCCCTATCAGATATGGGACTCGGCAGGGGACCATGGGGTCCAAGCTGATTGCCGAGGAACTCAATAGGGTGAACTCGATTCTAGATAAGACCTTCACGACCTATAGCGTCCTCAACCTCTACTATACCAAGGATCAGCTCAAGGCAATCTCCAATCCCAAGGACTGGATTGACGCCGTTAAGTCAGGCAGACTCCCAAGACTCAGGGACGGGAAAACCCTACTTGACGTGCTCCAAGACATGGACAAGGGACTTAGCGGAAAGGATGAACTTCAACTCATGGGGGAGAGATCGCTCTTTTACATGGTATATCACAATGCAGACCTAAAGAAGGAGGAGAGGATAAAGAGAGAGGAAGTGCTTTCCTCAAACAAGTGGAGGACAGTTCTCTCAACCTCTACACTGGAGCTTGGGATAGATCTCCCCAACGTTGGGATAATACTTCAGTATGGCGCCCCCTCAACCTCGGACAGCATTATTCAGAGGTTTGGGAGAGGAGGGAGGAATGACGACGTGTTGAGGGTATCGCTCGGGATTCTAGTTGCCAGGTCCCATAGCCATGACATAAGCCTCTTTGACGAGTATTACGCAATAAGGAGACTCTTCTTCCCCATAACCCTTAAGCCGAAGCTTTCGAAGACCAGAGACGAGGTAGTGAAGGCCTACTCTTACGTTGCCCTTGTGGGCTTCCTCTCAAGGAACCTTGGAAAGGATATCGAGGAAACCGTGGATTACATCTCAAGTAGCGAAGATTTCAGGCAGAGGGCTAGGGAGTTCCTCAACTCCATGTTGCCTCTCCTGGTTAAAGATCCCTCAAGGCTAGCGGAGGACATCATTGAGGACCTGAAACAGATCGCAAGGATTTACACCTACTCCAGGAACACGACCATTGAGGTGGAGCAGGGCAACTTGGTTACGGCTGACGTTGATAGAATAAGGGAGCTGATGCGTCGTATCATCAACGAGATCGAGGTCAGGTGCAAGGGTAAGGTTGACGATCTCTGCAGGAACAGCCTAATCCCGCTACAGAGAACCCTAGAAGTAGTTGAGATGGATGAGCGATTAAACCTAACAACGCTGGTCACCTCGAGCTCAAAGATCCTCAACGCCTTCTACATGGTGAACTCAAGGAAGGGTGATAAGGAACTCGAAAACCTCAAGATCGACCTAAAGGCCTTGGCCGGTTTCTTCTACCCTCACTCGTATTTCTCAAAGAAGGCCAAGAGAAACTTCCTCCACTTCTTGACGTACTGGGTTAAACCTGAGGTACCCCATCCGTCGATTAGGTCTATGGAGTCCATTAGCTTCACTCTCACGGGAGAAGGGCTGGAGGAGAACAGTGTTAGTAGGCCCGATCTCCTGTTGAAGGACATACCCATGAGGCGATCAAGATGACCATAGTCTTCCCCACCTTCAACTACAGGTTAATTTACCTAGGCCTACTCTGGGTGGACAAGCACGACAAGAAACTCCAGGCTAGGATAACTAACCTCACGAAGAAAGGTGGCAAATCCTATAAGGACCTCATGGAAATGGTGGGTGTAAAGGAGAACATACCAGGTTATAGCCCGATTGCCCCTGACGGATCGTTCATCGTCAAGTTTGATGAGACCTTCCTAGAGAGGTTGGGAAACGAGTTGAGGAAGGGTCATCCCAAGGAGGCCATACCTATCCTATTTATAACGAGGATAGAGAGTCCGTCTGAGAAAAGGAAATATAGTTATCAAGGAAACCCCTACAATAACCTTCTCATTGGGATCACCCTAGAAAAGGAGCATGACCTAGCCCTAGTGAGCCTAAGGTCAGATAGAAAGGAGGAAGATCCCTCAACCGCGAAGTACTTGTGGAGCATGATCTACGCAAACAGGGAAACCCTGAAGCGCTTCGATGATGTTCTCTCGAACATGGAATTTCAATTGGAGCTTTCCCTGGACTACCCTGAGGTTAAACACAAGGGGATTTGGACAGCTTATGACACCAAGAGGAGCTCAGTGGAGGTTCGTTCCAAGTCAGTCGCCTACTATCTATCCTCTAGCTTCACCGAGTCGCTGAACAACGAGAAGGTCCTCCTAGATGTTAACGTCGCCCCACTTAGGGTAAGGATCAAGACCGGTGGGCTGTCCGTGGAGGACATCATGGTAGGGTCGGAGATTTACTTCAGGGGGAGGGGAGGAGTTTTCAGGTATCCCTTCCTGTTCCCTCATATAGTTCCCTACACCTTCCTGTCGCAGAAGACTCCCATCACCAGGTTGCCGAGCGACATCTACGTGGACGCGGGAGCCCTTAGGATAGAAGTGGAACTTGAGGACAACAACGTGGATCAATTCCTGCGCGAGATATGTGAGGCGTCAAAGTCTAGTCTCAACCACCTCCAGTTCATTCAGAAGCTAGGCCTCGAGTGGGCCGTTAGCGACATGATTTCAACTAAGTTTGGAAAGAACAAGGTCTCATACCCAGACAGGAAGATCGAGGAGCTCGTGAAGTTTGAATTCCCTAACAGGAGCAACAGCTTCTACTACACCAGCTTCATGTTCTGGAAATTGAGGGACGTTTTCAGCTATTTCGTGGATAGGAGCGATACCGTGATGAAGGCCGTGGAGAGTTGTGATGTGAAGAAGATAACAAAACATGCGGTTGAGTCTCTCACCAAGAAGTTGATGGATAGCGACCTTCAGGAGGAGGAAAAGTTACTTGAGGAGTTTAAGAGGGCCGTCGCGGTCTCAGCCTTGGTTAAGTCCCTCCACGGCCTATCCCACCTACTCATGAAGAGCCTCCAAGACATGATAGGACTTAATTCCAGGAGTCTAGGCGAGATAATCACCGTGTTCTCTAACGCGGTATGGCAGAGGAACTACGACGGGGTGGTGAGATATGAGAACTGGATGCGGAGGAAGATCAAGGGACAGCTCACGATATTCTTGAGGAGAAGCCTAACCTCGGACTACTTCGAACAGGTAGTGGGGAAAAACCTTAACTCTCTCCTATCAACCCTATCCTCAATCCTCGTTGATGAGGACGGCGGGGATAGGTGTACCAGTTACTGGAACGCCGAGAGATCCAGGCTGGAGCATATCTACTCAACGTTAGTCTCCTCGAATGAAGGAGTTGGCTCAGGTTACACCAGCGGGAAGGTGATCCGGGCACTAGACAGCGCAATGACTAGGTTGTTACCTCAGGGTGACCTCTACTTCCACTACCCAAGGCAGATGTACAGGTATATTTACCTTAACACGGAGAGCCTCAGGAAGACCCTGGACCTTCCAAGGGGGAATCAGCCGGAGGTCAAGGCAGTCCTCAACCTTGCGAGGAAATACTCGCAGTACGTTTGGCCGAGGAGGCTACACCAGTGCTTTGACGGTTGCTACAACTGCGTGCTGATAGAGAGGGGGTGCACTTACGTTGACGTCCAGCAGGTGTATAAGGTATCTAGGGCGGGGGCAAGTTACCTACTGGGGAAGATTAGGTCCTCTTCATCCTTATCGTGAACTCAACCCTCTCCTTGTTCTTGGTCCTGCCCTCGTAGTACTGGAAGGGATTGTGGCACTTGGGGCACTCGAACCTCCTCACGGTGTAGAAGTTGAACTTCCAGGGAGCCCTCAGCTCCTTGAATTCACCCTCGTAACCGCAATAGGGACACTTGACCATGAGATATAGTCTAGTGGCGAGTTTTAAATCTTCACGTGAGGAGAGAGTGTGATTTCGTGGTATCACATTTGAGGGGAGAGGTGACGACATAAGTTTCTCTGAACTCTCCCCACCATAAACGGGATAATATCTTGAAACTTTATTATGTGGTTGCCTAAAGCTTATCTAATGGAGATCAACAAGGAGACGCAGGACCTCCTTTCTGCAATTAACCTATCCCCTCAAGACCTCAAGGAGATTAGCACCACCTTCCTGAACTTGCCCCGAGGATGGAGGCTCTTCTCTGCCGGGGACGCGCCGATCTACGTGGTCCTCGCTGACAGATTCAGGTCCTCCGACAGGGAGAAGCTTAACCCCAAGGAGCCGTCCTACCTTTACGTGATCCAGACCGAGACCCAGCTGTTCCTCTACCTGGGTAGGAAGGACACCGAGGGACTCTTCGTCGAGGTGATCCCCTCGAACAGGGGGATAATTCTCTCGACATTAAGGGAAGTTTTCACGGGTCTCAACTTCTCCAACAAGCTGAAGGTAACGGTCACCCTGAACAGGTTGTATGGCGACCTCAAGGACAAGCTTCAAGCAGGGCAGGACTTCGTGAACAGGGGTCTCTTCTCAACGCAGTATCTCAAGACGAGGTTGCTCACCAACGTGAAGGTTCAGCTCGATGGGAAGAGCGTCGCCGAGCACGTGGGCAACCCCGAGAGGGTCCTGACCCACATGGGTTGGGGAGTGAGGGAGGTCGAGATCCAACCCTACAGGATCCTTGAGCTCAGGTTGAGGGACAAGACCCTTGGAGCCTGCGTCATCTCCCCCAAGCCAGACTTCGACTTGATCCAGGAGGGGAAGGTGGCCCCCTCGTACGTGGCGATCTCCCTCCTCAGGAGCTACGAGTGGGTCTTCGTGACCGATGGCGTGAAGTGGAGGCTCTACTACTCCAAGGCCCCGTCCTCGGACAACTACTTTGAGATATCCCTGAGGGGGGCGGGAGGTGAGGATCCGAGGCTTCAGTACTTCATTCGCCTCTTCTCTCCCGAGGTTTATCAGGAGGTGAACGGGCAGAGGAAACTGGACCAGATCCTGGTGGAAGGAGCCAAGGTGGGCAAGGCAATACAGGACCAGCTCAGGAAGAAGATAATGGAGGGGGACCTCTTCCTGAACCTGGTGAGAGGGGTCCTAGACCTAGATCCCCTGAAGGAGTACAGCGAGGAGGACCTGAGGCAGGCGAAGGAGCTCGCGACCAGGCTCCTGTTCAGGTTACTCTTCATCCTCTACGCCGAGTCCAGGGGAATACTTCCCGTGGAGAGGTCATCGCAACCGACCAAGTACTCCGAGATCTCCCTCCACAACCTACTGGGCAGGCTGGATGGGTTTGAGAGCAGGGGAGACGGGGATGAGATATGGGTGGAACTCAAGAGACTGTTCAGGGTGATAAGGAATGGAGATCCCCAGTACAACGTCCCTGGTTACGACAGCGAGCTGTTCGACGAGGGGGACCTGGACAGGAAAGTGGTGAGGAACAAGTTCCTCCTCCCAGCACTTCGCGACCTAGGGTTTGACGGGAAGGAGAGAATAGATTACGCCGAGCTGGGCGTGAGGCAGATCGGGGACATCTACGAGGGCCTCCTGGGACTCGACGTGGCCAGGGCCGAGGAGGACAGCTACATCGTGGATGGTAGGGTTGTGTCGGCGAAGGCCCTGAGCGATCTCAAGGAGAAGCCCACGGGGATGATAAGGAAGGGCGACGTGTTCCTGAAGCCCAGCCCGGAGAGGAAGTCGGCCGGGGCCTTCTACACGCCGGATGAGATCGTGAGGTTCCTGGTGACGAAGGCCCTCGAACCGCACCTGAGGGAGAGGGAGGAGGAGTTCTCCAGGCTGATGAAGGAGTACAAGGAGAATCCTACGAAGGATCTAGAGGAGAGGATTGAGAACCTCGTGTTCGGGATCAGAGTACTTGACCCCGCCATGGGGAGCGGACACTTCCTGGTGAGGGCCCTCGAGGAGCTAACCAGGTGGGCCATAGAGCTTGTAAAGAAGTATCCCGATTCACCCCTCGCGGGGAGGGTGAAGGAGGCGAGAGAGAAGGCTATCAAGACGTTGAGGGAGAAAGGGTTCGACGTGGATGAGACCCTCGTGAACGACTATGTGATCCTGAGGAGGATGATCCTGAAGAGGTGCATCTACGGTGTGGACATTAACCCCATGGCCGTGGAGTTGGCGAAGCTGTCGCTGTGGCTCTCCTCCCTATCCGTGGGATTACCTCTGAACTATCTGGATACCAATCTCAAGACCGGGAATAGCTTGATTGGGGTCCTGGGAAGGGAGGAGGGGGGAACCCTGGATCTGTTCACCTTTGACCAGAAGAGGCGGAGGCTGAGGGAAGTTAGAGATTCTCTTGATCTAACGTTAGAGGATGTGGAGAGGGAAAAAGAGCTGGACAGGAAGAGCAAGGATCCCGTACAGAAGATGAGGTATGACGTCATAACTGCTTCATATATGGATGAAAGACTTGAAAAGATCTCAAAACTAATTGATCCAACTAGGATATCTGAAGAGGACAAGAAGAGGCTAGAAAGACTAGTGAGAGATCACATGTTCTTCCACTGGTCTCTTGAATTTCCAGATGAAATGGAAAGCGGAGGCTTCACAGTAGTGGTGGGAAACCCCCCATGGGACAAAGTAACCCCCAAGGATGATGATTTCTTTGACACAATAATTCCAGGTATAAGGAGGTTGTCGTCTAAAACGAAAAAGGAACCCTTATATAAGAAATATTTAGAGGATCCCAAAATAAGGGAAGAGTTCGAGCATTACAAAGGAAAGAGGAAGGAGGAGATTATATACTTTAAAAGCTTAAAGAAGTTGAAATCCATTTATAAGTTACAAAAAGGCGAACTAAACCTCTAGAAACTATTCCTCGAAAGGATGATAAATTTAGTTAGCAAAGAAGGTAGCGTGGGAGTGGTTGTTCCAAGCACCCTGCTAAAGGGAGCAGATTCATCCTCCCTGAGAGAAGTATTACGTAGGGGTCAAATTGAGTATTTATACGATTTCGATAATAAACTAGGTATATTCCCCGATATCCATAGTAGCTATACTTTCACTCTTCTTGTGTGGAGAAACTCAAATAAATCGCAACAAGTGAGAGCTGCCTTCAGATTAATGGATCTTTCTGTTTTAAATAATCCAGAAACTTCTACGGAAAAAGATAAGATTCTGATAATAAATCCTTTCATTATAGAGAAATTTTCATCTTCTCAACTAATTCCCAGATACTCGAAAAATGATTTAAAGATCGTAGAAAAGATATTGCAATTTCCATCGTTAGAGCAACTAAATATCCAGTTTCTAAGAGGTTTCGATAAGACAAATGCTAGAGGTCTATTTAGAACTGACGGAAAGGGATGGCCATTAATTGAGGGTAAGAACTTTCATCAATTCTTACCATATTACAAGAGTCCCGAGTTCACTGTTTTGCCTGAGGACGGAATTGAGAAATTGAGTGAAACCAAATTAGGATCAAAGATCAAGGAGTTCCTTGAAAAGCCTAAGTTATGTTATAGGTCTACAGCAAGATCGACTGATGTAAGGACAGTGATAGCGTGTATTCTCCCACCATTTACGTTTTACACCTCTAAGGTTTGGTGCGTGTATACGACAGATTTAGATCTTAGGTGGAGTCTCTATCTCCTCGGCATTTTGAACAGTCTAGTATTTGACTTTATTGTAAGGTTATTTGTAGAAACAGATCTGATCAAAGAAATTATGAAGAACCTAAGAGTTCCTAGACCCGACTTTTCCTCTCCTCTAGTGTATAGATTACTAAAAATCTCAGCCATTCTCTCCTCTCCCGACGACAAGTTCAAGGAGTTAACCGATCTTGTAGGCGAAAAGCCAAGGAAAATTAGTATGAAGGAGAGAGTAGATCTCACGGCGGAGCTGAACGCGATAGTTGCGAAGTTGTATGGACTCACGAGGGATGAGTTAGATTACGTGATTAAGACCTTCAAGTTCAAGGAAAATCCAACACTTTATCAGATGGATGATCCGAACCAGGAGATAAAGTGGGACAAAAAGCTAATGTGGCAATTCAACGGAGAGGTTGCCAAGAGGATACTCAGCTACTTCGATAGCCTAGGAGGTTAACCGGAACTCATTAAGATATGGCCGTGACTCAAGGAAGGCTGAGCGTCCCTGGTCCACAGCTTATTACAAGCGTTAAACCTCACGGAACTTGAAGAGGATTGTGAGGGAGCCTCCTCCTTTCGTCCTCGTGAGGCGGAATGCGACCCTTATGTTGCATTGCTACACTCTGCAAGACAGATAAACCGGGAACACAATATTACCCCGTGAAGATCCTCTTCGCCTCCGACGTTCATTACCCCAACTCCGACAGGTCACTGAAGCTCTTCTCCTACCTGAAGCAGGCTGACCTTCTCGTCCTGGCTGGGGACGTGTTCACTCACGGCTCCCACGAGGACCTAAGGAAATTCCTCAGGAAACTGAGGAAGGTGTACAGGGGTCCTCTCGTTGCCGTCCCCGGGAACCACGAGCATTGGCTGACTGAGGGAGAGAAGAGGAAAATCACTAGCCTGAGCAAGGTGGGCACTCTCGCAAAGGTCTACAGGGAATTCGACGGGACCCTTCTCCAGGTTGATGGTCCCTACCCCATCACCCAAGACCTGTACCTGGTGGGAACCACGGGGTGGTACGACTACTCCTTCGCGAGGGACCTCAACTTTTCCGACCGCGACTTCGAGAACTGTAACCCCCACAACTGCTCCAGGGAGGAGATAGCCATATGCGAAAAGCGAGGATTCTGCGACTGCAGGACCTGGTTCAACGACTGCGTCTACGTTAACCTCGGGATCTCCAATGAGGACTACCTTCAACGAAACGTGAACATCCTCGAGGACCAGCTGAGGAAGGTGGGGAGAGCCATCGTCGTCCTGCATCATGTTCCTAGGAGGGAACTGGTGGCAACCACTGGAGATAGGTACACCGACTTTTTCCTGGCCTTCGACGGTAGCGAGAGACTGGATGAGGTGATCAGGAGATATGACGTTGAGTACGTGATTTATGGCCACCTCCACGACAGAAGCAGGCAGGATCACGTCGTGATTGAGGGAGTGCATTACGTGAACGCGTACAACTTCTTCCTCCTAGAGCTTTGACAGTCCACTGGTCAAGCCATGCGTTAATTAACCGGGAAAGTACTGGAGCGCATCTTCATCCGTTTCAATTCTTATACTCAAGTATCCGACTCCCGAGTACGCAGAAAGTCCAGCTGAAGAATAGAGTCAACTCAACTGTTCCGTGTTTTACTTTCAAAATACCTAGTACAGTAAATGGATCATCCTATGAGTGCTCTAGAAGGGGATCACAGAGGGCAAGGAAAAACGAAGAGTCAATGTGCATTCCTCACGTTTCCCCTTCCTCACGTCTAAACTCAAGCAGATGAGAATGTTTATTTTCTGAAAGTTTCACCCAACTTCATGTCACTCCCCGTAATTGATGAGCCGAACGACATTACTCCTGACACCCTTCGAACGGCCTACAGGCTCACCTTTAGTCAGGATCCCTCTTTGGAACAGGTCATGGCCTGGAAGAGTAGCCTGGAGTTCCTTCAGAGGGCCAGAATAAAGACCCCCGTGATAGCTGAAATGCCAATCCTGGGTGGGGAGAGGGCAGACTTCATCTTCGTGGACGACGACAAGGGCCTAGTCGTTGAGATGAAGGGATGGAGACACGTAAAGGTTCTCGACGACTACATGGTTGAGGCCGATGGAAAGATTCACGTAAATCCCTGCTACCAGGTGGAGAATTACGTTAACAAGCTTAACTATTTCCATTCCTCTGGGATCAAGTTTCAGGGAGTTGTGGTCACGTATAACGCCAACCCCAACCTGGGGTGCAGGACCATCACCGATCCCGCAGAGCTCAGCTCGCTTGTGGATTCCCTTGGTCCCTTCAAGAGAGATGCCCTGGACAGGGTGGTAAACGGTAAGTTTCACATAAGTGACGCCCTCGTGGAACTCCTGCAGAGGGAGAGCTCCAGGATATTGAACCAGGCCTCCAAAGCCCTCCTATCTAGGGGTTATGGACTCACAGAGGAACAGGCACACCTAGTTCACAGGGTCATGGAGGACCTGGACAACAACGTGAATAGGACCTATCTAGTGAGAGGAGAGAGTGGCTCTGGGAAGACCCTCGTGGCGCTCACCTTGTTGATCGAGGGCCTGAAGAGGAAGAAGAGGACAGTTCTAGCGTACAAGAACAATCGCCTGCTCAACACCCTAAGAAATGTGCTCAAGCCCCTGAGTGGGGCCATAAGATTCTATTCAACCGCGTATCAGGACGGGGTAGGTCAGCCCAAATTCAGTGAGGAGCTTGACCTGGTCATATTCGATGAGGCCCAAAGGATGACCAAGGACGTGATTAGGACCTCAATGACAAGGGGGACCGTTCGCGTTTACTTCTATGACGAGAATCAGATTTTGATTGGGGAGGAAGAGGGCACGAGGGAGGCGTTTCTCCAGTTTGCAAATCCCTCTCAGCTAGTTGAGGGATACCTGAGCAGTGTGTTTAGGCAATCCAGGGAGTACCTGTCGTGGGTTAAGAGGCTACTTTGGCAGAGTCCAGAGAGAGCCAAGAACCTCAACCTTGAGTTCAGGGTGTTCGACTCGATCCTGGACCTGCTGAGCGAACTCTCTAAGAAGGAGGATAGGGCCCTCGTCTGCGCCTTCACCGAGTCTGAAGGGGACGAGCATAACCCGCATGGGTTAAAGAACGTGAGGATTGGGTACCCTCTACAATCTGGATTCGAGCTGTATAAGGGAGTTGACCTCAAGGGTATAGTGGGAAAGGAGAATATTACCTGGCTCATGGACCCTAAGAAGGATTACCCGGTCTACTGGACGCAAAGGAAAGATCTCTCAAGGTGCGCTTCCGTGTACGGCGCCCAAGGTTTTGAAGCGGAGTATGTTGGGGTAGTGTGGGGAAGGGACCTTGTGTGGAGGGGGAGGTGGGAAGTGAACCCAGACCCGATCACCGACGACGTAGGAGGTAAATTCTCCCTCAAGAAGATAGCTAAGAAGGACAGGGAGAGAGCTCTAACCCTTCTCAGGAACAGGTACTATGTGATGCTCACCAGGGGTATCAGGGGAGTCTACGTGTTTGCCGAGGATAGGGACACGGTGGAATTCCTCAGGTCACTTGTGGGTACCTGATCAAGGGGATTGACCGACGCGACCCGATCACTCTGCCACGCCAAGGGAATCACGATCATGTTACGGTGTCACGCCCTTAGGTCGCGAAGATGGTTTAGACTCACTCCAAAAGATCTTGAAGTAAACTATTTATACTAGATCGGCTGCTGCTGCCGCATGAAAGCAAAAATTTACACTAAATGGGGGCCATTTTATATACTGATAGAAGAGGAGGAAATTAAAGATATAGACGAGCTCTTCAAGAAGTGGAGAGACGTCTACGCAGTCGTGTACGACGATGATGGAAACATTGTCTTCGAGGATTTCGTGGACTAAGCGCCAGCGCCTACCCACATTAATGGGTCACATGGAAATGGCCTACGCCACATGGCACATGACATAATCCAGAGAGTCTTCATGTTAATGCGGTAGACCACCAAGGATTTAATCATGGATTACAATTTTCCTTCATGACTGGAGTAAAGAGTGCAGCTCGCTCAACCAACGCCTGTGATAATTTCGTAATGAATCAAGATTTTGAAAAGTTTGTGGAGAGCAGGGAATCATTTCACGATGAAATCAAATCAGAGATAAAGTCTGTCTTTGAAAAGGCTGGTTTCGAATGCGAGGAAGAGTATGAGGTATCAGGATATAACTTAAAAGGCAGAGTTGACGTTCTATGCAGATCTGGGAATGATCTGGTCCTCACGGAGATAAAATCGTCTTACGTGTTCTATGGGACCTTAATAGACGGGTTGCAGCTAATGATCTATAAGCTGTTGTTTGAGAGCATGGCAGAGGATCAAGGAGTCATGGGAAGTGACGAGGCTTCAGGGAAGAACATTCACCTCCTGCTGGTGTATAGGAATCCGTTTTATAGCGGAGAGGGGAAATCGACCTCACTCAAGATTAGCGATAAGACTGTCACGGTCCCCAGGAAATATGTTTACTTGATTCTGAAGGATAATCCGCAGAACCTGAAGGAGGCGCTTCACTACATGCCCAAGGATAAGGGAACCTACATCATGAACAGGGATTGTAATTTATGTCAAAATGAAAATTGTCCACTCGTAAGGTTTAAGCGCTAAGAAAGATTGCAATCAACCCAAGGGTAGTCCACCCATCCCTTGTATTTTAACAGACAGAGTGCGGCCCACTTGCTAATTTTCATCTCCTGTTCAAGCGGAGACATATCGCACATTCCTTGACCCACGTTTCTGGGTACGAGTACACAGTTGTAGCATCCATCGACACACTGGGGCACATAGTAGGGAATTGAGAATTGGGCTAATCTATTGATTAACGGCAGTTCGTTTTTAGCGGGGTTTAGTTCATTCTTTATTTCCCTTCTTATGTAATGGTCAAAAAGGAACCTCGATAATGTCCTAGATGCCGGGATCCTATTGTTAATGTAATTGCGTATAACATTGTCAATATCATTACCACGCGGAATCGAGGAAAGGATCAAATTTCGAGCAGATTTAAGTAACCTCCTCTCCTGTTCAAAGTTCCTCTCACAAGCATCACTCCCTTCTCTGGCTAGGATAATCCTTAGCTCATCCCTCATAATTTGATCTATACTAGAGCCTAGCGACTGAAGAGCATCCCTTACATACTCATATGTGTAACTTTTCTTGGCAAAGACAATTACATCCGATCTAAAATCATTCCCCGACTTAAATTGAAATGTATTCTCTACAACCGTGTCATTTTGTGGTATTAAGCTACTAAAATGTGGGGATTGATCATTCTTAACTCTGATAATTATTCTTTCTCCAAAAAGGTCTAATCCAGAGATGTCAGATAGTACTTTCATAATAAGGTGAGAAGCACCGTGGAGACCATGGGTTAACGCGAACACACCTATGGATTTCTTTAATAACAGTCTAGTATATTTATCTATCTTATCAATATTTATTTTAGATAAAACATTATTCTCATCAAGGAATGGTTTTAACATGCTTATTATGAGGTCTACGACGTCTAGACTATTTTCAACCGACGAACTATTATATATTTCCAGTATTTTACCTAATGAAGGAGATAAAAACTTCAATCTGGTTTGATATAATCGAGCATTGATGTCTATTTCAAGACCATAGATTTTCCTGGAAACTTCACTCGATTTAATGTAAATAAATTTGTTGGAAAGAATATTTACTAGTGATACTAATAGCTGTCTATTTAAAAGAATTTTAATTAATGATTCTTTGTGTTTAAGAAACAACCAGTCTACCAGTTTTTCTACCTTTTGCCAGTCTAACCCCATAAAAGGTACGTCCAGAACAAAAGCATCAACAATCGTGTCCTTAGGTAAAGGCGTATGTTTGTGATTGACAGGAAAAATAAATGAGAAAGGAATTATTGCTGGATGTATATAGAATAATTTTCTTTTATTCCATTTTTTACTGGACTCAGAATACAAATATGCCCTTCCAGATATTTGAGATCCTAGATGAATCAACTCAAGGCTTCCACTTTTAGTGACCGCCGATTCCGTCATATCATTTGTCAGTAGGTCAGGGATCAGAGGAGTCTGTCTAAGATATGTCTTTACATCTCGAGAATTCATTATCCATTTTCTGACACTTTCGGCTGATGAAACTAGATATTTTCCATCCGTAGTAATTACTTTAACATCCAACCCACTAAAATTTTTTATTTTATCAAATAAAATTTTATTAACGATAAGACTAAAAAATATCTTTTTATTTGCTTTGGTGGCACTCGTGGCGGCTATATTGTCTTTGTTGCTTGAAATTGAATATCCTAGTATGTAAATTATACTATCGCCCTTAATCTTTTCTTCCTCTAGGTCAAATGAAACACCTGCTACATATTCAACATCTTTCGGATAACCATAGTATGTATTCTTTACAAAGAGTACAGGACATACTCTTTTCTCTGTATTTATAAATTTACTATCCTTTAGCTCTCTAAATATTTTCTCGTACCCTTCAAGAGGAATCCTAGAAGCATAAGTACCTAGCGGATTTATTGGCATCATGATTTCCTTTCGTCGTCCGTTATGTTCCAACTTAAAGTACCCAAAGTAATTTCCATATAATTCTAATTTACTATTATTAATCATAAGTTCTCCGAGATACACGCTCCTATAGTCATAGTTTGGAAATGGTATACTCATTACTACCACCTGTAATACTTAAACGGGATAGTTCTGATTAGATCACTTCTGTTTTTACGTGATCCTCTGGATCGTCTTTGAACGATGATATCGAATATCGGAGCTTTAATGTGTTTATTCTCCACTGACCGGACAACTCTTAGTACGTTAATATCGAGCCTCTCTCCCTGTATATCGGAGATTACTGCAGGGTGAGGAATCCTACCTCCAAGCAGGAAATAATCCACTCTATCTTCTAATTCGGTGTCAGATTCCTGATATGCATTGCGGATAACATCGTCAAAGAGATTTATTCCAAGTATATTCCCTAAAATTTTTTCCGCTTTATCTATCCATTTTTCCTGATCGGTGTATTTGTTATCTTTTCGAATTTTCTGGAGAAGATCTCTAATACTCCCATACAATGACATAAATTCTTGAGATATTAAAATCTCCATGTTGTTAGCTTTATTGTATTCACGTAATTTGTTAATGATCGGCTTTATCTTTTCAAAGAGCTCTTTATTGGTATCTACTAATCCCTGCATTGCTATGGTGCTAAGTACTTGAATCAGTTCATCATTTAGATAAGCTAAACTGTGGAGCCCAGAACTTTTAATTACTGTACTGCCTGATCGCATGTATTCCTTTAACCCTATTATTAATCTCTCTTTATTACTATTTATCTCCTCTATAATGGGTATTATTCTATTTGGATCTTTTTTATATTTTCTTATTAAATCTTCAAGGATCGTTTGCTCGCTGTCTGGAACAAGCTTTCTCAAAAACTTATAGAGAAGTACTCCATAACGTGTTAAAGTCTCGTCGTCCAACTGTCTACCAAAGCCCTTAATCTCAACACTAAATAGATCCTTAAAGGCTCTACTCTCATCAAGGTATGAGATATCTTCACCTAAGTTTTTTAGAAAGACGGCTCCAAATGATATCCTGAACGACAGATTATTTCTGCCGCTCCTACCAAGTCTTTGAATATAGCTGTCACCCGAGGAAGGTTTTCCTAACTGCATCACCACGTTTACGTTCCCTAAATTAACCCCCATTTCCAGGGTTGAAGTCGATAAGCAGATATTCCACTTTCCTTGGGATAGGATACCTTCAATCCTATTTCTGGCCTCCACATCGGCATTATGCATTATTACAAAGTGACCATGGCGACCCTGAATATAGCTCTGTCCATAACTCCCTTTAGATGCTTGAGTCACATCATCTGCCAAACCTTCAATGAATGCAACCTTTTCCTGATCCAATTTTCCCTGAAGAAACGCATTAATTTCGTTCATGTTCATAAAGAACTGGAGGTGAGAATATCTCATAAATGTGCTATAATCATCACTGTGCATATTACCAATGTTGTTGGCGGCTGCCTTCTTGAGAGCCGAGAGTATTTCCTTGGGATATGTCTTCTTAGTGGCTTTATTTTCGATAAAGAGTTTATCCTTATGGAATTCCTCTTGTGAAAGACCTCTCCCTACAAAATTTCTAAAAACCTCACCCTGGGTCTCTTTACTATCAATGAAGGCAAGTACGTGAGGTTCGTATTGCATGTTGGTGATTTTTCTAATAGTGCTACCTAATCCAAGGCTCCATAGAAGAGATGTGCTCAAGGCTTCAATAAAATGCGTCGTATACGAATTCGAGGGAGAGGGAAAGAATATAGATGTTACCACCAACTTCCTCTTGGAATTATTCCTGTCAAAAGTAGAGTAGTAAGGGATGTATATGACCTCCTGATAAAGGCCATCTAGTGGACCACGGAAAATAGCTGAAAGATCAGGAGGTGAACTATTTCCCTTTGGTGCTGTTAAAAGATCAATTCCGGCTAGTTGGGTAATGAGAACGTTTTCCTCTAATATATTCCTGCTTTCCATGGTCGCACTTGAAATCAATATGTCGAAAGACCTACCACTAATTACTTCCTTAAAGGCCTTTCCCATGTCCTCCAATTGGGTTCCTTGTTTTAGAGCTAAATACAAAAATATTCTAAGGATAAGAAAATGCATGAAATCAGACAGATCCTTTGAATTCAAAAATGTATGAGCTTCATCTATAACAAGTGTATTTAGATTATCGAGTAAGCTCTCAATCCAATGATTTCGTCCCACACTTCGATCCAGATGGTTAGATATCATCGAATGATTTGATATAACAATTGCAGGCGCCTCTATTCTTTCCGCATCTTTGTCGTCGCTTAGCCAATCCACTTCCTCAACAATCACGTCATTAGGATCTACTAGAAACAATTTACCTTCTTTATATTTAAGTCTCAATTTGGACTCCTCGATGTCAAGTTCAAGACCTCCCCTAAAGTCCTCAGACTTGTTAGAATCTTTGCTCGATCTACTACTCCCATCTAGGATATATACGTGTATCTTCTTCTGACTTTGTTTGTTTATGTAATAAACTAATTTAATGAATTTCTCAAGTTGTTCTCTTGCTAAGGTCTTTGTGGGATAAATAACTAAACCCACACCTCCTACCTTAAGAAGTTTCATAAGGAGATAAACCGAGAAAACGTAAGTCTTTCCAGAACCTGTGGGGGCTGAAATAATTCCCAGTTTTGGTTTATTTATTTTTTCCTTCAGCCTTTTAATCATTTCAAATTGGTAGGAGTTTAGGTAAAATTTGTAGGAGTCTTGCTTCTTTCCCCCCTCAAATCCCAAACTTCTGCATACAATTAAGGTATCCTGATCGCAAACCTCGCCTGCATCGTGTTTAGGGTTGGGTATGTATTCCTCAATGAAGGGGAGCAAATACGCCTCTAAAACGTAGTACGGCGATTTAAAATCAAGAGTAGAACCAGGCAGAGCACCCTCATACCTGTAAAGTCTAAGAAGTTCCCCATATGCAGTCTTGTAACATTCACCCTTTCTCTCCTTAACCATCTTTATAACTCGTCTCATTTCGTCGTTACCCTTCATATGTCGAATTTCATCTAGCATTTTGAAATATCTGAAAACGTTGCTAGATTCTATATTGATTTCCATGGCTGGATTATCCAAGGACTCCAAGACTTTATTTAATGTATCATCGTGACACGGAAGGTCTATCAAAAGACGGCTCGACTTGAGTACGTTTACTAGTGAGTCAAAGTCCTTAGCCCCACAGGAGTCAAAGTCCTTAGCCCCACGGGACTCGGGCCTATGATAGGCGTAAAATAGATATGCGAGGTCGAGGACCGTTAGCGTTGCATCAAAATCATGGACCACATTGTATTTTGAGGCCGGAACATAGTGCCTATCATTCACTTTCACGCACATATCGTTAAAGCGAATCAAACACAACTCATGCTTAAGGATCTCTTGGTAAAGTTCAGAGCAGGAGTCAGAGAAAAGGTCTTGATCACTCAAAGTGAGAATTGACATTAAGGTAATAATGTCTGCTAAAATAAAAATCTTCATTGTTTTAACTTTCCAGTTTTATCATTAGCGGTTCCCAGTTCCCAACCTGAATCAAACAATAGATAGAAAAGTTCATTAAACCGGAGTTTGTTGAAGATCATCATGGGAAAATTTCATCCTAATGAGGTACTGGGGTAGAAAACCTGAAAGTATTATCAACGAATTAATTGAGGACTCGACAGATACGGTGGTGGACCCCTTCGGTGGATCCGGTGCCATAGTCTCCGCCGCGGCCCAGGCGGGTAGAAGGGGAATATACCTTGACATAAACCCCTACGCATGGCTGGTAGCGTTTGTAAATACGCAAGGTATTAACAAGACTGAGTTCATGGAGAAGGGGCAGCAGGTTCTTGAAATTGCCAAGGGGATGAAGGTAAGAAAGACGGTTTTGCACGACGACTTTCTATATTACAGGGATGGAACTCCATTCTTCAAAAAGAGAAATGTGGAGAGAGTCAGCGAGCTTTTCTCTCAAGATAATTTCCGAAAACTGTACTCGCTCCTCCGGGCCATAGACCAGGTTAACGCCTCATTTAATACTAAGGTAGCCCTTTACGCAGCCTTTTGTGCCTCCCTATTCCCCTCCTCTAAGATGAAGAGGAGAGGGGCTGGGTCTTGGGGAGTTCCCAGCTACTGGATACCTAAGGTTCACGAGGAACTTGACGCCTTTCAGGTATTCGAGAGGACGCTGAAGAGGTTTCGTAGACAGAATGGGCAACTCAACGTCGAGCTAATGATAAGGAACGCACTCTCTTACGAGTATCCTAGGAATGCGACGCTAATTACTGACCCTCCCTTCTTTGATGAGGTTCAGTATATGGAGCTATCCTACTTCTATTGGGTATGGTTGAGAGAAAGCAACTTTGGAAATCTTCTTGGGAGGAAAATACGTTTCAGTTTTTCTAAAGAATTAATATATAATCCCAAGAGATCGAGTCTCGACATCTATTTTTTGCGATTTGATAAATTCCTCGACAGGACCAAGAGGATGGGGAGAAAGTTTCTCATTTTTCACGAAGATAATTACAAGCTTAGGGAGAGAGCTGTTAGCCTAGTGAGAGCGAGGTGGGGGAACGTGAAGGTTGACTTGGTCAGCATAGATAATCAACGACGAATCGGACCACGAGGTGGGACTGAGTATCTCGTAATAAGGTCTTACACTTGAGTGATAAGTTTATTTAACTTTAGACATATAGATAATATCTCCACTAACTATAAAATAACATCTCTGACATATAGAAAAGGTTTAAAATTTTCATTTGTAATTGATAATGATTGAGGTTTGCCTGTTGAGAGGGTCAAGGTTGGTAACGAAGGTTACATCAACTTTCTTAAAATTGTAAGAGAAAACAAGGAGGAAAGCTCGATCACAGCAACTACTCTCAAGGATCTGATTCCTGATTTCCAAGGTGACGTTAACTCATGTGAATTAGCTAAATTCAAACTTTACAGTCATCAGGTAAGGGCCTTCGAGGCGCTAAAGAATGGTAAAAACGTGATATTAGCATCAAGCACTGGGTCAGGAAAGACTGAGGCTTGGTTCATTTATCTATTGTACTTAATATACACGCGAGGCAAGGCAAGAGCCTTAGTAATTTACCCGACTGTCGCCTTGGGAAAAGATCAGGAGACGAGACTTTCAGGCTATTTCGAGAAATGTGTAGACACAATTAGCATGAATGGTCCAGTAAGATATGATGGTGAGTATGATAGAAATTACGATTCTCTGGATTATGCCAAAAACGCCTCAATCGTGATCACTAATCCAGAGAAAATAGCCAGAAATCTTCACTCAAGGGTTAGGCTTGCCCCCTTTAACAATATAGACTTCATTGTGTTAGACGAATTTGATTTCTACTCCAGTGCACAGGCCCTTAAGTTACTTACGTTGTTGAAGACTCTATATAAAGAGATAATTCGAAAAAACTCACAAGAAAAGGATGTTCCACAACTAGTTATAATGAGTGCTACCCTGAGAGATTCAATTTCACTTCGGAACTTAAACGATAGGGAAACAGAATTCGTCACAGGGGTCTCACCTAAGCCGAAATTTGAGAATTATCTGCTTTATTTGAATGATGAGGACGATGAATTTCTAAAGGATTTGGATAGATATCTAGACGGTAAACAGATCATTAAATCACACGATCCGAGGTCTCGCAATGATCCCCTAGCGAGAGCTAGGGTCTTAGTCTCGTTGAAGCATGATACCACACTGTATAAAATTTTCCTAAAGTCAATGGCGGATAAAGATGGTTTGACTTTCCTCTTTACCAATTACATATCAGAGGCTGAAAGGTTGTTTTATGAACTTAACCCAAACGAATCAGATGAAAAAATTGGAATTCATCATTCACTGCGGGGGGATCCTGGTGCAACAATTCAAAAAGTTAATGATAACATAGTAAAATTACTTATTTCAGTGAAAACCATGGGTCAAGGAGTCAATTTTAGGGCAGGTAACAGGGTTGTCCATTATGGTTTACCCGAACTAGTTAGGGAATTCATCCAAAGGGAGGGCAGAAAAGGGAGAGATCCTAATATTCAGACCGTAGAGAGCGTGATATTTCCTAGGAGTATTGGCGATCTTATTCCTTTTACTGGTCAGGATCCAGAACAGACTTTCATGAGCTGGCTCAATCTAGGTCCTGAAAGCATAATATTATCATATGATAGCGAACTAAGTAGGTTTTTTGAGAGTATATTTTCAAAGGCTGTGAGAAATAACGTCCTGGGTGAAGAGGTACCGCTAAGCAGGGCTAGAGAGGATCCGCTCCTCCAAGACTTACGAGATATAGGTTTCATAAAGTTCTACAGAGGTAGTAAGTTATCAAGTCAAACTGAGAGGACAAAGAGGGTATCAGCCTCATTTTATACGATTGAAAATAAAGCGGAGGCAGAAGTCAGACTAGATGAACCAAGCTCGGAGTCCACTACTACAGGATCAATTGCGAGGATACCGTACGAAAAGATGGTGAGATATTATCAGCCAGGGGCAATAGACTATGCTCTTCACACTGTTGTGAAATCGGTAGTATCCGTTGGACATGGTAAAGGGATTAAGGAGGAATCTGTGGAACCAAAAAGAGACAATGAGGGTAAGATAAGGTACATAATTAATGAGGTTACTACAGAACTCCTAGACAAATATTTGAAATCAGGAGGAGATGCCGCTGATCTCGGCAACGAGATAAATAGCTTGATGAAAGGTCTCCGCCTTATTTTAAATAGTGACAAGGATTTTAGAGATTTAAAGGATTATTCAATAGATCAATTAATTCAGACAGGTAGGCTTATCTCAAGGGTAAGTACGGAAATTAAGGTAAAGGGTAGTGTGTCAGAAACTAGGGTAAAGGATGGCGTGTTGGGAGGCCTAGTCAGATATGAGGAATTTCCAAGCAAGATTACATGGTACGTCTACTCTCCGAATAATAAGGTAAAATCAGTAACAGTTCCTTTAAGGGCAAGGGTACATTTAAAAGGTATAACATATGCATATGCAATTTCAGGACTTTCACAGAACAGTAACATGGAAAAATATATTGCAATTCTGAGAGTAGCATTAAGAAAAATTTATAACGTTCCTCTTGATCTTATTGTATGTTCTTTACCTTCTAAGAAGAAGAAAGAGTTGTTAATATGGGAATCTGAACCTATGGGATTCCTTCCCATGTTACTCGAAAACAAAAAGATGACTGATGGGACCAAACAAATTACGAGGAATGAACTAATACAAGCCTTAAAAAATTTGAAATATGATGAGCAAACTAAGATTCTTTTAAGGATAAATCACTTTAGGTACGGATTTCCACTAATAAGAGAAAATGAATTCGATAGCATAGTTACTGATACTGTTCAGTTTTTAGAGAATATATATGAGTTATACAGAAATTCTAGATTATCTAATTTTCTGGGCCATTTATTTCAGGAGAACATGAAGAACGTAAAAATAATGATCCCTCTTGACAGTAATAACGATCGATTTCTAGAGATATCGGCACAGTCGTTCAAAGAGTTCAGAAATATAAACGAGCTGCTAAAACAGGATGAGAATGATTATAAGGATTTTACGATTTATACACCTAAAGGTCCAAAATTTCCCATTTTTCTCTGTAGGTATCCCAGAGTTATACCCTTAGATTTGCAAAAAATTCTAAATAAAATTGAAAACATGAATATCGATCCATACGATTTTCTCAATCAATTGCTTAATCAAGATATTGAACAACTTGAAAAATTCCTTGAGTTACTAGTGTCTAACCTGGTCATAGGAACTGAAACGGAAAGTCCGCCTTCTGGTATATGCGTCACAAGGATCGACGAAAGAACATGGAATGGTGCAAGGCAAAAATTAGGAGATAAAAAAATTATATCATTCACGATAGATAAGAAATTAGCTCAGAATAACTCTATATATTTTGAAAATCTAAATAATTTTGATAAAATGTATAGAAGAGAATTATTCTTATTATATGCAAATAATGGAAAGTTATATAATTTCTTCGCAGATCAAGATAATAAAATAATAGGATTTGGCTTCATTACCTCGATAGGACTTAGGGATAAATGTGTTCCAGATTCACCGAAATTCTCTAGGATAGATTTTGTAATAAATTATATTCTAAGAGACGATGCACCATTCTTACTTAGCCTCGATGAAGCGGGCAAACCTTTTCAGGAATACGAAAAATCAATCCTGGATATTATTTCTAGTAATGATAAAGCTAATTTTGGGATATACTGTACTGATTTAAGGGATGATATACTGAAGAGGGCTATTACATTTTTTGAGAGAGTAGCCGTTAAATATTCTAGTTCTGAACTCGAAGAGCATAAAAAAGATGTCGCAGATATTGTGAGGGTGGAAAGAGGAAATATGACCACTCCGACCATTAAGACCGACGTTCAGGCAGCTCCTTGTCCTATTGTGAAGCTTTTTAACAATTTAAATGAAATAAGCCAAGAGGACTTCGAGAGACCTTATCATTATTATCTCGTGCTGAGTAAATTATCTCAAAATTCGCAGCCTGTAAAGGTGACAGGAGAACTGGCAACGCTGGGCAACGTGGGAATTATATGCACGAAAAAGGGTAAACTGGTGACATTCAAATACTTCTTAGATTCACAAAATCCAATAGAGAGAGCAGGCCTACAGTATTATATGGGGATCCAGACGAAGATACCTTCAATGATTACCAAGTATTTAGTAGGAGGAGAAGGTAAATTTATTGTTATTCCGGACCCACAAAATTACCTGAAGAGGATGGATGAAAATCAGATTGGAACGATTGTTGGACAACTTGTCAAGGATGACGATATAATTATACTTCAAAGTTATATGGAATTATTATCAAAAGGTTTAGATGAACTAAATAAAATTCCTGGAAAGAGTAAGAGTATTGACGAGGCCGAATCCTTTATAAATGCTATGATAAGACTTGGGTTAACAGCTCAGAAGTTTCAAAATTTATTAGGTGAGGTAAAATCCAGGATTGATGCAATAAAGAGTCAGTTCGGTGTTGATGTAAAGGTCGAGCTCGGAGATGACAGAAATAAATTAATACAAAAAATCGCTGGATCATTGAGAACGAATAGTGGGGAGAAGTTTTTCAAATTATTAGAGTCTAGAGGAACCGATACAAGTAAGGTCACTCTCTTTAGCAGGTACCTTATTCAGGGTAAAGGTGTTTGGTTGTCTGACACCCTATTTTACGCTTTGCCTGGCGAAATACGCATAGCAAATTTAGGTCAAGACTTAGGGGAGATAATAAATGTGGAAAAGCCCACACTCATCAGGTTAGAGCCTGTTTAGAGTAGATACCAAAATACAGAAAACTCCATCTGCCCTCGCCTTGATTTTATTTTTAGTTTATTTTAAAATATAATTTATAATTTCTTTAAATTTTCACATATAGTTTCATAGTATCATCATGGAGTTACAAATTCCAGGATTTAGCTAAGTTGACGCCGGACGAGCCACGGCGAGCACTTCATCATCTGAGGCCCTCATTCACTATCCTTGTGGCCCTTCTGAACCTCCCGGAGCTACCGTGAAGTGACGAGGATGATATTCGTTGGGATTCACGCTATGCGACGGTATCAAGTGAGGGAATGTGGACCCTGAAATAGTCACTTATCCGAGTCTTCATGGGATATCGTCTAATTTATTGGGAGGTCCGTTCTTCCCAGTCCTCTAAGGAGAACGCAACGTGAACGCCTCTAGAGAAGAAAGGTAAGCCACGAAGACTCCTCACGAAGAGTCTTTGAGTTCCTTTCTATGTAGGTCCATCATTCTACAACGCTTTCCTATACCTTGGCATCGCTTCATAGATCGGGAGGTTTCGTGTACTAACTATCAATCTCCACTTAGTCAATGTGGTTGGACATTAGCCAAAAATAGCTAACATAAAGATAAAAAGTTTATAATGGAAAAGGGAGACCACGTCAATCTCCATATATTCTACTAAGTATGATATAGATTGACTTGCTTCATCCTATTTCAAAAATCGTCCCATCTCCAGGAAACACCGAATAATAGTCGACAAACCCGTATAAAATCTATATAATGAGCAGATATGTATCTATATATCGAAATAAACTCAAAAATTATCACCATTATACTGAAATCCATTTCTGATTAGCCTGGGATTGTGATAAAACAAAAATTAGAATTAGTTTATTTGAATGTCTGCGTTAGAAGTTTCAAGGGATACCTGTGTTGCTCCTCCGTTCATAGATCCTGTGAGTATTTGATCGTTGATATTTTGTACGTTTGTTAGTGGTAAGGTGTAAGAGATGGCACCGTTACTGGTCATGGCAGACACCTCTATGCTTGAGGATGTTGGAGTCGTGAAGTAGATATTACCATTGGAAGTAATAAGGGAAATAGATCCGCCGTCTAGAGTGGAGAACTGGGCTTGTATTGCCCCATTAGAGGCAGTCACACTCACAGAGGTTGGAGAGTTTAACTGAAGAATTACTCCACCATTTGATGTTTCCGCCTCAACACTAGTTGCAGAATTGGATATTATCTCGATGTTACCGTTACTGGTTATGGCCGTAATACTGGTTACGTAGTTGTTCGAGATGTAGATGTTAGCATTGGATTTCTCAATGACTATCTGCGTCACTGTTGGAGGAACAGTGATCGTGGTGTTCCCTACTTCGGAGGCGGAACCCTGAATTACGGCTTCGCTCCCACTATAGGAGGTAGATAATTGCACGTTTGAATTCACCTGGAATTGACCAGACACGATTGAGATAGATCCGCACACATCAAGGACTTCCACCGCGGTAATTGTGGAAGAGGTCGATGAGCCTGAACTACCGGAGCTGGAGGAGGTTGTACTTCCAGACGAGGATCCGCCTGTAGATGATGAGGACTGTGTGCCTTGTGTCGATGTACCAGTGGAAGTACTCTGTTGACCCCCCTGATTGGTAGATGTGCTTCCAGAGGATCCACCGTTACTTGACGTACTTGTAGATGGAGGAGATGTGGTTGTAGATGGAGGAGTAGATGAAGGTTGTTGAGTAGAGTGAGATGCCGGGGAGAACAAGTATAATCCTGTTACTGCAACAACTCCAATTACAATTATGGCCGTGACAAGAACAATGGTCGAGGAAGCACCTATAGATCTTATCTTCCTTCTCCTAACTCCCAAAGATTTAATATTTAGAGTAGAAGTTCCTTTTTTCATTGGATAGTAATTGCATAATTGGTTAATATGTTTACCTTCATATTTGCTTCAATATCCTAAATGGATAGGTAAAAAGATAGAGATATCTCATTATATTCTGTTTTACTTACATAACTAATATATTCTTAATATTATCAATTCTTAGAGTTTTATAACAGATTAAACTCCCTATAATTACTTTGGCTAATTCCTCGTATATCTCCTTATTCTGGGAGAACATAAAAACTTACGTTACTAGATAAAGGCGAATACTTGTATTTTACTTCAATAAGATTAAAAATTAATAAGTATAGGTTATGGTTACAGTTTCTGAAGCTCCATTTATTAGATTATTATTACCAATCTCTATATTTATGTTGCCTGGTAATACTGGAAATACGACAGTCCCACTTGCACCTACGTTATATGTCTGGCTCGTTATTGTTTGTCCGTTATTAGTAGATTCTACTATTGTAACAGTTGTTTTACTTGTGGTTGAAGACAATACATTAACAGTCACATAACCAGCATAATTTGAAGTGAATGAAATTGTGCTATATTGACCAGCAGGTTGATTTACAGAATAATCATTTACAATTGTATTTGTATCTTGTAAGTTAACGATTGATTGCAGTTGTTGATTTTGGCTAGTGAGGTTATTTACCTCACCTTTCAGCGTTGCTATCTCATTTAAAAGCGCCGTCACATTTGAGTTGCTTGTGGTTACAGGGATTGAAGTATTAATTTTTCCTACATCGAAATAAAAGAATAAAGATACTATTACTATAATTCCCAGAATAATTACAACTCCTATTATTGCTGATTTCTTCATACGAATAGAGAAGGAGATAAAGCCGCTATAAAAAGCTTGTTTATCGTCAATATTGCGTGTAACAGTATCGCCAATATCACTAAATTAAACAGAATAATATTTAAAGAATAGGATGGGCTTATCGCGTGGGCAAACGCGAAGATTCAGCTTCGCGTCCTAACCCAGGTTATAATTTATCTCCTTATCCTTAATAGTCTTAAGCTCGTTCTGGTTACTTGAGGAGTTGGGGGAAGCGTGGGAGGCTATTTTCTCAGCTCTCGTCTAGGAGATTTAAGGTCCCGAGGACTGTTCACTACTGGAAGAGGGTGGATAGGATGGCCCTCGACCTTTCCTTGACTGTGGAGTATGCAGTCAACAAGACTTGATTGGCAGTGCCACCTCAAGGACACTTGGACTAGGTATCTCATTCACGAAATTCCTCACCCTCAGAACTAATCCGTCGCGGGGGTGGGGGGACATAGGATTCGCGTCCCTTCATTCCCACATCTGTTTTTAGGGGGAAGAGGCTACAGATTAGGAGATGGACAAACCATACTTTGGAACGTATCATCACACCACATTTAAAGAATCCGAAAGAATGAGGGAAACGGCCAAGGAGATGTTTATGGAGGCATTTAAGAGGACATATGATAGTAACGCGGACCTACAGATCATAGATGTAGGTTGTGGTCTAGGTTTCCTCACCATTCTTACCGCCTCTTATTTCCCTAGGGCTACAGTAACCTGCGTGGACGTATTTACCCAATCATCTCTGAGGGAGAACTCTAGGGACCTCCTGGAAAACAATCTCAGGATCGCTCAAGTCCTCGATAGGGTGAAAATCGTTGAGGCAGACGTAACCGAGAGTCTGCCCCCAGGGAAATTCGACCTTGCAGTATCCAATCTGGTGCTCCACAACCTAGGGAGAAAGAGATTCGTCGCTTACAGGAATATTCATGACGTGCTTAAACCTGGATCGTACTTCGTAAACGCCGACGGATTCATAAAGAAAAGCCTGTTTGTGGATCCCTTTCGCGATGACATGAAAAGGATTTCAGACATATTTCACGTTGATTTTGTGATAAAACCAGAAACTCAAGGTTTATTCTTCAAATACATCTTGGTTGCACTGAAATCTAAATGAAATGAATAAGTAACGTGAATAGTATTAACACCCCGTGGATGGCGAGAATGGTTGGTAGTCCTCGAGGCTCTTGGTTAACCTCTGGGCTACGCTTCCAGTTCCCTCCAAGCCCCTCATTAGACGGAAACCTGGAAGGCAGACCTTTACGTTCTCATGAACTCTCCACGTTGAACTCTGTCCGGCTGAGACAGAATTCTCAGGACGCAATTAGCAAGTCGCTCAGCTTTAGGTCTCTATTATTAAGGCCCTAGGGCTTTCAGGACAAATAGGTGACTTCATTCCTGGTCTTGAGACTAGAAGACGTCATGGGGCCAGTTGTCCCTCATCACTTACGGCCTTGAGAATTCTGGTTAGGAGAGGCTCCTCTCCCTCCATAGTCGTTGAAGAGATGCTAGCATAACGGTCTTGTGTTCAGTCCCTTGAATTCTAGGATTTGTGGATGCATTTGCTGACCACTTTTACGGAAAACTAGTCTTCTATCCTGACCACTTTCAGAACCGTGCGTTAACTTGCTAGGTCTCAACGTGCCCCGCCTCCCCTCAACTAGCCTAATGTGGTAGGTTCGTTCACGCCACCACTTTCAGGAAACTCTCAGGTTTATTTATCTTCGCGAGAATTGAGACATATGAGTGAGATTACCTCCCTCGTGACTGACATAGTCCTGGAGTACGTAAAGGGGATTGTCGAGAAGTCGAAGCAGGGGAGGAAGATCACGGAACAGGAATATCAAGTTCTCATCGCGTACCTAACCAACAAGAGGATAGATGACCTCCAGGCTCAACTAGATAGGAGAATTGATAAGCTGGAGTCCGAGGTGAAGGGATTGAGGGATCTAGTGGAGAGGAAATTCGAGGAGTCAAGGGCCTACACAGATAAGAAGACCGAGGAGATAAAGCAATACACCGACAAGAGATTCGATGAGATGAAACAATATACCGATAAAAGATTCGAAGAATTGAAAGAGTACACCGACAATAGGTTTGATGAGATGAAGCAGTACACGGACTTAAGATTCGAAGAACTCAAGCAGTATACCGACAATAGGTTTCAAGAACTCAAAGAGTACACCGACAAGAGGTTTGACGAGATGGAGAAGAGGTCTGAGTCAAGGTTCGATGAGGTAAACAAGAGAATTGACGACTTACGTAAGGACATGAACGCAAGGTTTGACCAATTGATAGCAATCCTAGCCAAGAAGGAGAACGGATAGACTACGAGTTATTTTCATGGTCATATCCCTGAAGACCTCAAGGTTCAAAGGCACTGGTTTGTGATCTGTCATCACAACTAGAGACATGAAGATCCTTAACTGTCTTTAATGTTAAACCTTGTTCCCTAATTTACCAGATATTTAAATACAGGCGACTCCAAAATTATTTTTATGATAAAACGTGTTATATTAAAATGTGAGATGTGTGGTGAGACTTTCTCAACTAACTCACTATACTATCAGCATAAGGTTCTCCAACATTCGAGCTATGGACCAATAGTTAGGGACGATGGTTATGAGTGTCCCGTGTGTCACGAGAAGAGGAGAAAAGTAGAGAGCTTGCTTACCCACATAGGCCTACAACACGTCCCGAATAATCCAATAAGAGTCGAAGCGTGAAAATCAACGCAATATTTTTGTTAGATCTTTCCCTGACCCACAGTACTGGAGACCAGGAACCATTTTCTACTGATCATCAGAGTCCAGTTCTATGCCCATGGTTAGGGCCCACTGCTTCACTATATCGTAACCGTACTTCCGCTTGAAGTCTTCCCTACCCTCCCTCGTCATCATTAATGGTGTCCACTTGGTTTCTAGATCTAGGTCTACCCTCACACTCTTCGCAGGGACAGTCTCCTTGATTACCTGCTCCACAGTATACTCCAGGTCTGAGGTGACTGGGCAGGAGGGTGTTGTGGCACCTATCCTAGCGAAGACGTCTCCCTCATCGCTCACCTCCAACTCGTAGATTAGGCCTAGGTTCACTATATCTATGGGAATTTCTGGGTCGTAAACGTGTGTGTCCAACAATATTGCTAAATTAGACAAAATAATATTTAAGGGTCAGGACGGGTCTATCACGTGAGCAGACGTGAAGAGGAGCGTACCTCTTCCCGTCCTGACCCAGGTAATGATCTACCTTCTCCAACTTAATAACCTTAAGCCCCGGTTCTGGTCCCTTCAGGAGTTGGCGGAAGCGTTAGCTAGTTATTTCCTTGGACTATCCCTCAGGAGGTTCAGGGTCCCGAGGAGCACGGTTCACTATTATTGGAGAAGAGCGACGAGGACGACGCTCGACCTCCCCTTGACCGGGGAGTAC
Source organism: Metallosphaera sp. D4-4 (assembly GCF_046245145.1). Classification (NCBI taxonomy): domain Archaea; kingdom Thermoproteati; phylum Thermoproteota; class Thermoprotei; order Sulfolobales; family Sulfolobaceae; genus Metallosphaera; species Metallosphaera sp. D4-4. The sequence continues at coordinate 1,157,000 of NZ_CP176412.1, read as the reverse complement.
GCGGTGGACGAGACGAAGGTACTTCTGGTGAAGGGGGTGATGTACTACCTGTGGGTCGTGAGGGACGTCAACACGGGAGTTATCCCGTTCTTCATGATCACGAAGGCCAGGTCGGGCCTCGACGTGATTATCCTCGTGAAGCGAGTGAGGCAGGTGGAGATAAGGACGAGAGGAGAGTTCCTGAGGGCCAAGTACATACACGACGGCCTCCCCGCGTACAACTTCCTCTCGATAGCGGGGGTCGACCACGAGCACGTCACCTTCGGGATTAGGAACAGGGTTGAGCAGGTGTTTAGAACCGCGAAGCATAGGCTCTCGACCATGGACTTCCACTTCCCGTGGAACGCGAGCAAGAGAAGCCTTGAATCCTGGTTCTCGGCCTTCTTCACGGTCTACAATCTATTGGAAATTTGGAGGGAGAAATAAATTGTTGGACACACACTCGTAAACCTGGTGCAAGTTTTCCACTATTCTCCTCTTCCACTCCTCCTTATCTCCTTCAGTTAACTTCACGCTAGGTGTGGTTTCCATATGCCTTTATCACGGTTTAATGTAAAATATATACGCCCTAAACAGTAAGGGTAAACTCGAGGTGAAGGCTATTTACGGGTTTTCTGGCATGAAAAGTTTGTTGGAGGAACTAGCGGGCTCTCTTCACCTGAGCTCCCTGTCCCCTATAAACTATGTATAGTCTCCATAGGTATGTCACTGGAAGCGTGAATACGTGGACTAACCTCGAGAAAGGCCATAGTGCGTAGAGCAGGAAGGTGAGAGCCACGTGAATCTGTAGAATTGGGGGAGCCTGAGCCATCAAGGATGGATTCGGATGAAGCAGAATTAGTCCCTGAAACCAAGGGGCAACAGTCGTCTCGTAATCGCATGTATCGCTAGCGTGTTGTAAAGCCCTGTAACAATTACGGAAATCAACAACATGTAAACCAAGCGATCTGTGATTGATAGGGCATTATAGGCTCTCGTTGAACAGGATATTATGACAAGCTAGATCAGCCCAATCAAATCACGATCCCAAAGATTGCTCCAAGGTAGAAGGTCAACGTGACGTAGAGGGCATAGGATCTTCCTAACGTTAGGAGGACTGAGCAGGCAACGCGATCCCGAACAGGCGACCCAATGGTACAATCACGATTCCATAGTGAAACAGGTTAGAAGCAAATGCAAATTATGGGTCTAAAGGCCTATTGTTAGTTTCGAGAAGTATGTTCAGTGGGTATGTCTGTGTAACGTAATCCTTTCATGTGTAGCTCTAAAACGTTAGGTCAAATCTTTTATTTTATATCGAGCAATGATCTGAGAATGTCGAGTGAATGGTCGCTGAGAGTTACCGGGCTAGTGGAAAATCAACTTACCCTTCGCCTAGATGACATACTCAAACTTCCCGTCGTCACCTTAACCTTCGATTTCAGATGCGTTGAGGGTTGGGTCATACAGGATTCAGAGTGGCAGGGAGTCAGAGTTAGGGACGTTCTATCTCGAGCCAAACCGTTGGCTAACGCTAAGTATGCCGTGTTTAAAGCAGGGGACTACTCCATCACCATGGAGTTAAGCAGGATCATGAACCATGACGTAGTGCTAGCATATGCTTACAACGGAGAGAGGTTAACTGAAAGGCGAGGCGGTCCGCTGAGATTAGTTTTCCCTTCTCAACAATGCTACGAGAGTGTGAAGTGGTTATCGGAAATAGAGGTCACAGAGGAGCATAGGGAGTCTACTGGGAGGATGATTGCGTTAAGTAGGATAGGCCTGACCCCATGAAGATAGTCAAGGAAATTGAGCCGAAATCACCGTTCAGTTTGACCTTGACCTCTTGGTTGCTGAAAAGGAGCGTTAAGAACGGGATCGATATGATATCAGATAAAACCTATTGCCGAGTATTAACGTTGAGAGAACCTGTCCTCGTTAAGGTGACTCAGGATTCACGAATCGTTGTTGAGGCGTCTGGTGAAGAGGCGGAGAGGGCGGTGGAAATAGTGGAAAGAATGCTCGGAATTCATGTGGATCTCACTAGGTTCTACGAGATATCTCAAGCTCACCCAGTTTTGAGGGATATGGTGAGGAGATTCTTGGGCGCTAAACCCGTAGTCTTCCCAAGCCTCTTTGAGGCCGTGATTAACGCAATAACATGTCAGCAAATTTCCTTGGATGCCTGCCTCTCGATCCTGACCAGACTAACCATCACGTTTGGAGACAAGGTTTATCTTGATAACTTGACCGCGTACGGTTTTCCTCGGCCTGAGACATTGATTAATGCGAAGCAAGAGTTGAGGAAAATTGGGTATAGTGAGCGGAAGGCGACCTACATAGGAGAAGTTGCTACGAAGTTTGCGAGTGGAGAAATACAGGAGGAGAGACTGAGGAACGCGAGTAATGAGGATGTCATAGAACTACTGGGGGAGTTGAAGGGAATTGGGAGATGGTCACTGGACTACATCTTGCTTAGGGGGCTAGGAAGACTGAACGTGTTCCCTACGGGTGATGCGGGGGCTCAAAACAAGCTCAGAAGATACTTTAACTTGAGCGCTTCGGATACGGAACACGTGAAAAGGTCACTTGAACCGTGGTCAGAATATGCTGGCCTAATATATTTTCATTTGTTGTTGGCTAGTTTGGATGAAAAAGGTGTCCTGCCTCACTGAGTGTCCTGAGCCGGGATTGAGCTTGATTTTGATTGGACCGAGCCAGGAGAAGATGTGAGGTAGAGGTCTCAAGACCACCTCTGTCATCACTCCTCTATAGAATCAGTAATCTACATATAACTATATACTTTCTGAATTCTCTATACAATACTTGTATAAACTCTGTAACGAGCAGATCTTGATAAAAATGGGATTTAATGGAATTGAAGGAGCAATAAACGTTCCAGGGGAAATTCCTTGGGAGATAGTGGTACTTTACTTTATAGGGGCAATTCTTTTTGTCGTGTATTACGGGAGGAAGACTGGAGGCCTCAGGTCCTTCACCACGGTAGACCTAGTTTACATAGGGATAGGTGGAGCTTTCTCAGTGGTGTGGGAGTTCTACATTGGTAGTTTCGTGGGAAGGTTCCTTCCAAGCACGTCATTCGTGGATATAGGTTTCTGGGGTAGACTTGTGATTGTATTTATCATAGCTGCCCTAGTCAGGAAAGTCGGTGCAGGGATGTTTACCTTACTCGTGTATAACCTGTTGGGTGACCTTTTCCATTACGGTTTCGGTGGCGAGCCTATGTTCTTCATTTACGAGACGCTGACTTACGGACTTTTCGTGGATATAATGATCGCAGTAACTGGAGGCCATCTCTTTGGGATTGGGAAGGAACTAAGTAATGGTGCAGGCGAGGCCACGGCCACAAAGACTACCACGGTCCTTGGCGTGATACAGGGCGCGATCCTTGGTCTTACGTGGGCGATTCCCGATCCCATATTCTATAGTGCCTTCTTTAGCCCATTCCTATACGGTTCATATGTGAATTGGGGTAGCATCCTCTTCAATCTAGGGGCCTTCATGCCTGGGGATATTGCCATGGGGATACTAGCCTCAATCCTGGCCATGAGGATAGCGAGGGCAGTGGGTCAGTAACCTGGTGGTTCTAGCTTGTTTGTAAGGATAAGGAACCTTAAGGTAACCTATTTAGGGAGAGCAAGGCCCTCCCTTCAGGTAGATGGCCTAGAGATCAAGGAAGGGGAGTCCGTCCTAGTACTCGGCAAATCTGGTTCAGGAAAGTCCACTCTCGTGAACTCCTTGAACGGTGTAATCCCGAACCTCATCTCGGCTAAGGTTGAGGGAGAGATCACGGTTTTCGGGAGGGATCCCAGGAGGACACCGGTTCACGAAATGGCCAAACTTGTGGGAACCCTCCTACAGGATCCCGAGGCTCAGGTTTTCCATCACTTGGTTCGAGACGAGATCGCCTTCGGACCAGAGAACTTTGCCCTTCCTAGAGAGGAGATCCTGTCACGGGTAGAGGAGTCCGCAAGGGTGACAGGGGTCTCCCACCTCATGATGAGGGAGACATCCTCACTGTCCGGGGGAGAACTTCAGAGAACTGTCCTTGCCTCTGTCCTGGCCTTGAGGCCTAGGGCGCTCATCCTGGATGAGCCCACCTCCAGCATTGACCCCCAAGGGACAGCGGAGATCCTGGGACTCCTGAGGTCGCTCAGGAACTCCGGCGTGAGCATGATAATTGTGGAGCATAAGGTTGAGAGGGTTCTGCCTTACGTGGATAGGGTTATCCTAGTGGATCAGGGAAGGGTTGCCCTAAACGTCGAGAAGGCGAGATTGATGGAGCATGTGGACCTGTTAACTAGGGCAGGGGTTGAGGTACCTGAGTATTACCTTCACATGAAAAGGTACGGCGTAACTCGGGGTTCCCTCTCGACGTATAGGCGAAGTCCGATCCCCAGGGTGAGGGGAGGAGGTATCTCACTCTTCGCGAGGGTTAAGGTTTGGACTAGGGAAGGAAAAGTGCTGGTCGACACCGAGATTCAACTGAGGGAGGGCGAGATAGTTGCCCTCATGGGAAGGAATGGGGCAGGGAAGACGACCCTCCTGAAGGCGATCATGGGCCTTCTGGACACCAAGTTGAGGAGCGAGGTTCACTTGATCGTGAGTGGGAAGGATATCTCCAGGTCTAAGTATTACGAGAGGGGAAGTTACGTTGCATATTTACCTCAAAACTTCGACGTAATGTTTGTGAGGAGAACTGTAGAGGACGAGATCAAGGCCTCCTCCAACGATCCAGAGCAATACCTCAAGTTATTCTCGTTGAACCACGTGAGGAAGGAGGATCCCTTAACCCTATCCTTTGGTCAGAGGAGAAGAGTAGCCATGGCCTCTATCCTAGGAAGGAGACAGAGGGTGGTTCTAATGGATGAACCCACAAGCGGACAGGATTGGTATCATAGGGAGAACCTGGGGAAAGAGTTGAGGGAACTGGGGAAGAGGGGAATATCAACGCTCGTGGTGACACATGATTCAAGGTTCGTGGACAGGTTCTGCGATAGGGTGATCGTGATGGACCAGGGAAGAATCGTAACGGAGGGAACGCCAGAGGAGGTGTTCAGAGTAGGGATCGTAACCCCGCCCACTGAGTACCTCGTTGAAGCTGGAACCTGGAATCCGCTGGAGGGATAAAGATGAGTCTCATCACGACCCTTATTAGCTGGTTCCTATTCTTTTATGGAGTGGGGTTTCCAGTGCTCCTCATAGTCTCCGTGGTCAGGCTCAAGGGTTTCATGGAGATAACCAGATACGAAAGTGGAACAGGTTTCATGTACAGGGTAAACCCGGTCACTAAGGTTCTCCTAGGTCTGGCGGTCATGGGAGTCGCATCAACCACGGTGTGGTGGATAGGTGCACTTCTAACCCTCGCTATCTCCCTGGTTTACCTTACCCTGAGGGACGGGGTTAGAAAGCTCGTGTACCTCTCTGTGGTCCTAGTGAGTAGCCTTATCTCCTCTATGTGGAGCGTTGCACCCTACGTTACTCCATCTATCCTGGAGTTGGCCTTCCCGCACCAGAACCTGGTCACGGTGTGGACGTGGCCCTCCTACTTCGAGGTTATGGGGTATCAACCCAACCTTGCCCTTCAGGCCTTGATGTATGGCCTGCAAATAGGGTTTAGGGTGACCGCAGTTCTCGCCTCTGCCCTGATCCTGGTGTTAACCACAACGACGTCAGACATTTTCAGGATGTTCACGAAGTTGAGGGCACCCCTATCCCTGACCTTCTCTCTCCTCGTGGGAGTGAGGACTGTTCCAAGGATATTTGAGCTCCTAGACTCCTCCGTGAAGATGCAGTTTATTAGGGGACTAGGTAGGGGGAAACCTAGGATTGTGTACCCCTTCCTCCTCCTTTACTCTGCGATCCTCGCCTTGGTGCCAACCATGGTTTACCTCCTGAGAGGAGCCAAAACCATGGCCATCTCTGCAGACACGCGCGGATTTAGGGCCTTGCCAAGGAGGACGGAGATCGTGGAGCTTGGGTTTGGGAAGGAGGACTACGTGATATTTGGTCTAGTAGTGGGACTCATCCTGTTGGCCATCGTCGCAAACATGTTGGGCTTCGGTAGATCTGTACCCTACTTAGGTGTCTAGATGAGGTTGATCTTGGTAGCTTTGTTCCTAGTGCTCCTTCCATCACTTCACGTGGTATCTAACGCGACAACCCAGACGGGCACGGCGACCCCTATCAAGCACGTGATCATTGTGATATATGAAAATCATTCCGTCGATAACCTCTTCGGGGTTTACCCCTTTGGGGTTCCTCCCATAGTGAACAACGTGACCTGCTCAGTGATGAGGCCAGTCAACCTAGTAGAGGGTCCAGGGAAATTAATGCAGATAAACGTTCCCTGGATACCTGGAATTCCCCTATACACTCATCCCTTCTACATTAACTCCTCAACTCCACCAGACCCGATCGAGGGGTATACCACCTACCACGAGGATTACTGGTATGCCACACAGGACGGCTTCCCCCTCTTTTCGGGACCGCAATCCATGGGGTACTTCTCCTACGAACAGGTAGAGGTCCTTTGGGATTACGCGGAGGAATACGTCCTCTTCGACAACTACTACTCCCCTGTCCTCGACGTGACTGAACCCAACAGGATTGCCTACCTAGTGGGTTTCCCTCCATCATTTCATAATGACGAGGCATCAGGAATTTACTCCTTCAATGAGACCATCATGTACCAGTTAAGCACGCACAATATCTCGTGGGGGTATTTCGTATACGACTTGGAGGGAATACCGTGGCCGATCTCCACCCTCAAGGGTGTGTCAGGAAACTTTTACAACCTTAGTGTGTTCTATCAAGACCTTCAGGACGGGAATCTGCCCAGCGTGTCCTGGGTTATGTTCCTTGGCGGGGAGACGGGAAAATACGACATGCATCCTCCCGACAACGTGACCGCTGGTGCAATTGCCTTCTCACAGGTGGTGAATGCGGTCATGGGGAGTAGGTACTGGAACTCGACGGCGATCTTCTTTACCTTTGATGAGGGTGGCGGTTATTACGATCAGGTAACTCCTCCCTTCGTGAACGGTACGTCACTGGGCCAGAGGATTCCGTTACTCGTGATATCGCCTTACGCAAAGGAGGCGTATGTGGATAACTACACGGTGTCAGGTTACACACTGTTAGCCTTCGTGGATTATAACTGGAAACTTCCTTGGCTGACTCCATGGGTTCAGAACAGTGACCTTCAGGGTCTCCTCAACGCATTCGACTTCTCCGCGATTAGGCCACCCATCATTCTAACCCCAAGTAACTGGACCTACCCTGTTCCCCTACAGTACCCGGTGAAGTACGGGTACGTGGCTACCGTGAACCACCAAGTGGATCCCTCGCTATACTCCTTCTCCTTCCCCGTGTACATCTTCGTGATTTTATTCGTGTTACTCGCCGTGGTCATGGTTAAGAGGAGACGGTCTCGTAAGGTATCTTAATTCGTGGAGAGGGAAGAGGTGCATCTCGAGACTTGAAGAGCTCTAGGTTAAGTTGTCGATACTCGGTGAGGATGAATCGGTCAGGCGAGATGAAACAATAGATAAACAAGTGTGATTCATGTCATGAAGACAAGGCTCGAGTCTCAAACCCAGTTTCCAATCAGTGTAGAGAGAACGTAAAGAGTCCCAAACAACATGAAAATCTGGGAGGTTTCCGCTGGAGAATCGGGCGGTAGTTCCCTAGAAATCTTAAGCGATCTTTTGGCCACGACGAGGCTGGTAAGAACTGATATCAGGCCGGTTGGGGGAAGTAACCTCGCCATCACCAGTATGACGATAATGACATAAGGAGATAACATGGAGAACAGGTACAATCTCCTCGAAAAATTAGGGAAAAGAATTGCAAGCGTCTTTCCTCCCTTTCTTTTATCGCTCTCAATATCCCTTAGGTTATTAACCAAGAGAACGCCGGCAATTGGAAGAGCCAGTGGGGCTCCGTCCAATACTCCCACACTTGAGATCATCCCCGTGGAAACGTAATAGCTTCCAAGCACGATCAGGTCATATGTTATAAAGACCAGAACCTCCCCAAGCGCCCTATGCTTCAGATTAAAGGGAGGCCCATTATACATGTATAACAGGAGAACACCCAATAGGCCCAAGGGTAAGGCTAAGGGTCTATAAAGGGTGAGGTAAATGGCTAAGGATAACCCCATCACCCCCAACGCTATGCCTAGGATTAAGGTTCCCCTCTCGCTCATGACCCCATGAATTATTGGGTGAAGCCTGTAACCCGTGTTCTCCCTTGTATCTATCTCCTGAACGTAGTCGAAGTAATCGTTGAGTACGTTCACTGAAGCGTTGAGCAGGACAGTTCCGAGGAGCACTGCGACGTAGAAAAGTGGATTAAACGTTCGAAACATGTAATATCCCAAGGAGAAACCAAAGGAAGTACAGATGGCGGGCATAACGAAGGACCAAGGTCTGCTTACCATGAAGATCTTTTTAGAACTTGTTATGAACCCTCTCATGGACACTTCAAAGGCCATGGTCAAGGAAGGGCCGTCATTCCTGGACCTATTCAACTCAACTGTTGATACCATATTAAAATTTTATCATATTAAAATTTATAGTAATTTTATGATAGATGCCGTGAAAATATTTAACCTTGTTTAGTAGCTTCATGAGAGGAACCTCTCGCAGGCCAGTTATCGAGGTCCCAAAGAGGTTGGACGCGACATGTAGCAACGTTAAGCTATCCTAACTCTTTACTAACTGTAACGATCTGATCGAAGATATAAAAGAGGAGATTTTCAGATCGTATCTCCCTTTATCAGTTCAAGTACTAGATACTATCCAAGATGGAGTCCTAAAATAGAAATTATCTTCGCTTTACATCCCTATCAAGCGTGATAATACTTCTCTGTATCGTATAGCATTCAACATTCATGAAGGAAGAAGTGATTAGATATAAACGTATATCGTACTAATACTAAATCACAGTGATGACCAAGTTACGCCAGAATCAAAACACATAATGTACGGTTTAACTGACAACGAGAAAGCAACTCACTCGCCGACCTAGAAATTTTCATAGGGAAGTGGTTGATTAACATTCCATATCGTAACACAACCTCCTCCCGGCTCAATATTATTTAGTATACGGGAGCTTTGAAGAAAGTTTAAAATCTAAATAACTATATTAAACATGGGTTTAGATTATTGAGGAACACCCTCAAGGAGATCATTATAGCGATAAACCACGAGAAGTGCTGGACAAGCTATGTAGGCGATTATCCCGTTAAGACCCTTCATCTTACCGTTAACAATGAGAGGGACTACATAAGATCCATAATCGTTGTGGATAAGAAACACAAGAATCTCCTTTCCGAGATAAAGAGGACCAAGAGTTTCCTAGGTTACACCTCAATCTCTCTAGACGAGGGGGACAGGATCCTATTCGACTTCAGGAAAAGGTACAAGGGAAGTGTCATGGACACTATCCAGTCCCACGACGGGATAATAGTGGAGGGTTTGAAATACAAGGGAAAGGAGTTTTGGAGGCTGGTGGTATACGAGAGCTACATAAACGAGCTAACAGATTCCCTCAAGAGCAAGGGGAGCTTGGAGTTTATCTCAACCAGGGAGTTAGAGGTTGAGGAAGACGATCTTTCCCCCAGGGAGCTACAGGTCTTGATCTCCGCTTACAAGAACGGGTATTTTGATTTCCCCAAGAGGATCAAGTCTGACAACATTTCAAAGCTCTTTGGAATGAGTAAGTCCACCTTTACCTACCACCTGCGATCCGCTGAGAAGAGCGTGATTAGGAGGTATCTCAACGATCTAGCGTTCAAGAGCCTAGTTAATGTGGTTGCCAATGGGGAAAGGGACGCAAAGGAGAAATCGTAAGATGATAAGAGGGACAAGTAGGGTGATATCCGAAAACTTGTTCTCTCTGAACTCCTCTAGAACTGGCGTCGAGTAGTGGAATATCTCACACATCAAGGACCAGGAAAAAGGATCACTTCAAGTACTCCAGAGCTGCCTGTGCCACTTTCATGTCCTCCTCGGCTGATCCCCCACTAACGCCTATTCCTCCCACAACCTTTCCATCCACGACGATGGGATAACCTCCGCCGAAGATCACCAACCTCTCTATCTCACAGGGTGCGCCCAGTTGAAGAGCTGGATCTCCCTTAAGCATGTCGTACCACTGATGGGTCGGAATTCCGAAACCAGCTGCAGTGTAGGCCTTGTTCATCGCCACTTGAACGCTGATGTAGGGCGCATTATCCATTCTAAGGAAGGCCTTTAAGGTGCCGCTTTCGTCAACTACGGCTATGACGAACGCTTTCCCCATCTCCTTGGCCTTCTTCACGGCCCCCTCAACTAGTTTCAGGGCTAGATCTAGAGTAATACTTCTTTTCTCGTATGTCTTCTCCATCACGCCACCTCCCTATGCTACCTCTTCTGTATAATAGGAATTTAAGAGAGTTCACGCGTGACCTCAGGCCGTACCAGGCCTTGTTACAGGGGGTTAACACTCCATCATCATAAAACTTGTTCGAGGAACGCTTATTATTATCAAGAAGAACGTTTTCAAAGTGATCCAATGGTAAATAAGATACTTTCTCAATTGGCAAGTGTGGAAATTCTCACGCCCAAGATTGACGACACGTTATGGTTTTTCAAGGACATTCTTGGACTTCATGAGGTCGGAAGGAAAGGGAGATCAGTTTACCTAAGAGGATGGGAGGACTGGTATTCCTACAGCTTAAAGGTTACAGAGTCTGACACCAGCGGTGTAAATGAGATCACTTGGAGAACCTACAGTGAGCAGGATTTGATTGATGCCGTGAAGATCATTGACTCTAGGGGTCTAGGTCTCGGCTGGGATCAAGGGGAGCCAGACATGGGGATAGGTAGGGGTTACAGGTTCGTGCTACCCAGTGGACAGATTGGTAAAGTGGCGTGGGAGATGAAGACCTGGAGGGCCTCAGGGGAATTGAGGTCAGGTTACAGGGCTAGACCCATGAGGAAGCCCCTTAGGGGAGTACAAGCGAGGGACTTATCACACATATTTCTCTTCGCGTACAATGACGATTCTCTGGCGCAGACGGTGAGCCTAATGAAGCAATTAACCTTCAAGGTTAACGAAATTCTGAAGGAAGGTGAGCACACTGTGGCCTACTGGATGGCAGTTAACGGGACGGCCCACGATCTTGCCATTGGGCTTGATCCGCAAGGCACGCCTGCGAGGTTGAATCACGTCACCTTTAACGTCGATTACGCTGATGACCTGTTGAAGGCAGCTGACTTTTACACAGATTATGGACTTGAGATTGTGGGCGGTCCGTTAAGGCACGGAATTACGGATAGCCACTCGCTGTATGTCAAGGAGCCTGGAGGCAACGTTATAGAGCTCCTACATGGAGGCTACATTAACACCGTCCCCGATTGGGAGCCCGTGGTCTGGAACACGAAGGAGGATGGGGACAGGTGGTTGTACTACTGGGGACATGTCAAGGAAGCGTTCTGGTTGGGTAGCCCTCTCCCAGCCAATAAGGTTAGCGATGATCTTAAGGAGATAGTTAGACAGAAGTTAGGTGCAAAGATCTAATTCTTTTTCTTTTCCCTCGTTTAGTTGGTGAGTTTCTCCGGTTAGGCTAGAAACCGCGAAATATTCACTAGTGTTCCCTGACATCTCAGGGATGGGGTAAGTACGAAACCTCATAACCAGTACGGGACGCCCCTCATCCTTTTAAGCGTTAGTATGAGCTTCTTGAGGAAAACGGGAAGACCGGACCATGTAAGGCCTCCGTTATGTTCAACGAGTTCCTCGTTTAACGTATTCGTGTACAGGAAAATAGAGAAGATACTGAGGACACCCCAGGAGATTGGGATACTGGTCTACCTCGATCACGGACCTAAGTTTGGGAAGTCAGTGAGCTTTAGGTGAAGGGTAATTGAGCCCATGAGCGACGGGATAAGTGGAGCAGTAGATATAGGCTAAATGCGAAGGGAAGGGGAGTCTACTTTCACGGAGCTCGAGAACCTTCAAAATAGGATAGCTCATCTAACAGAAATAATTCAGACAAGCATTAATATTCAACTAATCAAGGATAGTGAATAGAAACATTACAAAGTAACTCTAAAATGTAACACGTAATTACAAACTATCTATCAAATATTTAAACAAGCGGGTCATATCTGCTGAATACATGGATTTACTTGTATCGTCAAAGGATAATATGTGGTATTTGATCACTTTACACGAATTCTATGAGTTGTCTGGATGAGAGCTTAACGTTTTTCAGGTACCCACTCAGTACTGAAGTCAATGCAATCTCTCACCGCATTTGGTAGGTCTTCTAGGTACTTTATTTGAACATGTTTTAAACAGGTTTTTAATTAGCTCATGAGATTTGCAGTTGATTAATATGCAGGCCAGAGAACCTAGATTACCCACAAGGGATGAATACTATGACCTGGCCAACAGGCTGGAGTGGACTCCAAAGTACGTACCCGAGGAGGAACTGTTTCCAGTGGACATGACAGGCGTTCCGAATCTTCCCATAGGTGTTTGGGAGGAACTATACTCCGCTCCATACAAGGTGACTTACAGGGAATATGTAAAGAATCAGAGGGAGAAGGATCAGAGATTCTTCGCGGTGAGGGAGGCCGGTCTCAGGTCAGAGCTAGTCAAGAAGCTTGACCAGACCTATCACCAGGGATCTTTCTGTTTTCACATAAACGCTGTACCCATACCGGAGTATACGGCCTCAATCGCTGAGAGTAGAATGGCAAGGTTTGGGAAGTCAGGAGAGTGGAGGAACCTCTCCACCTTCGGTTCCATGGATGAGGTAAGGCACGCCCAACTTCAGATCTTGATGGCTCACGATAGTATCCAGGTGAATCCGAAGTTTGCCTCAGCCCACAAGATGTTCTGGGAAGATGGATGGCTTCCCATAGCTGCAAGGTCCTTCTTCGACGACACAATCACAGCTACTACGGCCATAGAATTTGCCCTTCTGACCACTTTCGCGTTTGAGACCGGGTTTACCAATCTACAATTCATTGCGTTCGCAGCAATGGCAAACAAGTCCAACGATTACGTCTTCTCCACGGCAACCCAAAGTATACAGACGGACGAGTCTAGACATGCGCAGATTGGCCATCCAGTACTGAAGGTATTCACGGATACCACGTCACTGGCAAAGAACCTTGAAAAGAAGGTCTAATTTTTTGTTTTATTCGATTTTTATAGATACGTAATATCTTCTAGTGCGCAGTTACCAATCTGTTTATCTGCTACAAAGATCTACTAAGCCATGAGGATTGAAGATCTTGATGGTTAAGTTCTGCCTCTCTGTGATCTAAGCCATCCCTCAATAAGTTGGTATTGGGGCTGGTCAACACTGGACATCAGGCCCCAGACACAAATCATAACTTTATCAAACTTGTTAGAGGAACGGTTAAAATATATAAGAAGTACTGCTCCTCGATGTCGACCGAAAAAGGGTTAGGTGGAACAAGAAGTGAGGTTAAACAGACCCTTACAGCCATCTCCGATGACCTCATGAGGAAATATAGGAATTCCGTGGAGTTTGCCCTTAAAATGAGGGAGAAGGGTCCAGCTTACAAGGAAGCTGGAGAGTATCTGGTGGCCAAGGGATTCTGGCTGTCCCTCAGACTCATTGGGGCACTAACTGGGGTATCCATGGACTACTTGACACCGCTCGACGCAAGGATCATGTCCTACAAGGAGTTCATGACGGAGTGGGTAGGGGCTCAGTTTAAGAGATTGTTAGAGGACTACGGCATAAGGATTCCATGGTACTGGAAGTGGTTTGAACTGGAGTTGGATTATTGGCATCATACCTTCATTGTAGGTTTATACACGTGGAGAAGGACGCTTCCTGTCTCCTTCAGGGGACCGGCTCCCGACGAAAGGAAGTGGCTAAATGAGAAATACCCCCATTGGGAAAATACCTTCGGAAGCGTGTGGGACTTCTACATAAAGAAGATAATCGACGGACAAATTCCGCTCCCGTTAACGGCTGTTCACCTCTGCGCCGTGTGTCAAGTTCCAATTCAGGCACCTGTACCCAAGAAGCATTTAAGGATTTACCTGAGGGAGTATAAGGGTAAGATTTACACCCTAGACAGCCCCGCCTGTGCCTGGATATTCGACCAGGAGCCTGAGAGATACGCTGGTAAGAGAACCTATACCCAGAGAGTCCTTGAGGGATTGATACAATTCACGGATCAGGCTTACGCTGACCCGAAGAGACTCCTAGACGAGGTTATATGGGATATGGGCCAGACCGAGGACGGAGAGGCAGGGCTGGACCCAACTGACGGGGCATATGCCCTGCTCTACAAGGAAAAGGACAAGGACTTTGAGAACAGGATCAAGAAGTACGTGGAGGGATAAGGATGAGCGTCGAGATGATCCCTGTGGTCTTTGTCCCTGAGGAGGGGACGGTGTGGCTCCCCGGTCTATTGCCCACCAACATAACGGTTAGGGAGGCAACTGAGATGCTGAAGAGCGTCACAGTTAACGTGTTGGTCTGGGATAAGAAGAAGGAGATGCGTCTTGTGGATTACTTTTCAGGTCAGGTCCTCGATCCCAATGCCAAGGTAAAGGACGTGATGCATCCCTACAGCGTGCTATGGCTAGTGTGGTGGCCTCCCAAGGAGGAATTCTGGAAACCCGAGAATCAAAACGACGAAATATTCAAGATCATCAAGGAGACCGAGGAGGCAATCAAGGACGCCCCACGGTCACCGGCGAACCTCTTCCAGGATGAGATAGAGAGGTTAAGTATAATAAAGAGACTTGAAAGGGAGGGGAAACTGAGGCGATAACATGGAGTATCCAGGTAAGTTCGAAAGGATATGTTCATCAGATGAAATATATGATGGCGAAGCCAAGGTATTCGAGGTTGGGAAATATGAGGTTCTAATCCTAAATAGTGGCGGACAACTTAGGGCTTATTACGCAAGATGTGCCCACGCTTTAGGTTTGCTAGACCAGACCTCATTTGACGGGGAAGGTAAGGTTATCTGCCCCGTCCATCAATGGGAGTACGACGCCTTAACCGGGGAGAGCATTAACCCGGTGGGGAGTTCCCTATTCCCCTTGGAACTAAGGGTTGAAGGCAATGATATTTTTGTGAAAATACCTTCCGTGCCCGCATCCGAGTTCAAGGTAAAATGGTTCTCCATGTATAAGAAAAGAGGTGTTATAGGTGAGTTTGGATTTAACTCTTGAATCAATTTTAAATAAATATCAAATAAATGATCTAAGTAAACTACC
The DNA here is from genome assembly GCF_046245145.1 of Metallosphaera sp. D4-4. NCBI lineage: Archaea > Thermoproteati > Thermoproteota > Thermoprotei > Sulfolobales > Sulfolobaceae > Metallosphaera > Metallosphaera sp. D4-4. The sequence goes on along the minus strand of NZ_CP176412.1, from coordinate 1,141,730 downwards.
CCCAGACATGGTGGGGCCCGTGTTAATGAAGGACGACTTCTCCTACGTGATAGTGGAGGCAATTGCCATGGATAATCCCAAGACCTTTGTGGGAGTTGTGGATAGGGGGTCTTACCTAAGAGTGTTGGGGGAAAGGGAGTTAGTTCTGAGAAAGTCGAGACTAGAGGAGCTCGACGGTAGAGAGGTAAGGTTTCCAGGGGAGGTTGAGATAAGGATGAGCTCCTTTGCCGGGAAGATACAGGTATCAGGGGAAGAGATAAGGTGGTACCTGGAGGTGTGAGGAATGGCTAAGTTAGAGGAACTAGAATGGTACAGGAGGTATAAGGAGCTTTTCGGGGCATTCAAGAATAAGCCCGAGGGAGATCCCTTCTTTAGGGATTATGAGTACAGGGGGTACAAGAGGGTCTGGTCCACCTGGCCCATGCTGGAGAAGAAGTTGGGGAGGAAGAAGCCATCCGAGTACCAAATAGTGACCTACGCACTCTCCTACTGGGCCGATCCAAGGTCTCCCACCTACATATACGACCACGGACCCTTCGAGCTTGGGGAGAATCACCTAACACAGAAGTGGTACATACACTTTAGGGACAACTCGCCCCTGATTAAGCCCCTGTTCCAGAGAGGTCAGTGGCACGACTATGAGGATCCCTACAAGCTAACCTATTGGACATATAACTCCATGGCCGACGATAACGAGACCTACCTAGACAAGCTGTACGAGGAGATTGTTCAGACCAAGTATGACCAGCAGTTGTCTGAGGAAGCACTCCAGTTGTACAGGGATGTGTACGATCCACTGAGGTTCGTGTTTCACACCATGCAGATGAACTCAGCTTACCTCATGTCCATGGCCCCCACGAGCTCTATATCCAACGTTTTCGTCTTCATGGAAATGGATCATATGAGGAGGGTACAAAGGGTAGCACAGAGGATCAAGATGCTTGACATAGTGTACCCCGAGTTCGGCTTCGGTAAGATGGGGAGAAAGAATTTCGAGGAGAGCCCGGTATTTCAGCCCACTAGGAAACTCATGGAAACCCTCCTGGCCACGTATGACGTTGGCGAGAACTTAGTGGGTTTCACTCTAGCTGCCAAGTTTGTGCTCGACGAGTTACTCGTGGATAAGCTCCCAGAGGTATTTGCGAAGAAAGGTGACGAGATGATGAGGCACATACACATGTCCTTCCACAATGATACCATGAGGCACAGACATCAGATAGCTGAACTGTTCAAGTATGCAATGGGTAAGGAGACAAGTCTTAGGGGAGTCATAAAGCCGTGGCTCGACGAATGGTCTGCCAAGAGTTATGAGGGAATACAGGGCTTCAGGGAAGTGTTCGGCCAAGATTTCGAGAAGGTGATGTCGGAGGTTAAGAGGAGCCACGAGAACTACCTCAAGGAGGTAGGAATTTGAAGGATAAGATCGTGGAAATATTAAGGGAGATTTACGATCCTGAGATCCCGATCAACATTTACGACCTGGGTCTAGTTAGGGAGATTCAGGTAGAGGAAGGAAAGATCTTTGTTAGGTTAATATTCACGGCTAACAGGAACTGTACCCTGGCTGACATGGTAGCTGTGCAGGTGAAGTATAGGCTAGCTAAGGTCTTCCCTGACCACAAGGTTGAGGTAGTTAGTGATTACAACGCGGAGTGGAACATAGGTTACGTGACGCAGGCCGGTCTCCTCCAACTGGAGGAGATCTATGGGAAGGAGGCAGTTGAGCAACTGAGGAACAGGAAGAGCGTGGAGGAGCTGGTGAAGGTGTCCCTGAGGATAAACAGGGAGGATCCAATCCAGTTCATGAAGAGGGCGGTGGAGGAGAGGTACAGGGGAATTAAGGAGTGGCATGAGAAGAACAGGATCTTGATTGAGTAATACTTTTTCTTAGGACGTTCCCACGCGCGCAACTTGGAGCCCTGTCTTTAACCGGGGAGTTAAAACCGTGAAGCAAGCAAGGTTTTAATCTGGGCCTCCTCCCTTTTCCCATGAGGGGTTCAACTCTCCTTCTGGAACTACTGAAGGATTACGACGTGGATAGGGTTTTTGGACTTCCTGGAGAGACATCTATCCCCTACTACCCTGAATTCGCAGAGCTTCATGTGATAACTAGGGATGAGAGAAACGCCGTCTACATGGCTGACGCCTATGCTAGGGTTAGTTTCAAGCCAGGTGTGGTCGAGGGACCAAGCGTTGGCTCGCCCTACATGTTACCAGGTGTGATAGAGGCGTACAAGTCCTCATCTCCCGTGATAGTCATCACCACGGATACTGACCTCTACGGTGAGAGGATGAACATGTTGACTTCCCTGGATCAGACAGCCCTCTTCAAACCCTACACCAAGGAGTCCATAACCGTGACCAGTGCAGACGACCTATCCCACGCCGTGAGGAGGGCCTTCAGGTTAGCAACCGGAGGGAGACCTGGACCAGTTCACCTAAGGATACCCAATCACGTACTCGAGGAGGAGGGATCCATCTCCCTCCCACCGCAGAGGGAGTTCTCCAGGTATCCAGCTCAAAGGCCCGTCGCAGACCAGGATGCGGTGAGGCTCGCGGTCTCAGCCCTCCTGGACAGTTCCAACCCGGTCATTATCTGCGGTCAAGGAGCACTGTACTCCAGGGCGTGGGATGAGGTCGTGGAGTTGGCTGAGCTCATGGGAATTCCCGTGGGTACCACCATCACGGGGAAGGGATGCATCTCGGAGCTTCATCCCCTCTCCATAGGGGTAGTGGGAGGGAGGGGAGGGACCAGCTTCTCAAATTCCTTTCTGGAGAAGGCCGACCTAATCTTCCTTGTGGGGTCAAACACGGACTCTTCTAACACAGATAGATGGAGATATCCTCCCAGGACGAAGACCGTGATCCATCTAGACGTGAGTGAGGCCGAGGTGGGGAACAACTACAACTCCATAAACCTGATTGGGGACGCCAAGGCAACGCTTAGGGAAATAATCAGGGAAGTGAGATCCCGGGGAGTGAAGAGTAGGGAAGTGAAAGTGGACAGGGAGGAGTTTGAGGCCAGGGTGACAGAGATTGCCTCCATGTCCGGGGAAAGGGTTAATCCCGTGAGGTTCGTGAAGGAGTTGGAGAGGAGGGTAAGGGATCAGGTAATAGTTGCGGATCCTGGGGTAGGCGCAATTTACGTCTCCGCCCTGTTCAGAACTGGGAAGGCTGGAAGAAACTTCGTGTTCAACTATGGCCTTGGGGGACTGGGTTATGCCATACCCGCCTCAGTTGGGGCCCAACTGGGATCTGGTAGACAGGTTCTTGCCATGACCGGAGATGGTAGCTTTGGGTTCTCTGCGGGAGAGCTGGAGACAATTGCTAGGTTGAAGAGTGACGTGGTCTTGTTTGTGTTCAATAACTCCAGTTTCGGCTGGATAAGGGCAGAAATGAGGATTCAGGGTAGGGATGTAAGGGGGACCGACTTCTCGTCGCTGGATTACGTTAAGATAGCTGAGGGATTCGGGCTCAGGGGTTACAGGATCTCCACGGACCAAGAGATAGGAGATGTGTTGGACAAGGCCATGGGGAGCACCCCCAGTCTAGTTGAGGTAGTCGTGGATCCTGAGGACAAGTTCTACCCGCCTGTGGCACACTGGGCTAGGGCACTACCCCACGACGTGAAACATGTATATTGAGAGGATGAAGCAATGAATGGTGACATAATCTATGCCTGTTTCCCGCGATCGTGGATTCACGTTAGTCTTTCCGTGATTCATCGAGAGTTCCTTTTTCGTTTCCGCTTTCTCTCACGAGTTTTGTCGCTCAACTTCTTTCGTCTAGATCTCTCGACGTCGGAGGGATAACCGAGAAATAGAAAGAGAGACCAATTCCTTCGACTAAAAAAGAATCCCTTCACGATTTAGGGGAATATCCGAAGAGCCTCTCCAGGTATGCCTGCTCCCATCTGTCCTTCTGTAGTGTATATTCTCTCTTGAGCTGAGGATCCTTCGCAGGCTTTGGCGGTTGGGTTGTTAAGTCTAGTTGGAACTGGAGGCTCTGGGTCTCAAGTCTTCCCTCGAGATTACCCATATAGGCCCAGCCCACAAACGCATACTGAACGGGAACTTTCTCCGTTACACCCTCCATCTCCAGAATCTTGTTGGAGGCGAAGAGGGCGCTCTCGAAGGCGATCTCCTGGTTCTTAGGGAAGGGTAACTTCGCTGCATCTCCCACTGCCAGGACGTCATCATACTTCGGATGTCTCAAGTCCTGTGGTGACCTAACCTCGACGAACGGCGTTCCTAGCCCAGCCTCTTCCACGAACTTGGGAGCCCTGTTGGGCTCCAGGAGGGCAAGTATGGTATATCCATATCTCTCGCCAGACTTCGTGATCACCTCTTTCTCATTCACCTCAACTATCTCCTGGTTAGTCACAAGCTCTATCCCGGCCTTTTCGTAGACCTGCTTCACAACGTCAGCAAGGAAAGGTGGTTGTGTCTTATCGTTTGCGTCTACATGTATTATCCTGAACTTCTCTCTCACTCCCCTGTGCTTTAGCACTGTGTGAGCCAGGAGGGCCGTCTCTGTCGGAGCAGGGGCACATCTGTAGGGAGCCTTTGGGGCATAAACCAGGACTGTGCCCTCGTTCTCGCTCCACAGCCTTTGCCTCAACACGTTTACCCTTCCAGGGTCGTAGACCGTGGTGTTCCTCCACCAGTTCCTATCCAGCCCTGTGATCGAGGAGCCGTCATATACGACGCCAGGGGCAAGCACTAGGTAGTCGTACTGGATTTCCCTGCTTCTAAGTCCAAACCCTGACTCGGACAGGGTTATCTTCCTGTTGTCGGGGTCAACCCTTATCACGTTCCCCGCGACCACCTTGATGCCCCTCTCTCCCACCTTTTCGTATCCCCTCAGCATTCTTCCGTACTCTTGCTCGCCTGTAAGGAGCAATGGTCTCGAGGGCCCTGTCACGTAGAAGTTATCCTTATTGATCACGGTTATCTCTGCATTTAACTTACCTGCGAGGGTTGTGGCTACTCCCATTCCTCCTATTCCGCCACCAACTATTACAATTCTCTTGGCCATATGTGAGGATCTCGTTAACGGTATTTAGGACTACTTTTAATGAAATAAAGTAGAAAAACTTTTATTCCATGAAGGCTATATTATCTGTATATTTTTCTAAAAATGTTAGAATCTTTCAGAGATTTCCTTTGTTAACTAATTATGACTCTGAAACTAAGCTAGGTCTAGGGTTACACGAGATTTGAACGCGGTGGTGAGGAGTGCGGGAGGATTAGTGAACCATTCGTTAGGTAGATGGAGCTCCCAATAGGTCTCCATTTAGATCAACTCGTTCGGGGCATCCGAACGTCTCCACTACTTACCGGAAAATTTGCCAGTTAAGCATCAAATTTACCGGAAAATTTGCCAGTTAACACTCAACTTTTTAGGTAAACTTGCTACTTTACTATCATGTCACTAATATCGCAGATGAGCTTTCAAAACCCCTGGTGGACTCAATCCTCATCCATTGACGATGACGATCACGTGAGGAGGGCAAAGTATTACCTCCCACCCATAAGGGAGAACCTGCTCATCCTAGGTCCGAGACAGGTGGGGAAAACTACTTACATGAAGACCGTGATCAGGGATCTGCTGAGGGAGGTAGAGCCCAGGAAGGTGTTCTATTTCTCTTGCGACTCACTGTCCAGGAAGGACGAGTTGATCCAACTACTCAACGAGTATCGAACCCTTGTGAATGGAGATGAGGCCTTCATATTCCTCGACGAGATCACGTCGGTAGATGCGTGGAACATGGGCCTTCTTCACCTCTTTAACGCAGGCTATTTCAGAAACTCCCTGGTTTACGTGTCTGGATCCTCCTCTCTTAACCTGAGTAGGGAAACTCTCCCGGGTAGACCGCTCAGGAAGGTCGTGTATTATCCGCTCAACTTTAGGGTTTACTTTGACCTTTTTACGCGGAAATTGGACGTCCCTACACTCCCCGTGACCAGTCCCCGTGAGATCATGAAGGAGGCGAAAAAGCTAATACCACACCTCTCGGCCCTCAACAAGGCCCTATTAAGTTACGTTGAAAGGGGAGGATTCTTCGCCACAAATCTAAGCTCCGCCTCGCTGTATGAAACGTATAGGGACACCGTTCTAAGCGAGATCGCGAAGACTGGGAGGAGTGAGGCCCTCTTCAAGCAGGTGATTTCCAGGATAATCGAGAGTTATGGTAGCAGAATTTCCGACAACGGGATATCCAAGGAAATTTCGGTATCCCACACCACAGTATCTGAATACCTGGAGCTATTGGAGAGGTTGTTCATTACGAGAACCTATAGGAAATGGGAAAATGGGAGGGTGAACTATAGGTCCTTAAAGAAGGTCTACATGATAGATCCCTTCCTTTTTAGGGTAATGAAGAGGTACTCCCTGGGGAAGGACCTAGAGACGGAGGACATACCTCACGTGATCGAGGGAATAGTTGGGGAGCATCTATCTAGGGAGTACGCAGAGAGCCTATTCACCTTCTTCAAGGACGGCAGGGAGGTGGACTTTCTTGTTAGGGGGATTGGGATTGAGGTTAAATGGAGTGAACGGGTGAGGTCTAGGCCTAAAGCACCAGAGTACGTTCTTACCATGGACGAGTTTGATGAGGAAAGAAGGTTAATTCCCGTGTCCCTATTCCTTTACCTCATTTCCTCGGACAAGGTGTTTTACGACCTGGGTTAGACTTGAGGGTGAAAGTGGAACAGTCCCAGACCCTGGTCTACGCAGTCCCAGACTAGAATTTAACGGAACTAGACTTCACTCGTCTCTGAATCCTATTCTGCATCGCGTTGACGGTTTCAAGTTAGAACTACCCCCGTCAAAAAATTCCTTTCTTAGTACCTTTCAAGTCACTTCATGATAGAATTGTAATCTTTTGATTTTACCCAGATCATACATTGAAATTAATGTTTAGTACCAACGGATGTATCTTTAAAAAATTCACACTCTATTAACAAAGCTTAAGATCTATTTTTATACAATTATAGTGATGTATGTACAAGAGTTAAATCCTACAGGAAACGTGGGTTTAACCATTTTTCTTTCTCTTGTACCACTGATCACCCTTTTTATATTGCTCATGGTTTTCAGGCTTACCGCTTGGTTAGCCTCAGTTATTGGAGCTATCGTGGGGATAATTGACGCTATAGCGGTTTGGAGAACTCCACCATCCCTTGCCCTGACCTCGTTCCTCATAGGTGCCCTAACTGGGACATGGGCCATTTCATGGATAGTTTTCTGGGGGCTAACATTCTACAACACCCTGGTTCTCACGGGGAAGTATGACGCGTTTAAGCAATGGGTTCTCAGGAACGCTACGGAGGATTCCAGGATACAGGCAATCCTCCTAGCTTGGTCCTTCGGTGCCCTGTTTGAGGGGTTGGTCGGCTTCGGTTACCCGTGGGCACTCGTGTCCCCTGTCTTAATCGGGATAGGATTCGAGGAACTTACTGCGCTAAAGGTGACGGCTATAGCGAATAATGCCCCAGTGTCCTATGGTGCCCTGGGGACCCCCGTAATAATCTTGTCAGCGGTGACAGGTCTTCCCCTACTTTTCGTATCGTCATCCGTGGCGAAGATAGTCGCGATTCTAGCCCTTCTGCCTCCCTTCCTCCTTGCCTACCTCGTGGATGGATGGAGGGGGATCAAGGACGTGTGGCCCTTTGCCCTACTCGCCTCAATCTCGTACATTCTAGGCCAGTATCCCATGGCCTCCTTCGTTGGCCCATATCTTCCTGATATCACAGGTTCCATGGTCTCCTTCCTTATCCTTCTGGGATTCCTTAGGATTTGGAAGCCCAAGAACATTGTGTCCAAGACAGGGAAAGTTGAGAGATCCTCAGTTCCAGGGATAGGTAGGTTCTGGTTGGCTGTGTTGGCGGTGGTTATAGTGGTCACCCTATGGACTGGACCCTGGTCTCCCCTCACCAAGTTGAACTTGGGGACGCTTGAACTTCATGCCTACTCTCAGCTCTATCATAAGACCGTGGCAGTTTCCTTTGCGTTCAACCCAGCGGTAGCAGGAACCGCAATATTCACGGCGTGGCTTGTCTCTCTCCCCATCCTCGGAGCAAAGCCCTCCATGGTTAAGGAGGCCCTATCCAGGTCCATTCACCAGTACTGGGGTGGAATACTCACGGGAGTCTTCGTGGTGGGACTGGCACTTGTGTTCAACTACAGCGGGATGGCTTACTCCCTAGCTTGGAAGGCTGCAGATCTTTCCACCTTGTTCATCGTGGTCTCACCAATCTTTGGATGGATTGGATGTGCCCTCTCAGGCAGTAACACCTCGACTAACGCCTTGTTTGGTGCCTTCCAGCTAGCAGTTGCCAAGGTGACGGGACTACCAGTGGGACTAACTCCTGCTCTCAACTCTGTGGGAGCCGAGGTTGCTAAGCCAGTTGCACCACAGACCCTGAGTGCTGGGGTCTCCACCACGAGTTACGTGAGGAAGGAGGGGATAGTAGCTAGGAATAACCTACCGTGGACGATTCTTCTCTTGGTTTACCTCATCCTCATAGGTGTCCTATACTACCTTCTCGCCCCAGGTCTTTTCACTGGTTGATTTTTTATTTGTCGATAATTAGGTGATTAAGCATGACAGATCAGGTAAAGGTTGAGATAGATCCCCTAATCAAGGAGAGGTACGGTGTTCTCTTCGGTAATAAGAACGTTAATGGAAAGGTAGTAAACGTTGAGCAGGTCATAGGGGAACTAACCCTCGAACTGAGGGGAGAAATAGAGAGGGCCATGTGGGAAAGGAGGAAGCTACTGGACTCTCGGAGAGAGGTTCGAGATAAATACTCATTCCCCCCAATGGAGGAGAAGTTCACACATCCAGTCACGGGAGAAGTGAGGACATTTCGTGAAATAGTTCAGGGACTCATAGACAATCTCCTGGACAGGAACACTCCCCTCAGGTGGAGGTTAAACGAAAACCTCCCGGTTCCTCCGGAGGTGGATCCATTCAAGGTGCCTGGTTTGGAAATTACGGGACCTTGGAACCCCGTGGACATGGCCATAAAGCAGATAAATGCTGACGTTTCCGCAACCATGGGACCAGATGACGAGGACGCGGCTCCCCCAGACTTCATTCCCTTAGGCTCCCAGGAGAAGGAGGTAGGGCTCTACCTCTCAAGGGTCAACGAGCACATGATACTATCTGGGGAGATCTCTGAGGTCGAGATAACGAAGAAGGGCGAAAAGAGGAAGTATAGGATTAATAAGCCTAGGGAGAGGTGGCCCACGAGTATTCATAGGGTTCCGGGGATGCACTTACTAGACTTTCACGTAAAGGTCAACGGAAAACCTGCACCGAGCATAATAGTTGACTACGTGATTCACGTCCTGAACGACTTCGAGCCCTTGAGGAAGAGGGGTTCGTTACTCTATTTCTATCAGCCAAAGGTTCAGTTCCCGGAGGAGGCCTCCATAATCGCCAAGATACTCTGGAAACTCGAGAGGATCCTGGGGGCAGAAAAACCTGGGACCCTAATCAAGATGAAGGCGCTTTACGAGGAGGGCAATGCGGGAAGGTTCCTCCCCGTCATCATGTGGTATTGGCGCTTCTGGCTTGTGGGACTTAACGTTGGGAGGTGGGACTACACCGCCAGCCTGATTGAGATGTGGAACCAGAGGGTTCTGTCCGATCCCCAGAATGGCCCGCTCATGGGAATGACCGCAAGGCATATGATGGCCTATCAGAGGTATAACGCCATCCTCAACATCATGGCAGGGGGAGCGCCCATTGGTGGAATGAACGCGGTCATGCTTTATGCCGAGAACGATCCCTATGGGCGAGCTAGACACAACCCTGTTACCTTGAGGTCCATGTGGTTAGACAAGATGAGGGAGAGACTTGTGGGATTAATCTTTGTGCCGGAAGGTGAAGTGGGGAGCGTGACCCTTGAGGACATCCTGTCAGGAAAGGTTAAGGGGAAGCTCTATGACGGTTATAGGCAGAGCTGGGTAGCGTCTCCAGACGAGAGGTACGTGAGTGCTGGCAACTTACCCCTGAGGGCGCCTCTGGAGAAGCTACAGGCCATGCTCGATGCCCCTGAGGAGTGGGAGACCGTGGATGGGAGGAGGGTGGCCCCTAAGGTTAGCAGTGGGCTCACCGAGTCTGAGAGGAAACTCTTCATTTCCCTGGGTCTTCTGAACGAGAGAGGGAAGATTACCCCCTTCGTGTTGAGGGATATGACGCCTGATGGTTTCCTAAAGTTGCTGGGAGGAGACCTTTGGGATGCCCTTTACAACATACCGCCAGGGGAGATCACGGTGGAGAACATTCAACACGCGTTCTACATGGCGGCAAACTACGGCTTCCAAATACTAAATGGAAACCTGGCCGCGGCCATCGACGATTACGTCCTGTTCCCCGGGAGGGTGGTGAGGTTCATGAACGACCTTGCAACCTACAGGATCTTTGTGACCTGGTTGTGGACTGTAGTCCAACATGAACCCGCAGTGACCAAGGACGGATGGCTCAAGGGTCCAAAACTTACGGATGATGGAGTCATTCCTGCGGATCCCGTGGTTCAGCTCAAGGCCGGAGAGAGATTCACCAAGGAGCATTTCCAGAAACTCTGGGAACTGCACAACCAGTGGACCAGGGCATTCTTTGAGGAGTACGACAGACTGACCGCAATTAGGATAGTTGCCTCCATAATATCCAAGAGAACAGGGATTAACGTTGATAAGTTGGTTCAGGCCATGATCAGGGGAGAGGCAGAGAAGTTAGTGGGACATCAGACTGAGATTGAGGCTATCCCCAGGATTAGGGAGATTGTGTCCAAGGCCTATGGTGCATATCCTAGATATGTAAGGGAGATCTCGCTAGAGGAGGCATCCCACAAGATCTCGGAAATCGTGGGGAATCATGAGTTGGTGAGGAGGGAACTGGAGAGTATGCAACCTAGATTTGACAGATCGAAGGCACCCCTAATAATGGATGTCTTAAGGAGACAGATGCTGTGCCCCAACTTGATACAACACAGCGGGAGAGTCCTCTTCATCATAGCTGATAAGGACGAAAGTACCAGGGAGAAGATCCTCGAGGCAGTTTACTATCTGGACCGGGAGGGTAGGCCGTTATTCAGGGATATGGGTAGGCCATCACGCGTGCTATTGGCGAGAGCGGTAGAGGAAGGTAAGATGCCCAAATACGCGCTAGAGGCCCATGATTATGTATATGATATACCGGAATCCTGAAACTTGTCGTTCAAGCTAACATCTTTTCAATCTTTCCTTACTTTCAAGAAATTGATTTTGAGGTATTTTCCCCACGTTATCTAGTGCAATACTGATCTTATAGTCAGGCGAGAGCCCTCTCTCATGAGCGGGGATACTAATTAAGATATTAACAACGTAGGAAATAGAGGAGCATCCCATCATTTACTGTAGCATATGGTAAGCGTCTCCGGCCGTTTAACTTGTCATTTAAACCGACAAAAGAAAAACTAGATAGATTTAGTCAATTGTTCGAGCGTCGCCTTAATTTTCTCGAGTTCCTTCTTCAGCTTCTCGTTCTCTTCGCTGAGGGTCGAGTTCATAGCTCTGCACTGCTCCTCGGTGTAATACCTCGTTATCTTTACGTTTTCGAAGTGAAGTTTCTTTTCCTCCCTGTTGTACCTGGCCTCAACCACGATCTTGACTAGATCTAGCTTACCAATTTTCATCTCAGTCAACTTGTTGAAAAGCTCCTTGTTAAGCTCCGAGATATCCCTTATTATTATCTCACGATCCACTATCCTGCTGAGTGACACGAGGGCCACTCTCCTTAACTTGTCCGCAAATCTTGCAGCTATAATGATCCCAGTGGATAGCTCGAACCTATTCTCACCTAGGGGAGACACCCTAGAGGTAGTCACTTCATATTCCTGTGCCCTCTCCATATCCCTATTAATTTCTTCCGCAGACATAATATAATATATCGAAAATTAAGTTAAAAGGTTTACTCGGTTTACACTGTAGTCGAGAGCGGTTTTAGACCCACGGAGAACCGCAAGATGTCACTTATTCGTCACAGGATCTCGATCAGGATCTCTTCTTGGGAATAATTTTCCCACATGATCGGGCTTGATTCCAAATCATAAATTCTAGGTCCTATTTGTAATCACATCTGGTATTCGCCGAAAAACTGTCTAGCGTTCATCTTCTTGTCACTTGATCCCCGTTATCGAGATCTGACTGTTATAACTTAAGCAAGTTTGCCCTTGATGATTAATATTTTGTTTATATTAACGACTATACTATTCAAATAACATACCAGCATGTTCACTCTTTGATATTTAATAGTTGATATTCTATATTTCCTGCAAATCCAAATCCATTATTGACATGTTATTGAAATAAATTGTTAACAAGAATGCAATAAATCATGATTGGCTTTGTAAAGTTTTTAAAAAGAGAACGCTTTGACAGAGCTTATATACTAAATTGATAATTTTGTTATAAACTTTTAATAGATAACCCTGTTCTGGAGACTAAATGTATAAATAAATTCCGGAAGCTTTTAGATTATTATCAGAGAGTTTATAATGATGTTAGTCAAATGCTTAATAAAGGTTTTTAATCCTTTCATATCTTGAGATGACTTTCATGAAAAACGCTTTAATATAACTACTAAATGCAGTAAGTTATGAAACTTCGAAAAGGTATAAGTCGCACGTTGGTAGCAGGTATAATTGTGGTAATTGTTATAATAGCTGCAGTGGCGTTTATTTCCCTATCAAGACATCCCACAACAACTACCCCAGTCAACGTGACCCATACCACTAACACGACGACCACTAAGACTAACGTGACTGTGCCCACAACGAATGTTACATCGATTCCCTCATCAATTACAGTAGACGAGGCAACTCCGCCAGTTAGCGTGGATCCGGCGTCCAGTTTTGACGTTGCTGGGGGAGAATTGCTACAGAACGTGTATCAAACCCTCGTGTTCTACAATGGAACTAATACGTCCAGTTTTGTGGGAGTCTTGGCAGAAAATTACACAGTATTGAACAACGGAACCACTTACGTGTTCCACCTCTGGCCATTTATAACCTTCAGCAATGGTGATCCATTGAACGCAACCGACGTCTGGTTCTCGGTGTACAGAACAATGTTAATGAATCTTGGAATCTCGGTCTACGTTAGTCAAGGACTATCAGTCAATAACGGACTTGGATTTGTAGGGAAGCTACCCAGTGGCGCTACCGGGACTATCGAATTGCCCAACGGTACTCTTCAGGCCCTTGAATATGCTGGTTACACTTTCCCCTCAAACAAAACTCAGGCATACGAACAGGCAGCCTACGATTTGGCCTATATTCTCTCCCACTTCAATGTAAGCAATCAGACCATTCAAAAGGTCATGAGTTATCCCTATCAGGCAGTGGTCGTGGTGAATCCCTATACTGTTCAATTCAACCTTCAGTATCCATACTCTGCATTCCTAGCTGCAATTTCCACATCTGCTGGAGCCGTAGTTGATCCAGTCTTCGTAGACGAACACGGAGGAGTCCAGATAGATACTGCCAACACTTACCTTTCAACTCATGCCCTAGGCTCAGGTCCCTACATGTTGGAAACTCCACTGGGTCAGTCCTACGTAATCCTGCAGGCAAATCCCAATTACTGGGCGTCCAAAGTTCCTCAGTCTGAGAGAAACTTCATGTTAGCTATTCCCAAGATCGAGACCATTGTAATAGATTATCAGACCAACGAGGCACTTAGGATAAGCGACCTTCAATCCGGGAAGGCCCAAATAGCCCAGATAGATATTATAGACTTACCCCAGATAATTGGCTCGCAGGGGATTTCCTACATAAGGACCCATACACATTATCCTGTCATGTATAATGGAACCTATGGGACAGTCTATGTTTGGGGACCATCCCCGCAGATTGACTTCTTGGCAATAGATGCTTACCAGTATCCGTTCAACATCACCAATGTGAGGCTTGCCATCGCGCATGCCATAAATGCTACGCAGATTCAACAGCAGGTCTACGACGGATTAGCCCTAAGCTATGTTGGTCCCAATGATCCGTCCCTTCCCTTCTACAACTCCTCGATTCAAGGCTATACTTAAGACCCTGCCCTTTCCATAAATCTCCTGACCCAAGCAGGATTTAGCTTAACCCTTCCCAACGGCACAACGGTTAACCCAGGTGGAACGCCCTTCCCAACCATAGTGTTGACCTACCAGACAGGTAGCACGGCACTTCAAGATGAGGCCCTCATTATACAGCAGCAATTAGCTCAAATAGGAATAAAGGTCCAGTTAAACCCCGAGTCCACAGTTACCATTGTAGAGTCCTACCTCAACCCACCCAATTCCAGCAGCTATCCAGCGTTCCAGCTTGCAGCTAACTTCCCACCTGTCCTCAGCCCCATTGATCCTGCCATCTACCTAATGTCTCAGGCGAGGCTTCACCACGGCAATCCAGCTTTCGTCGATAATCCAGAGATAAACTCCCTCATAATTCAAGCAGTGAGGACTGATAATCCAGTTCAGCTCCAGAAAATCTTCAATGAGATCACAGAACTCTCGCTACAGCAGGCCCAATACGTATGGCTCGATGACTTCATCGCATATACAGTGACTGCCCATGGAATTCAAGGTATATATTACAGTCCAGGGTTTGATGGATTGTTCTACGCAACAATATACTAGGGAAGAGCATGGGGCTAGCGAAATTAATAGGAAAACGTGTGGCTGGGGCGCTCCTAGTTATTTTTGGTGAGTTAATTCTCGTCTTTTTCTTGGTAAACGTTGCGGCCCCTAATCCGGCTTCCATATGGGCTGGCCCAGAGGCTTCACCCGAACAAATACAGATTATTACCGAGCTTTATCATCTTAACTCCCCGTGGTATGTTCAGTTCATCTATTATATCAAGAACTTCTTCACAGGAAATTGGGGGATTTCGCCCCTTTATCAAACTCCCGTGATACAGCTCGTGGAGGAGTACCTTCCTGTTACGCTTGAACTTGCGGTAATATCACTCGTACTCAAGTTGATTATTGAGATTCCTCTAGGTGTCCTATCTGGTCTCAAGCCCAACGGCCTTCTGGACAATGCCATCAGGATGATCTACACGATAACGAGAAGCGTCCCTCCCTTCTTCGTGGCACTGGGTCTCCTCCTCGTGTTAGCCTATGATGTACACGTGTTCCCCGCATCGTATCCTGTGGATCCAATCCTGGCCCTGAAGGAACCTAAGTTCGAGATATATGACCCATTTAACGGTAAGTATTACCCATTCTGGCTCCTTGATAACATGCCCATCCTGAACGCCCTTCTGGTGGGAGATTTCAGTGCCTTCGCTTCTGCTCTGGATCACGCGATTTTGCCGGCTCTCAGTCTCACCCTCTTCGGTTTCGGTGGAATAACAAGGCTCTCAAGAAACTCCATGATAGAGGCCCTCAACATGGATTACATAAAGACAGCGAGGGCGAAGGGTTTGAAGGAGAGGGTAATAATATTTCGTCATGCCCTAAGGAATTCCCTTCTTCCAACCATAACTCTCTCCAGCGTAATATTCGCCGGTTCAATTCAAGGGGCCTTAGTGGTGGAAACAATCTTTAACTATTACGGGATGGGCTATTACCTAGCCCAAAGCCTACTTGACCTTGACACTCCTTCCTTACTAGCAGGGACCGTTGTGGTTACCATAGTCGTGGTCATCTCTAACCTCGTCGCAGATGTGTTGTACAGTGTGGTAGATCCTAGGGTGAGGGAGACAACATGAGTGTAAAAACGGCGTTGCTCTCAAGTAAAACGTTATTGGTAGGTGCAGTTATCATTGTGGGATTCATAGTCACAGCCATTATCTCAGCTCTTGACCTGAAACTTCTCACCCCCTACGATCCCAACAAGATTAATTTCGCCCTAGCTAACCTTCCGCCGTCCTCTGACCACCTGTTCGGTACTGACAGTGAAGGGAGAGATGTATTTACGAGAGTTCTGGCTGCTCTTCCCAACGATGTGGCTATACCCTACATTATTGCCGGAGCCTCTGCCCTTATAGGTGGACTAGTTGGGATGGTATCAGGTTACGTGGGAGGATTAGTGGATGAGGGACTCATGAGGTTCACCGATATTTTCCTAGCCTTCCCTGGAATATTGTTGGCCCTAGCCATAAGTACAATCCTTGGACAGACTCACGTGGCTGAAAGGTTATACTTCAGCATGATAGCCCTTATCGTGGTGAATTGGCCAATTTATGCCAGGCTGGTTAGGAGTCAGGTACTTCAGGTGAGGGGAATGCCCTACATTACCCTAGCCAAGGCAGCAGGCTTAACTAGGTGGGAGATCATGAGGAGACACATAATTCCAAATATATTATCCCTAGTTATAGTGTATATCACGCTGGATATGGGAACCATAATCCTGTTCTACTCTATCCTGGCCTTCTTTGGCCTAGGCGCTCCTCCTCCCACTCCAGAGTTGGGAAGGATGGTTTACGATGGCTTAACCGCATTGCCAGGGAATTGGTGG
This sequence comes from Metallosphaera sp. D4-4, assembly GCF_046245145.1. Classification (NCBI taxonomy): domain Archaea; kingdom Thermoproteati; phylum Thermoproteota; class Thermoprotei; order Sulfolobales; family Sulfolobaceae; genus Metallosphaera; species Metallosphaera sp. D4-4. The sequence continues at coordinate 1,125,228 of NZ_CP176412.1, read as the reverse complement.
TCCTCCGTCTTCCCCGCCCTCACAATAACGTTAATGGCCGTAGGCTTCTCACTCTTCGGTGAGGGGCTTAGGGACTACCTGGATCCAAGAGGTGGAGATTACGTCAGAAGAGCTAACGCTTAGGGTAGAGAACCTTTGGGTATCCTATTACCTAGAGGGAAAGGAGGCCTTCGCAGTGAGGGATGTTTACCTAGACGTGGGAAAGGGAGAGGTTGTGGGAATAGTGGGAGAGAGCGGTTCAGGAAAGAGCACGCTAGCTCATGCCATCATAGGCTTACTTCCCAGGAATTCAAGGATATCTAAGGGAAGAATTCTGTTTAAGGGAAAGGATATTACAGGAATTAAGACGGACCAAAGATATCTCTACAGGGGTACCAACATCTTCATGATATTTCAGGATCCAATGTCAAGCCTTAATCCCACGATGAAGATTCGCGACCAGTTACAGGAAGCAATAGACGTGAGGTTGGGAAAGAGAGGATGGAATATTGGAACGTGGAGACCTCCAAAGGGGAATAACGAAGAGGAGATCATGGACTCGTTAGAAAGGGTAGGGATAAAGAGGCCTAGGGTCATAATGGAGAAGTATCCCCATCAACTTTCAGGTGGGGAGAGGCAAAGGGTTATGATTGCCATGGCCTATCTCTTAAAACCTTCCCTCCTCATTGCGGATGAGCCAACCACTGCATTGGATATGATAACCCAAGCACAGGTAATGAGGCTAATCACGGAGTTGAGGGAGAGTCTGGGACTTTCTGTTCTCTTTATAAGTCACGACATAGTCCTTGTGGGGCAGATAGCAGATAGAATAGTGGTAATGTATGCGGGGAAAGCTGTGGAGGAGGGTAAAGCTGAGGAGATAGTCGAGTCCCCCATGCACCCCTACACTAAGGGTCTAATTAACTCGATCCCAGATGGCTACAAGAACGAGAAAAGAATTGAGTCAATTCCTGGATCTCCACCCAATATTCTCAAACTGCCTCCAGGTTGTTCCTTTAATCCAAGGTGCAAGTTTGCCATGGAGAAGTGTATGTCAGAGGATCCAGAAACTAGAGTTTTAGGAGGGAGAAAGGTTGCCTGCCACCTATACTAACCTTGTTGAAACAGAGAACCTAGGGGTAGAGTTCACTGCGGGAGGTAGAGTCATAAGGGCAGTAGACGGAGTCTCTCTGGGAATAGGTGAGGGAGAGACTTTCACTGTGATTGGTGAATCGGGAAGTGGGAAATCTACCCTTGCCTTGGCCATTCTAAAGCTCATCAAGATCAAGTCAGGGAAGATCTTCTTCAAGGGACAGGATATAACCAAGCTGAAGGAGTCAGAAATGAGGTCAATAAGAAGAGAAATGCAGATAGTCCTTCAGGATCCCTACCTGAGCCTGGATCCTAGGTTGAGGGTGGGAGATATAGTCAAGGAACCCCTACTACCCCTAGGGGAGAAGGGAGATGATAAGGTGGGTGAGGTACTTAGCCTGGTAGGGCTAGATCCTGGGGTGGCAACAAGGTTTCCCCACGAGTTCTCAGGAGGACAGAGACAGAGAATAGCCATTGCTAGGTCGCTTATCAGTGATCCCAAGTTCATAGTGTTGGATGAGCCTACATCTAACCTTGATGTCTCCATTCAGGCCCAAATACTAAACCTCCTCCTTGATATCCAAGAAAGGAGGAAGGTATCCTATCTCCTCATAACACATAACATGTTAGTGGCAAAGTACATGTCCGACAACGTGGCAGTGATGTATTCAGGAAAGATTGTGGAAAGGGGTTCAGCAAGGGAAGTAATAGGAAAGCCGTTACATCCTTACACTATGGAGTTACTCAATGTAACCCCTACGAAGGGCTTTATGGAAAGGATTAGGAAAATGGAGTTCATACAGGAAGGCGAGATACCCATCAAGGGTTGCAGATATGCAAATAGGTGCAGGTTTGCAAAGGAGGTGTGTAGGACCGCCGAACCCACCCTGAAGAAGGTCTCTCAGGATCATGAAGTAGCCTGTTTCTTGTATTAACTCATGAACCAGGAGTTGAGGTCGTTGATGTCCACGAGTTCCACTTTTTCCATCTTCTCCTTCGTGGAGAAGGACCTCGCAAACACCACGTAACGATCCACGGTAAGACCTAGCCTCTCAACTTTCCTCTCCAGGTTAGCGAGGACGCTGTGGGGATTCACATCCTTGCTCCACTTACATTCCCCTGCAACCTTAACATTCCCTAATCCCATGACGTCAATTTCCACGTCCTTCCACCACTGTCTGCCCACTTTCCTAACGCGATATCTGTCTCTCACATACTCCCTGCAAACCCTCTCAAACACGTGGCCAAGGTAGTTCGCGTACTCCTCTTCAGTTATTTCGTACGTCCCTTCCTCTATAAGGCTTAGATTGGGGTAAACGAACCTAAACCAGAAGTTGGTGAAGTTATCCCTTATCACATACCTTCCCATCTTAGACCTGACGCTCTCGGTAACTGGAACTTCCCTTGTTACTAGCTCAATCCTCTCAAGTTTCTTGATGTAAGAGCTTATTTCACCTCCCACCTTGACGTAATCCCTGATCTCAGCGAGGGTGTTCTTTCCCATGGAAATTGCCCTTAAAATCTCCTTGTAAGTCCCTATTTCCCTAAACTCATACCTAAGCAGGAAATCAACCTCGTCCCTCAGGAACGAGTCAACTCTCTTGAGCTCACGGTTGACCCAGTCCAGAAAGGGAGGAGTAACCCTGGTCAAGTACATGGGAACCCCTCCCGCAAATCCGTAAATCTTCACCGCTTCCTCTACGCTGAACCCTAAATGACGTAGGTCCCTGAACTTAAGCTCCCCTACCTTGAGTGAGGCAGTTCTCCTCCCGTAAAGCGGACTCCTGTAGGAAAGGACGTCCTCCATGACGGAGATTGATGAGCCCAAAAGTATCAACTTGGTTCTGCTATCCCTGTTCTCGTCCACTATCCTCTGAAATGCGGACAAGATCGACTTATCCTCTTCAATCAGGTAGGGAAACTCGTCTATGATCACGACCTTGTCTCTCAGGAAGTGGAGGAGGGATTCCCAATCCTCCCTAGCATATCTCACCTCCGGGAACTTCCTTTGAGCCACCTCCCTGAATCTTTCCAAGTTGTTCCTCTCCGTGGCGTAATAATATACGGAGTCGTTTCTCCCAGATATTGCCCTCAATATCAAGGAGGTCTTTCCTATTCTTCTCCTTCCGTAGACGATCACGAGCTCGAAGGTAGGGGAATTTAGTCTCTGCATCAAGGTCTGAAGCTCTTTCTCCCTATCCACGAATATCATATTCATGAATATCATATTTTAGAATATGATTTTAAGCCTTTCCCCATTGGGTAGGTCTAGTCTAGGGAAAACGTGATATCAGGGTCATGTGATCTGATAGGAGATACCTTTTAAGGGGACGAAATCCACACGGTACCATGAAATTTGTGGATCTTCATGAGGATTTGGCCTATTCCAACCAAATGGGGATAGATGTAATAGAGGGAGATCATCAATCGAGTCTTAAGCTCCTAAGAAACTTCGATTCCTTAGTCTTTGGGTCTCTCTTCCCTCATGTGAACACGAGGGACGAGAGGTCAGACCTTCTCACGTCTATGTATGGGTATACGACCCACTCCACCACCTTCTCCTGGGAGCTCCTCATGGATCAGATCAAGTTTTACCTGTACCTAGAAAGAAAGGGACTGGTTAAGGTAATTAGATCTCGTGAGGACTTAAGTGCTCCAGTGACCAAACTTCTGCTATCCCTAGAGGGGGCTGACGTGTTAAGGGATTACACGGATATCTACATTCTCAGGGAGCTTCACGTTAGAAATCTGGGACTAACTTGGAATTATGACAACAAGTTTGCCTCTTCCTGCATGTCCGGAAAGGACTACGGTTTAACCTCTGAGGGGGAGGAGCTAGTTAAGTTGGCGAATTCCCTGGGAATAATAGTGGATCTGGCACATGCTGGCAAGAGGACTGTAATGGACGTAGCCTCAATTACTAGGAAGCCAGTGATAGTTTCACATGGGAACGTAATGAAGCTGAAAACTCACAGGAGAAACCTGGACGATGAGGAAATAGAGGCCGTGGTTAGAACTAAGGGAGTTATAGGGGTTACCGCGATCGTGTCAACCCTGAGGGAGCCCACGCTTCAAGGCCTGGTTGAAAATTTGAGATATATTGGAGAGTCTTACGGATGGGAGTACGTATCTCTAGGAACGGATTTCCTGGGCATAGAGAAGACACCCGAGGGATTTGATAACGTGATGAAGGTTAATGACCTATTGAAATATGTGGAGGGCCATGAGGAGGAAGTACTTTGGAAGAATGCCATGAGAGTTATCATGGCAAACATGGTTTAGGCATTGACCATTCGTAGTTAGAAGCAAGTCAACATTGAAAAACAAGGTCTTGGTCTTTTGCATTATAACAGATCCATGAACTCTCTCAGTTTCAGGTTATATCCTCTTTATGAACTCGTAGTGTATCTCCCTGAAACCTCGTTTCCTGTAGAAGGACTCGGCAATGATGTTCTTTGCGGGGAATCTAGCCATTATGGATCTCGCACCTTTCTTGGATAGCTCTGATATTACGAAGTCCACCAGTTTCTCACCTACCCCTTCCCTCCTGTATCCAGGCATCACGTATATCTCCTCTATGACTGCCATCTTCTCTGGAATGTAGTATTCCCTTCTCTCTAGCCTGACCCTCACAGCCCCTATTACTTTCCCTCCATCCTCTGCTACGGCCACGAGACTATCCTCACTCTTCAGGTCCTCGACAAGGCTCCTCTTCAATCTCTCACTGATCTCATCGTGGACTTGAAGGAGTGGGTCAAACTCTGAGTTCAGGGTGTACATTCGCTCGAACATGTCAGCAACGCTGTCAATGTCCTTGGGTTCAGCTTTCCTAATCAACATTCTGGATCGCCCTTATCTTATTCCTGGTCTGCTCTATCTTCGTCTTGGCCATTAGTCTGAACTCCTCCCTACTTAGTCTGATCCTGGCGTATCCCCTTTCCACCGCCTTTTCCGCAACTGCAGAGGCTAACTCGTAATAGGCGTCCCATTCATCCATCCTGGGGATAATGTAGGTGGCCGATATACCCTTCCTCTCGGCGAATCTCGCTAAGGCCTCCGCTCCCGCTATAACCATGGCATCATCGACCTTGGAGGACCTACTGTCCAGGACTCCCCTGAAAACCCCAGGGAAGATGAGCGAGTTATTCACCTGGTTAGGGAAGTCGCTCCTGCCCGTGGCCACCACCTTGGCTCCGGCGTCTATCGCGTCCGAAGGATAGATCTCAGGGACGGGATTGGCCAAGGCAAAGACAATGGGGTCCTTCATGATGCTAATCCATCTCTTGGGGATAGTGTTCGGACCTGGCATGGAGGCAGCAATTAGAATATCTGCTCCCTTGAATGCCTCATCCAACGTGGTAATGTTGAACCCGTTAGTCGAGATAGCAATTTCATATTTCCATTTATGACTGAACATCATTGCGTCCAGATCCCTCCTCTCAGCGTGAAGTACACCTTCCCTATCAACCACTATCATCCTCTTGGGGTCGAAACCATATGCCTTGAGGAGTCTCACTGTAGCAATGTTAGCTGCACCGGCTCCAAATATCACTATCTTGCTGTCCAGTCCCTTTCCTGCGACTTTCATGGCGTTTATGAGGGCAGCAAGTACAGCTCCAGCGGTTCCCTGTTGATCGTCATGCCACACTGGGATGTTCATCCTTTCCTGAAGTTTTTCAAGGATGTAGAAACACTTAGGGCTCTCTACGTCCTCCAGGTTTATTCCACCGAAAGACGGTTCTAGAGCTGAAACTACGTTTATGATGGTGTCAGGATCCCTCACAGCCAGAGGCAAGGGAATAGCGTCTACGCCTCCCAGGTACTTGAAGAGAAGTGCCTTTCCTTCCATCACGGGAAGAGATGCCTCTGGGCCAACGTTACCTAGACCCAAAACCCTGGTACCATCCGTGATAATAGCTACGTTATTCCACCTACTTGTTAATTGGAAACTCTTGTCCTTGTCCTTAGAAATCTCCTTGACTACCTCAGCAACTCCAGGGGTATATATCACCGAGAAGTCGTCGTAACTGGAGATGGGAACCTTAGGCATCACCTCAATCTTTCCCTGGTACTTGAGGGATATCTCTACAGGTTTCATAATGACAGATTAAGGAACTAGTATAAAATGTTATGTCCCTTTTCGGAGTTACTTCATTCATGGTGGATTTAGTAAGCCCCATGAATAGGTGTTCCATATGGATGACAGCGACGCAAAGTATACAAAATTGGCCCTCAGTGATCTTTCAAGACGTTAATCAGGGATCATGTGAAATTCATTTCAGAAAAACCGAGATATGTTTAAAACAAAACAAAAATAAATGGTATTCATATGCTCATTCTTTAGATTTTTTAAAAACTTTACCTTCACTACTTTACAGTTTTAGGTAAGTTTGCTCATAGCGTGCTTGCTCACTGAAAAGTTAGGCGACCTCGGTTTTCACTGTTTCCTTGGCAAAATATATGGTGATCGCAGTGAGAATGGCAGTCGCTATCCCGAAGTCGATTATATACGGCAATGATACTACTATCCCTTTTCCACCTATGAGTAAGGGAATCACTAAAACGGACACTAGTCCCAATACTAGACTTCCCAATTGATATGCAATTCCGGATCCAGAATACCTATACTTCGTTGGAAATAGCTCTGAAAATAGAGCTGGCGTTACCCCGTCTCCCAACTTATACAGCGCATTTATCAGGACAAGTCCAGCAACAATTAGCGGATAACTCAGAGTCCCTACCATTAGGTAGAAAGGATAAAGGAAAATTGCCACCAACACTGAGGAAATTATCATTGTAGTTTTCCTACCTAACTTGTCTCCCAAGAGGGAACCTAGGATAGTTGCAAATATTCCTCCACCCGCTGCGTAGGATACCGCAAGGGACAGGGACGCAGCAGGAATGGCATGTGTTTTGGCCACCACGAAGTCAAGGATGTAAGGTCCGCTCACAAATAGCCCAGGAGCACCCACAATAAAGAATGCCGTAGGTAAGAGTAGGAGAATTAGTTTCCACTTTTCTTTGAGTGCCGTCAAGATCGGTTGCTTCTCCACTTGATTTCTTTGCTTCAATTCTTGAAATAGTGGCGATTCCATGATTTTTAATCTTATAACTATTGCAAGGACTAGGATAGCTAGACCTATCGCGAATGGTATCCTCCATGCGAAGTTTAACAGCTCGGTTTTGTTGAAGATTGAAGCCACAGTAGTAAAGGCAAGCGATGCCAGGAGAACACCTATATTTACTCCGTTCTGTATCCATCCTGTAAGGAACGCCCTGTGCCTTGAGTGAGATAGGAATTCAATGGAAAATGAGGAAGCCCCAGCCCACTCCCCACCCAGACCAATTCCCTGTATCATCCTGAAAAGGACGAGCATGGAAACAGCTAAGGAAGTACCAATCACTTTGGATTCAGGTAGCACCGCAATGCCTCCCACACCTAGTGCGGTAAGCCCAAGTGTCCATACCAGCATGTCTCTTCTACCTATTTTATCTCCAAAATGTCCAAAAATGAACGCTCCCACCGGTCTAGTAATGTAGGTAATACCAAAGGTGATTAGGGTTAAACTGGCCTTGAGTGCGGCGCTAAGTCCAGTGAAGAATATGGATGGCCACACTAACGATGCAGCGGTGGAAACTATGAAAAGGTCGTAGTAATCTATTACCGTACCCAGAGAGCTAGCTAGAATTACCTTACCTATTATTCCCTTATCATCTCCCATTGATATATCAACTGTATCAAGATGAACTGTCCATTATATATTATTTATGGTATCAAACAACTTAGTTAATTCTTAGTTTTTATGCCTTGTAGGATCCATCACTGCTTTATTTGGTGAACAAAACTGTTCATCACTAATGCTCAACAACTCTGCTTAACTATTTGGGTTAGGTTCGGACCACCACTCCTAAATGTGAGGGATTGATTACGCGCATTAGGAACTTGATGTTGCAAAAGCGGATATAATGATGACAGCGAGCGCAAATTATAAAGTCTAAATGCTATATGAATATTTGCAATGATCGAATTTCATACACCTAGGAAAACTAGTCTAAGTTTTCTAAAAAACGATACAACCATAAGAGGTGGAGGAAATGGGTAGGAAACTTCTAGTCATAGGGGCGCATTTGGGAGATATGGTATGGAGAGCCTCTGGAACTGTGGCCAAATATTTGAAGCAAGGAAATGAGGTCAGCGTGGTAGCTCTCACCTTCGGCGAAAGGGGGGAGTCTGGGGGCGCATGGAAGGCGGGAGCCAGGACCGTAGAAGAAGTAAAGGCAATAAGGAAGAAGGAGGCTGAGTGCGTGAAGGAATCCCTTGGAAGTCCAGTAATGGAGTTTATGGATTGGGGAGATCATCCTCTGATATTCAATGAGGAGAGGCTTATCACCATTGCCAAACTGATAAGAAAGTATTCCCCAGACATACTCATAACCCATGGGCCTGACGACAAAGTTAGACCTGATCACGTTAACACAGCAGAGGCTGTACTCAACGCCGTGAGATTGGCTGCAATAGACGGTCTGAAGCTAGAGTATCCTCCGGTCCCTGAGCCAAGGATATACGGTTTTGATCCTCATGTGGCTGATCAAGTTGGGTTTTATCCCCACGTCTACATCAACATTACCGACGTTTATGACAAAAAGGTGAAGGCCATGAATTGTCTTCAGTCCCAAAAGAACGAGATTGAGTATTACCAGCTCAGGGATCAGTTAAGGGGATTACAGACGAGGAGGTTCGGGAGATCCTCATATTTCAAGTATGCAGAGGCCTTCTACATGTATAATCCAGTGATTGGAGAGGACTTTCCGTGAAACCTGTCATTGTTAGGGAAATTCCTAGATCTGAGAAGGATAAGGAAAGGATAGCGGAGCTTCTAAGATATGGGGTTGCGACGATATCGGAGTCTCAGGACAAGTTGGGCTTACTCTCTCCCGATATTAGACCTATACAACCTGGGCTCAAGGCCGCTGGAACAGCGATTACTGTGAGATGTGCTGATGGAGACAACCTTATGTTGCACGCCGCACTTGAGGTGGCTAGACCTGGGGATGTGATAGTCCTCACAACCATAAGTGGAGGATCGAGGAATGGTATGTTTGGCGAGTTGTTGGCTAATGCCTTCATCACTAGGGGGGTCTCTGCACTGATAACTGACTCAGGAGTTAGGGACGTGGCAAGACTTAGGGAAATGAAGTATCCCGTTTGGTCCAGGTATATCACGGCAGTGGGAACTTCGAAGAACACTCCAGGTTGGGTTAACGTGCCAATAGTCATTGGTGGGGTTAACGTAGATCCCGGAGATTTTATCCTTGCAGATGACGATGGTGTAGTTGTAGTCAGAAGGGAAGAGATAGACGCGGTATTAGAGAATGCATCTAAGAGAGAATCTAAGGAAGAAGTAACAAGGAAGAGGATACTAAATGGAGAACTAACTGTGGATATATACGGCTTTAAGAAAGTCTTAGCCGATCTAGGAGTTAACTATGTAGATAGGCTGTGACCTCATGACATGCTATTACCAAGGGATAATGAGCTATTGCCTTACAGCTAACGAGGGCTTCGAGCGTTATAGTGTGATTAATCTAACGCGTAAAGAGATTCTTAGTAACATAATATTTGCTCTTATTGCCCCTGAAAGAGACGTGTCCGGTTAATAAATAATCATTATTTTTAATTTAATCTATTATAATAACCTTATCATCGAGTTACAACTTCCTATGAAAGGTTATTAACTTGTTAGTCCCATTTCACCACGTGATATAATGGTTTCAGTTGAAGAGGCAAAGGAGCTTATCCGTGGAGGATATGATATACATCTTCACTCTGCCCCAGATCTCCTTTCAAGGAAGGCTAATGATATAGAATTTGCTAGAATGGCCAAGGAGGCGGGCATGGCGGGGTTTGTCCTTAAGTCCCACTACATGCCCACAGCGGAACGGGCGTCACTAGTCAGATATGTTGTGGAAGGTTTCAAGGCCTATGGTGGTCTTGTTCTGAACTGGGGAGTAGGTGGAATAAATCCTGTTGCGGTTGAAGTAAGCGCCAAGTCAGGCGCAAAGGTCGTCTGGATGCCTACCATAGACTCGATCAACGAAAAGGGAAGATGGACTAATGTTAACGATTGGTCCAAGGCCCCCTACTGGGCTAAACTGAGCAAGGAACTGAAGTCCCTAAACAAGGCAACTCCCATAGTGATCTGGAAAGGCCAAGAGCTTAGGGAGGAAGTATACGACGTTCTGGATATCATTAAGAAGTATAACATGATTCTCGCTACTGGTCACATTAGTAAGGAGGACGGTCTCAGGTTCATCCCTCTTGCCTCTCAGTACGGAGTGAAGAGAATAGTTGTGACCCATCCTGAATTTCCTTCTACTTCTTACAGGGTGGAGGAGCAGGTTAAGCTCCTGGACTATAACCCAGTCTTTGAAAGGTGCTTCACCACTCCCTTTTCTGGGAAAACGACATGGGACGTCGTGATAAGGGGAATAAGGGAGACGGGAATAGAAAACAACGTATTGTCCACCGATCTAGGTCAGCCCACCGCACCCTATCCTGTGGAGGGAATGATAATGTTTGCCCAAAAGCTACTGGAAGCTGGTTTTTCAGGGGATGAAATACATAGGATGATAGCGGATAATCCTAGAAAACTATTAGAGGAGTGATATGGGGTCGACATCATGAAACCAGTTGTTGGTATAGATTCCTCGGTGATAGTTGAGGAACTTGACCAGGAAAAGGTTAGGGAGTTAAATTCGTTAGCAGAAATTGTATACTTCGATCCATACGCTCCAGAGGATCAGATAGTCTCCCTTCTAAAGGACGCTGTTGCCATAGTTGACAGAAAGGCTAAGATATCGTCGAAGATAATAAGGGAACTTAGAAACTTGAAACTCATAGCTAGGACTGGTGCAGGAGTTGATGAAACTAGGGTTGACCTCAAGGCAGCCAAGGAAAGGGATATCATCGTTACCTATAATCCTGGAGGAAATTCGGTCGCCGTCGCCGAACTTACTATTATGCTGGCAATTGCACTTTATAGGAAAGTAATTCCACTTGCCTTGTCTGTGAAAGCAGGAAAGTGGAGTGAGCTTAAGCCTAAGGACACCATGGGACATGAACTGGAGGGAAAGGCCTGGGGAATCCTGGGGTTTGGGAACATAGGGAAAAGAGTTGCACAACTTGCCACTTCATTCAACTGCAAGGTACTGGGATACGATCCATACGTGTCATCGGAGATAATGGAGAAATATGGGGTCAAGTCACTCCCGCTGGAGGAACTTCTATCAAAGTCAGATATAATCTCAATCCATGTACCATTAACTGAATCCACCAGGCATCTTATCAACAGCGAAAGATTGAAAACCATGAAAAAGACCGCCATCCTAATAAACGTTAGTAGAGGGGGAATAATTGACGATAAGGCATTATATGAGTCCCTCAGGAATAGGGAGATAGCGGGGGCGGCCCTCGATACGCCTGAGGAGGAGCCAGTTAAAGTAGACAATCCATTGCTCTCCCTAGATAACGTGATTATTACTCCCCATATTGGAGGTTCAACCTTTGAGGCCTCAATAAAGAACGCTAATTCTGCAATAGAAGAAGTTATTAGGTTCTTAAAGGGACTGCCTCCCCTAGTTCCCTTTAGGTATTAGCTCACGTAGCAACTAGATCTAAAAGTTCCTTATTATTTTGGATCAATTCCCTTACATTTTTGACATGAGTCCTTGCCCACAGCTCAGCCTCGTTCTCGTCATGGTTTTTCAATGCTTGGAAAATCCTGAAGTGTTCGTTCCATGAAACTTCGGCCCTCCCTGGTACCATTACAGTCCTAAACTGGTATCTAATCATCTTTAGCTTTAGAGTTGACAAGAAGAGCTGGGCCGTGGTGTTTCCAGAGGCTTCGTAAATTATGCTATGAAACCTTTCATTTAATTGCGAGTACCTCAAGAATTCCCTGTTTTCTAAGGCAGTCTTCATCTCCATCAGGGTTGACTCAAGTCTTTGGAGGCTCTCCTCAGATATCCTGGTGGCAGCCTTTCTTGCCAGGAATCCCTCAATTACTTCTCTCACCTCAAGTATTTCCACAGCCTCCTTTAGGTCAATGAACGACACAATAACACCGCTGGTAGTTCTCTTAACTATTCCGTCATTTTCTAGCCTCGTGAGGGCGAGTCTAATGGTGTTCCTACTTGAACCGTATTCCTTGGCGAGGGTGTCCTCCACTAGTCTTTGGCCAGGCAAGAATTTCCCTCTCTGAATATCAGTTTTCAACCTCTCATAGACGTAATCGCTTTTCTTTCCTCTTGTCTGTGTCATTTGTTCCATCTCTAGTTAATCAATTTAAATCATTGACATATAAAAGATTTTCCTGTATACTCAAAATACGGGATAAATGAATCTAGATCGTGAACGTAAGGCGAGGGAGAGGAATTTTAAGGCCAGTAATTCAAATGTTCTACCGTCTTGATCCAATATGTATAAATAAAGTTTCTGATTTAATTTATTGCATATAGTTATATAATTGATTTAACTTCTGTTTCTCCTGATACATATCTAGTTCAGTGAATAATAGTTAGCATGATTCCTTATAAAATTAAAATCTTTTTCTCGACCACTCATAGCGTTATCACCCCATTCAATGTAACAGAGATAAACGGCAAAGACCTAGGGTGAGAATAATTGTAAATAAAAAACTAGATTATTATGAGTCTTTAACAATACTATATTAAAAGATATTCAGGAGATTAAATCGCACTATATTTCACATCACTATTTAGAGTTGTGATTCCAGATCTCAAGTTCCATGAAATCGACTGAGAACCTCCGCTAAGTTTATACGTCGAATTATTACTTGGAAAATCATCAAATAGTTATGGAAACACTCAAGGAAGTGTTTGGCCGTGATCTCAGTAAGTACGAGGAGGAAGCCGAGGAAATAAGCCTCGAGCTGAGTAGGAAGCTTGGCAATTCTTTCCCTTATGCTTTAACCAAACAGAAAAGGATAATCCTCTACGCCGTTGTTAAGCAATGTAACCCAGAAATAGTAATCGAAACTGGTGTAGGTCCAGGTGTATCGTCTACGATGATCCTCTCAGCACTGGAAAGGGGAGTACTCCACTCCATAGATGTCAGGGAAAAACTGGAGAACGGGATGGCGTTAGGTTTCTTAGTTCCTGAGAGGTTAAGGGGGAAGTGGGGACTGCATATAGGCAGGAGCATTGACGTATTACCTAACCTTGTGAGGGAGATAGAAGTGGACATATTCCTTCATGATAGCGAGCATACGTTTGAAAACGTGATGTTCGAGCTTAGAACAGTGTGGGATCACCTCAGAACTGGAGGGATAATATTTATCGATAACCTCGATTTCACTGATGCACCAAGGACCTTTGCCAAGGAGAAGAAGGTAAGACTTTACAGGCTGTCAGAGGAGGCAGGAGGCTTCGGGATGATAGTGAAGGAGGCAAGATAGACACTTTGACACTGCAGTTATCTACGCGTGTTCAGTAAACCGACCTAATGAACCTCACTGCGTCATCGTCCGTCATCTTTCTTGGATTCTCAGAGGAATTCGTTAACTCCTTCAGAACCCTAGAGTACTTCAAGGCGTCATCCAATCTAGAGTAGTTTGAGAGTCTCTCCTTCACCCCGTGCTTCTCGAGGAGAGCCTCAAGGGTCTCAACCACGTTACCCAGCTTTTTTGCTCCACCGTTGAACTTGACCGCCTCTACCAGGGATATACATGACGTGACGCCGTGGGGTATGTTAAACGCAGGGCCAAACACGTAACCGAATACGTGACTTAGCCCTCTACCTGCATACATGAATGAGAGCGAGGCTAGCCAAGTTCCGACCTGACAGAGGCCCAGATCCCAGCTCTCAAGGCATTTAACTAGGTACTCGTAACCCTTTGATGCTAGCGCATCAGTGAAGGGGGAACTCCGAGTGGAGTAACTTGCCTCCACAGCGTGATCCAATGCCCTAAATGCCGTGGTCACCAATAACCTTCTGGGAGTCCACCGAAGTACCGTAGGGTCGAGTATCACCACGTTGGGGGGAGTGACCCTCGCGGATTTCTTAAGTCCGCCCTCGCTGTATCCGGCAACGGCCGTGTGCTCAGCTCCTGAGAGAGTGGTGGGAATTGATATGTGGAACCTAGGAGAAGACAACTTGACAGCGTCTATCACGCTTCCTCCACCCAGGGAAAGTACCACCTTATTCTCGATCAGTGACGAGAGACTCTCGAGTTCCTCCTTAGGAGTGTGCTGGGAGGGGCCCCTCACTATCTTGAAGTTCCTCAAAGACGAGACAACCTCCTTGAGCAGTGGAGAATCTAATAGACTTCTGGTGGTCACGACGACAACATCGCTCAGTTGAAGCTCCCTTAGGTGCTCAAGTGACCCCTCTCCGTAAACAATCCTCGTGTCGTAGAATTGTGTAACCCACATATCTATTTCCTCGAGGTGATGGTCAAATAAATTCCTATCAAGGTAATGATGGAACCAATTGCCTCCCCAGGTGAGGGTAACACGCCCAACGTAAGGAAGCTAAGGATATACGCCGCAATGGGGACCAGAAGGGAACCCGCTGAGGCCCTAATGCTTCCCATTTCCTTCAGGGCGTTAAACCAGAGGATATAACCTAGCGCTTGCCCCAGTATCCCTAACGCGATCAAGAGAACCAGTGCTAGGGGCGTAAAGGTAAAGTAATAGTCCAGGGGGGTCAAGACCAAGGCCACTGGAAGCGAGACCAAGCTCATGAAGGCATTAAGTTTTGGAATACTCTCCCCCTTGAGATTCCTTGAGTAGTACACAGTCCCTATAGCCCAGCTTATTCCTCCCGCAAGTGCTATCAGAATTCCTAGGTCGAGGCTCGCCGAAGTTATGGAAAAGGCTAGCCCCAAGATACCTAGGAGAATTCCGATTACCGACCTAGTGGAGATGCTGGTTCCCAGAATTCTCTCAAAAATAATCACGAAGATGGGCTGAGTGTAGATCATTAGTGCTGCTAAACCTGGGTTTGAAGATATGGATGTTCCCACGTTGAGGCATAACATAAAGATAGTGAAATTGAAGATCGCGGTAACTAGTTGTTTCCTTCCCACTGAAATCTTGAAGCCTGAGACGATCAAAAAGAAAAGTGCTCCTATCACGAATCTGACCCAAGTAATTATTATGGGAGAGACATCCGCTGAAACTATCTTGGTCAAGGGATACGTTAATCCCCATACAATGGCCAGGGGGCCTAACCATCTTAAACCCTTGAGAGAGGCGTTGGACACAGAGATATTACATGTTTGTTTAAGTTTAAATAGTTAATTATTTTTCTTTTTAGGACTTGGTTAGTGTCTCCCGATCTTGTACAATAACTTAGAGCATATAAGTATCCTTGCTTTCTAGGGAGAATTAACAGTAACATGGTGTAGCTCCATCACTTCAATTTTCCCCTTCTAATAGCACCTTATCTAAGGTCATTCATGTTTTAGCTATCTTTACCCTCTCATCGAAAACTCGTATGTACAAGGAATAACCCATGTTGACC
This sequence comes from Metallosphaera sp. D4-4, assembly GCF_046245145.1. Lineage (NCBI taxonomy): Archaea > Thermoproteati > Thermoproteota > Thermoprotei > Sulfolobales > Sulfolobaceae > Metallosphaera > Metallosphaera sp. D4-4. The sequence continues at coordinate 1,109,612 of NZ_CP176412.1, read as the reverse complement.
AAATCCCAAAGAAAGTTAATATTTAGATGGTTAAGCTTAATACGTATTTTCCTAGATTATAGGATATGTTAAAGGAACATTATCCCATAGTAGTGGGAAAGTCACTCTACATAGATGATATAACTCCCTCAAATACTGCTTACCTTCACGTAGTTAGATCCCCGATAGCTAGGGGAGTAATCAAGTCCGTGTCGGGTCCGGAGAAGGCCCTTCTAACCTTTACGTGGGAGCAGATAAGGAACTGGATGCCCGTAAGACTCTTTGGACCCTCAGAAGGCTTTCAGGTTGCCAGAATGCCAGTCCTAGCGAATGGAAGAGTTAACTTCGTGGGTCAACCAGTAATGGCCTTTGTGGTACAGGATAGGTATGAGGGAGAGGACCTCGCGGACGACGTTTCCCTAGATTATGAGGAGCTAAATGCTGTTACTGATCCTGAAAGTGCCCTTGAAAGCGAGCCAATTCACCCAGAGCTCAAGAGCAATATATTCATGGATCAACTCCTTCAGGGAGGCAACCTCTCCCTTAAGGACAAGGCTGACGTGGTGGTGAGGAGGAAGATTAAGCAGAGCAGGGTGGCGACAAATCCCATGGAACCAAAGGGCATACTGTGCTGGTGGGACGGTGATACGCTGAACGTTAAGGTCTCGACTCAGGCCCCCTTCGGTGTGAGGAATGACCTTCACGAGTTGTTAGGGATACCTCCAGAGAAGATCAAGGTGAGCTCACCTCCAAATGTGGGAGGAGGTTTTGGAAACAAGAGCGGAGGATACCCTGAGTACGTTCTGGCCGCTCTGGCCTCCCTAAAGCTGGGAAGACCCGTGAAGTGGATTGAGACGAGGTCTGAGATACTTAACAACACCCAATCACAGGGAAGAGGAGAAGTCTCAGACATGAAGCTCTACGCTACCAGGTCAGGAGAAATGCTAGGAATGGAGGGAGAGGTCATAGCGAATATGGGTGCATACGCATATGGAATAAATTATTTCACCTCTCAGTTCGTGGCTAGGCTCTCCAACGGTCCCTACAAACTGAAGTTCGCCTCAGTCAGGGCAATTACAGTCTACACCAATACTCCGCCCATGGGCTTTTACAGGGGTGCAGGAAGACCCGAGGCGGCATTGATTCATGAGACCTTGGTGGAAGATCTAGCGGAGGAACTGGGAATGGATCCTGTGGAGATAAGGAGGAGGAACCTAGTTGACGACTCTGGATACGTGACTCCCCTAGGCCTGAGGTACGACGCAGCTGGATACAGGGAAGTTTTTGATAGGGCCGCGAACTACTACAGGAAGCTCAGGGAAACATCTAAGGGAGTCTCCCTAGTCACCTTCACGGAAATTGTCAGAACCTCTCCGGGAGAGAGCGCCAGAATTGAGGTCAAAGACGGGAAAGTGATAGTTCACCTAGGGTTGGGCGCTCATGGACAGGCATATGAATCCTCGTTTAGGACAGTCGTGGCTGAAGAGCTGGGGATTGACCCGGAGAAGGTTGAGGTCAGGACTGGAGATAGTGAAGGGGTTAAGGAGGGTATAGGGAGCTTCGGTTCCAGAGGGGGAACGATAGGTAGTTCAGCTGCGCTAGCTGCAGCCCAGGAACTCAAGAGGAAGTTGGGAGGAAGGGTGGATCTAAGCAGGGAGATGACTGTTGAGGTCTTTTACAGGGCAGAGGACATATTTGCTCCAGGGGCACATGTGGCTAAGGTCGAGCTTGACCATGAGACGGGGATCTTCAGGGTTGTGGAGTACTATGCCGTAGATGACGTGGGGAGAGTCCTCAACCATGAGGAAATTGAGGGTCAGATCATAGGAGGTGTCCTTCAGGGAGTTTCTCAGGTCATGATGGAGGCAGTGAAGTTCGATGAGAGAGGTAATCCCATGTGCAGTTCCGTTGCAGATTGCGGGATGTTAACGGCGGTGGAAGGGCCTAGAAGGGTTAACGCGGACTACGTCGAGTTCAGGTCATCCCTGTTGTCAGGGTCCAGGGGGGTGGGCGAAGCTGGAACTACAGGAGCCCTTCCTGCCACCTTCATAGCCCTAGAAAAGGCGCTAGGTAGGAGATTGAGTTCATTACCGTTTGAGCCTCAGTAGTACTCTTAAATTGAGGAAATAAGGAATTTTTAGCGTAGTATGCTGTTTAACTCATTAACAATCGGTCCACAGTTCTCACTGTTCTACAATAGCTACCCGATGATCAGAGTCCGTCATAATCTAGAGAAATTAGCACGTTTACCTGGAAAAATCCATCTTGAAGTTGATTCGGAGTGCACCTAGCAAAATATTTATTGCCTATAGTCTGTATATAGATCATATGAAGACCATCATGATAAGGGATGATGTCTACAGGAGGCTTGTGGAGATAAAGGGAGATAAGAGCTTTAGTACAATTATAGAGGAGTTGATTAAAGAATCGAAAGAGGCTAGAAATAGAAGATTAATGAAGTTTTTTGGTATTCTAGGGGAAGACGAAGCTAAACAGTTAGAAGAGGAAATGAAAAGGGCCAGGGAAGAGTTAAATGAAGCTTTTAGCGGACACATCAGCCCTAATTGAATTCATGAGAGGTAATGAAAAGGTAAGGGGCGTCATGCTAAATGCTGATAAAATTTATGCGAGTTCCCTATCACTTTTTGAGCTATTAATAGGAAGTGTGGTAAAAGAGGACATTCTCGAGTTCATCTACTCACTTGATGGAATACTTCCTCTCACCAGGAAGGACAGTGTAGTGGCATCAACAATTTACAGGGAATTGAAAGATAAGGGAAAACTGATAGGATTGGTGGATATACTGATTGCCTCTCAAGCAATAAATAGGAGATTAGTTCTCTTAACGAAAGATAAAGATTTCGAAAGAATAAGGGGGCTTAACCCAATTCTAGTTTGAAGTGTGACGTAGGAATTGAAGACTTTTCAAAAATTATCCCATGACCAAGAGTTAAGAAGGCCTTAAAGAAGCGATAAGTTCTAAGAGACGGGGAAGCTCGTGCTCCACGTTGCGACAGAGGCATAGAGGAATGTGTACTTAGAGGAAAGAGATGGTGTCGCGAATGCGACATACTTCGGCGAATAGGTCGAGCTTGACCATGAGACGGGGATCTTCAGGGTTGTGGAGTACTATGCCGTAGATGACGTGGGGAGAGTCCTCAACCATGAGGAAATTGAGGGTCAGATCATAGGAGGTGTCCTTCAGGGAGTTTCTCAGGTCATGATGGAGGCAGTGAAGTTCGATGAGAGAGGTAATCCCATGTGCAGTTCCGTTGCAGATTGCGGGATGTTAACGGCGGTGGAAGGGCCTAGAAGGGAGCCTGGAGCTCGTTGAGTTCATGTAAACCCTGTTGCCAGGTCCAGAGGAGTAGATGAAGCTTGAATCACGGAAGCTATTCCTGCCACCTTCATAGCCCTAGAGAAGGACCTAAGTTAGAAATTTACTTCATTGCCTTTGGAACCCTCACTTTTTCATAAATTCAGAGAGTGTCTGCCACATTTCAAGTTTTTTACATTCATTAACACTTATGTTATCCAGATCTTTCAAAGAACCTATAACTTGTTCTAACTTCATCTCTAACTCTTCCGACAATTTTGTCAATTTATCTTCGTCACCTAACTCAATTCCACCGCTAAGGTACTGTGATCTTATTGAGGTAATCTGCTTAGCCTGATTACGGAATTCATTAGCCTGTTCATGGAATCCTTCCTGCAGAAGCGCTCCATTACTCGAATAATAACTTATAAATAAGAAAAACTGATATTTGAATTCATGTTCCCGATTCAATGCAGAGATATCCTTTCCAATATCATTGCATAGTTTCCTCAAGGCCTGAATACCGTGATTAATCTCGGTCTCTACAATCTTAACTAAACATTTCTTTAGCAACTCATAATAGATATATTTCGAGATTTCTTCAATAGAAGAAACGAGATCAATAATAAATTTTCTTTGATACTTTTCTTTTAGATCATTACAAATTGAAAGATAAGTTTTAGATCTCTCCAGAAAGTCTTCACTCGTTTTTAGCCACTATTATTGGAGTACCTAAATAGTTCATATATTTGCAAACAATTTTACTCACTACTTCGTAGTTTTTACCGATCAAGTGGCCGAGCATGGTACCTAAGGCCAATAGTATCGCAGTTCCTAAGTTGTTTTTGGTGGCATGATATCCACCTATACCCCCAACAGCACCGCCTGCCACAGCTCCTACTTCTTCATAGGTTACAGTCTCTATGATCTCCACATAGTTCCATGCTAGGTTCAAATCTTGAGAAAACTTAATTATATCTTCAATTACGTCACAAATATTATTGATATCCCTGTTAACAGACGGTTTGTCAAAGTTTAACCTTAATAAAATGTTAATTTTCTCGTCTGGATTAATTATTTTTGGTTCGGCATCTAAATTAAAGTATCGCCTGGCAATAGACCCTATCGTTCTCTCGTCAGCATTCAACTTATTAGTAGTTATCATTATCCTGTAATGTTTGGCCATATAATCATTATGTAATAGTTAGTTTTAAAATTTGACTAGACAGAAGAGGGATTTAAGGAGGGTTCTTGGTTTTTATTTAGTCCACTTAAGTCCATCGTCTCCATGTTGATTCAATGAAATCCATCAACTCAGGAATAACATTTGCAGGAGACTTGTGGAGATAAAGGGCAAGAAGAATTTTTAGTATAATTATAGAGAAGTTAATTAATAAATCAAAGGAGTAAGAAATTTAAGCTACGATAAAATTATTGCTAGTAGTGGTTGAAAAGTATTTCGCCAAGAGAAACTCTCTAGTTCCTCTAAGTACCTTTCATGATTGGTAATCAATCTAACGGAGAATCCTAGTCCCTACAGACTAGTCCACTTACCTTTTATTTATCCCAAGATAATGAGAATTGACAACTTTTCGTTAAACATGAGCAAAGTTTAATATTTACGATGAAGATATTGTCAGGAAAGGCGGATTTGTTGATATTCGACGAAATTTCAAGGGACATAGTTAGACTTCTTCACTTCCCCGGTGATGAGATTGCGTTTCATTATCCCACGCCCTCTAGGATATCCAATAAGCTCGGGCTGAACTTCAGTAAGGTGGAAAGGAGGCTCAAGGAGATGAAATCCTCCGGGTTTCTGTCAGAGAAGCTCTACATGGCCCTCAACCTTGATTACCTAGGTCTATCAAAGTACATTCTCCTGGCCATGGCCCCCACGCGTGAGGTAATGGCGATCTACGATCGTGTGAAGGTTGATCCCCCAACGTTCCTGGAGAGTTTCTACAGAACCAACGTCGGTCCTCCCTCGGACACCTCCCTAGTGGTTATGGAGGTTGTGTCTGAAGAGGGAACGTTAAAGGAGAAGCTAGAGTACATGTCCCTCAAGTACAAGATAGACGTTCTAGACAATACCGTAACCAAGGCCAGTTACGTATCAGTTAAACCTGAGACCCATCACGAGGAAGTCGTCCTCTCCAACCTGAGAAGGAAGGACTCCCTAGAGAGGAAGATTCTGAGGGTGCTCTGGGATGATACCTCCCTTACCGTCCCCATGATAGCTGAAAAGGTTATACAAGGAGAGGGTAAAAGCAAGTATAGGACGGTGAAGAGGGCCCTGGACTCCATGGTGAAGCTAAGGGCCTTTTGGCTCTATCCGCAACTGGACTCGACCAAGCTGATGGGTAAAACCATGTTTGCTATCACCGTTATTTGTGAGGACGAGAAGAAGGTAGAAACCACGAACAAGGTTCTAAGGCTTCTCTCTGACAATTACGTAATGTTCAGGGACTACTATAAGGGAATGATTCCCGTTGGTTGCATTTACGAGAATCGCGATGAGTACATCAACCTACTGCAAAGACTAAACGAATCCCACATAGAATACATGGTTTATGAGGACTTTTACGGATTCTCGACGGGAAAATGGCCCATCCCTGAGTAATTAGTGTGTTAATCATAAAATATTTAATGTTCCTTCCGAACACGTAATGTATGCAAAGGGACGTCTTTTTATTAATGATCTCGAGGGTTGCAAGGAGCTTCGCAGCAGGTCTTCTTGCTGTGATTGTGGGGTTATATTACGTTCATGGACTTCACTTGTCCCTACTCCAGGTTGGAATACTGTTTGGCGTGGGGGCATTCGTCACTCCTCTCCTCACTTTAGTCCTGGGATTCTACTCCGATAGGTATGGAAGAAAGAAAATACTGCTCATTACCCTCTCTTTCCTTCCCTTGTCCGTGTTGATACTCCTCCTCACATCCAACTTCTTTCTACTCATGTTGTCTTCTGCCCTTGGTGGTTTCGGAATAGCGGGAGGTTTAGTCGGAGGAGGTGTAGGTGCGAGCGTCGCTCCCATGCAGACTGCCCTCCTCACCGAGAAGGTAAAGCCTGAGGAGAGAACGAAGATTTTTTCGTGGTTCACAATAATCTCCAGTTACGCAGGTTCCGCTGGGGCACTCCTGGCGAACGGTTCAAGTTACGAGGAGTTATTTATCATTTCTCTTCTAGTGTCTGGTCTCTCAGCCCTAGCGGTTATCCCCGTGAAGGAGAACTTCAAGCCGAGGAGGAGGGAGGAACCTAAGGTCGCGAGTAGAGATAACGACGTTATTAAGAAGTTTACCCTCACTGGGATTCTGAACGGGGTATCACAGGGGCTCATAGTCCCCTTCATACCCATCATCTTTAGTGAGGTATACGGTCTATCACAGGGCTTCATTGGAGATCTCGTATCCCTAGGAGGGGTTATATCCGCGAGCGCCATGCTTGCTACACCAGCGTTAACGGAGAGGCTGGGATTCGTGAGATTAATCATAATCACAAGGACAATATCTGCGGTCATGGTACTTCTTTTCCCCTTCCTTGGAGTATGGTACCTTGCCTCCATAGACTACGTTCTTTTCACCCCACTTAGGGTTATAGCACTACCAGCCCAGCAGGCATTAATGATGAATCTGATAGGGGAGGGTAGGAGGGCGACTGCCACAGGAGCTAATCAAGCTGGTAGACTCATACCCGCAGCTGCGTCAACTTCTCTCTCAGGCTACATAATGCATGCTCTCTCGTTTGCCATACCCTTCGAGGCGGCCTTTGTTGCCACGGTCTTGAACTCGTTTCTCTATTTCAAGTTCTTCAGGGATGTAGATAAGGCGGTGGCTGGGAAAGTCGTACTGTCGGAGGGATAGGGGTTCAGGTGCACGGAGGGTCTGAGATCCTGAAGAGGTCTCTAGTAAATCACGACAAGGAAACATAATCATGTCCGTCTCTCATCCTCCATGAAAGGCCTTGCCCTAAAATGGGCAGAGATATATTAACCCTACTAAGATCTTTTCTCAATGATACTTGCAGAGAACCTCACAAAGGTGTACGGGAAGAGGCCAGTTCTAGACTCGCTTAGCTTCCGCGTGGAGAAGGGTTCCATCACAGGGTTCATTGGCCCCAACGGAGCAGGGAAGACTACCACGATCAAGATAGTCACGGGGTTACTTAAGAGGACCTCAGGGAAAGTGGAGGTCATGGGAATGGATCCCTGGAACAACCCTAGGATCTACGAGAAGGTTGCAATCATCTTCACAAGTATATACCACCCCCAAGAGGTCAAGGTAAAGGAATATCTCCACGACGTGGGGAGAGTATACGAAAGGGATCCCAGGGACCTCATCGAGGAGTTTGGCCTAACTCCTCATCTGGACAAGAGGCTCTCCCAGCTCTCCTCAGGGCTGGCACAGAGGGTCCAGTTGGTCTCAGCACTCATAAGGGATCCAGATCTGATAGTCGCCGACGAACCAACGGCCAACCTGGATCCCAAGGCAAGACTCGAGTTCTATGACGTAGTCGGGAGACTTCACCGCAAGGGAGTGACCTTCTTCATTTCCTCCCACATCCTTTCTGAGCTCGAGAAAGTGATAACTCACGTGGTGTTCATCAATAGGGGAAGGGTCACCTTTTCGGGTACAATAAATCAAGCCCTCAAGGTCGAGGAGGGTGAGATCTACCTCCTCGTTGATGACCCGGAGAGGGCACTCCAAGTTCTGGGAAAGGGCGTGCTAGAGGGAGGCTACATAAAGGTGTTCGGGAACCTTCGTGAGGTCGTGGATCTACTGGACGAGCACGGCATCAACGTGATCACCGTGAGGAGGTCGTCTTTAGATGAGGCATTCAAGAGGTTTTCAAATATTTAGGATAATTTTCAGGGAGAGGTACAGGGAACCTACCCTGGAGCTCGTGGTGCCAACAATGCTGGTTGCCAATATCTTCTTGTCAGCGTTTTACGAGAGGGGAAACTTCAGTCTCCTTGGGGTGGTCCTAGGTTTTACGCCTGTGATTAGCGTGTCCGAGACCCTAGCCTTTGCCCTTGGCTTGAGGAACGCCATTTTCGTCACTGGAGATCACGTTTACAAGGGAAGTATCATCTCCTTCCTTACCATGCCGGTGAGGAGGGAAATCCTCTTCGTCTACATCTACTTATCAGACGTAGTGTTGCCCTGGTTTCTCTGGCTATTGACCTCAGTCCTGTACTCCTCACTTTCGGGGATCGCGGTACCCTCACTGATCCTGGCAACCTTCACTGCAGGTTACTTCTTCTCGCTCAATGTGGTCCTGCTTCTCACGATACTCCTGAGGAGCCCAGGGGTAGCAACCTTAACCTCCATGTTCGTCCTAGGTTCAATCTTCGTGTTCGGAGGTGCACTTGGATATTACCAGATACTCGAGGGTAATACCTCCCTCCTCTACCTAAGTTCCTTTGCCAATCCCTACGTGCTTTGGATAGCCGATTCACTGGGAAAGAACCTAGTTCCGCAGATCATTACCGGGATTTGGACTGAGGTCTTCGTCGCAGTAATCACGCTTATGATATCCTTCACGAAGTTTAGGGGGTTAGAGCCATGAAGATTGGAACTCTCCTTCTTGCGCTTGGAATTGCCGTTCTTGCCCTAGGTAGCGTGAGCATTAACGCCCACGTTAAGTATGACCTAACCCTAGGACCTCATCCCGTCAACCTCGTGGTTCCTCCCACTGCCACGGGGTCTATCTCGATAACCGAGAACGCAACTAACACCACAGTTTACGTCTTGATTACCCACGATGGGCAGAACGTGGTGAAGCTTCCATACTCCTCCGCCCTAACTCCTGGGAATTGGACTATTCAGGGATATAAGGAGGTAGTGGTTACGGTGGCCAAGGAGGTAATTACCCAGAACGAGACGCTGAAGTGCGGTAACGTTACAACACAAAGGGTTGTAAGTCACGTTGTCCAGAACGTCTCCAACAACGTTACGTCCCCCGTTTACATTCACGTTGAGGTTGACAGAATGAATCTGGTTCAGGACCCAACACTAGTGGACGTAGCTGGAGGGATTCTAACAGCTCTCGGGATTACCCTTGCCATCCTCGAGAATCGTCGCTCATTTTAGTTTCGGTAATCCCTCTCTGAAAATTTAAACCGGGAAGAGGAAATTATGCCATGGGAAGAACAATTCCGTCGTATACGGGATCGGTAGATAGGTTCATCTCAGAGTTGGAGAGGATATCGCAGAGGACTGGATACCTTGAGGACGTGCTTGCGGAGACCAAGAGGAGGATAAGGTACTTTCAGAACGCGTCCTACGACGAGAGTATAGATACTCAAACCCTGGTGTTGGTAGCAATGATGTCTGTGATAGAGGACATGTGTAAGGGCAGGCTAAAGGACAGATCTCAGAACCCCAGCAATGTGGTGAATGGCTAGTTTACCGGCAGTTATCCACTCGTAGAAGGACAGGAAGCCGTGAATCATTCCTTGATATCTAACCAAGGTTGACACGTTTCCAGCCTCGTTTAGGGAGTGAGAGTAGGTCTCTCCCTGATCCCTTAGGGGATCATACTCTGCAGTGATTACTAGTGAGGGTGGGAGGTTATGTAGGTCAGCCAAGGCTGGAGAGGCATAGGGAGATACCGCTTCCCTTCCAGAGGAGAAGTACATGGTCCCGAACCAGTTCATCATGGACCTGGTGAGGAAGTATCCCTCGCCGTACTCCCTGACGGATGGGGAGTTATCGACCATGTTCACTGCTGGGTAGATTAGGACCTGATAACTAACCAGTCCCTTCCCCTGGTCCCTGTCCAGGAGGGACACCACGGCAGACAGGTTTCCTCCAGCACTATCCCCAGCCACGGCAAGTCTCGAGGTGTCAAGCCCTAGCTTGCCTCCGTTCTCCGCGATCCAGAGAAGCGCATCCCACGAATCGTTAACTGCGGTGGGAAACTTGTGCTCTGGGGCAAGCCTATACTCCACGGAGACAACCGCGATCCCGGATTCCTTGGCAATCAAAGATGTGAGGCCGTCGTAGCTGTCAACGCTACCGAACACGAAGCCACCGCCGTGATAGTAAACGAGGACGGGTAAGTTTTCCCTGCTGGAGGGGACGTAGACCCTGGCCCTTATCCGTGCATCTCTGGTGGGTATCTCAATGTCCTCAACCCTCTCCAGGTTCTCCCTCCTCCCTGAGAAGGCTAAGTTCCAGGCCTTCCTCAGCTCCTGCACGTTTTTGGATAGGTCCTGGGGAGGTAACTGGGAAAGTAATTTCTTTACCTCTGGGTGTAGGGGCATATTAATAGTGGGCATACCCAGTTAATAACAACTGTCCCAAAAACTGGAGTGGAGACGAGCTCGTCACAACTCCTTCAGTATCTTATCCCTGACTAGCAAGGCCGAGAGTGTAACTATGGGAACTCCTATTCCAGGTTGGGTATATTGGCCCACGTAATACATGTTCCTGAGTTTCCTGTTCCTCATGGGTAACCTGAAGGGACCTGTCTGGTTCAGGGTGTGGGATAACCCAAAGGCAGTCCCCTGATACGCGTTGTAATCGCTCACGAAGTCCTCGGGACCATAAATCCTCGAGTACTTGACCTGTATCTTACTACCGGTCTTGATCTCAAGGTCCCTCAGTGCCACTCTCACTAACTCTGGGTTCGTTCTGGTACCTGGAGCCACTGGTATCAGGATCTCAAGGTCCCTCCCAAGGAGGTTCTCATCCGTAGCTCTCCTGTAACTCACATAGTAGGACATGTTCTCGGGGGTGGGCAATCTCCTCTCCTCCAGGGAGTTGAAGTGGTCTCTCCAATCCCCGTTCACGACCACCGTGTGATGTGGCAAGTTTACCTCGCCCTCAACTCCAAGATAACCTAGGATTGCAGAGGGAGCCAGCCTCTTCCTCCACCACTCCCTTTCAACCTGAAACTCCTCAGGTAACAGGGTATCAGCGTAGTGGTAATCCATGTTAAACACGAAAACGTCGCCCTCAACCTCGCCTGAGGGCGTGACCACTGACTTAACCCTGTTCCCGTCAACCTTCACCTTCGTGACGGGAGAGTTTAGCCTGAACTCAACGCCCGCCCTCCTACACGCCTGATACAGTTTATCCACATATCCCTCAAACCCACCCTTCGGGTAATACACGCCCTTACCGTAAATCGCGTAATTTACCATGGCGTACACGGCAGGAGTATTGAAGGGAGAACCACCCAGGAAAACGGATGAGAAACCCATGGCCTTCCTCATGAGGTCGGTGTTGAAGTACCTTGAGTTGAACTTATCTAGGCTCTCCCACAGGGGAATCCTCCCGAGATTTGAGAGGATCTCCTTGTCCAGAAAGTCAAGGTAGGTCATCTCCTTGTTTAGGAACTTTCTAAGGGCAACCTCATACATGAAACCCGTGTCCTTTAGGTAACCCTCCATTTCCTCTGTGATCTCGTGGAAGGTTATGGATTCGCCTTTCTCCCCCAGTTTGCCATTCTCCACCCGCACTAGGGGATTGACCTCAATCACGGGATGGGGACTCTCGCCTACCTCATGGAAGAACCTCTCGAAGACCTCGGGCATTAGATACCAGGAAGGTCCCATGTCAAACTTGAATTCTCCTGCCTTGAATGATCTCGCCCTGCCTCCCACACTGGAGTTCTTCTCTATTACAGTCACTTCCTCAAACTTTCCCTTGAGGAGGAGGGCCGTGGAGAGTCCGCCAATCCCTCCACCCACTATAACTGCCCTCATGTCACTTCTTCACCTGAATCTCTGGAGGTATCTTATCAAGACCCCTTATCACGAACAGGAAGCCCCAATTCCCCTCGCCCTCGGCGTGGTGAACCTCGTGAACCAGGATTAATTCCCTGAAGGGACTGTGCCTCATTCCCCAACTCCTGAGGTGAAGATGCCTATCATGAATGATCATGTCATGCACGAAGAAGTAGGCCACCCCATAACCTGTTAAACCTAATCCTGCACTTAGTGCTAGAAGGTTCCCGTGAAGAATACCCTGGAATATCAGGAGAATCGCAACTCCTGCAAACAGGAGCCCGAACAGATCGTTCTTCTCTATCTCTGCCTGCCTCTCCCTGTGATGATCCTGGTGGACCGACCACATAAACCCGTGCATCACGTATTTGTGCATTCCCCTGGCCACAAACTCCATTCCCACAAATGTGGCGAGGAAGACGCCCGCATACTCTAGAATATTTTCCATAATCATGAATGTGTAGACGATCTACCCCTTTTAAAAATGAATTAGACTTCTTCTTTCAGTTCCCTATAGTCTTCAGTTAAAGAGTTTCTTACAAATGCATTAAGCTTGTTTAACAGGGTTTAACGTGATACAACTTGAACAAACAACTTGATGAGATTTTCAAGCGGGGCAGCACCACTTATTATAACAGTACCCTGTTCTTTCCACCCAAGATCAGGGAAGACGTGACGAAGCTTTACGCCTTTGTGAGGGTCTTTGACGACCTAGTGGACAGCGTCCCACAGAGGAGGGAGGAGTTCTACGCGTTGAGGAGGTTTTATGAGAAGGAGAGGGATGGGTATAACACGGGGAATGTGGTTCTCGAGAACTTTGTGGAGCTCATGAGGAGGAAGGACTTCGACGAGGAGTGGGTCGATGCTTTCCTGAACGCCATGGAGACTGACCTTCACAAGAGGGTGTATTACACCCTAGGGGAGACGCTGGGGTACATGTATGGCTCGGCTGAGGTTATAGGCCTCTTCATGATGAAGATCTTGGATCTTCCTAAGGAGGCTGAACCCTACGCTAAAATGCTTGGACGGAGCATGCAGTACCTGAACTTTATCAGGGATGTCAAGGAGGATGAGTACCTGGGGAGGCAGTACTTACCAGTCGAGGACATGGAGAGATTTGGCGTTGAGGGGCTCCAGTGCACCGACGGTTTCAAGGAATTCATGAGGTTTCAGGTGGAGAGATACCTGGATTTCGAGAGGGAGGCAGAGAGGGGTTATAGGTTCATACCCAACAGGTATCTGATACCGATCAAGACGGCCTCGGAAATGTATAAGTGGACAGGGCTAACCATAAGGGCCTCTCCCTGCATTGTCCTCTCTAGGAAGGTTAAGCCCAGGAAAAGGAAGATAGTTCTCTCAGTCATGAAGAACTCTGTGGGTGTGTATCTATGGAGATCCCTTTCCTCATTGGTAGGTTTGCCTACTCTGAGATAGACTCCATGATGTTCTTCCCGACCCTGGCAATATCCCTGTGGATGGGCGGGAGGAACTACCTGGCACTTCTCAAGTCGATTCTGGTTGTGGCTCCCCTCTACCTGTTCTGGGACTTCCTTGCTACCTACAGAGATTCGTGGGCCTTCAATCCCTCGTACGTGTTGGGAGTGTACGTGTATAACTTGCCCGTGGAGGAGGTTCTGTTCTTCGTAGTAACTCCGTTTGCTACGATTATGATTTATGACTTCCTTAGGGGAAAGCCGGACAGGAGGGTGAAGTGGGGCTCCTGGATGGGGGTCGTGGTGGGGGTACTCTCAATCTTGTCATCACCCCTCTTCATGGACCACTCCTACACCTTTATGGATTTGTTGTATCTGGGAATGGGACTAATCCTGACCTGGGTAATGGACAAGGGAATGCTCGAGTCCCTAAACTTCTGGAAATTTATGGGGTTGAGTTATGTCCCCTTCATGGTTTTCGATTTCTTCTTGACCGCTCTCCCTGTGGTGGAGTATGGTCCCGGTAGCATACTCGGGGTAAGGGTAATCACTATCCCCGTGGAGGATTTCATGTACTCCTTCTCCATGTTAACCCTGTACACCCTCTTTTACAGGCACTTTCTCGGGACACAGAACACGGTGAGGTGATTGGATGCCCGGCGTGACAATCACGGAGGAAATTGAGAGGCTGTTCAGGGGTTCCCCAGAGGACGTGAAGACGATATACTCAAGGTTCTCTAGGGAGGATATCATCAAGTGGATGAGGGAGAGACCTAGCGCAAACATGAGGTTTGTGGAGGTGGAGGGGGACAAGGAAGTAATCGTTGTGGTTCCCACGGCAAATGCCTCAGGGGAACTCGCGAGGAGAACTAGGTCACATTTCGCTGGTCTTCACCTCGTCTTCGTGGAGAGCAACGGTCCCCTATTCAATTACGCGAGGAGTGTGAACGTGGGCGTGAACCTTGCGCTAAGTTATGACCCCAAGTGGGTGGTGATCTCGAATGACGATCTAACCAGAGTGGAGGGCGTGAGTAAACTCAAGGATCAGTTAAGTACCGTATCTAACGCCGAACTAGTCATGGCCTCTCCGAGCAGTTACCACACATATCCCGTACTTCTCATGGAGCCCAAGTCCTGGTTCATCAAGGGGATGGGCGTCTTTGGGAAGATGTTCCGTATGCCCCCAGCCAAGGTTTATGGTGAGCTCCTAGCCTTTAGGGAGAAGCTGGGGATAAGGTACGTCACAATGATAGAGAGCATGGTGGGGCCCATGGCCAAGGTTGCGGGGAAGAGCATCAGGGTTTTGAACGCTGGGAGTTTCGCTGTAATAAGGCCCAGGAGGAGTCCCCTGGACGAGACCTTCATAAACTCGCATGAGGACCTTGTGCTCTCCATGACCCTGAGATACACAGTGATCAAGTACAAGATTGACGAGGAAAGGGGGGCTAGCCTGGGATTCGGTGAAGCTAGGTTCGTTAGGACCTTTGTAAACGAGATATACCTAAACTACCTCCTGGAGAAGGGATTGTTACCTATCTAGAACTGAGGCTAGATGTACCATCTTACCGTGATCCTTCCCAAAACTTGAAGGACTGACGGGAAACTCAGATTAACCACCATCTTCTCCTTATCTCCCTGCATCCAACTCTGGAGTAAGATCTTATGGCAGGAATGTTATCTTCCCTAACATGTAACAGGGGAATAGCTCCGTTCCTTCTAACCTCCCACGCCATTGTCTTTACTATCTCTCCCGCGTAACCCCTTCCTCTATACTCTGGCAATGTGAAGACTCCTCCTATGATCCATACCTCCGGCAACTTAACTAGGAAACTTCCAATGGAAACTAGTTTACCATCTATCTTGACTCCAAAGGTTTTCCCTATCAACCTATTGGCTCTCTCGTATGAAATCATTCCCGTGGAGATTTCCCTGACCTTGACAAGCATGTCCAGATCCTCATCTCTCAACCTAGTCACAACTGCGCTAGGCTCTGGAGATTCACATACCATGTCAATATATCTCGTGGCCTTGAGCCATGGAAACCTACTTGAGATGAGATCAACATTCTCAAGGTTATACGTTTGAATATTGTGTACCTCCACGTCAGGGATCAGTTTTACCGCATCTCCGTAGATCAAGATATCGTTTCTTCCAAGGCCTTTCCAAATAAGTACCATGGAATCCTTATCCATGATCAGGGATGTCCTCACGGCTTCCTCTGGAGTAATTAGATCGTAGTAGGGGTAGGCGTAAGTCAACGGATCTTTGGCATAAAGACTGCTTATCCTATTCTTGACATCTTGAGTAAGTTCGTTAAGGGTACTATATGAGTACATAGTGAATACAAGTAATAACAACGTTGTATTAAGTCATTATTCGAAAGCATAGATGTTGGATCCGCCCTGAACACTGGAGGCGCTTGGCTCAAATAAGAAGGAGTCGTGTTTTTACATTACCACCACGATCTTCTGAATGATTCATACTCACCATTTATACATGAAGTTAAGAGACGATCAAAATAGGGTATGTAACCTTATATTAATGATATAGGCAACTTCACGTCTTAGTCTTATAGTATTAAAAATACCAATTTTACTTTATTCTGCTCTAATCACGTGTTCAGCTCTGAGACAATAGCTTCTTTGCCTCCTCGACCTCCTTCTTGTCCACTTCCTTATAGGTTAACCACCACGCGAAACCCTTGAACTGTTGTAGCCTCAGCCTGGAGTCCTTAACTGTTCTAGGTGGAGGGTTGAGCACGTTATCACCAATTATCTCGTTGTTGGGCCAGTTTGCAGGTATCACGTTACCAGTCTTGTCCACTAGTTGTAATGCCTTAATGCTCCTCAGTATTTCGCTTATATTTCTTCCTATTTCTAGCGGATAATACATGATCAGTCTCACTATGCCCTTGGGATCCACTATGAAGACTGCCCTCACGGTAGCTGTTGAGGACTCTGCATGCAACATTCCCAACTTCTTCGCAACGTTACCCATGGGGTCAGCTATGATGGGGAACGGGATCTCCACCTTCAGGTTTTGCTCGATCCAGTTAACCCATTCGATATGGCTAATGTTGCTGTCCACGGAGAGTCCAATCAGCTCCGTGTTAAGGTTCTTGAATTCCTGATATCTCTTGGCGAAGCTAACAAACTCTGTCGTACAAACCGGAGTGAAATCGCCGGGGTGGGAGAAGATTACGAACCACTTGCCTGAGAAAGCGTCGGGTAACTTAATCCTACCCTGGGTTGTATCTACCTCGAGTTCAGGGAACTTTTCACCTATGAGAGGTATTCTCTCGCTCATCTCCATTTTTTCACCTAAGTGTAATTTAGAGTTACTCTTATTTAAAGTAAACTTCTAAACACAACTAGATACAGTTGGTGAACCTCGTTGAAAATATGTGATGAAAACGGGAAAACAAGCTCCCTGATATTCGTGAGCCAACTTCACAAATAGAAAATGAAGAGGCTTTCCCTCGATGCGGGTTAAGCGCGTCCATGAAGTTTGAATCAACATGTAACGTCTAAATGATTCATAAAGCATCGCCATTGAAGTAATATTTAAATCAACTAGTTTTCAATATCTCCCCATGTGCAGGATGGTCGCATACCGCGGGAGTGACAGGGCAACGCTCAGGGAGTTAGCCGATTGTCTGGTTAAGGCTGCCGAAGACGACCCCCTCAAGGGATGGTCTCACCCGCACGGGTGGGGGATGGTTGCACTCACTGAGGACAAGTTAATTCATCATAGAAGCTCAAGGCCCATCTTTGAGCCCTCAGAGAGAAGTACGCTCATTAATCTAGTTGATTCGCTTTCAGGAAAAATGATGGTGATTATTCACGCCAGGAAGGCCAGCGACCCTTCCCTGGTGTCCTCGATGTACTCTCACCCCTACCAAGAATCAAATGACAGGGAGGTGATCTACCTGGCCCATAATGGAAGCGTAGATCTATCGCTAGCCAGGGAGGTGGGAATGGGGATTGAGGGCGTAGTTGACTCGGAGCTCGTTGCGAAGTATATCTCAATGAAGGGGATTGCTAGCGTGGGAGACTTAATTCCCTACACTAAGTCAGCGCTAAACCTTCTGATTCTTCAGATCCCCCGTGGTGTTGGATCCCCACTCTCCCGGGCCAAGCTCTACTATTTTAACTGGGCAAACTCAAACGATCCCTATTACGATCTTTACGTAGGAAGTGGATTCGTTACGTCCTCATCCCTGAGCAAGGTGGGTTGTAGAACCTCGAGGGTTGCAGAGAAGGGAAAACTTCTTGAGATCCATGAGACATGAAATCTGGATCTGTGAATGTGGCGTGACCGGGGCATCTTGGTTAACCTTATATTCCCATCAACGAACAGCCTTCCGTGGATATAACCCTAGTTCTCCTGGAGATCTCAATACTCATCTTCTTTGCTGAGCTCATGAGAACATCTCTTCGAAAGTTCGTTCCCTCCATTGTTGGCGAGATCATAGCGGGAATGGTGTTAAGTCCCTTCGCTGTGGGAGGTCTACTGGATCACATCCTCAACCTAGATCTGTTCTCCTTGAACCAATATCTCCTTTTCCTATCCGAGTTTTCCATGATCCTCCTGATCTTCTCCTCAGGGCTGGAGCATGGAGTCTCAGCGATCAGGTCAGCGGGAGCGTTTGGATTCCTGGGGGCAACTGTAGGTGCACTCTTTCCAGCCCTAGTGGGGATACTAGCCTTTAAGGGGACAGGGTTTGACACATCGCTCATCCTCGGAACTGCCATAGGCGCCACAAGCTTAGCCTCTGCTGGTTCTATCATTTCTGAACTTGGGCTGAAAGGCAAAGGGGTGGATCTACTCATGTCCATGGCGTCATCCGATGACGTTGTGGACCTAATCTTGCTCTCAGTGGTACTGGGAACCTTGGCCGGGGCAACATCTGTCAAGTCCATAGCGACGCTGGTGATCTATTATATTGTCGCGTGGATCGTGATATTCGTGGTTGCCGTGAGGGTTATTCCCGTGATCGCTAACAGGTTAAACGAGGTATACATTGAGGAGTTCTCCATGCTAGTTATATTTGGGTTAACCGCAATCATGACTGCCCTAAACTTCTCGCCCGTAATTTCCGCATTCATTGCAGGAGTGGCCATGGCTGAGAGCGTGAAAAGGGAGAGGGTTAGGCAAATAATTGACGTTCTTCTTGCAGTGTTCGGAAGTGCCTTCTTCGTGGTAGTGGGACTTCAGGTTAATCTGTCAGGCATTACCAATTTCTGGTTAATGGCATTGGAGCTCACGGTGATTGCTGTGATTTTCAAGATATTAGGAGTTTTACCCTTTGCCTACCTGGGATTGAGGAAGTGGAGGAGCGCGTTAGCCGTATCCTTGGCCATGGTTCCAAGGGGGGAGACTGGGCTGGTTGTGGGATCCATAGGACTAAGCTATAACGCGCTCAATCAGAACGAGTTCGGTGCCCTAGTTTTCATGGCAATCCTAACCACTGTAATTGGCGCCTCATTTTTCAAGGGTATGGCCCATTGGTTGAGGGAGGAATCGTGAAGAGAATTAACCTAGAGTAGGCCCTGATGACACTAAATTATCGTAAAACCACCATGGATTGGTTTTGTTCAGGCTCTCCGCTTGATTTTCTACTGACAACTTATTTATAAGACTTTGTCAGTGAGCTGACAACTTACGGATTTAGTGACGTGGTTTGAACGTGATTGCCTAGCTAGCTGTGGAGTGAACTTAGGAAAAATTCTATCTTAGCCGAGACTTTCGTTAAAAGGTTAATATCGTGTATCCCTCGTTAGCGAACTTGACGATGATGTCAGCCCCTCTGCTAACCTCATCCGTGTATACCAGTTCCTCCTTGCTCACATTGTAGTTTTTCATGGCCATTTCACAGGCGTAAACCTTCACCGAATTCTTCTTTAGCGCGTCGACGTTTTTGTTAACTATTTCAGAAAGCTTGCTTTTCCTGTCCAACGCAGTTATTCCAGGTCCTAGGAATACCATTTTCACGTCCTCTGCGCCCATTGTCTTGAGGCCGTTGGCAACGTTGACGGCAGTATTCACGTTTAGCTGATCTTGCGATTTTACCACAAGTAGGAATTTGGCCATGAAGTTAAAAAATGTTTTAACAATTTTAAGTTTTTCTTTGTTAAACACCTTTTAGGGAAGGATAGAGGGAGTTGATGAAATGTTTCTACAGCACGACGCTGAGATAGACTTAGCCTCGATCTGGGTCAATTTCCGAGACGAGATGAACTCCAATGTCAAAACTAGAATTGGCCTACCTTTTTATCTTAGCCCAGGTAGGGCCACATCAAGACCTGGATGTATGGTACATAGATCCTGTAATAACGAAGAGAAACTATGGAACTGCCGCTTTCTACTAGTCTATCACGTCTTCAGTAATTCCTTGTACATGGGATCCACGAGCTCATAGTGGTCGTTTACCTTTCTCACTATCCTAGCATTGACCAGTTGTTTCAAGGCATGTGAGAAGCTCCAGTCCTTAATCTCCCTTCCCAGGAGGGCCTCGGTGACCTTCTTGAGGCTTTTCCAGTCTGGATGGTTCAGAAGAGTAAGAGCCTTCAAGACTGCCCTCTCCACCTCTCCCAACCTCTCATACTCCCCCTTGACTACTCTGAGCGCTATCTTGCTAACTTCTGACTTCGCCATCTCGTGGTCGTACCCAATACTCCTCAGGTTACCATAATATGTTAACCATCCAGTAATACCTTGGTAGTTTAGGGCCACGTCTTCCATTTCCGCCCTAGTCAACTCAAGTTTGCAACGCCTCTTCCCCTCCTCGAGAAATTGAATGCTCTCCTCCACGCTCATGGGTGAGACCTCCTTCTCAAGTATGGGCCTACCCATCAGCTTTCCTCCGCCCGTCAAGATCTTTGATAGTCCTATCATGGAACCCGTGAAGATGAACCTCACCCTTGCAGTGTTATACGCTGTTGAAAGAACCGATGAAAGCCAAGGAGTGGCTATATTCTGAATCTCGTCAATACCAATAACCCTATCTCCCAAGGAGGAGAGAAGCCTCTCGAGAGTGAGCACAGGTCTCTTCTCTAGCTCAAGGCGTAATACCTTAATGTCGAAGGTCAATTTGAGGCTCTCCATTTGTGACATAAGTTGACCTCCAAGTTGTTTCAAGGAATTGACACCAGTCGCATCGAGGTAGATTCCGTCCAATTCCCTGACGACTATCTTCACAATTGAGGTCTTTCCTACCCTCTTGGGACCAATGAGGAGTGGCCAAAACTTCGCATCTACTAGCTTCTCAATCTCATTTATGAGGTTCTCACGATCAAAGAAATTCTCCCTACTATCCTTAGGATAGGGATCAAAGAGCGAGCATGCCATATTAGTAACTAATAGGGGTACTACATTAAATATTTCGCGAGTTTAGATTGGGTTCTACCCCTATTAGTAACTAATAGGGGTACTTGTTGAAGAGTTTAAACTTTGTAGACGTGATAGCTCCACGGTCCTTATCTTAGATCAAGTTAGGGAGCAGGGTTTAGGTCTGTATATTCCTTTCAAGCTCCTTGAAAAGTAGCCCACTACCCTGCTCACCCTCTTAAAAATTTCCCCTACATTACCTTCCTCCAAGGGGGCTGGAGCTGATCGTTTTCGTGATGGAAGAGATGTGGTCCTCGATCTGCCTCACGTCACCTTGATACTCCTTGATGTCAGACGTGTTGCAAAGATACTCTTTAGAGTTAGATAAGCCCCTGGACAACTCTCACTATGTGATGAGGTAATTTCTAATACTAATCTTACTCGTAGGCAGAACTAAAAATTACTCTATCTGAAGCTTATCAACCTTATCCTTGTATGCCTTTCTGAAGGTGCAGACTAGAACACCATTGTTGAGCTTAACCGACATCGGTTCCACTGGTCCTGGAAGTGATATTTCCCTCTTTTTCCCGTTCCACTCAACCAGCAACTTAACCTTATTCTTGAGAGACACCTGGATGTCCTCCTTCCTCACTCCTGGGATTTCCATGGTAACAATGACCTTGTCACCGCTCTCCACGACCTCGAAATCTCCCTCTGGGGGCTCCACGTCCTTCTCCTTAAGCTCAGAAACTGGAACGCCGTTAACATATTCCTCTACCCTTGGTTGACCATCGGGGCCAACGGTCACTCTCCTGGTGTATGTCCTAACCTCGCCGTTTTCCATGAGCTGTTTAAGCATTTCCTCTTGCATCTTGAGAAACTGATTGAAGATCTCATCGAAGTCAGCAAACGGTGAGTATGCAGGTCCACTATTCTCTATGTCCACCGGCCGAGTGTCCTCATTGCTTTCGTCCTGTTTCTTCTTGTCCTTCTTTCTTCCGAATCCGAACATGAATGAGAGTTGAATTGGGAATTTAAAAACATGTCTTTATGGTGGGTAGACTCCCCTAAAAACGATACAATTCGCGTTACTGAAGTCGAGTGTATCCCCCACACTTATTACTTGGTGGTCAACTCTACCTACATGAATTTTCTCGATAAGTTTCACGAAAACAGATATGAGATGGCCATGGCCCTAGCCGAGAGGACCTACGAGGCTCAGGGCTTCACCTACGTGGAGACCATTGACCGTCTCAGGGACTTCGTCATTGGTCAAGATCAGGGGATCGTTTACGTTCTAGAGGTGCATAAGAACTGCGTAGACGTGAGGAAGTGCCTAGGCATCAACTACCTCTATCATGAGCCCTACCAATTTCAGGACGGTATTTCCATAGGTGTCTTAGACCTAGTCGTGAAGGTGGTCAAGAGCTTCAGGGATGAGTCGGAATTGAGGAGTTACATCCTAGACAAGGAACTAATTCAGTTTGAGGCCAGGGATTACATGTACCTTAGGAACCTCAGTGAGACCGAACACGTGTATCAGAGTTTCGTGAACTCCCTCCACGACAAGGAGGTCGAGGAGCTGACTTTCCTATCGAGGAATTACATGGAGATGTACCGCATACTAGATAGAAACCCAGAGGGAGTGGACAAACTCGAGGAGAAGTTCAGGGAGGTGGAGGCTGAGATACTTCGTATTGCCGGGAAAAATGGGGTTGAGTACGTAGAGGGATACGGAAAGTTGGATCCTGACGAGCACATTTCTGAGGACGAGGAGCACATAGAGAGGGAAGTGGAGAGACCGCTGGACGTTCTCCACATTCTTGCCCAGGTGAGGGCTAGGAAGGTGAAGGAGAACCTGGAGTCCTTCCTCAAGTACCTGAGAGAGAGTGAAGGTCCCGTTAGCTGGGGACCAGTCAAGGTTAATGGAGTACTCCTTGACTCCTTCGAGAGGAGGACTGGAACTTTCCTGATCCTCAGGCCAGGGGATCTCGTGATTAACAGGGGAGGAGAGAAAAGGATCCGCGTGGAACCTGGTATCGTGGTTGTGGAGAACCTTGAGTAGGGGCAACTGGTTAGCCAGGCCTCAGGGTCCCCATGAATACCCTGCTCACGTACTCCCCAGGTCTCTCGCTTTTCCTAGCCTCCTCCACCACCTTGAGGTGAGCGTTCATGATCCTGAAGAGACTTGAGTTCCTCACATCCACGTCTTCACCCACGAGCTTTCTGTACATGAGTTCAGCATGCATGAGAGAAGGCCTTATCCCCTCCCCCGTGATTGGGAAGACAGCACCTCCAGCCTCCCCCACAAAGTTTCCCTGCCTAAGACCACCCATGGAGATCCTCGCAACTCCGTAACCTACCTTCTCCCCCGCTAGGATGGAGTTCAGCCTTTCCCTCAACACGTGGAAGGGTGCCTCTCCGCCAATCCCAATCCTTGCCCCGTGAGGTCCAGGGAAAACCCAACCATATCCCACGAAGTCCGAGTAAAAATAAGAGTTCAACACATTCTCCTCTGCGTGATACGTCGTGTCGTACTGAGTCGCAAGGACCGTGTCCTGAGACAGGGCCTGATATCCGCGAGCGTCCACGATGACGTCGTACTTTACCCCGTTAATCTCATCTCCCTTGATGACTCCCCTCTCCCACTTAATCTCAACTCCCTCAGAGAGTCTCTCAAGGAACCTTGGTTTGTCAATTATGTAGGCGAAGGGCTCCTTGGAGTGAACCTCGTGAATTAGCTTGTTGTCAAGGAAGATCCTGTAGCCCGTTATCTTGAATAGGATCTCATCCTGGGTTATCAGATCCTCGATGGAGGACAGGACGACCCAGCTACAGGGTTTGACACCTAACCTCCTCTCCCTTTCGTAGACTACTGCATCCTCTCCGAGCTTTTGGGCAAGGAATAGGCCTGCGGGTCCAGCTCCCACGATCCCGACTTTCATGGGAGAGAGTAGTCTAGATGGTAAAAATGGTTTTATGAAGGGAAATCGAGGCTGAGCGGTTTAGACGTGCTAAGCGTGGAGGAGTGATGAGGAGGACGAAGGTCCTGGTTAACCAGTTGGATTTGGTGGTAGGTCGGTCACGTTACTCGTGGATGGGAACCTCGTACACGATCCTTGTTACGATCTCAACAACTTGACGATCCTTGTCCTCACATCCATGGCAATCTCCTTTCCCAACTTCGTTCCAGGCCCCGCAAAGTATCCCTCCCCCACGACACTACCCACAGCGACCGCATCACTTACGGTCCCTGTTAGGTTGAGGCCCAGATCCCTTAAGGCCCCAGACTTAGCCTCAGTCACCGTTCTCACCAGATCCACTAGTCCATTCAGATTGAGACCCTCCTTCACGAATACACCCACGTTGATCGTGCATCCAGCGTCCTCACCGCTCTCACCTATCCCAGCGCTAACGTAAAGTTTCCCCCAAGGTCTGTCCTCGAAGGAATAAGAGGTTGCTGCGGTAATGAAGGCAACCTCATCCCTTCGGCACAGGGCTTTCACGTCGCTCCACGGATCCTGGTTACAGTAGCTCTTATCCACAAAGATTGCACATAGCCCCCGGGCGAATCCCACCCCCTCAGGGTAGAGGGCAGAAGTCAACACAAGGTACTCTCGATCTAACGAGAGGTGTACTATCTTGATCACAGCAATCCCTCAATTTCCTGCGACGAGCTCACGATAGGTTGTATATTGGTGAGGTTCATCATGAGCTGTGAGGGGGAATACCCAGATATGTCGGAGGGAGAATAGACATAACCTATTATCATGTAGGTTCCCTTACCCCCTGAAATGATGATAGTTGAGGGTATATGCGAGGGGCTTCCCAGATCAACCGCTGGCCTAAAGAACTCTCCCGAGGCAGGGCTCTGAACCTCGTACTTCTCCACGAGTGGATAGGCCCAGGGGGCCTCCTGCCTTATCACCTGAAGACCGTAATTAACGTAATTGCTGAGTGGTGTACCGTTGGCTGAGGCGTTAAGGTACTCGTTGTATAGGTAAATTACCTTAAATCTCACTGTTGAATTTGGTGTGAAGTTCAGGAAAATTAAACCTGAAGTATTGGGATATTCGTCTAGTGGATCAGAATGGTTTGGGATCACGCTGAGCTTGCCGTAGTGGGACATGGCAAGGTAAAGGGGCCAGCTGTCCGTTGCACCGTAGGGGCATCCGTACCAGGATATGAAAAGGACGCAAGTTTGAGTCGTGAGTTGTTGTGACGAAACCTTGAATGGCGCGTCAAGGGGTACTCCGTACACGGGGAGGGAACCAAGGATAAGGATGAGCGCTATCACTGCGGAGATTCCTGCGACGATGATTTTCTGATTCATGAACTGAGTGTCGCTGGAAGAAATAAAATGGTTGATGTCCTGAGTGGGGTGAAGGAGCGATTCGCAACTAGATCTGAAAGTTAGTCTCATGTCACTAACGCGGGTTCAGTCCTGAGATGCCTCCAGTTGTCAAGCCTTCTCTCTCAGGTATTGCGCGAGTTTCTCCAGATCCCTTGCAATTACATCAACTTCTAGGGCGAGCTTCTCCATTCTCCTGTTAAGGTATATGGTACCCATTCCCGCATTTCTAGCCCCCATGAGATCAAACCAGTTCGAGGATACCAGGAACGCTGGGTAACCCACGCTCTCCATGAAGTGTTTATAGACCCTAGGCGAGGGCTTGTATGCCCTCACTTCCTCGGCGCTCACTATCCCCTTGAAGAACCCTAGGATCCCGTTTCTCCTCAGGTGTTCTTCCACTTCCTCTACCGATCCGTTACTTAGGGCAAAGACGTCAGCCAATGCTGAGATGTCCCCCAAGAACTTCACGTCGGGATACGCCTTTAGGTTCAACCACGCGTTCATCAACTCCTCCTCTTTCCCCTCGTTCACGAGAAGGTAGTCTCTTATGGCCTGCCTGGTGATCTCCCTGAAGGGAACAAACTTTTCCATGACAGTGTAAACCCACGTGAGTTCCAGCTGTTTCCTCCTTATCTCCTGGGGAAAGCTGGAGGTATCGAGAAGAGTTCCGAAGACGTCGAAGGCAAGTATGAGTCTCATGGCTAGAAGTATCAATCAAGGTTAAAAACCTTGAATTATCCGTGAGGGGTCTAGGAGCTTTAAACCTCTCCCTTTATCATTCAGGATTGACAGTATCTCCTACCCAATTTTCCTTTACAGGCTTTGACCTCGTTAAAGGTGTGCAGGTGTTCGACCCTGTTTAAGAAAACATTCAGAACTGACTTTTTTAGTCACTCTAATACTCATGAGGAGGACGAGTTACCTGGTAGAATGAAGCTGACTGGTCGAAAAAGCAGGGTTAGTTCCTCCTACCAAACAGGTTCTTCATATACTTAAGGAGCAAGATTGAGGTGAATAACTAACACTCTGTTAGTAACCTAACACCCTGTTAGTTTTGCCCTTTGCGAGTACGAGTAACCCTTCTTCATTGAGTGAGCAACTCCGTTATGGAGCAGTCCTTACACACGAGCCGTGGCTCTCTACTGCATAGACTACAACTTCCACGTCCTCACAGAACCTGGTGGAGATTTAACCAATCTCGCTTTTCCACACCAGGCCAGAAGGTTTCACCCCAAGGGACGATCTCGACATCCCGTGTAAATTTCTTTACATCAAGGTTTTTACCCTCTAGTTCTTTTCATACTTATGAAAATTTGTACTGTCGTGGACGACCAAGATAGAATAAAGGTATTCTCAAGAGGGAAGTTCTTGATCCTCCTTGATGACAAGAACAAGGAGGTGATGGTAAGGGAGGAGAATCCAGCTCTTCACTCCCCTATGAAAAGGCCTGCGGTGGCCAAGGAATGCGTGAGGCTCGGAGCAAACAGGGTTATAGCAGCTCACGGTTCCTTATGCTATCCCTCATACTCAATTTTGAAGAGGAACGGAGTCGAGATGGTTGTGGGGAGGGAAGGGCAAGGAATCTTCGAGGAGTTCCGCCCTGTAACCATGGGGGAGGTCATATACTCGAGCCTTCAAGCCATGTTGGAGAGGGTTAAGGGGCACTAGGCGAAGCCTCTAAACTTGATCACGATGGATCCAGATGAATAACCACTCCCTCAAAACCTTTTATATCTTATAACCGAGTCTTCTGTATGGACAAGGAGTGGCTGAGGAGGAAAATTGAGCAGGAGAGGGAGGCCCGCGAGATGAGGAGAAAATCCGCGGACTGGGACTTCATCAAGTCCCTCCCACCTAAGCTGAGAATTGCCCTCGAGTACTATGTGGAGACTGGGGATATCTACAATGGAGCTAAGCTTGCGGGGATGGCGGTGGATGAATTTAACGAGTTGAGGATAAAGGCTGGGATTATTGCAGTCGACTAAAGCCATTGCGGATACTTCCTTCATAATTGACTGGACTAAATATGATAAAAGGGATCTTCTGTTCAAATATTACGATATCGTATTTATTGCCGAAAGTGTATTGAACGAGATAAGAACCGAGTTGCCACTAATCTGGATCTCCACCTGGATGTCAAATGGAAGAGTAAAGGTCCTGGAGGAAAACGCAGGCGTCAGGAACAAGGCCTTACTCGTAGTGGATAGAACTAGAGAGCTACCCGTTAGGAGCGCCGACTATCCCGAAGCTGTATGTGTAGTTCTAGGTAAAGAATTATCATTAGACGTGCTCACAGAGAACGGGGGAGTGTTCTCGGCTCTTGAGATCATGGAGGACTATCAAGGCGTGAGAGCGTTGAGGGGAATAGACGTCTTATATAATCTCAGCAAGAAGGGTATAATTGATTTTAAGTCAGAAGTACAAAATTACATGACCATGACTAAACACACATATACTCGGGAGCTGATAAGAAGATATGGAATCGAAGTATGAGAAGATAATTAGATTTGCTGAGGAGGCCCGCGAGATGAGGAGAAAATCCGCGGACTGGGACTTCATCAAGTCCCTCCCACCTAAGCTGAGAATTGCCCTCGAGTACTACGTTGACAGCGGAGATTTCAGGGGAGCGTCGAGGATTGCTGATATGTCTGTGGATGAGTTTCTCTATTTCGCAAAGGAGAAGGCAAACATAGTTGATATGTCGTGAGACTAGCTGGCCCTCCTGACTCTCCTCATCAAGGACGTGATCTGTTCCAGTTGCGTGGGGTGTGGTTGGCTTATCCTAGCTAGCTCGTAACTGGTCAATCTCTCTCCCACGGCAAGTGCCAGTTCCCCGATTAACATGTCTGCGTCCTCCCCCACAACCTGTGCCCCGAGGATCCTCTGACTCCCTCTCTCTATTACAACCTCCATCCATCCCTCGGCGAAGCCATCTATCTGTGCCCTTGAGTCCAGGGAGAGGTCGTATCTCCTAGTCTCCACATCAAATCCCCTGGCGATAGCCTGTTCCTTCCAGAGTCCTACCCATGCCACTTGTGGAAAAGTGTAGACCGCGAAGGGGACAGCGTTGTAGTCCATCTCCACAACTTCCCTGTTACCCTCCAGGATGTTCTGGGCAGTTACCCATCCCTCTAGAACGGCCACGTGGAACAACATGAACTTACCGTTCACGTCGCCTGGGGCGTAAATGTTGTCGATGGCGCTCCTCATTCCAGGGGTAGTCTCAATCTCCCCCTTCTTTCCAAGGGGTATTCCGTTCACAGAGGATGTATTGGGTCTTCTTCCCACAGCTACTAGAACCTCGTCGAAGCCCTGATATTTTCCCTTTTCAGTGAGGACAGCTTTCCCACTCTCCTTCAGAACCCCTGTACTCCTTTCCTTGACTATCTTGACCCCGGCATTGATCAGCTCCCTTTCCAGTAGACTCTGAACCTCTTGGGACACCTCCTTAATGAGGTGGGAGGCGAAGAGAGTGACCTCCGAACCTAGTCTCGCGAAGATTGAGGCCATCTCCACACCTATGTATCCTCCACCCACAATTGCGAACTTCCTGGGCACTTCCCTTATCCTGGTCTTCGGCATAAGGAGATCGTGAGTGGTTATTCCGGCCTCATATCCCTTTGGAACTACGGGATCGGCTCCGGTGGCTATCACCAGATACTTAGTGCTGTAGATTCTATCCTCCACCTTCACGTGGTATTGATCCACCATGATTCCAGACTTAGCTAAGAAGGTTAAGCTCTCGTGTTCCCTAATTTCGTTGTCATGTTGCCTGAACCTCCTCTCCTGTACCTGATCCTTCCAGTCCACGAGCTTGGGGAAGGAAATCTCTGTCTTCATGAAGGGAACTCTCTTTGCAGTTTCGAGTTGTCGCGCTCCATACCAGTAGGTCTTAGAGGGTATGCAACCTTCGTAAAGACAATTTCCCCCTAGAACGCCCTTTGGGTCGAGCATGAGGACCTTCATTCCGCCCCTTGAGAGCTCGAAGGCTGTGGTGTAACCTGCGCCACCTCCTCCCAGGATTATGGCATCGAAATCAGTCATGGGATTACATGTATTAAAACAGTTAAATCTTTATTTACTGTGAATAATGAGGGGAAGCGTTTTTATGGAGGTTTTGAAGATTTGGGTTTTAGTCTTGATGAGACGAATTATTTTATTCAGCGTCCCATCTCCCCACGTAAAGTGAATGTAGCAACCTAGATCCGACTTGAAAGTTCAAGAGAATCTTTTGTGGAAATCTGAACGGCTCTACCTAGGTTTTTTAAGCTACTAACGAGGTTCAGGTCACACCCATATCCTAGACTCCTCAGGTTTCACTGGGTGATGGGGGTCTTCTTCACGAATGTGCCTCTTCTCAAGTCTAGGAGGGCCTGGGTTAGCTCCTCCTCCGTGTTCATCACAATGGGTCCGTACCACGCTATGGGCTCATTGATTGGCCTCCCAGACAGGACGATGACGTGGGCCCCCTTTCTCGTGGAGATCTGAACCTCGTCCCCATCATCGTAGATCGCGAGGTGGCCTTCAGACAAGGTCACGGAATCATCCATCTTGGCACTTCCCTCAACCACGAAGGCAAGGACAGTGTAACCTCTCTTTACCTTGGCCTTGAACTCCTTCTCGGGTTCCAGCTTGACCTCGTAGTAGGTAGGATCCACGGGACTAGTCACCCTAACGGGGCCCTCCACCCCATCATACTCACCCGTGATGATCTTAACCCTCCCACCGTCTATCTTGACCTCTGGTATGTCTCCTCTCCTTGCGTCTCTGTATACAGGGTCGGTCATTTTCATGTTCCTCGGAAGGTTTATCCACAGCTGTAATCCCTTATTCATCGTGTTCAGTACTGTGGCGTGAAGCACGTCCTCCTCTCCCAGGGGTTTAGGCATTTCCTGATGGAATATTCCGCTCCCGGCAGTCATCCACTGTGCATCCCCTGGATAGAGGACGCCCTTACCCCCAGTGCTATCCTCATGTTCCACCTTGCCCTGGATCAAGTAGGTGAGGGTCTCAATACCCCTGTGGGGATGCCACGGAAACCCTGCAATGTAGTCCTCAACCCTATCTGAACCGAAGAAGTCTAGAAGAAGGAAGGGGTCAGTCAGGGAGTACGTGTGAGGTCCACCAAAGACCCTGTAAAGCTTTACCCCAGCTCCATCCCTAGTCTCCTTTCCCTCTAACATGTATGAGACTTTTCTAATCATAAACTAACTTTACCAAGTAAAGTATTTAAACTTGCTTCAACTTGGGCAAGTCTATCTTGAGTGAGGCGAGACGGCGTGTTAACTGTTGCTGGTTTTTAGATCCTGTTCCCTCACGGAAGCAGAGCTAATTAGTCAGAATCGCACTTCTCCCCATATGCCAGAACCGCTTGAACTTTCGCGTTACTTAGACAGGTTGAGGGCCTTCAACTGGAGGGACTTTGACGTATACTACGCAATCCTCTTTGGGTCACTGGCCAAGCGCGGTCGGGGAAACGACGTTGATATAGCCGTGGAGTTTAAGAGGAAGAGTCTGGAAGCTTATTCCTCTCTCCTCGCATCCCTGAGGGATTACCTTGATGATGATAGGGTGGATCTAGTCATGATATCAGACAATTCCGATTGCTTCCTGGTTCATGAGGTCTTCAGCGACTCCTTGATCCTATACATGGAAGATTACGATAGAATGCATAGGATAGCGTCAATCTGCGAGGACTTCCTCATAGATCTAAAGAAGTTGCAGATACTGGAAAATGCTGGAAGGGCGATCATGAGGCGATGGCAGTCCTAGATAAGTTGCTTAGAACAGTTGAGGATGTGACTAACAATCTTGAAGCTCGTCCCTCGCGGTCATGATCTAAGCTGGGAAGACCAGACGGCAATCCATAACAACTAGAAAGGCCTGGTTAAGACCTCGTTCTCAGGTCTACTGAAATACGCGGAGCTACCTGGAAGTGAAAGAATTTAAGTGACAACTGGAAGAGGAGACTGTGTCCAGTCCTCCTGGAAAACTAAAATCCTTCTTCATCTCCTCCGCAGGGTTCCTCCTTGACGGATATGATCTCTCGGTGATATCCTTCGCGCTTCTGTTCCTTCCGAAGGAACTTCATCTTACCCCATTACAGGAGGGACTCGTTAGCTCTGCCTCGCTCATGGGAATGATACTCGGTTCAGTCCTACTCGGGTTACTCTCCGACAAGATGGGGAGGAAAAGGCTCATGGGGTTAGATCTAGTAATCTTCACGGTCTTCGCCATAACCTCCGCCCTGTCCCAGAACTTCCTGGAAATGTTCCTATCTAGGCTACTCCTGGGGGTTGGCATAGGTGGAGATTACCCCCTAAGTAGTTCCCTCATGGCTGAATACTCCCCCTCAAGGTCGAGGGGAAGGTACCTCGTGGGGGCAGTGTCCATGTATTGGGTAGGAACACTGCTCTCTGCTGTTGTGAACCTGGTCTTCCTTCCCACGGGTGACTATTTCTGGAGGTATTCCTTCGCGTTTGGGGCCCTTCTATCCATCCCAGTCATAGTAGCCAGGTTCTCTCTCCCAGAGTCACCCAGATGGTTAATAAGCAAGGGTAAACTGAAGGGAGACGGAATCCCAACTCAAGAGGAGGAGAACAAGGGAGTTACAGGTTTCCTTGACCTGTTTAGGATGAGATTACTTCCATACCTCCTCCTAGTCTCAGCAATCTGGTTCTTGTTTGACGTTGCGTCGTACGGTATAGGACTTTACTACCCAGCAATATTTAGGGAGTTCTCTTTACCCTCCAACTACGAGGTGATTTACGCCACCATGATAATCGCAGTGGGGGCAATCCTCGGCTATATCCTGGCGGAGGTCGCCATAGATTCGCTGGGAAGGAGAGCTGTTCTTCTATCCGGACTAGGCGTGATGGCACTCCTCCTGGCTGTGGGAGGTATCCTGAGGCTTACCGGGGTTGTTTTGGTGCCATACTTTGCGGTCTTCGTGGCAATGGAGCAGTGGGCTGGCGCAGTCACACTCTTTTACCCCGCTGAACTCTTCCCTACCCCAGTTAGGTCTTCCGCTCAAGGATTTGCGACAGCAGTGAGCAGGATAGGAGCTGTTCTAGGAGTCGTGTTTTTCCCTAGCATGGTAAAGGTCCTTGGTCTCTCTAACTCCCTGATTCTGTTCTCTGTAACGTCGGCTATCGCATTCATATTGGCACTCCTGCTGAGGGAAACTAAGAGAAAGGAACTAGAGGAGATCTCCCTTGGGCTAAAGGAGGTGAAAGGGAGAAACCCGAGTACATGATGAAGGCGTTCAGGTTAAGGATGAAGGAACATGAAGTCGCGTAGCGTTGGCCCGTCAAGGGCCTAAGATTTTTCGTCTTTAACTTCTTTTCATCCAGGATGTTTGGCCTCAACTACTTCCCTTTTCACCTCCTGTCTGGCCTTTATAACATAGTTTTTCGTGAACAATGAGGCTATCAAACTCAGGAACATAAGGGCAATTGCTACCATGTACATGTAGTGGAAGGCCGAGTAGTCAGGTACCTGTGCCACGGGAATGAACTGTCCATTAACGTCATATAGCAACCACGTGACGTAAGTGTCCATGAACACTGTTGATATCACCGGACCAATTGAGCTTCCTATGGTCCTTATCAAGGTGTTCATTCCGATCCCTATTCCCCTTTGCTCCTCAGGTAAAGCTATGGCGACCATGTTAACTAGGGGGATAATCAGGTTAACCAATCCTGCAGCTGTCACTATCACGTCAAATAGAACCTCGTACTCGCTATACCTGAAGGTGTCCAGTAGGAAGTAGCCCAACATGCTGACCAATGATCCCACTATGAGCAGAGGTTTCGGCCCAATCACGTTTATAGCTCTACCCACGATAGGCCCCAAGGTCATCATGACCAGAGCAACGGGTGCCATGAGGAGACCCGACTCGATAATCGTTAAACCCAGTCCGTAGGGTTTGGGTAGCTGAAGGTAGTAAACTAATCCCGTGAACATCAGGAACATTCCCGTACCAGAGATGAGGCCAGCCACGTTCGCCACCATAAGGTTTCTTACCCTAAAGAGGTCAAGCCTCATCAAGGGCTCTGGGGTTCTTCTCTCCACGATCAAGAAGATAGGGAACGCGATCACAGACACTACGATGAGGGCTATCTGGCTCAAGGTGGTCCACCCCACGTTGGGCCCATTGGAAAGATAAACTAAGAGTGGCACTACTGTAAGCATGAGGAAGGTAGCACCAAGGTAGTCAATCTTTTCCCTAGTCTTCTCAGGGATCTCCACGATGAACTTGGCTGAGATGCCTAGCAAAATCACGGAGAGGATGAAAGCCGTATGAAAGGCGTACGGCCACCCCAAGTCCTGAACTATATAAGATCCCACAAGGAGACCCAGAGCGGGACCGGCAGCCAAGGTTGCGCTAAGTATGCCCTGTGCCCATGCCACCCTTTCCTTGGGGAACAGGTCAGTAATGATAGCAATAGCCAAGGGAAATGTGGAATATCCTATTCCCTGAACTCCCCTTGAGAAGATCAGGAAGTAAATGTTTGGAGAGAAACCTGCCATGAGAACCGCAAGCGAGTAGAACCCGATTGAGATCAGGTAAACCTTCTTTTTCCCGTATCTGTCGCCCAGTTTACCGAAAATCGGAGACGCGACCGCCCCCACAATGAGGTATGCCGAGGTTACCCACGCCACGGTGGTCGCGGTTGTGGAGAATTGGTCCTCTATCTTAGGCAGTGCTGGAATCACCATGGTCTCCACGTAGTTCACAAGCATTAACATGAGGGTTAGGGAGAGAAGAGTTCTCATAACTCCCTTGGGATTCATGACATGATATTGCATTTAACACGAATTAAACTTTTCGATATATCTTTTTAATCAGGGCTTAAACTCCTTACCGTCAAGGGTTTTCCAAGCTCAAGGATCTCTAGGTCCTGTCAGGTTCATGATCCTAACCATTTCCGACGAGTTCCTTAATCTTCTTCATCGTTCTCGGCAGGACCTCCTCTGCTCTTTCCCTTATTACTAGGTCCGCAAATTCGTCAAGAGGAGTCTCCTCCATGTTAATGATCACGAGCACCCCTCCATTTTGCTTCACGATCTGGGGGACGAGGTTTGCTGGGTAAACTGTCAGCGAGGATCCCACTACCAGGACAAGGTCGGACTCCTGTGCAATCCTTAAGGCCTCGTGAATCAAGTGAACTGGTTCATCGAAGAGAACCACTCCAGGTCTGATTACCCCTCCGCATCTACAACGTGGCGGGAGTTCCCCATCCTGAACCTTTCCTAGGACCTCTTTCCTTTCAAAGTTCATCCCGCAATCCTCACAGTAGAACCTCCTTGAGGTACCGTGGAGCTCTATTACGTTCCTTGAGCCCGCGTCCTGATGAAGACCATCTATGTTCTGCGTGATCACGTACTTGATCAGGCCCATCCTCTCAAGCTCTGCGAGCGCGTAATGGGCAGGGTTAGGGGCCACAGAGTCCATGGCCTTGAGCCTGAAGGCATAAAACTCCCAGAACCCCTTGGGGTCTCTCCTGAGGTAAGACGCAGAGGATAACTCCTGAGGATATTTCTTCCAGAGTCCCTGAGGACCCCTGAAGTCCGGGATCCCTGAGGCAGTACTAATTCCAGCCCCGGTGAAGGCAATTCCGTGAGTTGAGGTTAGGAGCAGTTCAGCAAGATCCATGATTTACTTTTCTAGATCCTAGTTAAAATTTTGAGTGAGCCTTAGGTCGAGGAAAGCTGACAGCCTTCAAGGGTTGGGGTAATGATATTAACTATCTGGTTTGGTAAGTCTCACATGGATTCGATAATAATTCTCCTGCTTGTGGGGATCGCTGTCGGAGCCTTGACAGGGATAACTGGGTCGAGCGGTGTCCTCATTGTGGTTCCAGCCCTATCCTACCTAGGTCTCAGCTTCGTGGACTCCGTGGGTTCAAGTCTTTGGGTTGACATAATCACGACGTTGTCTGTAATCTTCGTCTATTTCCGTCACGGAAACGTGGACCTCAAGACATCCCTGATCATGGGTATTGGGGCCATCTTGGGCGCTCAGCTAGGATCAAGGCTCGCCTTCATCACTCCGGATAAACTTCTGGAGGGAGCCTTCACCGTGTTCACTGCCGTGATGGCTTACGTTTCCTTCCGAAGGTCTAGGAATCCCTCCCTGAAAATAAGGACGAGAAACCTCGGGACCTGGAGTTACGTTTTAGCGCCAATTCTGAGCGTGGTCATAGGTATAGTTACGGGAACCTTGGGAGCTAGCGGTGGTATCATGTTCATAGCCGTGATGATGATGCTTTTCTCAATGGACGTGAGAAGGATGATTGGAACCGCTACGCTGGCCATGTTACTGTCGGCAGTAAGTGGGGGAGTATCTTACGCAATTGCGGGAAGGATTGATGGGTTGGCCTCCATCGTAATAGGAGTGACTGCCCTAGTCTCAGGCTACTTCTTCGCTAGGTTGGCTAACGGGATGAGGTCGTGTCACATTTACCTCTTTCTAGGTAGCGTCTTCGTCATAACCTCGGTGAGCGAAGTGCTCAAGATGGTGTAGCGCCTC
Organism: Metallosphaera sp. D4-4; assembly: GCF_046245145.1. Classification (NCBI taxonomy): domain Archaea; kingdom Thermoproteati; phylum Thermoproteota; class Thermoprotei; order Sulfolobales; family Sulfolobaceae; genus Metallosphaera; species Metallosphaera sp. D4-4. Next base: position 1,073,935 of record NZ_CP176412.1, on the reverse strand, counting down.
TTCGAGTTAAGTCACGGTGAGGGAGTTAAGGAGAACGTTTAGCAATAGAGTGAGTCCAGGTATGAGGCAAGCCAAGACTCCCTCACCCGTACTTATCCGTCCTGAATACTAGGTCCTGGACCTTCAGGGAGAAGGTTCTCATAACTGCGTACCCAGGTGGTGAGGCCTGCAGTATGTTCGCGTACTCCTCCATCCCTATCTTCTCAAGGGCGTCCTCGTCAGCCCTCATGGCGATCTTAGTGTTCGTGAGTGTAAGGATGAGGTCGTTCAGGTCCGTCGGCCTGTGGGTAGCCAACACCGTGCCCATTCCCCTTACCCTCCCCAGCCTAAGTATTCTGTTGATGAGTCTCTCGAGCCCCTCCTTCTCTTCATCCCTTCTTGACTGCGGGAAGTACTCGTGAGCCTCATCGAATACGAGGAGGTAAGGAGTCTCAACCCCCTCATTCTTGTATTTCGCGTCTATCAGTCTGAACAATCTATCCACAATGAGGAAGGCCGTGGTGGTTGCGGTGGAAACTCCTTTCTCCATTACCCATCTCAAGTCCACTATAGCCTTCCTTCTTACTAGGTCCTCGTAGTTGGGCTCCCCAAGGAACCCCTTTTCCAGGGGTATGTCCAGGATGCCAGTCTCCTTCAGCATGATAACTGACCTCCTTATGTTGTCCTCTGTGGTCTTATGAACATGAAACTCAGAAAAGAGTTCCTCGCATTCCCCAATCCAATTGTCAATTTCCGTTAGACAGTGCTCTGTGATCAGCTTGAAGAAATAGGCTCCCTGTCCAGAGAAGAGGGGCGACACATCTGGAATCTCCTTATAGGTCTCCCTCAGCCTGAAACCCAAGAGCTCCACGTGAAAGGTTTTCTCACCATTGGTCAACGTGATTCTTTGGCCGTCAACCTGGGATATCCTGAAGTCCTGCAGGTTGCTCCTCTTCAAGAAGAGCGAAACGAATTCAGTTACCTTCCCCATTTCCCTCGTCACAGGAACGAGGACGGTTCCCCCAATCTTCGCCATGGTCTTCACATAATCTCCCTGAATGTCGAAGCCTAGGACCGGGATCCTGCTCCTGGTGATCAGGAGGCGAAGAAGGTTTGTTTTCCCCGCACCCGTGGTCCCCACTACGAGGACGTGATGCCTCAACGCCTCCTCGGTGAGGTTGACAGGTACGTCAAGGATCCTGTAACCCTCGACGATCTTCCCTATGGGTATTCCGTCCTGCGGTAACCCCAACATCTCCTTTATGAACTCCTGGCTTGGAACGAAGATAGGACTCTGCGGGTCCACAGGAGAGCTGGGTGGAACTACTTCACTCTCCACCTTCTCTGACAGGAGCTCTATGGTCAGGGAGAGAGGGGTGGTAATAGCGGACACGTCCTCGACAGGGGAGAGAGCTGGGATCCTGGAGATTGCAAGGATGTCTGCCCTCTCGACCGAGGTGATCCTTCCCAACATGAGAGTCCCTGACACGGGTATAGATATCCCCACGTAACTCCCTATGAGGAACTTTCTCTTGAGGTAGACCTCGTAGGGGATCTCAGCCCTAATTTGGTTATTGTCCTTTCCGTGGGAGATTGGGGTCACCCTGCTAATGAGACCCACAACTTCCCCGTACTTACTCGCACGACTCTTGGCGTCCTCAAGGCTCATGGAATTAAAGGAGATTTTCCCTTTTTAAATTATCAGGAAGTAGTTCAGTTTGTAACAGGTAACTTGGGCCTCCCGTCTCCCCTATCCCATCTCCAGATCAAGGTTGGCCTGTTGAAACCTGTTCCAGTCGTCGTAGGTCACCTCAACTTGCCCCTTTGCGTATATGAAGGAGAGGATGAAAGTTGATGCGCTCAACTTCCTCGATAACCTATCTGCGACCTCAATGAAAGTTGGTAATCCCCTATACGATGCGTGGACCAGTGAAGTTGCAACTCCTTGACAAAGGAGGTCCTTCGAGGGGCTCTCAACCCTAAAGACTGAGTCCCTGACCTTCACGTAAACCATGTAACGCTGAAGCGAGGAATTCGAGAGCTGGAATTCCTCCCTCAGGACTGGAGTAACGTAGGTGATCTTACCTTTCCCCAGTTCCAAGGTAAGCACGTCGTCTGTGGGAGTTACGTCACCTTTCCAGAGATCCTTCACTCTCGATAACTTCCTTGAGGTGGAGAGCCTCTTTACAACCCCCACCAGTTGATCCTTTCTCCTCCCCTGGATGAGCCTCTCGTACGCTGACCTGTAGGGCTCTCCCACCATAGGTAGGTAGGGCCCAGGGAAGACTGGTCCGTCAACTACGGCTATCCTGGCCCTCTCAATGGCCCTATTCTCCAGGTAAATCCTCAGCTCGTCAAGGATATTATCGTCCTTGTACCCAGGATCATAGGGAATGTCGTTCACGTTTCTGGTTCTCACCACCTTGGAGAGTGGAGAGGTCTCTATCATCTCCACGACGTCCCTAGATCCCTTTATTGCTAGGAAGGGGAGCGAGGCATTGAGCGGAACGGTCATGTGCTCGCCCTCAATATTCGCGTAAAGTGAGGCAAGGTATATGTTGGCTCCCCTCACAGTCATGTATCTCGAGGAGGTATCCAGGTAGGAGAAAGAGGGGAGGGGATCACATTTCTCGAGGGGACCCTCAACCTCTACAGGCCACGAGTCCTCGAATTCCTGAAGGGATACTCCGAGAAAGACTTTCTCCTTCGACAACCTTGAGAGAGTCGTCATAAGATCCCTAATAACCTCGTGAACCTCCAAGATTATCGGTGTGAATTTGCACATGATATTATTAAAGATTCAGGTTTTCCTCAATTCCTCTTTAGTGAGTGTGTCATTAGAATTTACTCTTAATAGATTATATATTTGCTTTACAAAATTTTAGCCTAGATAATCTAATTCACAAAAGTTATGTCAAGCCACACGAACCGCGTGGACCTTACCCAAATGGTAAACTTTTATCTTAACGAGTACATTAAAACCTACAGGTTATACCTAGACTTAATATCTTTAGAAATCGACTCGATTAATTCTAAGTATTCTTTTTCTAATTTCTCATATTCAAATTTATAATCCTGTTCCTCTTTAGTTATAGCAGCCTTGTTAAATGTTAATAAGCTTTTCCTCTTTTTTTCAGTTGCAATGATCAAACTCTTCATGGAGTGTAATCTCTTCAGAATATAAACGGCTTTCATGACTCTCGCTTGAATATCAAGAGGTAAAATTTCGTACCTCACATCACTTCTAAGCTCGTTCTTGATATCATCCAAGACAGAAGCTAGATAGTAATCTTGACTCAATTATTTTCCCCAGAACTGCATAATGTTATGGTAAGCTACCTTAATACCTTGAGGTGAACCATAGAAGGTTAGTCTCCTATTATCAGTATCTATGATTAGTATACCTTTTTTTGAAATTATACCTTCTTCCTTATACTGAATATTTCTTATTTCAGTCATCATTATTGATATCATTTCGTCTTTCTTGAAGATTAATCCTCTCCTAGCATATAGTATGAGTCGTTTATTAGTGACGATCAACTCATATACACTATTTCCATATGAAATATCTGGATTCCTAAATTGAATTTGCTCTCCAGGAGTTAAGAAATCTTCTAATGGCATAATAAATGATTCTATTTCACATTTATAAACTTTTCTTAATAGCCAAATAGTGTATCTATATCTGAATTTACCATTAGATAGATTATATGCCTGTCCCATAAAATTTCATCTAGATGATATGATTCGCAAAATCACTTCACATCACGCGGTTCGCGCGGACCTCACTGGGAAATTAACCGTCTCTTGTCGTGGTAGAGTCAGAACCCCTGGAGAATAGTCACCATGGAGGACGTTCCTTGTCCCTGTCCCATCTAAATCCTCTTAACAGATACGATATTGACTCTACGCCTCCTGCTCTAAACCCTCGCTCTAGTCACGTTACTCTCTATCCTCAAGATATCTTACCCCCTTACGCGGGTTCGCCCTATCAGCTTTAGTCTTCAGCGGAATCATGAACTCAGGGGCTAAATCGTGTTTGAGTCTAGGTGTCGTGAAACTTCGTGAGTGTCCAACATCCTAGCGTCCTTGACAGCCCTGTCACGGAATTAGCCGAAAGTTCTCAACCTTGACGAAAGGACTTAATGACAACTTGACGACCTTCAACAGTTTCCCCGCACTTACTTTAATGCATTCGCCTGCTTATTCCCGTGAATCACAAGCCAAATCTCGTCCTTGCCTCGAAATTTAGCTTCCTTAACCTCAGATATGTAATCGAGGCAGACAGATATGCATATCTTGTGAAGCATCCCCGGCATCTCCCTATACATGAACACGTAAAGGGAGGCAAGGAGCTTGTTGAGGATGACTGACGCCCCTTACGGCCTGGTCCTCTCCGTTCTGTATTCCTCAAGAAGTTCGTACTAATGCTCGAACACGTTGGAGCACCTCGTACTGGTTACAAGGTTTCATACTTCCTCCAATCCCTGATGTATATCCTTTTCCTAGGGGGATATTCGTGGGTATTACTCAGTTTCAATGTTAACCTCGAGAAATTACACAAACCGGTTTTTGATTTAATCGATTCTCTATTTCAAGAGTGGTTGTGGGAGAATAGTTACTCAGAGACTTTCGCAATTCCACTAGATTTAAAGTTACAGGGGTGTAACCTAGTTACAGGGGTGTAACTTGCTCTTCGATACTCAACCCAAGGACTCCCTCGACGATCTCTTTGACAGGGAGGATGAGTTGAGGAAATTGAAGGATAGCCTCACCGAAAGAATGATTGTCATCACTGGAATTAGGAGGGTAGGCAAATCGAGCCTAGTTCTGTCGGCACTCAATTCCCTGAAGAGGAACTACGTGTTCCTAGATGTCAGGAAAATCTACGACCCTAACTCCAGGAAGGTTTACGCACAGAAACTGGTTGAGGAACTCTACTCGTCGCTTAACAGGATGAGCAGGAAAGAGAGAATTAAGGATCTCCTAACCAGGCTGAACTTGAGCCTAGAGTGGCCTGTGAGCCTTAACCTGAGGTTAGGCGAGGTGACCAGGGAGCTGAGTAAGGTGCTCTCGATCATGAATGAGATAGGTCTCAGGGAGGGGACGATTCCAATAGTGTTTGATGAGGCCCAGTACCTGAGGTTCTCAACTGTGGGGCTGAGACCCCTTCTGGCCCACGTTTACGATCACATGAAGGGGATCAACCTAGTCCTGACGGGAAGCGAAGTGGGTCTACTCCACGATTTTTTGGGAGTTGAGGATCCAGGCTCAGAACTATACGGGAGATATTACGCGACTGTCGAGCTTAAGCCATTCGATAGGGATAAGTCCAGAGAGTTCCTGCGGAGAGGGTTCGAGGAGTTGAAGGTGAGGGTTGAGGACAAGTTAGTTGAAAGGGCCGTGGATGAGCTAGATGGAATAGTGGGCTGGTTGGTCTATTTTGGAAAGCTGTATCTAGAGAGGGGTGAGGATGCGATCGAGGAGGTGAAGGAGCTAGGTTCTAGGATGATAAGAGCAGAGTTACAGGAGCTCTTCGTGAGGAGCCCCTACTTCCTCCCCATAATGAGATGCGTGGCCACACTGGGAAAGGCGAGATGGAAGAACATTAAGGATTACGTGATGGCCTCCTCAGGTAAAAGGGTTAGTAACACCGTCCTATCCAGGGACCTAAAGGTCTTGATCAAGACTGGATTCCTTGAGAAGGACAATGAGGGTTACAGGCTCACCGATCCAATTGTCAGGTACGCGGTCATGCGGGAGTTTTAGGAGATGTGGTTAGACCTAATGCGTGGAACATCGTATGATGTTAACTGCCACGTTACCACATAGTCCCAGTCGGACCATACTTTTCCTAACGAAATTAAATTTAACGTTAGTGAGCGGATATTTCATTTCAGTTGAGATGGTTACGCCCGAAACTCGTCCCTGAGATGGATATATAATCATTTCCACGTTATGTCACTACTACTCCTTGAGCAGTTTCACCTTTCCTCCCTCTATCTTGACCTTCTTATCCTTCATGGGTCCGCGAACGTAGGCTGCGTATTCCTCGCCCAGGGCACTCCTTATCTCTTCGAGAGTGCTTTCCCCTCCTATCTCCCTCAGGAAATTGATGATCTCCCTCTCCATGAGTTCGGGCGTTAACTCCTCTTCCTCGTCCTCTGACCTCTTGGTCCTCTTGTATTGTTCGTATGAGAGCTCGTCAAGCTTGGCGAAGGTTCTCACATGTCTCCTGTAGGCCTCTATTATCCTGTAGGCAATGTCGAGGGCTTCCTGATCTGATAACCTTATCATTTTATCGCCAGAATCGTCGCCGATCCTGATGAAGAAACCGCCATCTATTACAGAACCCTCCTTTATTATCGGGGAGGAGTCTCCGATTCTTATCCAGACAGTTGAACCGTCATCCCTTTTATGGACCTTTCTTACTATGATCGCCATTACCTGAAGATGGTAAAGGGTGAATATAAAGGTTCTTGGTTGCCCTTTAGTAGGGTGGTCCGCGTATTTCACTAATAAATGTGTAGCCACCTTTCTTGAGTTGCCCTCTGTAAGGCAGTCTAGCTAGATCCCTTTAGTTCCCTCGTGAAGACCCTCTCAAACGTTGAGTAGGCCACGTCGTCGTAAAGTACCACAATCACCTTCTCGAGGGTTTTGGGGCTGTAAGATCTAAGAACGCTGGCCATAACCCTTGCGCACACCTCCATGGGGTAACCGTAAATGCCCGTGGATATGGCTGGGAGAGCTAGACTCCTCAGTCCAAGCTCTTCAGCCTTCTCCAGAGATCTCCTGATGGCAGAGTACAACTTGTCCTCTCCCTCCAAGCCATACCTGGGACCAACAGCGTGAATCACGTATTTCGCCCGCAGGGATCCTGCACCAGTGACCGCAACCTCTCCAACGGGGACAGGACCGTGTTCCCTGACGTATTGGTCACTTTCCCTTTGAATGGTCTCTCCACCCCTCCTAACAATGGCCCACGCTACTCCACCTCCATGGGAGAGGTACGAGTTTGCAGCGTTTACAATGGCATCTGCCTCGATCCTCGTGATGTCTCCCTTCATCAGGTGAACCTCAAATCCAAGGTTGAAGGTTTTCATGGATTGATCTTTGAGTACTCTCTTAAATTGTTCATGTTGACACACATTTCTCGGATAAGGAAGTACGTATCATCTTCTCGGATTATACGTCGTGATTGCATCTGACCAGTTTCACGTTCATAACATGTCAGTTGGAAAACTACCAGTGCGTGCTAAAGAAGACTCACCTAAAGGCCTTGCTCCCTGATAAATTGAGGGTCTACATCAGGCTCTCGTTCATCGTAGCTCCTTCTACGACCTAAACCTTATCCGACGAAATGAGAACATTTATTGCAGCTTGCTACAACTTACCTAAAGTAGACGTCACAAATGAGATTATAGTCCGAAAACTTCTTGATTAGCGATCTCATCTCACCTTCTTGAGCTTGATCGTGAGCGTATCATTAACTACCCTCTTTGAGACCATTTCCGCTACCCCAGGCAAGTTCACCCTAATCTCCTTTCCCCTCACCTCTATCACGAGCTCATCTCGCTCAACTCTAGCGTTCACCTCATCCTCCCTCGCGTCACTGAGCTCCATCACCACAAGAATAACGTCGCCGTTCACAATTACCTCAGGCTCACCTGAGGCAGAGATCGGCTTCCCAAGGTTAAACCTCCTCACTACTCCCTCCAGTAATGAACGTAGGGTGTTCACTTCGAGGAGTAACTCGTTGAGCCTGTCCCCAAGCTCGTTATATCTCACCATTATTTTCACCAAGCCTTCAACAGTGTCCATCAGGTCCTGAACAACCGGAGTCAGCCTAGATTTCAGATCCTCTAGTCTTCTAATCTCCAACTCTGGATCAATTGAGGAAGTATCCTTCTCCATCATCTCCACAACCCTGATAACCTCCTTGTACTCTTGATTCAGAAGACTGGCCTCCTCCACAACCTGCACGGACTTGTCCCTAAGTTTCCCAGTTTCCGCAGACAAGGTTCTACTCATCTCCCTAAGCCTCTTGAACTTGTCCCACAGCTCATTGGCCTTTAACTTGATGTTAGCCATGTCAAGGAGAAGGTTTCTCACCTCGTCGCGGAACTCCCTTGTCACGTTTCCCGGTAACTCGCGTAGGTCCTCTATTGCCCTCCCTATCTCATCCATGTAATACCCGTTAATCCCCGCCACCTTCTCAATCTGATCGAGCGTCTTGGTTACCCTCTCAAGGACTTCATCTAGGTCCTCCATGACGCGTCTGCTCAGGGATATTGCCTTAGTCATTTCCTTGTGTTTTCCAAACAAATACACGATTAACAGCAACATCCTCCTTTCGTCGTCATCCGTCCATTGGGACATGATTTATTTTAACCTTGAGAAGATATAAACCTGACCTCGAGGACATGAAGGGTTGGGGTGTAGTAGTCTATTCTCGCGGTCTTTCCCCGCGTGAAGGTGGACTCGTCACTCCTCACGGGTCTTCCAGGATGGAGAAGATTTTGGTAACTCCAGGTTAAAGGTGTGTGTCCAACAATTTATTTCTCCCTCCAAATTTCCAATAGATTGTAGACCGTGAAGAAGGCCGAGAACCATGACTCTAAACTCCTCTTGCTTGCGTTCCACGGGAAGTGGAAGTCCATCCCAGAGAGCCTGTGCTTCGCAGTCCTGAAAACCTGCTCAACCCTGTTCCTAATCCCAAAGGTGACGTGTTCGTGGTCGACCCCCGCTATCGAGAGGAAGTTGTACGCGGGGAGGCCGTCATGTATGTACTTTGCCCTCAGGAACTCTCCTCTCGTCCTTAACTCCACCTGCCTCACTCGCTTCACTAGGATTATTACGTCTAGGCCCGATCTGGCCTCGGTGACCATGAAGAACGGGATGACCCCCGTGTTGATATCCCTCACGACCCACAGGTAATACATAGCTCCCTTCACAGTGAGTACCTTCGTCTCGTCAACCGCGTACTCCCCGGTCAAGGGGAGGTCGAGCGTCGTCCTCGTCGCTCTTCTCCAATAATAGTGAACCGTGCTCCTCGGGACCCTGAATCTCCTGAGGGATAGTCCAAGGAAATAACTGGCCAACGCTTCCGCCAACTCCCTAAGCGACCAGAACCGGGGCTTAAGGTTATTAAGTTCAAGAAGGTAAATCATTACTTGGGTCAGGACGGGAAGAGGTATGGTCCTCTTCACGGTGGTTCACATGATAGGCCCGTCCTGACCCTTAAATATTATTTTGTCTAATTTAGCGATATTGTTGGACACACTCGGTTAAAGTCAGGTTTTGAGTGTCATCTCCATCTAACTCGTCAAAGATGTCAGGGAAAGTAAATATTCTTCCTCCAGGCATTGTCAACCGTCCAACCCATGCCAAACACGTGAGAGGTTCATAGCTAGATACGTTCAATCGCTTGATCTGTGAGGAATAGTTTTATGATCCAGTCTCACAAGACTAGTCTCATGAGACTAGTACTACAGAGAAAGGAGTGCGAAGAGCTCAAGCGGGTAGATTACTGGATATTGCTTTTCGGGAGAAGGAAAACTGGGAAGACGACGCTGATCAAGAACTGTGCCAAATACGATTATTTCGTCACAATAGCCAACGAGTCTGAGGGTCTACTCGAGGACGGTGAGAGGATAGGAATCCCAGAGCTGTTGAGGGAAATTCGCTCAGAGGTGAGAAGGGGTGGTAGGGTGGTCATTGACGAGTTTCAGAGATTACCAGAGAGGTTCTACGCGGACATCTCCACTCTCGACAGGACAGGAGGGCTAGTCCTAGCCGGCTCGAGTTACGGGGTTCTCAACAAGGTCTTTGACAGGAATTCCCCACTTCTCGGCCTCGTGACCCCAAGGGAGATTCCCATCCTCAGGTATGAGGAGGTCCTATCTCAGGTCGGGGACCCAGTTCTCTCAACTCTCTTCAGGGATCCGTGGGTTATCCCCTTCGTGAACTCCTATGGGGAATTCCTGGATAGGATAAGGGAGTTCTCCCTCATCTCCAAGGGGTTGGTCGGCGAGATATTTAAGGAGGAGGAGAGAAGCCTGACCGAGCTGTACTATCAGTCCCTCTTGAAGGTGGCTGAGGGAGTCTGGAAAACCTCGGACCTAGCGGGTATCCTCCAGGTTAAGGGAGGAGAGGCCACCGTTTCCTCCCTGATGAACCGGTTAAGTAAGATGGGCCTAGTGAGGAAGATCAGAACCCTGGGGAAAGAACTGTATTACAGGCATGTCTCCCCAGTGATCTCGTTGGCGTTCTACGCTGAGTCAAAATATCTAGTCAGTGAGAGAGACGTCAAAATCCCAGAGTTGCCCATTGGCCTTGAGGTTCAGTTCTCAGTGGGTGAGATGATCAGTGAGTACTACGGCGGAGATTTCGTTTATTCCCCTAGGGAAGACATTGATATCATTGTGATGAAGGGAAGGAGAAGGTTGATTGCCTTTGAGGTCAAAATGGGCGAGATAAGTGAGTCAGAGGCCAGGGAAGCAGTGAAGAGGATGAGTAGGGTTGCGGAGAAGGTGGGACTAATAAGCTTGAGAGAGAGGCCCCCAGAGATGGGTGACGTCTCCATAGGTCCCAAGGAGCTTCTTGAGATTTCCAGGGAGTTAGTTGCGAAGAGAAGGGAGTAGTCCAGCGCCTCACCCTCGTTGTGGATGAAGGCATTACAAGAGGCATTCCAAAGCCGTGAATTTCCTTAGACTATGTGTCCACTACGTACTCTGTACTCTATGTGTTTCAACGTCAATACAACCTTGACTGGTCCCTAAATTGGGTAGTCGTCAAAGCCGTCTCAAGACTCGTCCTGGTTGAGAAGCAGGGTAACGCCTACTTCCCTTCTGACCCGCGCATAGAAGGGCCGAGATCTAAGCTTCACGATTAAATCAAGGTCTACTCACCGAATTCGCCGTGGATAGACCAAGCTTTGGAGATCTAGCAGTACGTGTTCAGTCCCTCCATGGCACGCTAGGAAGTCATTTCAGTGTGATCTCCACAACTCTCCTCTTCCCTCCCTTTTCCATTAGCCAATCCACACCATCTGCTAAATGGTCAGTCTCGAACGTCTCAAATCCATAAGCCTCAGCGACTTTTAGGGGCTGTGTCCTTGGATTGAAGAAGTTAGCTTGATAATCAGCTCTCCCCCTCAACGACTCATACCCATGATTGTTAAGTATCATTATTCTCATTTCTAGGTCATAGTAGGATGCGGTCCAAAGTGTCTGGGGAGAAAAGTGGAAACTTCCATCGCCCATGAGAGTAACGGCCTTCCCTCCGGCGGTAACGTAACCCAGCGATGCAGGCAGAGCCCAACCCAGGAATCCAGATCTATTGGAGAAGAAGAGATGTTTCCTAGTCCCAATTACTTTCTTAACCACCTCCTTATGGGACGGAGTCTCTTCGAATATGGCGTGTCCGTTTAGCTTTGAAACTAGGTACTCCATTAGCTCTGTGACCTTATTTCTGTTATTCGGCTTGAGATCGTGAGAACCGACTTTTTCCCTTACCTTAGGAAGAAGGTGTCTCAGGAAGTCCTTTGGATTACAGAGGACAGTTCTCCAAAGCCTCTTGGATTTCTCCTCCGGGTCCATGGTAATCTGAAGTATGTTGAACCTGAACTCTTGGTCCATGTACAACACGTTGTGAAGGGTACCTCCGAGGAGGAGGACTAGATCGTATTGACCAAGAATCCTGTTTATCCCACTGGCACTCCTTGGTAATATAACGTCGATCTTTGAACCTGGGGACCGAGAGAAGTGGGGTTCTGTGAAGATAGGTGAACCCACCTTCCTGGCTAATTCCACAACTTCTTCGTGGGCATCCACTATGTCCAATTCGTATCCTGCAACTACTGCAACTTTATTGACTGCGTTGATCTCCTCGGCTACCATCTCTACGTCTAGGAGATTGCAGGGACAGTTCCATTCAACTCTTCCAGAGATGTAACTTTCCGTATTCCCTATCTCCTCCTCCATGATGTCGTATGGTAGCCCGAGGATAACTGGCCCGGGCGGAAGAGAGACAGCTGTTTTGATTCCCCTGATCAAAGCCTTGCTTACTTCCTCCTTCCTTCTCACCTCTATCACGTCCTTTGCGTACGGAATGATCCTTAGATCTACGGAAAGTATGGGCTCATCCAACAACTGGGTAGAGGACTGTTGCCCCACGGTGATGAGAAGGGGAGTTCTGTCAAGCCTTGCCGAATAAACGTAACCCAAGGAATTCATTAACCCAGGAGCTGCATGCGTGTTGGTTACCCCTACCTTACCTGTCATAAGAGAGTAACCGCTGGCCATGCCTATGGCTGGGCCATCGTGGAGGGCTAGGAAATATCGAAATTCACTCGGTAGATACTTAAGAAAGGAAATCTCCGTGGTTCCTGGATTCCCGTACATATTTGTGGTAGAACTTGACAGGGTTTTGAATATTGATTCCGCTACATTCATTTTATCACCTTAAACAGGATGTTTTTGTCATGAAAAATAGGACCTCGAAAATACTCACGGTTTACCACCTCTAAGAAGGGACGATTTAACAAGTTGTATGGCGAGGGAGGGATCAACACCCTTGGGACAAACGAAGGAACACGAACCTGCAACTCTACATGACCATACTCCTTCTGGCGTGTCTAGCTTTAGAATTCTCTGGGGATTCCTGTCCCTTGAGTCCGCAGAGTAGCGGTAGGCCACGTTTATTGCAGCAGGTCCCGGGAACTTCTCGTTGGTCGCAACGATGGGACAGGCAGAGTAACACAGACCGCATTGTATGCAGTAGTTGAACTGTAGGTATCTCTTAACCTGATCGTCAGTCTGGGTATATGCCCTTGTGGGCCTCTCCTGCTCCTCATCTCCAATTAGATGGGGAGTTACAGACCTGTACTTCTGGAAGAACGGGATAAGGTCGGGGACTAGACCTCTTATGGTTGCTAGGTTTCTAAGTGGTTCAACCATCATTTTCTCCCCGAGGCTTTTCACCTTAGTTAGGCAAGCTAGCCTTGGTTTACCATTGATCACCATTCCGCAAGAACCACACAGTGCCATCCTACAGGAATAGCGGAGGACTAGGCTAGGATCTCTTTCCTCCCTAAGCTTCAGGAGTAACTCGAGCACCGTGGTATAATCATCTATCTCCTCTTCCTTAACGTCAAAGGTTTTCACATTCAAGGTTTTGCCGTCCTTTACCATTACCTTCATGATATCACCCGATCACCGTTAATATGCCGAGGGCAAGTACAATGGTAAAAATCACGACGATCACCCCCATGATTGCCTTCACTCTGCCTCCATTGCCTGAATCGATGAGAGCTCTCCTTAATCCTAAGCCTGAGTGGACAAGGGTAAAAAACAGGAGTAGCACAAGCGCAGTGGAGTATCCCACGTTCTCAAGTTCCCTGACCACCACGCCATAGGAGACGTTTCGGCTCAATCCTCCAGGCGAGAGGATAAGGAGATGCACCGTCACGAGTGCCAACACCAGAATTCCCGTCCCGTAGGTCAACATCCTAATTGTGGACTCCCTCATGAGAAGATCACCACTCCTGCGACTATGGTAAGCACTATCCCTAACACTCCCATTATCATGACATAGATCTGGTGCCTTTTTCCCGTGAGCCACGTGGTATAGGGATACTCCTGTTCCTTAGGTTTAGTTAGGAGATGGCCCGACTCTATCAACATTATCCTAATTCCATTCAATGCGTGGAATATTAGTGCCATCATTATCACGACTAAGAGGACCTTTCCGAGGACGCTCTCATCAATGGCAAGTAGGGAATTCCATACGTACGAGCCATATCTCACCTCATGAACGAAGACGATGTGGCCCACAATGAATAGCGTCAATCCCCAGCCTGTTATCCTGTGGAGAGCCATGAGGGTTCTCTCCTTGTTCCAGCCCAGTATCCTGAACCACTCCCTCACGTTAATACACCCTCTCTGTTGGTTTCCACTTGGTGATTGCTACCGGAATGTAGGATATTACCGGTCCGTCACTCCTGTAGGTTGACAAGGTATGCTTCAGGAAACCCTGATCGTCCCTTGAAGGGAAGTCCTGTCTGAAGTGGGCACCCCTTGACTCCCTCCTGTTCAGGGCCGATACCGCTATTACCTCAGCCATATCCAGCAAATTCATGACTTCGTGAGCATGTATCCATTCAAGGTTATACTCGAATGCCCTATCCCTAACGTAGACCCCGGTGTAAGCCTCCTTTAGACCCTTTATTCTCTTTATGGCGTCCAGAAGTCCCTCCTCGTTCCTGAACACTCCCACCCCATCCTCCATTACCTCCTGCAGTTTGTTCCTCACCTCGTACGCAGTTATGGATCCGTTCTCCTTCTTTATGAGAGAGTAGGATCTGTCCAGTTCAACCTTCACCTTATCGTTCAAGTCCTCAAGGACGTCATTTTCAAGTTTCGAGATATAGTTAAAGGCACTTCTCCCAGCCCATCTCCCCATGACTAGACAGGCCGGTAAGGAGTTAGAGCCCAGCCTATTTGCCCCATGAAGGCTTACGTTGGCCACTTCCCCTGCTGCGAACACTCCCTTTAGTGGAGTCGAGAGTTCAGTTCCCTGAACGTGAATTCCTCCCATGGAGTAATGCGCCGCAGGGAGGACTGGGATGGGCTCTTCTAGGGGATCCTTACCTAGGAACTGGATTGCGTTCTCCCTGAAGGTCTTGTAGATGGTTTTGAGCCTCTCCTCTCCCACTGGCCTAGTATCGAGGAGAACTGCCCTCATACCCCTGGGACCCTCAACGCCCTTACCCTCCTTGATCTCCGTAAGAATTGCCCTAGTTACTACATCCCTGGCCGCAAGCTCCATCTTCCTCGGGGCATACTTCTTCATGAACCTCTCCCCCTCAGAGTTAAGGAGGAGAGCCCCATGTCCCCTTAATGCCTCAGTCGCCGGAATACCGTATGGAACCATGGTAGTGGGCAACCATTGAATGAATTCCATGTCCTTGAGGGGTATCCCCGCCCTATAGGCTATGGCAAGTCCGTCACCTGTTACCGTGTGGGAGTAGGTCACGTATTTATATATCCTCCCAATCCCGCCGGTGGCCATGATCAAGGCCTTGCCCTTGAACAGGTAGAAATTTCCCGTTGCCCTATCCATGGCGAGGAGGCCCCTGAACCTGGAACCATCGTGAATTATGGCAGTGGCGAAATACTCGTGGTAGAACTTTATGTTGTTCCCGCCCAGGGCCCTATCGTAAAGGGTTTTCATGAGGAAAAATCCGGTTCTATCGTAGGCGAAATACGTTCTCGGAACTTCGTGGGCCCCAAAGGCCCTTGCCAGCAGGTTTCCCTCCGAGTCCCTAGCCCAGGGCATCCCCCAATGCTCAAGCTGAAGGATTTCCTGGGGAGCATCCACAACAAACTGCTCAACGGCGTCCTGATCTGCCAGGAAATCTGACCCCTTAACTGTGTCGTATGCGTGTTGCTCAAAGGAGTCTCCAACCTGCATGACCGCAGCTGCTCCCCCCTCGGGAGCCACAGAATGAGACCTCATTACCTGAACCTTGGACAGAACAGAAACCTCGTATTTCCCCCCTGAAAGCTTATCGAACTCTATCGCTGACCTCAGGCCAGCAAGTCCGCTCCCCAGCACGATGAGGTCCGTGGTAATTACTTCAGCGTCCATTTCACTCCTCCTTTAGAAGGGCGTTCAAATTCCTCAGCACTTTCTCCCTATTCTCCATTAGAAGGTTACCTCCCTGAGCGTCTATGGCCACAAAAGCAGGTCCTAAGGAGTTTACCTCAACCTCGAAGAGTGCCTCTCCCCTGAGGTCCTCCCACCAAACCTTGTCAACCCTCTGTATGGACGAGGTAGCTAGCGCAGCGGCGCCTCCCACGAAAAGGAGGTACACCGACTTGGTCCTTGAAAACTCTGGGTTCATCCTCTCGCTCAGCTCTCCCTTCCCTACAATACCCTTCACCCCAAGCTCATTGAGGAGGCGAGGAATATACTTTTCCATGCGCTGGGAAGTGGTTACCCCAACTGAGAGGATTGTGTACCCGTTGGAGTCCTTTGTGAAGCTTGGTGCCCCAAAGAATACAACCTGGTCTTTCAAGTTTACAGGTGGAGCAACTCCCTGCTCGAAGATTCTCCTGAGGGTAGCGTCTCTCATGATGTAAATTTTCCCTGAGAGGTATACCTCTTCTCCAAGACGTAAAGATTGGACCACGTCCTCCTTGAGTGGAGTTTTCAATTTCCTCATCTCAATCACCCATGTTAACCTTCATGTCGAGGGTTACCTCAGCCGTGGCCCTTTCTCCCCTCCAACACTGGACGTTCACGGCAACGGGCAAGCTACTTATGTGCGTTTCCCCAATTTCAACGTGAACCCCTATGGCCGTGAACTTTCCTCCAACACCCATGGGACCCACGCCCAACCCATTCACCAAGTAGAAGAGCTCCTCCTCAAGTTTAGCTCCCTCAGGGTCCGGGCTCCTGGATCCAACAGGGCGCATAACTGCCCTCTTAGCTAAGTGAGATACCGACTCGAAATCTCCTCCAATTCCCACCCCTACTATGTAAGGAGGGCATCCCTTCCCTCCAGCGTTCGCTATGGTCTCTAACACGAACTTCTTCGCCCCCAAGATACCGTCCGCAGGCCTAAGCATTTTCAGGGATGACATGTTCTCAGAGCCTGAGCCCTTCGGTAGGGCGGTTATTCTTATTTTATCCTTTAGTTCTTCGTTAATTTCAAAGTGTATTATTGGTGAACTTCTCCCCGTGTTATCACCCGTGTTTTCCCTAGTTATGGGATGTACCATGTTGGGTCTCAAGTGATACTTCAGCGTAGCTTTCCTCACGCCCCGCGCAATACTATCCCTAAGTTTGGGAAGGGAGATCTCGAAATCTCCCAGCTCTACGGAGTACACTGGCGTTCCCGTATCTTGACATACAAGTAGGTTCCTTTTGGTGGCTACCTCTATGTTCTTCATTATCGTGTCCAACACTCGCCTTCCCAGCTCACTTTGTTCCATCTCGTAGGCCTTTCCTATTCTTTCAACCACGTCCTTTGGAATGACTGTAAGGGCCTTATAGTAAAGAGTTTCTGATACCTCCTCTACAAGGCTATAGAAAGTATCCGAAGTCATTAACTATAGTAAGATGAGCATGATATATATACCTTTCTGTATACCAATTAGTATATAATGATTATTCGGTAAGTTTCTATCCTTTCGAAGACATTAGGGTTTATTATCTTGAGATCATGGTCTGAAATCATCTGCTCAATAACCTAACACTTTGTTATGCGATTACAGCTGAATGCTTAAGTTCGCGTTTAGGTTATGACTATGATATACTTTATCTATGTTAGCCCAGGACCTATAGTTCGCCATAAACCTATAACTCTAGGCTAAGGTTCTCTCCTAATTCTTCGTCTATCACACGTAGTCACGTTCATATATCATATTGTCAACGACGTGTATTTTTTATCGGTTCAAGATCTGGCTACATCACTGTCAAGGGAAACTACTTGTATCAATTGGCTACATCACGACAATCCCAATACGCTCTGTAACGGATGGTTATATTGATAAAGAAAATAAAAAACTTTTATAATAAACTATCCTCTATAATGCAATGATCCGCAATTATCTAAATCTATCAGTTATTTCTTCTAACGACTTTCCTTCCACCGAACCCCTCTTACCGACCAATATCATTACGATCATAACTCCAACAAGAGATAATAATCCTAGGAAAGCGTATAGAGCCGGAACGCCACCTAATGATAACAGCACAGGTTCAATGAAACCTGTTGACGCCAGGGATAGCCTAAATGCCATTATGTTAATTCCAGACGCTATACCTCTCATGTTTGTAGGATATAGCTCTGCACCCCAATTTATAATGATTGTTTGAGAAAATACGCTACTCCCATTGGAGATGAATATCAAGGGAAGTAGGGCATCCACATTATGCGTTAGTGGAATTATCAGTAACGTAGAAATTATTAATACAGTACCTCCTATTATCAGTGAATTTAATCTACCAATTTTATCTGTAATAAGAGCTAAAATTAAAGTAAATACGATTTCTGATACCCAGACAACTGGGACTTGCAACAGCACTGAGGTAAGCTTAGACAATCCCAAACTCTGCGTGATGTAAGGGAAGAAATAGGTGGATAGTCCTGCGGGCATAGCGGTAGCATATATCCCAATAAACGTTGGGACAATGAGGAGAAGTAACAGAGGTATATTTTTACGAATATTGAATGAACTAGTGATATTATTTACCGTCTCTTGGGGCGAACTCCCCGTGACCTTCTTTACCGCCTCAACTGCCTTATCAGTTTTTCCCTTGAATAGAAGCCATCTAGCAGACTCTGGGACAGTAAACCTTAATCCTGCTCCGATAATGATGGGTATCAAGCCTGTCACGAATATAATTTTCCAGATTTCTGGTGAGATCGACGATATTGACAAAAAGTAGTAGCTCACCAGTGTTCCGACCACAAGTCCGCTTTGCGCCAGTACCCAAAACAGTGCCAATATCCTTCCCCTAATTGCCTTTGGCGCAAACTCAGATAGAAACGGCAGTGCGGCGCCGTAATCGCCCCCTATTGCAAAACCTGTTAGTATCCTGAATAGCTCAAACTCGTGGAAGTTAGTGGCAAATATGGACAAGGTCGCAAAGACAAGCATAACAACCAAATCCACGAAGAACATTCTAGCTCTGCCTAGGAGGTCCACCAGTGGTCCCCAAGTTATTGCGCCTATCAATATACCTATATTAAGAAAGAACACGAATTGGCCATAGACTGACGTCGTCACAGAGAAATACTTTAAATAACTCAAGCTGGACGGTGTCAATATCCCC
Organism: Metallosphaera sp. D4-4; assembly: GCF_046245145.1. NCBI lineage: Archaea > Thermoproteati > Thermoproteota > Thermoprotei > Sulfolobales > Sulfolobaceae > Metallosphaera > Metallosphaera sp. D4-4. The sequence continues at coordinate 1,055,110 of NZ_CP176412.1, read as the reverse complement.
GCAGTGTTATAATAATCGGCAAATGCTCCTATTCCAGCTACCAATAGAATGAAAAATATCTTTCTATTGGAGCGAATATTATCCAATGCATCAAATGGGTTATGAGTCTTTTTTACTCCTTCACTATCCTTGTCTGGATTACTCCTGATAACCATATGTATGCACTCTCTTATATAATGTTGTATACAATGTTTCTTAAATAGTTTTTGTTATTTAATAGTACAACGTGTTTTATGCTCAATGAGAATTTTCAGAAAGCTGATTTCATTAGTTATTAGTAGCTCCACATCGTTATAGATTAATCCTTATTAATTAAGTATCGACTCCAGGCTAGCTCAACGAACTTGCCAGGATTCATAAAGTGGTGCGGATCGATACAACCTTTAATGTCATTCATGATTTTAAGAACCTCAATGCCGTTGTGAGCTGTTAACTGTTCCTTCATTAAATCAGCTTTCATGTAGCCTATTCCATGTTCACCCGAAATTGATCCTCCTAGTATTATTGCTATCCTTCCTATCTCGTCATAGATTTTCGTAAGTCTAGGATCGTCTCTACTCGAGATCAGAATATTTGGATGTAAATTTCCGTCAGCTATGTGCCCCAAAATGGCTATCTTAACGCCGCTCTTTTCCTCAAGTTCCTTAATTTTCATAAAAGCTTCATCAAGTTTAGATAGGGGCACAACAATGTCCTCTGAAACTCTTTCGTTCCACTCAGCCTTTAGGGCCAGTCCTGCCAAGGCTCTTTCCGATAGAGTTTTATCCTCATCCACCTCCGTGAATGTAACGGAGTGCTGTCTTAATATTTTTTCAATTTTTTCTCGATAAGTCGAAGAAGAGGATAGTGTAATCGTCCCACCGACGCTCTCCGGTATGTTAGTATTAAAATGTTTATTTATTGTTTTAGCTACTAATCCATCCATATATTCCGCCACATCTATAACGACGCGATTCTTTCTAAGTTCCCTGATTATCTCAGTACCTTGTCTGAAGTCAGACAGTTCCATCATGATCGAGTATTTTACCTCTTCAGGGACAGGAATGATCTTGAACCAAATCTCCGTCACTATGCCAAGCGTTCCCTCACTACCCACGAAGAGGTGAACTAAGTCGTACCCGGCTCTATTCTTGACGAACGGCTCACCAACTCTTATCACCTTTCCAGATGGTAAAACCACCTCTAAGGCAAGCACCCAGTCTCTGAAGGTGCCGTACCTTACACTTCGCATACCTCCTGAGGCGTTATTGACTACTCCTCCCACGGAACATGCAAAGGAACTAGCAGGCTCGGGAGGTATGAAGAAGCCGATTTTTTTAAGCTCTTCATTTAATTTTGAAAGGATCAAGCCCGGTTGTACTCTCACGTACCACTCTGTATCATTTATCTCGACTATCTTGTCCATGAACTTCATGTCAATTAAAATACAACCATCACATACCAAGTGCCCGGCTAAACTGGTACCTCCACCCCAGACTACGATGGGTAAACCATGTTCTCTTGCAACATTTACTATTTTCACTACTTCCTCAGTTCTAGATGGGTAAGTCACCACGACTGGTCTTACTCTATTATTAAGGAAATCTGTCCTTTCCTCCAACGAACACTTAATTCCATCCAATTCCCTCAGTATGTTTTCGGACAAAGAAATCCACACTCTCAATTGAGTCTTTACTCTTTATTAGTTTTTACTTATTACAAAGGTCAATAATAAGGTTTATAATGAAGAATACTGAATTGTATACATGGAAGCTCTAATAGGAGGAAAAAGAATCTCATCCGAGTCTAAGATATCGGTTAGGAATCCTGCAACCATGGAGACAGTGGATACGGTTCCCTCACTGTCAAGGGAACAAGTTAAGGAAGCCATAGAGTCAGCATGGACAGCTCTAGATGCCTTGAATTCTCTTTCGATTGCAAAAAGGTCAAGGCTACTCCTCCAGGTTTCACAGTTGATTAGGGAAAACCTCCAGGAACTCGCAATAACAATGACTAGGGAGACAGGTAGACCAATAAAGAGTTCCAAGGGTGAGATAGAGAGGACAGCACAGATCTTTGAGCTTGCGTCCTCTGAGGTAAGGAGGATTTTTGAGGGCAAATATATACCCCTACAAGAGTACGAATTTCCTGCAGGAAACGAGAGGAGGATGGCCTTAATCGCTAGGGAACCCATAGGTGTGGTGGGAGCCATTACTCCTTTCAATTTCCCGGCAGCCAGTTTCGCTCATAAAGTCGCTCCCTCTCTTGCTGTAGGAAACAGTGTAGTGTTTAAACCCTCATCCCTGACCCCCTTGACACAACTGAAACTGGGTGAACTAGTGTCAAGAGTTTTCCCTCCCGGTGCCATTAACGTGGTTACAGGGGATTCTAGCATGATAGGAGACGAATTCGTAACAAATCCCAAGGTTAGCGTGATCACCTTCACTGGCTCTGCGTCTGTGGGACTGGGACTGGCAAGTAGAGCCATAAGGGAAGGCAAAAGGGTTATCATGGAGCTAGGGGGAAGCGACGCCATGATAGTACTGGAGGATGCCGACCTAAAGAGAGCCGTTAAGTCAGCGTTGTTGGGCAGGTACGACTTCGCGGGCCAGTTCTGTAACGCGACCAAGAGAGTCATAGTCAGAAAGGAGATAGAGGACAAGTTCTCAGCCCTATTGCGTGAGGAAGTAAGCAAGCTCAGGATTGGGGATCCGCTAGACGAAAACACCGACCTATCTCCCTTAATATCTGGGGAGGCCAAGGAAAGGATGAAGCTATTTCTAGACGATGCCGTCTCCAAAGGGGGAGAAATAATATACAAGGGAGAAGTTCAGGAGAGGGGCAACTATTTCCCTCCCGTAATCCTTAGATTGAGGCCCTTCTCTGACCTTAAGGTACTTAAGGAAGAAGTCTTTGGACCGATTCTTCCCATAGTGAGCGTAGATAGCGATAACGAGGCCGTGGACGTGGCTAACTCAACTGAGTATGGACTTGACGCATCTATCTTCACAAAGGACTTCGGCAGAGCTCTAAGGATTGCCTCTAGGTTAAAGGTCGGAACGGTGGTGATAAACGATACCACCAGACTAAGGTGGGATAATCTCCCCTTTGGAGGTACAAAGAAAAGCGGAATAGGAAGAGAGAGTATCCTAGATACGATGCTTGAAATGACAGAAACAAAACTAATAGTCTATAGCGATTAAAAAATTTTTATCTTTTTATAAATTTTCTATTTCCATAATTTCTCCAGCGATTTCCCCTTAGTTTCTGGCATCATTACTACGGTTGCTATGAACGCCACAATTGCTGCAGCTAGCATGACGTATAACGATTCATGGAACGACATCAAGGGAAATACAGCCGTAGAGAAACCTGCTGCAATAATCCTAGAAACTCCTTGCTTCCAGCCCTCCATTGTTCCCCTGATCCTCGTGGGAGCAAGCTCCGCTGAAAGATCTAAGTGGAGCCCACCCTGGAAATTCAAGAAAAGTGCCAACAATGAGTAAATGACCAAGAGGGCAATTTTACCTACGGTACTGGGGACGAATATTAACGCCAAGAACGCAAGGATACTGCCTATCCATCCTATGTTAGCCATGGGTTTACGCCCAAACCTATCAATTGTATAGGCAATGATCAGTATTGCAATAATATTCTCGATCCAGAATAAGGCACCCGCAGTCTCCACAGGTATTTTTAAGGAAGTGGCGAAGAGTGAGCTGAGAACACCCGCTGCGACGAACGCTATCTGATAGCCAGTATAATATATTGCAATAAACGCTGAGTTCCTAGAGAATTTCGTCAATAGTTCTTTATAATACGTGTTCTTGACTTTCTCTACCTTGGCGGACTTAATCGCTTGTTTTTCCTCGTCTGAAAGAGGTCTCTCTATCACCCTTTCCACTACGGCAATAGCTTCGTCAACTCTGTTCTGCTCCAGGAGCCATCTTGGCGATTCTGGACTACCCAGTCTGGCCGCAGCTATTATGGCCGCAGGTATTATTGCGGAGGCAACGGCAAACCTCCATGCATCTAAACCTCCAACTGACAATAGCCAGTAACCTACTAATATTGCAGCTAAGGCTCCTATGGGATAGAAAAGAATATCGTATGCCATGAACTTGCCTCTAGACTTGACAGGAACAAATTCCGAAAGATATGAGCTGGAGATGGGATAATCGAGACCTACACCGATTCCGACTAGCAACCTGAGCGCAAATAGCATGTATCCATTTAACGAGAATGCCGACAACCCCGCTATTATGACGAAGAAAACCAGGTCTATGATAAACATTGTCTTTCTTCCTATCTTGTCCACGAGGTAACCTGAGATTAAGGCCCCTATACCTGTTCCTATGACTACTGCAACCCCGATAGCAGTCACTAATAACGCGGTGAGATGAAATACGGACTTAAGTTGGTTTAAAACCGGAGTCAGGACGACCGTATTGTATGCGTCTACGAATACTCCTCCTCCCACGAGCAGGAGCATCTTATAGTGGAACCATTTTTCCTTCGAGAGATCTAGATTGTTGAATAGTCTCTCCTTTACCTCTTCCCATGAAAGCGATTTATCTGCCATAACATTCCTCATTATAGATTAGAGCATGTAGTATATATTTTTTTATTATATGTCATATCTTATGCTGTATACTATAACGAATTCACTGTCATATACATAGTGATAGTCTTCTGTAGTGTCTGAAACGTCAGAGAATGTACCAATACCCAGATGAGGATTTTACCATACGGATATCAATGGGGAACAGATTGGTGAAGGAGACGGTTATAGGCAATGAACAAGGTCTAGACGTCATGTATATTTGCGCATTCCTAGGAGCCTTCCCTACACGGAGATCTTTACCTATTTAAAGGCCCAAATAGTCTATAAAAATAATTAGATTATGTATTTTTTAATAATAAAAATATCATTCCAGGGGTAGCTCTTTCTTTATTAGATCATTTAGATCGATGTTTTTAGTCCGTTTGTTATACATTTTTGCGATTTCATAGATAAGGAAACCTATCACTATAACCAATATCACTTGAAACGAGGGTTGAAGGAGAATTGAAACGTGGGGTACAACGGCGACGCTTGGAATAATAATAAGCGTGACTATTATACCTGCTAACCCTGCTATGATCGCACCTATTGTCGTCACTTCCTTTTCCCATTCTTTCTTGCTACTCTTAGTTGAGATAAGAAGTACCCCTGCCCCGAGAGCCATCATCTCAAGTAGGACAGAGAGGGATCTTACGTCCACAGCAGACACACCCACGCTAGTTGTATAAACTAGGTATATTGATGCAAATAGCGCGCATACCAGCAGGGAGAAGTCGGGTGCCTTAAACTTGTTAGTGTGAGTGAAGATCTCAGGAAGTATCTTGTCTTGGCCCCAGGCAAAGAGCGTTCTACTGGAGGTAAGTAACTGGGGCATGATTGTCTTCATTATAATAATTGTAACTATGATCGAGAATATAGCTCCAATAAGTTTCGGTTCAGATATGCTCAGTATACCAGGAATGGTAGCGTAATAGGAATACTTTGATTTTATTAACGCAAACACTTGCCCTCCAGTTATTGCGTGGAAGACTGCAAGTGAAACTAAGGTAAACAGGACTAACGCGATCAACCATGCCAGGAATATACCCCTTGGCATGTCCTTTTTGGGATCCTTAGCCTCTCCACCTAGGAGAGGAGCCGCGCTTATGCCCGCATACGCAAAAATGAACAGGGTTACTGTACCGAAAATATCCGAGTAAGTTAGGGGAGGTGTAGTGTAACTGGGAATTGTTCCATGAAATATTTGACTCGATAAATAACCAGTGTAGACAGAATTAGCGGTGCCGAAACCCGCAACCATTGATATGATTGCCCCTAGCAAAACAAGGGCGAACAGCAGAGTTACCACAACTCCATAGCTTCTCACGCCCGTGTAATGAATTAAGAAGAAGGACCATATTAGGGCCAACCCCAGCACAATATGCCCTGTAAACGTAGCGAACCATGCTCCAGAGGATATCCCCAATGACACGAGTGTTGAAGCTAGGGTCGATCCAACAGTGTAGCTAATGAACCCTATGGCAGATACTATTCCAATCCAGTATAAAAAGTGAACAATAAATCCTACCTCCGGAGTGGTAGTTCTAGATATCCAGACGTATTGCCCTCCGCTTCTGCTTGCCACCTTGCCAAACTTCTGATACATAAATACCTTGGGAAGCATAAACAATCCAGTTATGAACATGATTGCTGGAACAAGGTTGAGTATGGCAGGATATGATCCAATACTCTGTGTGGCTACCGCGTTGATACCAGCTCCGTATTCTTGACTTACCGCCGAGGCTATTATGGCCACGGGTCCTATTACCTTCGCCAATTTGAAAGGTTTGTCTGACACATGGATAGATGTTCTGTATACTTTAAAAACTTTTATATAGTATACGATAGATTATATCAAATCTTACCTATATCTAATCATTCTATAAGTAGACATTTTTCAGTTCAATTATGATTTAGCTTAAGATATTACATTAATTAAGACACGTAAAAACCTGGGAAAAATTACGCTGTTGGTCCACGGGTTGAGGCCATGTTAAGTCCACCTTCGCTTCCTTACACGTTGAACTTAGAACTATTTCCCGTCCAGATCCCCCTACTCCATCGAGGAATTGAGATGGGCTTAATAGGGAGAGCACGTCTGTCTTAAACAAGATGAACGTCAGCGCAGAAGAACTGAAATCCATTATCGTGGAGATATTGGACGAAAGGGAAGTCGAGGGAAGCGAGGTTATAGCGGACCACATGGTTGAGGCAGAACTTAGGGGACACTCCTCTCACGGAGTTCAGAGATTGATACCCCTTGTGAAGGGGATAGAACTAGGAACGATTTCAAGGAGATTACAATATGACGTCCTAAAAAAGGAGAGGGGATCCATGTGGATCGATGGAAAGCATAGCGTCGGAATAGTCCTGTGGAACCAATTAATCCAACACGAGTTCCACGAGCCCTCCAGTGTCATAGCAGTAAAGAATGCTTCCCACATTGGTTTCCTAGGTTATTACACGGATAAACTAGCCACACGAGGTTATGTGGGGATCATGTTTGGAAATGCCGAGCCCGCGGTAGTCCTCCCCGGTACCTCAAGGAAACTCCTGTCCACCACGCCCCTCTCAATTGGTATTCCTCACAACCCTCCCATTGTCTTGGATATGGCCCTGTCATCCACGTCAAGGGGAAAAATATTGGAGGCCCAGAGAAAGGGCGAACCCATACCCGAGGGATGGGCAGTGGACAGCGAGGGAAAACCGACCATCAATCCTGAGCTTGCCCTAAGGGGTGGAATACTCCCGATCGGCGGAATAAGGGGTTTCTACCTCATGCTAGTCCTTGAAATACTGACGTCATTCATTTCGGGATCGGCAATGGGTCCTAACGTGAAGGGGGTACTTAACACTGAAAATCCTCCTAATAAGGGAGAAATATTGATTGTGATAAATTCATCCTACTTTGCGTCTTACACTGAACAGATAGATGAAATCAGGAAACTTCTGGGGATGGAGTTCCCGGGGGAGCACGGCCTTCAATTGAAGGCCAGGAGGTTGACCGAGGGCATACCCATGGATGCACAGCTTTGGAGTACCCTGGTCAAGATGAAGGAAAAGGTTCCCTTCTTTATCTAGTTCAGTCTTTCTCACGTTTCGACGTTCCCCGCAGATTTTCATTCTCTTGTTCTGTATACAGTATGGTATATACACAAAGTATATTAATAACAGATACATTCTTAACATATGCCACGAGGTCTTATTCATTCGGAAAAGGATGATGTGTGCGTGGCCACCACAGACGTCAAAAAGGGAGAGGAAGTTCTTTGCGCATATCTAGAGAACAACTCTAAACATGAGATAATCAAGACCTTAGATGATGTCCCCCTGGGTCACAAAATAGCACTCAGGGACATAAGGCAGGGAGAGAAGGTACTAAAATACGGTAGGCCTATTGGTGTGGCCACGACCAACATATCGAAGGGACAACATGTCCATGTTCACAACCTCAAGTCCATAAGGTGGTCAAAATGATGACAATCAAGGGTTACATAAGGGAGAATGGAGCCGTCGGCGTAAGGAACCACGTCCTGGTTCTTCCCTTGGACGACCTTTCCAATTCCGCAGCCTTGGGGGTTTCCAAGATAGTTAACGGCGTCGTTGCCGTTCCTCACCCCTACGGTAGGTTACAGTTCGGTAGAGATCTTGACCTCCTGTTTCACATCCTTTCAGGGACCGGGGCAAACCCAAACGTCGCCGGCGTCATAGTAATAGGGATTGAGGACAATTGGGCCAATAGGGTGGCAGACGGTATCGCCAAGACAGGTAAACCCGTTGAGGTCTTCCCCATTGAGGGATACGGTGACCTAAAGACCATTGAGAGGGCCTCAAGGAAAGCCAAGGAGATGGTTCAGGAGGCAAGCGAGAAACAGCGCACGGAGGTGGACATTTCTTCCATAGTTATGAGCGTTAAGTGCGGGGAATCTGACACGACCTCGGGTTTGGCATCTAACCCATCCGTCGGGGTCGTAGTGGATAAGATGGTTGACCTGGGAGCAGTTGCCATGTTTGGCGAAACCTCAGAGCTGACGGGCGCAGAGGACATCGTAGCTGACAAGATGGCCAACGAAGCCTTAAGGGAAAAGTTCCTGAAGATCTATAAGGAGTACATTGACGTGATAGAAAGGGAAGGAGCGGATCTCCTTGGATCCCAGCCCACCCAAGGAAACATTAAGGGAGGACTCTCCACGATAGAGGAGAAAGCGCTAGGGAATATTCAAAAGCTCGGACATAGGAAGATTAACTGCGTCCTTGATTACCTAGATCCTCTGGTTAGGGAGAAGCAAGGTACCCTGTGTTTCGTTAACACTTCGTCAGCGGCTGCCGAGGCGGTGACGTTGTTCGCAGCGAAGGGATCAGTGCTCCACCTGTTCACCACGGGCCAAGGAAACATTGTGGGCCACCCCTTAATACCTGTGATAAAGATAACCGGTAATCCCAAGACGGCCAGAACCATGAGCGAACATATAGATGTGGACGTTTCGGATCTGCTCGACCTCAAGATCTCGCTAGAGGAAGCTGGAGAGAGGGTGTTCAATTACATGCTCAAGGTCATGAACGGAAGGTTGACTGCCGCCGAGGTACTTCACCACGAGGAGTTCTCGCCGATAAAACTATACATAAGTGCATAAATATTGGAGTTACTGGAGGGAATCACCGGGTGAACATTCAGATTTTTCCCCTATCTATTCCATTTTTTACTAACCCCGTGTCAGAATTTTCTGATCAATGGTCCGTGCAGTTATATGTGAAGGTAAGTTGGGATAATGTGAGTGGTTGGGGAGAGACCGGCGTCTTCGGGAGCGGAATACTCGGGGCCTATGCCTCAATCCTCAAGGAATTGATTGCACCCCTTCTGGGTAAGTATACCATCACTTCACCTTACGACGTTGAGACCTTCCTAGAGAAGGTAATGTTAACAGCGGGTAACTGTGGAGTTGTTACGGGGGCCATAAGCTCAGTGGAAATGGCCATGTGGGACGCTAGGGCAAGGAAGCTTGACACGTCCCTGGCGGAAATGCTTGGCGGGAGGGTTAGGGAAAGGGTGCCCGTTTACGGCAGTTTCCCAAGGTTTAAGTCCAGTGAGGATGTCGTATCCACTGTAGTTAAGACGACGGAGAGGGGTTACAAGATGATCAAGTTGCATCAACCTCCGTCATCTGTGGTGGAGGACCTCCACGAGATCAGGGAGAAGATCGGATACGACGTGAAGGTTGCCCTCGACATGAACGCTCCCTTCGACCTGGAGAGTGCGAAGAAGTTCGTGGACGCAGTGGCTAAATACGAGGTAGAGTGGGTAGAGGAGCCGATCTGGCCCCTGGATGATTACGATTCATTGACAAAGCTGTGCGATTACTCCCCTGTACCCATAGCTGCAGGGGAGAACGAGTACACCATACACGGCTTCAGGAGGCTATTGGAGACTGGAATCGCCTACCTTCAACCTGACATAGCCAAGATTGGGGGAGTGAGTAAGTTCCTGAAGGTTCTGGACTTAGCCTCAGGTTATAACGTGAAGGTCGCCCCGCATGACAGGCCAGATTCCTCACCGCTTTCCCTGGCATACGTCCTTCAGATTGCCTCCGCAAGGTCCGAAATTAGTACCATAGAGTTCACGATCTCGGATTTTCCATCAGATTTATTCGAAAACATACCCAGATTTCGTCACGGGACACTGGAGGTTCCAGTGGGTCAAGGTATTGGGCTAGAAGTTAAAGAAGATCAACTAGAGAAATATTCTTACAAGGAAAAATTAAGAATACTCGCCTTTAGCGACCTTGAAGGCAAACTAAGGGATAAATAGCAAGTTTAATAAAATAGTATGCAGATTTGTATTCATGTCCAACAGTTTAAGCGAAACTGCTTACGACGAGATCCTCAAGAGAATATTGAGAGGAGATTACGCCCAGGGACAACTCCTCACAGAGGACAAGCTATGTAAGGATCTGAACATGAGCAGAACGCCAGTAAGGGAAGCACTCAAGATGCTGGAGTCCGAAGGAATAGTTAAGAAGATGAACAGATCCTACGCTGTAATATACATTACATCAGAAGAAGTGGAGAAGTTATACGAGGTCAGAATCCCGCTAGAGTCCGCAGCGAGCAGGTTGGCTGCGGTTCGGGCCAAGCAGGAGGACATTGCCGAGATGGAGGAGATACTAAATAAGGTGAAGGAGGAAACGTATAAGGAGAATCCAGATCCGTCGAGGTTAGCAGAGCTTAACGGCCAGTTCCATGACAGAGTTGCCATGGCCACGGAGAACCCTTTCATGTACTCCTACCTCAGGGAGATCAGATTGAAGTTGAGGGTGGTTAGGATTACGCTGTTTACCAGTTTCGATAGGAGAGTCGAGGAGCTTAGGGAGCATCAGGGTATATTGGACGCAATTAAGGCCAGGGATGCGGAGAGGGCATACGAAATGATGATAAGTCACGAGAATAACGTGCTAGAGTACCTAAAGGCTAAGGTCATACCCATCTTGCTGACGAGGAGATAGGACTGCGTGAAGTGATAGAGACTTGCAAGACTCATATAAATGAAGTAATGGATCTATCTCTTGAAGGCCCTGACTTCGCTAAACCATGCAAGGGAGTAAAACGTGTTAGAACCGTCCACATCCGTGAGGAGACGGAGATCATATCTAACTATCTTGGGCTAGTAGACTTGGATCGGTCCTGAACCCGACGTTCGAATAACGTTTTCGCCCTTGTCGACTCACCGTCATGAACTTAAGCCTCTTCCCGTCATATACTCCATGGAGTGCAGGGTTGCAATTGACGTTGGCGGAACCTTCACTGACTTCATAGTCCTAGTGAACGGGGAGATAGTCACGGTAAAGACTCTAACAAATCCAACGAGGCCCTCTCAAGTCATTAAGGACGTGCTATCCTCGCTTGGATGTGAGGTCACGGAGGTCGTTCACGCAACCACTCTCGCTACCAACGCCCTCCTGGGACAGGAGAAACTGGATCTCCCGAGGACGGCGCTCCTCACAACTAGGGGTTTCAGGGACGTGATAGAGATAGGGAGGCAGAATCGACCCCGTCTCTACGACCTCAACTTCGAGAAGCCTAGGCAACTGGTACCAAGGGAGTTGAGGGTTGAGGTTCAGGAGAGGGTTAACGCTCAGGGTAACATACTAGGAAAAGTTGAGGAGTCCGAGATCGAGGAGATCGCCCAGAACCTAAGGGAGAAAGGCGTTGAATCCGTCGCCGTGAGTTACCTTCACTCTTACCTTAACCCTACTAACGAGATCAGGACAGGGGAGGTCCTCTCACGTCACTTCAGGTTTGTGTCCCTTTCCTCGGAGGTCGCCCCAGAGCCGAGGGAGTATGAGAGGACCTCAACCACCGTGGTTAATGCAGTCCTCATGCCCCTGATCTCCTCGTATCTACAGGAACTCAACTTCCTCCCCTCCTTTCTAGTAATGTCAAGCTCAGGTGGTCTAGTTGACGTCGAGGAGGCCTCAAGGAAGCCTGTCCAGCTCGTGGAGTCTGGTCCAGCTGCAGGGGTAATAGCCTCAGCCTCCCTGTTCCCAGGTAACGTGATCAGCTTTGACATGGGCGGGACCACGGCAAAGGCTGGGGTCGTCATTGACGGAAATTTCGAGATCACGACCGAGTATGAGGTTGGTGGTGAGGTTCACCACGGCAGGGTGGTAAAGGGTAGCGGTTACCCCGTGAGGTTCCCCTTCGTGGACTTGGCAGAGGTCTCAGCTGGAGGAGGGACGGTGATCTGGAGAGACGACGCTGGGGCCTTAAGGGTTGGTCCCTTGAGTGCAGGGGCAGACCCAGGTCCCATGTGCTACGGAAGGGGAGGGGACAAGCCCACGGTGACGGACGCAAACCTCGTCCTGGGAAGGGTGGGGGAGGTGATCGGTGGAGGGATGAGGCTAAAACCCGAGTTAGCGAGGGAGGGGCTATCCAGGCTCGGCGGACTGGAAGACGTGAGTAGGGACGCCCTTGCCCTGGTAAACCTAGAGATGGCCAGGGCCATAAGGCTTGTCACGGTGGAGAGGGGTCTCGATCCCTCAAACTTCAGCCTTGTAGCCTTCGGTGGAGCTGGGCCACAGCACGCAGTTTACCTGGCAGAAGAACTGGGAATTTCCAAGGTGTTGATCCCGCCCTACCCCGGGCTGTTCAGTGCCCTAGGTCTCCTCCTGGCTGACTGGAGATTTGAGGCAAGGAAATCCTTTCCTAGGGACCTTGAGGCCGAGTTCGTGAAGCTGGAGAGGGAGCTCTACGACAGGTTGAAGGGGAAGGTGGATCACTTCCTCAGGTACGCAGACGTGAGGTACCAGGGCCAGGGCTGGGAGCTCACAGTCCCCGTGAATGACGTCAACGAGATCAGGCGAATCTTTGAGGAGAAGCACCTCTCCACCTACGGCTTCGTGATGAGCGATAGGGAGATTGAGGTCGTGTCCATAAGGGTGTTCGCGGTGAGAAGGAGGCCCCTTCCACAGCTCTCGGTTGTGTCGGGGCAGGGGGACACCCCAGTCACGAGGAGGAAGGCCCTCCTAGAGGACGAGTGGGGTGAAGTGGACGTATACGTGAAGGAGAAATTGAGGAGAGGGGTTAGGGTGAGAGGTCCCGCAATCATAGAGGAGTTCAGCTCGACCACGGTGGTCAAGGACGGATGGGAGGCCCTAGTAGACGAGTCCATAACCCTGGTGAGACCATGACCTCCTGGGAAATAGTGAGCAGGGCCCTCGAGTTCGTCGCGGAGGAGATGGGGGTAATGCTCAAGAGGTCTGCGATGTCTCCCAACATAAGGGAGAGGATGGATCACAGCTGCGCCATCGTGAACGAGAGGGGTGAGGTCGTGGTCCAGGCGGAGCACATCCCCGTCCACCTGGGATCGTTCAGCGTTGGGGTAAAGAACCTCCTGCAACAGGTTGAGCTCGAGGAAGGGGATATGGCGATCGTGAACGATCCCTATGTGTCGGGGACGCACCTCAACGACGTCATGGTGATTGCGCCATTACCCGGAGGACTGGGATACGTCGTGAATAAGGCACATCACGTTGACGTTGGAGGGCCCATGCCAGGAAGCCTCAACCCCTCAGCCTCCACACTGTATGAGGAGGGTTTCGTTATACCCCCACTCAAGTTGGTGAGAAAGGGGAAACTCAACGAGGATGTGGTGAAGATGATCAGGGAGAACTTTAAGGTCCCCGATACCTCACTTGGGGACCTGAACGCCCAGATCTCGGCTAACCTTGTGGGGATAGCCAGGGTGAAGCAACTGGTGGAGAAGTACGGCGTCACGCAGGTGGTCGAGGCGTGGACCACCTCAATGGAGTACGCAAGGAGGCTCACTCTGACAGAGCTGGCGAGGTGGCCCAAGGGGGCTGGGGAGGATGAGGACTACCTGGAACTTGACAGGTTAACCAGGATTAGGGTGAGGGTAGAGGTCAGCGACCAGGGAGTTTTGGCCGACTTCACGGGCACAGATCCCCAGGTTGAGTCCCCCTTCAACGCCGTGTACGGGGTCACGTTCTCCGCAGTTAGCTTCGTAATAAGGTCTCTCCTTGGAAAGGACGTTCCCACGAACGAGGGCTTCTACAGCGTGGTCAGGGTGAAGGCACCCGTGGGGACCCTAGTGAACCCCACGAAGCCGTCAGCCGTGGGGGGAGGAAACGTGGAAACCTCGCAGAGGATAGCCGACGTCACGTTCAAGGCCCTGTCTCACCTGATGCCCGTCCCCGCAGCCGGGTCCGGGACAATGATGAACATCATGATGGGAGGATTGAGGGGTAGGTACTGGGCCTACTACGAGACTGTGGGGGGAGGTACGGGGGCGAGGCCAGACCGCGACGGAGTCTCAGCGGTTCAGGTCAACATGACCAACACCTTGAACACACCGATTGAGATAGCGGAAAGGCAGTACCCCCTTCTCTTCACGGCGTACAGGGTGAGGGAGGGAAGCGGAGGAAGAGGGAGGTTCAAGGGAGGCGATGGGATAATTAGGGCCTTCAAGGTTCTAGACAGGACAAGGTTGTCAGTGATGGCTGAAAGGTTCCTTATCCCACCTTGGGGGCTATTGGGTGGTGGAAACGGGAAACCAGGGAGGGTGATGATCATGAGTGGAGGAGTTAGAAGGGAGATGCCCAGTAAGTTCTCAACCGTCCTAGAGCCAGGGGACGAAGTCGTGATAGAAACGCCAGGGGGTGGGGGACTAGGAAAAGAGGAGGAAACCTCGGAAGGCTAAGATTGAGAAGTCCATGAAAACATCATTTAATCTATGACGATCTCTCAGGAGACCTGGCCTATTTCCTTGTGGAGGGGAATTGCCCTTATCACCGGGTTCACGGTCACTTTGGTCATCCCGTATCTCGGAAGCATTCTGATGGCAACAAGTCTGTCCAAGCTATCAGGGGGATTGATTATATCCCTACTCCCTGTAGGCCTGTTACCAAGGAGACCGGTAACAACACCGTCGATGATGACCTTGAGATTGTTCGAGGATATTCTTTCTGGTGTCACCCATATCGATATCGTGAGCTTGTAATTCCCGACACCTCTAACTTGTCTGCGCACGATCTCAGCTATTTGGGCTTTCTTCTGCTTATCATTACCACTTGGTTGAACCTCTATGCTCAGTATGGGATCGCCCATCTCGTAGTGTTGAAAAGTGGAAGAATCATTTCTATAGAAGAGGTACTCCGCGAGGGCCTCCGGTCTGATAGGTTGAGGCATCTTCTCCAACACTGCCCCCCTCTTCAATGCCTCGTCGTACTTCCTCCCCTCATTCCTGTTTAGATTATAAGCAAGGAGATTGTCTAGGTCAGGTAATTTATTATCCTCCAATTTGGCAAGACAGTAGTGCACTTCCCCATGAAGTATTCCCTGAGAGCCAAGGGAGTGGATATAGTTAACCAATGTGTTCCTGGCAATGCCCACCTCGATGGAGCTTGGGTTCAAGCTGAGCATCTCTTGGAGCGAATGCATAACCCCAGACGTGAAGGTTATGCGCCTTTTGTCAGCAATCTCTCTTCGAGTGTTGGGATAGGGGATCGTCCTATCACCAATGGCATATACGAAATTCATCTATTCTATTATGAATATCACTCCTAAAAATTTTCACATGACAATCTCATACAAATCAAGACGAGAATCTCTCCATGTCTCTGATGACTTTTGTGTGAATCTTTCCAAGAATGCATCGAAAGAAGTGGATCTCATCCTTTCCCCTAGAGATAGATCTTCACCAATTCAACCCCTCAGGTCTATGCCTAGTTCGTTTATGTACTCCCCGATCTCTTCCCCCCTATGGACCCTCACCAGTACCTCGTCCTTCTCCCTAAATCTCTTAAACTGCCACACCTGAATATCCTTACCCTCATCTAGGAATTCGAGAAATTCAAGGGACTGGGTGGTTACGAACCATTGAGCCCGTGAAGCCCTCATAATCTCAATAAGTTTCACCATCAGCGTCTTATGTAGGTGATTTTCAACATTGTCATACACTACTACGTCAAGGGAGGAAGCCAGGAGGAGAAGTACCATGGACGAGATTCCGCCACCCAACATTGGCAGATAAAGCATCTTCTCCCTCTCATCCAGCAGGGCAATTTGATTTCTGCCCAGCTCATCGGGAACATAGCCTATGAAGTCGAGCCCCAGAACCCGCTTTATCTCCTCCTTTCCCTTGGCAAGTCCAGGGCTAACGCATGAGAGGAAGTTCCCATAGAATAGGCTGTTCATTGGATTTGGCGTGGAATAGGCCACAAAATCTATCTCCCTAGATCTCCCTTTCCTTGATACCTGAACCGAGTTTGAATTACCCGTGCTGGTTACCATCGAGTAGTATGCAATGAGGGTTTCCTCTCCTGAAGGGCCAGTAACCTTAAGTCCGCTGTACCTCAAGGGATGGCCAAAACTCGTGGGGAGCAATAACTTGAGTACCTCCTCACTATTGGCATTGCTCAGGGTCAAATCGTTCACGGTCATGGAAACCTCTTCACTGGCTAGATAATACAACCAGGAGTCGTCCATTCTCAGGGTGGGCAATAGCCCAACGACGTTGTTGGGTGACCTGGAGTAATGAAGTAACGCGGTGGACAGGGCCTCGAGAAATAACGTCTTAAGGCTCCCGTTAGATCCAGTTATTATGTTTATCTTTGAGGGTTTAAGTTCAACCTCCTTACCGTCCTCATTCACGAAGCTTACTCCCCTAATCTTCCTAATGATCACCTTCTCAACTGTGGGACCCTTAGTGGTGACTTTACCTCGCATGAAGAAGAACTGTACGCCTAGTTTTTATCCCTTCATGAGAACATGATGAGTGTGTCCAACAAGTCCAAGAACGAGCACAGGGAGGTTGGTTCTCATCCCCTCTTCCTTCTGCGCACTACCTGAATGGTATACTCTACTGGTTCCCAGGCCAACTCACATTGGAAAGTAAGGCAAGACGCATTTCTTAAAGATCTCCTCCAGGTCGCTCAATCGTTGTAAGGTTAAATCCTTACACACCTCTGCCTTCCTACCTTTGGCCTCCTCTTCGTTGACCTGAAGTAAATTTTCCATGTTCGGCATAACCACAAGCGAGTGTACACTAAACCCCCCAATTTTACACTTAACGTAAATGATCCGACACGTAACATCCGACCTCGGATCGGCATCCTCGCATCTTATCTTGTTACTGCAATCCTCATACTTATTCGAGTCGCAATCCAGCATGATCATCAGGTTTACTCTGTCTTTCACCCTAGAGAAATGTTGATTAATGGAATTCGTGAAGTTAGGAAGAGTTTTAGTGTACAATAGCTTGATGGACTCCTCCTGGCTAAACTGAAAAATGAAGTAGAATTTATCATCCTTAAAACGCACGCATTTCCTTCGGTTTTTTATGAAGAAGTCCTCAATAAACTGTTTTAATCTCATATCTTGCTCCGACAACCTCATAAAAAGGTTACTGTTGTCCTCACTTGGGTTATTATCACTTAACTTGAGCAGTGTTGTAAGGAATGCCTGGTCGCAATCTCCCTCAACAAACATAACGTAAAAATTCATAGTCCTCTCAGGTCCTCCCCAATGTCCTTGAGACGTATCATGACTTCCCTTCCGGGTATGGTCTCAACCCCGTTCAGATCCAGCCTAAACACGGTCATATCATCAATCGCCCTCTTGATTTCCAGCACGTCAACCAGTGCCTCGATAGTGTCCAAGCTATGGGTGGATATGAGAAGTTTTGCCCTCAGGTCCACTATCTGATCCAGGAAGGATCTCAACAATCCTGGATGAAGGTCATTCTCAGGCGTGTCCATAGCTATATACTCAGCGTTTCCTGAAATTAGTTCCTTCAAAAGCGCTCTCTTGGCACCGGAGCCTATTTGACTGATGGGTATGGGTTTACCCTTAATGATAAGGTACACTTGGTTTTCAACTACCCTCACATCCTCAATATCAAATTCCTTCATGTACTTTTTAAATGAAGTCAACACCTTAGTAAAGTATTTGTAATCATTTTTAATAGAGTTATTTATTATGTATGCAAGTGCCTTGGTGGAATAAAACATGTGATCGGTTACGAAATAGACGGGCGAGGGCTTAAGTTCGCTTAAACTGTCATTAATGTGTCTAAAGATGTTTATTGATCCCATATCTACCTCCACGTAGTGGCTAACCATCTGTTCTCCATGGCTAGCTAAGGCGTATGTGCTTGAGTACTCGGGATGCTCCACCTCTGGCATCTCCTCGACCAAAGCAGAAATCATGTACTTCAATGCATCAAGTACCTGTAATCCTTTTTCCTTCTCCTTTTCGTCAGAGATTTTCTTCCTAAGGATTTCATTCTCTAGCTCCTTCACTATTTCCACCTTCTTGTCGCCTAGGGTAACCTCCGCTTTTTTGGCTCCTAGTTTCACAAATTCAAGATAGTAGGGTATCTCCCTATTGAGCAATATTGACCTGAAAATCGATGAACCCAGCGAGTCAGTGAGATAGGGTGCAGAGGCTGCCAGTGCAAATGCCTCGAGGACAGTGGTCTTCCCCACGTTATTTTTCCCAACAATGACGTTGATCTTGTTTAGCTCAAGTTCAAGTGAACGGAACCGTCGAAAGTTTTTCAGGACCAGTTTCTCCATTAACTAAACCTTCATCCTCTTTACTAAAAATTCTTTGATGTGTTCCTGGAGGGACATGAGTTGGGAACAAGAATGATCGGTGAGAGTCTGCTTGAAGAGTTCAATGGGCTCGGGTGAGAGCATGAGTTACCCTTCATGAGGAGGTCAGGGTAAAACTCTCCTACTCATCCCTTCACCTTGATGTAGAGGTCGATCGGGTATCAGAGTTATTTAGATAGACGTAATCAGAAACGCGCACTCTCTAAGCTAAACCCTTAAGGTGTTCTTAGCATTTTTCACCTAGCACTTAACTAACCAGTATACCCTGACGTGGACAGTAAAGTCCTTAATCCGCACCTCCGTCATCAAAACAACCGTCTATAGTGCACGGTTACTGATCCAAGAGTCAGGACGAGTCCATCCCAACAACCATTTCCAGGCCTTCATCACCTTCACCACCTGCCCCTCCACCCTGACCTCCCCCTTCTCGTCGTAAGTGATCATGCTCGCCCTAACCCTCCTTATCCTTAGGAACTCCCTTATCCCCTCAATCTCCCTCTCGTCCCCCAGGGAATACGTAACCTGAAGTATCTCCCTAATCTCGTTCCTGTCCTTCACCACGAAGTCGACCTCCCTCCTCCCCCTGTAATAGAACACGTTTCCGAGGCCGTGCCTCCTCATCAACTCCACGAAGACCAGGTTCTCGAGGAGGCTCCCTAGGTTCTCGTTGAGCCTGTGCCCAACCACGTTGAAGATCCCGTTGTCCACACAGTACACCTTCCTCTCAGCCTTGACCATCTCACTCAGGCAAGGGCTGATGGCCTTCATGAAGAAGACCAGGTAAGCGTTCGTCAGGCACTCCGTGTACCTTTGGAGGTTCCTGAGAGGTATCCCCATTGACCTTGAAAGGCGCCTGAAACCAACCCTGTTCCCTACGTTTGAGACGTAGAAGAGGGCGAGGTCGCCTATCTCACCCACGTTCCTCACCCCGCACTCCAGGACCGCGTCCCTGTGCACTATGTCGTCGTAGAGCTGAGCCAGTATCCTCTCCCTGTTCCCCGGGTTGAGGGCAACGAGGGGAAAGCCACCGAACCTCAGGTACTCATCAAAGAGAGCCTTGATCTCAGCCTCCCTCGCAACCAGGTCCAGCTCCGTGAAGACGTTGACGTTCCTGAACCTCAGGAACTCTCGGAAGGATAGCGGAAAGACCTCAACCGTTAGGTGCCTTCCCGCTAGGGAACGCCTTACAGCCTGGTTTAGTCTCGCGGTTGACCCTGAGACGGTCACGTAGGCCTCCTTCCTGTCCACGATGAAGCGAACGAAACCCTCCCATCCCTCAACACTCTGGATCTCGTCGAGGAAAAGGTATGGCCTTCCTTGTAACTGTCCCCTAACCTCTTGATAGAGGCCGTACAGTGAGAAGAGGTGGTTCGCGGTCCTTATCTTCTGGAACCTGGGTCCTCGAAGTTCACGATGAGAATGTTTAGCGGGTTGACTCCCGAGTCCACGAGCCTCTTCACTACCTGAGTTATGATTGTGGACTTACCAGCCCTCTTAACTCCGAGGATCGTGATCGCCTCCCCCGTGCTGAGCAGGTCAAGAACTTGGCCCGAGTACTCTCGCTGGATCCCAGTGAACTAATCCCTGTACCAGAGGTTCCAGTCTACCATGGCCCTCAGTAGTAAATCCCTGTTCACGAATGAATCGGGTTCGCGATCCTATTAAACTTGACTCGTAATATGAGTCAGTTTAAGGTAAACTTGACTCGTAATATGAGTCAAAAACGCTGAGACGAACGCAGGATAGATTTTCGTCTGCCACCCTAAACTCGCTTGATTAGAGGCACACGGTAAAATGGTTAGGCGTGGATGTAGAAGAGTTTAAGGAGAGCTATCTTACAGTCGTTACCGCATTCACCTTTTTCAAGGCATTTGACTAATTCATCCCATAGCTTCATAATCTCAGACAAACCCTGTGACCGTGAGATATCACGCCAATGCATAGCAACCAATTTTGCCTTATCTAGCCTTTTCTCGGTAATAAGTTTGAGAACCTCAACGAAGGATAAAAGAGGATTTCTAATGAACACCGCAGCCTCAATGATCTCGCGGGGATTTTCAATATCATTCAATAACTTACTTAAAGTATCCCTATTTCTTCCCTCATCCGTAGAGATGATGAGATGCTTCAACATTGGATTTTCCTTTGTTTCGATGAGTTTGTAACATAGTGTGCGATTATCGACATCCTCTATTAATTGACAAATCTCTGTACATTTACCATTCATCTCGAGACATTGCAAAACTATGTTGTATGGTGGAGGTGCCTCTTGCACTATGTTTTTTCTCCTTACCTCGTAAAAATCCTCAAAATATGTTTCGTTGATACTTATTAACCCAGCCACTAATGACCAATAGACTGGTATCTTAGTTAAGAATCGACGATATTTTCTGTACACCTCCTTCAACTTGCCCAAGTTATTTGCTGCGAAGAGCGACACTAAGTAGTTAGCAAGAGTTTGTGTAATTTCCTTTCTTTCCGTATTTACGAATCCTTTGGCTGATACTTCCTCCCAAAGCTCACTAAACTCCTTCATGGCATCCTCCACATCACCAGCTACAAATTTTAAACGAGCCCTTAAACCACAACTGCCAGCCACTCTACTTGCAAACCCTATTTCTCTGATAAGGTCCTTCGCAGTGTCACATGCCATATTAGCGTAATCTAAGGCGAGCCTCAGATCCTTGGAACTTTTCACAAGCGCTGCATGGTGATAAACAATGACTCTCAAGGTCTTCAATTCTACATCGATGGATTGACTTTTCTCCATTAGTGGGGCCTTTAATCTTAGTGCGTCCTCTAGTTCCCTAACCAACTCATCCCCTCTCCAGCCAGCTTCGAGTTCTGCGTGTCAGTGTAGTAGAGAAATACCCTGACGTCCTTACAATCCTGTCTGAACTTCTCCATTGCTTTATAAAGAGCACTTAGCTCCGCAGACGCCTGGGGCCCTCTTTGTTCATGTATTCCACCAGTTTTTCCTTGAGGTTCTGAAAATTCCTTTCTATGATCTTCTGCTTAGTATCGTTAAAACTTAAAGAATACCAGCCCTCAAGACCATACTGTTGTATTACATCACGGTGACCTTTTTCATAATTTCTTAGTAGAGACGTGCCCACTGCCGATACATGAATTATCTTACATTTAGGTTCCATAGATTTTACGGCTATGATAATACTATTTAAGTCTTATCTAGTACCTGAACCTGCTAATCGGTTTATAGTTGGGATGAAAGGGGTCACATCACAGGAGCTTAGCTCATGGTAATCAATATGTAAATGACTATACATGTGTATCGTCTGAATTTAACCTTGTGAATTATATATTTGCTTCACAAAATTTACCCTAGACAATTTGATCCATAAAGACGCTTCACGTTGCGTGAACCATGTAGGTCCCGTAGGGAAGTGGACTTTCTCAAGTCATTGGAGAGTCACAACTCGAAGTGGGCAATCAAGTCATGATTATGCATCTTATCTCCGAATATCATCTTAGCGGATACGATCTGAACCCTACGCTATTGGTGGCAACCCCGCGATTCAGTCGCGTGATCCCTACACTTGGGGTCCCCTCTCAGAATACTGAGTTTCGGGATCACAACCTTGGAGATAATATTCTGTTTAAGTTCAGCTGTAGTAAAAACGTGAATATTCCTTCCTCCTGTCCTTGATAATCGTGTCACGGAATAAGCTCAAATATACCGAATTCAAGTTTATGAAAGAAGGTAATGTTGACGTGAACCACGACCTCAAGGAACTACCACGCTCTTCACACTTTCCCTCGTCTGCCTTTAAACCTGTTCCAGCTTCTTCATTCGCCGCCTCAATCTAGTCTTTTTCTTCAAATAAAGCGGATAGCTTTCTCGCAATGAAAGTCTTTCTATTCCACGCACCTAGGGGTTCAGTGACCATTCTATCCCCTCTCGACCACCTTGAAGTGAACCTCCCCTAGCCCAATCCCCCTACTCCGCCCAATCCCAAGGAAGGAGGCAACTTCAAGGTACTTAGCCGCACTTTCCTTCAGCTTCCCCACGACGTCAAACTCTATCCAACCCTTCACTCCCCTCGTTAGCCTTAATCTGCCCTTCTCATCTTCCCCAATCACGACAGTCTCGGGATAAAGCCTATACCCCACCACGCGGGACAGGGCATTCGCCATAACCAGGAGCTTAAAGGTCTTTATGTCGTTCTCGTAGCTGTCGGTCTTCCCGAGGAGGGCGAGGTACTGCCTATACCCATATGCGACAATGAGACCGGGGGTTGGGATCAGCGAGAAACCAATCTTCTTCCTCCTGTACTTATCCCTAAGGAAGGGAGGGAGGTAAATCTTAGAGGAAAGGAGGGCTGGAGTCAGGAAGGACACCCTGAGATTCCCTCTCGTCGAGGTCGAGGGAGTCTCATCTAGGACAGACACCTCCTTCAGGGAAATCTCGTACTCACCGTAAACCGTCTTCACCCTCCCTCCCCCTACGTTAAAGGCCTCCTTCGAGAAGGGGAAAGTGACCGAACCCGTTAACCTTGTTTTCGCCTTCACTGTGATCGGCTCTCCCCTGGAGTAAAGCCTCTTCCCATCTAGGGCAAGGTTGGAGATGAAGATGGGCTTCTGCTTATCCTTCGACCTAACGAGCTCCTCGAGGAACGGAAGAACCTGTTGAGAAAGGACCAGGTATTTCAACACCTTTGAGGACAGGGGTGGCAGAACCACGTCGTGAAGGGGCGTCACGTTGAAGGTCATTTTCATGAGTTGCATAAATTGACATGTCAAGCGCGGATAATAAGAGCACTTGGGTGGGGTGTGAAGGGCCAAGTCTCTGTGCATGAGGTAGATCAAGAGGTTCATCAATAAGCGTGATAGCCTGGTTATTGATTTTCTAAGCATGGGCCCAAGACCATAACGTGAGGGGAGTCGTCCAACTATGGGACATGCCCAAACATGTCTGAAGTTCGGTCCTTTCCATCCACTAGTAATCCTGGTTAGAGGTAGTTCACACATGTTCAATACGAAGATATGAAGGGAAACGACGTTACCCCAAAAACTTCACCTCAAGTAAGCTTGAGACCCATCGCCAGAAGGCCCATAACCGCTTATAAGAACCGAGATTGATCCTCTCAATAACGGGAGTCATCAGGTTCAGAGTCATTTTAAATTATTTTTATTGTCTCTCTAGAGGAAAACTGTAATTGAAATTCCCCTAAAGTGGTCAGGTTCGGCTACCACTTTTCCCGTGAAAGTGGTCAGAAAACGATAATACTTTCCTTGGCTAACTTTACCCATGAGAGTTGAGGACTTCAAGGCGGTGATTGCTGAATTCCTTAACTCGGAGATACCCAAGACCACGGATAGGGAGACCAGGTTGCCCCTCGACACAAACTACGTGATCACGTTGACCGGTGGAAGAAGGGTTGGGAAGACCTACATCCTCTACAACACCATGTCCAGGTTAGTTGCCGAGGGCAAGGCCTCCAAGGACGAGATAGTTTACGTGGATTTCGAACACCCTAGGTTGAGGAACTTAAGTGCCGTTGACCTCGACGATATGTTGACTGCCTTCTACGAGTTAACAGGGAAGAAGCCAAGGTATCTCTTCCTCGATGAGATACAGACCGTGAAGGATTACGGGAGTTGGTTCAGGAGGAGGCTTGACGCCAAGGTTTTCCTGACGGGGTCCTCCTCTGCGTTGACTCCCCCCAGAATAGCCGAGGAGCTTAGGGGAAGGAGCTTAAACTTCGAGGTCTTCCCTCTCTCCTTCAGGGAATACCTGTCCTTTCTAGGGGTCAACGTGAACACCGAGATCGCGTTTTACACAGAGGAGAAGGGGAGGATCTTATCTCTGTTGAGGGAGTACCTCAGGTATGGCGGATATCCAGCGGTGGTCCTTGAGAGGGACCCAGGTCTCAAGAAGATGCTGTTACGATCCTACTTCGACTCCGTCGTGGTGAGGGACCTGAACGAGAGGTATGCCGAAACCTTTGCCTCCTACATCGTGTCAAATTACTCGTCGCTGATCTCGTACAATAGGGTTTACAACTACCTGAAAACCCTGGGTTTCAAGGCAAGTAAGGAGAAGGTGATCGAACTCTTTCGCAGGGGGGAGGAGGCATACTTCCTGTTCGAGGTGGAGGTGTTTGAAAGGAGCGAGACTAAGAGGAAGGTGAATCCCAGGAAGGTCTACATCGTGGACACAGGTTATTCTTACGCCTTGGGGTACGACTCTGTGTCTAAGGCAATGGAGAACGCGGTCTACCTCCAGTTGAGGAGGGAGGGGAAGGAGGTGTATTACTGGAGATCTGAGGACGCGGAGGTGGATTTTGTGGTGAGTGAGAAAATGGAACCCAAGGAGCTCATACAGGTGACCTACGCCGAGGACAAGATAGAGGAGAGGGAGGTGAAGGCGTTAAGGAGGGCTGAAAGGGAGATCAACGCGGAAAGGTCCACGATCATAACCTGGAGCTACCACGGGAGGGTCAACGGTTATCAGGCAGTTCCACTCTGGTATTGGTTACTACGAGGAGAGAGATAGGTAGTTAGTGCCATAATACAATCACTAGGTTACAGATTCCAGATTAGACCATGTTTCTACAGAACGAGCCCTACCAAGTCATCACATCAAGCTTTCATTCACCGCCCTGGTGACACTCTTGGTTTATCTCGAAGAGGCGAATGAGAAGCTTCGATGGGGTTGGGGTGGGGTGATCGTATGCTTAGGTAGGAGGAAGTACAGGTTGTAATCGTCATCTATCCATGTCTCCTTTTCGAGTGAACCCATTCCCGTTACACCCTGAGCTTTTCCTCATTCTCCTGTCGCAACCAGCCACTCTCTAGGAAACTCCTGCAATTCCTGGAATGCCCCTGCTTCCCCATAGACTTACCCTTCTTGGTCATGTGATTCCTACCGCAGGAAGATCTCCCTGTAAACGGGTTTTCTTTACTCTTCCCCATAGAGGTTCGTTTTACGAGTTCTTTACCCACCTGGCACCGTGGACTTAATCAATTCAAGAGCAAAACATAAAATACAAAAGTAATAACAAATCTAGGGGAACAAAATCATACTCATCGTTAAAAACGCCACAATCAAGAGAAAGGGTTCAGACATCATCGTGGAGTGGGGAACAAAATCTACTGAAATTTCTACACATGAGCTAGAACTATTAATAATTATAGGAAGTAATGTAGTATTCTCCTCGTCAGTACTTCTTTTCCTCTCGTCAGTAAGTGTTCCGGTTATAATAAACGGAAAAACCCACGATTCGATCCTAGTCTCACCATTTCTAAACACCATAAGCGAAATCAGACAAAAACAATATTTAATGAACGATCATGATAAACTCTACTTAGCCAAAAAATTCATAGAAGGAAAGATCCTTAGCATGAACAATCTAATGAAATATCTCTCATACCTAAGAAAAATCGAGATAAATCCCGTAAAAATCAACTTCGATGGAGTCTCCGACATAGACACGCTAAGGATGAGGGAGGCGGAAATGAGTAAGAAAGCGTGGGAAGAAATTTCAAAATTCTTCGAAAATTTCAGCGGAAGAAAACCAAGAAACAACGACCCAATAAACAGGGCCATAGATTACGCATACTCCATAGTTTACGGCCTATGCACGCACGCGTTGATAGCGGTAGGATTTGACCCATACTTCGGAGTAATGCACAAGAACATGGCAGGAAGAGTGTCGTTGACATATGACTTTTCCGAAATGTTCAAACCAATAGGAATACATGCAGTCTTCGCAACAAAAAACCTAACCCTAGATAACAAGGGTTATCTCGCCAAAGACTCAGCATTAACCCTAACCAAACATCTCTATGAAATTATTATAAAAAAGAAAGTCAAAATAGCAATATATAGAAAAGCCAACGAATTGAGAAAATTCGTAACAGAAAATAAAGACTTTACACCATACGCATACAAACCGTATTGAGATCGTACGTGCGCAGTAGCATGAAACCAACTGGCTATTTAATTGCGTGAGTTGATTGAGACACTCGCCTAGGCATCTCATGAGTTACTCACGATCTTACAAGTGATTCAGATTAGATAGAGCCTTCTTTAATTCAGCTCTACCCTTTGTAAATCCTGATGAACTCACCAAGTCTTCGATACACATAATGGAATTTACATAATATCATAGATATTTAGTTATTTGTATATTTTATTAAAATTTTATTGACTTCATTCACAATTTTTCTTACTATTACTATTTTTAGGTAATGTATAGGCTAACCATATGAAGGCGTAAGAAAGAATACAAAACTTTCTGAAAGAGAATGAAAACTAGGAGCAATACGTCTTCTAACTTAGTTCACTTTTTAAGTATTTAAGCCTCAACCGAGGTGCTAGCCCGTTGAGTCTGGACATACTCTAAAAAGTTTTTAACGGTTATCGAAGGTAAGATTCCTTTCAATCTGCGTTTAGTGTGAAACGTTAAGTTAAGCTGACTTAACGGAGAGTCGGTTTTATAAACAGGTAAAACAACGTTATTTTTGATGAACAAAAGGATCAGTAATGACGAGAAGAAACTAAAAGTTAGTACCAATCTGGGCATTACTAGCATTTACAATGTAATGACGAGAAGAAACTAAAAGAAGACAGAGATGAAAGAGAGGATTCCTTATGCCATGTAATGACGAGAAGAAACTAAAAGCTATCAATTTACCGCTAATGTACTATTAATATATCTGTAATGACGAGAAGAAACTAAAAGGGTCATTCCAGGTCTCAGAGTCAGCGGGTTTAAGGTAATGACGAGAAGAAACTAAAAGAAGTAGGGAGATCTACCCTAGGCTTAAACGGTATTTGGTAATGACGAGAAGAAACTAAAAGTGCATAAGTCAAAAAAGTCGCAATATTTACATTGGTAATGACGAGAAGAAACTAAAAGATTTGTGCAATATAACTATGCGTATAAGTAATTAGCAGTAATGACGAGAAGAAACTAAAAGTACGCAGCGTCAAACCAAGCAGAGGCTAATTTTGCGTAATGACGAGAAGAAACTAAAAGTGTTCGGCGGTACGTGGCCCAACTACGTCCCACAAGGTAATGACGAGAAGAAACTAAAAGTAATTTGGAGGAGAGACATTCGTGAAGGAGGCAAAGTAATGACGAGAAGAAACTAAAAGGTTGGGTCCTCGGCCTCCTCGGCAGCAGCGCTTGGGTAATGACGAGAAGAAACTAAAAGCTTCGTATTGGCAGCGCAATTCGTAACTGGAGCGGTAATGACGAGAAGAAACTAAAAGCTTGTCCTAGACTTAGGATCTTAACTCGACCTCCTGTAATGACGAGAAGAAACTAAAAGAATCTTCCTCTACTTTGAAAGTAACGACTTTCATTGTAATGACGAGAAGAAACTAAAAGCAGGGTATTTTTCAAATATGTCCCTGAGGCCTTTGTAATGACGAGAAGAAACTAAAAGACTAAAGACATATAAACTTTGCTCATCCATGAGTTGTAATGACGAGAAGAAACTAAAAGTATAGGACTTCTCATGATACCGCGGGAAACTACTGTAATGACGAGAAGAAACTAAAAGGTTCCTCTTCTGGATGTACTCAGAGACGAGGGCCGTGTAATGACGAGAAGAAACTAAAAGATGTGATGCAGGGTTATAGCTATGCGGGTCTATTCCAGTAATGACGAGAAGAAACTAAAAGATGTATAGGTAGACGTTGCTGAAGTTCATTGACGGGGTAATGACGAGAAGAAACTAAAAGAGCATCTGCTCGTTCGCTGTTTGGGCGTCGTTGCTGGTAATGACGAGAAGAAACTAAAAGCTGGCCCGGGTTCAGAGTGTAAGTCTTTCCGTTGTAATGACGAGAAGAAACTAAAAGAGGGCTGGTGTCCTTCATCACATAGTGTACAGTAGCGTAATGACGAGAAGAAACTAAAAGTTCACATGAGCGAAAACAGGTGGATCTTGACGTTCTCGTAATGACGAGAAGAAACTAAAAGACCGCATTAAACGCCTTCCAATTTTGGGTGAAGCGTAATGACGAGAAGAAACTAAAAGAGGGAGAATGCGTTCAAGATCGTTGCATCCGAGGGAGTGTAATGACGAGAAGAAACTAAAAGTCGCTTTCTGTCACGATATTTGCGGAAGCGTTACTGTAATGACGAGAAGAAACTAAAAGTTACTCGGCATTTTTACCACGATTGTGGGGCGTTGTAATGACGAGAAGAAACTAAAAGTTATCTACAATAATATAGGCATAGCCAAACCAACGTAATGACGAGAAGAAACTAAAAGATGTCTCTATGTATCTTTATCTCGTCTTGCTTTTCGTAATGACGAGAAGAAACTAAAAGCACGGTACCCCATTCCATACTCTAGAGAATGTACCTGTAATGACGAGAAGAAACTAAAAGCAAGCCAGATTTTGAGAAACAAGTACTCGACTTTGTAATGACGAGAAGAAACTAAAAGTTAACCACAACCTGACTATTCTCACTGGCATTTCTGTAATGACGAGAAGAAACTAAAAGTCCTCATATACATCCTCCCCTATGTTCGCGAAATGTAATGACGAGAAGAAACTAAAAGCTCATATTCTTCGCTGAGCCTATTATCACATCATGTAATGACGAGAAGAAACTAAAAGTTTCTCATGCTTTAGCAGGGCACGGGCGTAATAAGTAATGACGAGAAGAAACTAAAATTTCTACTAGATTTTCTAAAGTTCTTATGGACACGTAATGACGAGAAGAAACTAAAATAAGAAAAGCGAGAAAAAATGGTTGTCGTAATCAAGTAATGACGAGAAGAAACTAAAATCTGTGGGATAGAACTATTTCGCGACGTCATACGGAGTAATGACGAGAAGAAACTAAAATCAAGATAACGGATCTAACTCTCACCATTCATCATCGTAATGACGAGAAGAAACTAAAATTGCATGGGGGATTTCACACCTTCGCGGTGTTACTTTAGTAATGACGAGAAGAAACTAAAATGATCCTGAACCTTGGGGTGCACTCATTTCTCTTCAGTAATGACGAGAAGAAACTAAAATCGAGTCTCCTCTGTTCAAACAAGGGAATTCTCAGAGTAATGACGAGAAGAAACTAAAACTTATTGCAAGGAAGAAACTCAAACCACTCAAAAAGTAATGACGAGAAGAAACTAAAACTCTGAATACCTATTCTCGCATCTCCCTCTCTCACGTAATAAGGGTAATGACGAGGAGAGACTAAAACCTAGGATCCTACCTAGATGGCCTCGATTTCGCCATGTAATGACGAGAAGAGACTAAAACATCGCGGCACATGCAGTTGCACCAGCTATGATCGTGGAGTAATGACGAGAAGAGACTAAAACTTCAACACTAATTCTCGAGGTGAAAGAAAACGGAATGTAATGACGAGGAGAGACTAAAATACAGCAACTGCTTAGTTGATGCATTTGGCAACATCGTGTAATGACGAGGAGAGACTAAAACTGGGAGGTTAAACTGGACAGGGATGGCCCTAAGTTGTAATCACGAGGAGAGACTAAAATGTAAAACGTATTCTGTACATATGATTATCACTATGTAATGACGAGGAGAGACTAAAACTACAGGGCTTTCCTCTACGACGATGCTTACAGAATGTAATAACGAGGAGAGACTAAAAGCCTGCTCCACCCACCGCTTCCTTCCCTGCTTATCTGTAATGACGAGAAGAAACTAAAACTTACTGAAATGGTCGGCGGTTATGTGCTAGTAGGTGGTAATGACAAGAAGAAACTAATACAAAAAGGACGACGGCAAGTTAGTCAACCGCAAGTTATAATGATGAGAAGAAACTAAAACCGTACACTCTCTCGACCTCGGATCTGCAATGTAGGTGAAGCACCCTTAGTATCACATCTTCTTCCTGGGACAACGCGTTAAGTGAGACAAATAGGTTCTTAAACATCAACGACGTTTTATGCAGCCTGGTCTTCTCTCCTGTTCTCCCTGGGAAGCTCGTACCATTGCTTAAACGCGTGGGAGACACATCTCCTACTGTTTACGAGGTTTAGTACTTTCCTTAATCCCTATTATTCCTCTTCTCATGGAACAATGTGGGTATTACGTGACTTTGAGGTTAACCCTCCAAAAACTCCACAAATTACTAGTTTCTATCAAATATCTAATAAAAACTTTATATTTAAATGAATAGCGCTAATGCTATGAACCTTTCCCCTCTATTAGTGTACACTGGTAACGCCGATTCGTAAGTCGAGACTAGTTCAGCCATCCTCCTTTCGTTCTCCCATTCTCCTGGTTTCTCAAAGCATGATTTTTTGATTAAGATAACGTAAGATTCTCCCAATTCTCCCAATTCTCCCAAGTAAATTTGCTGTCTTTGGCTTCTGAAAACCAGTCTGGGCTTATATTTATAGAAAAGATCGATTGGAATTAATTCGCACGTTTTAACTTCAACTGCTGAAACCTCAATGTATGGTGACTCTTTCACTGGTTTTTGTAAGTTGAAGCATTGACCATTAAGATCATACTCAAAGTTTCTTAATAGGGTAAAGAATTCATCGTCATGATCTGAGTTGCATATTTTTCCTTGTATTCCGCCTGGTCTTAGGGAAAACACCTTGAAGTAATCATCTGCTGATGGTTTCAATTTAAGGTTGACTTTGGGTACGTTTTCAATTATTGATTTCACAAAATCTTTTCCTTGTTCGATTGCGTAAATTATTTCTACTGCACTGAAGATTGCTTTTTCCCTCCCTCTTGAGAATGTAAGTTGATCCAACTGATCGTCAACTCTTTTATCGTATATTTTCCTGATTAAATCTAAGAAGGTTTCGTAATCTATTGTCTTCTGGTCATAATTTGATAATTCTCTTGCCCTATACTTGTTCTCCAAGAATATGTGAACTTCTGCGCTTCCTTCCCCTTTCCTTCCAAATCTACCGAATCTTTGAATTAAAGTCTCAGCATCGTGAGCAAAAATATATCCCATATCAAGATTCGGTATGTCCACTCCAAAGGACAAAGCTTGATTTCCTATAATTATTTTTTGGTTTTCTATTTTGTCTGTCTTTACGCAATTTCCGTAATCTTTCTGTAATCCCCAGACTAATGCTGGCTTTTCTTCCCAATTTTTCTGGCAAAGTTGTGAGAGGTAATAGACTCTATCTAGTATTATCGCAGTTTGTTTTTCGACTTTTTGCGAAACGTTATTTACTAATTCTTCTTGTGGATTTCTTGTAACTAAATGGAAAACTATTTTAGTTTTTTTCTTTATTTTGCTCCCTTCTTTTGAAGTCTTTACTTCTAATTTTTCTCCTTCCATATTAGTTGGAGTTGCAGATGAAAATATTATTGGCTTCGTAATTGGGTTATTTTTATTCAAGAAATCGTATGCCCTTATCAGAGCGTTTAAAGACGATCTGGAAATTCCAGAGTATAAGTGAAATTCATCAATGAACCAGTAACCGTTAAATATTCTAGCAAATAAGTTAGATACTGGAGAAATTGCTTGTTTCGGAATATAATCCAATTTATCGATCGCCTCCTCAGTTGAGTATTTTGTGGTAGCTTCGAAGATTTGTGAGACTATTCCAGATAGTCCTAATTTTGTTAAGAATAAGTAAGGATATTCTGGGACAGTTAATATTAGTAGATTCTTTCCCCAGAGTTGGTTTACTTTAGTAAATACTTCATCCTTTGTTTTGCTCGTTAACATTGCTAAGTAAAATTCTGCTTTCTTCCTTTCAGTTCTTTCATTTTTTACTTCAAATTCTCCCTTGATATGATAGAAATTGCTCTCTCCATCTATTTCAAAATTCATAGTCCTTAGGGTATTTAGCACTGATTTTCCTTGATCGTAAACCAAAACTCTTGAAGGATACATTCCAACAACAGGTAATCTATTGTCCAAGGCGTCAATGAGCATGATAAGGAGAGAGAAAGTTTTCCCAGAACCAGTGGGCGCTTTTATTACTATTTTATTTGTCCCTCCTTTTTTACTACCCTCTTTTATTATGTTATAGAGAACTTCTTGGAATTTTCTTAATCTTATCCCGTTTATTTCGGTTCTCCCTTCCTCCAAGAAGGTTTCTTCCAAAAAGATTTCCATTTGGATCACAATGGAAGAGTTATATTAACGCGTTTATTTCTAGTCTCTCCCTTTATTTTCAGGCATTTATCGGTCGTTGCCCAACCTATTTTTCCCTCTTCCAGCGAGGATGTTTCGAGAATTTTTGCAAATTCTTTTATCTCATATCCGAATTTTTCAATATCCAGATCGTTCACTGGTATTGAGCTAGTGCATTCCTCTGTACTTTCCTTAATTTCCTTTATCTCTATCTCGTTGTAGTATATGTCCAATATTCCCCATCGTTTCTTCCCTATTCTGATCCATCTAGGTAGTTTTGACATTGGATAGTCGTCCGAGGTGACCACGTACGTCATAAACTCCGAACCTGGGGAGAAGGCAGAGTAGCTAGTTAATCTGGGAAAAATGTTCTTTGTAGGTTTCCTGGTTGGTAATGCGTAACTCCACGATTCCGCTGACAGCAGAAATGAATTGAGCATAATTTTTTTGGGAACTAGAGGAAAAGAATACAGTGATTGTCCCTCTCTTCTTGCAAATTTTTCTATCTCCATTTTAACTGTAGTGTACTGAAGAGGTCTTTCTCCAGATTTCTTGGCCCTTGATTCATAATCAGCCTTATGCAGGGAAGGTATCACGAAGTAGGCCTCCGAGGGCATCCCTAGCAATCCGTACATCACAGGATAGTTATGAATGTATGGTGAAGGAGTTATATAGGAGCCCATTGACGACGAAGACGTTATCATTGGTTTTACTTCGGTGGAAAAAATAAGGAATCCTTCTAGAGTAAGGTCCGCCTCATATATTTTCATTTCTTGTCCCCGAGGAATTTTTCTATTCCTCTTCTGAAGTTAATTCCATTTGTCCAGGCCTCCTTTACAACCTCGTGGGATATTGTTCCATTTACAGTTAGTTCGTCCAATACTTTCTTCGCGATATCCTCGGATGTCACCAGCACGTGATTATTCTTGAATTTCTCTAGATAAGAGTTTATTTTTCTATTTATTTCCTCTAAATTATTCAGTCCCCTTATTCCTGCTCTCATGTGTAAGTCATAACCGGAGGAAATTTCGTAGGATGAAAATATTATCGCTGGTATGTGTACAGATATTTTTCCGAAATCGCTAGTTACTGCGCCTATTCTGCTGGTAGATGCCAATGAGTAAAGCGCTAGCAAGAATTCTGCCGGGCTAACGTCCTTCATTACTACCTTTCCTACGAATATTGTGCCTTCCCTGACCAAGGATAGTCTGAACAATGCTCCAGTCCTTTCTCCCTCTCCTTGTATGAAGGTGGTCTTCGTCACCTCATCTACTGCATTAAAAGTTCTAACCACTACGCTTTGTTGTTCAGGTTGCGTAGCTATATACAAATCTCCTTCAATTCTACTCTTTAGGTTGAACGACCCTCCTTCCCTAACCGCGAAACCAAACTCCATACAGTTGGGGCATTCTCCGCACAACCCTCCCATCCTTTCTTCCTCCTTCTTTGTTGGAGAAAACGGCCTTAGGGAGCAATCCCAATCGTCTTCCTTTCCTCGTATTCCATCTATTTCCTTTTTATGGTGAGTATAATCCCTTCTTAGTAATTCCAGCATTTTTCTTCTTGTAGTTGAAGTTAATTTTTCGTGAAGTATTATAGGATATTTCTTATCCTCTATGGTGGCTAATGTTATATCCTCTCCTCCTTCATGCCTTATTATTAGTTCTCCTTCCGCCTGTATTGTCGCAAATACGTTGATTACTCTTCCTCTTGGTACAGCGTTTTCTTTTTTAACGTCTGATAAATCCGCAAAAAATGGATATATTTCTTCTATCTTTTTATCCAATATTTTTTGAATTTTTTCATTGAGACTCATTCTTCCCACCCACTACTTTGTATAGGATATACAACCAATTTACTATCGCGTTCGAAATCGAGATAGCCAGAGACCTATCGCTCTGGCTTTCTATATCGTATAAAATAGAAAAAATATCATTTAACTTATAATATATTATCTTCTTCTTTTCATCAGTAAATACTTTTTCAGACAGTTGATTTTCTAGAGAGGACAAGGACGCATTGACGGCGATCCCTATTCTATCCTCCTTTGATAGGTTAGTGGAGGACGTTTTGAAAAACATATCAATACCATCCCTCAAAAATCCTATTACATCGTACTTTGATTTAGCTTGCTTATTCATTTCCTTTAGATTCGCTGCAATCGAATACAAACTATTTTTTAACGTTTCACCCATTTTGGACACCTGACCCAGGGTAAAATTTAAAAAATATGAACGAGGGGATATATATTTGAAAAATCTACTATCCTCTTCCAAAGTAGTTCCTATACCAAAACCAAAGGCTAGCACTGACAGAGAGGGATCTACAGAGGCAAATAGGTCCATCTCGCTAGCCATTTCATTTATACAATTCTCATCTCCCCCGCATACTCCAATCTTTTCATAATAAGATAGAAGGAGAAGTAGCGTCTTGTAATTAACGCCCTCCTTCTCACTCTCTAATTTGGTCCACGTGTAATTGAATTCTGAAGAGAAGTCAATACTCCTGCTTTCCTCTGGAATATCTAGTATTGTAGAAGAAACTTTTACTGGAGCAGATAGGTAAGAGATAGAGATTAAGGGAGCGTAAGGCAGAATTTTATTAAAAGTAGTCTTGTCCAACCTAGTGATCATCTTCGATTTAGGAGTAACATCGGAGGCCCTTACTATCACCTTTGACGATAGGTAATCGACAATACTTCTCTTATTAGTTAGTTCGTTAAAATCTCCACCACACGAACGTAAAACATCCAGATAACTTGAATTTGATGTAATCTTTCTAGTCACATCTGCTATTTTAGTAGGATCATAATCCAATATTTTGAGTAAGGAAACTGGAATACCTGGATAGAACGACACAATGAAATAAGGAGGTTGTATCTCGTTTTTCAACTGTGCAGCTTCATAATTACATATTTTGCATATGTGCAACTGATAGCTTATTTTATCAATCTCATCTAACGCAGTTTCTCTAGGAATGAAAATCTCAGTTTTACCAGAAAGCAATTCAGCAAACTGCTTAAAACGAACAGGTTCCTTATCGTAAATAGAAGTACCACAAACTATACAATAATCATAGGGCTTTTCATTAACTTCTGGAAGGTCATCTTGAACATAACCAGAAAAAGACTTCTTGACAAAGGAGAGCAAAGTCAAATCCTTAGTTTTAGCCGAAGAGTACTTTCCTCTTATAATACTCTTTATTTTGTCCAATAAAGGAATAGGATCATCAATCCCCTCCATATAATGCGGAAAGTTTTCTTTAATTTCTAAATTTTTCTTAATGTAATCTTTATCCGAAGAAGAGAATTTCTCGATAAAATACATTAGAACGCCATAAGGTATATCGTCCTTATGATTCTCAATGATTTCCTCAGCAACTTTCACCTTCAGTTCCGGTGGCAAAAGGCCAGCTTGATCCTCAAAGAATGAGCACAATTTAGATGGTAGAAAGGCATTAACCTGCTTCCCTTTTCCTTTCTCGTCATATAAGGCTGACTTCCTAGAGTTAGGATCATTTAATGTTTCAAAAAGCTCCTTTTTAGAATTCAAGCATTTTTCTATTTTATCCTTTATAGCGTCAATATCCTTTCCCTCCATCATTTTTTCCAAAGTATTGTATATGGAAAGAAGAGATATTGGCGGAGAGTCCTTTTTAGTCAAATAAACGAAACCATCGGTATAAGAAATTAATGGAAAGCCATTACTCAAATTAATTATTTCATTAGAGGCTAATAGAGTAAATAATCTGAAAGTGGAGGAAACATATTTCAAATCCAGACCGTAAGAATTCAAAGCCCTTATGGCGTCAGTATAGGAAGGAGATTCCTTATATTTCACTACATCATTAACGCTTCTGATGTCACTTATCATTAACATATCGGCCAATTTTACAGAAACCCATATAGGTAAATGGACACTATCTGGCAAAGTTCCTTCAGCAAATAACGATAGAAAATGTAAAGCCTGGTTCTCGTTAAATCCCAAAGTTTTAGCAATTTCCTTTGCCCTATTCTCCTTTTTCTGCAATTTATTCCAATCATGAAGAAAACCTACATAAAAACACAACTCCCTAAAATTCTTGTTATAAGCTTTTTCCAAAGGAGCAAAAGCAGAGGAATCAACATCATAAATATTCTTGCATATATCCATGGATAAAGTACCAACTGAAACAGTATGAAAAACGTAAGATTGAGGAGACTTATACTTGGCCTCTTTAACTCCCTCCTCAAAACTCAAAGATGATAGAGCCTTTTCCACTATAGGAATGATCTCATTTCCTTTCTCTATCATCTTGTCTTTTTCTGCATCCATATAATATACTCTTAACGCTGGTTTATAAACTTTTACACTCTTTTTATCAACGTCAGTATTTTCATGTCAGCGTGAAAAAGGCTTATATATTTGCAGGTTTTATGTAAAAGTATGAAGGTTTTAGTATTATCTATAGGCTTTACCGTGGAATACTTGGTTAGAATAATTTCTACCAGGGGAACCTCTGACGTAGAAAAAATAGTGATTTTTACCTCATTTGGAGAGGATCCCCTGAGCAGAAAAAGATCAGAAGATGCGATCAACTACGCGAAAGACTACCTCTCCAAAGCTGGATTGAAATATGAAATAAAGGCTTTAGATATCTCCAAGTCATTTCTAAACGTAGTACTACAAATAGCAGAAACATTGAAAAAATATAATGAGATTGAAATTTACATTTTAGGTGGGATGAGATTGTTTGCACTATCATTATACTACTATGGGTTAGTGGCAAGGAGTTTGAACAAAAACGTGAAAGTAGTGCTTTACACAGAGGACATGAGTCTTATAGGAGAACTACCATTAACAATTCCAGAAAAATTGAAGGATGAAGAGATAAAAATACTCAGGACTATAGAAAACCAAAAAACCTTGAAGGAGATAGCAAATCTATTAAATAAATCCATATCAACAATATCAAAACAAATGGATTCATTAGAGGAAAACAGACTGGTGGAGTGCCAAAGGGTAGGAAACTTGAAGCAGTGCAAGGTAACAGAGCTAGGAAAAATCTTACTACAGCTGGATGATAGAAATGTATAAGCTCTACCAGATAAAAATAAAACTCTCAAAGTTTAGAACGGTGGACTACACGGGAAAACTGGTGAAGGCAATCCTGATTCAAGCAAATGACAAGCTGGAAGAATTATTTGAAAGCGAGAAATACCCGTCACCAAAACCAATAAGGATAACCCCAATATTCAAGGACAAACAACCAATATACTCAAAAGTGATAGTAAAAAAGTTTGGAGAGGATAGAAAACCGAACTTCCCACCGAGAGAAATAGAAATAAATGGCGAGTACACCTTTTTCATAGGAGTAAAGGACGAAGTAAATATAGAGCTGCAAAAGGCTTTAACGAACCTAATCAAGGGTATAGACTTCGATTACGGATCCTATAGGGTATCCGCAAAGATGATAGAGTTCGAAGAGAAGGAACCAACAATACAAGAAAACTTCCACATTCTAAAGATAAAATTCAACTCGCCGTGTGTATTTAGGGATCCGTTCACCAGAATAGCGTCGATGGAGAGAAAATCAACGGAAAAGAGATTCCTGCCATTTCCACCGTTCATATTCTCTGTGAACGTGTATGAAATAAGCAGAGAAATATACAAAAGAAACATAATAAGACTGGCTTACTCCCTGGTGGAATCCCACAACAACTTGAACACAGTAATGAAAGTCTGGTACTATTACGACGGGGATTGGTTGCCTGGAATAATAGGGTATGCGAAATTCTACCTAAAGAAGGATTTACCAACATTCGTGATCAAAAACTTAGTAGAAATATTCAAACATGCACAAATTATGGGAGTGGGAACCGGAAGAGCTGCGGGATTCGGATTTGCAGAAATCGAAACAGTATAGCTCCTTTTCTCCATAGGGTATGGATTCTACGGTTAAGGTTTTGGGATGGTCTGTAGAGAAGCTAATTTTCAGATGCATAAATTACTTCAGGCTCCATACTCGCAAATCCTCCTGTAAAGACATGAACTGCAGTACCTTATCCTTTCACCTTTGGGTTCACCCTCTAAAACGTCATATAGCAAGTTAGAAGCGTACTCCAATACCCTAGCGTTAGGAATTACCAGAACTCCAAATTCCTCTCCAGCAGTAGTAGAAATAATCGCCGTAGAACAATAATCATAATACTTCATGCACATATAGGCATAAATTACACTCCTTAATATTATATGATTTATTCCAGATTCCAATCTAGTTATCGTAAATTCCAGAACCAACGAATCCTCCAACCCATCGGGTATTCCCACAATCTTCACCCAATCCTTATATTTAAAGTAGACCTCCATTTGCCTTGTTTTCCATTCCAAATCGTTCTTCCTTTCGTAATCCAATCTGGGATCAACGGAACTAAACGCTTTATCAATGGAGAACTTGGCCCTTAATTCACAGATTGACAAGTCATCAAAGATCCTGGCCGGCAAAGATAATTTGTAACTGGTTTCTCGATACCTTATTCTTGGAGACGACAATAGTTCTTGAGAAGTCAGCGTTTTCGACAGGGACGAAAGCGATTGTATCTCTTTCCTTAAGATAGCCCGCAATTTTCTCCGATAAGAAGAGAACTCTATTGTAGGATAATCTTCCTGCGTAAACCGATCTAGATACAAATGATAAACCGTAATGCCGTAGGAGCCTCCTAACTTTACCACGGATTTCCTCGTCCGAAATGTCATAAGCCACTACCACATACATGTTAGAATTAATATTTTGAAAATATTTAACATTAATCTCCTGTTCACTAGAGCCACTAAACAAGGGGAAAGGGGTAAACTAAGCAATTATGTAAAGGCTAATGTGAAGGGAAAGGGGAGTTTTCGAAGGTCGTCATTTTGACTCGAGGTCCTTTCCTGAAGGTCGAGGTCAGATTCCGGGCTTAATTCCGCGACAAGACCATCAAAGATGCGAGGAAGGTCTGGAAATCGCAAAGTTTCATGATAGGGCCTGTAACTCGAACAGGATCTAGGATCTCGTCCTCAAGATCTAGATTACGCTGAAGCCCAACGCCGATAGTTCTAGTCCGCATTGGAGGGATACTATGCCTTGAGTACAGAGAGTCACCCGCGACTGAAGCTGGAGGGATACCCAATATCGTTGTGTAATTGGCGTTCAAAATGACTAGAATGCAAAACAAATCCATTAAGCCTCGGAAAAGACGATCTTGATAGGATGTATAGCCTCGATATTATATCGGTTAAGAAGATGTTCAAAGAGATGAGTGCAAGGGGCATCCTCTAGGGAAACCTTTAGAAGTTTCGGATTCATCATGAGAAGGTAGTTCCTTGTGAGGTCAGCGGATTGAGTGGTGCAATGGATTTTTGTGAAGTAAATCATCTAAACGATTTTTGTGAAGTAAATATATAATCTATCGAATGTAAATTTATATGATATGCACTATCTCGTGATCTCGCAATCGCCATAATTAAGGCCCTAGATCATACCGAGGTCAGTTTTAGTTTCCTTCTCGTCATTACAGTCAGACACACCTAATCATTTTTACACGTAACCATCAATGACATTAACGTCATTATCATCAACGTCGCCATTAATGATAGACTGCATCAGCTGGAGAATGGTAGCCCAAGTAGCTGGAGGAGAAGAGGAGTGATACCTCTGAAGATGGACCGTTAGAGAAGTTCAGAGGAGGGAGAAGAGAGAAGGAGGAAAAAGTCAGCTCTAGAGAATGGAGAGGATGTCTTCTATATACCTTGCTCCTTTCCATTCTATTTCCTTTGCAAGGTTCAAGTATTTCTTCACTTCTCGGATGCCTTCCCCCAAACGCTGAAGCGGTCGTCGATAACAAATAGGGTTTCTTTTGTCTGAGGGGTGATCCTGTTCATTGTGATTTCCCACCGTCCAAAGTCCGACATACTGAATGATATGATATAGTATGTCCCTGGCTTTACTACATAAACGTCTTCTCCACGATTTCCAGTCCTAGATCTGAACTGAGTAGTTGGAGATATGAACCAACCTGACTCAGAGAAAACTACCGATCCATCATATCCTCCCTTGCTAGTAGATCTGAATTCTGTCTTGAATCTCATTTTCACTCTTCTTCACCCTCAATAACTCTGACTATCTTTACTTTAGTTTCTTCTCGTCATTACCACAACGACCCCGTCAATCCTAGAGATGTTCATGTTTTAGTTTCTTCTCGTCATTACAGAGTTGAGTTGATGCGTGTTAGTATTCCGTGTTTTAGTTTCTTCTCGTCATTACAATTAGTGAAACAGTTACTGGAACATGGAATTACGTTTTAGTTTCTTCTCGTCATTACTCTTCCACGATTCGGTGTGGATCCCTTTCTACCGTGACCTGGTTTTAGTTTCTTCTCGTCATTACCTTTAGCCCTGTTCTGATTCACCCCTAGACCTACTGGTTTTAGTTTCTTCTCGTCATTACTCTGTAATGGAGCTGGAGTTGTAGCATCACCAGATGTTTTAGTTTCTTCTCGTCATTACAATGGTCACTAACGTAGATGGTGACGAGATATTGAAGTTTTAGTTTCTTCTCGTCATTACAATAGATCTTCCATGCCTACCGGGGTAATCTTCCTGTTTTAGTTTCTTCTCGTCATTACAACATCAATAACACCAAAAGAGCCCTATGCAGAAGTTTTAGTTTCTTCTCGTCATTACAAACCTCATCGTTGGAAGTAATGGTTACATCTGGTGTTTTAGTTTCTTCTCGTCATTACCGAGCTCTGCAATCTAGCGAATCTCCATGCACTGAAGTTTTAGTTTCTTCTCGTCATTACAATATATTGTGTGCCATTTGTATTTGTGCCATTTGGTTTTAGTTTCTTCTCGTCATTACCGAGTGGGAATAGATATCCCACTCCTCCACGACGTTTTAGTTTCTTCTCGTCATTACGCTTCAGCTCCAGTAACCCAAACATGGGATTCGGTCTTTTAGTTTCTTCTCGTCATTACAGTCCCTGAAGATACGTAGTCAGCGATGAGACTGCTTTTAGTTTCTTCTCGTCATTACTGGGAATTAGTGGCCAAACAGGGAAAATGGAGAGAACTTTTAGTTTCTTCTCGTCATTACACCCGCAGGGCAGTCCAATTTTTGCTTCATTACTACTTTTAGTTTCTTCTCGTCATTACTTTGATTGAGACGGGTCTAGCAAGCAAGGACTTTGTCTTTTAGTTTCTTCTCGTCATTACAATATCACTATATTTTAATTCAGCCTCTGTTAGTTTCTTTTAGTTTCTTCTCGTCATTACGAATGGACAGTGGACAGGGATTTTTAACTTTGCGCTTTTAGTTTCTTCTCGTCATTACATAGTGACGTGAAGAAGTTCTCGATAGGGTTTACCTTTTAGTTTCTTCTCGTCATTACTTGCTTTGGCTTGCGTATCGTTTATTAGCCCGATCCTTTTAGTTTCTTCTCGTCATTACATGTCCGCTCTGATTCTGTATGGGTCGTCATAGAACTTTTAGTTTCTTCTCGTCATTACTCATGATCTTCACTTTCATGTTCCTGGTCCTCCTCCTTTTAGTTTCTTCTCGTCATTACGTAGTGGAGGAGGAGGCCTACGATGAATAACGAGACTTTTAGTTTCTTCTCGTCATTACAGATCAATTTACGGCAGACTCAGAGTCAATAAGTCTTTTAGTTTCTTCTCGTCATTACAATCCCCGTAAGGGGACTAGTTGGACAACTAGTACTTTTAGTTTCTTCTCGTCATTACGAAGTTCGCTGATGTCAAAGTGCCTAGGTTCGCAGTCTTTTAGTTTCTTCTCGTCATTACCTCGTGCAGTGCTCTGAGACCATCTCGAAATCTTTGCTTTTAGTTTCTTCTCGTCATTACACAATATCGCCTTCGCACAATATGAACTTGGATACTTTTAGTTTCTTCTCGTCATTACTTCTAGGTCCAGAATTTTCAAGATATCGTAAACCTTTTAGTTTCTTCTCGTCATTACACCTCACCATCGGGGGTCTGCAGGTTGAACTGAAACTTTTAGTTTCTTCTCGTCATTACAAGTTAGCGTAATGCAGCCCCGGGCGCTCAACTAGCTTTTAGTTTCTTCTCGTCATTACACTGAAAAAGGGAAAATCGTCCCGCGGGCCAAACTCCTTTTAGTTTCTTCTCGTCATTACCGCTAGCGCTTATTCTTTCGCTTTTGTGGCGCTTCTTTTAGTTTCTTCTCGTCATTACGCTGTAGGTACGTCAAGTACACTGGGCGCAGCGACCTTTTAGTTTCTTCTCGTCATTACGTTTCGTGGTGCCAAGGGGTAAGCCGAACTATGCCTTTTAGTTTCTTCTCGTCATTACTCCCTTCACGAAGTTTGAGATCCCTGAAGTAATGCCTTTTAGTTTCTTCTCGTCATTACATGTGATCCAGCGGGGTAACGTTACTGTGGTAATCCTTTTAGTTTCTTCTCGTCATTACTACTACTTCTCGTTTCCAGTCATGAAGATACTGATACCTTTTAGTTTCTTCTCGTCATTACTCAAATATTGTGAGGAACGCGTCCAATATTGCGAAC
Organism: Metallosphaera sp. D4-4; assembly: GCF_046245145.1. Lineage (NCBI taxonomy): Archaea > Thermoproteati > Thermoproteota > Thermoprotei > Sulfolobales > Sulfolobaceae > Metallosphaera > Metallosphaera sp. D4-4. The sequence continues at coordinate 1,011,760 of NZ_CP176412.1, read as the reverse complement.
TTTTAGTTTCTTCTCGTCATTACATCCTCCTCTCGTTCCCTCTCTTGAGAGCTTTCATCTTTTAGTTTCTTCTCGTCATTACGCAAGATAGAGTTCGCTATGTGGCTGGATGGGGACTTTTAGTTTCTTCTCGTCATTACCCGCGGGAAGAGTTCGTAGAGAGCGTAAAACATCTCCTTTTAGTTTCTTCTCGTCATTACACTGTTCACAGGATCCGTCACCCTAGAAGGGAGTCTTTTAGTTTCTTCTCGTCATTACAATAACCCAACGACTCAGGCCGAGTACCTGAAGCACTTTTAGTTTCTTCTCGTCATTACAGTTTAACATAGTATTCATCAATACACCAGCTGAAAACTTTTAGTTTCTTCTCGTCATTACGAGGTTCTCATGGAGATGGATAAGGACACAGCAACTTTTAGTTTCTTCTCGTCATTACTGATAGGGCTAGTCACGTTATCAGGCGATGCTACCTTTTAGTTTCTTCTCGTCATTACTTGGTACACAAGTTTCACCTCCAATTACCGTTTCGCCCTTTTAGTTTCTTCTCGTCATTACTATTTTCTTTAATTCCTTCATATTCTCATGAGTACTTTTAGTTTCTTCTCGTCATTACGTCTGCTGCAGCAGCTTTACTCCGTTCTTGAAGCTTTTAGTTTCTTCTCGTCATTACATCAGGCCATATGACTGTGCCACACCACTCTTTTCCTTTTAGTTTCTTCTCGTCATTACAGTAAAAAGGCGTGAGGCCCAGGGGTGGTCAATTCACTTTTAGTTTCTTCTCGTCATTACTGGTCAATAGACGCAAGGAGACAAGTTAGCGAAGCACTTTTAGTTTCTTCTCGTCATTACCAGACTTTCGGCGCATTTTCGATCGGCGGAATGGTCTTTTAGTTTCTTCTCGTCATTACGAATTATGTGAAAGAATGTAGCTCCTGCATGACTCTTTTAGTTTCTTCTCGTCATTACTTGGCACGGTAGGCTTCACGCTCTCGATCTATTACCACTTTTAGTTTCTTCTCGTCATTACAGCGTTACTCAGCTGGATCTCGTTAAAGGGCTGGACTTTTAGTTTCTTCTCGTCATTACAATATTCTGAAGGTAGTAGACTATCCCCAACATCCTTTTAGTTTCTTCTCGTCATTACTCGTCCACGAACCAGATCTGTGTAGCCGGTATCGTCTTTTAGTTTCTTCTCGTCATTACGAAAGAACAGGAGGAGAAGAATCGTGACTCAGCTCTTTTAGTTTCTTCTCGTCATTACAAGATCTACAATATGTTCTCCCGTTGTTGCATCAATCTTTTAGTTTCTTCTCGTCATTACTGATCCATTGGCCTCAGCTCTATAGGCCTTACTTCTTCTTTTAGTTTCTTCTCGTCATTACATTTCGTTAATGAAGCGTTTAGCTATGTTGATTTACTTTTAGTTTCTTCTCGTCATTACCTATATCTGAAGCCTGAGTCGACTCTCGCCGAAGACTTTTAGTTTCTTCTCGTCATTACTCATATTATATAATATATATGTATAGCGACAAGGTCCTTTTAGTTTCTTCTCGTCATTACTCGTATGAGACTGTAGCATTTACTGAAGCGTTCGACAACTTTTAGTTTCTTCTCGTCATTACCTAGCACTTTTCTCTACTGTAGAAATTACGTCTTCCTTTTAGTTTCTTCTCGTCATTACGATATACGTGGACTTTCCGTTGGCCCCCTCTCCGTATCTTTTAGTTTCTTCTCGTCATTACAATTTTTGCTCCGAATGCTCCGATTTTTGCATCTCTTTTAGTTTCTTCTCGTCATTACTTTTACTCTCCATATCCTCATCATAATACTTCTTCATAACAACTTTTAGTTTCTTCTCGTCATTACAGAATAATATACCCAAGTGGGCAAGATTATCAATTCCTTTTAGTTTCTTCTCGTCATTACGTGTGCAGGAACAAGTTTTCTGGATCCGCACCTGCTTTTAGTTTCTTCTCGTCATTACTGCATCGTCGTAAAGTAATGCCCTGATTTCCAGTCCTTTTAGTTTCTTCTCGTCATTACAACGTAAAAAACGTTGATTTAAAAACACAAGAAAACTTTTAGTTTCTTCTCGTCATTACTGTTGGCCAAAAATACACCAGAAAACGGGTCATATCTTTTAGTTTCTTCTCGTCATTACTCAGGAGTAGAGACCACAGTTCACAACGACGTAACTCTTTTAGTTTCTTCTCGTCATTACAAATAAGCGCTGGAAAAGAGCGAATTACCGACATCTTTTAGTTTCTTCTCGTCATTACTACAACAAGTTTCTACGCAGGCTGGATAAATTGTACTTTTAGTTTCTTCTCGTCATTACTAACTTAAATGAATTATGCCCCCTTTTGAACAGGCTTTTAGTTTCTTCTCGTCATTACATGTTCACGTTCGAGATAGGTACTATGCTGATATCTTTTAGTTTCTTCTCGTCATTACGAATCTCGCCCGTGTCCGTTACCCTCGTCGAAATCTTTTAGTTTCTTCTCGTCATTACAACCCGAAGATGAAGACATGTATCCCGAGTCAATCGTCTTTTAGTTTCTTCTCGTCATTACACTCTCCCCGCCTTCTCTCCCTCGTTGTTGTAGAAACTTTTAGTTTCTTCTCGTCATTACGTCGCAAAGTAGAGATATGTGTCGCAAGCTCAACCTTTTAGTTTCTTCTCGTCATTACGAAAGGGGGCGATATAATTTTTAACGTGGTAGACTTTTAGTTTCTTCTCGTCATTACGGTTTCAGTCTGGAGATTACCAATATCAAAAATCTTTTAGTTTCTTCTCGTCATTACAAGTGCAAGGTTGGAAAGGATTGTCGTTCGCAATCTTTTAGTTTCTTCTCGTCATTACGACTTGAGTTGGACGTACTCTCCTCCATAGTAGAACTTTTAGTTTCTTCTCGTCATTACTTGAACCTTTCATTTTTGTGCCAATCGCTTCGGCCGTCTTTTAGTTTCTTCTCGTCATTACCCATGTCCCTGTTTCTAGAGTCTGGCCGTTATACTTTTAGTTTCTTCTCGTCATTACCTCGATGCAGTTTGGGCGCACGTGAAGGAGTGCCCCTTTTAGTTTCTTCTCGTCATTACCTTGTAGCTGTTGAGAGGAGTTGCCTGTTGCTAAGTCCTTTTAGTTTCTTCTCGTCATTACCTAGTAGAAGAGTTTGAGAGGTCGAGAGTCATCTCCTTTTAGTTTCTTCTCGTCATTACGTTTTTACACCAAGGTTATAAATTTCTATTTCATACTTTTAGTTTCTTCTCGTCATTACACTATTGCCGTCAGTAGTTAGAAAGAGGAGAAAGCTTTTAGTTTCTTCTCGTCATTACTAAGGTGAGAAAATGAGCATACAAGGACAAACATTCACTTTTAGTTTCTTCTCGTCATTACGAACTTTCCCTCCCCCTCACAGTGAGCCTCCTCGACCTTTTAGTTTCTTCTCGTCATTACACCTCCACCGCCACCTCCGATCAAGAGAAAGAACTTTTAGTTTCTTCTCGTCATTACGAAAAAACGGAAGCTACTGCACTGCCCGCACCCGAGGCTTTTAGTTTCTTCTCGTCATTACTTCGGGCAGGGTGTATCTGCATCTCAAGGCAAAATCTTTTAGTTTCTTCTCGTCATTACTACGACGCCCTGAAAACCGTCACGCAGGACATACTCTTTTAGTTTCTTCTCGTCATTACAACTGGCCTAGACCTGACCCCTGATGATGGAATCTCACTTTTAGTTTCTTCTCGTCATTACCACCAACGCTTTGCTCTGGTTTATCCTAGCTATCCTTTTGTGTCTTTTAGTTTCTTCTCGTCATTACCTCTAGGCCTATCCCTCTAGGATCCTCAGGTTCTGACTTTTAGTTTCTTCTCGTCATTACAACCTCCCCCAGTTGACATACAGTTTATTGCAATTCTTTTAGTTTCTTCTCGTCATTACTTTCTTCCCATGTGGGGTCTCTGATCGGTAGATCTCTTTTAGTTTCTTCTCGTCATTACATTTACTCCCCGGTAAAGGCCTAGGACTCGCTTAGCTTTTAGTTTCTTCTCGTCATTACTTTGAACAGTACTACTGCTCATCTTTGAAACGATCTTTTAGTTTCTTCTCGTCATTACTTTACTCCCCAGTCAATTGCAATAAATTGCATGTCCTTTTAGTTTCTTCTCGTCATTACGCTCCGGCCATCTATTGGGGAGAGACGGCCGACGCTTTTAGTTTCTTCTCGTCATTACAAAAGAGGAGTAAGGGCATCAGTATCGAGAAACTCACTTTTAGTTTCTTCTCGTCATTACATTTTCTAGCCACTCAATCCATCTTTGAACAGTACCTTTTAGTTTCTTCTCGTCATTACCCGTTGTCCTCTTTTATATCAAATGTCCCAAAAGGACTTTTAGTTTCTTCTCGTCATTACACCTTTTTCCAGTACACTATCCCCGTGGTCGCGACTTTTAGTTTCTTCTCGTCATTACATCAGTTCGTGTTGGCATGGCTATCGCGTCACGGCTTTTAGTTTCTTCTCGTCATTACAAAAAAAAATTAATGAATTTGGGCTATACCAAATCTTTTAGTTTCTTCTCGTCATTACGAATAGCTTCAGCCTTTTTTAGCACGTCCTCAAAAGCTTTTAGTTTCTTCTCGTCATTACATATTCTTTCCATGATCCTTCTTCCGCGTTGAGACTTTTAGTTTCTTCTCGTCATTACCCCGTGCTCGCGACATCATCCACGAAAGAGATGGTAACTTTTAGTTTCTTCTCGTCATTACCCCTAAGGTTGCCACGCCTTGCTTCCACGCTTCGTCTTTTAGTTTCTTCTCGTCATTACATATCAATGATTTAAGATACCTGTTTGCCTCCTTCTTTTAGTTTCTTCTCGTCATTACTACCCTAGGCTTAAACGGTATTTGAACTCTTTTATCTTTTAGTTTCTTCTCGTCATTACAAAAAACATGAAATTTATCCTAAACACGTAATATCCTTTTAGTTTCTTCTCGTCATTACAATTTTTGTTATCTTTAAGCTCGAGCCGACACTACTTTTAGTTTCTTCTCGTCATTACTGATCCTTTTGTTCATCAAAAATAACGTTGTTTTACCTGTTTATAAAACCGACTCTCCGTTAAGTCAGCTTAACTTAACGTTTCACACTAAACGCAGATTGAAAGGAATCTTACCTTCGATAACCGTTAAAAACTTTTTAGAGTATGTCCAGACTCAACGGGCTAGCACCTCGGTTGAGGCTTAAATACTTAAAAAGTGAACTAAGTTAGAAGACGTATTGCTCCTAGTTTTCATTCTCTTTCAGAAAGTTTTGTATTCTTTCTTACGCCTTCATATGGTTAGCCTATACATTACCTAAAAATAGTAATAGTAAGAAAAATTGTGAATAAGGTCAGTGAAATTAGTTCGTGGACTTTCATGTGTGTCCATAGCGTCGACATGAAGTTACAAATTTCGGAATTTTGTCGTAACAATGCTTAGCTCCCTCAACGAACTGCCTCCCGCAGTTCCTGCAGAGATACTCCTGCCTCTCCCTCATCCTGCCCTTCTTAACCAGATGGTTCTCGTCGCAGGAAGGGCAGGATACGTACCTGTAAACAAGTTTTCCTTCCACTTTTATGTGTGTCCAACAATTTATTTCTCCCTCCAAATTTCCAATAGATTGTAGACCATGAAGAAGGCAGAGAACCAGTGTTCAGGCTCCTCTTGCTCGCGTTCCACGGGAAATGGAAGTCCATCCCAGAGAGCCTGTGCTTAGCAGTCCTAAACACCTGCTCAACCCTGTTCCTAATCCCGAAGGTGACGTGCTCATGTTCAACCCCGGCGATTGAGAGGAAGTTGTACGCGGGGAGGCCATCATGTATATACTTGGCCCTCAGGACCTCGCCTCTCATCCTCATCTCTACCTGCCTCACTCGCTTCACGACAATGATCACGTCGAGGCCCGACCTGGCCTCGGTGACCATGAAGAACGGGATAACTCCCATGTGAACGTCCCTCACGACCCATAGGTAGTACATGGCTCCCTTCACCATGAGGACCTTCGTCTCGTCAACCGCATACTCCCTGGTCAAGGGAAGGTCAAGCGTTGCCCTCGTCGCTCTCCTCCAGTGGTGAACAGTACTCCTAGGGACCCTGAACGTCCTGAGCGAGAGCCCGAGGAAATAACCAGCCAACACCTCCCCCAACTCCTCAAGGGACCAGAAGTGGGGCTAAGGTTATTAAGTTCAAGAAGGTGAATCATTACTTGGGTCAGGATGGGAAGAGGTACGGTCCTCTTTACGATTACTCACGTGGTAAACCCGTCCTGACCCTTAAATATTATTTTGTCTAATTTAGCGATATTATTGGACACACTCCGGTTTAGAGACACCAGTTTCATTTCTCTTGCTCTAATCTCCCCAAATCCCTTGTTAAAGACCTTCCTTTACCCCGTTATGCTCGCCTCAATCTCCCTAAACAAATGATAATATAAATAGATAATATCCAGTTAATTTTCTATAAGTTAAGGTTATCATTCTATTCAAAATTTAAGATGCTAGATAATACCAGATTCTCCTACGATCCAAAGGCGAAGAAAACGTATATTACAAGTGGTAGTTACGGGAACAACCCTAAGATTGTAAACACTAAAAACTTTTAATCAATTTTATTTCTCATATTTTCCAAATAATTTTATGGGTAGACTAGTCCACTACTGTGGGGGTACAACTTGCGACTCTGTCACCACTGGAGTGCCTCGAGGACCTTCGCGTAATTCAGGTTGGGTTTCAGGGTCTTGACAATTGTCCTATAGTCAGGGCTCACAGACGGATTGGGTGGCTGCTCTACGGTGGCTACAGTCTCTCCGTTCACTAGGATCCCGGGTTTCTTTCCCTTGAACTGAAGCTTACCAAGACACTCAAGGTAGGTCCCCCAGTCTCCCTCACCCTCCTTCTTCCCCTCGAGTATCACGGTATCTGTATACGCTCTGGCCTTATTCCCCAACTCCCAGTCCCCGGTCACAAAAATAACCTTCTCGGCCACGGACATCTTCATGAACTTTAGCTCCTCAAGTAGACTCCTGTCTCCATAATTCCCCTGCTTGGATCTAGGGGGTATTCTGTGAATTTGATAGTAGCTCTCGAGACCAAGGATGAACCTCGGGAGACGAGGGTCCTTTGAGCTATTCTCTATCTTTCCGAGGAGCTCGTCGTAAACGCTCCTCGACGGAATTAACCTAAGTTCCATTCCTCTTCTAGCGAGTTCTCCCAACCTGGTTCCAAGGTTAATGTAAACGTTGGTATCGGCGACGATCAGGCCCTCCTCCGCCTTCTTCCTCAAAAGTTCTTCGTTCGCGAACCTCACAAAACCCGATCTCCTCCTACAAAGTTCTTCGTCGTCCTCCTCAACCGAGGCATCAAACTCAACCTTTCCTTGAAGCGAGAGAATGTTGATGAGTGCAGTGAGGGAGTCCCTCGTGAGCTGAGATACCCTGTCAGTCTCTCTCACGGGTGGAGGATCAAGATTAATGGATTTCTCAGTTCGCAGGTCGAGTAACTTGAGGTGGGTAAAGGGAACATAGCCGAACACTCTATAACCCTCGGACTCATACCTTATGTAAGCGTATCTAACTTCCTTGGCCTGGGCATAGTTAGCCGAGGTAAGAGCCATGCTCTTTCTACCTGGAGTGATATCTAGGATATCAATCTGCTCGCCCTTCATATAGTTTCTCCAGGCGTCTAAATCATCACCAACCACGATCTCCTTTATCTCTGGGGATAGGGACAGGAGGTTGAGAGCCTTGTTCAGGCCGTCCAATCTGCGTGGTACTGCGTACTCGCGGTAAATCCTAATCTCGTCAGGTTTAACTCCGGCAAACACCTTAGTCATTATGGCGTTAACTGTGGTCACGGACTTATCCGAACCAAGGGTTCCTAGTATCATGAGGTAAAATGGTGAGATGGATTTTAAATGTGATCTAGGGATCACAGCTACCAATTACACGCCTTAGAAAGGCACGATTTTCACAAAAAGGTTTATTTTGTTGCGGGTACCAGCAATTTGCGGGTACCAGCAAATGTTCGTGTACGGAGTTCCCACCACCAACCCGTTCGGCAGGGAGAGGGAGATTGGGATCCTGAGCAACTTCCTGAGGAGTGGTCAGCCCGTGGGGCTGATGGGTGTTAGGAGGGTTGGTAAAACGTCGCTCCTCCTGGCTTCCCTGGGTCAATCTTCCTTGCCCCACGTTTACATATCGGCCGAGGAGTTCACCTCTGGGAAGTCCTTCGATTTCCACTCCTTCATCTCAAGTTACGTGGTCTCCGTGACCTCAACGCTTTACTCCCTGGCAGGCTACAGGGTGTTAACGGAGAAGGGTAAATCATGGCTGAGGCAACTAAGAGACCTCGTAGGGGCAATAAAGGTGACTTTCAACATACCGGAGGTTTCAGCGACGCTCGACGTTACCCTGGAAAAGGTTGAGAGGAGGAAAAGGTTAGAGGAGGAACTCCCCAGGATTGTGGACTTGCCACAGATCATGGCTGAGAGGTTTGGGGTGCCCAGGGTTGTGATAGCGATCGACGAGTTCCAGTACTTGAACTTGGCAAAGCAGTCAATGCCCAACATTTTCCACGTTTTAAGGAGTAGGTGGCAGTTCCACACCAGGGTTTCCTACGTTATATCTGGTTCGCTCATTGGAATGATGAACGAGTTGCTCAATTCCAGGGATCAGCCCTTCTACCAATTTTTCTACTTGATGAAGGTGGGACCTCTGCCCCCTGATGTTAGCAGGGAGTTCCTGAGGAGGGGTTTCGAGCACTATGGAGTTCAAGTTAGGGACGAGGAAATTGATAGGGTGGTGGACTACGTTGACGGTTTACCAGCGTGGTTGAACCTTGTGGGTCTCAAGGTCGTGAGTGAGGGGAGGAGCGTGAACCAGGTGCTAGACACGCTTACGCAGGACATCAACGTGGTCAATGCGATCGAGGGAGACTTGAGGAAGCTGTCCCCAGGGGCCAGGAGCGTTCTCAAGAGGTTGGCGATGCTAGGTGGTCAGAGAAGGCCCAGGGACCTGGGGGACGATAGGTGGGGGGTCGTGAGAGCCTTACAGCAACTCGTTCGCTACGGAATCGTTGAGAGGGAGGACGAAGGAAACTACAGAATAGTGGATCCTCTGCTTGTCCATTACCTAAGAGGCAATTAGTCCCCAAGTTGATTGAAGATAGGCAAGACGGGAATTTCCACGAAGTAAGAGACCGCATTTACTGAGGAGTGGTTCAACTTTGGTTTGAAACACTTCACACAAAACGTGATCACAAGAAACGCGATCAACTCCTCCTTAACGAGTCACCGAAAATATACCCAAGCATACCCAACACGAAGGCTAACACCGCTGTGAGCAAGAGTGGGGTTAGGGATGGTAAACCGGCAATATTAGCGAATATGTAGGACTGTGCTAGACCTCCCGGGTTAGATAGTGCCACAATCAATACCCCAAGTACTGAAGCTAATCCCTGATACAGGCTCCTCACTCCTCCACTTACGACCCCTAGAACTATCGCCACCACAGCTAGGAGATACCAGTAGCCTAGGAATGAGACCAAGATGCTCAACACGAACTGAGCTATGGGAGCCCACTTCACGGTTCAATCCCCTCCTGGTACAGGTAAAGGAACTGCGGTGGGGCGTTGCTGGGTATCAACGTGTAGTATACCCCGTCATTCCAAGGCTCGAAGGTGTTGGAATAGTACGGACTTACCGGGTTCTCCGTGACTCCCCCTGGATAGATTCCCTGACCGTCCAAGGGATCTGACATGTTCACCACCAATCTCCATGAGGGTCCAAAACTTGAAATCAGTCCGTAGGATGCATCCACGGTGTTACCATCTCCAGAGGCTGGCAACTCCGCCGTGTTCAGTGCCTGTATACCGAAGAAACTTGTTAGAACTCTCTTGTGAAGGTTGCCCCACTCCCACGCTGATGAGAAGTTACCAAGGGTAGAGGTCAAGTTCTTCACGGTCTCAAGGTAGGCCTGAACCATGTCGTAAGACGCGTTGCCCCGGACCTTAGTGATGGGATTGGAGAACCAGGTTACGTTGGGGTAGTTCACTGTCCAGTTCTCTAGATCCTCCACGAGAGGGCCGTGATAGTAGTCGTCAGGCCCAAGGAAGAACGACACGCTTCCAAGTCCTTCGCTGGGAGTTATGTTGTAGTAGAGTAACCACGGCTTGAACACGTAGGAGATGTAGTTGATTAGCCAGAAGTAGTAGATCGTGACTGCGGTGGAATTCGCGTACATATCACCGTTCCACTGTGACAGGGCCTGATACTCGGGAGTGTCACTGTAGCCAGCCTGAGCCAGGGCTGAAAGGAGAGGTTTAAGGAAGACGTTCGTGCTGAAGTCGTGGACATTGAGCTGAAGTTCCTCCATCGCGGTGAGGTTGGCGGAGTGGAGTTGACTCAACACCGTGTAGATCTCATTGGCCCTCATTCCTGACTCGTAGTCCCACCCCAAGTAGAAGGGGTAACCAGGGGACACTGTTATCTGGTTTGCTGAGAAAACGAAACCTGTAGGTGGATCGTATAGACTAGGTTGATATTGAATGGGGACGAATCCTTCCCAGTCGTACTGACCTGTCCCAGGAAGAATACCCCTTGGATCTCCCTGTGCTATGATGGGGAAAAGTCCGTAGCTGAATATCCCAATGTTTCCCCTTGAGTCTGCGACCGCCCAGTTCTGCGTGGCCACCTTGAAGTACTGCTCCGCTATGGACTGAAACTGCAAGATCGAGGTGGCCCTATCCACCCTGAGGAAGAAGGTTAACTCGTAAGTAGGTTGAAGTCCTACCCAGTCCATGGCGATGGTGACGGGAGAAGTCTGTATTACTACCCCGTTCCTGGCCCTCAACACTTGAAGGTGGTATGGGGCTGAGCCCTTCACGTAGATGGTTTCATTCATCACGGAGAAGTTGACCCATTTCCCGTTCCAGAAGTACTGTCCAGGATGTGAGGGGCTGGTCTCCTCTGCGTAAAAATAGGTTTGCTGAATTTGACCGTTAGTTGCTCCCCACGCAATGTATGGGTTGTGGCCTAAAACTATTCCAGGGAATCCAGGGAACACGACCCCTACCACGTTCTGTCCTGGGGACACGAGCTGGAACCCTATCCAGATCGAGGGAACGGTGGTTGAAAGGTGTGGATCGCTGGCCAGCAATCCACTTCCGCCGGTAAGAGGAGAGTTGACTGCCCAGTCGTTGCTTCCCAAATCCCTCAAGCTGAGAAGGAGTTGCGATACGTTAATGGTGCAATACCCAGTTCCAACCGTCAAGTTAAGGGGAAGAGTCGGAGGATCTGGTGGACTTGCGTTAAGAGGGTAAAAGTAGGTTGGGGTATACAGGGATAGGTTGGCTACGTCTCCACTCTCCGTGTAAATCCCTGGGTTCAGGTTACTTGGAACAATGGGATGTTGTACTCCCTCTGGATACGCTGGGTAGAAGGCCCTGACCACGTTTGGGGGCATCTTCTCCAGGGCAAAGGTGAAATAGAGCGGGTCGAACTGGGAGGCTGTGTTCTCCCACAGGAAGAGTTGCTGTAGCGCGAAGACGTCGGTGATGGTCCAGTTGGTTGGCCTATAACCGAGAAGCTTGAACAGGAGGGGAAGCCTAGCTGGACTTACGCTGGCTATGTAGTCGTTTATACCCTTCACGAACTCGCTCACGGCCATGTACGTGTAACTCGTGGGTGAGAGGTTGGCTACCTCTTGCTGGGCGATCTGATAGTCCCCCAGTTCCCGGAAGAATATATCTGAGGACAGGGCACTCTTTCCGAGCACCGTGGATAGGTTCCCCGTGGCAGTTAGGAGAAGGAATTCCATTTGCGCGAGCCTATACTCCGCCTCTAGGTACCCTTGCTCGTAATATACGGCCCAGGTTTCGTTGGAAGCTATCCCTATGAAGCCGTCGGGCTCCCTATATACCGTGACCAAGGCGTGATTGTTCCCCTGGGTTAGGGTGAAGGTTGTGACGCCTGTGGAATATAGAGGCTCTGTGGCCCAGACTCCGGTAGATGGGTTCAACAACGAGAATAGGGGAGGTAAGGGGGCCAAGGGTAGTGATCCGAAAAGTATCACTACCACGAGGAGAACTCCGGAAAGAACCAGCCTTGACTTTTTCGTGTAAAAATCACCAATGTTAATGTAAATTTCTAGGTTAAATTTCTTTGGAATTGAGAGTTAAGTTCTCAGTTATGTTGCCAAGACCAGTGATGTAACTCGGTTCCCGAAGATCTCATCCTTACGATTTCTTCACGGAGGATTTCGTGGAGTGGCGCGTTTACGGTCTCACCTTCGCGCCAGCCTAGATGGCACACTGTTCGGGTTTACCTTAACCCTCAGTACTGTTGGCGCCTTAGTTGACCAGCTGACTGCCTCCTCCGTGGCCTTCCTCAGCTCATCCCTATCCCTAGCCTCCACAACCTTCACTCCTATCCCCTCGAGAACCTTCGTGTAGTCAATTGGGAAGACCTGCGTCGTGAAGGTGGTTCCATATCTCATGTTCTGGTTCATCCTCAGGAAGTGCTGAACACCATCCTCCACGAGGACTGTCAGGAAGTTGATCCCGTTCTCTACCGCAGTGATCAACTCCTGAAAACACCCCTGAAATCCCATGTCACCTATTATGCTCACGACCTGCCTCTCTGGGACTGCAATCTTTGCCCCTATACCCGCTGGGATAGCTGAACCCATGGCGTTGAAGATCAACGAATTGAAGTAGGAGTTGGGCCTATACATCTGGATGTCAATGGCCATGACCTGATTCGTGCCCGCATCTGCGATCACCACCCTGTCCTCCCCTAGAGTCTCGTTTAGGACCTTGGCGAGAAGGTCGTGGGTTATCCCCTCTCCCTGCAGGTTGATCTCCCTCCTCTCAACCCTGAAACTCCACCTGGGCAACTTGACCCTCTCCACCACCTCGGTTAAGAAGGCCTCGGCGCTAGCCCTCACCACGACGTCTGCCCTGAAGGAGGTGTTGAAGACTGAGGGGTCAGGATCGACGTGAAGAGTCCTAGGAAGCTTCATGCTCCACCTCCTAGTCTCGAGGTCATTGAATGAGGTTCCAATGGCGATCAGGCAGTCCCCAGGGATCTCGGCGAGGTTGAAGGTTATGCCAGCGTAAAGAGGGTGATTCTCAGGGATGCTTCCCTTACCCCTAACCGTGGTCAGGACAGGAATTCCCAGCTTTTCCAGGTAGGGAACCAGATCGGATCTGGAGGCCCCGTATCCCAGGAGTAGGACGGGCTTGGAGCACTCACTCAGAAAGTTCACAGCCTCCCTCACCTCGTCCTTACTAGGGTAGACCAGACTTCTTGGAACCTTCACTCTCTCCACCTCAGCCTCGCCCTTCTCCTCAAGGACGTCTACAGGGACCTCAACGTAAACAGGCCCCATCCTATCCTGCAGGGCTATCCTGAAGGACTTTTCCATGACTAGGGGTACCTCCTCGGGGGAGTAGATCCTGAAAGACGCCTTGGTTATTTGTTTAGCTACCTCGATCTGTGCGTCGTAGTATCCAGTGTCGTGAAGTTGTCTCCTATGCCTATACCTGAACTCCTTGTTGAAGGAGATTAGGACAAGGGGTGAACCCTCGGAGAAGGCCTCTGCTAGCCCGGTTAAGGAGTTTGTGAAACCTGGTCCGTTCACCGAGATGAAGATTCCCACGTTTCCCTTCAGTCTGGCGTAGTAGTCGGCCATTATGGCGCCCCCGTACTCCAGTCTCGGCATGTAGTAACGAACCTCTTGTCTCTCGACCCTCTTCCTTATCTCCTCATAGAGGGAGAGGCCGTGAGTCCCAGGTATCCCGAAAACGTCCTCAACCTGGGAGGAGATCGTGTCCATCAGGAGTTCCGCGGTGGTTTTGGCCATAGAGTAATGATGGTGGAAAGTAAATTAGTTTTTATGGTGATGGGGGGGGGGAGTAGGTTCACACAAGGGGACAGTGACTGAAGACCACGCGGTAGGTGTCGGATCTACACCGAGGGCTAACTCTAAATAAGGAGATGTCTGCCTTGTCAGTTAAGAGTCGAGTTAGCGTATTTCCCTTCCGGCCTATACCTGGATTCATCCTGCACGTGTCACGGCTCAAGGAACTGGATCCACTAAGCCTCAAACCTTCCTTGAAATACACTCCACTATCTTCTTCACGTTAACCTCAGCAATCCTTCCAACGCTATTCCCAAGGAGTTTCTCCAGGATCCCTAGGTTAAGGTTCGCGTCCCAGAGAATCCTAGTTCCTTCCCTGTCATCCACAATCTCAATGTTTATCGCGAACTTTATGTTTACGCCAGCGGACCTCCCAGTCCCAGACACGAGGATCCGTTGCCCTTCCCTAGCCAACCTGGAGTTGGCGACCACGGTCAAGGAGGAGATGTGTGGGGTCAAGTCTGAGACGTCTAACTTAAAGACTGCCCTGAACTCATCTCCCTTAACCTCATACTCCTGTATTCCGGGAAGGCACTCAGCAAACCGGGAGGGACTCGACAACAACTCCTCAACCCTCCCCCTCTCCGCTTTAATCCTCAGATCGCTCCTGAGCTCCATCTTCTCCTCCCCGCGATCGTAGATAGGACAACGTAAAGAGACGTAATGTACCTCTCCTCGTCTAGTGATCCCCTCCTAGCGAGGACCTTGCTAACCATTTCCCGCATGTCTGGGCTAACCCATGACGGGTCAAGGTCTAGTGGGCCTGACAGTCGAATATCCCTTGTCCTACTCCTTTCCTTGACTCCAAGTTTTGACGCAACGAGGTCACCTACCTTCTCGCCTAAGAGCCTTGCAGTCGTGAACTTCCCACCTATCACAGAGATCAAACCTGGGACTTCTTCATGTTCTAGGATAAGGTAGTCCCTGCTTGCCTGCCTTCCCGAGTCAGCGTTGGCTATCAACGGCCTAACCGATGCGTACACCCTGGATACCTTCGCCTGAGCTAAACCGGGCACTAGTTTCACTCCTTCCCTCAACAGGAGGTTGACCTCCTCGTCGGCGATTGAGAAGTTGTCGGGATCATCCACGACCGTGGCCGTGGTTCCTAGAATTGAGTTCTCACCGTAGGGGACCAGGATATCCCCGTCGGAGGGTGGCCTCAACCTGTTCAGGACCATGTTATTGAGTCTTCTGTCGAACACTACCATGATTCCAGCCGTGGGAAGGACTGGGACCTCGCCAATCCCCGCAAGTTCCGTAACCTTGAAGGACCAAGGGCCTGAGGCGTTTACAACGATCTGCGACTCGACGACGTGGGTCTCTCCAGTTAGCCTGTCCAGGATCTTAACCTTAAGTTCACTTCCCCTCCTAATCTCAACAACTTCAGCCTGCGTGAGTATCGTGGCTCCGCTCAACGAGGCTGTGAATGCGACACTGGCCAATAGATCGTAACCGTGGATTACCTTGTCTGGAACCCACACCGCAATTCTGGTGCTGGGATTGGCGTGGGGCTCAGCCTTTTGAAGCTCACCCCTGTCCATGACCCTATGTTTAATTCCCAGGGAGTCTAGCGACTTCAGGAACCTCTCAGAGAACTCCACCTCCTCTTCCGTGATTCCCAGGAAGAGGCCTCCCGTGTCCCTCACGACGTGTGGCGCAATCCTTGAGATTACCTCGTTCTCCTCGGCGCACTCCTTGGCCGATCCCGGATCCGTCACGGCATACCTAGCCCCACTGTGGAGAAGTCCATGGAACTTTCCAGATGTCCCTGAGCCTATATCCCCTCTCTCCACTAGGATCACCTTGACTCCCCTCAGTGCCAGGTCTAACGCAGTGAAAAGGCCGTTAGCCCCACCGCCTATAACCGTGACAGTAGCGGAATCCTTGGAACTTAACCTTTCCATTTTCCCATCACCTAACTTGAAAGGACGCGTATGGCCATGCGCGGGTCGTCGGTGGTTATTGAGTCTACCCCCATCTCTCTAGCCTTCATTACCTCCTCCTCCGTGTTGACTGTCCAAGTTGCAACCCTATACCCTCTCCCATGGGCCATATCCACGAGTTCCCTGTCCAGAAGGCCAAACTCTGCCTGAATCCAGTTCACCCCAATCTTGTCCGCCAGTAGCAGCGCGTGTTTCACGTTATTACACGTTAGTAATCCCAGCGTCAATGAAGAGTCCATCTGCCTCAGTCTCGAGAGCGACTCGAGATCAAAGGATATGACCTGGGTCAAGTCCTTGGTCCCAGTCTCCTCAAGAATCTCCAGTAGCCTCTCCTCAATCCCAGGGTAGAACCTAGATCCGTGCTTTACCTCAACGTAGTAGTTGACGCCCTTTACCTGGGTTAGGACTTCCCTCAGGGAGGGCACCCTCACCCCTCTCCACCTCTCGGAGAACTTTTGCCCAGCGTCAAGTTGCCTCACCTCAGCCCACGTCCTCTGTGAGACGTAACCTGTTCCCGTCGTAGTCCTATCCAACTTGTCGTCGTGGATTACCACGAGCTCGCCGTCCTTTGTCATGTGGACGTCCATCTCCACGCCAAAGGCCCCAGCTTCCCTAGCCAGCAGGAAGGACGGAATAGTATTCTCTGGTGCCTCCAAAGGGAAACCCCTATGTCCATACACGAGTGGATAATATTTCATGATGAATATCATCTCTATCCCCATTTTAAGTCTATTGTGAAAAATCAAATGAACTTTAGGCCACCGCTACGATCTCCCTTGAGTATCCTGCTCAAGGTTATGATTGTAACCACCATGACAGGTAGTGCGGCGACGAGTGCTGCTGAGGCTACCAGTGCCCAGTTAATTGTCCTGTAATAAATCTGGGCCAGGGCGAACACGGTTACGGTCTCTGCCCCCTCCGGCGGGAAGGACCAGTTGTAGGGAGTCTGTGTGAGGATAAGTGGGTAGAAGAGCAGGTGCCAGTTCAAAATGAAGGAGAGGAGAAAGACTGAGAAAACTGAGGTCCTCGAGAGGGGCATAACTACTCTCAACAACCTCCGCTTGATCTGGAAGACCTCAGCTACGTCATCGTAGGCCCTTGGGAAGGATAGGTAGTTGTTGTGGAAGAGCCAAACGGCGTAGGTTGCAGTGAATATGGGAGTTGAGATGATGAGTGCCCACCACGTGTTCATGAGGTTCGTGGACGAGAAGAAGATGAATAGTGGGATGATGTACGACGCTGAGGGCAGGGAGTAAAGGTAGATCGAGACTGGGAGGATCCATCTCCCCTTACCTCGGGAAATTTCATATCCTGAGGGAAAGGACACGAATATGGTCAGGAGTGAGGCCAGCACGGCTACGACGACGCTCGACACGATGTAGGGAATGGATTGATCCAGCGTGGAGATGAAATACTTCGTGGTTAAGCCCGCCGGGACAATCACGGGAGGAGACCTAAAGTCTAGAGAGGAGTGCCTAAACGCGACCAAACCCATCCAATACACAGGGAAGACAAGGAAGAATAGTGAAATCCCGAGTATCACGTACATGAGGGGCTTGAACACCCTGTCCGGTATCCTGAGCGAGAGGGAGATGAAACCTGACCTCTTGCTCCTTGAAATCAGAAGGATTAGAATTGCGGGGATACTGGCCATAACGCTCAGGAGCGCAGCGACGAGGGCTCCCCCAGAGAAGTTACCGAGGTCTATGATCTCGTAGTACACGAGGAGAGGGAGAGTAGTAGTTGCGAAGCCTGGACCGCCCTCCGTCAGCGCATATGGGATGTCAAAGTTTCCCAGTGCTGAGAGGAAAGCTAGGAGGAACGCTAACCAGAAGGCCTTTCCCACCATTGGGACAGCTATCTTCCCGTAATACTCGGAGAGAGACAAGTTGTCCAGGAGGGCGTTCTCCTTCACGTAACTTGGAATTGACCTTAACGCGGTAAGCGTAATGAGGAAGGTGAGCGGGATGGTTGACCAAATACTCACCATGGTCACGCCGTAAATCGCGAGGGATGGGATATTCAGGGGATCAAACTTCAAGTGAAAGAGGTAGGAGAACCAACCGTAGTTCGCGTAAAGACTTATGGACCACACAAGGGCTGCGGAGGTGAAGGGTAAGGTGTAGGGTAGCATGATCAGGAGGGACACGATCAGCTTCCCCCTCGGTAGGATGTCCACAGCCACGGCAAGGATGAGCCCAATTAGGGCTGAGATTATCGCCGTGAGACCGGCGTAAATCACGGTATTCCAGAAAACCTCCGAGATTGGGAGTGTACTCAAGGAGGTCAAGGACTGTGAAAGGTTAAGGCCAAAATAGACGAAGGTGTAGAGGAAGGGGACTATCCCCAAGGCAACTATGTATCCAAGATAGGGGATCGAGTACCTCATCCTAACTCCCCAGGACCTTATACCTAGTGATTGCGAACTCCACTTCCTCGCCAATCCTAGGTCTCACCTTGGATAGTGCCCTCAACCTGTCCCCATTCACGGAGAGGTGAACCATGTAGGAGTTTCCTGCAAACTCAACGTTCCTAACCACGCCCTTATACGGACCTTTACCTAGGTCCACGTGCTCGGGAAGGACGCCAACCTTTCCGCTCTCCTTGACCAGGCCTCCGTCAACCACTGACATCCCAAAGAAGGTTGCTACATCCACGCAGTTGGGATTGAGGTAAATATCTTCAGGGTGGCCGACCTGGCGGAGCTCCCCGTTTAGCATAACCCCTATCCTGTCGGCGAGGGCCATGGCCTCCGTCTGATCATGGGTCACGTAGATCGTGGTAATTGATTCCTCCCTCTGGATCTCCTTTATGAGATCCCTAGCTGCTACCCTCTTGGGGACGTCTATGTTGGAGAGGGGTTCGTCCATGAGAAAGACCTTAGGCCTCTTCACCAGCGCCCTAGCCAAGGCAACCCTCTGCTGTTGTCCTCCCGAGAGCTCAGCCGGATACCTTTCAAGGAGGTGGTGAATGTCAAGTCTCTTGGAAATTTCATTTATTCTCTCGTCTCTTTCTCCTTTATCTAGATTTTCGATAGGTAGGGACAGATTCTCATACACGGTCTTATGCGGATATAAAGCGAAATTTTGGAAAACCATAGCCACGTTCCTTCTCCCAGGAGGGAGGTGGTGAACCCTCTCGTTATCTATGAGGATTTCTCCCTCATCAATTGTCTCAAGTCCAGCAATGGAACGTAAAATAGTTGTTTTCCCGGAACCTGATGTTCCGAGAAGGACAAAAAACTCTCCCTTTTCTACCTTCAGGTTAACTCCCTTTACTGCCTGTACCTTACCGTACCTCTTTGAGACCTGCCTCAGCTCAACGCTCACTTAGATCCCCTAACCATAGTAGGACTTGAGGTATTGCATCCACTGCGAGGCTATGGTGTTCAGGACCTGCTGTGGGTTGTTCACCTGGCCCTCTAGGTAGAGCAGGACCTCGTTATTGAAGGTGGGAAGGAGTTGCTCGTATGTCGGAGGAATGATGGGTCCGACATCCCATCCCTCCTCGGCTATAGTGGGCATCACTGTTAACCACTGCCTCTCATATGAGGGTAGAGACGTGTTAGACAACAGGATATTGTAGGCCTCCTTAGAGATTGGGAATATCTCGTACATGTAGAAGAGCTTCGCCTGAACCTGTGGCGAGACCAGGAACTGCAGGAACTCTAGGGCCAACTGCTGATGCTGAGAGTACTTGCTTATTCCCACAAAGTCTGAACCGGCAACGGCGTAACCACCGGGTAAGGGGGCGTAGGCAAGTTGCTCCAACTGGCTCTGATTCAGGCCTCCGAGGGGTCCGGGCCACGATATCATTCCTGGGGATTGGGGAAGGTAGTTGATGATGTTGTCGTAGGTTATCTGAACCTGAGATGGCGGAATCATGTAGGAGACTAGCTGTTTATACACCTCAAGGGCCTGAACGCCGGCGGTGGAGTTAATGGAGGGTAATGGGAAGTTGTAGCCGGGAAGGATCTTACCCTGGAAGTATACCTGGAACTCAGGAAGGCCTGAGATGAGTCCGTCATTCAGGCTCGAGTTCCTCGCGTAGTAGTATCCAAAGATCACCAGGTAGGAGTTCCATATGTTGTGGGAGGTGTCGTCAGGTAACAGGATTCCGTACTTGGTCACGTGGTGAGAGGTGAGGAACTGGTCTACGTCTATGACTACGCTCCAGTTCTGCCAGGTTTGGGGTGAGAAGTTCATGTGATACTCGTTGTAGAACTCGTTCTGTAGGGTCTTGTTGTCAAAGATTGTGGTGTTGTAAACCAGGGTGTCAACACAGGTCGCGTAAGCTATACCTGCGGTGATGTTCTGATGGGTTGTGTAGTTGTAAACTATCCCCGCGTACGTCTCCTGGGGCATTATTAGGTCGGAGGTGTTAAAGTCCTGCGTAAGGTTTAAGGGAACTAGATAGGGGGCAATCAGGGCCGACGACGTTGGAGTGTATGACATTATATCGAACTGCGAGGAGTGGGCCTTGAGGTAAGTTAGCTCTACGCTGATGTATTGGCTGAAGGGATACGTGTACACGTTAACCTTGACGCCTGGATGCTGTTGCTCAAAAAGCTTACCGGCCTCGGTAATGTAATCTCCGCATATACCTGACCAGGCAATAATGTTTAGCGTGGTTGCGTTACCCGTGTTTCCACCACTGGAAGTGCTGGAGGTTGAAGTCGTAGTCCCGTTGCTCGATGATCCACCCGAACCGGAGCTAGTTGAGGTCTGAGGTGTGGAGCTCGGTCTACTAAGCATCATGTATCCAGCAACTGCTGCTATCACAATCACGACCACCGCAATCACGGCGATCATGGTTGTGGAAATCCCAAGTCTACTTTTGCGACCAAATTCACGACCGTTCTTGCTTACCATTTAACATCTGAGTAGGGTGTCCAAGGTACAATATTTAAAAACTATGATTATATTATATATATTGATATATATCCTATATAGTTCACTAGATACTATGTATTCTATATAGTTAAGAGTGGTGGGGAATGACTGGCCAAACAGAGTGGGGGACACATCACTTGACTACTAGAACTGAACAACCAGTTGTCCTATCTAATAGTCAATCTTCTCACGCGACGGATAGATTTAAAGGGTACTCGACCCCTGAGTCGTTGTGGATAAGGACGAGTCAGGACTAGCAAAGGACGCCATAGGCCTCTGGGGACTTGTTTTCTACTCTATATCAGTGATTTTGCCCGGGGGAGCCTTTGCCATAACCGGGGCTGCAGCCATTATTTACGGTGGATACTCGGCCCCGCTTGCCTTCATTCTGGGAGGATTGGCCGTGTTCCTATCTGTGATTCCTATCTACTTCTTTAGTCAGTACATCTCCAGCGCTGGGGGTTATTACAAGTACGTTGAGAGCTCGATCCCAAACAAGTACCTGTCTAAGACCGTGGGGTTCTGGCAGGTGTTTTGGGTGGTTGGGGATATGATCGCGGCATCCTCGGTGATTCCGTGGTTGAGTTGGGCCTACTCTACCCTGTTCCACGTGTCTCTCCCCCTTGATGTAGTGTTGCTACTTAGTCTAGTAATTCCTATGTCCTGCCTGCTTGTCAGTTACTTCGGGATAAGCCTATCATCAAGGATTGCAGTGGTGGTTGGAACTCTTCAGATAGCCTTTTTCTCTGTGCTGGGGGTCGCCCTCCTCTTGAGATCTATGCATCCTTCTCCTGTCTTAAGAGTTGAGGACTTTCACAGCCTATTTCTCTCCATGGTTGTGGGTGCTCTCCTGGCCTACAGCGGTTACGGATCAATCATATCCCTTGGGGAGGAGGCCAGGCTATCCAGGAAAACCATCAAGAGAGCTGTGATGGTGTCGGTGTCCATCATGGTCCTGTTCTTTAGTTTCGTCGTTTACAGTATTGTGGCCTCGGCGGGCCCAGACCTCCCGGTTGCCCAGGCCCAGTTGGCCCCTGGTATATACGTGACCGAGGAGCTGTTGGGCGAGAGAGTCTCGTCACTGGCCCTCATCATTGTCCTGTTCTCCCAGGTGATTACATCGGTGCTTTTCGGGAACAGCGGGGCTAGGACTGTGTACAGCCTCGCTCAAGACGGGTTCTTTCCTGATTTCCTCAAGGTCACTAGACGGAACGGAAGTCCCTTCAGGGCTACAGCCTTCATTATCGGCCTTGGAATGATCGGGTCACTTTCCACAATAGTTCCCCTGATCCTAGACTACGGAGTCGGGAAGGGGCTGTTTTACAGCTTTACAATTTGGGCCACCGTCATAACGGTGCTCTTCCTGTTCATTCAGATCGTCACGAATATGTCCTTACCCTTTTTCCTGAGAAGGAGAGGGATAAAAGTAAAGGTCCTCGATCACTTGTTGCCGTCCGTCACTGGATCCTCAATCCTGGTTGTGGCCCTTTACTATTCCCTTCAGAACCTGGATCCTCCCCTCAACCTGATTTACTTCATACTTGTGGGATTGGTAATTACACCCTTGGTCATGGTGTACGCTCTTCGTGATTCAATTGAGGTTGAAGAGAGTCCCGGAGGGGCAAGACCCAATCATGAGGGTCTCGGTTAGGCCTTAATGGGTGGCGCTACATCCGGGACTACCCGGGACCGTTATGTAATTGGTGAAAGCTTCTATGATACGCAGGAAATAGATAACTCCAGAATCACCTCCTAGACTCCTAATCGGTTCAACAGACCTTACGTGATAGAAGAATTTCATTTTTACGTGTGGTATAATAAATACTTTCTGAGTAACGCAATTTTAAACTGGGGAGTGAATGAACATCTCTAAAATTTTACCTGATTAATTTAGAAAATTTTTAATTAAGTTATTATTGTTGGCCCCACACGTTGAGAGAATTCCGGATTGTCAGGTTTAGTGAATACATGATAGGTTCGGATTTTCACACTTAGTTTACTAACCAGTCGCTCCGTCACCTCCCCCATCACCTAATCTAAGAAGTTAGAGAACTTTCGCGCGCGTGAAAGTAGCGAATACGCATGTACCACTAAGGCATAAAATCCTCTTACACATACATCTCACATGGTCAAGGTTACCAAGAAGTACCAGGTTACAATACCTAAGGAAGTGAGAGAAAGGATAGGCCTAGAGCCCTTCGAGGAGGTCGAGGTTGTGGCCTTAAATCAGGACGAAATACTCGTGAGGAGGAAACCCAGAACCGTGAGGGATCCGCTACCCATTTTGTTCGGTTCTCGAAACGACATGGAGGTGCCTCCCGAGAAAGTGGACGAATTTGCGGAGGAGTAGGAACTGGAAAAGACGGTTTTCATGCTTCAGGTATGTGTGATTGGACTGCACGGATTAACGTGAGGCTCGGGATTGCTCACGTGAGTCCGTGTGGCAGATAGAGGAAAAAGACTAAATGGCTCTAGATCAAGAAAGATCGTGGGAGAACTCTTGAAAGAGCAGACCAGGGGAGATGAACAAGATTTGAGAGAGGCAATAAGGGAAATCCTCGAGAACCTGAGTGTTAGCGAAAACGACTGGGCTAAGGCAGTTAGGGAGAGCAGGGATGAGAGGTGAGCTCTTTTTGACGTTTCCCGCATACTCGCCTCCCTAGAATACAACGTGGGAGAGGGCCCTAAGCTCCCTTCATAAAGTGTAACGTTTGCATCAAGACAAGATGTTAATCTAGAAGTTACCTTTACAACCTCTTCACCGCCTCCCTGTAGACCGGATCCAGAAACTCATAATCGTGAATTATGCTCATTTTCTCAAGCTGTTGCAGAATATTGCTCAGGGAATTGGACGATAACGTGGAGCCCTCCCTTCTGGTTAGGCACTCATACAACTTGGACCAGGAGTTGTTCCCCTCGGAGATGCACTTCAACGTGTGCCTGTACCTTCTGCCCACGATCTCCGAGACGTTCCGCTTGCTCCTCACCAGGTTGGAAATCTCGTTGACAGCCACCCCCAGACTCATCTCCTTGACCTCCTCGATATTCTTCCCCGCCACAACGTAGTTGCCGGCCAGGGTCAACCAGCCCGGGATCCCGTCAAAGAAGTTCACGATCTCCTGTATCATGCCCTCATCAACGTTCTTCCCTGCCTCCTTGAACCCCCTCCTCAGGAACTCGACTCCGCTCTCCCTTGAGAACCTGTCCAACCTCAGCTCGTAAAAGTACCTCCCGTATAGCGGAGAATCGTGGTCCTCCACCCCCACAAAGTCGTAAAGTAACCCAACCTCTGACCCCGTCAGGATGAAGGTCAGGTTCCGGTCGTAATCGTATGCGTGAGCGATGGCCTCCCTGATCTCCCTGGACAGGGGTCCCCTCAACCTCTGGGCTTCGTCAATTGCTATCACAATCCTCTTCTGATTCAAATGATCAAAGAGATCGGCCAGGGAAACGTATCTCTTCCCCTTCCATGAAAGTTCCACCGACGTTCCTAGGATACTTACACCCCTCACTTTCCTTATCACGTCCACAATCTTGTCCAGGGAGGAGGACAGGGCCTGGGAGAGTAACCCGTAAACATCTTTCCAGCCGTAGTTATCCTTTAGTTTTCTGGCGTCCACCAGGATGAAAGGGAGTTTGCTTTCATTCAGTGCAACTAGAAGGAGGGAAGTTTTACCAATCCTTCTTACGCCAGAGACCACAATTAACGGCCTGTGTAGGTTTGCGAGAAGTTGATTCAACTCCTCATCCCTGTTGAATAGGTCCTCCCTCCTAGTTTTGGGTCTCTCATCAAATAACAACTTCAACCCCTGAATATATGTTCTGGGGCTGAAGTACTAAAATCTTTAGATATCACAGCACGTTATCTGAACGTTGTTGTCCCGATCTACACATGTTGTGTGAATTTATCCTTACATAGACATTTGTATCACTAAATTTTCATCAGGAGAGCGAAGTGATAGAAGGCGTGTCGCGAATAGCATGGACCTCTCATGACCTGATCTCTCTACATGAAAGAGCAAGAACTCTGAAACTTAATTGCAAATTAAATGAAAAAAAATTTATCTTAACGATTTAAACTGTGAAGAGACTTACTAACTGTCTCCTTCTCCAGAGGATCCTTGATCTGGGCTGTTATCGTAGGTGGAATTTGTGTTGGTGGAGTTGTCTGGGGAGTTGTCGTAAGTGGAGTTGGTGGAGTTGTCGTGATGACTGTCGTCGTAAGTGGAGTTGGTGTATGTCCCGTTCTGGTACGAGTCATCGTGATGACCGTCATCAGAGTAGGTGGAGTTGGTTGAATCGTCGTGATGACTGTCGTCGTAAGTGGAGTTGGTGGAGTTGTCTGGGGAGTTGTCGTGGATTGTCGCGGTCGAGTTATCCGGCGTATTATCATTGGTGGAGTTGGTTGAATTATCCGGGGAGTTATCGTGGGTTCCCTGTTGACCTTGAACGGCCGGATTTATCTGATGTATTATATTACTAGTCACATTATTTACATTGGATCCTAGAACCACAGCACCTGAGGCCAGTACAAGGCCCAACAGGATTAGGAGTATTTTACTCATGGCATCACCGAGATTCCCTTGCCTAACGTTATTTATAAGGAATCTCGAGGTAGCGTTTCATTCCGTTCTAGTGGAACGTCAATAGCTGTAAACACACCGTGATTAGTTTCGTGAAAAGGATACGTGAAAAGGTGGGATATGAATGTTTCATATAGATTATCTTCTATCTGGATAGATGGGAGATATATCGTGTCCCTATGGGCAGATCCGCAACTTGAGAAAAACGATAACCTGGTTCCCTAAGCTACACGCACTCCTTGAAGTTACTTACGTGACTGGACAGGTTTTAGGCCTTATAGCTCGCTACGTTAAAATGCCTTGAAAAGTTTCGTTCCGTTCACGTTTCAATATTTCGTCTGAGTTCCTAATTAAGAAGAAACGAGAGTGAATAAGTGATAAAAATGATGGCGCAAGAACTTGAAGAAAGGAGGGAACAAAAGGAGATAAGCGAAGGTAAACTAACCCTCTATTTAGCCTTAGTTGTGGTAGCATATGTCATTGTTGATATCTTAGGCTATCTGCATATATTTTAAAAGTTTTTGTTTTTCTTTTTATCTTGCATGTGTAAAATACAAGGGTAAAAGTTGAGTTTTTTCCCTCTCTTCCCTGTTTACCTAACAAGGTTAAGCCCTTAGTTAGCATGAATATAGCCTTGGGTAGGTGAAAGTGAGTGTGCAGTGACTAGACCCGAAAGTCAGGTTGGCTTATCGGGAGGTGGTTGGGATACCTCATACCAGATTTTCCCACCTTCCCTCCTCTCCACAAGGTAACCTAGTTTCACGAGCTTCTTGATCCTTCTATAAACGGTGGACTTGGGTAGTCCCGTGTCTCGCACTGCGTCTGATAGGGTTCTTGCTCCCCTTTTGAAGGACTCCAATACCATTATATCACGATCGTTGAGCTCCTGAGTTGTGAGCTCCGCCTCCTCCTCTTTCTCATCCTCCTCGACAGTCTGACTCGCTTGTGCTTGGCTCATCTGTTGGGTCTGGTTCACCTGCTCAGTCACGGGTCTCCTCCTAGACCTGAAATATTCATATAGGAAGAAACCAACAACGGCATCAGTAACCAGAACAGCAACCAAGATTATTAGATCCTCCTTACCGAATCCACTCGAGCTTTGAGAAGATGTGGAGTAAAGCACCTCTAGAGAGCTACCCTGCAAAGTTAGGTTGTATAGGTTTCCCCTGGTTTCCAATGATGTGGGTGGCGGGTATACATAGGCAAAGGTATAGGTTCCGGGAACAATGACGTTGAAGGTAACGTTGTAGGGCTCTGTTCCCTGGATTACACCTTTGGGGAAACTGGCAACGTAGATCACCGTGACTCGAGATGTATTATAGAAGTATAGGTAACCTCCAGTAAGATTAAACTTCGAACCTATAACCCGAAGATCTGTGATGTTATCTCCTATAACGTGAAATGTGGACACATTGTTAAGATGAGCCACAACGGTTCCGTTGTAATATATGACAACGGATTGCTGACCATATGTCAGCAAGGGCGCCAATGTTAGGAGCATCAGAAGGCCAAGATATCTCATCGAATACATATTTGACGAGATTTTTAAATTTCTTTTGTTAACTGTGGGAGTACCTTCAAGACTGAAAAGGACTCTTCATATCATGATACAGAAATATCCCGTGTTCGGACTTTTCAAAAAGGGAGAACGCAGTATGAATTTCAAAAAAATGTTTATGGGTTTACATCACATTGAATCCGCTTTGTACTATGGCCAGTACATCAACTATTACATATGCTACAGCTGCTATTAACATGTATAGGGTTAGTTTAGCTTCACTTATCTTTTCCTTTATCTCCATTTACTTCACCTCTAAAGTGATATGGGCGTGCCTCCCTTTTTAAGAATCCCGTGAAAAAGTGAAACAAAACATGAAACGGAACCAAGGAACCTAAGAAAAGCTTAAGTGAAACTCAACAAAAATTGTAAGCTACCTAGATCTTATTTCTCCCTTGAGGCGCTTAGATCCACGAACTGACCGAGCCCCTCAAATAGCCTTCTTTCAATCGTCATTTCCACCATCGTCGCCCCCATAACCGGTGGTTGATCCAGAGGTACTAGAGGATGAAGAAACGTTTCCAATGTAAACGTTGCCAGAGCTGTCAACTGTCACGAGGTATTGCGGAAGCGGATATGGGGCCGGACCAGCAATAACTCCTCCATTGCTTGGGGAGAACTCTGCCCCATGACAGGGACACGCTATGAGCTGTTGCCCTGGCAGATAACCAACCGTACAGCCCGCGTGTGTACACACTGCGCTATAGGCCTTTAATTGACCGTTGGGCAACTTAACCAAGATCCCTGGGGAGCCGTTGGGAAGCCTGAACAGTTTGGCTGAGTTGGGACCCATCTGGTTTGCGTTGGCTATGGGTCCGTATGACGCTTGAGTCTGAAGACTTCCCTGGGATCCGCTTGAGGAGGGAGACGATGGGGCTGAATTCCTTCCAAGTATTGCCACTAGAGCCAGGGCAAGAGCCGTGACTCCCACGGTCTTCAGGAAGGTTCTTCTACCCTCGTTCACAACCTTCTCCACTCTTTTCCTAGGAGGAGTCCAGTCATAATGGGCCCTTAGATATCCCTCGTCAAGGAGGCCATCCTTCATAGCCTCTAAGAGCGGTCTGTTAGACGGCATTAAAGACAGATACACATGAAAAATTGCCAAGGATGTAAGGAGAAGGGCAGACAGAACGTGAAGAATCAGCAAGTCCTGGAAGTAAGGGAACAGTAAGCTAAGTTTCAATGGGTTCCACAAAGCAAGTCCCGTGAGCCCAAGGCCCATCATGGATAAGACCACCCCGACGTGATAGGCTCTCTTAAGAGGATGATACTTTCCCTTGGCCCTCTTAACCCTGAGATCTAGACTTAGCCTCATCTCCCCACTTCTACCGTCACTTACCCAATGATACAGGAGGAGAAGCCCAATGGGTAATAGGGTCCAATCGTGAAAGTTGAGCAGACCAAGGTTGGTAGTTGTGAGCATGTAATATCCTGAGATCCCCGCAATTAACAGCGCACCAAAGGAGGCCCAATGAAATATCCTCTGCCCCTCGGAGTACAGGAGCACTGTTCTCTTCCCGTTGGTAGGAGGACTTGCCTCGACCAATTTTCCTCTAGCTAAGTGATAAAGAAAAATTCCCGCCAACGAGATAAGGATTACGAATTCGGCAAGGAATTGTAAGAATCGCATGAGTTGCTCTAATCTTAGGGTTATTTATAAGAGATTTCCAAACTCTTTTGTATCGCTGGCTAATCACTTGGATAAATACTTTTTTAGGTTTAAATAAATGGAAAATAATCGGTGTTTCACTCATTTATTGGTTTCAGTGGAACGCGAAACACCACGTTTTTGGGCAGTATGACCTGGCCCCACAGTATAGGGAGGAAAAAGCCTTAATAATCTAGAATAGATAATTACTCTATATAGGCTCTTTAAAGAAATATGAAAGACGATCTAAAAAATACTGATGAAATTAATTATCTCCTCCACTATCAGAACCTGAAGAGCTCGAGGAATCACTAGAGCCTTGACCCGAGTCCTGTGAACCTGATTGGGAACTTGAGGATCCCTGGGAACTTGAGGAGCTCTGACCTGAATCTTGGGAGGAGCTTTGATCTGATGTACCTCCCTGATCCGAATGACTCTGTGAAGTTGAATTGGTAACATTATTTTCATGTTCCTGTGAGGAGCTTACCGTGGAATTTACATTGGTCGAGTTGATCACGTCCTGGCTGGTCACGTCACTGGTCGCGTTCTGGTCTTGGGAATCCATATGGTTCTGAATGTCCGTGGAGTTGTCGTTTTCATGCCCTGTGGAGCCTGTCACGTTGCCATAAACGTTTAGCGGACCCACGTACTGATAATAAAGTCCCAGCAACTCAATCACCGTCTGGGGAGTCGGCGACTCATTCAGGACACCCGAGACAAACATGGTAACTTGAAAATTCCTATCATCTGCTGTGAACTGAGCCTTAGTATTGTTTAGGGTCAGTGAAATGGAGTTTCCGTCATCCAGATAAATCAAAACGTAGAGGGAGCTGAAACCGTGCGGGTTAATCCCAATATAATAGATTCCCGTTTTGGGGAACGATAAATTGAACTTGTACTCGTAACTGAAACCGCTCCCGTTGGTGACAGTGATTATCCTTGTATTGTTATATACAGTTAGCCCACTGATACTAATGGGGGTTGAAGCACTCGTCTGCTGGGGGTGAGTAGTGACATAAAGTTCGTAACCAAGAAAGATATTGGATATCAGAACCACAATGGTTATGCCTATGAGTAAGTTCTGCCTCATCTCAATCATGATAATTTAGTGAGTTTTCTTTATAAGATTATGATGCGGAATAATGCCCTAAATACACGGGAACTGAGACCTGTTTCCGTTTCACTGTTTCACTGAAACAAATATATGTTGGAAATATAGTGTTTCACTTATTTTCATTGAGAAAAATTCTTTTGTGAAACAGGTGTGTTCCGGTTGTACTTTTTAAGACACTTTTGACACCCATGTTTCACAGAGAAAAAATGTTACACCTAAAAGGCAAAAAAATCAGTTCAAAGGGTAGAAAGGGACTCTCAAACATTGTGGGGTCCCTCCTCATGATAGTATTAACAATAGTGGCAGCCCTGCTTTTGGGGCACTTCGCCTTCGGTTTATTCTCGTCGAACAGTCATAATGCCCAGATCTCAGTGTCTGACGTGAGTTTGATAAATCCCGGAGGTACAGGACTCCAGGCTGGTGGAAGTGGCGTAAGTGTTGCTCTAACTATAACTGATACTGGTAACGACCCTGTGAACATAACTTCCGTCACCATAGGAGAAGTGACTTTTACGCCAGCAGCAAATTCTTACATAACGATACAGCCTGGACAGAGCATATCTTTAACTGGTACGATAAGTTCTACGGTTACGTCGAGCAAGCTAACAACCACGAACAATATTGCCCTTAACGGTGCACTTACTACTGGCGTCGCCACTTTCAACACTAACTCGTACAACGTAGGCAGTACAGTGGTAGTTCAAGTTACTGCTACCGACATAGTAACTCACCAGACTCTAGCGACCCAGATAAGCACCGTAGTCCAAGACTAGACCCGTGAAGGTGTAAAACATGCTGAAGGCAAGAAAGGGACTCTCCTCCGTGATGGGGTCCCTTTTTTTGATCGTTCTGGTCTTTGTTGCGTGGACCTTCTTATTCAGGTATACGCTCTTTTACGTTTATGTAGCACAGGGTAACCCAGATATCTCCCTCTCCTCCACCGTGCTACAGTTGAATGGAGGTGTGAACAACGGAGGTGTATGCATGGTGGAGGTGAACGTGAAGAATGGAGATCTCCCCTTCACTTTAACGGGAATAGTGGTAAGTGTGAATGGAAATGTGGTGTTTAACAAAAACGCCGGATCTGTTTACACATCGTTTAATCAGACACCTAATGCTGTGTCTCTTCCCTTGAGCTTGAGACCTAACCAGGATTACACGATATATTTCTTTATTGCTCAACAACCTATCAACACCCAACACCCCGTGGTCTCCATAGAGGGATACTTCGGATCGAATTACATTGAGATTCAATCCTCTGCACAGGTGATGTATGGATGAGGAAAGGTCTCTCCGAGGTAGTGGCTGCGTTCCTTTCTCTAGTGGTCACCCTATCCCTGATGGGGATCTTCCTGGCGTACAACAGCCAGTACATCCTTCCCTCCAGTAACGTTGTCCAGACTCCCTCGGTTCATCTCCTCTCCGTGCTGTGGACCAACAACAATGGAGGAACAGGTTGCGTTTACGTGGAGAATTACGGATCGACACCCATAACCATAGCCTACGCTGTGGTTGGAAATACCATTGAAAGTGTTAGCGTGTACTGCTATCCAAATAACGGGGCTAATCAAGTTAATCCGGTGCCTGTTACATCAAACACACTCCTGGCTGGATATCTGTACGTTCTTCAGGTGAAGGTTGTTGGAGGGGGTACTCCGGTTACATTTTTCGAAACTGATGGTTCTTTCTTCGAGGTGAGTTTATGAAATTGAACAGGGGTTTAGGAACCGTAGTTGGAACGGTAATCTTTCTTTTAATCGCAATCTCCGTGATAGGATCTCTCCTCATCATAAGTTACAGATCTGAACTTTTCGCTACAGAGGTGTCTCAGGCACAGACCATCACCTCCCTGAAGAACGCTGAAAGCTTGCAGGTACAATGTAATGGGAATCAGGGTCAGGTTATGATTAAAAACACAGGTACTATTGCATCTCAGATTTTATGGATAATCGTGGTACCATTAAATAATAACGGTCAAATAAAAGGACCACCGACAGTATATAGCGCCAGTACCTTGCTCCAGAATACTGTACTTCAGCCCAATACTGAGGTCTCGTTCACCTTAAATCTACCAGCTAACTCCGCCGTTGGCGTAGTGACTGCTTATGGAAACTTGTTCTGGGGAGGAAATCTCGGAGGTGGTTAATGATGGAGCCGAAGGACGTTAAGGTGATAAGACCCAAGTATCAGGGCGACATCATCCAGGAGTACGACGTCAAGGGAATCTACCCCGATTATGATGTTGCCTTCCCCAAGGTTAAGATCATCAGGAACCAAACTGACGTATATTACGACATCGAGGAGCCCAACATAAACCAGTCCCAACTTGAGCTCCTGAAGAAGGCTCACAAGGCACTCTACTACACCCTCAAGCCCTCTGAGGTGGACCGCTTGGTCACCTCCTACCTAGACTACGTTGGTAGGGACAAGGTTATAGGCTATTACGTGGTCAGGGACATCCTGAGGTACGACGTCCTCACAACCCTCCTAGACGACGAGCAGATAGAAGATGTGTCCTACTCTCCCACCGCTCCATCCTCACCCGTGTTCGTGTTCCACAGAGAGTACGGAACCTGGATCCCCACTAACGTGATCCTTGACTCAAGCGAGGCCAACTATCTGGTTCAGAAGATCGCCTTCAAGAGCGGTAAATCCATCACCCTAGCTAGGCCAATCCTAGACGCCATGACCCCTGAGGGTTACCGTATTGCCCTGACCTACGGAAGGGAGGTCTCTCCCAATGGCTCAACTATCTCCATAAGGAAGCCGGTGAAGGAGGTCTGGACTCTCCCCTACATGGTAATGAGGAGGAGGATAATGCCACCCCTCGTGGCCTCAGCGCTCTGGTTCGTCCTTCAGAATCGCGGTGTCATACTCGTGGTCGGGAGATCAGGTTCGGGTAAAACGACCCTGATCAACGCCCTGCTCACAGTTGCCCCACCCTCCTGGAAGATAGTCACGGTGGAGGAGATACCAGAGCTAAGGGTAATCTACCCCAACTGGGTGAGGCTTGTGTCCAGGAAGCCAACCTTAATGACCGAGTACAGTGAGTCTGCCGAGATTCCACTGGACCGACTCATCTCCCACACCTTCAGGGTTAGGCCAGACCTGGTCTCGGTGGGTGAGGTAAGGTCTAAGGAGGAGATAAGGGAATTCATTCACTCTGTAGCTGCAGGTCACGGTGGAATCACTTCGCTACACGCTGAGGACTTTGCCTCCCTAAAGGCTAGGTTCAACTACGCTGGGGTAGATGACTCCTTCTTCGCGATTGTGTCCATGGTGGTATTCGTCAACTCCTACAACGTTAGTGGTAAACTCGTGAGGAGGGTCCAGGAGGTCGGTGAGGTAGTCCTGAGGGACGGTGAGGCACATTACGTTCCGCTTGCGACCTACTCTCCCGTGTCTGACTCTTACGTGGTGGACATACTCCACAGCAAGAGGTTAATGACCATGGCCTCACTCAAGGGTTACACTGAGGGAGATCTTAAGGCAAACTTAGAGAAGAAGGTTAAGTTTATGCTAGAGACCGCCGGTCTGCCGCAACCTGAATACGAGAAAAGGATAAGGTCCTACTACGAGGAGGAGGGTATAGTATGATTGCCAAGACCAAGGTAAAATCCACTAGTATTGTGAAGACCAAGGATCTTAACTTCGTTGTAATGTTAGCGATTGCCTCAGTAGCGACTGCCCTAGTTCCCATCCTGTTCTTCCTCAGGCTTACGATCCTGGGCTTCCCTGCCTGGCTCGTTCTACTCCCGTTACCGGTGTATGCCTGGCCTCCCGCAATTCACAGAACACTACACAGGGACGAGACAATCTTCTCCATGATGGAGAGGCTGGTGGCTGGAAGTAAGGTGTTGGAGTGGCCAGGGAGATGGGGTAATGAGATGGTTAACCTCTACTACGTAGGCCTACCAGTCTCCGTGATAATCGGAATGGCGCTCATGATGATGTACCCGCTTGCATCCCCAGTGGGAGGTGCCATAGTCCTAGTGACCTACTTTCTACCTTGGATGAGATACATGGACATCAGGTCAACCCTCAAGAGGCAGGTTGAGCTAGAGCTCCCTGTTGTGTCTCTCCTGATGTGGGGTCTCTCAGAGATTGGATATGACGTCATGAGGATAATTAACGCCCTTAGAAAGGAGACCAGCGAGTTAGTTGCCATACCCAGGGAGTTCGCAAAGATCCACCGCGACTTCACGACCTTCAACCTTTCCCCAGATGAGGCCGTTCTGAGGGAGACGGACAATCACCCCTCGAAGCTCTTCGAGAGGTTACTGGGCGGAGCAATCACGATCTCCTCAATAGGTGGAGAACTCTCAGTCCACCTGTCCAGGACTACCCAGGAGATCCTTGCGTGGATGAAGGAGACTTGGGAGGCTTACGGAAGGGCCGTCTCGAACCTTGGGGAACTCTCAATGTTGTTCCTCCTCATGGTTCCACTTGTGGCCATATGGTTCGGAATAGTTCAAGGTAACGCGACTTACGGAGTTGATATGGTGACCTACTTCCTCATACCCCTGATCGGTGCCTCGCTCTACTTTTACGTGTCGCTTCAGGCCCCCCTCGACAAGATCCCAGCCAAGGGGGACCTAAAGAAAGGGTTAATCGGGCTCGCTGCCGGGATTGCCGTCGATGCTATTCTACTATTCAAGGGAATTCAATACGAATGGTTGCTCTTGGCGCTTCCTGTCATAGGCTTCTCCCTCGGGTACGGTTACTCTGCCCAGACGGCAATCCAAAGGAAGAACAGCATAGAGGCTCACATGGCCGTCTTCGTGAGGTCTATAGGGGAACATATTAGGACAACTGGGGACAACCTTTTCACCGCAATCTCGAAGCTCCTAGGGAATAAGGGGTTCGGGAAGGAGATCAACATGATGTTGAAGAGATATCTTATCCTGTCTACCGTGGAGGAGGAACCCGTGCCCGAGTCCGAATCATGGATGGGGAAAACCATCTTTGAGATAATGGTTAAGGCTGACAGGGAAGGTGTTCTCAGATATGACATAATGAAGAGGTTGGCGGAATTCGCAGACTCATATTATGACGCCATCCTGGCGAAGAGAAGGGGACTCTACATGTTCCTTGGATCCGCCATAGCCTCCCCCCTAATCCTAGTCGCCATGATAGCCCTGACCTACTTTGTGTTGAATCAGATCTCGAGCCTGGCCCAGATACCTTCAATACAACAAACGCCTGGAGTCCAGTTCCCGCCTCAAGCCCAGGCCCTACTTCAGTTCTTCTCGGTGTTCCAGAACGTGGGACAGGTCATACAATCCATGATCCCCGGACTTGAGGTTGCCATCGTCGAGACAGGGATCATATACGGAATCCTCCTGGCCAAGGGTTATGACGGAACGGTTAGGAACACGTTCAGGATATTCGAGCTCATGGTGGTCTCGGTGATAGCTGTGGTGATATTCCAGTTTATCGTTCTTAAGATCATCTAGGTGAGAAAATGAAGGGTGTGGAGTTCAACAAGAAGAAGGATCTAGCCCTCAAGAAGACAATGGAGAACATCTTGAACAAAGCGAAATCGAAATCTAGATCAAAGTGCATTTTTATTTTTTAGAAGATTAAAAATTTTTCTTTAATTTATTTCCTTGTTAGTACCATGTGGCCAAGTAAGGTAAGTGTGGGGGAGCAGGAGTATCTTTGCAAGAATAATGGAAGACTCCCAGGAGGAGACCCACGTGTAGAAAGCCCTAGCGTTTCTCTTCACGTCCATATCTCGCCAACACCTCCCGTGACCTCCTTTGCGCTATACAAGTGGAGGAGCTTTGCGTACATCTCCCCAGCTCTTGAGCCACATCAAGACCGTCCAAAGGGGCCCTTGTCTTGGAGATCTCACCTTCATCCTGCTCATGTCTTGATTATCCTCTCCTCCATGCTGCTGTTGTAGCAATGCTTCACTTTTCTGTTCTCGAGCACGGGCACATACGTTGATTTTCCCTGAGATAGAGGAGAGCAGACCTTCCAAGAATCTAGGGAGTCTATCTGATAAGGAGTGAGTGACGACAACGTGTACTTCCTTTTACCCAATAACATCATTCCCGTGAATCAAAACTAATCTCTTCACTAATCATTTCACAATAGACTCGTGAAGTTAAGGACGGGTGCTAAGGCGGTGAATAGGAACCTTGAGATGATGACTTGATTGGGCCCGTTAGGAACGCGATCTACTCTCGGAACCTGTAACTTCATGT
This sequence comes from Metallosphaera sp. D4-4, assembly GCF_046245145.1. Lineage (NCBI taxonomy): Archaea > Thermoproteati > Thermoproteota > Thermoprotei > Sulfolobales > Sulfolobaceae > Metallosphaera > Metallosphaera sp. D4-4. The sequence continues at coordinate 975,855 of NZ_CP176412.1, read as the reverse complement.
CAATATGATTTCGCGAGTTGATGGAGATGGACTTCGTCTCCCAGTTCTCTGAGCAAGTAAATACTTCGATTCTTAGATTGACATCTTAAATGAAACCAGAGCGCACAATATATTTATTCTTTAATAAAAAATTTTCCTTAAACCTGTTTAAATTCCCCCCCCCCCATTCTCAATACCAGAGTTTAGCTTCTCCTATAATTGCGGAAATCAATTGCAAATTATATTGTTGCTCAGCAGAGCTATTGGACTGTGAGGGATCATTGGATTTTACCCATGGTGGATAATATCCTCCAAAGGGATGTCCTTGAAATCCCAGGTACCCTAACCCTAGTTTAGCAGCTGTCTGCCATTCCAAATATTCCTCATGGACTGACGAGTTAAATTGGGATTCCCATATGGGAAGGGCAGAGGATCCGGTCTGTTGCAGTGTGAGTAAACCTGAATATAATTGAGCGTCTACATCGGCGAAGAGCGATAACGGATCTATGACGAAGTTATTAGGTGATATGTTTAACAAGTGTTGATACATCCAGTACTGCTGCGGTGTGTTATACCAATCTGTCCCATTCTTATAATACGTTACTGCCTTCCATTTTGTCCATACTTCCTGGCCTTGATATGAGGTCCAATACTTAATGAAAGTTATAGCTGCTTGTTGCTGACTACTTACAGGCAATGCCACCGCATCAGAAACTATTGGAAAGTAGTTTTGCGTACCTGGGAAAGGTTGAGCTACCATGGTCACGTTGCTCCAGCTTAAGTAAGGTTGAACCGCAGGATATGTTGTCACGTTTAAGAAGTCATAGAGATAGTTGGTGGCGGAATCTACATCAACCTCGAACGCAGCTTTGCCCTGATATACTAGGGCGATTCCCTGCGTCCATGTCATGGATTGCCATCCCGGATAATTATAGGAGGTGTAGTTCAGGAAGAGGGCGTTAGTCTCATTGAATATGGTTTGAACCGTGGAATTGCTCAGCTGTAATGTACCGTACAAAAGCTCGTCCATTAGTCTAGGTCCTCCCAGACTAAGGAAGATCGCGAACCATAACTGTTCCTGATCGTAACCGCCATCAGCTCCTGGTACCATCCATGGCGTTACGCCATGCTTTGCTAACTGGACCGTGTCATAGGTGAGTTCGGTCAAGTTTTGTGGGATAGGTAAGTTATATTCCCTCAATAAGTTCAAGTTATAGTATAATACCAATCCGCTATGGACACTGACAGGAACGTTCAACATTGTACCATTATAGGAAGCAGCTTCCATTACTGGGAGAACCGTATTGCTCAACAATCCTTCCTGTTGTGCCACGGGAGTAAGATTCACGAATGTGGAAAGCCCCCCAGGACTAGATTCCACATAACTTAACATGTTTGCACCTACAAGGCTCTGAAAAATTGCGGGAGGCTTACCTGCTTCTATGAGCGCTAAGATCGCATACTTAGCGTTTGTACCACCAGCTCCAGGTACTAGATTCTTGGTGACTGTGTACTCTGGATAAGAGGATTCAAAGGCCGGAATAAGATGGTTTAGGGCAACCTTACCTGTCGTTGCCCACCACGTATAGAAGACGAGATTAGTGGACGTAACGTTGGTGGTAGAGGTTGATGGGGGCGATGTAGTCGACGGAGTTGAAGTAGGCTTAGTGTGGGGAACGAGGAGAACTGCTGCTACGGCTCCTATTACTATTATCACCACAACTGCGGCAATTATAGCCCAGGTCGTGGTAGACATAGCACGGCTTTTCATTAGAAAAACTTGTAATCCATCATTAATAAACCTTCTGGGTAAGAACAATAGATATTGTAAAAATGAGTTAGTTGATAAATATGTGAATCCTCGATCAATAGAACCACGGTGGACTAAAGGTCCTTTCCTGGCATATTGAATAAAATATACAATTCATCGGATAAACTAATTGGGATCTGATCCGATGTTACTGAATTTTTATAAATAAATCTAACTATAACTTATAATTGAAAAAGATATGCTATAGAGGCCTAGTAACTGCCCCCATTGATGCCTGGGATACGAGGGAGGCATATTTAGCGAGGAGTCCAGATTTATACCTCGGCTGTGGGGGAGACCATTTCCTGAGCCTGCTTTTTATTTCTTCCTCACTGAGCTTGAGATCAAGTCTCTCATTTTCTGCATCAATCACTATGACGTCTCCGTCTTCCACAATAGCTATAGGTCCTCCCACCATCGCCTCGGGAGAAACGTGCCCGATCATGGGACCCCTTGTGGCTCCGGAGAATCTTCCATCGGTAACCATTGCAACCTTGTTAAGTCCAGCACCCATTATGGCAGCGGTTACTCTCAGCATTTCCGGCATTCCTGGTGCACCCTTGGGACCTTCATATCTAATGATTACCACTTCTCCCTCTTTCACTTCGTTATTTTGAATCCCCTTGAATGCCTCGTCCTCTGAGTTATAGACCCTAGCCTTTCCCTCAAACTTCACTACGTTGGTCGCCGCTACCTTAATTACAGCTCCTTCAGGTGCTAATGACCCCTTCAATATCACAATTCCACCCCTTGGCTTTATGGGATTTGAGATGCTCTTTACTATATGTTCATGAGGTACCTGCGGATACTTGTACTCCATAAGGTTTTGTTTCATGGACTTTCCTGTAACTGTTAAAACGTCACCATTCAGGAGGCCTCCCTCTAGCAACTTTCGTAGGACTATGGGAACTCCTCCTACCTCGTCCAGGTCTGCCATTACGTACTCCCCACCGGGTCTCATGCTGGCGATATAGGGCGTTCTTCTGGATATTCTGTTGAAATCGTCAAGGGTTAGCTTAACTCCAGCCTCATATGCTATGGCCAACAGGTGTAGGACTGCGTTGGTGGAACCACCCATGGCCATCAAAGTGGATATTGCGTTCTCAAATGCCTCAAAGGTTAGGATATCCCTCGATTTTATCCCGTTCTCTATGAGTTGTCCCAGTGCCTTTCCCGTTTCCCTAACATACATGACTCTTCTAGACGACGTGGCTGTGGGAGAAGCGCTTCCCGGCAATGCCATTCCCAGTGCCTCTGACATGGAGGCCATGGTGTTTGCGGTAAATAGACCAGCACAGGTTCCCAAGGTAGGATGGGATCTCTTTTCTATTTCGTAAAGCTCGTTCTCGCTTATTTTATTTGCAAGATAAGCGCCTATTGCCTCGTGTACGTCCTCTATGGTGAGTTTCTTTCCCATGTAGAATCCCGGTTCTGCCGATCCACCATAAACGTAAATTGAAGGGACGTTTAACCTTGCCATGCCCATTAAAATACCGGGAGTGGTCTTGTCACATCCTCCGATACCAATTAGGCCATCAAAGGCGTGAGCGTTAAATTGACCCTCCACCATGTCCGCAATGAGATCCCTGCTGACCAGGCTATATCTCATACCCTCGGATCCCATTCCTATGTTATCGTTAACCACCATAGTAGGAAATGCTAGCGGTGATAGACCAGCCTCCTTTGCCCCCTCCTTGGCAACTCTCGCGAGGGTTAGGGTGTGAAAGTTGCATGGACCTGCCTCACTCCAAGCCGTTGCCACTGCAATCAATGGCTTATTTATTTCGCTATCAGTTAAACCCACTGACCTAAGAAAAGCCCTATGTGGAGAGTTGTACAAACCCTGATACCTGGATGGACTATTAAGGTTAGAAGGCATGTGTTCCCAATACTGCCCCAAGCTTAAAAGTTACATGTTGGTCGTAAACCCAACAGATCATCAAAATCATCGCATAATCTAAGAGGTGCCACAATCCCAAACAAGGAAAAATTCCTGGTTCCTTAATTCCAGCTTATCCTCATCTTAATTTCATCGTGTTCCTTTTCCCTCAGTATCCTCAGAACCTCCTTTTCCTCATTTATACTCACTGTATCTGTAATTAGTTGCTGAGATAGTTTCGGATACAACATTTTCCATGATGCCAAGTGTGTAACAGCCTGCTGAAAGTGTGGCTTTTGACCGTTAACTAGACCAATAACCGCCCTATTTGCGTGAACTAGTTGTTGTATCAATTCAAAATCCATTGACAAGGAGCCGGAGGTGGGAAAGCCAAAGAGGCCCAGCACACCATTTCTTTGCAGTAGTGGGAGGACCTTTGTGATTAGACTGGCGTCTGCACCTGTGGCATCAATGATAATATCAAATTTTCCAACTCTCTTGCCTAAATCTTCGTAACCGTTCACTGAATTAAAATAGTTAGCCTCAGTCTCTTCCAACAAGATCTGCTCCCTCTCCCTCGGGTCCCGCCTATTGGAAATCCATACCTCAAGTCCCAAGGTCCTGAACAACAACGAGAACAGAACTCCTATTGGCCCTGTTCCCACAATTAAGACCTTCCTGCAGTTAAGCGTGCCATCATCACAGCTCCAGACTGGAACCCTCCTTTGAACCTCAAGAATTTCCTCAATGGATTTCTCTATATCAGCAAGAGGTTGAGCTAGGATTCCAATATCCTCAAGAGACCTAGGAATCTTCACTAGGTATCTAGGATCATCGTACCACTCTTCTCTCATAAACCCATCCATCCCAATTATCCCAGCCTCACGGAAACTCCCGGTCTCACAAAAGTCAGGCCTTCCCACTAAACAGTTTTTACAAACTCCACATCCCCTTCTATTTACAGGCATTACTAAGTCTCCCTTCTTGAAGCCAAAACCTGACTCCTCAACCACACCGATAGCCTCATGACCTAGCACCAAGAATTTTTTATCCCTAGATAACTCAGAAAGGGTTAGTTTTCCGTTAACAATTTCCCTGTCCGTTCCACAAACCCCATTATACAATGTTCTTACCTTAACCTTTCCATAGTTGTCCAGTTCCCTTTCACTAACATCTGATATCCATGCACCATTCTCTGGCGGTTTAACAATTATCGCCTTCATTAGTACCTAGGACTAGTAAAAGAAAATAAGTCTTGCGGTATATATAAGTTTTAAAATTTAAAATTTTGGAGGTATATCTCTTATCATAAGCTTAAGCGTATATATTCGGTTAATAAACCATTTTTTCATTTAGTATGTAGATATATCCTTTAATTATGATCATAACTTGTGAATAGAAATCCTTAATATTGTAGCCCATGAGAATGTTTCCATGAAAATTGCGGTAGTAGGATGTAACGGTTTCGGAAAAGTTCATTTAAACGTTCTGCAGAGGGTTAAAGGTATAGAATATTATGTATTTAGCAGGGAAGAGACGAAGGCAAAGGAGTGCATGAAGGAATTCAATGCAAACGGATATTTTACTGACTATGATAAAATATTACAATCTGACGTTGATGTAATTGATCTATTGGTGAGCCATGACATGCACTACACCATGGGAGTTCAGGCGTTGAGGTCTGGAAAACATCTCATGGTGGAAAAACCCATAGCTAAAAGTGTTGAGGAAGGAGAGAAATTAATAAAGACGGCGAAGGAAATGAATAAAAAATTTATGGTTTTAGAACAATATTATTTTGATAGTTCAGTTAGAACGGCCGTGCAACTCCTACCTAAATTGGGAAGTCTATCGTTGGTTATTGTGCGATCAACGCATGCCTTTAGGCCAGCAGGTTGGAGAAGGGAAAAGGATAGGATGGGAGGAGGAGCCCTCATTGACGGCGGTGTACATTTCATTGATGTATTACTTAACATAGGGGGAGAGTATGATCAGGTCAAGGCCCAATGCGGGAGATACTATTCCAACATCGAGGGAGAGGATACGTCTTTGGCCACGTTCAGGTTCAAAGGAGGAGGCCTAGGTTTATTGATCTACAGTTGGGCCACACCAGCACCTCCAAAGAATCCAGGGATTGAGATCTACGGAACTATGGGCAGTATAATAGAGGACCCCGACACAAGAGCAGTTGATCCTGACACAAGATCAAGGACTAAACCCTTCGGAGATCTAATACTTAATATTGAGGGGAAAGAGGAGCGAGTAACGGTGGAAAAGACTAGCCCAATCGAGGTAGAAATTAAGGGATTCATCAACGCAATAGAGCAAGATAGGGAGGTCCCAATGCCTCCCGAAATAGCATTGAGGGACTTAAGGGCAGTCTATGACATTTACAAGTCATGTAACATTACATGATGAAAAATTAAGTCATTATTTATTAAAAACCATGACAGATTGTCTTTTAACATATACTAATATTTCCTCATCAGCGTTCATCCTATGATCGGTGTAAGTTATTATCTCCTCCTCAGATTCAAAGGGTGACACAGTTATCCTAAAGAGACCGCCTTGGTAGCCCACTACCTTTACCTTTCCCTTTCCAACCAGGACCCATGACTCGTCGTTAATCACTTCCTTGGATAGTCTAACATTTTCTGGTCTAATCCCAATGACGACCTTCTCTGAAGTTGGATTACCTGATCTGAAGGTGTCAGGCGGAAACTTGAATGAGCTAACAATCACTCCTTCATTACTGGTTTTACCCTCCATTTCGTTTATTTCACCTATTAAACTCGCAACCTCAACGGATACTGGGTTGTTGTATATCTCATCTGGGTTTCCTATCTGAGCGAATCTACCTTTAACAAGTACCCCAACCCTATCCGCTATGGCGAAAATATCTGCAGGATCATGACTAACGATGATTAGTGTAATCCCAAGCTCATTTTGAACATCCCTTACCAAGGCTCTAGCGCTGTCCCTCATTCTTGCGTCCAAGTTACTGAACGGCTCATCCAGGAGCAGTAAGGATGGTTGTTTGACCAGAGCCCTCGCCAACGAGACCCTCTGTTGCTGTCCGCCAGACAATTCCCTTGGATAATGGTGAAGTACATGGGAGATGTCGAGGATCTTAGCGACTTCCTCCACTTTTTTCTTGATTTCCTCCTTACTAATTTTCATGTTAGTTAGTGGAAAGGCAATATTTTCGAAGGCAGTCAAATTAGGATATAATGCCCAAGTTTGAAACACCATTCCTATTCTCCTATCCTCTGGCGGGACGTAGAGTTTACCGTTACCCGCGACCAATTTATCATCGAAATATAGTTCCCCGCTCGATGGTACATCTAGACCCGCAATACTCCTCATTAATGTTGTCTTCCCTGCGCCACTGGGCCCTAAAATCCCAAATCTTTCACCATTGCCTATGGTTAGGTTGATGTTGTCTAGCGCGACAACTTTCCCTTTCTTGAAAACTTTTGAGAGGTTTTTCGCGACGACTTTTACCATAAATTACACCCCTTTACCTCCCCCTCCTAGGGCTATCAAGCCTCTTATGAAGTATCTACCTAAAAATATGAATATGGCCAGGGGTATTATGCTTGCCAACATTGCTGCTGCAAAGGTCTCATTATACAGTGTACCGTAGCCACCTGTATAAGATTCAACGGCAACTGATACTAATTTCATGTTGGGTGTAGTGACCAGAACAAGAGGTATGAAGAAATTATTCCATGACTGAATAATTATAAAGATTAAGGTAGATATAAAACCTGGCATTGATAACGGAAATACTATTCTCAGAAATATTTTCAAGTCTCCCGTTCCGTCTATTTTCGCTGCCTCAACTAGGCTCCTGGGTAGTACGGATATGAACATGGACATGAGTAGAGCGCCAGTGGGAATGTAAAAGATTAGCATTGCAAATATGATTCCAGCGTATGTGTTCAAAAGTCCCATATCCACAATTAACCTAGTTAGTGGTATGAGAGTTGCCTGATACGGTATAAACGTAGCTAAGGCTATTAAGGAGAATAGGACATCACTCATGGTCGACGAAAATCTACTGTGTGAATAAGAAAGAGTGTAGAAGAAATACGCTCCCATGGCTCCAAGGAAGGCTGAGACGACTGAGGTTGGAACTACAACGATTAAGCTATTCAATAATGGTCTAGCTAGTGCACTAAACACTGCAATGTAGGCACCAATAGAAAATTGACTAGGTGGTACGAGGACGGGTGACGACGTGACCTCTAGGTCTGTCTTAAAACCGTTAACAACCATGGCATAAACCGGAATCAACCATAATACACTGATAATGGCCAAGGCCAAGTAATGTAACGAGACCTTTAACACAGGTCTCATCTCCTAATCCACCTCCTTATCATTATCAACGCGTACGGTATTATCACGATTGTAGCTATAACGGTGACTATGGTGGCTACAGCTGTAGCACTCGAGAAGAACTCTACGGTGAAGAGATAATACATGTATAATACTGAAGTCTGAAGGAATATATTGGTTGTTCCACCGGATAAAATGAATGGTAAACTAAATATTCTGAATGAGAACAGAAATAGGAGAGCAGTTGATATAACGAATGAGTTAAATGAATTTGGAATTAGGAGTTTATACATTATCTTAAACGCCCCTGCGCCGTCCAATCTCGCAGCCTCAATCACCGTCTTGTCTATATTCATGAATCCTGCCAGGTAGAAGAGGGCCGCTATTCCAGTATAGGCCCATACAGCCACCAAAATTAGACTGGGAAACATTGTAGACGTGGAGGATAACCATGGTAGCTGTGGTAATCCAATCTTTGCGAGAACCCAGTCCAGACCTATGTTAATGTTATATAACCACAACCAAATCAACCCATTCACGGCCATTGATATGGCTAGTGGATATATTATAATGGACATGAACAGGGACCTGGCGCCGTTGGACCCAAGAAAGTACAACAATGTGGCCAATAATATCCCAAGCAAATTACCTATCACAACGAGGCTTACAGAAAGCTCCAAGGAATGAATAAGGGAATTAGTGAATTGAAAAGTACTAGCTACGGATGTATATGTTTGCAACCCAACAATCGAAGGTTTAGGATTAAGAAGGGACCAGTTAGTAAAAGACACCCCAGCGTTCCATAATACCAGATACAACAGGATAACCGAAAACAGCGCCGTGGGAATTACAAGAATAACTGTTCCCCTTCTCATGTTATTCCATCAAATTAATCTATGACGAGGGATATTTAAGTTCATGATTACCGATGTGACTAGGTCCGCGCTTCCACTACCCGTTTTTCCTAATGTAATGAATGATTTGAACAGTTTAATGGATATACATACTTAGATACGGATAGATTTTTATCATTATATCCCTATGAACTATATACTGGTCATGATTAAGCCTATTGTAATAGAAAACTATATTATTTAGATTTGTATAATTACTTATTATTTGTACAAAAACCTACTTGTGTATTGTCTAACTGGTTTGTATCAAAACTAACGGTTTCCATATCTAGAGAACATATATATCTATAAAAGTATCACAAAAATATTGTAGCATATAATGTATCTTCGTTTTTAAACATGATTTTTATATATAAATCTATATTCAATGGATAATAGCTTTTTAGAAAAGGTTTATTAGGCTTAGCTAGAGATTTTAGTAGAGTGAGATAGATATGAGAAAATACCCCTATAGTTTAGTTAGGGGCCTCTCTTCTAGGCAAGTCGGAATAATAGTAGGAGTAGTAGTAATAATAATCGTCATAGGCGCTATAGCTGGAATCATGCTAACTAGGAAACCCACTACTGTTACTCCCACGACCACTACTAACGTGACTACGACCACAACCACTCCCCCAACCACCACGACCACGACTTCCCCCTTAGTATTTTATACGTGGTGGGCTACTGAGGGGAAGATAGCTCTTAATCATTTAATACCATCATTTGAGAGCGCAACTGGTTTACAGGTTGAGCCTAACGTTGTACCTGGAGCAGGTGGGACCAACGCTAAATATGCCATAATAGCCCTAATTGAAGCTGGCAAGCCTCCAGCCTCGTTCCAGGTTCATTTCGGTCCAGAAATGATTAGTTACGTGGAGTCAGCTCCCAATGGAATCTCCAGTTTCGTGAATATGACCCCATATGCTATGCAATGGGGCTTGATGAACAATGCGGTCTATGCGGTACTACAGGCAGGGGCGTTCAATGGCACACTGTTATCAATACCCGTAAACGTACATAGGGGAGCCCTATTATGGGTTAATAATCAATTACTGAGAGAGTACAACTTGCCATTTCCAAACAACTTCTCCACCCTAGTTTACGATACAGTTCAATTATCCAATCATGGAATTCATCCATGGATGGTTCCTGGCGGAGATGGAGGATGGGACCAGCTTAACTTGTGGGAGGACATATTCTTGTACATTGCTGGGCCACACCTATATAATGAAATGGTGTATGGCACTATCAACTTCAATAATGCTACTGTACAAAAATATATTAATGAGACAAACTACTGGTTCCTGAACTTTACGAGCTATGACTATCCTGGATGGCAATCGATGACGTGGACTCAGGGACTTACCCTACTAGTGCAAGGAAAAGTGGCTTTCCAGGCAAACGGAAACTGGTTAACTAATTACGCTTATGACTTTCTGAACGTCACTTCTTATCCGCCATTGCCACAATATATCAATAACTCTAGCGTCACTTTAATTGAGACTCCGTTCCCAGGTACACAGAACTACTATGCCCTAGTTATAGATTCAATTGGAATTCCCGTAGGACCTCAGCAACAAGATGCTCTAAAGCTAGCACAATACTGGTCATCCTATCAGGGACAGGAAATATGGACAAAATGGAAGGCCGTAACGTATTATAAGAACGCCACGGACTACTATAACACTCCGGCTCAATGGTATGACTATCAGCAACTACTGAACACACCAGAGCAGAATTTTGTCTATCAATTATCCGATGGTGGTACATTTGACGATGTATTTGCACAATTAATTTCAGGATTGCTCACATTACAACAGATAGGTACTCCTGGACTATCGGCTTGGAATTCAACGTTAGTTTCAGCCATGCATCAAGAACAGCAAGAATGGTTGTCCGCAGCGAAATTAGGGCTTGGATACTTGGGATTCCCCAACCACCCATTTGCAAACTACTATCCACCGTGGGTTACTAACCCATCAGCGTATGGATTAGATCCAGCTCAACAGACACAAAACAACAGCAGCGCACTCATATTACTATTCCCTCTACTTCTAGTGATGGATGCTGGATTAGCTGTTTTCCTTCGAAGAATGTTTGTTCTGAGGTCCCTTTAATTTTTTATTTTAATGATTTGATTTTGTACCAAGTATAATTATTAAATCATTTTAAAAGAATCTCCTGTCTCGTCTAATGTCAACGAAATCCTAGTTTCAGTTCTAAATCCTTGAGATTTTACCAAGATAAGCATTACGAGATAATTCCAGAGAACCTATATCACTAGTAGGCAGACTAGATCCCAAACCGATATTTATTAAGCCAATAAAATCCGATTTATTTCTATGATAAAAGATATCAGATCTTACAAGCTTTGTTATGAAGGGATAAGTGATGAGAGAGACGCATTGGCCATAAAGGGACTGGCAGAACATCCCATGGAAATCGTCGTGACTGAGATTGAAACCTCGGACGGTTACTTGGGTTACGGAGAATCCCTTGCATACGGTTGTTCAGACGCAGTTCAGGCTACCTTGGAAAAGATATTGAAACCCCTTCTTCTCGGAGAGGATGAAGAACTCATAGGACATTTGTGGGAGAAAATGTACAAGGCCACTTTGAGGTTCGGCCGTAGGGGGATAGTAATAGCAGGAATCAGTGGAGTTGACATTGCGCTCTGGGATCTTATGGGCAAGAAAACCAAGAAACCAATCTATAAACTTCTAGGAGGTTCAAAGAAGAGGGTTAAGGCCTATATCACGGGAGGGTACTATTCCGATAAAAAAGATATTGACAAGCTTAGGGAAGAAGAAGCTTATTACGTTAAGAACGGCTTTAAGGGGATAAAAGTGAAGATAGGGGCTAAGAGCATGGAAGAAGATCTAGAGAGGTTGAAGGCCATAAGAGAAGTTGTTGGTGAAGACGTGAGAATTGCGGTTGATGCCAACAACGTTTACTCCTACGAGGAAGCCTTGGAGATGGGAAGAAAATTGGAAGCGCTAAACATATGGTTTTTTGAGGAGCCAATCCAGACCGACTACCTAGATCTAAGTGCTAAGCTTGCATTGGAATTGAGAATACCTATTGCTGGATATGAAACTGCATTCACCAGATGGGAATTTTATGAGATTATGAGAAAAGGCGCCGTGGACATAGTCCAGACGGACGCCATGTGGACTGGTGGAATATCCGAAATGATGAAAATCGGAAATTTGGCAAAGGTCATGGGATATCCCTTAATTCCCCATTACTCAGCGGGAGGTATCTCGTTAATTGCCAATCTACACGTGGCTTCAGCGCTAGGCTTAGAGTGGATAGAGATGCATCTAAGAAAGAATGATCTTCGTGACAAGATATTCAATGAGAAGATTCCCATAGAAGATGGTCACCTAGTGGTCCCAGATTCTCCCGGTTTGGGCTTCACCATACGGGACGAGGTATTCGAGAAATATACATGTAAATAATTTAATGATTATGTCAGATCTAATCTAGACGGATTAATGTAAGGGCATCGAGGTTTATCCATACAGCAAAATTATAAAAAAATTATATTTACAAGAAAAAATTATTATTTTTTATCCAATTCCACAGATTTGATGGGCATCACTCCAGGTATCTCCCACTTCTCATACATCTCATCTACCATTTTCTGGAAATGCTCGAAGTCCTCCTCCACGAAGTGGGAGAACCTTCCTTGCTTCTCCAGATACTCCCTGACGGGTTTCCTCTTTATCCTCCCCTCCACAATACCCTTGGTTGGTTCGTTATAGATTATCTTACCGTCAATATACTCATAGAGAGGCCATATACCAGTCTCCACAGCAAGGGTCCCAAGCTCATGTGAGTACATGGGGTCGTAGTCCCATCCCTTCGGGCAGGGATCTAGCGAGTGAATGAACGTTGGACCGCCTGCACTAAGCGCCTTCTTTATCTTGTTTAAGGTGTCCAGAGGATATGCGGGACTAGTGGTCGCGGCATATCTCACGTTTCTGTGCCCAGCTATTATCATGGGGACTACGCTCTTCTTCCACCTTCTCTTCATGATTCTCCTGGCTGTACCTGGTCTACTGAAGGAAGTTTGTGCCCCGTAGGGGGTCATGCTCGTTTCCTGGATGTCGGTGTTGGCGGATGACTCATTATCATATAATATTATTAGGAGATTATAGTCGTAGGTCATGGCGTTGGATACGCCTGAGAGACCCATGTCTGCGCAACCCAGATCTCCGCAGAACACTATTACGTTTATGGGTTCCTCCTTTATCTTTCCCTTTCTCATGAGAGCCCTCAGCGCCGCTGCTGTCCCCAGGGCAGCTCCACCCGATCCTCCGAGCTGAGTGTGAACCCACGGGACTACCCATGACGTCGTGTAGTATGTGGTGTTTGCGACATACATGCACCCTGTCGCTCCAACGACTATGGTTCTCTCTCCAGATATCTTGGCGAGATACCTCATGAGTAGGGCTGACTCGCAACCTTGGCAGGTCCTATGGCCGGAGGCGTAAAACTCCTCCAGAGGAGCCTGCTTTATTGTTTTGATTATTGACTTATACATTCTTTCCTCTTTTTCTAACTCTTCACTCATGTTTCACACCTCATAACTACCAGGGATCACCCCTCACGTTCACCCAGTAGGTGTGTCTAGTGAGGGGAGTATCCCTTTGTTCCACTCCAATCTTGATTATCTTTTCTACGTCTTGAATCGTGATCTCCCTACCCCCTAGACCGCCTATGAAGCTGAGTACCTTGGGTCTCTCGTCGAGATCGTAGAGTGAAGATCTAACCTCGTGGTATACCACACCTCCCCTGAATGGCGAACCTAGGGAATAGTCCCTGTCAACTACGCAGACCACCTTCGCGTTAGCTAGATACTTCATTACGTCTTCTGCCGGGAATGGCCTGAACCACCTAATCCTGAGCATTCCAGCCTTAATCCCCTTCTCCCTCATGTTCTTTATGGCAACCTTCATGGGTTTCGAGACTGTTCCCATCCCCACTAGAACGACGTCCGCGTCCTCCACCATGTAGGGCTCAACGAATGGGTTCTCCGGCATGGTAATGTCTCTTGTGGTACCAGGATATCTCCCAAAGGTCTTCTTGAACGACTCGTAGGCCTCCTTGATCACGGTCCTAGCCCTCTCCATACCTTCGTCATGCTGTCTTCTAATTTCCGTAACCCAGTCCTCATTTACCTGCGGGGCCACGCTAATGGGGTTATCTGGGTGAACCCTGAGCTTGCCCCTGTCGTATGGGGGTAGGAAACTCTTGACTAGTTCCTTGTCCGGGAGTCTCACGATCTGCTCTGAGTGGGTCAAGAAACCGCCGTCCATGGAAACGCCCACTGGAATCAGAACCCTGGGATCCTCACCAATCCTATAGGCTAAGAGTGCAGTATCGAAGGCTTCCTGCGCTGTATCAACCCAGACCAGGAGCCATCCCACATCCCTCACCATTAATGCGTCGTTGTGCTCTACACCGTAAGCTCCAGGGTCGTCAAGCGCCCTGTTCCCTATCACTGCCACCACGGGTGCCCTATCAGTCGCAGTGACAACTATGGCCTCCATTGCATAGAGCCATCCAACTCCGCTGGTTCCCACCAATGTTCTAGCTCCCACTAGGGAGGCGTGCTTCACTATTTCGAATTGGCCGTGCTCTCCCTCAGCCACTATGAACTCTGCGTCAAGCTGTCCGTCGGCGATTAGCTTCGATATTGTGTCCATAACCTCCGTATAGGGTCTGATGGGGTAGGCTGCGGTAACATCAACGTCAGCATACATTGCAGCGTATGCAACGGCCTGCGTTCCGTTAAGGAGAATTTCCTTCTCTGCTACCTGAGTCATCTTCCCAACCCCGGTACAATTGGTCTTTCCCTTACCTCTTGTCTTGCGTTCTGGAGCCATTTCTTGTACTCAGCCTTGTTGGCCTTCCACATGGAGTAAGGCCTTGTGTAGTCCGGTAGTCTTTTCTCATCGACCATGACTATGCAGTTCTTCACTGGGCATACCTCGGCGCAAATCCCGCATCCCACGCAGTAGTCATAGGCTATGTCGTAATAACCCTCTGGCGTCTTGTCGAAACAGCCGTCGGGGCAATAGACCCAGCATAGGTCGCACTTTATGCAGGCGTCAAAATCCACCGTGGGTCTCTCCGTTTTCGTCGTCCCCCTCTTGAACTGCTCGTTTCTACCTCCGCGTGGAACAGCGGGGATTGCTGTCCCCTCCATCATCTCTTGCCAGGTTAGGAGTCTAGGAGGATTGTACTTGAATTCCACACCTTCTCCAGGATTCATGGTTTTGGTGACTAGCCCCTCATACGCCTCCTCCACAGCCTTCAATCTCTCGTTTAACTTATCCTTCTTATGCGACTTAACATACTCGACCACGTGCTGGATATCCACTATATCGGGCCTCACCCTGGCTATGGCTCCCCAAACCCTTTCCATTGTGGTGTCGTCGTTGAAGGCCCACAACCCTGAGAATGATCTGTCCCAGTTCAGTTTCCCAAGAGTCCACTTAAATTCCTTTGAAGGAGTCAGCTTCACGACCTCTTCCATGGGCTTCCTTGAGGTAACTATCATGGCCCCACCCTCCCTGAGCTTAAGATTGATTGGTTGAACGCCCTGCCATGCCCAAGACTCAACTCCCTTGAGAAGGGTATCATCTAGAACAGCTATAACGTCCACGTACTCTGGTTCAACTCTAGTGGAATAACCTATGAGATCTTCTTCGCTCACGCTTCCCAGAGCCACGTAGTATTTTGCTGGTACTCCGTTCCTCTCAGGAGAGTCTCCATACCTTCCGAAGGAAACGGCAGACTTCCCCATGGATCTCGACATGTACACTAACCCTTCTGCAATATACTTAGCCAGCCTCTTCTGGAATATCCCCCTATATGTTATCTCCACATACTTTACATCTTCTCCCATTTTCTCATGTATATTATAGTAGTTGCTTACATTTATAGTTTTAAGCAATTTTTTCAAAATATCCAGTTTACATCTCGATAAAAAATTCAACTATTGCCGTGAAGTCTTGCAAAACCTTCAAATCCGAACCTGATTTGGAACAGGCTTTTCAAGGACAAATACGTTTACTTTGAATTCATCATCATGAAAGAAAAAGAGAACTTACGCCTTTAAAGTAGGATAGAAGGATCGATCTTATACCTCCTTATGATCTTGGAGGTTTCGACGGAGTTAATCCCCTTAATATTATAGAGTCTATGTGAGATGAAAGAATACGCCTCCTCCTCTTCCTTAAATATGGCGTGAACGTGAAGCTTAGGTCCACTATCTACGCCATATACCCTAACTATGGGAGGGAACTGGGAAATTTCATTGACTACTCTCTCTATGTACTTAGGAATTGTGTCGATTTCTAGGATCAGCGAGACCTTGTATCCAAGATTTGTCCTATCTATTAGGGGGACGTAGCCTAGGATAACCTTGCTCTCCTCTAATTTCTTTATCCTGTATCTTATGGTGCTTACTGGCATATCAAGTTCCTTTGACAGCACGGTAAGAGTAAACTTTGCATTGTATCTCAGCCTCTCAAGAATCTTCATATCTATCTCGTCAAGTTTGTAGTCTTGCATATATGAGATTAATAACGTATCTTAAGCATATTAAGTTTTTCTAACTGTTTTACAATAAGATGACAGACGATATTGAAAAGTCTACAATACCACCACCTATGAGTTAGCAATTATGACAACCCACTCGAGGTTAGATAAGGATCAAAGACATTATTATCTCGATAAAATAAAAAAAGAAATTCATTTAACTTTTTACTCTTCTCCATAACCTGGCGGTATCTTTCTATTTCCTATTGCACCGCTACCAAACGCAAGAATTATTCCTATCCAATTCAGTCCAATTCCCGCAGCTACAATGGAGCCGGAGTGTGCATTAACTCCCAACGCATCTACCCCTAGTCCCACTAGAAGGAAAACCCATCCTAGGACGTAGATAACTGTGTCTGATACATTGATGAGACCCTTATGCACTCTCCATCCTTCTTGTTCTTCATCCGACTTTTCACTCATGACTTATCATTATAATTATGCTTTTATGGTTTAAAAATCTTTCGCTTTAAAATCTGAGATAAAATAGAATATGTATTATATAAAAAGACATTTTCTTGATTTAACTTTAATTTAAAATGCTATTTTCTGCCGTACCTTTGCGTCAGTTCTTGTAGCTTTTCTTTCGGTATCTTCGAGATGACCTCTTCGGGTATCGGCTCGTTCAACTTTATTCTAGTTTTTATGTAGTCTTCTATGGTTGGAGGCTTCTCAACAAACCATACCAAGGCCGCAGCTATCAATGAGAAAATGGCGCCTATCCAGAACACTACTGTCCAGGCTAGCGAAGTGATGGTAATTGAAGCTCCCGTCACAACGTCAGCCCATGTACCCCCGCTCACGAAAGTTAGTATCACTGAGGCTATTATACCTCCGAAGGCTCCTCCCACCACCTTTAGTGCGTATGGAACGCTCCAGTTCCTGCCTATATGATTCTCCCCGAAATAGTCCGCAATAATTAGCCAATCGAAGACAAAGCATGCACCTGAAACAGCGCCAGTAGCTACTGCAAGTATTGCCCACGGTATTGCTAAGTGAGCCAGTCCGGCATAAAGGACTCCTAGACCTCCTATTCCCATGAACGCATAGAATATGGTCAGGGCTTTCCTCCTTCCAATCAGGCTAGAGATGAAACCCTGTGTGGGTCTTCCTAGACCATCGGTTAAAGCGAATCCAGCTGCACCTACAGCGAATGCGATACCTCCACCGAAACCCATGGCAGCTCCGAACGGAGCGTAGAAAGATACGTTGAAGAGGGATGCAGCGAGAGCAAGGGTGAAGGAAATCATCTGTGCCTTCCCTATGGGAGTTGCCAACATTTCCCTAGAAGTCCACTGTGCCACAGCAGGAGGATTAGCTTTCAACTCCCTTGACTTCAACTTAGCCTGTCTGGCTGCAATCGGATCCACGTCCTTCGGCCACCAATGCTTAGGAGGATCGGCCACTAGGAGTCCAGCTATTATCAGTCCTATCCCTATACTGAGACCGGTTATGTATAGTATCTCCTGGAAGTTGCTCGAGTTGAAGTCAAAAATGTAAAGCAGAATAAAGGGAACAGCACCGTACGCCCATGCACCGTTGGCAAGTCCGAGTCTCCATCCTCTCTTTTCGGGGAACCACTTGTTAACTATTCCTCCACCTATGGCATATCCAAGGCCCGCCCCTATACCTCCTATTGCGGCGTAACCTACATACGCTATCCAAGGTTCGAAGGAGTTGGCGAAGAGATAATACGCCACCATGAGTAGGGCTCCGCCGAACAGCAAAGCCCTCCTGGGGCTAATCAATCCTTTTTCCCTTAACCTTTGGAATATCGTTGCACATATGGTCGCCTGAAACAGGACGTAGACCGTGTAGTTGAAGAAACCTTCGGCCAGCGACCATCCATAGTGAGAGATAACAGTGCCGGATGCAGCACCCCAACCGTACTCCAGCACGCTTCCGAAGAAGAATGACATCCAGGCTCCCAGCAATAACAGCCTTCTACCTATGGGATAACCTAGCATCCTCTTGGTTATTGCCTTTACGTCTTCTCCTACCCTATATTTTCTTCCCACGTCATCTACAACGATGGCGTATTCGCCATATGGAGACCTATGTTTTATTCCACTTTCCATTTACCATTCACACCCCATATATATCAGGCATCATTCTCCATTAAGTAAGTAAAAACTATTATTGATTTATAGTTGCCTAAAATACGCTAATAACCTATAAATGGAAAATTGGACAGGTTGCAATACGCGCAGTAACAGTCGTAGTCTATAATTATAATGTTAAATCCCTCTACGTAGAGATGATAAAAACAACAACACTTGACAAAAAGAGCCCCTAGGCCTAATGTTCTCGTTAATGATAAAGGTGGTATGATATTGTAAATATTTTAAAGGACTATAAACAGTAGGTTAGTCTTCAGAATTTATTGGTGCAGATACTGAAATGAAGTTATGAATTCCGGAGTTAGGCCACGTTCCCACAGGACAAGCCCGACGGAGTACTTCATCATCTCGAGGCTCCTGTTCATCTTGGTCTCCCCCTTGAGCCTCACGAACCTGTCCGGAAGCGACTCGTTGGGGTTCACGGGAGGCACGACGGTATGCGTAGGTAGGAAGAAATACATATTGTGATCGTCACTTATCACATCTCCTTCTCGGGGAGGTATTGTCGAAACTCTTGAAAGATTCACTCTCCCCTGTCCCTAGAGAACGCGACGTAGATACCGTTCCTCAAGAACAGGAAAGCCGTGAAGAATCATGTGGAGAACACCTTCGTGTTCCTCTTCACATAAGTTCACATCTCGTCAACAACCTTCACGCCTTCGTCTGCAACCTCTCTCGCTCTGCATCACAGATCAAGAAGCTTCGCTTACTTCCTCCCGCATCTTAATCCACATAAAGATGGTCCCAGAGGGTATAACACATGAATTTATTAATAGAGATTTGGCCAGAATAGTTTGTTTATTAATATAGTTCAACAAAAATCAATATAATCCTGCTTAATTCTTGAAATATTTTTAATCTAGAACCGTTTATCTCTAAAAAAGTCCATAGATATGCGTAAAAGATTTTACTATTATCAAAATATTCGTTTAAATAAGATAACAGATACAAAGTATAAAATATCGATCCTTCGCACCGTTCCTCGTTAAGGGTGAGGAAGATATCGCTCGACTTCGAAAAGATCAAGGACGAGGTTGAACTCATGACTGAAAGTACGGGAATAAGCGTTGAGTATGGTAGATACATAAGGGTGAAGTGGGAAAAGGGAGAAGGAGAGAGAAGTTCCTCAAGATCATGGTTCACGCTGATCCGAAGTCCATGAAGGGCCTAAAGGCGAGGTCGAGAACTCCAAGGTTAAGTCGGTGATAAAGGCGATCAAGTTGATACGCGAGGATAACGGGAAGGTGGTGAAGTTCTACGGGGAAATACCATTAACGTCTAGTCCAAAAAAGGAGATTTACTTAAGATATTACTACGGAAATTCTTACCTTCTTCTAGCTATCAGGACAATGTTTAGAATTAGAGAGATTACCACAAGAACTATGAGGACTGTGAGGAGTGAGTAAAGTGAGGAGATCTTGCTGTTTACGCTGTTCTCATAGGAGGCCTGGGAGCCATTCAAGGATGATATCTGGGAGCTGAGGGAGCCTATTTGACTAACCTGTGAGTTTAATGAGCTTACTTGACTGTTGAGTTGACCCACCTGAGAGGTTAGGGAGCCTATTTGACTAACCTGTGAGTTTAATGAGTTTAGGGTATTATTAAGTTCAGATATTTGCTTGCTAAGAAGTGTCGCTTGTGGATTTGACGATGGTGTGGCGGGCAATACGATTATTGTCCCGACCATACCCATGTTGTCGTGTAGCAAACAAACATAGGTATAAACTCCTGGCGTAACGAAGGTCAGGTTGTAGCTTACTCCCGCTATCATGGGGCCGGAGTTATAGTAACCTGTTCCATTGAATATATGACCCTTTGTAGGTATGAGGCTTATGGGCGTTCCAAACTCAGGAATCGGCATCCCCTGTGGAACAAATGTAACCGTATGCACTTCGTCCGGATCAACGTCTGTCCACACCACGGTATCTCCTGCGTGTATCGTTAGGGTATTTGGAAGGAATCCCATTACACTAGAAACTGGGAAAATTATATCTCCGGCAGCAACGGCGTTACCGGAGTTGCTGACGTTAATATACCATCCGGCAGAGGGTATTCCAAAGCTTGTTGGTATAAATGGGCTAAGTGGCGGAAGCGTGAGAGTTGTGACAGAGCTTCCAGTCCCGTTTGATGCTCCAACCACTGGGTTAAGATTATATAATGATTTTCCTCCAGCCTCTGCTGCTCCTTGGAAGATACCAACATTGTAGGTCTCTCCTGGAAGTAAACCTGTGAGACTCACCTGAACGGTGAGCACTCCAGGAGCCGTCATTGTCAAGATGGCAGAACCGCTAACCTTAGAGTTCACCGAGTTAAGGGTGACTTCGGTGCTAACTGGAGTCTGCTGACCCACATCTACATGCCAGATAACCGTTCCGTTAGGACCTTGGCTTGCGGGTAGATTAACCTGTTGCAGTAGAGATAAACCGCTTGCCAGGGATTGGGAGCTTTGTTGTGATGCTAGCTGATCGTACTGTGCCTGAGTCATGGGGTATGGGGTGCCTGCAGGATTAACGATGACTACACCCATCATACCTGGATGAATCAGACATTGGTATACGTAAACTCCCGGCTTGGTGAAAGTTAGGGTATAGTTTTGACCTTGAGATAGAAGGCCTGAGGACACTATCCCCGTGCCGTTATAGACCGATCCTCCTATGGGTGCAAGGGCCTGTGGAGAGAAGGGATTCAAGGGTGGATTCCCACTGAGGAATGTGATAGTGTGAGGCTCCGTTGAGTTGATAACGAAGGTGATACTGTCTCCCACGTCAATGGTGATTATTTCAGGAAAATAGCCCATGGTCATAATCATGGTGTTACCACTCATTGCTTGTCCGCCTACGTAAACTGTCCAATGCTGTGGAGTTGGAGTAGTTGCGCTGATAGCCATTGGAAGCCCAAAGAGTCCTGCTACCAGGAAAAAGAGTAGTGAAGCCTTTGGAATTCTCTTGAAAATTCTGTGCATTGCCTTATTTTGACTCGATTTGAATAGAGACAACTTATCCATTGAAATACTTCTAAACAAGAAATATTTAAGTTTTGTGGGGAAAGATTTCATATCAACTTTGAATAGAATAAGTTATTTTAACCTTCAAAAAAGGAACAAGTAATAGTTTGAGTTTCCTGAATTTCTATTGGGCTCGATCTAGTACGTAGTATCTGTTCATATAGAATAAACCTATTCCAATTCGACGATAAGTTTCATCAGGAGCAAGTTCAAACCATGAGTTAAACCGTCCTTTGATGCTATAAATACCACCAAATCTCATGAGAGTGCTTGAGAATAATTGGTCTAAATAGATCCATGATGTTCAGGCCCTGAGAAATTTGTTACTTAAGGAAGAAAATTAGCTTTGCAACCGTGAAGGCTCTTCCTTAACAAACGTTCATTACAATTAAACTCCATATATTGACAGATATTAGACCGAGTGATCTAGGTGTGCTGAAGTCATTGTACGGCAAGCTCTGCCATCACAAATATCACTGCTATCTGAAATATAACCTGACTTCCCGAGATGTATATGTTCCTCATTCCCAATCTAACCACCTTATTTATATCAGGGTTTGGTTTCCTCAACTCCATATATAATCTGATCTCGTTTGGGAGAATTAGACCAAATCCCTGGACTATGAGAACTAGGACTATTGCGCCCGCGGTCAGGAAGAGCCTATTGGAGAGGGAAAGTATTCCGTTATCCATTGCAAGGTACATTCCCGCGGTCGTTGCGACAGAGGCCAAGGCAGGCATGAGGAACAACATCATTGGCACCATCCTTTTTATTATCTCGGCTCTAGTACGTGGATCTAAAGACCTTAACAATCTACCGAACACTACCCCCATGAATAGATCTATTCCAGTCCACGTACCACCTGTTATAACGTGAACGTAATCTAGGAAAAGATAACTTCTAGAAACAAGGGCACCTAATAGGGCAACGATGGGTAATAGGAGAGTGAGTAAAGACGTTGGGGAGAACAATTTTACTTGACTTGCCATAAAGTACTTTATAAATGCTAACTAAAAAATTTTTGCTTACTGACATTTTAAGTTTTTAAAAATAAAATTGTCAGATATCGTCAAAGGTTTCAAGAAACTTTAAGTCAACTACACTTAGATCTGGAACTTCCATTACATGAGCCTCTATTGTTAACTTAAGGAAAGTCACATTCATTGGTAGTTACCGCTGACTGAATAGAAAATTAATGAGTTTTCTTCTATAGAGAATAAGATAGTCCCCAATAGATAACCCCCCACAGGATTTTGTCCTAGTTCCTTGAAGTTAAGTGTGTCCTTTACCACAACTGCTCTTTAACTTAGCTCCGTGAATACAGTCAAGAGAGTCCTAGTGTGCGGACTGTTGGAAAATAACGTCATTCTCTGGATCAGAACTATTCATAGAATTAGCGTTAAGTAATCAAATATTCCATATTTTAGGAGAATACCACTAAAGGATTCCCCGTTTTCATAACTCCGTCGAATCGACTCTTCCCATGGAGAGGGGAATGAATAATTTGCCTAGAATCAGGAAATATAACGATCCCGTGGATACCTCTATCAATTTACAGAACAATAAAATTTTTATAAGGGATATAGAAACTAACTATAGGAGAAAATATCATGATAGTTTACTCTGTAGTTCCCATAATACATGTTCTTTTTGGTTCCCTATGGGTGGGCTCAACTATTTTCTTCGACTTGATTGTTATGAGGGCCCTAAATAGATTAAACAACCAAGTTAAGGGTCAAGTAATTAGCTCCATGATATCTTCAGGATTGCCGATAGCGTTTACCTTCTTTGCCCTGCTGACAGTAATATTCGGTGGGATATTCATGTACCTGTTCACAGGTGGAGACTGGAGCGTCCTGATTCAGTCAAGTCCAGGGATATACCTGTTGACAGGGGCATCCCTAGGACTACTTGTGTTCATTTTGGGTATGTATCTGGGTTCTCAAACAGGGAAATTAAATAGGATGGCCAAAAACATATCAATGGCGTCACAGGGTGTGGACAACATGAGAAGGGAATCTAACGAGGAGATAGATCCTCCATCTCAGGACATGGCCAACTTAGCTAGAGATTTCCATAGAATATCTGAAAAAATTGAAAAGGTCTCAAAGGTTGAGCTGGGTCTCATGCTTATGACGGTAATTTTGATGATATTGTCCGCCTATCCTCCATAGGTCTCTATCTCTCATGGGGCATCCACCTATCTTTCATGGGAACATTCACGTGACAAACCCTTTTTAACTGAGATTTTTGGAGTATAATACTTGAATTCTCCCCGCACTAACCTGGTTTGATTAAAATTAACTTGCACAGTAGACGGGTTGAGTCAGTTACCTAACACTTAGGGAAAAATTCCCTCTCAGGGTTAGAGTGAAAATGAGGGATCTGTTTTATACCTTTTTATCACCTTAGACATCTCCACTGAGGTTATTCCCTCTATTTTATATAGCCTCTCTGAGATGAACGCGTATGCCTCCTCTTCCTCCCTGAAGAGGGCATGTACATAAAGTCTTGGTCCGGTATCTACGCCATAAATTCTAATTACTGAGGGAAATTGTAAGATCTCCCTAACTACACTCTCAATATACTTAGGAACCGAATCGATAATCAATATCATGGAGACCTTGAAGCCTAAGTTGATCCCATCTATTAGTGGGTAGTAACCTAAGATAACCTTGTTATCTTCCAACTTTCTTATCCTATATCTCAGAGTGCTAGCAGGGATATCCAGCTCCTTCGAGAGATCTGAAAAAGTAAACCTAGCGTTAGATCTCAGTTTATCTAGGATCCTCATATCAACGTGGTCAAGTCTGTAACTAGGCATATTCCACTTTGTTATTTGATAAACGGGTATTAAAGTTTTACTTAGATATTTACAAATAGAAAGATAGAAAAATTAGTAATAACCACTAAAAAAATATAAATACAAAAAGTTTTTCTAGTTGGTCAACAGATTTTGAGATGGAGTGTTTGTTACCTTCATAGATATTTCTTACTGAAGTTGCGGAATCAACAACGTTTTATGATGATAATTCTTGGAAACGCAAACACAGGAAATTAAAGGGTTTCAATACACGGCCTTTGCAACGTCATAGTATGCTAATGAATTTTTATCTTGGAATAAGTAACGGCAGAGGCGCAGTTAGTGACAGGCCTTAGCATGTCTCGTTTGATTTCCATCTTTTCTGTGAAAGTGTGCCATGAGAGGTTTCTTGGTCCTAAAATGTTGAATATTAAAGGTCAGATTTATATACAAAGTTGATTTATCTTTAAAAGAGACTCATATTTATCTATCCCTATATTATAATGACCGATTTATCACCATCGCTATATTAAAAACTTTTTAACTATGAATAGTTCATGGTGTCCGTCCATTATTACTTTCTCTTTTTGAGAAAGAAATTGTATAATCCTGAGTTCGTCGAATTATAATAACGAGGGAATCTCACGTATGGTCACGATCGCGACAAAACCTGGGAAATCCTATGAATATTTTGGGTATTCAATAAATATCTTCTAGTATTAGTGCAGTTTTTGCATACATAAAATTATTTATTACTTTCTCTTTCACATGTTATGTTAGGGAACCATGTCCAAATACGTTAATCAGGAAGTACTGGTGGATACCAAATACGTGCTGGATAACGTCAGAAACGAGAAGGTACGGATAGTTGAAGTCGACTATGACCACTCCACAGCCTATGATGCATGGCACATACCAAACGCCATCCTAGTGAGATGGAGGGAGGACCTGAGGCATCCAGAGATCAGGGACTTCATAACTCCGCAACAATTTGAGGACCTCATGAGTAGACTGGGAATATCCAACGATAGTACCGTGATTCTTTACGGCGACTACAACAACTGGTTCGCCACATATGCCTTTTGGCTGTTTAAGGCATACGGACATCAGGACGTTAGATTGCTTAACGGTGGAAGGACCAAGTGGGCAAAACTGGGTCTTCCAACATCAAAGGACGTCCCAAGTTATCCAAAGACGGAATACAAGGTGAGTAAGGTAGATTGGGGAAGCCATAGGGTTCTCATGTGGGAAGTTCTTCAGAAGGTGTCTAGGGTAGAGACAGGGAAAATCGTGACGCTAATTGATGTGAGATCTCCCAAGGAGTACACAGGAGAAATCAAGGCACCGCCAGAGTACGCCGATGAGCAAACGCAAGTAGGAGGTCATATTCCTGGGGCAATAAACATTCCATGGGCCCAGGCAGTAAATCCAGATACGGGAGAATTCAAACCCTATGAGGAACTCCTCAGAATATACTCCAATGTGCCGAAGGACAAGGAGATCATCACGTACTGCAGAATTGGCGAGAGAGCAGCCCATACTTGGTTCGTGTTGAAGTACCTTCTGGGATATCCAGCTGTCAGAGTTTATGATGGGTCCTCAGCTGAATGGAACAACGTGGTTGGAATACCTGTGAAAAAGGGAACTGAACCTTGAAGATATTGAGGGAACTTGAGTTCAGGCGAGAGGAAATATGTGGGGCAAATAACCCCGTCAGAATCATTATAAACACGGTAAGGGAATTAGGAGATTGTGAAGGGATCAAGGTAAAGGTGAACGATTACGACTGGGTCCTAACTCTACGTAATTTGGCAGAAATACACGACTTCGAGGTAGAAGAAGGGGAAAAGGAAAATAATTTTTTGAATTTAATAATATATAAACGATGTTAGGGTTAAACAAGTGCTTTGTACCTTTATTCCTCATTCTAGCTTACCATTTCCCTGATTTTGGTCTCTATTCTCAGCTCGTTGGGAATTACCTCCCTCTCTAGGGGCTCACTGAAGGGGATTGGTACATCAGGGACTGCTAACCTTTGAATCGGGGCCTTCAGATCCCTTAAGGCTCTTGATTGAACCCTGAACGCCACCTCGCCTGTCATCCCATAGCTCATGTAATCCTCGTCTAGGATGAGTAACCTACCAGTCTTCTTTACTGACCTGGAGAGCGTCTCCTCGTCTAGGGGGACTAGGGTCCTCAAATCCACAACCTCCACGGAGATTCCCTCCTTTCTTAACTTCTCTGCAACCCTCATTGCCCTGTGGACCATCACTCCGGCAGAGGCTACGGTCAGATCGCTCCCCTCCATCCTCACGGAGGCCTTCCCAAACTCCAGCTCATAGGGTTCCTCAGGAACCTCGTCCTCCCCTCCCTCATAGGGTAGAAAGGGTAACCCTGTGAGGAGTTTGTGACCGAATATGACCACTGGGTTGGGATCCCTCAACGCCCTTATGGTTAAGCCCTTAGCATCATATGCGTTAGACGGAACCACGACCTTGAAACCTGGGACGTGAGCGAAGAGTCCATAAAGCACCTGGGAGTGTTGTTCCGCGTCTCCATAACCTCCTCCTATTGCTGTGATCACGGTTACCGGCATGGGGAATTGTCCGCCCGACATGTAGTGGTTCTTAGCCATGTGGTTGTACATTTGATCGAACCCAGCTCCTAGAAAGTCTACGAACATGAGCGACACTACGGGATGAAGTCCCACTGAGGCCATTCCCACTGCCATTCCCATGAAAGTTTGCTCCGTGATAGGTGTGTCCACCACTCTCTTCCTGCCGAACTTGTCAAAGAGTCCCATGGTGAACCCGAAAACTGCGCCCCAGTACGTCACGTCCTCTCCCAAGACGATGATGTCGCTCCTCCTCTCCATCTCCTGAGATATTGCCTGGGCTATTGCCTGGGAAATTCCCTTCATCTTCATTTGAACACCCCCACTAAAGCTGTGGAAGGTTCGGGATAGGGACTTTCCTCAGCGAACTTCAGAGCATCCTCAATCCTTTCCCTTGCCTTCCTTCTCTCATTCTCCAATCTCTCCTTCTCGACACCGAGCTTGGTTAGCCTGTTACCTAGTCTAGTGATGGGGTCCATTACCCTCCACAACTCAACCTCATCCCTTTCCCTATACTCCTGTCCATCCCCCTCAAAATGTCCCCTAAACCTGTAGGTAACGGCCTCGATCAGGGAGGGACCACCTCCACTTCTTGCCCTTTGAACTGCCTTTCTCGTAGCGAGATATACGTCAATCACGTCCATTCCGTCCACTAGGAAAGATGGCACGTTCAATGACATTGCCCTCTGGAAGTGATGGGGTGTAGCCAGGGCCACGCTCTTCGGGGTAGAATCAGCGTACATGTTATCCTCTATCACAACTATCAGCGGAAGTTCCCACAGGGAAGCGGCGTTCAAGGTCTCGTAAAAGGTTCCATGATTTGCAGCCCCCTCTCCAGCAAAGGCCACGGCAATGTTGTCCTCTCCCCTGTACTTGAAGGCGAAGGCTGCACCTGCAGCCTGGGGAAATGATGCCCCAACAATCCCGCTACAGGAAAACCTCACCTCCTTGTCGAAAAGGTGCATATGTCCACCTTTCCCTCCACACAATCCCGTGCTCTTGCCAAATATCTCCGCCGCGAGCTTTCTGATATCAGTCCCCTTGGCTATTGCGTGATGGTGTGGCCTATGCGTGCTTACAACCACGTCATCTTTCCTCAAGTTGCTACCTACGCCGACCGCTACAGCCTCTTGACCGGAGGATAGGTGCATCTCACCCCTTATGGGGCCTGAGGCCATGTTAAAGGGATTCTTTCCCTCGTAGTACTTCGCCCCTATGGCCTCCTCAAACTCTCGAATCAAGTTCATTTGATAGTACATGTTCAAGAGTTGATCTAGGGTTAGGTTAGCTGATTCAAGCAATCCCTTGAGGTCCTTAATCGTGGGTTCGGGTTTTAGAAACATGGGTATCACTGTCTTTTTCATTTAAGAGATTTAAAGATTCTCTTGTAATTTAGATTTTCATATTTAGTTAATTAAGTTGGTGGCATGAAGATAACCAGAATCAACATGTTTAGTTGATGCAACCCTTCCAGGTAAATTGAACGGGTTCGGTGAAGATGTTGGTGCGACCCGAAGAAGTCCTAGCCTGGACAGGGAATCATTCTGTCTCCCTTCACGGCCGTGACTAGCTTCTGGTCTAAGGTTAACACATGACCGTCCACGCGATTTGCCAGGGCAACTAGTGACGCGTCGTACACCGTTATACTATACCTCAGGGAAATCCCGTAGGCCTCCCCCACAAGTTCTCTGCCTTGATGAACTGGAAAGTTGGAGATGAGGTCCATACCCCTTTCCAGAACTAGCTCTGCGTCCTTGGGAGAGATCTCTCCCCTCACCACCCTCTTCCTCAAAACGTTCGTAAACTCGTAGTAGATCAGGTCCAAGAAATGGAGATCGTCGTGTTCCTCAAGTAATTTCCTAACGCACTCGCTACCCGTCTCCGGAAGGAACACGGAGACCAGGGCGGAGGTATCAACGATCAACCTCATCCCTATCCTCCCTCACAAGCGGGGACGAGGGGGACAGCACCCCGTACTTTGCCCTGAGTTCCTCCCTTATTTTATCTGCCTCCCTCAAGATTGCCCTCTTCTTCTCCCTCCTCACGACATCCTCCAGGTACTGCCTGACCAGATCGGCGTAATCTATGCCCAGTCTTTCAAGCTCTTCCTTCAGCCTCTTGCTCACCCTTATGGAGATTGTGTCGCTCATTTCGAGATATACATGGTTTGCAAACCTTTAAGGTTTACTCCCCTGTAAACGAGAAAATTGTGACGTCGAGGGCATACCCTCATGGATCACGGATGGGCCAATATCCCGATAAACTCCACTGCAGTTAAGCGTGTTATACACGCCCTTCACCTTAATTTCTGAACAGTTTTTGTTACGTTGTACATCAACTAACTCGGTATCAAAGGGGATTCTCAACGGGTGGAGATGTAGGAGGAGTTCCCATGTGGTTTTCGCGTAAGCCTTTTCCGCTACGCTTTGTTACGCGTGATTTTTGGTGTCCTCGACTAGATCTTAACTGCCACAGTCAATTTTTTACTGATTATTAATCAACTCTAGTGTCCGGCTAGACTCAACCTGACCTAGGTTAGCTCGTCCTCGCAAACAGTTTTTAACTTACTTTTTCTCAAAGAATACGGTGATTTGGTAATGTTTGGGGGATTTGGCCCCTTCTTTGAGGACTTTGAGATAGGACAGGTCATAAGGCACAGACCTTGTAGAACCCTGGAGCAGTCAGATAACGTGCTTTGGTCTACGCTCACCCTGGATTACACTCCTCTCTACCTGGACAGCGTCTACGCGTCTTACACGGAGTATGGAAAGGTGATCATGAACCCAAGGCTTGTCCACTCCACGGTAATAGGCCTCTCCACTAGGGACACCAGCATTAACACCCTGGCCTTTCTTGGGATTGACTACGAGGAAATGAGGAGACCCATATACCCAGGGGACACCCTCTGCGTCGAGACCGAGGTCGTGGGGAAGAGGGAGTCCAAGAGGCCCAACGTAGGGGTGGTGAGCTGGGTGCATAGGGTCTTCAATCAGAGGGGTGAACCCGTGTATGAAATAAGGAGAAATAACCTAGTGTATAAGAGGTCTTACTCCCCATGGTTGAAGTTCCTTGAGGGTGGGGAGGCGAAGCCTGAAGTTAACGTGCAGAAAGGGGAGAGAATAGGGCTAAACACGGAGGAAAGGGGCCTGTCTCACCCAGGGTGGGAGGGAAGATACCTCGAGGATTTCACACCTGGGGAGACGGTGATTCATCGCCTAGGTAGGACAGTATCCCAGTACGACAATCTGTTAACAACTGTGTTGTCCATGAATACCGCAACGCTCCACCTGGACGACGAGTACATGAAGTACCACGAGTACGGAAAGTCAGTGGTTCAGGGTCCCTTCGTCGTGGGAGTTGGGACGGGAATTTCGTCCTTTGAACTTGGGGGGAACATCTCAGCTGACCGCGGGATCAGGGAACTTAAGTTGAGGGCTCCAGTTTTTGATGGAGACACTCTACACGCCGTGAGTGAGGTGGTTGAGGTTCAACCTGGTAAGGAGAGCGGAAGGGTCACCCTGAGAACTAGGATTTACAAGAATAACTTCTCGGTAGAGGTGGCAACTTTCATCAGGGAAATCGAGGTTTTCAGGAGAGAGTCCTCCCCATGGGTGAAAATATGGAAAGGATAGCTTGCCGTGAAATGAGGTCGTTAGTCACGGACCCGATGGACGCAGTGAAGAGACACCTTCCCAGACACGGGATAATCGCCTTCGGTGGAATGTCCGGCTCTTCCGTTCCCAAGGAGTTCCCCAGGGCCATGGCCCAGCATCTGGAGGGGGAGAAAGGATACGCCTTAACCCTTTTCACGGGAGGAGCGACATCGGAGGAGTTCGAGAGGAACATCTCTAGGATAGGTCACGCATTTCGTAGAAGGTATCCTTTCCTCAGTGGGGGATCACATAGGGAACTTGTGAACAAAAACGAGCTCGAGTTCTTCGATTACGGTCTCCACAAGTTTAACAGAAAAATCAGATCAGGAGAACTGGGACCAATAGACCTTGCAGTAATTGAGGCAACTGCAATTCTCGAGGACTGCTCCGTGATACCCTCTCTCTCCCTGGACTCCTCCATCTCCTTTATTGGCGTCGCCAAGAAGGTGATCCTGGAAGTCAATGAGAGTAAACCCGAGTTGGAGGGCCTTCACGACATCTACTTGGGGGATGACGTTTCGATTGGGAGGGTGTACCAAAGGATTGGGGATACTAGGCTGACTATACCCCCCTCAAGGATAGGGGCAATACTGGTCACTAGGGAGGAAGATGGATCTCCTGGAGCGTATAAGTCTCCTGGAGACGTGGAGGCGAGGATCTCGGAGAACATCATGGAGTTCATGATGAACGAGATCAGAGAGGGCTTCTCCCGAGAACTATACGAACGGGGAGATTTCGTGATCCAACCAGGAGCTGGATCCCTCTCTAGCAAGCTCGCAGATGTGTTCCCACAGTCAGGTTTGACCCTCAGTATATGGGCTGAGACCTTGCCCGCAAAATGGGCCCTCATCCCTGAGGATAACGTGAAATTCATTAGCTCCTCAGCCCTTTTTACCCTACGTGGGGAGGAGAACTTCCTTCGTAAATTCCTCGAAGCCAGGGATTTTAGGCGGGTAGTGCTACGCGGACAGAACGTCACGAACAACCCCGAGGTGATTCAAAGGCTTAACCTGGTGTCCATACTACAGGCAATCGACCTCGACATTTACGGTAATGCCAATATATCTCACATACACGGAAAGATATATAACGGCGTCGGTGGGTCCGTGGACTTTGCCCCAAACGCTTACATTACCGTGATCGCACTGCCCTCAGTCACGGGAGACGGTATGACCTCCCGGATTGTCCCGCTCACGACTCACGTAGACGTTCCAGAGCACTACGTGGATGTGGTGGTAACGGAACAGGGATATGCGGACTTAAGGGGAAAATCTCCTCACGAGAGGGCTGAGGAAATAATAAACAAGTGCGCTCACCCTAGGTTTAGGGACTCCCTTCTACAATATTATGGGAAGGTCAGGGAGATGGGACATGAGGCGCATGACCTGAGGCTGGCCCATGAACTGTTCGGTCTTTGAGGTGGACTCATGAATGAGATAACGTCTCTCCTAAACGTTGGGGAGGACATGTCCCTTCTCCTCGAGTCCCTCAGGGAAATGATGGCCAAGTACCCGGAGAAATACTGGGGGGATCTCGATCTCAAGGAGGAGTTCCCCTCGTCCTTTCTACACGACTTCATGAGCCTAGGTTTCGGAAACGTTCTCTTTCCCAGGGAGTTTGGCGGTGGGGGGCTTGGGGTACTAGATGCCTCCCTACTCCTGAGGGAGATCAACTTGTTGGGGGGAAACGCCTATTTCGTTCACGGTCAATACTACAACGCGGTCCTCCTTAACAGGTGTGCCCAGGAATCGCTGAAGAGGAGGTATTACCCCGAGATCGTGGAGAACAACCTGAAGGTGCTTAGCCTTGCCCTCACTGAACCAGAAGTCGGCTCGGACACAACGAAGATTAAGACCACGGCACAGAAGGAGGGAAATCGCTTCCTGATCAACGGCCACAAGATCTTCATTTCCAGGGTTGATAAGACGGACTTTTTGATCGTGGTTGCGAGGACCAAACCCTACTCTCGGGAGAGGAAGTCCCATGGAATTACCATGTTCCTCGTGGACATGAGAGATTTGAGGGGAAGGATTGAGATGAGGAGGATAAGGACCATGGCCAACACTGACGCATACGAGTTGTTCATAGAGAACCTCGAGGTTCCAGATACCAACGTGATAGGGGAGGTGGACCAGGGATTTCAATGCCTTCTATCCTGCCTGAACGCCGAGAGGATCATGATCGCATCTGAAATGATAGGAAATGCGGAGTATTTCCTGGAGAGGGGGACAGAATACGCTAGAACCAGACAGGTGTTTGATAGACCCATTGGACAAAACCAAGGAATACAGTTCCCGCTAGCCCAGGGCTTCGCTGACCTCGTAACATCCACCCTCGCCCTGAAATACGCAGGAGAGCTTTATGACTCCAACGCTGATAATAGGGTTGTTGGGACTTACGCCAACATTGCAAAGTATAAGGCAAGTGAGACCGCGTGGTTCCTTGGAAATGTGGTCATGGACGTGTTCGGCGGGCTTGGATACGCCAGGGACACTGGAATAGAGAGGAAATTGAGGGAGACCAGACTTTTCCTTGTTGCCCCTGTGTCCAGAAACCTGATACTTGCGGACCTGGCGCATAACGCCCTCAAGCTACCCAGATCCTTCTAGTCCTCCCTTCCCGCCCCTCGATACATTTTCCCGTCCTTAACGATGTAGAGCACGTTATCGGGCGAAAGGTTCTCCACGTTCTGAAGAGGATCATTCCTCAGAACCACAAGGTCTGCCAGATATCCCTTCTCTATCCTACCAGCCCATATTCCCAGGCACTCCGCTGCCACGGAAGTTGTTGATGCAAGAACTTCGTCGTTTCCCATGAACTGCGAGAGGAGGACCGCTTCCCTGTAATTTTTCCCATGTGGCCTAGCATCTGAACCCACGTAATCCGTCCCGGTGGCGATCTTAAGTCCCACGGACTTGGCTAACTTAACGTCTTCCTTCATGTGCCTAGTGACCGCCTCCTCCCTATATCTCCTTACCTCAGGGTTTGCCACGTGAAACGGGATCTCGTACGTAGCTAGGGTAGGGATATAACATGTCCCCCTGTCCAACATCATGGATGCCGTGTCCTTATCGAGGCCAAGCCCGTGTTCAATGGTGTCCACTCCTGCCTCAACTGAGTTGAGGATTGCCTCCCTTCCATAGGCGTGGGACGCTACCTTAAGCCCAAACCTATGAGACTCCTCCACGATGGATTTCAGCTCGTCTGGTCCCAGCCCTGGAAGGATCTTTCCGCCCTGGGAAAACGCTCCCGAGGCGTAGACCTTTATGACTCCAGCTCCCTGCCTCACGGCTAACCTCACGGCCTTCCTGCACTCGTAGGGAGAATCACAATAGAAGGAGTACGACAGCTTTTGTGCCATCTCAAGGGGCAAATCCCGCGGATCGTCGTCTCCTCCCGTGATGGCCAAGGAGTAACCTGAGGCTATTACTCTAGGGCCTATGATCTCCCCAGATCTCTCCAGGTTGGAGAGCCTAGTTGCCACCTTACTTCCCAGATCCCTGACCGTTGTAAACCCTGACCTAAGAAGTCTCTCCATATCCCTGGTGCTCCTAATGGCCACGTCGATCTCGTTCACGAGGTTCCAAGACATTACGTTGTCCTCATGAACTCCGAAGAAGTGGAGGTGGGCATCAATCATTCCAGGGATGATGAAACCCTTAGTGGAATCGCTCTCCATTTTTCCCTCCTCGACCTCAACGATTTGATTACCCTCAACTATGACTGTCCCCTCAATGACCCTTGTCCCGTCGAAAATTTTACCGCTAAATTTTAACATGAAGGGAGATAAGACCCCTTGAATAAATCGTTTTCCTCAGCCCTTTAGAAGGGATTTCACCAGTTTCTCGGAGTCCGAGAAGTCATATCCTCGGTACAACTCTATCTTGCTGGCCTCCATGGAGCCCTCCGCGTGAATCATGAGAGTTAGAATGTACCCCGTGAAGTTACTGGATCCAAGCTCCTTAGCAATCTTTAACGCCTGAGTCCTCTCCTTTCCATCCACGGCTCCCCTCAAGTACTTCATGATCTCCTCCCTTCCCTCCCCTGTCAGGTCCTCCTCCGAGGGCATGGTAGCAATTATCCCACCCGAGACATCTATGAGGTCCCTAACCACATCATGGAAGTGAGCGTTGGAGTAGAGCTTACCCACGTTGGTGAAAACCGGGTTCGGGATAGCTACCCCCTCATCGATCACTGGAGACATGGCAGCTGACAGGGCTGTTGCCCTCATTACCTCCTTGTACATTATCATGTCCACTATGTCATCCCTGACCTGCTTTTCGTTCTGAATTCCGTTAACGAAGGACGCAAGCCTTGCTGCCCCTAGGAAGAGATTGGCAGTTGCTACCCTGTATGAGAGGGCTGTGAACCTGTGGAAGGTGGCGAAGAGTGTGGCGAGCTGACCAGCGAACTTGCTCTCCTGAAATAGGAACACCCTATCCCAGGGCACAAATACGTCATCGAAAACGGTCAAGGTCTCAAGCTCGTAGTCCTGCCTGGAGAGGACCGCGGATGAGTTTCCCTCCAGTTCATCTATGGGTCTCACGTACATCCTGAGCCCTGGGGTATTGGCCGGCACAGCAAATGCCACGGCATATTCCTTTTCCTCTTCGCGCATTGCCCTAGTGGGGATCACTATTATCTCGTCTGAGACGGCAGCCTGCGTGGTGTGGGCCTTTGCTCCCCTAACCACTATTCCGTCGCTTCTCACCTCCTTCACCCTCAGGTACAGGTCGGGGTCCTCCTGCTCCTTTGGTCTCTTGGACCTATCCCCTTTGACGTCCGTTTGGGCCGTGGCGATGGTAAGGTCCTTATCCCTCACGTGAGCAAGATAGTTCTCTAGCCTTTTCGTGTAGTCCGTTCCCCTCTCCCTGTCCACTCTCCTCGAGGTGATAAGTAGCGCGAAAAGGGCGTCGCTACCAATAGCCTGAGATATGTTAAATATCCCGTTACAGTACATGGTCAGCCCGTATATGAGACCATGTCTCTCCATGAGATCTTGACTGTTCCTTGGGACATGAAAGAACTTACTTTTTCCCTCCTGGTCGACTCTTCCAGGATACTCAAACAACTTGGAGGCGTGGGAAACGGCTACCTTTACAATGGGATGCTCTGTGGGATCGATCAACTTTCCGCGATAGAAAACCTTTCTCTTATCCCTTAACCCAGTCACGAATTCCTCCTTGGTTCTCATGGTTAATTTCTCTAAAAACCTAGCTAATAACTTTTCAAGTTGGCGTGTGTGCTAAAGCTCATTATCCTGGCTAAAGCTCATTATCCTGTCCAGTGTGACTTTTCTTGAAGCCTTCCCTAAAAACACCTAAGGAAAGTGGAACAGTCTCGAGCTATTTCCCAGGGCCTATCACCAACTCGAGATAGATTCGCGGGAAGTCCCCCATCTCGAATCTCGGTTTCATGGGATTCTGAACGTCAAGTTGTATTCAGACATCAAGAACGTTACTCATTGATCCCAGTCGCCTCATGTTTAAAGAATTCATGTTGATAACCATGTCCACACGTGACCAATAATCATTGTTTCTTTTTCATCTTAATCAATTAATAAACGTTTAAAAGGATTACTTTAAAGTTTAAAATTTTGAGTGAATATTACTGGTTATGTACTCTAGATATCCCCTGAAGCTTGTAACCGTTGACTTGTTACATGAGGGTTGCTGGACAAGTTTCCTTGACAACAAGGTTCAGGTCATAGCCCATCACAGTAACGGGCATGTGGTGAGAGACCTAGTGGTCGGTAAACCTGATAGCTTTAAGGTCATTAAGCGCTTGGATAGATCAACGCGAATAAACTCCATATCAAACGTGAGTTACCTTGATGACGGGAGAGTCCTCGTTGACATGATGCTAGATTACAGGAATTCTGTATTCTCCTTGCTGGACGCCAGTAATCTCTTGGTTGTGGAACCCACCATAGTTTACGGTAATGAGATCTGGAGCTTCCTAGCTTACGAGTACCAGGTTAACGAGGTCTTGCGTGAACTTCGAGGAATATCTAGGGTAAACGAGGTTAGAGTGCAGGACTTCGATGGACTGGAACTCAGCGAGGAGGAGCTGGAAGTCCTTTCAACTGCCCTCGAAATGGGATATTTCAACGTACCGAGGGAGGTTAACTTGAAGGACGTGGCTAGGGCCACAGGGAAATCGGTGAACGCGGTGGCCTACTCCTTAAGAAGTGGGGAGAGAAAAATAATACGAGGAATTATGGAGTTGCTGAAAAAGTGGAGGTACCTGCCCAAAACATGGTGAAATTCACGAAATTTTCTAAGGTTTTCACTGCCACTATCCGCCAAGAGGTACATGTCACTTGGTAATCATCTATGAACCCAATTGTGACTTTAGTTTAGAAAGACCATAACTTTCACATGTTTTTAAAATATTGTTCTACAATAAAGGTTTATATATTTCACAAGTTTAAAGAACTATAATGGCAGATAACTCTAATTTAAGGCAGTCACCAGAATGGTACGTGGCCAGAGTGGACAGGCTACCTACTTGGGGCCTGTCATATGCCCTAATATGGGCCATGGGATTTTCCTTTTTTATAACCCTATATGACGTCATTAACGTGGGTTTCGCTCTTCCCTACGTACCCTTCGTGGTAAGCGCAGGTCAGGCGTCATTAATAGCATCGTTGGGTCTATGGGGTTACGTTGTGGGCGCTCCCATCTTCTCATACATGGCTGACGTGGTGGGGAGGAGACCCACTCTAGTCTTCACTGCCCTGTTGACTGCGTTAGGAAGTTTCGGGGATGCCCTATCCGTAAATTACCCCATGCTGGCCGTATTCAGGTTCATCACTGGGATGGCCATAGGGGCTGACTTGGTACTGGTCATGACCTACATGGCAGAGATGTCCCCTGCCGCTAAAAGAGGTCAATACACAAACCTTGCCTTCATAGGGGGATGGGCTGGAATAGGAATTGGTCCCTTTATCGCAGCGCTTATTGTTACCTCCTTACCCTCCATAGGATGGAGGATAGTTTTCGCCGTGGGAGGAATTCTCGCTGTCCTTGCCCTGGCAATAAGGGCATATGCCCCCGAGACAGTGAGGTTCTTGGCCATGAAGGGGAAGTTTAGCGAAGTTGATAGTTTAGTTGGGCACATGGAGACAACGTCCATGAAGAGGGCTGGCGTAAATCAATTACCTGAGCCCAACATGAAGGTGTACAATGTACCCAAGGAGAACCCGTTCAAGATTCTCGCTAAGCCGAAGTATCTTAAGAGGCTCATAGTTCTCTTCCTACTGATGTTCACCATATACTTTATGGACTACCCATTCCTTGTGTTACCAGAAACATGGGTGAAGGATGTGCTGGGATATAGCGGGTCCCTGTTCTCCTCCGCCGTCTTCTATTTTGGGTTAGCCGGGATTGGGGCCTTCCTAGGGTCAATACTTCTGAGGTTCATTATTGACAGATTTGATAGGAGATACATGACAGTATTTGGAGTTGTTGTGTTCACAATTGGTACTGCCATAATGGCCATTGGAGGAATTGCAAGAAGCATTCCCACATTCTTCCTTGGGGCATTCATTGCCGAACTCGTGGGAGTTGGATGGTTCAACGTTTATTACCTGCTGTGCAGTGAGAACTTTCCCACAGGTGCAAGGGCGACAGGTTACGCCATTACAGACGGTATTGGACACGCGGGAGGAGCAATAGGATTACTCACGGTTTTCCCGCTGATCCCGATCCTGGGTAATATAGGGGCTTGGACAGTACCGTGGATACCTGCAATAGTGATGGCGATAATTACAGTGTTTACTCTGCCAAAGACCGTGAAGGTTAGACTGGAGGAGGTAAATGAAGCTACGGATCAGGTGTGATCTTCCACTCATGTTACTCTCCTAACAAGTTTTTGACGACTCCCTT
This sequence comes from Metallosphaera sp. D4-4, assembly GCF_046245145.1. Classification (NCBI taxonomy): domain Archaea; kingdom Thermoproteati; phylum Thermoproteota; class Thermoprotei; order Sulfolobales; family Sulfolobaceae; genus Metallosphaera; species Metallosphaera sp. D4-4. The sequence continues at coordinate 937,252 of NZ_CP176412.1, read as the reverse complement.
TTTCCCTGTTCCTGTACTGAAGCTGAAAATATTAACGAGTTTTCAGGATCTTAAACCATGTACCAGTTGAAAGGAAAAGTTTTCGTGGTCACGGGATCGGGAAGAGGCATAGGAAGGGAGGTAGCGATAGGGGCCTCCCTTGAGGGTGCGAAGGTTGTGGTCAACGCGAAGAGGGGAAAGGAGGAAATGGAGGAGACCATGAGGGAGATAAGGGAGAGGGGTGGAGAGGTGCTGGGAGTTCTTGCAGATGTGTCCACGGAACAGGGATGTAAGGAACTGGTGGATAGGGCGGTCTCAGGTTTTGGACGGCTTGACGTCCTGGTTAATAATGCGGGTGTGGGAATCTATTCTCCCTTCATCGGGGTTGACGACAGGATTGTGGAGAAGCACTTTCAGACTGACTTTAAGTCTGTCCTATACTGCTCAAAACTCGCCTCTCCCCAGATCTCCGAGGGAGGAGAAATCCTCAATGTTGCCTCCCTCGCAGGGATCCTCCCGTTCAAGGGTCTCTCAATCTATGGGGCAATGAAGGGAGCAGTTATCTCCCTTACCAGATACATGGCCCTCGAACTTGCCCCCAGGATCAGGGTAAACGCAGTTGCCCCAGGCCTCGTGAGGACGAAGTTGGGAGAGAGCCTTCCCAAGGTGTGGGGAATGACGGAAGAGGAATACGCGAAGAAGTTTACCTTGACCGGGAGAATCCTCGATCCAGCAGACGTGGCTCAACTGATCTTGTCCATCATCAAGGTTGAGGGAATGACCGGTCAGGTTATCACGTTAGATGCTGGGGAGTCACTTAAGGGCTCTGTAGGAGTTTTTTGACCTCCTCCCTTACCACCTTCTTGTCCAGTTTGCCCGTACTCGTCTTGGGAATGGAGTCCACGAAGATTATCCTGTCGGGAATCCACCAGCTGGGAAAGGCGTTCAAGGACTTGAGGTATTCCACAATTTCCTGTGGGGTAGTGGGTTCCTTGGGGACCACCAGGGCGACAGGCCTCTCTCCCCACCTTTCGTCATGAACTCCCACAACTACGGCCTCTGAAACCTTATGGAAGGACATGATCGCGTTCTCGAGTTGAACACTACTGATCCACTCTCCCCCGCTCTTGATCAGGTCCTTCTGTCTATCCACAACCTTCACGTTACCGTCAGGATCCACAACTGCAATGTCACCTGTCCTGAACCACGTGAACTTTGCCTCCCCCTTGTAGTATCTACCCGTAACGAATGCACCTCGAACTGCGAGCTCGCCCATGGTTTTCCCATCCCAGGGTAACTCCTTCCCAGCTGGGTCCAGGAGTGATATCTCAAATCCGAAGATGGGATAACCCTGTTTGGTCAGGACGTTCAGATCATCGCTCCTGTTAACCGTTGCTATGGCCTCGGTCTCGGTCATCCCCCAGGCGTGGTAGGTCCTAACGCCCAGCTTTCTCATTCTCTCCATTAATCCCTTGGGTGGCTCTGCCCCACCCATCACCACCGTCCTAAGCTTACCGAGGTCCTCCCTCTCCTTCTCCACGTAGTTCATGACGTCAATCCAGACAGTGGGGGCACCAGCTGCTAGGGTGACCCCTTCCTCCTTGATGAGATCCACCAGGTCCCTGGGCCTAGGCCTAATTCCAGGAAGAACCAGTTTCGCTCCCGTCATGAGGGAGGCGAAGGGTATGTCCCACCCTGAGATGTGAAACATAGGCACCACGTCCATGACCACCTCGTTCGAGGAGAGACCTAGAACGTCACCTGCCAGTAGGGAAAGGGAGTGAATGAAAATGCTCCTATGGCTGTAGATTACACCCTTAGGTTTACCAGTGGTGCCTGAGGTGAAACAGCTCACGGCACCTCTCTTCTCCTCAAGATCGGGAAGTTCCTGCGCCGGCTCCTGCGAATCAATCATCTCGTCGTAGGACTCATTCAGCCTGAAGGTTTTCACGTTGAAGGAAGCCTCTATGTCCTCATCCATGAAAACTGCGGAGTCCTGCATCTCCTCGACGACGTAATCCATTTCCCTTGGGTGAAACCTCACATTTACTGTGTGAAGGACTCCACCACTGAGAGGCACTGCAAAGTAGAGCTCCAGATGTCTGCTCGTGTTCCAGGCAATCGACGCAACGTTCTTCCCCTCGAGCCCGTTGCGTTTAAGGAAAGTTACGGTCTTCCTCACCCTCCTGGCAAAGTCCTCATAGGTGTAGGTTCTCCTGGAGTTGGAGAACCTGGATACAATGAGTCTGTCCCTATACAACTTCTCAATTCTCCAGAAAATGGACTTTATGTTGAGCTCGTAATCCATGATTGTTGAGTCCATAAAATAAACAACGAAAGGATGGTAATATTTGTTCATTACACTAAAACCTCGAGTTAACGTGACAATCCCTGAGCCTGGAATCTTATCTTGGAGTCGGTTACACCTAGTTCGGAGTGTCTTGAGTTAAACTTTTCTATTAGTTAAACCAATCTAGCCCATGGAGGTCAAGGTTCATAGGAAGGGGATCATTGTCCTCCCGCAGAGCGTTAGACAGGAACTGAACATAAGGGAGGGTTCCAGATTGGAGTTGGAGGTTAAGGATGGAGCAATTATCTTGCGACCCAAGATAAGTCTTCTGGACGCTTTTGGCGTGGATAAAAGGGAGAAGGGTCTAGAGGCGTTGAAACTGATCCAAGAGGGGAGAAAGTGAAGGAGAGAATTAGCCTCGACTCCAGCTTCTTCACGGTGTACTTCTCAGGTCTTAACGAGGAGTCTAGGCGTGTGATGGAGAAAATATACTTGGGGGATTACGAGGCTTACCTTCTCACGACCCACCTGGGTGAGTTCCTTGACGTTTACAGGAGAGTGAGTGGTTTAACTGATGCTTTAGTTAAACTAAGGTTGATTCTCGAATCACCCATCAGGGTTATACCCTTGACCCTAGAGGTGATCCAGGACTCAGTCAGGATTAGGGAACAGTATCCCTCGCTTTCGCTTAACGATTGTTATCTCGTGTCCAGCTCTACGAGGCTGGGATCGAGGATTGTGACTGCGAACCCTGAGATAGTGAAGGCGAAGCAAGACTCGATCCTCCTCAACGTCGCGTAACGTATTTCTTCTCCAGACTCTGGACCTCGGGCAGGCCTATAAAATTGAGGAATTCCTTGAATGGGTAAAGTTTATCCATGACATTCGCCGGAGTTCCATCCCTCTTTATCTGCTCTAGCACACTCTTCATGGCTAAGGTGGCGGAAAGCAGAGCGCTCACGGGAAATATCACGAGCTTAAACCCGAGTCTCCTCAACATGTCTAGACTCACTGGGGGAGTCCTACCACCCTCAGCCCAGTTGAAAAGGAGGGGAATCCCTCTAAGTTCCCTTCCAATAATCTCGATCTGTTCCAGGTTCTCCGGAGCCTCGACGAAGATCATGTCGGCCCCAGCGCGATGGTACTGCCTTGCCCTCTCCAGGGCGGAATCAAGCCCCTCGACCGCGATGGCATCTGTCCTTGCAATTAGGAGGAAGTCTGGGGACTTCACGTCCTTGGCTGCCCCTATCTTCTGAACCATGTCGTCCGCGGGGATGACCTCTTTCCCTGAGATGTGACCACATTTCTTGGGGAAAACCTGGTCCTCAATGTGAATCCCTGCAACTCCGGCCCTCTCGTACTCCTGAACCGTCCTTATCACGTTGATCGGGTTACCATACCCTGTGTCTGCGTCCGCAATGACGGGGATATTCACGGCATCAACAATCCTTCTTGCGTTATCCACCATCTCGCTCATGGTTAGAAGACCTACGTCAGGATAACCCAGTAATCCGGCTGATGTCCCGAACCCCGTCATATAGACGACTTCGAAACCCGTGAATTCCACAAGTCTGGCTGAGAGGGCGTCAAACGCTCCAGGTGCAAGGAGTATTTCCCTTGAGGAGAGGAGTTCCCTTAATTTACGTGGACCGTTTACCCTTTCCTTTACAAGTCGAGACATGGGATAGATAGGGAGAGGATAAAAATCAATCTTGAGGATCTAAGATCACGAGATCCACACGGCATTCAATCAGCGTTAATGAAAAGGATATCATGGCCTCCTGCTCACCCTCAAGTAAATCAGAATCCCAATGACTAGGAAGATCATAACTCCTGCATTCCATTCCCAGGAAAAGCTACCCTGCAGGTCATATCTCAGGGCCTGTGCAACGTAGGTAGTCGGTTCCACCAGTGATGGTAACTGTAGGTAAAGTGGCAACACCGAATATGGAACAAAGGTTGGGGCGAAGAAGGAGAGCCCTAGACCCAGAACCTGAGATAACTGATTGACCTGCCTCTGTCCCAGGGCGAGTCCCAGATCCATTCCAAGGACGATTGACGTGATCAATGACAGGATAAGGGTTGCCATGAGGTAGACCCAATTAATACTGAACAGCACCGCGGTCCTAGATATCACCATTATCAACACCACTAGAGGAATGGATATTATCAAGGTTATGAAAGCTAAGGAGAGGGCCGTTAACCACTTTGGAGATCCGGACACGTAAAGTAGTGTCAACTGTTGCTCCGTTTTCATGAATGAAATCTGTTGCGAGATAGATAGAAAGCCGTCCAGGAAAATGTATAGGGTCAACGTTCCCACTAACGTGTTCTGGCTTGGCAGGTTCAGTATCAGGGCGATTGGGAAGAAGAGGAGGTAGAACAAGGTAGTTAAAATATAGAAGCGCACCTGCCTAAGGTAGATCTCAACCAGGGTAAGGAACTTCATTGGAACAACCTCATGAAGATTTCCTCTAGCGAGGAGAGCTTTACCTCAAACCTGAAGTTCGCCTTTCCCAGAAACTCCATCAGTTCCTCCCTCTTCACGTAGTACTTTTCACCACTATCCACGTTGGTGACAACGTAATACTCGGAGAACTTCTGCTTGATTTCCGAAACCTTACCCTCTAGGAGTATCTTTTTGTTCAAGAAGTAAACCCTGTCGGACAAGGTCTCCGCTTCCTCCAGGTAATGGGTCGTCAGGATTATGGTTTTCCCTTCCTTTTTCATCTCCACAAGGTAATTCCAGACTTCTCTTCTTGCCTCTGGATCCAGGCCCACCGTGGGCTCGTCGAGGACCAGGATTTTGGGGTCTGAGATTATGGCAGAGATTATCAGAACCTTTCTCTTGTTGCCTCCCGAGAGGTTGTCGACCCTTGCCTTAGGATCTATTCCCATGAGTTCAAGGAGTTCCCTAGCCTTGGCTCTGGCCTCTTGTCTAGAGAACCTCTTCAACATACCAAGTAGGGTAACATGTTCCTCTGCTGTCAACGAGTCCAATGGTCTCCCCTCCTGAGGTACAACTCCCATAAATCTGAGCGCTTTCTGCGGTCTCTCTCCCATGATCCGTATTTCTCCCCTGTCTGGGTAGAGCTCTCCGTAAATCTGCCTCATGAGCGTGGTCTTCCCGCCACCGTTAGGACCCAGGAACGTCACGAATTCACCCTCATCAATGTTGAAGGAGACGCCCTGGTTGGCCACGTTCTTACCGTAGCTCTTCCAGACGTCCCTTGCCTCCATCTGCGACATCTAATCACCCCTAATCCTGACCAAGCCCCCGTTAACCTTGGTCGAAATTGTCAGGTTCACCTTTCCAGGACGTGGCCTTGGTATTGACGTTAATCCCAGGTCGGTGGAGGAGGACGTGACTATTCCCAGATCCTTCGGCAGAGAGAGTGAAAGGTCTATTATGCCTCCATCCACGGTTAAGGAGAGGGAACTCTCAGTCAAGGGATAGGACAGCTTCCCATCCACTTTTCCTCCATCTATTCTTAGCTCACATTCCCTTGTTGTGAGGTCTAGACGTAGTAGTCCTCCGCTCATGTCAGTCATGAGGGAGTCTACCTTTAGTCCCTCTATTGTTGCCTTTCCCCCATCAACGTTGAGTTCCAGGCTGTTCAGGTCTGGGTAGGAAACCTTAAGATTGCAACCGTCGGCGTCAATCTTGCCCTGAGATAGATCAAGGTCATTAAGATCATGACACTCTGCCAAGACATGGGGTTTACCCTTTACAAGTTTAACCAATCCACCACTCAAGTTTATTTCAAGGGTGTTAGAGAGGGGAATTTGATCGTCATAGACTATGTGCAAATCATTCAGGACAGGTAATTTCGAGATAGTATAGGAGAGAAAGCTGGTCAATAAGGATTCTGGAGAGGGGTTTTCGTGTTTGGCCTCGTCTGGTAACTTTTCCTGGTCTGCCATCAACAAGTTATACTTTCCCTTAATCCTGTCCTTAATGAGTGAGAGTGTGTCATTGGAACACGCCAGATTGTCCACGTTCTCTATGACTTCCAGGACCTCATTAAGTAAAGAGGAATTTACCTCAGACAGGTCCAGGTTCTTGACCTTTCTAATTACTAACTTTCTACCTTCGTTCCTGAGCTTAACCAGAAGTTCATCGTCAATCTTCACGTAATTCAAGTGCTCCACGACCATAGGAAAGAGGCGAGTATCCCCAGAACTTATCATGGACAACAAATTCAATGCCTTAACTCCATCATCGGTCAGGCGATAAGTTCCGTGTTCATTTTTAGTGACTAGCCCGCCAAGCTTACGGAGGTGAAAGGATAGACTAGGACTGTCCAACCCCAGCTCGTTAGCCAACTCAGAGAAGGTTTTCGGAGTCGATAGCGACTGGATTATCCTCCTCCTCGTCTCATTTGATATCGCCTCGAATATATCCATAAGTCCAAAAGAATATTTACACATTTAAGTTTTTCGTAATTTTCTGTTTAGTAAAGAAAAATTTACTCTTGACAGGTAGGGGTCACTTCTAGGGATGAGGCTTGGAAATTCCCCGAAGAAAAAGATCTCAATACCTTTGGATCTTGGGCCTCTCCCCTCCTGAGGTAGGAATGGCTAAAATTTGGAGGAACAGATAGAGGAGAGGGAGTGGCTGAGAAATGACTTAGAATAGAGTGAGACATGCAACTAGCTAACGAGATCTTTAATGATATACATACGCACAGTATATCTCTAGGGAAGTCGGATTTAACCTCCCTGGACAGGCTCAGAGTTAAGGACTAACCTCCATCTTTAAGGGTAGTCGCATTTGAATCGAACCCCCCCCCCCGCTAGATGGATATAACGATGGAAACGCAATGAACTATATTTTTAGGATGGAGTCTAGAAAACGAAGGAGTTTGATACGTAAGAAACCTTCTAACGAAGCTATATATATGGAGTTCCAAAAAGTTACCTAGATCTATTTGAGGCAGCATGAGGGAGAGCAGTGACTATAAAAGCTTTTATATCATAATACACTCTTGATAGTGAGTCGCCCTTGGAAACCTGAATCTCGAAGTCCAGAATTAACTAAAAACTGTTCAGATTGCTCGCGACAATGATTGTGAATCAAATTGGGTTTCTATAGTATTAGGATAGAAAAAATAATAGGATGAACAGGATAATAGGAAATTGAAGAAAAATGAGGTTAAACCCAGTTCAAACCCAACTCGTAATCAAGTTAGCCATGATGGGAGCAGCAGCAACTGCGTTGCTGTTAGCTAGCCACGGAGTTATAATACATGGAGAAATAGCGGATGGAAACTTGGGAGGAGTATAAAATATTTTAGAAGCAAATTTTACATTTTCTCTTATTTTGTCGCACAATCCAACTCTCATTTTAACCTCAAAATTTAAGAATGAACACTATCATTAGTCTATGTATAGGATAAAATGAATAGAGTCACTGTCGACGATATTACGATTTCAAAGGCTCTTATGTACATTCAAAGGTTTGGAGATCTTAATCCTAGAATACTTGGTGCTCTGGCTCATATTAAAAACATGGACTCTGTTGTTAAATTAATCAAAGAGGAATTTTCTCTTAACGTATCTTACATAGCTAGATACAAATCACTTGGATTGAAGGCTTTATTTTTATTAGTGAATGCAGATCCTAGGTTAGAACTTGCTGATATATATGAAATGTTTGACGGTTTTCCTGGATTTATAGGAAGAGATCAAATATCTAATGAGAGACTTATTATTAGTTTAGTTCTTCCCCCAAAATTTGAAGAAGATATAACGAATGTTGTAAGCGTACTAGAGGAGCGTAGAATATTTGAGATAATTGATTTCCTTGACGTTGAAGATAGTATACAGTTTACATATGATTTCTCTACGTACGATTTTAAACTTCGAAGGTATAAAGAACAATTTCTAGTAGAACCTAGGGAACCTGTCTATTTCCCTGATTTAAGTGATGGGTTTGAACCAGATTGGATCGATCTTCAAATAATTGGAAAGAAACAAGCAAGGAATTATCTAACACTAAAGGATATAGCTAAGATGATCGGCGTAAATTATAGAACTGTCCTAAGACACTATCAAGAGCATATAATTGGAAAAGGGTTAATTAGCGCATTTGGAATACGACTCAACGGAAAGTATCAAACAAGGATATCTATAATTTTTGATAAAAATGAAAATTTTCTCAGAGAACTTACTAGAATACCTACACTGACTCACGTTCATAAGCTAAGCAAGAACAAGTACTATGCTACAGCCTTTCTGGAAGATTCGATTGCTAGCGGGATCCTAGAATATATCTCTCAGCTAAAATATAAATATCATGTTGACGCAGATGTAATGATACATCCCTATGAACCGAAACTGAAGTATCTTCTTGCAGCTTCGATACCATATGAACATTTCACAGTGGACGGAAGATGGACTATGGACAAGCAAAGAGTAAGAGATAACATAGAAAGAGTCGTGAGGAAACTCAAGGCTCCTAGTTCAACACAGAGCTACCACATTCCCAGACTGGGCAGAATAGAGTAGTAGCTTAACTTCGTGAACTGTACATTCGACTTGGCATTTCAGAACTTATTCATTTCCTCTTAAATCACGAATAACCCTTCATGCTCGCTACGTTTATCATTTCGAGAAACTAGAAGCCGTATCCTTCAGTTAGATTTCACGACCTGCTAGAGGGAATAGGTTAACCACTTCTTCACTCCTCAATTGGATCCTAAACTATTTAATATCCTGGATATTCTGTCTATATGGACGTCCACGAAGAAATTAGGAAAGAAGAGATGTAAGAAGTTATTTTAAACCAAGGTCCGATACCATAACAAGTCCTTTCCAGAATCCTCCTAGCTGCTCATCTAATTCCATCAGTGGGTTATTCCCAACCGTGGACTTTCATAATAAAGGAACCAAACATCAAGAGGGATGTTGAGGAGGTAGAAATACGAAGAACTAGTAGGAACTGCCTGACGAGAGGAGGAAAATGCTCTTCGATACCATCAAAGAGGGAATAATGTACCCACCAAATCTAACAGTGGATCCTGGCTGATCGAAATTCGGTCCACATGTCTTAGGCAAGATAACAGGCCAGAAACGTGTTGGTATAGTGTTGACTCCCTGAAAATCTTTGGCTTACGGCTAGCCCAAAGACATCGGTGTTGGCTGAGCCTCCTTAATAAAGGGAAGGTAAAGGACCTACTTGGAATTCCAAGGGATATCGATCTGTCCCCTATCTTACCATGGGATATGTGACCTCTTTCTCGGGAAGACCAGGGCTGGAGCGGAGAGGCCGGAACTACGGACTTCCCCTATCCGAGATAGTATCTCAGGACTCCTGGGGTAGGAGACTAGATCAGAACCTGGTCGGGATCCTGAACGAAACTGGAGTGACCTCTCACCCTTCATCGCACCTAACTGCTTTCCTTTACTATTTAACTTTAAACTACTTAAATAAACTCAAGGATTTAAGTTAACTCGCTGATTATATCTCACAATGATAATAGCCCAAGCTCAAACAATATCCCAATCTCTAAGTCAATTAGGAACTGAATTTGTTAATGCCATACCCTCGATCATTTTATTTGTCATCATCGTCATAATAGGCTATATCATAGCCAATATAGTAGCAAGTGTGATAAGGAGAATACTACCGAGAATAATGACTGGACCATCCTCTGCCATTAGCACTGACCTAGTTCCAGGCGTTGTGAAGGCGCTAATAATACTGTTAGCGTTAGCAGTCGCTTTTTCGGTACTTAACCTAGGACCAGCAACGGTCTACGTCGCTGATGTGGCTAGATACTTACCAGCGCTTGCGGGAGCAATTCTCCTGCTAACGCTGGGACTTTCCCTGGTCAACATCCTTATCGACTACATGATGAAGCAAATGAACACAGGTGACCCGTTCGTCCAGACCATTTTCGCAGTTCTGAGGTTCGGAATATATGCCGTGATCATCACCGTCGCTGCAACCCTCGCCATATTTTACTGGATACCGAGCATTAGCCCCTACCTGTTCTACGACATCATACTAGCGTCAGTTATCCTGATGTTCGCCTTCACGATCACGGACAAGGCCTTCGAATCCATCTCCAGGTCTGATCCAAACGCGACTACGCTGACGTCCTACGGGAAGTTCATCCTCTACACTATCTTCATACTAATTGCAGTGGCTATCATAACTCAGCCCTTCGCTAACGTGTCAGGTGTCCTGCAGGTCCTCGCGTGGGGACTGGCCATAGGTTTCGGTCTACTCTTGATACCCCTCGTGTATGCCTACGCCAAGAGGCTAGCTGCGGAGATGTCAAGGTAATAGGTGTAAGTAAACCACTCTTTTTTTTTTCTCTTGATTTCTAATCATGACAACCCGTAAACCCACTCATAGTTATGTAGAACACTCATGAAATCTCTGCCAACCCACCTGCAAGCTCGTAACCCTAGTTGGGCCTCATAAGGAAAGATGAATCGGTTGTTTATTATGGTTGAAAATACTCAGCGTATCTAGAGATCTCAATCGTTCAATTTTCCTTCGAAACTTCTTTCACTGACCTTTTTGATCTAGGCCCGATAGCGTCTAACTCCCCCCCCCCAAGTGACTTAGGAGGTCATAAGTGGTAATGATTCTACTGCAAAAGGGATTTACTTAAGAACCCACTTGCATGTTACAGAGGACCGGGTATATTCACGTTAAAACTAGCTGGAACCCCTTTTCCACGAGGTCCTGGAAGGCGTAGTGGTCGTGCTCGTCTCCCAGTAACTTGACCTTAAGTCGGTCCCTTATATTTAGGTGCGGAGGGGATGCGCAGTACCCACAGGCCCCGAGGAGGAGACCTCTCTTCACAACCTCGTCAAAGGCGGGTTTCAATCCCTTGTATGGACTATCAGAGATGGGTATCTTAGTCCCCAACCCGTCGAGGTAAACTAGGACCTCGTTCCCCTTCTGACTCAGTTCAACCGCATAATGAAATGCGTGGGCTGCCTTAATGGATTCGGAAAGGCTCGAGGGATCACTCATTACTACGAAAAGGAGTTTAGCCATAAAGTAATGAAGATAAGGAAAACTAAAAAAGATTTTAACTCTGTCAGACGAGCACCACACTGAAGTTGTTGGTTAGTATCGTGAGCTCCTCTGTGCCCACGTAGCTCTCCGGTACCCCGTTCACCAGGTTGTCGTGCACGTTATATGCGCTCTCAGCCGTGTTGGAACCGAAGGTATAAAGTGATGGGATGGGGGTCACCCCAGTGCTCGATAAGTAGTATAGCCCTAGCGACGAGTTGAGATGGGTGAACTGTGTCGGTGCACCATTTCCTCCACCTCCCCACACTAGCTCCGCGTCGTAGTAGAGACCGTCAGGCGTATACGTGTTCCCGTTAATTGTGATCTCCGCGGACTTTATCCCAGGCTGGGATATGGTAACCTTGTCGTAGTACTGAACCGAGGTGACTTGACTACCCTGCAGGATCTCATACCCGAACCATATACTCACTGAGTTAGACGTGTATGACGTGTTCACCACATACACGTATGAGAACGGGAAGGAGTAGGTAAAGGTTGGACCCACGTCGTAATAGAAGGTGTTCCCACTCCCAGCAGAGGCGACCTTTCCGTTCCCGGACACCGCAGATGACGAAAGGGTTGAGGGGTTCCCTGTGAGGTTCCAGATATTGTCAATGAAGGTGACCTGGTTCTTGTTTGTCTGGAAACTTCCAACGTCCTGTAGCCAATACGCGAAGGTTCCCTGCGTAGTGTTTACCTGCAATACGACGTTCATTTGCAGGGTAGCAGAGTATGGATTTACGCCGTATTTTCTGGCCTGCTTGTAGTATGCGAGCAAGCTGGTAATGTTGGCGTAACCCAATACCTTGGAGGTCTCTATGACGTATGGCGTTACCTTACCTGAGTAGTTATAGAGGCCGAAGGACGCTATTCCTGAGGGGGCTGGCGGAGATGTGTAGTAAAGGAATGGGTTCACGTACTCTCCGCGGGGTTGTGGCTTGCCGTGGATTGGAGGGAAAAACATGGGAGATTGTTGGGCTGCGGATATTGCGAAAAAGGAGGGTAACAATAAAATAGTTATGAGACCTAGGACTTTTAATTTTAACATTTGAATAATCTCTGGGTATGGGTTATTTTAATCTTTCTAAGTACAAATCCATCAAAATGTTAGGTTTTAGTTCCCAATACCTCGTAGCCTAGATCTTTGAAGACCTGCCCCTGGTGGACTCATGAGATCTGGAAAAAGGTCTTTGCCTCTTAGACCTTCTCATTTCCCTCAAATCTTCCACAAGGTCGATTAGCCTATCACCCGGGTTCAATTCGCTTTGCAAAATTATTTTAATTTTCAGGGCGATTTACTCCTTCAATGGACTGCATATCGCTGACCAATGTCGTCAAGAGATTTGGACTAACGTACGCCTTGAACGGACTCTCCTTCTCTATCCCCTGTGGTGGCAGATACTCCCTCCTAGGACCAAATGGTGCTGGTAAGTCCACGACCATGAAGATCCTCGCTGGCCTAATTAGACCTGACAGCGGAGAGGTCACGATCAAGGGAATGCCCCCTGGGAGCAAGGAGGTCAAGAGGATACTCGCCTACCTCCCTGAGGACCCAGTCCCGTACAGGATTCTGACGGTCAGGGAGAACCTGGAGTATTTCGCCTCCCTTAGGGGGATCCCGAACCCAAGGGAGAAGGCAGAGGAGATGATTGACCTGTTTGATCTGAGGGAGTACGAAAGGATTCAAGCGGGGAAATTATCCAGGGGAAACCAACAGAAGCTCTCTCTTGCCCTCGTCCTACTTCACGAGCCTGAGATAGTCCTCCTCGACGAACCCCTCAACTACCTGGACATACCCACGCAGGAGAGGGTAATCAACATTCTGAGGGGAATGAACTCGACCTTCCTAGTCTCGACCCACATAATGTCGATTGCCTCAAGGCTCACGGATCACGTGATCATGATCTCGAGGGGGAAGGTTATATGGGCCGGTAGCATCTCTGAGTTAAGGGCCCTAGGAAGGGAGGACGAGCCCATAGAAAGCGTAGTTTCGAGGATGATGACCGATGATCACTAAACTTCTGAAGGTCATCATTCTATCACGTTTCCCCAAGTCCACAATCATGATGATCGTCCTCCTGGACGCAGTCCTAGTGGGCATGAGCGTTCCTGGAAGAGGAATCTCCCCCGCAATATCTCCTGAGTTCTCGCTTCTCTCGATCCTTTACATTACCTTCCTTGTTGGGATTTCACCTTTCAATTCTAGGTTCAACCTAGTTACCAAGTCAGACTCCGACTTCCTAGTGATGCTTCCTGTGGATGATAGGGAACTGATTGCCTCCTTCATCCTGGGGTACTTCGTCGTGAGTTTACTCTTCTCTGCCGTGTTTGTTGCCTGGTTCGTGTACGCCCTCGGACTCTCGGGACTGGTGATACCTCCCTTCCTTGCGCTTGCGATATCGTCGATGTCCGGAACCCTTTACAACCTTGATAATAGGAAGAAGGCGGTGGTCAGCGTGGTCATGGTGGCCTGGTTCCTGTCAGCCTTGGCGAGGTTTCCCTTAAGTCCCTTATCCATGTTTGCTGGTTTCTGGTACGGCTACGTGATATTACCGGTTTTCTCGCTGGCCCTCCTGGTCCTGGCCCTGAAGAGGTTCAATTACGCCACCTTCTCCACGATGTCCTACACTCCTCCAGGGAAACAGGAGGTCAAGAGGGAGATTACCTTTAACGCGGGGAATCCCTTCCTCCTCATGCTGGAGAGGAACTTGAGGATATTCGAGATTGGCGGAAGAATGAACCTGATGGGGAGCTATACATTCGTGTCCAGGAGGATTGAGTGGTGGAAGATTTTGAGTGTCACCGCAGGTGTCGGGGTCGCGATCTACGTGTTGTCAGCCCTGGGATTCAGGAGCTTTCAGCTGGGGTTCTACGTCCTCCTCGGAACTTGGATCTTCACGGTATCCTACTCGAACTCGGCGTTTATCTCGGAACCTATCTGGCTGGACATGAACGTGATGAGTCCGATCCAGTTCGCGAGGTATTACATGCTAAGTAAAGCGTTATCTGTTGGGCTAATGTTGCTCCCAATCTCCCTGTCTTTCCTTGCCCTGGGGAGGATTGGAATAGCTGTTGCCATGCTAGTGGATTTGCCGCTGAGCTCGATCATGATCATCTCACTTTATGCCAGGTTCTATCAGATCAACTTCCAGAACCCCATGACCTTCAGTCCGTCTAGGTACCTTGTGGGATTCCTCACCATGATTCCCCTAGTGGGGATAGTCTTGATTGCGTTCCTACCTACCCCCGGAGTGATGGAGGGGGTAACGGTTTTTGAGGCCTTGATCTCTCTGCCCTTCCTGGCAATGAAGAGGTACTGGGAGAGGGTTGTGGAAAAGATAGTGACCACAGTGTGATTTCTGAACTAGGTTGTTATTCTGAACTTGGTGGTGACTTCCCTCCACATGTAGACTTTATGACGAGGAACTTTCTACCTTAAGAGAGGTTTAGTCCATTATAGGGATACATAAAAATCCTCTTCGAAAGAGGTATAATTTAGCTCCTACTAACATTAATATGACTCCTTAGGGAGTATGTTTCCCTTGCATCATATCCTAGCTTTCTCCGAAACAGGCAATCAATTACGCGCTATTCCTTAGGCTTGTGTAGGTCTCGTCTAAAGTTTTTTACGTAGGAGGAGGAACTAATCAGGAAAACCTTGATTACTACCATCAAAATCAAGAACTTCAAGAGCTTCAGGGACGTCACACTTAATCTCGGAAAAATAAGTGCAGTAGTAGGCCCAAATGGTAGTGGAAAGACTAACCTAGTTGATGCGTTCTCCCTTCTAAAGCAGGTTTTGAGACCCTCCTCGCTTTCACCCTACCCTTTCGCGAGATGGGGCGAATACAAGAACGTAGTTTTCATGCAAGATCCTGGTTTGGATATTTCCTTCGAGCTAGAGGGAAAATACAAGGGAATGGAATACAGATATTTCCTTGAGATCAACGGAGAGCACTCCTTCACCATAAAAAGGGAGGAGGTCAGGCTAGGGGACAGGGAAATAGAGAGGGAGAGAGACGCGGTCAAGATTGGGGACAAAAGAATCAATATCCCCGTGAACCATAGTGTTTTCAATTTATTTAATGCGCTTGATCACGGTACACTTGATAACTTGTTCTCCCTTTCTGTGCTGGAAAGCGAATTGAAGGACTTCATGCTAAACTTCTTCAACGACGTCCTTATTCTTCGTTCCACGGAGAACGCTCTCCAACCTGTTCACGTCTCAGCTCCTGAGGGTATTGGAGAGGATGGGGCAGGTCTCCCTAGGGTTCTGCTGGGGAAACCTCTGCCAGATCAGATAAGCGATCTCCTGAACTCCCTAAACATGAACCTGAGGGAAACTGTCTCCGACGACGGTAATGTTACAATGTTCGCTGTGGAGGTCGTGAATGGGAAAGAGATAGCCATTCCCTCAACCTCGATTCCCTCGGGCGTACTCAAGATGATAATCCTTTTGACTTCAATCTACGTACTTAAGCCTAGCCTGATAATCATAGATGGATTGGAAAATTCCCTGCATCTGAGCTTCATGGAGAAGTTAATTGATATTCTTAGGTACTCTAAACCCCAATTCCTGATCACAACGCACTCGCCCATGGTCATGGACTTCCTGTATCCATCAGAGCTGGTCATCCTTGATAGAGAGACGGGAGAGACTAGGGTAACTATGATTCAAGATCCTCAGGGGCTAAAGAAGAAGCTCTTGGAAAGGGGCTTGACCCTGAGTGAATGGATCATGTACTAGATGATTCTTTGAGGATCTGCGGAAGATCCCATCAAGATTTCGAGATGAGCTACCTCCAAAACTGGCGAAAACGTGGATTTCAATGTCTCTGGAAAGCAAGTTTCCAAGATTTCTTGAAAGCGATAGGCGACCCTTGACCCTCTCCTTTAACTCCCCGGTTAAAGAAGTTTCATAACCCGCCGTAAGTATAATACTTATGGAACTCAAAATCACGGTTCTGAGTGACAACTTCTCCTCGACGGTGATACCTCCCCTTCTAGGAGAGTGGGGCTTCTCAGCACTAGTGGAGTACCAAGGGGTCAAGGTCCTGTTTGACGTTGGGAACTCTGGGATTCCAGTCCTGCACAACGCGTCCCTCCTAGGTTTGGACCTAACGCAGGTAGATTACGTTGTCCTAAGCCACGGACATAGAGACCACATTGGCGGGCTTGGTAACCCCAAGCTACTCAAGAAACTCAGGGGAAAGATGGTGATTGCTCACCCTGGCGTATTTGAGCGGAAACTACTCAACTGGTCTGGGAAATTGCAGGATATCTCTATTCCCCTCACTAGGGAGGAAATGGAGAAGGAGTTCTCACTAGTCCTTACCAAGAGTCCCCTGGAATTCGTTGACGGGCTGGTGTTCAGCGGAGAGGTGAAGAGGTTTGGTTTCCCGCAGTATACGGGAGGCCTCTTCAAGGTTAGCGAGGGAGTTACCCAGGATAACATGGAGGATGACGCGTCACTCTACATTAAGACGAGAGAAGGAGCCGTTGCCGTCACAGGTTGCGGTCATGCGGGAGTCCTAAACATAGTAAGGGATCTCAAGGAGAAGGTTAAGCCCGAGGAGATTCAGGCCGTCCTGGGAGGTTTTCATCTCCTTTCCTCTCCACGGGAACATGTGGAGGAGGTGTTCTCAAGCCTGCTCAAGGAGAGCAAGAGAATAGGGCCAGCTCACTGTAGCGGGAACTTGGTGAAATCCCTAGCCCAGAACCAGAAGGTATTCGTGGACATGGGAGTGGGCAAGACCTTCAAGTTAACGTGAAACGTTTAAATCCTCAAGTGATACTCTAGCCATGCAGGAAATTAAGGCTACTGACGACGAGCTCAAGAGAATTTACGAGGATATACCTTCCAGTTACGATAGGGCAAACAGGTTCATCTCCTTCAATCAAGACGTTAGATGGAGAGCCAATCTAGTTAAGACTGCATTGAAGTTCTGTCCCAATCCAGGGTCAGTCCTCGATGTCGCATCAGGTAAGGGAGAGCTCACATACGTTCTTAGGAAGTTCACCCAAGCCTACTCAGTGATGGTGGATTACTCAGAAAACATGTTGAGGCACTCCCTGGTGGAGGGAGATAGGATTCAGGGCTCTTTTGACGCGCTCCCCTTCAGGGATAATTCCTTTGACCTTGTGATGAGTAGTTTCGCGCTTCACGCCTCAGACAACGTTGAAGCGGTGGTGAGGGAGATGGAGAGGGTCTCTCGTCATGTTCTAGCGTTCATTGCCATGGGGAAGCCCGATTCCGTGTGGAAAAGGGCTTACGTGGGGTTCTATCTTCATTACGTGATGCCATACATTGCCGCGTTGGGTGGAGCCAAGGCCAGCGATTACAGGTACATCTACTATATTTACAGGAGGTTATACACTAACTCGTACTACAGACAACTGTTCTCTAGACTGCTGAACCTTAGGGTTTACAGGGAGTTAGCACTCAACCTGTTCTACTTTGTTGTGGGAGAGAAAAGGGGAGAAGACGAGAGGTAAAATAAAAAAAGAGAGTATCACGGCGCATGGGCCAGGTGTGCCGGGATCGTCTCAATTCCGATTACTGCCCCTAGTATTCCTGCCACTATTACAGCTAACCAGAATAACACGAAAACCACAATCCAAGCACCAATTGGCGGATCCTTGTTTTCAACTGCCTGAGACCTCAACCTATCAAGTATCACTGTCACGGGGTAACCTAGAATTCCTGCAATACCATACGCAACGTAAAGTCCCAACAACGCCAGTGGTTCCTCTGTCAACCCTAGCCTATAGCCTACAACTCCGTAGTATATTGTGATTAGACCAACGAAGAGGGCAAATATCCCCGTGGTCTGAAGCCTCTTCTCCATGTAAACGGCAATAGAGTAGGAGAGGATTATGATTCCCATTAGGAGGTAAACGTCATAGAAAAGAATATTGTAACTGCCCGGTAAGGTCCAGGTAAACTCTCCCCAAAGAGCCATAACTGTGATGACAACTCCTAGGACGCTGGCTGGAATGATAGAGTCATCAAGGCTTCTCTTTATGGCACTATATCCCTCCTTCCTGAAGCCAAGATAGGCCTGTATTGTTGTATAAGCTATGAGAACCGAGACCAAGGGTAAGGTGAATAACATTAAGGCTAAATCATCTATAAACACCATTTTAATCACCATGTTACCTTTGATTTTCAAGATTTTAAATATGGCATGTTGATTTGTATTTTGTTTATAGTTTCTAACTACGTTATCCGCGATTTATCTTAGTTAATACTTTAACTAAATGGGAAAACTACAATTATGTTCAATTGTGGATTGATGTGGATGCCAAGCAAGACACGCTTACATCGTCAAGACTCTACCCTCATTCCCGTAATCCTAGTGTAGTCCGGGTACCGTCTAATCTCCTCCAGAATCTTGCTCCAGGAACCTTGATCAACTGGCATGACGAAAAGTTCCCTTTCCTCATTGAGGTTGTGATCGAGGACGATCTTCACATATCTCTGAATCCAGTCTTTTCTTCCCTGGGAAATGGAGTTGGTACCATACTTGTCTATGAGTAGGTGATCGTTGCTGAAGGGCTTCGCCTTGTCCCCAAACGAGGGAAAGACGTATTTGTCCTCTATCATGGCGTGCCATTTCACAACGAAGTTATGCGTATCCCTGAGAAGAGATAAACCAAGTTCAGGATCGCGATCTAGTATCTCCATGGCTATGGAGAACCTCAACCTAATCACCGCGTGCTCAAACCTCAGGAGATCCAGGGCGTTATGAACGAACATGATATTATTTCAAGACTCAAGGTAAAGAATCTTGATGTAAACTCCGCACTAAAACTAAAATTTAAGCTAAGGACCGCAGTCGATTTCGTGAAGATAGGATACGTGTCCACCAACTATTCCCTGGACTGTAGGGCTGACGCAACGTTCAGATTGAAGAACTTGACTGAGGAAAAGGTTTTAGATACTGCCTCCTCAAACCTCAACTGTCTCAAGAGGATTCTAGCGTGGAATGTGGAACACGTAATCCTCTTCTTCAGGATAAGCTCGAACACCATCCCCTTCGCGTCTCATCCCAAGAACACGACGAACTGGAGGGATGAGCTGAGAGACTTGCTTAAGGAAATTGGGTCTTACGTGAGAAATAACGGAATAAGGGTCTCCATGCATCCTGGACAATACACAGTAATAAACTCTGAAAGAAGGGAGATTATTGAGGCAAGCATTAGGGAGCTGGAGTACCATGCAAATCTCCTAGACATCATGGGAGTCGAGGGGTATATTCAGATACACGTTGGAGGCAGATCCAGTGGGAAGGAAAGTGGTATCGAGAGGTTCGTGAGGGGCTTCTCCCTTCTTCCAGAAAATGTTGCGAAGAGGCTTGCCGTGGAAAACGATGACAAGATATATACACTCCGGGATTGTCTCTCATTGCACAGGGAACTTGGAGTTCCCGTAGTATTTGACAACCTCCATCACCAGGTTAACGGTAACGGGGAGACCCTATCTGAAGCCTTCTCCCTCGCCAAGGACACGTGGAGAGGAACCCCGATGACTGACTATAGTTCTCAGGAACCTGGCCAGATGCCAGGGGTTCACGCCAATACCCTAGATGAAAACGACTTCAGAGAGTACATTGGGGAAATATCCAGGATTGGAGACGCAGACATCATGTTGGAGATAAGAGACAAAGAGAGAAGCGCGCTTAGGGCAGTTGAGATTCTCAAGGCTGTTAACCTGCTCGGTTAGCTATCAGCATTCAATCACACACAACAGCTTAACCTACTCACGTCAGACCTAAATGCCAGTGCAACTAACCTGAGGGATTCGGCGATTGTTGGAAACACGTGCACTGTGTCTATGAGGTCGTCCACTGTGGCCCCAAACCTTATCGCAAGAGCAGCTTCACCGATCATCTCCGCAACGTTCTCTCCGACAGCATGAACTCCCACGATCCTACCGTTCATGGTCACCATCTTGACGAAACCTAGTCTGGAGTTGATGATCTCAGCCTTTGCCACTGAACTCATGGGGAGAACCCTTGCCTCAACTTCACCTTCCCCAGCTCTAGCTTCAGCCTCCGTGAGACCAACCCTCGCAAGGTTGGGCTGAGTAAAGATGACCTGAGGGACTGCGTTCTCGTCCACTCTTTTGTGCGAACCTGTTAACGCGTTCTCTGTGGCAATTGAACCTTGCCTTCCAGCCAGGGCCTCCAACATTTTACCTCCCAAGACGTCCCCTGCCGCGTATATGTGTGGGTTGTCAGTCCTCAGTTCGTCATCCACCTTAATCCCTCCCCTCTCATTTAGGCGAATACCAGCGTTCTCAAGTCCTAGGTCAACGTTGGGCTTCCTCCCCGTGGCCAGGAGTATCTCGTCAGCCTCAACTTCACCCTTATCTGTTACCACGATCTTTCCTGCCCCTTTCCTGACCTCCTTCACGTTCACACCTGTGACTACGGCCACTCCGTCATTTTCCATGATCCTCCTTGCCTCTACTGAGGCCTCAGGCTCCCAGTCTGGGATCAACATCGGACTCCTCTGAAGGATCGCGACCTCAACCTTCATCCTAGAGTACATCTGTGCGAACTCGAGGGCCAGGACCCTTCCACCTATCACTGCAAGGGAGTCAATTTTCCTATCTGGGGACAGGGCCTCCCTGTTGGTCCAGAACCCAACCTTGTCCAGGCCAGGTATCTGAGGGATTAGGGGAGATGATCCGGTTGCAATCACGAATTTCTCGGCCTCAATTACCTGACCATTCACCTTTACCGCGTGGGGAGAGATGAACCTGGCCTCGCCCTGAATAAGCTCCACGTCGTAATACGAGAGGAGATCTTCGTACTTCGTCTTCCTCATCTCCTGAACTAGAGCATCTTTCTCCTGAAAAGAACTGAAGGGTGGATATACCTCGCTTCCCGTGACCTCCCTAGCTTTCTTGTAGATTTCTGCGACGTGTAACATCCTCTTGGAAGGAACGCAGCCCACGTTAACGCAAGTTCCTCCTATTTCCCCCTTCCCTATTAGAACAGGTTTAACTCCCAACTCGTTGGCCTTAATCATTGCCGCAAATCCGGCCGCCCCATACCCGATTATGGCCAGCTTATGCATTTCCCTTCACTAACAACAATGCTGATCCTTCTCAAAGGCGTCAGCACAGTGGGAGCAACAGAAGTAGTGGACCTGCCCGCCTATTCTCCTGGTGTAAAGGTTTTCAGGAGTGAGGGGTTTACCACAAGTCTCGCACTTTTCACCGGTGGATGCTTCAGGGTTAATTCTAAGATTTAGCTTCATAACCTCAAGTCACCCTCATCTCTAATAAACATTTCTATATCTGAACAGTTGTTCATCTATCATTAAATCCCGAGCATACTAACCCTTCATCTTTAATCGTCGCCTCCTTAATCATCTATGGAAAAGTACTTGTTCCTCTTGTCCTCGGTCTCACTGTACACTATAACCTTACTAGAGGCGATAAGTTCCTGCAATTTCCCGTCTGGAGGAAGAGATTCCTGCCTCATTAGTCTTGCGGTCTTGATTAATCCCATGGGAAGGCTCACGACTATTTCCTTCATGTAATATCCCAGTTTTCCGGCGAAATACTTCTCGGCCCTCCTCAACAATTCCATTTTCCTCTCAGGAACCCTATTGCGCACGAACTTGCTCCTTATCCACTTCCTCACGTAGAAGGTGTAATTACCGTAATATTGAAGGAACTGAACCAGAAGGGGGTTGCTCTTTGTTTTCATAACTGGAAGCAGGATATCATAGTAGTCCCAATTTAGGGTGAACAACCTCTTCTCCTTAAGCGCCTTAACGAAAACCCTAGTCCCAGGTAGTGGGGTGTAAATACTGAACTGAACGCTATCAGCCCCAAGATCGGATAGCCTGTAGGCAAACCTTATGGTCTTCATCATTTTCTTGAAGGTATCGTAAGGTGCACCCAGTATTAGGCCTATCAGGATTACTACCCCATTCTCGTGAAGAACCTCGACTGCCTTCTCTGCCAAAGACGTAACTGTTCCCTTATGAAGTTTCTTCAGGGTCTCATCGTCCCCTGATTCCACCCCTAGGAAAGCTATTCTTAGCCCAGCATCTGAGGCCTTTTTAATTACCTCTGGGTTCCTCGCCGTAATGTCAACCCTCATTTGGGCTATGAAGTTGGTACTTAACCCCATCTCCATCATCTGGTCGAAGAGCTTCATCCTATCCTTTATATTGGGCTGAACGATGAAGATATCGTCCGTGAAGAACACCCAGCTATAACCTAACCTTCTTATCTCCGAGAGTTCCTTGAGTATCCTCTCATTGGACTTGTTTCTCCACGAGTTCCCCCAGGTAGGGGTTACGGAACAGAACTCACAGGCGTAGGGACATCCCCTACTGGTCTCCATACAGGCTACTGTCTCGTTCCTACCAAATACATCAAAAGTGTACTTTTCCCTATCCACTAGGTCGAAGGCCGGCATGGGAAGCTTATCTAAACTTTTTATGAGTGGCCTGGGCGGTGTCCTCTTAATGTTCCCTTCCTTATCCTTGTATACTATTCCCTTCACCTTACCCAAGTCATCGTTGTTCTCGAGCACGTTAACCAACTCCATCATAGTCTCATCGCCCTCCCCCATCACTACAACGTCGAAATTGCTTCTCAGCATCTCCTCAGGGACGAATGTAGCGTGGTGACCTCCAGCCAGGGTAATTACGTCAGGCTTCATCTCCTTTACTCCCTTGGCTATGGACGCAGACACGTTATGGGCAGCGGTGGCGTGGAGTGTTAGCCCAACAATATCTGGGTTAAATCTGACAGTGTCGTTGATTACGTCTGGAATAGACATCTGATCAGCCTCCATGTCAATGATCTTGATCTCATGATTCCCCGTCGCCCTCACATCGCCAGCTAATTGTAGCAAACCTAGGGGAACGGGAAGGAATCCAAAGGACCTAAGATATCCACTCCCAGTTGGATTACTGGGGCGTATGAAAACGACTTTCATATATTGTTTCATGATCTTATAATTAAATACTTTAGTATCCTGTGGAATGAGCACACGAAGTTTTGTGACACAGATATTGGCTCATTCGCGATCAGATCCTCAAAGCTCGTTCTTGTTTGTACGGTAGTGAGATGGCTCGATTCACATCCTATCGTGAACGCTCAGAAAAAAGTAGAGTTTTCTTGATCTTGATCCCTACACCTCATCCAGAATAGAGTCTACGCGAATCTTCTCCTAAGGGACAAGTCTAATCCTGTTTCTAAAGAATTATTATAATTATAAATAGAAGATATAAGTGAAAGTTTTTATACTAAAATGCGATTATTTACATGATACCCTTGATTGAGAACTTTGAGTTCACAGTTAACGTTCCCAGAGAGACGGTGATGTCACGGTTTGCCAATCCCTTCTTTTTCGTGGGGAGTTTGGGACACGTGGCTATCCTTGAGCTATTTGACGAATCATCCCAAAACTTTGTCATGCCGTCTCAGGCCACCTCCCCAAACTTCTCCAGGTTTCACGTAGCTTACCTCTTCGGGGCTGGGAAGGCTTGGATAAAGATCGGGAACGGAGTGAAAACCAGGGAGGGATTTCTAGAGGGACCTATATACTCACCTCTGGGGATTTCCTATAGGGGCGAATTACTGGATCATGAAACGAAGTTTGAGATGGACATCTCCGTGAATAAGATGAACGAGGGAAGCTTAGTCAAGATCATGGTAAATATCACGTCCAGTTCCAATTTCTGGCTCAGGGCCTCAGGTTTCAATTTCTCTGAGTTCATGGAACATATGATAAAGGGGCACGTGGTTCCCATTATGAGCGGATATCCTGTGTCCAAGAGCATGTGCTAGATCGTCTCAACCCCAAACCTAGTACACAGGTTGATCACGTCAGAATCATAACTTAGGACTGGGAGTTTCAGTCTCTTGGCAACAGCGACGAGAAGATGATCATTTATCTCCCTCATGTTGAGGTGAAGGCCTAGAACTGTCTTGAAGTCTCTTCTTGTTACCCTTGCAATCACCGAGTTCCTGAGTATCTCCTCTACCTTCCCCTTCACTATTTCCTGGTCCATCTTAAGTTTCACCGAGGTAACCAGGATAAATTCCACGAGAATGTTTGGGAGGAGCACCACTGCGTCCAACTTGTTCAACCTCTCCCTGGCATCCATGTGAAAGGGCGAGTTCTCGACTAGATCGTAAACAAGGACGTTGGTATCAACTACCGCTATATGCGTCCTCTGCAAGCCTATCTATCTCCTCAGGCGTAAGATTCTCGGCTCCCTCAACTTTCACGGAGATTTTCATCTCAACCTTTTTCCTTCTACCTTCAGCTAACTGTTTCCTCAGCAATTCATTCAACACGTCTGAGATATGCCTGGTATTTCCGTACTCCTTAAGGGAGAGTCTTACGAGCTCCCTGTAAATGTTTTCGTCTAGACGAACCAATGTCTTTCTCATGTCTGAATATCTAGCTATCTAAATATTAAACTATCCTATATTTTCTCTCTCCGAGTTCAACAGATCCTCTAATGCGTGACTTCGAATTAAGCAACTACCTGACATGTCACGGTAATCTGAGTCCTGAACCCTTTTATTCTGACTTGAGTATGTAGCCTAATGGAAGAGAAAGAACGTGTTCTCTCCGACCTCAGGGAGCTTAGGGTGAAGAGCGAGGACCTTTTTAGATACCTTCAGAGCGACGATAAGGACATCAAACATGAGGCGTGGGTGACCGCAGAGAAATTGATAAGGAGCGGAAAGCTTGAGTTACAACCACTCCTATGTTTCCCAGATCATGGAACTAGGTATAGGGTATGGAACTTGATTCCCGATCTCCCCCACGTGAAGAGGGAGGTCATCATATCGGGAATACCCTGTTTCCTGGAATTGCTCCAGGACAAGGACGTGAACGTGAGGAGATTGTCCTGGTATGTGACCTTACCTAAGCTTCTAAGTTACGTGAACCTAGCTGACGTGAAGATGTTGACTGATTACTGCAGGGAAGTTGCCACAGGGGAGTGGAAAGACCTACTGGACGAGACCTGTCGCGAGATACAGGATTGAAGACGGTCATTTTATACAACAATTCCTGTTAAAACATCTATCATCATGTTCATTACAATTGATGGTGAATTTATATACGTGAGTATCGTAATTAATGATGAAAAACATGGTAAGAATTATCGTCTCCATCAAACAGGTCCCAGACGCTGACGATCTTAGGGTTGATCCAGTAACCAACACCCTTGTGAGGGAAGGAGTTCCTGCGGTGGTTAATCCCCCAGATCTTCACGCCATAGAGGAGGCAGTGAGACTCAAGGAAAAGTATGGGGGTAAGGTCACGGTAATCACCATGGGACCACCCCAGGGAGAACAGGCCCTTCGAGACGCCCTTGCCATGGGAGCAGATGATGCCTACCTCATCACTGACAGGGCAATGGCCGGTGCGGATACCTGGGCCACGTCATACACCCTGTTCAAGGCCATACAGAAGCTTGGAGGAGCCGATCTCTACCTCTTTGGAAGAAGGGCAGTAGACGGTGAAACGGAGCAAGTGGGTCCTCAAACTGCGAAGTGGCTTGGAATACCAGTCCTGGGTTACGTTAAGGAGGTGAAGGAACTGGATGAGAGGCATGTGATTGCAGTGAAGGCAACCGAAGTTGAGGAGGTAACAATGGAGGCTCCCATCCCTGCGGTGCTCACAATTATGGACACAGCGAACAAGCCCAGGGAACCTGACATAAACTCCTTAATCAGGGCTAAAACCACCAAGATAGTCAAACTCTCGAAGGATGACATTGGGGCGGAACCAAACAAGATTGGGCTTGCGGGCTCGCCCACAAAGGTGATTAAGGTTCATCCTCCACCCAAGACTAGGAATCCAGAGATAAAGAAGGCGAGTGAGCCAGGAGCCATAGACTGGTTGGTGGAGAAGATAAGGGAGTCCCTCAAGGACGACTCCTCGGGTACGGAACAATACGTGAAACCACAACCCAAGGTAAAGGTACAGGGGGAGGTGTGGGTTTACGTGGATCATGTGGGAGGCAATCCAAACCTGGCATCATTCGAGATCATGGCTGAGGCAAGGAGAATTGCAGATTTAATGTCAACGAAGCTTGGGGCCGTCGTCGTGGGAGAGAACGTAGAGTCCCTGGCGGAGCTCTCCTTTAAACATGGGGCCGATAAGGTGTATCACGCCGTAACCAAGGGTTTCAACTACTACGATAACGACGTCTTCACTCAGGCCCTCTCCCGTCTCATTCAGAAATACAAGCCAGAGGCGGTCATGTTCCCAGGGACCAGGAACGCGAGGGAGCTTGCGTCCACTACAGCGATCACGGTTAACACGGGGTTGATAGCTGATTGCACGAGTTTTGAGGTTGATGATAAGGGAGTCCTGAACTCCACCAGGCCTGACTTTGGAGGAAAGGAGATGTCCACCATAATATGTCCCACCTCGAGACCAGTGATGGTCACGGTTAGACCTGGAGTGTTTAGGCCAATCAGACTGGAGCAGAAGGGGGAGATAGTGAGGGAGGAGATCGAGGACCTCTTCACAAGGTTCAGGGTCCTAGAGAGAAAGGCTCTGGAGAGGAGAAATGTGCTGGCTGAGGCTGAGGTGGTTGTGGGTGTTGGGAGAGGGATCAGGGATCCCTCCAACATAAAGATGATTGAGGAATTGGCGTCGAAACTGGGCGGAGTCGTGGGAGTGACTAAGCCCCTCGCCGACTCTGGCTGGTACCCCAAGGAAAGGCAAGTGGGACAGACAGGTGTAACCATAAGGCCCAAGCTTTACGTCGCTGTGGGAATCTCTGGTGCAGTTCAACACCTAGTGGGCATCTCAGGTGCTAAGAAGGTCATAGCCATAAACAACGATCCCGATGCACAGATCTTCAACAACTCTGATTACGGCCTTGTTGGGGACCTGTTTGAGGTAATACCAGAACTCATCAGGAGGTTGTGAGGATGTACGACGTCATAGTTGTTGGTGCTGGGCCTGCGGGGAGCGCAGCTGCGCTCAAGGCTGCCAGCTTAGGTGCCAAGACCCTGGTGCTGGAGAGGGGATCTGAGCCGGGAGCGAAGAACGTGTCAGGGGCGATGGTCAGGGTCGACGACCTAAAGGTGTTTGATGTCAAGAGCATTCCTGTGGAAAGGGAGGTTAAGAGAGTCAGACTTGTCATGGGTAACAGCGGGGAGGTCCAGCTGGAGATAAGGCCAAAGGAGAGGTTAATAAACGTGGGCAGGCTTAAGCTAGATAAGTGGATGGCCTCCCAAGCCGAGGGTGCGGGGGCACTGGTCCTGACCAAGACTACAGCCCTGAAACTTGGGCCAGAGGGAGTTATCACAGATAGGGGGGAGGTCCAGGGGAAAACCATAATCCTGGCAGAGGGTGCCAACGCACTCGTATCCATGGGGGCAGGCCTAAGGAGAGACCTAACCCCTGAGGAAACCGTTCAGACGGTGAAGGAGGTGTATTCCCTGAACAAGGACGAGGTAAACAAGAGGCTAGGCCTGTCCAGTGATCAGGAGGGGTTATCCGTGAGGTATCTGTTTCAGGATCCTGTACCTGGGGCAGGATTCCTCTACACGTACAAGGACTCGATCGCCTTTGGCATAGGAATTCACATGACCTCCCTCATCTCCCACAAGATTAGACCACAGGACGTCCTTGAGGAGGTTAAGAGAACCCTTGGGATTCAGGAACTGGTGAAGGGTTTCTCGCTTAGGGAGTACTCTGCCAAGATTATCCCAGAGAACGGTTTCCCCGCATGGAAACCCTGCCACGGGAACGTCTTCCTGGCTGGAGACGCCCTGGGTCTAGTCAATCCGATCACCTTTAACGGAATTGGCCCCGCAGTGATTTCAGGTGCCCTTGCGGGAGAGTATGCGGTCAAGGGAGAATGCCAGGGGTATGAGAGGGCTCTCCTAGGAGACAGGATCGTGTCCCAGTCAGTTAAGCTGAGACCTCTGGTAAAGGAGCTCCTTCGAGAGGAGAACATGAGCTCGTATATTTCCATGGCGACCGAGCTATCCTCGTCCTGGGTCTCAGGCGAGCTTTCCCTTGACCCAGTCAAGAGGAACTCGTGGAGACTGTTTAAACATGCATTACTACTCATGGGTGCTCTATAATGAGAGTCGAGGAGAAACTTTACACCCTTAGGTACAAGAGGGACGAAGAACCGCATCTGAGGATAAGGGACCAGGCGCAATGCATCAAGTGTGAACAGGAGTATGGAACTCCGCAACCCTGCATATCTGTCTGCCCTGCCAACGTTTACACGTGGGACGGACATAAGCTTGTGCTATCCTACGAGAACTGCGTAGAGTGCGGTGCGTGCAGAATTGCATGTCCCTTCCACAACATAGCCTGGAGTTACCCAAGGTATGGCCTTGGAATGTCCCTCAGGTACGGGTAAGTCAAAGTTTTTTAAGTAGTAGTTATTATAATATATGATAATGAATGTTGGACAATTAGTTGTAAAAAAGATGGTTTCACTACCCATTGCCTCATCTATTAGGGAAGTTGCTCAGGTCATGAGGGAAAATGACGTTAGCTCGGTTGTCCTCACTAACGAGAGGGGAGAGATCGTGGCCATAGTTACTGAAAGGGATATAACCAGGGCCGTGGCGGACGGACTTGACTACTCAACTCCTGCAGGAAAGATTGGGAAGGGGCCAGTCATATCTGTGGACAGGGACTTGCCCCTGTTTGAGGCCCTCGAGTTAATGGGTGAGAAGAAGATTCGCCATCTCCTAGTGAAGGACAAGGACCAACCCTTGGGGATTGTGTCCTTAAGGGAAATAGCTAACACGATCTCGTTGATGAACTTCGCAGATTCATACTAGTTCTTTTTTTCTTTCTATTTGTTCATCTTTCTACTTGTCCATGTATCCACTATTCTAACCCTGCTCATGAGTACAACACCTATTAACAACACGAGACCAAGGATAGTGAGGAGGACGTCCCTAAATCCTAAAAGGGTGATCCCTATCCCGGAAAGGAACGCGGTCGTAGATCCTATCATGGTTAGGGACGCAAAGAAGAGACCGTTTGCAACGTTCCTCATCTCCGGTGGAATTCCCCTTGTAATCACCACGGTGGACATGGGCATTGTTATTCCATGAGGTATTCCCAGTATCGTCAAGGATATCATGAAGTCAACTAAGGATCTTGAGACTATCATGACCACAACTCCAGTCATAGTAAGCAGAAGTGATAGTAATACTCCCCTACTCACCCTCTCCACCGGGGAAATAGAGAGGATTAACCTAGTCAGGAGAGATGCCAGGAAGAACAGGGAAAATCCTATTTCGATCTCAGGTGGACTAGACCCGAAACTCTCCCTCATGAAGATCCCACCAAAGGTAAGAAGGAAGGAGAAGACCAGTTCATAGCTAGCTATGTTGAGGATCGCCACCGTGAGAGCTGGGTTCCTCACCGTGGTTCTGCCTGAACCTGAAGAGACTGAAGCCCCACGAAGGAGGGGTATAGCCACTAGAGGAGCTAGGGCGAACGCTAGGAAAACGCCTCGGACTCCTAAGAACGGGATTAGTCTCGCCTCGATCAGGGGACCCACAACTAGGCCAATGCTAAGGGACAGGGCATAGATGTTCAGTAGCCTTTCCCTTGTCCTCCTATCCTCGGCCTTACCTGAGATCGTGATAAGGTTAGGCATAATGACGCCGAGAGTGACCCCAGAGATCCCGGTCACAATCCAGACGGAGAGAGAGGAAACCACAGAGAGAAGGGCCAAAGACAGGGAGTAAACCAGGAGAGTCGTGACCAGGACTACTCTGCTGGAATACCTGACTAGGAATGCACTTCCCACGAAGGTAGCAACGGTAAAGATAGCACTTAGGACCCCAACCAACAGGTTTGAGAACCCGAGGTAATACTTGGCCAGGATCGGTAGAGTAGTTGAGATCACATTACTTGAAGCCCTTATTAACATCGTGGAGAGAACTAAGGTTAAGGCCAGAAGTGCTAGTTTCCTGTCCATGGAAGCTTAAGCGAGAACCGAGTAAAAAGGATCATTTACCTTGTCCCCTGGTAGTCTCCACAACTCTCTCCTCATAAATCACTGTCTTACCCCTAAGGGCTGAGGCTACTGCTGCGGCAAAGGAAAGTCCTGAAGCGGTGAAGAATGCTATCCTCAACGCTTGCATGAACGCAGGCGCTATGACGTTCGGGAACCAGGTATTTGCAGTTATCGTGGAAACGACTGAGCTTGGGATTGAGCTTGCAACTGAAGGCGGAAGCTGTGACAGAATAGCAGAAACCGGGTTGTAACCAAGAAACGCCGCAAATATTGCTGCAGTGGGCGGAATCTTGGTCATGTAGGGAATTAACTGAGGAGCTCCCGCAGATGTCAATGCCGTAGATAAGGTTGTTGGTAATACTAGGTAGAGTACCTCGATCACTATTGTGAAGAATACACCAATGCTCAGTGTACTTCCCGTGTTGGTAAGCATTGCCCTTATCCCTGATGCCGATCCCCTGTGTTGTGGAGGGGAGGCATTCATGAGGGATGCCGTATTCGGGGACACGAAAAGTCCATTCCCAATACCCATGAAGAAGATGATTGTGGCAAACTCGAGATAATTGAAGTTGTAAGGCAATGTGGTGAGTCCCAAAAGCCCAACTCCCAGAATCACTAGCCCAAGGGTAGCTAGGGTCCTAGCCCCATATCTGTCGGAGAGCTTTCCGGCAATTGAACCCATTATTCCGAACCCTGCCAATAGAGGAAGTAGATATATCCCTGCCCAGAATGGAGTCACCTCATAACTGTAACCGTGAAGGGGTAACCATATGGCCTGTAACAGGAGGACAAGCATCAACTGGAGACCGCCAAAGGCTAATTGGGCCAAGATCACTGCCAGAGATGCCATTGAGAAAGCCCTAATCTTAAAGAGCTCCAACCTAAACATGGGATCTGGAAACTTGGTCTCCACAAAAAGGAAGACTCCCAACAGGGCTAACCCGCTCACAATCGCCGAGATTACGTATGGATTTGACCACCCGGTCACCTGGTTCCCGTAGGGGAGTATCCCGTACGTTATTCCCACAAGGATTAGGATCAGGGAGACCGCGAACAGGACATTACCTGGAATGTCTATCCTCTGGTTCCTTTCCGGTTTGCTCAGTTGCTTGAGGGACTTCATTGACCAGATTGTCCCTAGGATCCCTATGGGGACGTTAACTAGAAAGACGTCTCTCCAATAGATTGAGGCCAGTATACCCCCTATAATTATCCCAGCTACTCCTCCAAATATTCCTATGACTCCGTTGAGGCCTAGAGCAAATCCCCTCTCCTTTGGAGGGAAAGCCTCTGACAGGATCGCCGCGCTGTTCGCCATTAAGAGTGCTCCCCCAACTGCCTGTATCACCCTGTAAATCACCAGCTGAAGGGCTGCCACATCCCCCTGTCCAGGAGTCAGGTAGAGGAGGATCGATGCCACAGTAAAAATCAGAAACCCAAGGTTGTACATCCTCACCCTGCCAAAAATGTCTGAGATCCTCCCCACGTTCACGACTAGGATCGCTGAGACTATGCTATACCCAAATAGAATCCACAACAAGTACTGAAATGAATTGAAGGGATTCACTCCTATTCCGCGGAATATCGCCGGTAAAGAGATTAACACGATGTTGGCGTTCATGAAACCCATGAAGACGCCGAGGCTAGTGTTTGATAAAGCTATCCATTTGTACTGAACCATACAATTAGAGGGTTAATCTTTATTTATTAAAGTTTCTTCGCATGATCCGAGTCAGGGCTTAAAAAAGGTGATTTTCTCTATATTAAATGTGATAGATCACGCCCTAGATTACTCATGAATATCAAGAGATTTATACCTGTGATTAAATTCCGTTTCAAAAATACTTTTAGGCATAAGTCGCCTCATTCTTATGTATGGAAATAACGAGAAGCATAAAACTGGATCATGAATGGGAAGCGGTAAACACTATTCTATCTGATCCTGAGTTCGTGATTCCTAGAGTCTTTCCACCAGTCAAAAGTATCACGGTTAACGGTTCTTCCTTTAGGGGTAGCGGAAAATATGCAATGAGGGACTTCGAGATATCGGGAACGGTTTTCAAGGGAACAGAGATTAGATACGTCTTCCAAGTCAAGAGTAGTGGATCAGGGACGGGAAGATTAACCTTCGCTCCAAAGGATGATGAGCTGATCCTTAAGTTCGAATATGAGGGAGCGTTTGAACGTCTGTTTTCCCTAACTTCTCGGAACAGGTGGATTGGAGGGTTTCTGGAGAAGTTGAACGAAGAGATTAGACTTGAAAGAATTAGGAGAAAGATATGAGATTCTCGATAAAGGTTCCACATGTCAAGTACACGGAGTTAATGCAATGCTGAGGATTAATGGGCTAATTACTCTACTCAATGCTGAATATGGCGGGGAAGGGGGTCTTGCTTCTGGATTGGATTGCAATTACTAGAAATCCTTCCATCTCACTTCCAGACTCTATCGTTGGCCTCAATCTCCCTCCTGAACTCGCTCAAGGCCTCCTGAAGGCTCATGGGTTTATGTTCAAGCGACATTGCCTTGCTTACGTTGAGGGAGGAGTTCATGGGCCTTTTCGCGAACCACTTCATCTCGTTAAAGTGAGCTGGGTTAATCAGGGCCTCATCGAGCCCAAAGGTCCTTGCGAGGGCTAGGGAGAAGTCATATCTGCTAACCTGGGATCGACCAGCCAGGTGCAACACACCCTTAATCCTCTTGTCCACGGCCTCCCTCAACATCAGGGAAAAGTTCGTGTTGAGGGTCGGAGAAGTAACCTGATCCACGAGGGCGTTAACCCTCTCCCCAGCCTTCAGCCTCTTGAGCAACCAGAGCGCGAAGTTGTCCTTTCCGCTAGCAGGATTACTCCCGTAGGGCGTGCTCGTCCTAACTACTAGGCTATCCACGTCGCTCACCAGCTTTTCTCCCTCGAGTTTCGTTAGACCATAAATGTTCACGGGATTGGTCTCGTCCTCCTCTCGATAATCGCCCCTAGTCCCGTCAAAGACGTAATCCGTTGAAATGTAAACGAGGAAGGCGTTGGTCCTCTTGCTAACCCTTACGATCTCCCCAGTTACGTCAACGTTGAGGAGTCTGGCGAGATCTGGTTCCTTTTCACATTTATCCACATCAGTGAGGGCTGCGGCGTGAATAATGACGTCCGGCGATAGCTCCTCAATGGGCTTCAAGTTTAGGGAGCTAAGGTCAAGGATAAGGAAAGGGGAGGTCTCCGGTTGGCTCCTGTGGTATACCCCCACAACCTCGTGATCCTTGAAGGCCTGCACTATCCTCTTACCAAGGAGACCACCAGCCCCCGTTACCACAACTCTCATGGGTAAACCCGGTCTCCTCAACCTTTATCTTTATGTCTCTCTGAATCTCACCTTCCAATAAACTTATAAGTAAAAAATTGATTAATCTTTTAAAATGTAAAATGAGAATTTCTCTCATAATCTCTGAGGAAAATAAAACACTTGAAAGGGATATTTCCAGGTTAATGGACGTTAACACCTTCTACATGAGATACTATCCAGGTCACGGTGAGACCCCCAAGGAGAGGAGAAGAATGTTCCAGGAGCTCTCCAAGATGAAGGCGGAGATAGAGAAAGCCGACCTTATCCTATACGCGAGATCCTATGGGGTATTCTCAAGTGAAGGATGGAAACTACTTCACTCATTCTTCTCGAAACCCATGATCATCTCCACCGAGGAGATAGCTAAACGCGTGAGGGAAAAGAAGGTTTTCCTCGTGTCACCGTACAATCAGTACAGGCATGACTACGAGGTCAAGTGGCTGAGAGAGTTTAGTAAGGTAGTGGGTTCAGTGGCTCTGGGAAGAACAGGTGGAGACGCAATATCGAGCACTCCTCCTCACCTTGTGGAAAGCGCTGTAAAGATAGGCCACGAAAATCACGAGGCTGAGATAGTTTACGTTGCTTGTACCATTCTGTCCACGCTTCCCTATCTTGACAGGTTAAAGGGAGAAAAACCTGTGATAACTGCGTCCTCTGTATTGATCGAGGGAGTTAAATGGGATGGATAGAGGACAAGATAAGGAGATGCAGATCAAGAGCCTGCGAGGAGGCCCTCCTTTTCGTGTCGGATAACCTGTTCAGAACTAGGAGGAACACACTGGATATCATGGATCAAGTTCCGTCCGGATGGTCAGGCCTCAACAAGCTAGTGAGGGAATACGTCAGGAGGTCCATGATCCTTTACCGTGGTCTAGTGTTTGAGGACGAGATACGTCACGCTGTGATCGAGGGTTATCACAGTGCCCTAAGGGGGAATCTCCACTCTGCTGAGGAGAGCAACAGGTTTATCTTGGAAAGGTTCTGTCTCTCTAGGTTCGTCGAGAGGACGAGTAATATCTACCTGGATCTCATAAAGAGTAGAACCTGGCACAGGCTTGTGGATAGCGGGTTCATAATCACGAGTCTAGGTGAGGCGCTCTCCCGGAGGAAGAGGTTAGGCACGAAAGCTAGTCTGGAGGGAGAGGGGATATTCCTTGCTGGGAAACCGGTGTGCAGGAGACATCTAACCTTTCCAGAGTACTCTAGGGATATCTCCAGGTTTAGGATCAAGGGAAAGGTGAAATGTAAGTGCGGTGCACCCGCCGTGGCCTTAACGCTGGCTATGCCAAAGGTGAGCGCACTGATTGGACTCACGTGTTACCTCTTGGGCCATGACTCTAGGACACTCGAAAGGATTTACAGCAACCTCTCTAGAATAGTTCATCCCTACGGTTTCGTGAAGATGGATAGGGAGAAGGCAATCCTGATCTGGTTTAGGGATTACTTCATGCTATCGACAGAATTCAGTAAAATAATGAAGATTGATATATAATGATTAAAATAATCTAGTTTTCCCTAGTTTTATATCGTAGAAGATGAATATTATAACTATAGATACCAAGGACTTAGGAAGAATTTTTACTTAATCAATACCAAAGATGTACGAATTTTAAGGATTTAATTCGTATAAAAAAAAATTGATCGTAGAGGGAGTACCTTCTCTACCTCTCAAACGTCAGCAATGTCATCCATCATCTTTTGCATGCTTTTCTTAAGTTCCTTGAATTTCCTCAGCTTATCCATGGTCTTCATCCCCTCTCCCGTCAACCTATACTTCCCTTCGGAGAAGGAGATTAGACCGAGGTCCATGAGGTGATTTAAGTATCTAAGAAACGAATCATAGTTGAGACCAGACTTATACATCAAGTTGGTCTTATTGGTTCCAATACCCGAACAGCCCTCTAGCATACTTAAAACAATTTCTTGTCTAGTTCTTCTTATCATCATAACCAGTCAAATTAACAACCTTTAACTTATAAACTAAATGTACGTGTGAGCTCGTAACCTTGACAGAATTGTGATTCGTTTGTCAAATCTTTATATCCTAATACGGACAAAAACTTGATGAGCCAGCACAAGAGAGTGATAGTGGTGTCCACTGACTCACGATGTTTTCTATCTTCATAGAGTGAGTAATTCTAGAACTTTAAGGATAACGAAGACAGAAGATCATAACACGTTCTTCTAGTGGGGTTCTATCAAAAAGGCACCAGGAGAAGGCGGATCATCAGATATCAGCCTGAATAACCTCATGTGACTCTTAGTGTGTGGAGTATTTGATTACTTAACGCCAAATCTACGAATGGTTCTGATTCGGATGATGTTAATTTTCGGATACTCCACACACTACATAACTCTTCAAAAATAAGTGTAGTAAAGATTAATAAAAAACTAAAAATAATTAACTTTTATACCAAACATAAGCCGTATCAGAGTCGATAACGTAATATCCCTTATCAAACCTGACAGGAGTTCTGGATAACGTTTTCGCGAGCTTTAGCAGCCCCCTAGCACTTTCAACCTTGACTTCACGAGTACCAGGTGGATTTGTCCCGCTCACTGACAACTTCCTCAATGTCCTCTCTGCCACTGCCTCCGGATTCATGGCTTCTCCTGCCTTGGGTCCATAAACGAAGGAGACTCCTCCAAACAGTGCAAATATTCCTCCAGATATGAACAGCATCTTGTTGTATCCAGTCATCCCCTTCACAAGGTCCTGATGATAAAGCGTCTGGGTCACGTTACCCCCTGGATCCTGAGAGAAAGTATAGTTCAGCGAGCCGAAATATACCTCCATGCTCTTGTCAAGGGTCACTGGAATATTTCCCTGGCTACTGTGGAGAGTCAAGTTAGCGACAACTACAAGTTTTATTGTAAACCTGCTGAAACTGATTCCCACCTGCTGATTAATTTTCTGGGTTAAGTTATTGTACTGAGTTATGTTGGGAGAGTACTGGAAGAAGAGTAACTCTCCTGAGGAGTTTTGGATCACCCCATGGAAGCTTCCCAAGTATTTTGTCCAATCACTTGTGGAAAGATATTCATAAACTACATAACTTCCATTATACGAGGTAGGCGAACTTCCTGTGGCATTAACGTTGGCGTGTAGATTCACGCTCTCCACGAGTTTGGAGAACATTGTACTGGCGTTCACGCACGAGGCATTGTTAAACAGGATGGAGTTGTTGATATGGAAATTGCTCCACAGGTTTAGTTGAGCCTGATAGCTATACGTTGGGACCTCATAACTCCTGTAATAAGGAACGTTAGAGGCGTAGCCGTAATAGATCATGGTCCCTGAAATGGACAGAAATAGCAGGCATATTGCAAGTGCCAACATAGTTTTAGTTTTCATGAGAGATCAACCCCTACCAACCCTAAACTACCTTGAGCAATGAACATTTGCATGGACACGGTTGGAGTAGGTATTGAGGTTGAGTTGAGTGTGACCTCAGCGCACGGTAGTTGATCAAAGTACTGAATCACTAGTTCCCCGTTCTGGATCGTGTACGATCCATCTGTTTTCACGTTAACTATGGAAGCGTGGGGGCAGATAATAACCACTTGAATTTGGTTTGTATAGGATACTAGGTACACGTCATTCAATGATAGATCATAAGTCTGATTCCCCTCATACGAAATGGAGCCATATGCCATTGTGGGTCCTATTTCAAAGACCCCACGATTCGAGACACCAAAACCTGGCATCCAGGAAGAGAGGACCAGAAAGGATGCAACTGCGATCATGAACATGGTTAGAGCTATCTTACCAATCATCGCTTTTCAACCTCACAATGTACACGAACATTATAAATGGCAATGTACTAATGACCGAACTAATCAATAGCAACTCCAGGGGATAGTATTTCAGACCCTCTGCCAGCGCAGAAATAGGGAAAAGGGACGGAATTACGAAGGCCTTGACTACAACCAACTTAAGTCCCTGAGATCCGTTTCCTATTGCGGTGAACCTCAGGTGAAGAGTTTGAGAGGGCATAAGGATCATGTTTGTTGGAGTCACGTTATAGTAAGCTGAGCTAGAACCCTTAACCGAGGATACCTCGACATATTCAGGTATTAGAAGTCTGTTAGTCACGTTAACGACGTAGGAAGATGAATGTCCATGTAAGATGACTCCTAGGTTTATTGAGGGCGTGTTTAGAGCTCCGCCTCCGATCTCAACAGGAGTATTCGAGGTAAAATACGAAAAGGTGGCGGAGAAGGACATCGCGAGAGAGGCGATAATCGTGAAGGAGATGATCACAATACCTATAGCCAACATAATTCCCTTTGTGGAAATCCTCAGCTGTCTGCGTTGATACCTTCTGTTGAAGGACGTATCCAGAACTAGGAAGGATATTCCCATCAGCGTGAGAACTATAACCCCCTCCAAGGAGTTATTTTCTAGGAAATAGACCATAGATCCTATTCCCGGAACAATTACGGGGTTACCACCTAGGATAAGGAGCTTCCCGTAGACCTCTGAGGAGTTCACAGGAGGCATGTATATCTGATCCACGTAATTGTCATTTATCCCCTTAGTGATGAACCCCTTGGCAGTGGAATTTACCACCTGGTGGATTATGTAAGGTGGATATCCCGGTATCTTCCCGTAATCTGGATCGTGAAACACTATTATGTCTCCTACATTCACCTTTCCTGCAAAGGGTTCCGGTACAATAAACACCAACTCCCCCGGCTTAAGGTAGGGATACATACTATATCCGCTAGTAAATGCAACAAATAGGGGTCTTCCGTCGAGATTCGCAGAGATCACGGCAATTGAGAAGATCAAGAGGATGACAAGGAAAACCTTAAACAGCAGTTTCAGAATAGGCTTAACGTATTCCCAGGTCAGGTTGACAACAGGGTTCAAGGAAGCTCAACTCCATAGCCTAAGCTAATTAATATCATGGTCTAATGACTGTTTGAAAAATATTTAAAATACTCTCATTTAATCCTGCCCTAGTACATACTTCGTTATCTCACTTGTAGTCACGAAAATCTCCACAAGGTAGTTAATTCCTGCAGATAAGATTTCATTCAGAAGATTTAATCTGTGACTCCCTACTCATGAATTACCTGTTGAGGCAGATATATAGTAGTTTAAGCTTTGCTCAGTCCTATTTTATTAACTCTCCATGATAATTAACCGTGATGTTATGTTTTTGACATTACTCGAATTAATTAACCTTGTACTATCCGCGACCAGTTTGATACTGTTATGGAAATTAGTTGATTACTACGATAAGATGATCTCATCCATGAAGACCAAGGCGATAAACGGAGTTGTCCTTGACTTTTTGATGTCGCTCACTGACCTGTTAACCCAGGGAGATGCAATGAACCTGCTTGAAGATTTACTAGTATACATAACCAATCTTCAGGGAAAGGAGTGGAACGATATATACTCCGAGGTTATCAGCAAGTTTGTTCCCATAAAGAGGCAACTGGAGCTCGTGTTGAGTAAGGCCAACGTGATAGGTAACTTGACAAACAGAATCAATTCTTCTAGGTTCATCACCAGGTCGATCAAGATTCTCTCAGTCATAGCTGTGATAGAGGCAGTGCTAGGACCCTTCTCTAGACTAATGAGCTCTTTTCAGTTTCAGGTCGTGCTTTACGGAAATGTCATCCTTCTTATTTTGATCATCATTGTTCTCTTGATTCATGTTTCCAACACCGTTAAACTGATGTCATCCGTGAGTAAGACAAATTAATAGATCGCTTGAGGACTACCCGAGATTATGTATTTGACGTCCAAGATGCCTAGAGTACGCAACTAATCGATCAAGTCCCGCTTGTCAGACCTCATTTTATGTTTACGTGCAGCATGTGTAGTATTTGATTACTTAGCCCCAGTTATATGGATAGTCCTGATTAAGAGAATGACGTTAATTTTCATATGCTCCACACTAGTCTACGTTAACGAAAACCTCATCATTAATTATCTTGGTATCGTAGACTTTCAAATCTGGGGACTGATACCACGATCCTGGTTTATTGCTGTAAATGTTTGGTATCAGTTTTCCGTCAGACAAATCATACTCGTAATAATGCAGATGACACCTTATTCTGCATCTCCCGTCACATAAGACGTCTCCATACTCCAGATTTCCTCCCTTATGCGGACAGTACGCATCCATGGCAAATATCCTATCACCGACTTTCACAATAACAGCGTCTACATAGTCAAGCCGGAACATAGTGGGTTTTCCCTCCTTAAGTTCCGGTACCTTACATACCTTCACATACATCTTTATCCCAAAAAATTACTCATATCTTGATTTCCTAGAGAAGGGACCTTCCCCTGGATAGTTTCTCCTGAAGTGACCCGATGGTCTACTGTGGAGTAACTCCATGAACCAAGCCTCATGCTCTATCTCTTCCTGCAATATTCTCTGTGCAAGGTCATAGGTTCTGGGATCTTTTCCGTAGGTCATATCACATACCTCCTTCCATGTTCTTATGGCACATTGCTCCGCCTCTAGCAGCACCTTCAATATCTCCTTGGGGTCTTTCCAGTTCTCGGGCAGGTACGCATCAGCACATGCAGACAACTCAGCCACTTGCCTTATGTCCTTAGGTAATGTTCCACCTAATTCGTAGATTCTTTGCGACATGAGTTCAAAGTGTAGTCTGTCCTCTAATCTAGCGTCCTCGGCTATCTCCTTAAATCCCTCTCCTTCCAT
Organism: Metallosphaera sp. D4-4; assembly: GCF_046245145.1. Classification (NCBI taxonomy): domain Archaea; kingdom Thermoproteati; phylum Thermoproteota; class Thermoprotei; order Sulfolobales; family Sulfolobaceae; genus Metallosphaera; species Metallosphaera sp. D4-4. Next base: position 896,905 of record NZ_CP176412.1, on the reverse strand, counting down.
ACCCGATAGATGCATCCTGAGATTCGTGTAGTAGTAGTACGTCGTGAACTCCGCTGCAGTTGCTCTCACGAGCTTCTCTATAAGTTTCTTGACATCTAATCCAGATTTTTCCAGGATTTCTACGCCCACTACCGTAGGCTCATCCCTTTGAGGTTTATCTTGCATTTATTCACCCTCATAATCTAGAATGAATACTATATTATAAAACATTCTAATTAAGAGTTACTCCAATCTTCCTAACATGATCTTATAGTAAGAAACAATAGTTGTTGAAAGTTAATTCTAGATAAGAATACTTATAATCTGGACAGTGGCAAGATCTGGTAGGATGTTTATGAATTGTACAAAGAACCATGAAATTCAAAGGAGTGTCTTGACCATCGAGGACACACAACAGGGTGAGATTACGTCATCCACTCTTTAGCTGAGGTGAAGAAAATGAGCATAAGGGATTCAGCTAAACTTTTTGGACCTGCATGGATAGCTCTCTTGGCAGATTCCGATGCAGCCAGTATTTTAGGAGGAATATCGTCCGGAGAAGAATTTGGTTACAGGCTAATCTGGTTCCTGCTAGTTCTGTCCATTCCTCTGTTCATCATTCAGGAAGCCTCCGGAAGGTTGGGAGCGGTATCAAATCGGGGTATTGGTACGCTAATCAGGGAAAACTATTCTAGGAGAACATCTATACTGGCTACAATTCCAATCTTCGTGGTCGACTTTTTCACTTATCTCAGCGAATATGCTGGGATAGCGATTGGATCTGTTTTGGTTGGAATAAATCCCCTAGTTGGGTTAGTGATGTTCTTTGGACTTCACGTTCTGGTTATTGTAACCAGAAATTATCAGATTACTGAGAAATCCCTTATTCTCACATCGGTTATCTTGATCTTGTCGTCCCTCATTATAGTGGCACCAAGAATTAACTCTGGGGAGAGCCTAGTTTATTTTTCGAGTTCTCGGAACTACCTCTTTTATCTAGCAATTAACGTTGGTGCCGTGGTCACGCCTCCTTGTATGCTGATTTACCAGAGCTCTGCCACGGCAACCAAATACTCTTCCCTGAGGATAGATACCTCAAAAAAGGTGTCCTGGCTAAATTTGGAAACAGTCCTGGGGTCTATAGTGACCGAGATCGTTGTTGTAATAGCTGAGATCGTGGGAACAGTCCTAGGTGGGGTTGACCCGGAGGATCCATTAAAGCTGGGAAATGTCCTAGGTCAGCTCCGTTTCATATTTGGTGTGACCCTGATTACTGCAGGTTTTCTTACACTCGTAGTAGTCTCCTTGAGTAGTGCCTGGGGAGTTTTAGAGGCCACTAACAGAAACAGCTACAGTAATACTATAAAGTTATATGTCCTGGAATCTATTCCCGCAATTCTTGTCATCTTAATAATGGGTAGTAACTATTCGACGATAGTTAACTTCGCCTTGACCTTACTCTCGCTGTCGCCCATAGTTGTTGCATTGCCAGGTATACTCATAGGGATACTTGTGAGCAAACGCGAAATCATGGGAGGATATGCATATGGCAAGGCGAGACTAATCCTGTATTTTGTGACAATAGCGTTGATAACGTTGGGCGGAATTATAGGTATTATTGAACTGGCATAGTGATAGTGTCATCTCTACCAAGAATCACAGTAATAGGTAACGTTTCTTCGTCTTAAGCGGACAGACAAAGGATGAACTGACGTAGTTCATTTGACGATGATTGGCCCGTTTCAAGAAATTGACCAAGTTAGATTCTTACTCTCTTTTTAGTAGATACGAAGTCTAGTGCTAGATATATATCACACAATTTTTGATATATATTTTATTTTAACATGATGAACTTAATTTAAATAGTTGGCCTCGCTCTTATGTTTTCAGTGAAACCGTGAATCTGAAAACTATAACCGCAATATCCGTGTTAGTCGCGTTAGCTACAGTGTTGTTTGCCCAGATGTTTTTAGTGGGTTTCAGCATTGGAACTGACGTTGGTGGAAGCGTCGTGAACATTAATAGTCATGATGCTCTAATCGAGATTCAACCTCTTGAAAGCTTCGCTACTGTTAACAGCGGAGGTCAGTTGACTGTGCAACTACCTGAGGTAGGACCTGGTAGCGCCCCAGCTACAAATTTAGTTAATGATCAGAACAATAGCTATACAGCTATATATGTCTGGAAAGTAGTTGATGTAGAATATAATGGAAATGGTACATTAATGGTTAATGCCTCTATCGAGGATGCACACTTCTCTCCATCTAGCGTAGATCAAAATATTGGGTTCCTTATACTTGCTTATCCAAACACTTCAACTCTAAACTCTAATGAGTTGTTCTCCAGTAACATGATCCCAGTCTCTCAGTCAGCTACCCAAGCTAAAAGTGGACAAATAAGTCTTGGTGGAGTTACGTTCACATTGCTAGCAACAGAGAATATAAACCAACACTTCGCTACATCAGGTGTAACCTTGACTGGTGGACAGCCTGGCTATGATATATTGATAGTAGAACTATTAGTCAACAACCCAGGTGCTCCTCAACAGACAACCTTCGATTACTACCTGAACCTCTACGGCTATCAGTTAACCGAGTAACACGAAATATTTTCTTTTTTTTTCTTTTTATATATAAATTTTATTTTATTTCATGTTAATCTATCCCAAATTCTGATTTACAGTACTGGATAAAGATTCTTATTGAGCATCTAAAACCGTTTTTCATGATCCCAGATTATGTAGAGTTTAGGATGAGCAGGGCCTCCTTGAACCTGGAAAATCCAAATGTAAGTTAAGTCCCATAAGGCCGCGAATAAGCTCACAACTGCAGTTATCATTCGCCCTTTGACCACAAGTCTTCCATGAAGGGATGGCCTTTGGTGGCATTACGACAATCAAGGTCAACCAGGTGTCCGTTAGACTACCAAAGTTATGATCAAATGGAAAACCTAGATAGCCTTACACCAAGAAAAAGTTGACAGGCGTTAGGTGATTTCTGTCAAATGATACATACGCAACATGAGAGACTTCTTAAATATTCCCGAGAGATCTATTTATCATGACGACGAAAAGGCGTGGGAAACTCGAAATTTACCTCGATATTCTGTCGATCTGTGCCATGGGAGGGAAAAAGACTGAAATCATGTATAGGGCAAACTTAAGCTATGACCTACTTAACAAGTACCTTAACGATCTTGAGCAGAACGGGTTTATAGTTACAACCGGTAATCTAAGGTGTTTAACTGATAAGGGTCAGAGACTGCTTGACCTTCTGGTGAAACGCGAAAATGTTAGGAAAGAGGTAGAGGATCTGGAATTCAGAATATCAATGATGACCTCTCGTGCAGGGAGCCTGAAAGAGATCGAAATTAGTAAAATCAACTAGAAAGGACCAGTTAAAAACTCTGGATAAGGTACTTATTCCTCTTGAGAGATGTTTTATCTTCGCAATGGAACAACATGACATTCACTATCTAGAAGCTCTAAATTCGAATTCTTCACTATCTTAATAGTCATTTGAGGCTGGGTCAAGATGCTAGTCATGCTCTACTGACTCTGTAGATTCTCTGCTGAATGTTTCGAGGATTCGCAACTCTTTTCACAATCCCCTTTTTCACGAGAATTGAGAGGGCGTATCTTATGGTCCTGTCTGGAAGCCCCGTCTTCTCCACTAACTCCTTCGGTGTGGCCTCACCGTAAATCTGAAGCATCTTTAACACAAACTTTGCACTTGGTGGTATGTCCTGACTTTCGAGGGTAAGCTTTACCTTCCTCTCGATGTTCTCTCCAACCTTCTCGGTGAACCTAATGAGGGATATTGATTCTCCTCTCTCCACAGTGACCGCACCATTCACCCTGACCCTAGCGACCCCATCGAGGATTGCCTCAACGTTCACCTGACTTGAGATGTCCCTTATCACCATCCTCGACTCGTCCGGGACCACCAGACTTCTCCTTATGGGGTTTAGGGAATTCACGGGGACTAGAACGAACACGGGGGCCCCCTTCAGAACCATGGGACCTCCAGCGGAGAAAGCGTAGGCGGTTGATCCTGCAGGCGTGGCCACAATGATACCATCAGCCTTATCGCTCCACAGGACCTCGTCATCAACGACGAGGGAATACTCCATGAGAGTTGCACTCCTAGAGGGGAAGAGCGCGAGCTCGTTAAGGGCGTACACGGGCTCGTTATTCCCGACACAAACCCTTAACCTCGTGAGTTGCTCCACGCGATAATCGCCCCTGGAAAGCCTCTCCAACCCGGGCCTGAGTTGGTCCCAGTCCACCGAGGAGTAGAAGGTGGAGTAACCTGGAGGGCTCACGTGGAACACTGGAACCTTGGGAACGCCTAGTATCTGGAGGAGTTTCAGGAGATCCCCGTCAGTTCCGATCTCTATCACTGCGTCATAACCCTCTGAAACCTCCTGAATCCCGTACTCCCTCAGGAGTCTCCTCACCCTCTCCCTTGTTCTGCCATCCCCCTCCGCGTGAAGGAGGACTCTCTTCACGGCATCTGGCATTTTTTGCCGATCCCCTCCTACCCAGTATGCATATTCTGTTAGGATAATGATGATTTATGAACATTTTCTTATTTTAGAGTTTGGGTTAACATGTCCAAGTTCCTCAGACAGTCCTCCGGACTCGTGAAACAGGCCACCCTCAAGGATCTCGTAATGCTCAACGTTGCAAACATGGGAGCAGGGCTGGCAGTTTTCCAAGGGATTTCGCCCTACATAGTTCCTGGGGCAAGGCTGTGGGTGGCCTCTCTCCTCACCTTCCTTATCTCGCTTCCGCTCGTCCTCCTGTACACGTCACTCATGACAAGGATGCCGAGGACGGGTGGGGATTACGTGTGGTTATCCAGGAAGTTAAATGGTGCCCTAGGTAGCATTATGGGGATAGCCATAGCCTTCAACATGCCTCCCTTCTTTGCGTTATCTGCCTTCTTCTCTGTGTCCGCGATCAATGCAGTGCTCTCAGAGATCGGGGTACTGGACAACGTGAAGTCGTTGGTCTACCTCAGCAATAATGTGTTCGTGAATCCCTACGGAACCCTCACCCTGGAGCAAGAACTCCTGATCTATGGGCTCTCAGCTCTCGCGTTCCTAGTGATCATTGCAGTGAACATAGTGAAGCCGAGGTGGGGTTACGCGTTAACGACGTGGCTCGGGATCTTCGCTTCGGCAACCCTAGCACTCGGGGTTGTGATGATCCTAGTGAATGCTGATGACTTTCACCAGACCGTGGGGATCTTCCTCTCTAGGGAGGGCGTTACGCCAACGAGTTATGCTGGTCCGTCGTTCAGCTGGGGGTCCACAATCTACATGATTCCCTACTTCGCGTCGTATGCGTATATCTGGCTCTACGCTGGACCCGCAGTTGCAAGTGAGGCCAAGGGTAACGTGAAACTTAACCTCGTGCTCGGAAGCCTCCTAACCACGGCAATGATTACGGTACCCTTCCTGGTCATGGATTTAGTGGGAGGGTACGCGTACAATGCATCCCTGTATCCTTCTTTCACCTACAACTTCTGGACTGCGGCAATAGCCGTGTCGCCACCCGTGATACAGTGGATACTGGGACTTGGTCTCATCTCCTGGAACTTCTTTGTCATGGCCTTCGGCGTCGTCGTTTTCTCGAGGTACGTCTTCGCGTTCTCCTTTGACAGGGTCTTCCCTAGCTTCTTTGCCAAGTTGAATAGGGCGTCTTCTCCTTATCTAGCCCACGTACTTGACCTCATCCTGACGCTGATCTTCCTCGCAATTCCCCTGATCTCCGTGAATGGTGCTGAATCGCTGTATGCATATACGCCATTAGCTGCCATCTACCTTTTTCTAGTAGGATTAACGGGAATGAAAGTGGGAAAGGAGGAGAGGAGCAGGCCATTGATGATACTGGGAGGACTCTCGTCTACCTTTATGGCCTTCCTCGCGTATGAATCTGTGGCCAATCCCTTCTTCGGGGTAGTCTCGAGCTCGGGGATTAACGTGATTGGGACCGGGTACCTTGTGGCGCTGGTCGGGAGCGGGGCAATAATTTACGCCGTCGCGAGCTGGCTCAGGAGGAGACAAGGCATCGAGCTCAGGGAGGTGTTTCAAGAGATCCCGCCTGACTAACTGGTGAAGGGTGCCTAATCCAGGTCAGATGAACTTGCTAAGGTGTTATCTTGGTGATAACTAGCATCACGTTTCTAGATAGTAGGAACTTAGACAGCTTGAGCTAAACAGGAGAAACCTTGAGTTATGTCGTATAATAGTAAGTTTTTCGACACCAAGTTCATCTAAAGCCAAAATAAAATCATGTACTTAGGTTGGAATCGCTTATATGACGCTGATCACGTGGTAATGAAACACGTTCAAGAAAGGCTTTTAATGCCCATCTCATAGCCAATCGTTATGACCAAGATTAGGGAACACCTAGATGAAATCACGGGACAGGGTAAATACACAGACGACGTGAATCTCCCCAACACGGTCTACCTTGGCGTGGTTAGATCACAGGTGGCCAGGGGGAAGGTGCTCGACATCTCGAGAAGCGATAATGTACTCCTCTTCCTCGATTGGGACTCAGTCTCAACTTACATGCCAGTTAGACCAGACCCCAGGACTAAGAACCTTGTGAAGATGCCGATCGTGAGCGATGGAAGAGTGAACTTCGTTGGTCAGCCCGTGGTCGCCTTCGTTGTTAAGGATAGATATGACATTGAGGACGTGATTGACGAGGTAGGCGTGGACTACGCCCAGGAGACTCCAGTAGTCTCCGTGAAGGACTCCATGAGGGAGGAGATCAAGATACATGAGAAAGGGAACATTGCAATAGACCTTGATCTAAGTGGCGGAGATCTAGAGCAACTGGTGAACTCCGAGGTCACGGTCGAGAGGGAGCTCCTCCAAGACAGGATCGTCCAGCACCCCATGGAGCCTAAGGGTGTCATCTCGTACTACAACGGTGAAACACTCACCGTGATTGGATCCTTCCAATCAGCCTTCAGGGTGAGGGCAGATCTCCAGGAAGCACTTGGGGTCTCACCCGAGAAGATTGTGGTTCAGTCACCTCCAAACGTTGGTGGAGGCTTTGGGAACAAGGTCCCTGCCTACCCGGAGTACGTCCTGACTGCCCTGGCCTCTACGAAGCTGAGAAGGCCTGTGAAATGGATCGAGACTAGGAGAGAACACCTTACTAACCCAACCCAGGGGAGGGGAGTCTGGTCTAGGGTTAAACTTCATGCTAAGAGGGACGGCACAATCCTAGGCCTTGAGGGGACCATTGCCGTGGATCTAGGTGCTTACGCCTTCACCCTCAACACGACTACCCCGGCATTCATTGCCTCCCTCACGAACGGTCCCTATAAGATGAGGTTCGCGAAGTTGAGGGCCCTAGGCGTTTACACGAACAAACCTCCCACTGGCCCCTACCGCGGAGCCGGGAGACCTGAAGCAGCCCTGATCACTGAGACTCTTGTTGAGGATCTGGCAGAGACGCTGGGTCTTAGCCCCCTTGAAGTTAGGAAGAAGAACTTCCTCGATGGGGAGTTCACGACTCCACTGGGGGTAAAGATAGACAAGGCTGCCTATAGGGAGATGTTTACCAGGGCCGAGCAGGTTTACCACTCTCTCAAGGAGAGGCACAAGGGAAAGGCGATCTCCTTCATAGCCTTCACTGAAGTCGTGAGGGCGTCCCCCGGCGAGGGAGCTAAGGTGAGGATCGGGAGGGGAGAAGTCTTCGTTGCGGTGGGCAGTGGACCCCACGGACAAGCCCACAGAACCACATTCGCTCTCCTAGCAGGAGAGGTGCTCGGGGTTGACCCGAACGAGATCAAGGTTGAGGTAAACAACACCTCCCTAATCAAGGAGGGGATAGGTAGCTTCGGGAGTAGGAGCGCGGCTGCCGGTGGATCCGCCGTGATTGAGGCCTCCAGGGCAGTCCTCCAGAAGATAAGGGAAAGAGGTCTCACGGTGAGGCAGGCCATAAACTCAGACGAGGTTTTCGAGGCTGAGACCTTCACCAAGACTTCGGACCTCTACACCCCTGGAATACATATGGCAGTCCTAGACCTGGACAAGGAGACGGGCTTCGCCAGGGTCCTCGAGTATTACGCTATCGACGACGTTGGGAGGGCAATAATCCCATCGGAGGTCGAGGGACAGATCGTGGGAGGCGTTCTACAGGGAGCTTCCCAGGTACTGCTTGAGTACGCCCCGTATGACGAGAACGGTAACCCTGTGTATGGATCAATCGCAGATAACGGGTTCCCGACCGCTGTTGAGGCAGTTCGCAGAGTAACTTCCGAGTCCTTCTCTACCCCCTCCAACACCTTGAGCCAGGCAAGGGGTGTCGGTGAGGCCGGAACCACTGGGGCTCTCCCTGCAGTTTTCATTGCCCTTGAAAAGGCACTCAACAGGAAGTTGAACGGGACCCCCTACCTACCAGGGTAAGATTTTTTCTTGAGTGTAATAGCAGTTCCCATGCTCAAAAGGATACTTTTTGAGATCTCTGTCCTCTCACCTTCCTATTTCGGCAGTGTAATGGCGACCGGCGTCGTTTCCATCATCCTCAAGGTGTACGGTCTGACCTCAGTCGCGGTTCTAGTTGCGGTTCTGAACCTGATCTTATACACCTCCCTAGTCCTCCTTAACCTCGTCAGGATAATCAGTTACAGGGATAGGGTGAGGGGGGATCTCCTGGATCTGGGTAGGGGACTTGGTTACCTCACGGCCATTGCCGGTACGGACGTGGTTGGTGACGACTTAGTCCTGGTCCTCCACATGGAGAGCATATCCCTTGTACTGTGGGGAGCTAGCCTGGTTCTCTGGATACTCCTTCAGTACTACTTTCTCTTCACACTGACGGTGAGAGAGGAGAAAGGTGGAATTCAGGACGTTAACGGTCTCTGGTTACTTCTTCCCGTGTCCACCCTCACACTCTCGGTACTATCCCTTGATCTGTCAACTAAAGTCACTCAGTTAATCTACCCTGGCTTAATCACGTACTTTGTGGGATGGGTAACCTACCTAGTCATCACGGTATTGATCTCATCTAGGCTCTTTCTATCTAGGGTGAAGGCGGGAGACGTGATACCAGCTTACTGGATCAACGGAGGGTTTCCAGCACTGGCCTCCCTCTCGTCCTCCCTTCTCATCCTTCATGCCAGTCCCTCCTTCCCAATTCTCCTAGAGCTGAGGTCATTCCTCCTTGGTACTGGAGTGTTGGTGTGGGCCTATGGCACCTGGTGGATGCCCCTACTCTTTCTCCTCTTTGCCTGGAAGCACGTCGCGAAACACATATCCTTCCTCAAGTATGACTTCCAGTTCTGGAGTGCGGTGTTTCCCATAGCGGTGTACGACCTTGGAACTTACTTCACGGCAAGAGTGACCGGAATTCCTGGCGTTTCGCTCATTGCCCTGATGTTCGCATACATATCCGTGGGTCTGTGGGTATATCAACTCTCGGGGTTCGTGTACAACATCCTCGTGAAGTTGAGGAAACCCCTGGATGCCTAACTTGGGTAAAGACATAAAAGAGAACCCCATATCTGGTCCCGATGATCAGGAAAGAGTTCCCCGTTCCCATGGATCAAGTACTCTCCAGGATCAAGGAGAAGATCAAGAGCCTCGGCGCTGAAATCTTTGCCGAAATTGACCACGCACTCAATGCAGAGAAGGTAGGCCTCAAACTGGAGCCAACGAAGGTCCTCATATTCGGCAACCCCAGGGTCGGGACACTCCTCATGCAGGAGAACAGGGACATAGCCTATGAGCTACCCCTGAGGCTCGCGATCTGGAGTTCCGGCAACAAGACATTCGTGGTATACGAGTTACCCAGCGAGATAGGGAAGAGATTCGGCATAACCAACCTCGACGTCCTCAGAAAGATGGACGCCTTCATGGAGAACGTGGTAAACCTTTAAACATCCATTTTTCATTTATCTAAATATTTTCTACTGAATCCTAGAATACTTTATCTTCCGAGTTTGGTCTAAGCATACTTAAAGAGGCACAGTAACTTTTTAAACATTACAGTATTAGATTAAATTGGTGATAAGATGATTAAGCTCCTTGGAAGGAAAGAAGTTCCCTACGACATGGCAAAGATGCCTGAGGACTTCCTTAAGATAGAGTATCCAGAGTACTACAACTCATTGAAGAAAAGGAAATACGAAGATCCCATGATGTACTTCTCCTGAGTTTTTTACTTAAGCAAGGAGAGGATGTTTCTTACTTCAAGGTTCTCGTGTGGGCAGGCCTCGACACATCTCGCACATCCCACGCAACTTACCCTGTTGATGTAGCCCTGCCTAATGATGTCCTGGCTTACGGGGATTTTTAGTGGACATGAGGAATCGCAACTCTTTGTGGAACAAGTCCTGCACGTCTCTAGGTTCTTGGCTCTTATCTTGAATAATATCTTGTTGAAAATTCCAGTGAAGGTTCCAAAACCACACCATCCCTGCCTTGCGCACGAATAGGTCCCGAATATGGGGGTCAGGAAATAGAAGAACCACCACACATAGTTTAGGGTGAACATTCCGTAGAGGTTCAGGGGATCAAGCGGAAAATTAACACCATGTAACTCCTGCATAACGTAGAGTCCGAAGAACAGAAACATGGGGATCATCAGGATCCATCTCGCATACTCCCAGATCTTGGAGGACGTCTTGGCCTGAAACTGTTCGTAAAATATGTTGGAGAACATATGGGCAGACATGCACACTAGATTGCAGTAACTTCCCCTACCGAATAGGATAGACGCTACCACTATAACACCCAGGGAAAGGGAAAACGTTGTCAACGTAACGGGGAATATCATACCGCTCATTCCGAACACGTAAAAATTGGTGTAGTAGGGGATCAATACAACGAAAATGGGAACTCCAACCAGTATTGCGAGCGTCCAGTTCCTTAGGTATCTGCTCTTAACCCTCTTGTACCTTTGATATACAAGGAATGACATCTCCGCCCCCATCATGATCACGTAGAACGGTGACATCGTCGTGCCCATTACAAGCATGAAAGGGGTCATGAAGAGGGATATCAAGAAACCCTTGCGAAGATACATCTCTGTCATCGTCAATGGATTAATGGGGAATAACCACCAGAAGGGGTTGGTGAAGGGCGATCTCATGGCCGTCCCCGAGTGCGACATGGACATGTCGTGATGCATCACGGAACTAGAAAAGATCGCGTTGGTGAGATTGAAACCCAACACGCTCTCCCCAAAGCCCATGGCTAGCTCAGCCAAGTTTACCAGAACTAGAAAAAGGAATGGATACCTTAGCTTCATCTGTATCCTCGAGGAAGGGACGTTAAAGAAGATTAGGAAGAAGTACCAAACCATGGACATGAGCATGGCCAAAGTGATCACGTAGAGGTCGTTAAATCCAGCAAAAAACGAAAGCCCAAGCATCATAACAAAATCAAATAATGCGAGGGATATGGAGACCAATTGTCCCCTCAAGGTCGTCTGTCTCATTTCTATGACGTAAAGCATGACAATATTCACTATCATGATGAGGGAGGACATTAAGGAGGTTACCAATTCCACCCCTGCAACGCGGTACAGGGACGGCATGAACGCCATGGACAAGGCGAACGTGGTTAATGACCAATCCACCACGCTCTTAGTTCTGGAGATTGCCATGAAGTAAATCCCATCTCCCAACATCATGAGACCGAACGCTGGATTATCTACTGCCGTCAGGATTGGATTTGGTTGAGGAGAGAAGGAACCATAAAGATACCCCATGGAAACTTCATCTACCAGTAGAGCAACCGAGAGAATTGCTGAAAGCTTCAGGTTTCTCCTCACGCTCACCGTTTCAGATTTCACGAAGAAGGACAGAATCATGGGTAGAAATGCGATGCCCAGGGATATCGGTTCCACGAGAAATGAATTATGTAACACGACGATGTAAGCAATGGACAGGCTTTCGCTCGACATTATTAGTGTTAAGGAGATAAGGAAGAGAAGACCCCTCAGGTTCACAAACTCTTTCCTTAAAATATGACCAAATATCCAAAAATCAATAAGCATCATAATTACAATATATATCAAAGAGAAGTAGAATAAGATCTGAATCTCCATTCCACTCAATATAAATTGATCTCGATCCACTTTAAATTTTACATTTATTTTAGATTTTTGGAAAATAAATTATTTAGTTAGGTAAGTTTAGAGCGAAATACCTTTCGGGCTAACGTGGGATGATTCAGATCGAAGTGACGGAGTTATGTCAGATGGACGCATTGGGAACCTCATCGACTAGCAAAATTTTCAAATTGGTAGAAGGAAAGCGGTTAGACCTTAATTACGCAATCTTGTATATCTTGTGCATGGATATCTGTGAAATCTGAGCCAAAACAGAATAAACCCAGCGTAGCTTTAATGCGGCTTAAGTTATAAGTTGAGGACATGACAAGCAGAATCGCTCGGAATTCCCTCGATATCACGGAGATCCACACCTAAATCCACAACATCATGATCCCTGCTGGGCCATTTTCTCCTGGCGCAGGATCTTCTCCTGCAGAATGTCCAGTAAAGCAATTAGCTTCTCCTTCTCCTCTATGCCCAGATCCTTCATGAGCTCTGAGGCCATCTCCTCATAGACCTGCATTGCCTCCTCAGTTGCCCTAACTCCACTTTCTGTGATTTGCACGTTAATGATCCTCCTATCCTCCCTGTCCCTCTCCCTTTTAACTAACCCCTTCTCCTCTAGTCTGTCAATGGCTGCCGTGATCCCAGCCTGCGTCATCAGCACCTCCTTAGCTAGGTAGACCATGGACTTCGGGGACTCCTTCACGGTCATGAGGATCAGGAAGTCTATATAGTTAAGTCCGTGCGATTCAAGCCTCCTGTTGAACTCTCTCTTCACCGCTCGGTAGACCCTGGAGATCCTCACGAGTACTTCAACGTCTAGTTTTCTCTGCATCATATTGGACAACCTCCTCCGGGATTTTAGCTTTTCCCCTCAGGGCTGAGGCTACTGCTGCTATGAATGAGAGCGCAGCCCCAAAGTAGAACGTCTCCCTCAAGGCTAACATGAAGCTGGGAGCAATTGCGCTTGGGAACCAGGTCCTCTGCTCCATGATCGTGATTGCACTGCTAGGAATCTGAGAGGCAACTGAGGGGGGTAAGGTTGCGAGTAGAGCCTTTACAGGGTCATATCCAAGGAAGGCCGCGAACAAGGCCCCGGTCACTGGAACCCTTTGTACGTAGGGCGAAAGCTGAGGAGCGCCTGCCTGAGCTAGGGCGTGAGCCAATGACGGCCCCAACGACGAGCTCAGGGAAAGGATCACGATCGTGAAGAATATGGCAATACTCACCGTTTGTCCAGTGTTCTGAAGCGTTGACCTCATCCCTGACGCAGCTCCCCTGTGCTTTGCCGGGACGCTACTCATGATCGAGGAAGTGTTTGGGGAAGCGAACATCCCATTCCCGACTCCCATCATGAAGATGATTGCGCCGAAAACAGGATAGCTGAAGTTGTAGGGTAGCGTGGTCAGGGCTAAGAAACCTACGCCGACCAGAACCATTCCCGCAGTAGCCAGCCCCCTTGATCCATACCTGTCTGAGAGCCAACCGCTCACTGGTCCCGCACTCACGAAACCGATCATGAGGGGGATCGTGTATATCCCTGCCCAGAACGGAGTCTCAGAGTAGGAGTATCCGTGAAGCGGGAGCCATATCCCCTGGAGAAAGATCACTATCATGATCATGAGACCTCCGTAGCCTATGGACCTCAGAAATCCTGCAAAGTTGGCCGCAGCGAACATCCTATTCCTGAAGAGTTCCATTCTGAACATGGGGTACTTGACCTTAGTCTCAATAAAGGGAAAAGAGGCCAGAAGTCCCAGCCCTGCAACCATGGAGACTATGACGAAGGGATTCCCCCACCCGGTCTGCGCTGAGCCATAGGGCATGAGGGCATAGGTCATCGCGATCAGTACAAGGATTAACCCAAGGCCAAACACCGCATTACCGACCCAATCTATCCCCTCTCTGTTCCTTGCACTGGTCTCCTTGAGCTTCAGGTAACTCCACGCCGTTCCAAATACCCCTACTGGAACGCTCACGAGGAAGACATATCTCCAGTTTATTACCGAGAGAATTCCTCCTAGGATAAGCCCAATTAACGACCCTGCCAGCGCAGCTACCTGGTTTATTCCAAGTGCCCTACCTCTTTCGTTCACGGGGAAAACGTCCGTGAGGATTGCCGCACTGTTCGCCATCAAGAACGCTCCACCAATTCCCTGAATTATCCTGAATATCACGAGCTCGAGGCCTGCTATATCCCCACTTCCAAAGGTTAAGGAGAGAAGGATCGAGCCTACGGTGAAAACTAGGAAGCCGAGGTTGTACAACCTAACCCTCCCGTACATGTCAGACAACCTTCCAAAGGAGAGGAGGAGCGTCGCGGTCACAACGTTGTAGCCCATCAGGATCCAGAGAAGGTACTGGAAAGATGAGGGGGCCAGTGGGTTTATCCCTATCCCCCTGAATATGGCAGGAAGCGAGATGATCGTAATCGTGCCGTTTATCGTCGCCATTAGGACTCCCAAAGTCGTATTGCTTAAGGCTACCCATTTGTACTGCATAATTAAAGTACTAACTATTAACTATTTAATCTTTTCGTAAAGGCGATTGAAAACATTAAGTTAATGATGGAAAATCTTATATTTTATAGATTTGATATTATATCTATGGCAAAGGTTTACGTGATACATGAATGGGATGATACGCAGAAGGATCAGGCCCTGAAGTTTTTCAACGGGTTAGTGGACATGGCGAAGGGAAAGAAGCTTCCGAAGGGATTTAAGCTCGAGAAGTTGAACGTGGATGAGGCTAACAAGACAGCAGTTTGCGAGTGGGACGTGCCAAGCATGCAGGACCTTGCAAACGTTGCCAGTCAGATGGGAATAACCTGGAAAGTGAAGATGATAAGTCCAGTAACCAAGTACGAGCATAAACTGTTGTGAAGTGTTTTTACTTTTTCTATCTAGAGATTCTTTCAGGATCTCAAATTTTTGGCATGATGAAATTCTCTACATTCCCGGTACCCTACTAGATATCTTGAGCCTGTCCAGGGCTTCCATCATTGCCCCTGAATTCTCGGAAATTATTGGCATACCTAGATCCTCGTGAAGGTATCCTAGAACCTCATAGGTTGCCAGGGCGGTACAGGCAATGTACACGGCATCTGCCTGAATTACGTTGTCTAGATGCTTCTTGACGAGCCTGTACACGGTGAAGGTATTCGTGTTTGAGATATCAACTCCCCTGATCTTGTTAAGTCCATCGTATCCCGTTACCTGAAACCCCTTAGACCTCCAGTAATCAACTTCCTCCAGGGTCCTTTGCTTCACGTAGGGCGTGGCGATCCAAATCTTCTTGACCCCAAGTTTTCGTAAAATTTTCTCTACGGCCTCCTCAGGAATGACGAAGTCCGCTACCTCCCTTATGACTGACGCATGCTTGTGGGTACCGTAGGTTCTACCGTATATTATCACGTCAGATACTTCGCGCAAAAGGTCGTGGGCATGCCTTAGTTCCTTCTTGAACTCCTCGACGTCTGTGGGTTCGCATCCCTTCGTGGGTCTGGTTCTGGTAGAGTGGACCGTAACGCCTTCAGGGCTCATCTTCCATAGGTCGTATTCAATGGAAGCGTTGTTCGCAGGAACTATAACTCCAATCCTTCCTCTTCCTCCTGGCATACTTGAGTTTAAATAAACTAGAAGAAAAAATTGATCCGTGAAAAGTCTAATTCAGGTGACTAACGAGTTCTTCCAGTACAGGAAGAAGGGGGATGACGAGATACTTGAGGACGCCCTTCAGAACCTTGAGTATAGAGGCGGAAAGGTGAGGATAAGGGACGAAGTTGTAGAGGTCTCAGGGAAGAGGGATGTGATAGGGGTTTACCTGGCAAATATCCCCTATCTAATCCTGGGGGATGGGGAGATTCATGGGGATCTACCTGAGAAAGTGGTTAAGGCACAGGACTATGCCGTGAAACTGATTAATTGCGGAATGAATGACCTTGCAACCCTGGAGAGCTACTTGATCCTCGAAATGGGGTTGAGAAGCCTTTACTCGACCTGGATGGGGGAGAAGGTAACGCTGAAGTATGGGAAAACCAAGGTCAAGGTTAAGGGGCTAGATTACAGGAAAGTGAAGCTTTACATTAGGAGAAAGGGATGGAGCAAGTATAAGGTTAGGGTAAAGGGTGAGGTCTTCCCCTTCTCCCAGGGTCTCCTCCTGAACTGGGCGGAGAGGTTAGTGGACCAGAGGGAGAGTATAGCCTTGAGGCTTTCAATCAATGTGAGGAACCTTCTGGCACATGGGGAGTTGGAGTGGAACCTTAGACCTACTCTCAGCAATGTGAAGACGTGTTCCCAACTAGTGTGGGAGATGTTTAAAAGGCTGGATCAGGGGGAGTGAGATATTTTCGTTGGGGACTAGTCTAGGTCATCGAATATTGGGGCGAATAACTTTTCAAATAGTTTTTCATTAATTTCAGCTCGCCTTTCTTCGATTTCCCTTCGCTTTTGTTTATAGATATTATAGTATTTATCACAGGTTTCTTTCCTTGATGGTTCCTCTAGGTCCTGACCCAAGCTTGCAAGTATCTCGTCCTCTAGACATAGATAATTTCCCACGAGCACAAAATAGACTTTCTTGTCTCGGTCGTTTAGTTTGAAGTTAAAGACTAAAATCTTGTCCTGAACCAGATATTCCTTGAACTCGCAATTTAGTCCAATAGATCCTGCACTTTTACAGATTCTTTCGTATTCACGACCATTATAGTCCCTTAGATGTTCTCTATCAATGTGAATGACAGGGATTAATTTAGGATGTATATTATCTGATAGTATCTCCTTAATCAGAGGTATGGCCATAGGTAAACCAGTTGGTCTATTTGGTCTACCCTTATTTCCACTTAACCTGCTGATCATATCTATAGTTTCATGGGGGCTGAGAAGTGAAACACATTTATTGCAATATTTCCTCTTGAATTGTTCAAGAACATTATAAAAATACTCGTAATCATGCTTACCATCACTAAAACTCACGAGAATGCCTGCTGAGTTACACTCCCTATCATCCAGATTCATCTGTGACGCCCTTTGCTAGCCTCCTAATGTCTACAAATTCAAGTTCCTCATATTCTTTCCTGGTCTTAACCCTGTAAGCTGAACCTCTTCCAAGCAGAATATAGTATACGTCCTCCCTGTTCCTGCTCTTGGCTACCTCATTCACGTAATACATGACATCCATACTTTGAGTGGTTATGAAAACCGGTTTGCCAAGGTTTAAAAGGACCTCAATGAATTGCTTTAGCAGGTCTGGGTGTAAGGCAAAGGCTTCGAGGTCGTCAATAAGCACGATATCGGGCTTCCTGAGGACGTAAAGAGCCATGAAGTTGATTAATTCCCTGTATCCTTCGCCAAGCTCCGAGAGCTTCCTGTCCTGATAGTTTTCAGGGAGGTCCACCTCCTGGTCATCGTTTATCTTGGGTAGCTTTAGGAGGACTCTCACCTCCCTTTTATCCTTGTTGTTTTCCTTAGTACTCACGTAAACATATACAATATCCCGCAGGAATTTCCTCAACGCCTCAGTCATTCGCATCTGGAATTCCACTCTCTCATTTTCTTTCAACGTGTTGAGAAGATCCTCAGTTCCACTGAACCTGGGATAGATCAGTAGAGCTGAGAGATTGCTTTGAAGAGATACTACACCTCTAATAGCCTTCACGTATATGTATGGTAGGTAAGCCTCAATTCTGAAGTCCGTCTCAGTCTCTCTGTGGGATATGATCATACCAATGTTCCGTGAGTCGAGTAGAGCTATCGCCTCGAGAATTGAGGTCTTTCCCACGTTGTTATCTCCTACGATCACGTACAAGGATGCCTTCGGGAGTGTTAACTTAAGATTTTTATGTATCCTGTACGAAATTCCAAACAAATATTTATCATGGAGTGACTCAAATTTGCCTGGAAACGAAAAAACGTAGGAAGGATCAACGGTTTTCCCGTCAAATAGCCTAACGAAGAATCCCTTCTCAAGGGGCAATATCCAAGATGGAACTAGGTCCTCTAGAGTGAAACTAAGGGGAATAATATTGCCTGAGAGTTGAACAGGCCTCCATGACTCGCGCTGTTCATAACTCAAGTAGCTTCCTACTATTGAGGGTTTTATATTGAATGAATATGGTTTATCCTCAAAATTCGCTGGATAGGGAAGGGGGGCAGGCAAGTTATATGGTGAGGGTGCATACGTAGTTGATACTCCTACCTGTACAATCCCTGGGCTCTCAATCTTTCCCTGCTTCTCCCTAAACATTAAAGGGACGTCGCCAATCCAAATAACCCTTCCACCCCTCCTTAGAAACGCGAAAAGCGGGGTATTCGCGAGGTTGGTCTCTGGGTAGTTAAAGATGGTATAGGGTATCACGTCAGTCCCAAAGATGAGGTAGTCCCCTTCGCCTGCCCCGTTAAGCCACGATAGCACGTTCTCGTAGTTTAGCTTCGTCAAGTTCCCTGGAACCTTGTCACAAATGTCGATCCAGCTCTTGGCTCCACAGTAAACGGCAACTTTCATAGGATAAATCCTCCTGGTCAGTTATTAAGGGTTAGAGTCAGGTCTACAAGTAGTCCGAGATCCTCACCAGGTTGTTCGCCTCCTCCCTGGAGAGATACCTTTCCAGGTTAGCACAGGCACTTATCATCGCCCTCCTCAGGATCTCCCCGCTAGCCGATGCCCCCGCGGTGTGATATGTCCCAGCGAAGTTCTCCAGTTCCCACAGCGGACTGTCGAAGTTCTCCCTCCCGTTCCTCCTCCAGAACACGTCTGTCCCAAACCTAAGGTCAGGTCTCTCCTTGAGAATCCTGATGATGTCCTCCTCCACTATGGTTTCCCCTCTCCCCATGTTCACGAGTATTGCCCTCTGCTTCATCAGCCTCAACAACTCATAGTTTAGGAGTCCCCTGGTCTCCTTGTTCAGGGGTAGGGCATCAAACACCACGTCTCCCTGCGGGATGGCCTCCCTCAACTGGGTTGGGTGGAGCTTAACGTCGAAGAACTCCGGTCTCTTGAAGGACCTGGACACCCCCACCACCTTCATCGAGAACCCGAACTTGGCGATCCTGGCGATCTCAGACCCTATTCCCCCTGCCCCTAGAATCACGGCGGTCCCTCCCATCACGGAGTAAGTCTCGACCTTTTTTCTCACGTTCACCCTCTTTGCCAGGGCTAGGGCAAGGGCCCACGCGTGTTCAGCAACGGACTCGGAGTAGGCCCCAGCGTTGGACATCACCGTGACGTTTACAAGTTTCTCGAAGGGGAGGTCGTCAACTCCGGCAGAGAAGGTCTGGAGAACGCGGAGCTTCGGCATCTTCTCCAGGAGGCCAGCGACCTTCGAGGGCCAAGTCATTAGCACTTCCCCTTCCCTCAGATCCGAGTCGGTTAAGTTGGAGTCCTTGACCCCAAACTTGTCAAGGAGGGTATGACACTCCTCGGGTAACCTTTCTGTTGAGATTATCATGAATAAATCTTGTATTTCAAGTAAATAGGCTCTACTTCGTGGTGGGGCCTCCACGGTGCTCGCCTGTGTTGGGCTACCCCAGTGACGGTTGCCAGGGCCTTCATCGGGAATGGAGATCTCACTCGATTTGGGGCCATGATAGCTCTCTTTCCTTTCCTAGTAAGCTCTCTAGGGGCTTCCCCAATCAACATGGTTGTCCAATTCCTCTACCTAGACCCGGGCCAGTAAGACCATGCCTCTCCCATGGACACCTCGTTCAATCTCAACAGTTACTAGTGAGTTACCCCGCGAGATTTTGCTGTAGTAAAGCTTATTTTCAAAGACATTTAGTTATTTCAATGAGTGCTCAGACAGCGAGTCTATGGCAAAAGGTAATAAGCTCCAAAATAATGCTGTTCGTCCTGCTTGAGAGGGAGATCGGAAATAAGGATATTGTGAAAGTGATTGAGAGTGTTCAGGGGATCGTACCCAAAGCCACCCCCGGGAAACCAATATTGTCCTTAACTCAAGGCATTCCCAGTACTCTGATGAGTGCACCGGGCGGTAATTCCATTCGTCTAACGAATTTTGTCTACAGCGACAAGGTTAGAGGGGCACTTTTCATGGAATTCAATGATAGGCAACAAATAAATAACAACTTATCAATTTTAGAGAAACAGGCTGAAGTTATGGAAATACCGGTGTACATGCGTGAGATCGACATCAACTTGGTTCTCAATGGACAGTTGAGATGTTTAGACACTCCCATAAACTCCCTGAAGACCATTAACTCTCCACGCTATTATTCCGTGATCATATCCGGTGAGTGTCCAAGATCGGGCAACATCAGAGAAAAGCCCTGGAGAGAAATCCAAGTTGGGATTAACCCGGAGGAGGCAAGCCAGATCATTATAAACGGTGTCCTGAGAGACGTGCAGATTAAGGGGGAGATCGAGCAATTTCTGAGGGATATTGAGACCATTTACGAGAAGTTGATTGAGCATACCTAGGGTGATGACGATGAGTCTCTCCGTAACCGATACTCGAATGCCTGTTAACAAGGAGTCCGAATCCTCAGAGCTCACTCAGATGACGGTCTGGTTCGTACATGCTAACGACTTGGTATTGATTCAGTTAGTGGATGATAACAAATTCCTGGATTTGTTGTTGTCCTACAACGAGGAGGAGAGGGAGACGAGGCTCATCATACCCTCATCTCTTTTTAGTGATAAAAACCTGGAATTAATTCTAAAATACTCGAAACTATTCAAGGCCCTGATAAGATTCGGGATCAAGTTAGGTTCCTCTAACTCGGAGATTGTGGATATGCTGAAGGCCTTCGTGCATCTGGCGGACAGGTTCACGGGAAGGGTCAAAGCTGTGGGACTCGCAGGCGTCGATGACGAACCCACATTCATAGACGTCATCATTGACTGTGGGGAGGACGAGTGGGATGAGGCCTTGAGGATCGTGTTCCGTTACCCTGAGGCTAAATACCTCAACGTTATATGCGAAAGAGCTCTATTCCGAAGATAAGAGTTCGCACGGAGTGGAATTTTTATGGAAATTACAGATTTTATATATACCAATCTATGTCAACAGAGCAACAACCCCGCTGGTTACCGTAGGGCAGTCAGTGCTTTCTTTTTTATTGTGTTCGAAGCGTGGATGAAAAAACGAGGTGAAAATCCCCCTAAGGGTTTTTATGAAGGGGAGTTTATAAAAGATATGATTAATAAAACAAAATTACTAAATCAACCAGATCTTAGGGAATATCTGACAAAGATTTATGTGTACAGGACATTAGCAGACCACTTTTACGATTACGGCAATGGATACAAGAACGTGTCACTCTACTATTTAAATTTAACATACAGTGACTTGGATTCTAAACATAGTTCAGCTAACTACGCCCCCATAGACGCTAAGGCATGTGAGGACTCCTACGTTTCCGCCCGAAACCTACTAAAGGTCGTGTGAATATTATAAGCTAAACCTTGTATTAAATATAATTTTAATCCGTTTCATCCATTAATTAGAATATCTCAAGAGATTTTTACTACATCTCAGAAACTAATTGATCAACTGAACATCATTTAATTAATCTTTAAATTCTTAAGCGTCCCATGTATACTCATGGCTGGATGGAGCGTGATCCTAACCTCGGATCGAGGATCCTTCACCAGGTTTGGGCCATCCAGCGTCCTGGGATACGTGGCGTGCATGCCGGCGAGGCTAGTTCCACGATTCTTCATGGATAGGTTCTTCACTCCCCCGATCAAGGATGTGGATAAGGAGGGGAGGGCCCTTTACGCCCCATATGCGCTGAGGAAGATTGAGGCCAGCCTGGTTTCCAGCGGGATAACTGATGTGGGGATTGTCCAACCTGAGAGGCTGGAGAAGGCGGTCTCGCACAACACCAAGATCGTGGGAATATCGGTCCATGACCCTAGAGGTCTGGATCCCGTAACCTTCAAGTTGGCCCTTCTCTTTGGTGGAGGGAAATCGTGGCTGGAACAGTTCTTCGATGAACTCGGAGACAAGATCTCCAGGTTAAAGAGAAAGTATAATTTCAAGGTCATTGCCGGTGGACCCGGAGCGTGGGAATTGGCCCGCGATAGACCCGAGTGGTTGGATGTCCTCCTGCTCGGGGAAGCAGAGGTCACCCTACCTCCCCTGGTGAAGTCCATGCTCAGGGGTGAGAGCGTGCCTCCCCTGGTGAAGGGAAGAGACCCCAAGGTCGAAGAGATTCCTCCAATCCTGGGGCCAACTAGATGGGGAGAAGTACAGGTGACTAGGGGATGTCCCAGAGGTTGCAGTTTCTGTTCCATCACTCCTGAGACCTTCAGAACAATCCCCCTAGATACCATCAAGAAGGAGGTTGATGTCAACCTTCAGGGAGGTATAAGGAACATAGATCTCATCACAGATGACATTCTCCTTTACGGATCCTCGAAGCTGAGGGTGAACCACGAGGCCATCGTGAAGCTCTTCACAGAGGTGAAAGGCATGGGTGTGGACGGAATATTCTGGCCCCATATCTCTGCACCAGCCGTTAAGTCTAGTCCGAGGACTGTCCAGGCCATGGCAGACATCGCAGGTTATGACTTCGATAGGTCGGTAATGCCTGTAGTTGGACTAGAGAGCGGAAGCCTCAAGATCCTGGAAAAGTACATGCCAGCAAAGGCCTTCCCTTGGACGCCAAGGGAGTGGGGAGACGTTATCATGGACGCCACAGCTATCATGAACGACAACTACATCTTCCCGTGCTACACCATGACCATAGGTTACAAGGAGGAGACAGACGACGACGTTCAGGAAAGCATTGACCTGGTTCAGAAGATAATAGACCACGACTTCACGGCTTGGATCTTCCCGCTACCCGTGATTCCCATCTCAACCACTAGGATAAAGGACAATCCCTTCCCTGCACTTGAGAAGTTACCCTCCAAGTACTGGGATCTCCTCTACATTGCGTGGACTTACAACATGAAGGTTACGAGAAAACTCGCTCCAAGGCTGGCTGGGGGCAAAGGAGTTACTGGGAGGATCGTGAGATTCATGATAGATAGGATATTCTCGTCCATAGAGTGGTTCTTCAGGGACCTCAAGGAAAGTAAGGGAAAGAAGTCCCTGGAGTTCTCGACCATCAACATCAACAACACCGTGGGGACCATAAGGGCCATCCTTGAACTCGGCAGGCTATCCTTCAAGGGGCATGAAAGTTAGGTTTTTTACTATTAGATGTCTAAACTTGGTATGGAAGAAAAAGTAATTAAGTATCCTAGTTTTGATGGGAAAGAGGTAGAGGGTTTCCTCGTCACAGGAGGAAACAAGGCCGGAATCATTGTAATCTCAGAGATCTGGGGCATCACGGAGTATTTGAGGAACGTTGCTAGGCGTCTCGCAGGTCTGGGCTTCACTGCCCTTGCACCTAACCTGTACTCCAGGGATTCCGACATCTTCAACGAGAGGACCATTTCCAGCGTCATGCGAAGGTTTTTCTCCCTACCACCAGAGAAGAGGGGGGATAGGGAGGCCTTAGCCAAGATTGTTGAGGGACTAACAGAACAGGAGAAGAGGATCTACCAAGACCTTGTGGTCAATAGGGCCTCGACGGAGGACAGAATGTTAAAGGACCTAGAACATGCGTTTCATTACCTCAAGTCGCTCGGCCTCCCCAAGTTTGGCGCCATAGGGTTCTGTATGGGAGGAGGTCTAGCTTTCCAGCTCTCCACTCAGGTCCCCCTTGATGCCACAGTCGTGTATTACGGAAGAAATCCCAGAACGCTCGAGGACATAGCCAAGATCAAGGGGCCCGTTCTAGCTCATTACGCAGGTGAGGACTCTGCCATAAACCAGGGAGTCCCTGACATGGTGAGAGCCATGATCCAGTACAAGAAGGAACTGGACATGAAGATATACCCTGGAACATATCACGCCTTTGCCACTGAGGGTGGCCAAGTTTACAACGAGGCTGCTGCGAAGGATGCATGGGATAGAACCGTCAGATTCTTCACCAGGGTTCTGGGGTGAGAACATGGAAGAGGAAAAGGGGAAGATCATTGAGGATTGTTTCATGACTTGGGTAAGGATCCTGGAAATGACTGAAAAAGAGAAAGATGAAAAGAAAAATTGATTTTTATTCTTCTACCAGCTGTCCATCCTTAAACTGTCTATACTGCGTTATCTCAAACTTGACCTCATCGCCCACGTCATAGTATTCCTCGGAGAGGATCGTTATGCCATACCCCTTGAAAACGCAGATGAGGTACCTGGAATCTCCCACTGCCTCCACTGACTCCACGGAACATGTTAGCTCCCCCTTCCCCACATTGACCCACTCTGGTCTGAACCCTACTTCCTCGGCCTTCTCTCCCAGTATTTCCCCTGGAACGAAATTCATGGGGAAGTCTCCTATGAATTCGGCAACCCACTTAGTTCTGGGATAGTCATACAAGTCCTTGGGTTTACTTACCTGTTCAAACTTCCCTGCATGAAGAACTGCAACCCTATCAGCCAAACTGAGAGCCTCCTTCTGATCATGTGTCACGTAAATGAACGTACCCTTCAACTCCTTCTGAATTCTTTTGAGCTCACCTCTGGCCACAGTTCTCATCCTAGCGTCCAAGTTACTGAGGGGCTCATCCAGAAGGTAGTAAGACGGGTTCCTCACAATTGCCCTAGCTATGGCCACCCTCTGCTGTTGACCTCCACTTATCTTCGTAACCTTCTTGTCAAGAATTTCCGATATTCCCAGAAGGCCTGCGACCTTCTCAACCTTCTCCTGTATCTCCTCTTTTTTCATTCCCTTCATCTTAAGCGGGAAGGCTATGTTATCCCTCACAGTCATGTTGGGATAGAGTGCGTAATTTTGAAAGACCATTGCCACGTTCCTTTTCTCTGGAGGCTTGTTAGTTACGTCTACTCCATCCACGAGTATCTTACCCTTGTCGGGCTTCTCTATTCCTGCCATGATCCTAAGGAGAGTGGACTTCCCCTCTCCGCTGGGACCAAGAATCACGAAGAATTCCCCACTCTCTATCTTCTCCGTCACACCGTCTAGGACTCTCTTGGTCCCGTAAACCTTCACAAGCTCAACTAGCTCTACGGTCATGCCTTTATCCCCCCTGCCAAATATTCTCCTCTTAGATACTTTTGTAACGCGAAAGTTAATACTATTACGGGAATCGTGAAGACCAGGGAAAACGCTACGCCTGCAAGCAGGTTACCCCTAGTTACGTCAGAGTATATGGTGACTGGAAGCGTAGAATGATACGGAATCAATAGTATGGCATATGTGAACTCGTCCCAGGAGAACATCCAGGATATTAGGAAGGCAGCTGCTATTCCAGGAGCGGCTATGGGCAACAGGATCGAGAATAACCTTCTCAGTAGGCCCGCACCATCGACCCTGGCTTGATTCTCTAGGTCTGACGGTATTGAGGAGAAAGTTCCTTGAAGGATGAAAGTTGCCAGTGGAAGGGTAATCAGGGTCTGCGCTAGGGCAAGCCCCTCAACGCTCTCAAAGAGATGTAGCTTAATGAACTCCACTGCTATGGGAATCCCAATAACGATAGCTGGCATCATGTTAGTCACAAGAAGGAGAACTAGGATGGGATAGGCAATAGCTCTAGGAAGCCTGCTGAGACCGTAACCTGCTGGAACTGCGAGTACTAGGGTAATCACCCCAACCAGGGTGGCAGTTTCCAGGCTCTTTACCAAGGGGTCTATGAACGCTGAACCCTGCAGGGACACAACCAAGTTATTCAACGTTAATGAGATGGGGAGGAGAGCGGGATACCTTGCCAATATAGTGAAGGTTGGCGAATTGAAGGCCAACAGGAAAAGGACATAGAGTGGGAACAGGAAATACGCGCCCACCACAATTGCACCTATGTAGGACCACTTCATGAGGATCTACCTCCTGTCAATTTTATCACAACACCCATGAAGACCAGGATAAAACCCAGGAGAATGGTCGCCGCAGCAAGGGCTAGGCCCACTTCAGGAAAGGTGGTCGTGTAGAGGTTATACACCAAGGTGGTAAGTAGGGGAGGATGGTCTCCTATTAAGATTAGGGGAAGAGCGAAGATGTTGAACTCCTGAACCCCTCTAAGGATGAGGGCTACACCTATGAAGCCCCTTAGATTTGGTAACGTGATGTGAATGAACCTTCTCACCGGACCAGCGCCGTCTATGGCTGCGGAGTAATATAACTCCCTTGGGATCGAGGACATTCCAGCAAGGAGAATCAGGGACACTATGGGAGTGTTCTTCCAGCTATCAGCGAGCATGACGACAAGGAGGGATGATAGGGAAGTCTGATACCAGTTAACATTGATCCCGAATAAGGAATGCAACACTGTGTTGGCGTAACCGCCACTGGTTTGGAAAATGAAACTAAAGGTTATGGCTGCGACCACTGTGGCCACACCCATGGGAATGATCGTCATTGTGGAGAGTGCCCTCTTTCCGAGGAATTCCCTGCTTAACACAGATGCCACTAGAAAACCCAAGGCCAGCTGAATTAGAAGCGCACCCACAGTGACGAGAACTGTGTCTAAGACTGCTCCCCCTACATTAAAGTAGGCCAGCTCCTGGTAATTATGAAGCGATAATCCCCCATGGGGATCCTGAAAACTTAGATAAACGGCGTCAATAGTGGGAAAAAAAGAGAAAGCAACAATATACCCCACCGCAGGCAGGACCAGTAAAAAAGGGGTTAACCTCAAGTTTTTCACCCGTACAATGGACCGTAGACTCCCTGTTCGTATTGCTGAGCCACAGTGGTGTTGTAGTTCTGAACTAGGTAGTTATACATCTCCTGATTCGCCTGGCTTAGGATGCTAGGTATCTGGGAGTAGGGTGCATGATCCACAATAATCGTGTCAAATACCTTGTCAGCGATCTGTCCCCATACAGTTATCCATGGAACAGGTTCCCTGAAGAACGCGTTGCTCATGGCCTCCTCCTCTGCCTTGTACAATGTGCTAATATTGCTTGGCAAGTTGTTGTAGGCCTGCTGATTTACTGCCGGCCAGGACAAGTATATGATGAAGTCCCTTTGAACCTGCGTCGATAGGAGGAACCTCGCGAAATCTATTAGTGCAGGAATGTCAGTTGCTCCCTTAGGTATGGCCAGGACATCTCCGCCCACCAGATGGTCCCCGTTAGCAGGTCCCGTGGGACCTGGATAGAAACCTATGTGACTCATGTTTACGCCTTCACTAGCCATGGTGCTATAGATGTAGGGCCATTGATAATCAATCATGTAATACTCGCCACTCAATAACCCCTTATAGCTACCCCAGTACCCGTGGACGTAACCCGGAGTGAAGTAGTTGGAGAGGTTATAGAGATATTCGAAGGCTAACACATCACCGGAGTCGTTGAAGAGGAATGGATTTCCTCCAGCCTGTACCATCCATTGGTAAAGCTCCGTGTAGGTGCTGGCTCCGCCGTGACCCTGGAACATGATTGGGGCCACGCCGGTCTTAGCCTTTATCTCAGAGGCTACCTGCATTAGCTGAGACCAGTTCTGAGGCGGAGTTATTCCCATTTCCTGGAACAGCGTTGCGTTATACCACACTAGGGGTATGTTACCCCTCAACGGTATGAAGAACTCCCCGTGGTAAACACTTTGCTCATACTTTACGAGGCTCACCATTGAGGGTATGAGGGAGACGTTCTGAAGTATTTCGCTCGTGTATGGCGTGAGGTTCATTAGATAGTTCCCGTTCAGAAGCTCCCCAATAACCAGGTTATCCTCTCCAATTATTACAGGTCCAACGTTACCGCTTAACTCTAGCTCCTCAACGCTCTTCACGATGTCTGTTGCACCTTCATCAACATAGTTAATATGAATGTTGGGATATTCCTTTTCGAACTGCGGAATAATTACGTTCTGCATTACCGAAGCCTCTGACTGAGAGAGGTCGTCGAAATAGGTTATGGTCACGTTCCCAGTAACAGGGGGAGGAGTCGTTGTGGTAGTTGAGGTGTTAGTTACACTTGGGGGCGTTGTCCTATGGCTTGTCAACTCTATAACTGCCACTGCACTTATAACTATTATTACAATTACTATCCCTATTACAACGGATTTAGCTATCCCCCTAACTGACTTTTTATAATTAACTCTCGGTAACAAGGGTATCACTTTCCTCATATTGGACTTCATGTTATTTAAATATATCTGAGATTTTTATACATACTAGTATATAGATTAATACAAGTAATAAAGTATAAGTATATCAAGTAATTTTTAAGTAGTAGTGTCAATCAAGGCCAAATTTACAACAACTAGAAAACAACGTTTCGAGGTCACAAATCGCGATAGAATGTTGGATATCAATATAGAATACTTTATTTAATCATCATTAAGAATATAATAGAAGGTGTTACATTTAAGTTTCAAGTTAAAAATTTAAACATAGCCCACTGTATCCACGGGATGGTTGCCGTAGTAGATGCGTGGATTACGCCCTTCGGAAAAAGAAAGGAGAGCATCTTTGACCTGGCTAAGGAGTCCTCTCTCCCACTTGTGAGAAAGTACAGGGATGTCGTGGATTTCGTGATTGTATCAAACTCTTACTCAGGGGAATTTAATGGAGTCTCTGGATTGAACAACCTCATCTCTACATACCTTTCGCTGGAACACGTTCCCTCTGTCAGGATAGATAACACGAGCGGAAGTGGAGGGACCGCCGTTCTGGTGGGAAAGAGCCTTCTTGACTCAGGGACGGCCAGGGCTGTCCTCGTGATAGGTGTCGAGAAGATGTCCACAATGAGGACAAGAGAGGTGACCTCAGTTATCTCCTCCCTTCTACCTCCTAGGGAGAGATCGGTGGGGATCTCTGTACCCTCCTTGGCTTCCATTATGACGAAGGAGTACATGGCGAGGTATAACGCGAGAAGGGAAGCCATAGCTGAAGTCGCAGTGAAAAACCACAGAAATGGGGCCAAAAATCCCTTCGCCCACATTAGGAAGGAAGTATCATTGAGCGAGGTCCTCTCATCTCCCGTCGTGGCTGATCCACTGACTCAGTACGAGTTCTGCCCTATCAGTGATGGTTCAGCCTCCCTCCTCCTGGTAAGAGATGAGGATGCACTCAGTTTCACTGGTAGACCAGTTTACATCAGGGGAATAGCCATGGGTTCCGACTCCTCCCACATAACCGATAGGGAGGACCTCCTAGAGATGAGGTCAGTGAGAAGTGCAGGCGAGTTGGCCATGAGAGCTAGCAAGGTGGATCGCGTGGACTTTGCCGAGCTTCACGACATGGCCACTATCCTGGAGATTGTGGAGGCAGAGGCGTTGGGTCTCCTCAAGAGGGGAGAGGGGTGGAGATCTTACCTGGAGGGGAAGACCGAGATTCGCGGTGAGATGCCCATTAACACGAGTGGTGGGCTCAACTCTAAGGGTCATCCCATAGGCGCCAGCGGAGTTGCTCAACTGGTGGAGGCGTTCCATCAAATCAGGGGAGAGGCAGGCGAGAGGCAGGTAAAGGACGCAAGGACTGGGTTAACCTTGAGCATGGCTGGTTTCGGTAACTCTGCCACAGTCACAGTAGTGGGTGATGAGCCGTGATGGTCTACGTGTGCAACTCATGTGGTAAGGCCTATTTCGAGCCCAGGGGAATCTGCCAGTGTGGGTCAGATAGCTTCAAGGAAGAGGAGAGGGAGACCACGAGGATACACTGCGTAAAGTTGATGGTCCCGCCTAAAGGATTCCCGGATCAGGTTGACTTCTGCCTGTCGCAGGCCAAGGGAACTAAAGTGCTGGAGACCGTGAGATCAGGAGCCTAAGCTTCTCCTTAGCTCGTTCACCACCTCTGGATCCTCAAGTATCGTGGGATCCACATCCCTTCCCGTGACTAGGTCCCTCAAAATCCTCCTTACAACTTTCCCGCTCCTGGACTTAGGAAGCCTAGGCACCCTCACCACCCTGTCCACCACGTATATTGGCCCAAGTTTGGATCTAACCTCCGCCTTAACTCTCTCGGGATCTGCGTCTCCCACGATAAAGAGGACGAGCTTCTCCCCCTTGACGGGATCTGGAACTCCCACCGCTGACGCATCCTTAACCCCTGGAATCTTTGAAACCACGTCCTCCACCTCTCCGCTGGTGATCCTATGACCTGCGACCTTTATCATGTCATCACTCCTGCCCACAATCTTGACGTATCCGCCTTCCACGATTGCTAGGTCTCCAGTATCATGTCCGCCATACCTCTGATACTCCTTGAACTTCTCTTCATTCCTCCAGACCCCAATGAACTTAGTGGGGAAGGGAGTCTTCAGGACTACGTGGCCGACCTCGCCCTCAACCCTATTCCCATTCTCGTCAACAGTCTCTATAAGTGCCCCAGGGAATGGAACTCCGGCGTATCCCTTCCTTGACTCAACTCCCAGGGAAAATGGAGTCCCCACCACATACCCTGTCTCAGATTGGCCGTAAATATCTGTGACCTTATCGGCGAACCTCATGGCGTAGTCCCAGGAAGGGTCATCCATTATCTCACCGGCAGTGGCAATGTACTCAACGCGAGGCAGGAATAAGTCCATACTCCTCAACAAGCGTAGAAGCGTTGGGGATGTGAAGAATACCCTGGGGTTCTCTCTCTCCATGATCCTCCTAACCCTATCCCTAGGGTAGTCTGGAGCTCCCTCCATGAAAACTAGTGTTCCGCCATGAAGAAGAGTGCCGTACATGATCCTGGAAAACGTTATCCACCCCACGTCAGCTGACGTAAATACCACGTCGCTAGGTCTCAGGGAAAACACGATGTCGAACACGGTGTAGTGACCCACCATCCAGGAGCCGTGGGGTAGAACTATCCCCTTAGGCCTACCCGTTGTACCGGAGGTGTACATTATCATGAGGGGATCGTTTGCCTCAATCCTCTCAGGGAGAGTGAAGTCACCTTCCCACGGAGCAAGGTTCCTTTCTAGTGTCACATCACCCCCAAGGAGAGGAATCCTTTGCCCCCTTCTCTGGGTGTACCTCGTGGTGAGCACAAGCTTGGGTGAGAGGTCCTGAATCCTGGCCTTGACTGCCTGCTCCCCAAGACCTGCAAAGATAACAGAGTACACGACTCCCATCTTGGCGCAGGCGAGGAGTGAGGCAATGGTTTCAGGAAGGTTTGGCATGTAGATTGCGACCCTATCGCCCCGAGTCACTCCCTTGTCCTTCATGACGTTGACCACCCTCTCTGTCAGCCTGGCCAATTCTGAGTACGTGATCTCTCTCCTCTCGTCTTCGCCATACCAGATTAGCGCCGTACCCTCATGTGAAAGGACGTTATGGGCAATGTTGGTCTCCCCGTTCATGAACCACTTCCCGTCCTCCAGGACTGAATTCCAGGGCTTAAACCATCTTAGTGCTGAGGCAAAGGGCGACCAGTATAGATCTGGCCTTTCCAGAGCTGTCGCAAAGGCCGAGGAATAATCCATAGGGTGATAGAATCACAACTGCCTAAAAAGGACTTGGTGGCAGAGGCATTGTTGAGACGTCGGTACCCTTGATCACGTTCTTGACATGGATTCGTGAGTTGGAGATAACGCGTGCCTCGTACTTTGATCTAACTATGACGCAAAGGAATATCCCAGCGAACGCCTCTAGGACCTTTAGACACAGTCTTCATTATCTCGTAAGCGAGGCTTTTTTAATTCTTAAATCATTGAAGACCTGATGGAGCCGTCTATTTACGTTAGGAGCAACGCAAGGTTAGGAGAGGGACCGCTGTGGGATCCTAGGACGGGGACTCTTTACTGGGTCGATATTGAGGGAGGAAAACTTCACGTAACAAGGGATGGAAAGGATACCGTCATAGATGCACCCCAAATGATCTCTTCACTGGGCTTAACTCGCGAACCTGGGACACTGATCACGTCCGCAGGGTTAACCCTCTACAGGTTCTCAGGGGAATTCACTCCCATCTCCAGCATCACCGCGGAAGGAGTTAGGTTCAACGACGGAAAATGTGGTCCTCAAGGAGAGTTCTGGGTGGGGACCATGGACCTCAAGGAGGAGAGGGACCTGGGGATCCTTTACCGATTTAACGGCAAGTTTACTCCCCTCGTAGATCATCTAATAATATCCAACGGAATGGACTGGTTCAAGAACGTATACTACCTCGTGGATAGTCCCAGGAAGAGGGTTTACGCCTTCAGGGTTAGAGATGACGAACTTGAAAGTCTTGGAGCGGCTGTGGATACCTCCGATTACCCGGGAGTTCCTGACGGAATGACCATGGACTCCTCCGGCCTAATTTGGGTAGCCCATTATGGAGGAGGACTGGTAACCGTGTGGGAGCCCTTCTCAAGGAGGCCAGTCTTGGAGATCCAGATGCCTGTAAAGATAGTGACCTCGGTTGCCTTTGGTGGGCCTGAACTTAACCAGCTTTTCGTGACCTCCTCATCTAGGGCTGGCGAGGAACTAGGTGGTTCGGTGTTTGTGGTGGAGACGGAGTACAGGGGACGTGAACCCTTCGTGTGCATGGACTTCTCACGGTGAATTCATGGACTTAAGGATTCCTCTAGTGGCGCTCCTGGGAACTGTGATCTCATGGTACTCCTTCTTCTCTGTAGGCATCCTTTCAGCGTCAAATTCACCCTTTCACTCCCTGATTTTGTCTGCCCTCTTCTACTTTTCAGCCTTTGTTGGGAGACCGTTGGGAGCCTTCCTCCTAGGGAGGGTGGGGGATAGCTGGGGAAAGAGATTCTCGCTCTCCCTAGTATTCCTCTTCCTCTTCGTGGGTGACCTCCTCATATCGCTGAGATCTCCGCTAGAGGTGATTTCGCCAGTCCTCATAGGTCTTGCCCTTGGCGGAGAGTGGGGGAGCGCCTCGGTCCTAATGGCAGAAAGCGTGGAAAACATGAGAGGTGGTTGGACAAGCCTGGTGCAGTTGTCCGTACCCATTGGACTAATCCTGTCGCTCACGGTGGCAATTTCGCCCCTCTCCCTCCTTGTACCGTCCTTGATTTCCGCGCTTTTGATACCAGTGACATTCCGATTGCCTGAGACGAGGGGAAGGATAATTGGTGCTCAGCTAAGTGGTCTCAGGTCCCTGATCAAAGGGATCATGATTAAGGCGGGGGAAAGCTCGAACTTCTACTTGTTCACATCGTTCTCGATCCCCTTTCTCTTGAAAGCTGGCCTTGACCTAGGAACACTTCCGATCCTTTTTGTTTCTGTGGAGGAGATGTTCCTAATGATACCCATGGGGATAGCATCAGATCTCATGGGGAGAAGGACGGTGATAAGGATTGGGATGCTGACAATGTTGTTGTCCTCTGCCATGTTGAGCATTTCCGCTATGTTAAGAAGTGGTGTGCTGGTCTTGGCATCATTTCTGGTTTTTGGCCTTGGGGATGCCCTAAGCTACGCACCTCAGGGAGCTTACCTAGCTGAACTCTATAGAGCAGAGGAGAGAGTGATGATGACCGGGTTGGCCTACCAGCTTTCAGCGGTTTTAGCTGGAGGTACCTCTGTAATCCTAACCTCGCTTTCTCTCTCATTCCTTGGAGAGACAGGAAGCTTGGTTGTCATACCCTTGCTCTCTCTGGTATACGTGATGATGTCTGTCCTTGCAGTTTGAGAGTTCTGAGACTCTTCTAAAACAAGGGTTAATAATGACGATTCCGCATTCTAGTTTATGAAGTGGAAACTTCTGTTTCTTCTCCTGAGACTGTTGAGAATATTCAGAAAGAGATAGGAAGTGTTTATTTTTCCTATTCTACTAAGCAATAATTTTTTACCCACCGCGTCGTAAGTAATGACATGGAGATCCTTTTACGTGAACTTGGTAAGCAGTTGAATGACCTGACCAAGGAATTTTATGAGAAGGTGCTCCCACCAGTAGACGTGTACGAGCAGGGTAACACCCTAGTAGTTATTGTGGACATGCCGGGTTTTGACAAGTCCAGCATTAGCATAAGGCTCTCGTCTGACGGAGTTCTCAGAATTGAGGGAAAGAGGGACGTGGAGCAGGCTGGAATAAAACACGTGGCGCAAAGACCCTCAAGGATGATGAGGGAAATCAAGTTGCCAGTAAAGGTTCCCAAGGACGCTGAGGTAACAGGGAAATATGAGAACGGCGTCCTCACGTTGAAGATTCCCATAGAGGGCGCAGCTAAGGTAAAGATAGAGTGACCGTTATCCCTAAAAGGGCTATCAAGAGGGAAACTACGTCACCTAGGAAGAAGTAGGCTGGGATCGAGGCAGCCACCACGGGTATACCAATCCATTTTCTCTCCCTTTTCCTGGACAGGCTTGGCTGTTTTAACATCCTCTCCTTGATCCCCGTTGAGAAATAGTTTACGTAATCCATTACCTCGTCCACCAGGGCTACGCGCATTAGCCCTTCCTCCTCCACTACTCTAACCAGGTTAGGGAGGAAGTCGAATTCAGGATCAATCATTCTGCATGTACCCTCGAGGACAGACGACATTCTGAAGTAAAGGGCTATCTTCTCCGGTAACCTGAGGGGAAACTTAAAGAATGCCTCGCTGGCTAACCTGTTAAAGTCCTCGAGTTCCAATTGGTCCACAGGGACCCCCTTCATCTCCTTTATCATTAGCTCGAAACCCTTAGCTAGGACCTTCCGATCAGCGTAGGGTTGAACTGCACCTAACTGATCTAAGACATTGACCAGCATGAGAGGGTCGCCCCTGCTGATAGTTACGTACATACGAATCAACTTTATCCTGGTCTCCCTGTCAATATAACCCGCCATTCCAAAGTCGTAAAGGATTATGTTCCCGTCGTCGTCCACTGCTATGTTTCCAGGGTGAGGGTCTGCGTGAAAGTACTCCCCCTTCAACACGGGATAAACAAATACCTTGAACACCCTCCAGGCTAGGGCCTTCCTGTCGAACTTGTTAAGGGCCTCTTGTGATGTGATCTTAAACCCAGGAATGTACTCCATAACAAGGACATGCCTGGTCGCCTTTATGGTGTTGGGTATCCTTACCCTGAATCCCTCAAGTTCTTCCCTAATTTTCTCAGTGTAGAAGGCCTCCCTCTCGTAGTTGAGTTCCTCAAATATCCTTGTGGAGAACTGCCTGAAGATGAGCTTGAGGGTTTCCACTAGGCTGGAGTCCAGAATCAACCTAGTTAGGGGGAGAAAGGTCCTTATCACGGAGATATCTGACTTCAGAATTTCCTCAACTCCAGGCCTGTTCACCTTGATCGCAATCTCCCTTCCATCCTTACTCACCCCCCTGTGAACCTGTCCAAGACTTGCTGCAGCCAAGGGAGTCGGGTCAACTTCCCTTATCACGTCTCCAGCCTCCCTGAAAATCGTTTCCTTTACCTCTTCAAAGGGTGCTGGGGGTACCTCGTCCTGAAGCCTCTGCAACTCCCTCATATACTCCTGGGGAAGGACGTCAGCGCGAACCGAGAGCACTTGACCCAGTTTTATGAAGGTCGGGCCTAGCTCTATCATGGTATCCACGAACCTCTTGGCCTCCTCCTCGAGCTCCTCCCTGGGGATGGTTTCTCCCTTCAGGATCCTTCTCCTGAAATCCCTGTACCTCAAAAGCCTCGGCGTCATCTTTCGTAGGATGGTGAACGTCCTGGAGATAGACACATATAGATGATTTCCCTTACCATAAAATAATTTTACTAGATAGTATGAAGATCGCCTCAGCACTTGAATGCGTAGGTTTTTATTTAAGACTTCAATTTAATTTCTATGGAAGTTGTTGTTCCTATCCTAACACCTTTCAATTCAGACGGGACCATCAACAAGGAAGCCTTGAAGACCCACGCTACCAATCTTCTTGAGAAGGGGATAGATCTAATCTTCTTGAACGGCACGACAGGGTTAGGACCAGCCCTCTCGAAGGAGGAGAAGAAGGAAACCCTGAGGACTCTTTCAGACGTGGCTGACAGGGTTATATTCCAGGTGGGAGAGCTCAACTTAAACAATGTGCTGGAACTAGTGAAGTTCTCCTCTGATTACGGTGTAAGGGCTATAGCGTCTTACTCCCCCTACTATTTCCCGAGGCTTCCAGAGAAATGGTTAACCAAATATTTTCAGACTATTGCCTCCCATTCCTCCCATCCAGTGTATCTTTACAATTACCCGTTGGCCACAGGTTATGATATATCAGCTGAACTCCTTTCCAAGTTTGGCCTTGAGTTAGCAGGGGTAAAGGATACTAACCAGGACCTGGCACATTCCATGAAATTCAAAACAACTTTCCCTAAGATGAAGGTGTACAACGGTTCTGATACCCTAGCATTTTACTCCTTATTATCACTCGATGGGACGGTAGCCTCAATGTCCAACTGTCTTCCCACAGTTTTCGTTGAGATGAAGAGGGCAATCTCGCAGGGAGACGTGAAGAAGGCCTTGGTTCACCAGAGACTGATTACCTCCATTGTGGAGCTAGCAAGGAAATATGGACAACTTGGTGCACTTTACGTCCTAACTGAAATGACGCAGGAATATTCGGTTGGGAGACCAAGACCGCCCATATTTCCCCTTGAGGAAGGCGAGGAAAGGGAGCTCAAGAAAGAGGTAGAGAACTTCATCAAGGGCCTCGGTGTTAAAGCTTGAAAACTATGGTAACCCTGGGAGAAATTCTCATACAGCTCAATGCGGTCACCTCGGGACCGCTTAGACACGTGAACTACTTCGAGAAGCATGTGGCCGGAAGCGAGGCCAACTATTGCGTGGCATTTATCAGGCTAGGGAACAATTGCGTGTACATAGGAAGGGTTGGACGCGACGAGTTCGGTCACAACGCGATAGAATGGCTGAGAGGAAAGGGAGTTAACGTCGATCACGTCAAGCTGGACGATAATCCCACGGGTATATTTTTCGTACAGAGGGATTATCCGGTTCCGCTTCATAGCGAGTCAATCTACTATAGAAAGGGAAGTGCTGGAAGCAGAATATCGCCGGAGGATGTGGATGAGAACCTTGTGAGAGGCGGTGACCTAGTACATTCCACTGGGATAACCTTGGCCATTTCTAGCTCAGCGAGAGATTCGGTGTTCAAGGCTTTCTCACTTAACGGGAACAGATCATTCGATACCAACATTAGGTTGAAACTATGGACTCCAGAGGAAGCGAGAACGACAATAATGAAGCTTCTTAAGGACTATCCTGTAAAGTACCTGATAACCGACGTTGATGACTCCAGGATTCTAGTGGGTGAGTCAGACCCTGATAGGGCCTCTGCCATCCTAAGGGAATACGCCGAGGTAGTCGTGATGAAGCAGGGGCCAAGGGGGGCATCCCTTTATCACGACGGAGGAAAGTACTTTTCGCCAGGTTATTCGGTCCCAGTAGAGGACGTTACTGGAGCAGGCGATGCGTTGGGAGGAACCTTCCTATCCCTAGTTATGTCAGGGTTCAGTATGGAGAAGGCGTTGGATTACGCCATCGTGAGTTCAACTCTCAACGTAATGATAAGGGGGGACCAGGAAAACCTGCCGGGTTTGTCCGAGATTGAGACCTTCCTCAAGGAAATGGATAAAAGGTAATGCGTGCATTTTATTTATGAATCTCAAGGAATTGTCCCCAGAATTTAAGGAGATAACTAGCTCGGAATCTAACACGACGGTCTTCAAGACTTATCTCACCGGTGACTGGGTGTCAGCGAGGGAGCTCGAAGATGTTATATCCCCCATAGACCTCACCACCTTCGCCAGGGTTCCCAGACTTCCCTATGAGATGGTAGACAGTGCGCTCTCCAAGATCTCAGAGAAGGGAAGATGGGAAATTCGTGACCTTCCAGGGGAAAAGAGATTGAAAATATTTCATGATATGGCCACGCTCCTGGACAAATTCAGGAATGATCTGGTTGAAGTCCTCGTGATAGGCAACGGAAAGACTAGGGCAGCTGCCAACGGTGAAGTGAATGCGTCCATAGAGCGACTTATCAGGGCAGACCTGGACGTGAGGAAACTCTATGGGGAGTACGTTCCAGGCGACTGGAGTAGTGAGAGCCTGGAGACGGAGGCCATTGTGAGGAGGGAACCCCTGGGAGTCGTTCTTGCAATTACTCCTTTCAACTACCCGCTTTTCGACGTGGTGAACAAGTTCGTTTACTCCACAGTGGCAGGGAACGCCATCCTAATCAAACCAGCTAGTAAAACTCCAGTGCCTGCTATCCTCTTCGCGAGAATTGCGGAACTTGCGGGATTTCCCAGGCATGCATTGGGAATACTGACCATACCTGGAAAGGACATGGACAAGGTGGTCTCGGACAGAAGGATCGGAGTTATCTCGTTCACTGGAAGCACGGAGACAGGAGAGAGGGTAATTAGGACTGGAGGCGTTAAACAGTACGTGATGGAGCTCGGAGGCGGTGACTCGGCCATTGTCCTAGATGACGCTGATCCTGTCTCCACTGGACAGAAGCTCGTTACCTCCATCACCTCCTACAGCGGACAAAGATGCGATTCAATAAAGTTCATTTTCTCTGAACCTGGCGTTTATGACAAACTCAAGCAGACGCTTCTCGATGAGCTTTCCAAGATAAAGGTTGGCGATCCCAGGGAGGACGTGAACATGGGACCAATCATAGACAGGGGAACGGTGGATGAACTAGAGTTCTCCGTCAAGGACGCACAGGAGAAAGGAGCCAGGGTTCTGTTTGGGGGCAAAAGGCTGAAGGAGAACTACATTGAACCCACTTTGATCGAGGCCTCAAAGGAGATCGTGAAGAACCTATACCTCTATCAGAAGGAAGTCTTCCTCTCGGTTGCAGTTCTAGTTAAGGTGAACAACGTGGATGAAGCTATCTCCCTGAGCAACTCCAGGAGATATGGGCTTGATGCCTCGGTATTTGGAGAGGACATCAATAAGATCAGAAAGGCCATAAGATTACTTGAAGTGGGAGCAGTCTACATAAATGACTTTCCAAGGCATGGGATAGGTTACTTCCCCTTTGGAGGAAGAAAGGACTCGGGACTAGGAAGGGAGGGAATAGGGTACACCATAGAATACGTAACTGCCTACAAAACTGTGGTCTACAACTACAAGGGAAAGGGTGTATGGGAATACATGTAGTGATGAGAAAGGACATCTAGGATCATGCTGGAATAGGCCTCGAATTTCAGCCATAATTCCATCGTCCCTCATTTATTAGCTAAAAATCATAATTATAAAAATGTGGAAGTCACATACGAATTTGAAACGACCAGGCCGAGCAACGTAGTTAAGGATTACCTATCCGACCCACGTAATCTCATGAAGTACGTCCCGAGCTTCAAAAGCCTCAAGGAGACTGAGAACGGATGGGAGCTTCAAGTTTCCTGGATGATTACGGTCACACTTAGGGTCACCATGCAACAATCGAGGGATGAAATAACCTATCTCATAAAGAAGACAGAGGGTCTAGTGAAGATTAACTCGTATCTCCGCTTCATCATTCTTCCCACCAGGGACAGAACCGTGGTTAGATTAACCTTCTTCTACAAGGGTCCCTTCGAGAGGGTTGCCAAGAGGCAGACCGAGGAGTTCTATAGGCGGGGCGTAGAGATATTTAAGAGGGATCTGGAGTCCGCACAGGTGGAAAGAAAAGAGGAACGCGAAGCACCGAGTAACGCAAAACTCCTCTTGAACATGAGGACTCTTCTCTCCACACAAATTGGAAAGGATCAGCTGGATGAGGTCCTGGAACAGGCCATGCTGTGGAGCGTGAATTCGCAGGTATTTGTCCTCATCTCAGATGGTTCTAGAAGGGTTGAGTTGAGATTTAGGAATGGGGACCTAGAGAGCGGTGGTGATCTATCTAGTCTGGGGGATAAAATAACCGTCATAGTGAAGGGAGAGAAACCGGATTAACCAAATTATCCTGTGCCACTATCTGGTTTATGGATCCCTTTGAATACCTTGAAAACCTAGAAGATCCTAGAACTAAGGCGTTCATAGAGGAGGAAACGAGGAACTCCTCTTTCCTTCAGGAGAGGGCGAAACTTCACTATCAGCCCATTCTCGAGAGGCTCACCGAGGAAAGACCCATCACGTTGATAGGTACAGAAAAGGGAGTGGCCATGTTAGTTAGGTCCAAGAGTGGAGTCCACGCTGAGGTCAACGGGAACGTCATCAGGAGTGAGAGAGAGCAAGACGTCTTCAATTCCCTAGAGAGGGTATGGAACTCAGACCTAGTGAGAATAGGGGTAGGGATAGGAGGATCTGATCAGGGTTACTCCATCCTAGTAGATGAGCAGGGTAAGGTAGTGAGAAGGGTTGATGGTCTCGTTAACCAGTTTTTCTTCTTAAGGGGTAAGCTATGTTACGTTAGGGAGTATAGGACCGAGAGCTCACCTGATGGAGTTCCTCCTGCAGTGGAAAGGTTGTTCTGTGGGGAGGAGATGCTCCCCTTTTACCCTGGAAGGGGTGAGTGGATCTCAGTTAAGGCTGAGGGAGATAACCTTCTCCTGGTTAGGGGAATAGGTTGGAGCAAGAAGGTACTCTATCGAGACTTTGAAAAGGTGGATGAAGGCGATATCACATCCTACGACATGAAGGGAGGAAGGATATATTACGTGAAAGGAAACTCTCTCATGCGTGATGGTGTGGAGTTATTCAAGATTTCAAGACCCACACTGGACATGAAGGTTATGGACGACGGGGTTCTGACCCTCGAGATCAGGAATTACAAGACGTCTCTAGTGAAGTACTCAGAGGAGGGGAGAGAGACCTGGAACTACACGACGGACCACATCCTTACCTTCGACGTGGTTGGCGATCAGATCTACGTCCTGGAGACATCATTTGACACGTCATACGTCATCTCAAGGATCGAGGATCAGAGAGTCGAGGTACTGAGAAGGGGGAGGGAGGAGAGGCTCACGGTCAAGGAGATTTACGTCCAGGGAGATGTCCTCCTGCACGGGTTCCTCCTGAGCAAGGGAGGTAATAGGGGAGTTGTGGTTTACGGTTACGGTGGGTTCGCGATCCCGCTCCTTCCCAGTTACAATCCTCTATTCCTCGAACTTATGGACTCTGGTTACTCCGTCCTAGTCACAAACCTCAGGGGAGGCTTTGAGAACGGGGAGGAGTGGCACAAGGCGGGGATGCTCAGGAACAAGATGAACGTATTCAAGGATTTCTCGGAGTTCCTACAGACTGTGAAGATGATGGGAGGAAGAACAATAGCCATGGGTGGAAGTAACGGTGGGCTTTTGGTGGGAGCTACCCTTAACCTCTACACGTCCCTGGTGGACTGTGGAGTCATAGGTTACCCTGTCCTTGATATGTTGAAATTTCACAAGTACCTCGCTGGTATGTATTGGGTACCAGAGTACGGTGATCCTGAAAAGGACTCCGAGTTCCTCCTTTCCTACAGTCCCTACCACAACCTGAAGAAAGGGCTACCTCCAACCCTAGTGTACACAGGGCTTAATGACGATAGGGTCCATCCAATGCACGCCTTGAAATACGTTGCCAAGTCTAGGGAGATGGGTAACAGGGTTTACCTCTTCGTGAATAGGAGAGCCGGACATAACTTGAGCAGACCGGAGGCAAGCGCTGAGGAGATGTCCACCGTGGTGGCGTTCGTGGAACAGTGTCACTCACTCTGACTCCTTCCAGAACTTTACCATGAAGACGTAGATGAAAAGAGCCCACACTGCGGAGATCACAGTGAGGATTAAACCAACCGCCAAATCCTTTAACGTGAGATACACTCCAAAAATTGTGAGAAAGAGGAGACCTGACACTATGTACAGTAACTCGGTTCTCTCCATTAACTCTCACGAGCAGTCCAGTCTATGATCGTCTTTATCTCCCCCGGGACCTTTTCCTTCAGGACTTGGGGAGCCTCTTCCACGCTGACCCTCTTGGTGATCATCTTTTGGAGGACGCCTGGATACCTGGCCTTCCATTCCACTAGAAGGTTAACTCCAGCCTGGAAATCGGCCTTTGAGGCATTCACGCTCCCAAAGATCAGGATGTTGTTCTCAACCAACGTGGTTATCTCCTCTGCAGTTAGCTCATATCTCTCTAGCCCAGTTGTTCCAAAGAGGATCACCGCACCGTTCTTCCTGATTCTAGGAAGTAAGGGGACGACGGCTGAGGGATGCCCAGAGGTGTCCACAAGGAGATCTGGCTCAAGGTCCTCATGCTCAGAGGTGTTGAGGAAGGTTGCCCCTATATCTCGAGTTATTTCGCTCTCAACCTGGGATGGGGGCCTCTTGTTCGCCACAATCACGCGGAAGCCCATACTCCTCAGGGCCATGGAGAACAGGAGACCTATGGGTCCACTCCCCAGTACCACAGCTGTTCTGCACGAGTAGGTGGAATCGTCGCACCTCCACCACGACCTCCTCTGGAGATATTCCATCTCGGTGAGGGCCTTCACGACATTTGAGAGAGGCTCCAGTAGAACTCCCTCGTCTCCTAGTTCCCTTGGAACCTTAACTAGGTATTTGGGGTCCTCCAGGAACTCCTCCCTCATGGTACCGTGAGCTCCCCTTATCCCGATCTCCGTGAATCTTCCGGTTTCACAGAAGTCCTGCCTTCCCAGCATACAGTTTAGGCAGGATCCGCAACCCCTCCTGACCACTGGAACAACTAGGTCCCCGGGGCTGAACTCTCCATTCCCCTTTACCACTTCACCAAGAGTCTCGTGACCCAGGATAAGGAAATCATATCCCGGTGGAGGCCTTGCGAAGGTAAGCCTTCCCGTGACTAGACCCCTATCTGTTCCACACAGACCGCTGAGTCTAGTCCTGACAACTATCTTCCCATCCCTGGGTTCACTCAATGTGACGTCCTTAACCTCGACACCCTCATTAGGTGGCCTTACAACAATTGCCTTCATAATAGAAATGGTTCTGGCTCCATTTTAACCCTTGTCTCAATCACGCTCTTCCAGTGAATGCCCACTTACCCATTTCCTTCACGTACTCTGCAAGGTCCCTCAGGCTGTTAAATGACGCTGTCTGGAGATGAAGGTATTCGTACCTGGCCACGTCCTCTAGCATCTTCCTCCTGAGCTCCTCAGCCCTTCTTGAGGCGAGGAGGTCCTCTAGCCTGTTCCTAGTTAGGTTGCCTATTATCTCGCCGTTAACATCATCCGGATAAGGCAGATCGCCGTTCGGGTAAACCGTTATGGCATAACTCGTCAGCTTCTTGGGGAGCTCACCTCCCACTGCACGTATAAATCCCCAGGAGTTATTTAGAGTTGAACCATACTTCCTCTTTAGATAGGACAGTACCTCGAAATATTTTTCCCTGTCGGGGGCTAGCTTAACCCTAGAGTCAGGGTAGTCAACTGCGGGCATGAGGAGGATCTTATAACCGCACTCCCTAACCTTTCTCACCTTATCCTCGAGCTTGTCTATGTTATACCTTGTAACTACTGTCTGAACGTTAACCTTTAGACCGTATTCCCTAAACTTACATAGCGTATCGAAGGCCTTCACGTTCCAATGGTATTCGTCAATGGAGTAGTGAAGGAAGTCTATCCTATCAGCCAACTTTGAGAGAAAGTCCGGATCATTCAACTTGTATCCGTTCGTCGTTAACATGACGTAAAAGGATCCATCGTGGGCGTACTCCAGAAGCTCGAGGATATCGGGCCTAGTGGTTGGCTCTCCACCCTCAAAGGACAGAACAACCACGGTGGACCTAAGATTATCGATAACCTTCTTTAGCTGTTCCGTGCCTACCTCCTGCAGGGTCCCAGAGTAGTACGACGGATTACAGAAGGTACACCTTAGATTGCAGTGGGAAGTAACCTTGAAGGTAGCGTAAGCAACGCTATACCATTTCCCGAGAAGTTGGGCATTTATGAACCACTTTATTGCCTTAAGGTTCCTATTCAAGGGACCAACCCCCTTTCTTCTAAAAACATGAAAATTATTCTGCTAAGAAGATTTAAAGTCTTATTATTAAGGAGCTAAGGTAGTGGAAAGTATATTATGGATAACAAGGTACTATTTTTATGAAAATCCAAGAAATTACACCTTTTGTTCTCTCCTCCAAGGAGAAGGGATCTGCAACCTGGGCCTCTACCATGATCGTAGTGAAAGTGACCACAAGCGACGGAATGATAGGTTATGGTGAGGCCGTGCCCACGTTGAGGGTTAAGCCCGTGTTTAGTGCAATCCAACAGGTTAGCAAGGGCTATCTTGGAAAGGAGGTCGAAAGAGTAGAAAGGAATTACCACGAATGGTACAAGCAGGACTTCTACCTCAGCAGATCCTTCGAGTCCGCAACGGCAACCAGCGCGATAGATATTGCGCTCTGGGACCTGGTGGGAAAGGAGCTGGGAGCACCGATTCACAGGCTACTGGGCGGAAAGTTCAGGGATCATGTACCCGTTTACGCCAATGGGTGGTACAAGGACTGCGTGACACCAGAGGACTTCGCCAGGGAGGCAAAGAACGTGGTTAAGAGGGGGTATAGGGCCATGAAGTTTGATCCCTTTGGACCATACTACGATTGGATTGATGAACATGGATTGAGACAGGCCGAGGAAAGGGTGAAGGCAATCAGAGAAGCGGTTGGGGACGAGGTCGAGAT
This sequence comes from Metallosphaera sp. D4-4, assembly GCF_046245145.1. NCBI lineage: Archaea > Thermoproteati > Thermoproteota > Thermoprotei > Sulfolobales > Sulfolobaceae > Metallosphaera > Metallosphaera sp. D4-4. The sequence goes on along the minus strand of NZ_CP176412.1, from coordinate 852,414 downwards.
CTTGATTGAACATCACGGGAGGTTCAACGCAAACTCGGCCATTGAGATTGCGAAGAGGTTAGAGAAGTATAGACCATTGTTCGCTGAGGAGCCAGTTCACCACGAGGATCTGGAGGGATATAGGAAATACAAAAGGCACTCTAACCTAAGGGTGGCAATGGGAGAGAGACTAGTGAGCTTGAAGGAAACCCTAGTTTACTTGAGGGAGGGGCTAGTGGACATCCTGCAACCAGACTTGACCAACATCGGTGGAGTTACGGTTGCCAGAAAGGTGGCCTCGCTAGCTGAGGCCTTCGACGTTGAAGTGGCCTTCCATAATGCCTTCGGTTCAATACAGAACGCGGTCTCAATTCAGCTGGCATCGGTTATTCCTAACCTACTCCTGCTGGAGAACTTCTATGATTGGTTCCCACAATGGAAGAGGGACCTCGTGAATAACGGAACTCCAGTTGAGATGGGAAGAGTTAAGGTACCAGATAGACCGGGCATAGGAGTTGAGGTAAACGAGAGGATACTGGAGGAGTTAAAGACCGATCCTGTTGCGCTTGAGATTGTGGAGGAGCCTGTGTGGGTTGTGGGCGGAACGTGGAGAAACTATTAATTTAAGAAGGGGGTTAGGAGGGTAGGCCTTCTTTCTTCGCCCTACTCGTTCAGGGGTCTTTACTTCATTCGAGGAGTGGGAGTATCTCTGATGTAGAAAGTCTCATATTTCCCAGTCAACCTTTCCAGGATCTTATCAAGCCCCCCAAGTTGAGACCTGTACTCGTTTAAGGCCTCGATCTTTCTCTCCCTGTATTTCTCAATGTTCACCTTCACCCTCTTCCACCTTCTCAGTGGGAGCAATCCTACTTTTCTGGTTCCCATGGGAGTCCAGATAAGATAGAACCTTGACATGACGTTAAACCCCATCACAATTTTCCCCACGGTTAAATGATCAGGGTGACCATCATAGGGAAGCGGAGAGTACAGTAGCGAAGCGTTCCAGTCCCTCACCACGTCCCTAAGGGCATCCGTCACCTCCTTAACCCTATATTTCACATGCGCGTCTTCGAATCCCAGGAAGGTTACGTCATTGGATGTAAGCCCTAGCCTCTTCACTGCGCCATACAACTCACGTATTCTCATCTCGACGAGCTCTTTACTCCCCCTGAGGTCTTCTTTAGGGGCTCCATATCTCCCATCCGTGACCACAACGACATGAACTTGATCTCCCCTAATTACATGACGTATAATGGAACCTCCACAGCACAAAGTTTCGTCGTCAGGGTGAGGAGCTATAACCAGGACTTTCAACTTCACTCTAAACTTGACATCAGGAATAAAGGATTTACCTGCTCATTGACCTAGAGAATCTGCTCACCCTCACCCTGTAAATCGTCGCGGAGAGGCTCCAGACTACCACGAAAACTGAGACTATGAAGACCCCCACATAGCCCCACTCGGTACCTCCATTCACCCAGGCTATCCAACTCCAGATTCCGCCCTGAAGTCCGAGCTCTGACTGAAGGAGACCCAGCAACTCCAGGGATCCAATCACGAACGCCACCATAACTGAGATCACTGTCATGGTGAGGTTGTACCAGATTTTCCTAAGTGGATCTCCGGAGAAGGCCCACCTGTACGCCCCATTCATGAAGAATCCGTCGGTCGAGTCTATGAGAGTCATACCTCCAGCGAATAGGGCTGGGAATAGGAGGGCGTACCACGTGGATACTCCACTGAAGAGCCCAGATGAAGTTGCGGTGATGGCAAGGAGTGCGGTCTCTGAGGCCGTATCAAACCCTAACCCGAACAGGAAACCTATGGGATAGAGGTAATACTGATTCTTAATGAGCGAGAATAGCCTTCTGAAATACCTCCCCATTAACCCTCTCTTCTGTAGCACGTTATCCACCCTCTCCTCGTCTACCTCTCCCCTCATGACACCCCTGTACAGTTGGTATATCTCGAGAGCAACGAAGAAGTTCAGGAATCCCAACAGGTAGAGAACCCCTCCGCTGATCGCGGTTCCGAGGAAGGAACCGAGTTTCTCAAGGCTTGGAATGCTTCCCTCCACAAGTCGCGTGCTCAGCACAAGTCCAAACGACAAGAGAAACACCACGCTGGAGTGACCAAGTGAGAAAAAGGTTCCAACCAAGAGCGAGTTCTTCCCCTCCTGGGTTAGTTTCCTGACCGAGTTGTCTATTGCTGCCAAATGGTCCGCGTCAACAGCATGCCTCAATCCAAGGAAGAAGGCCAGTATACCCAGGGAGAAGAACGAGATAGAAGATGATCTCGCCTCCTGTGAAAATTTTACAAGTTCCAGGAAGAGGATTCCAAGTATGGTCAAGTTTAAGGCGTAGAATGCTCCAACCTTCAGCTTGAAATCCATGGGGGTTGGATAGGCTATCCATATTAAAAAGATTTCTTTCAAAAGTGCGATGTGGCTATCAACAATCTCCTTTCACCCCATGTCATCGCGAGATCTAGAAAATTCCACTAATAGAGAAAGCCCTGGCCATTCTATTAATTGAGGTGAGCTCAGCGAGGATTACCTTATCCCAGGAGGAATACATTTGTGGGACGTTAACCTGGCTTCTCTCCTGCTTCAGGCATAGGGAGGCCATACCATTTACGTTATCCTCCTCCACGGTGTGGACGCCTTTAACACCGTGATATATCTCCCTGATTGCGGGTGTATCATAAGCGATTACAGGAGTGTTCAGGGCCAACGATTCCAATACTACGAGGGAAAAGCTGTCGTAATGGGAGGGATAAAGCGTAAACTGTGCCCCAGCTACGACCTTGTACAAATCTTCCCCACTCCTGAAGCCTAGGTACTCCACGTTAACGTTAAGTCTGCGGACAAGTCTAGTAAACTCTTCCTGGTCATCTTCGCTGAGAAACTGCCCCATCACGTAAAGCCTGATGTCCTTGTGTTCGTTTACTCTCTTCCAGATTAGAGGGACATCAAAGAGCCCCTTCTCGGGAATTAATCTAGTGAAGTAGACTGCATAATCCTCCTTCTCCCTCCTCACCCTACCTATCTCTGGATCTATTGCATTCCCTGGGGTCGTGACGTCATATGGAATCATCTGATCTAGGCCTGAGTAGATTAACGGTATCCTGCTCACGGAAATGGCGAAGTTCAATTTTCCTGCCCTTATCAAGGATAACCAGGCCCTCTCTTCCTCCTTTGACTCTTGAACTGCCCTCTGAAACCTGATGATGGCTCTCCCTGTTGACCCCCTGAACTTGATCCTGAAGAGGGTGGAGAGATCCCTGTAGAATGGTTCCAGTTGCAGTTGAACGCCTATGGGAGAATTGGTCAGGGTCGAGGCCAACTCCACGTTTTCACCAGAGTTACTATATACCAGTGCAAGATCGTATTTACCTGGTCTGAGGAGCTTAAGGAACTCCTCTTGCGAGTTGGCTTCTCTTAACGCATCAAGGGAAATATCAGCCTTCAAGTCCTTTAGCAAGGAGATTAGTTCATCCCTATAACCATTCAGGGCGAGCCTCACGTTCCTTAATGAGGGAACTATGTCCACCTCGAGGTAGGAGGGTAACCTCCTCATAATTTCCAGGTTTCTCTTGTACCCACCACTATGTTCCACGAGACCGAAGTCCACTACTGCAAGAACCCTCAAGACTAGGAATAAGTCGAGTACAAAGTATTAAATCAATGTCGTGAAAGTCCTGAATCTCACTTAATCCAGATCCTCTCTATTTCCTTGATTTTCTCGAAGTCGGAGTCCTCAGTGAGAATCTTCTTTATGGAGTTGTTGAACATTACTGCCACGTGAAACGCGTCTGAGGGATGGAGAGAATACTTCGTGATAAGCTCCTTGCTAACCTGGTACTCCCTCAAGGAGATCGGAAACACCACTACATAAGGTAAGACTAGCTCGTCCAGAAATTCCAAGGTATCACTGAAATTCACGCTGTACTTCTTCCTTGAGACATGGATCACCTCGTCTAAGACAAGCGGATCGACGCTCATACTTTCGTTGGAAAGTAACCTGAGGTAGAAACTCTTGACTGCGTCAACTCCCAGGTTCAGGTACACCAAGAAGTTCGCGTCCAAGAATATCAATCGTCAAACTCCTCCTCTAACACAACGCCTTTCAAATCTCCAAGGCTAGACTTTCTTGCGTAGGCAATCCTCCTCTTATGTTCCTCGAACTTCCTCTCTACTTCCTCCGGATCAACTTTCCTTTCCTTTTCCAGGACTATCTTGCCGTTCTCCACCCTAAGTTCCAGGAAGTCACCTTCATTGATACCGAGCAGGTCTCTGACGTTCTTGGGAATTATCATGTAACCCTTCTTTCCCACCTCTACCCTAAGAGTCAATCCAGTTTCACTATAGTTTAACTGGCTAAACTAACTAAAAAATGTTAAGGGGGTCAAACGGGTCAAGGGGGATAGATCTCATCTCAGCCACCACTCCACCAGGTGGCTAGCGGTTCTTAGGAAACTGTTTTGCCTGATCTCGACCTCCCTCACCCAATCAGGATTACCACCGTATTCTCTAATCCATTTCTCTACTATTTTTCCGTTTACCTCTACATGAAATTGAAGGCCAAGGGCGTGACCGAATGAGAATGCTTGAAAATACTTCTCACTGTAGGCCAAAAGCTCAGATCCTTCGGAGAGAGAGAACGTATCGCCGTGCCACTGAAATACCTCAATCTCGCCTAGGTCTGTTAGCTTCCCCATGAACTTGACCTTACCTATACCCAGTTCGGGACCGAAGGCTCCCTTGACGACCTCACCCCCAAGCGCGTAGGAGAGGAGTTGCGCCCCTAAACAGATTCCGAGGACCCTCTTATCCTCTGTTATCGCCTTTTGGATGAGGTCAACCTCTTTCCTTAGATGCGGATATTTCTCCATCTCGTACACGCCCATGGGTCCTCCGAGGACGATGAGCCCATCGAATTCTTCCTTTCCCGTTAGGTTTTCAGCGTTCACCGTCAGGGTGCTTATTCCCTTGGAATCTAGGACTTGCTTCAGCGTACCTAATCCCTCGATAGGGTAATTTTGAATCACAAGAAACATGATCTCTAAATAAGTACTGTTTGGCTTAATATCCTCCTTTCTCATGACTCTGAATTGTTTTCAAATAGAGCTTTAGGAGTGAATGTTATGGCTAAACAGTAGAATCCTTGGATCCTAGTTGATCAAGGTAAGTGACTTGATTCCTGAGGTTCTAGTGATACCCTATCTTCAACCTAACAAATCTCAACTTGAGTCTCTCGCGTTTTGCTTTTTAGGATCTGTAAACCATATAATATCATGAGTTCCAAGAAAATTTATGACCTATCTGTAACCCTCCAGCCTTACATGCCCATCTGGCCCACCAATCCAATGGTGGAGATAAAACCGGTGGGCATAATGAGCAGAGACGGATATAACGTCGAGACCATATCCTTTGCCACCCACACTGGAACTCACATAGACGCTCCCTATCACTTCGACGAGTATGGAGTTACGGTAGACAAGATTGACCTCAACATCCTAGTAAACAAGGGATACTGTATTTCACCCAAGACCAGGGGAAAGGAGATCACGGCAGAGGCGCTGAAGGAAGTATGGAAGCCTGAGTATGACGGAAAGACTATACTAATCAGAACTGGATGGGATAAAAAGAGGGCCTTTACAAGGGAATTCCTCTATGAGTTTCCTGGACTCTCCCTAGATGGGGCGGAGTTCATCATATCCCATGGTGTTAAACTTGTGGGCATAGACACCCTGGGAATTGAGCCCTATGATCACACGGATTTTAGGGTTCACAAGAAGCTACTCAGTAGTGGTATCGTGGTAATAGAGGACCTAGCCAATCTAGATCAGCTAGAACTTGGAAAGGAGTACCTTATCGTCGCGCTCCCAATCAAGGTAGGAAGGGGAAGCGGGGCAATGGCCAGGGTAATAGCAATGGAGGAGTGACATGAGAATCAACAACATAGACCAGGATGCTCTCCAGACCTTGAGGGAAAGGGCATCCAAGGAAGGATCAATTCCCATGGAGAGGCATATAGAGGGAGAGTTCAGACTAGATGGCTCCCCCATGTTTGTTGCGGAAATGAGGACCGAAACTACAAAGATCATAGTCACGGCTGACGAACCCAAGATCCTTGGCGGACAGGGAGTTCATGGAACGCCCTTAAGCTACGTTCTATTCGGAGTCATGGCATGCTTCGCCTCAACTCTGGCCATAGAAGCCTCACAGGCTGGAATAGTGATGGAGAGGCTCAACGTAAAGGGACATATATACTATGATCTCGCCCCTGTGGTCACGGATAGGGAAGGTCCAATAATAAAGAAACTGGTACTTGAGGTGATCAGTGATAAGGATCTTTCCAAGGTTTTAGAAAGGGCTGAGAGAAAGTGCCCTGCACTCTTCCTGGTGAAGAATCCGATCCCAGTGGAGGTTAAGCAAACAGGGGGCACTCGATGAGCTCAACGCCTCCTCATATTTCTTCTCGAGAATTTCTGGCACGTTTATACCTGAAATTCTTCTAAGACGGGTTTTAATCTTGGATTTAAACCTGCCTTATAGTGCTACGCAGAACCTTGTCCATCTAAATTTTGTTCATTTCGACCCTAAAATGCTTAAATACTACACAGATTTCTTAGGTGTAAATGAGCAAGAAAGAACTTGCAAAGGGATCTGTTTCATATAGAGAAGTAGTGGCTCAAGGAGTAGGTGGAGCGGCCCCGGCCATGGCCAGCCTAGTGACGCTAACCGGGGCTGCAGCCTACGCCTACGGTTCTCTCCCGTTGGCCGTACTTTTAGCAACGGTAGCAGTGCTCCTGGACGCCACCAGGTTATCCATTACAAGTAGATACGTTCAAAGTGCTGGAGGGATTTACGCATTTATCTCAGAAGGTTTGGGAAGGAAAGTTGGTTATTTTGTAGGTTGGGCTTACGTTCTCTACGCTCTTACGGCTCTAGTTTTTATCTACCTTTCTATTGGCGTGTTTCTGCCAGGTGCATTACAGGTACTTGGAATTAACACTCCGGGATGGATATGGGCTCCCCTAGTCGTGGCCGTTGCATTATTCGGAGGAATTCTCTCCTACCTTGGAATAAGACCGTCCCTCAAATTTACGCTCACCATGAGCATCCTTGAAATAGCATTCATTCTGGGGACTTCCCTCTTAATCTTCACTAAGGTGCCACCAGATCCTGCCACCTTTACTCTCAAGTACGCCCCGCCGCCATCTGCCTTCAATGTCGGAGTAGGCATGGCTTTCGTATTCCTGGCCTTCGCGGGATATGAGACTACCTCAGTCCTAGGAGAGGAGGCTGTGGACCCCAAGAACACCATAACTAAGGGCGTGTTCACCAGTGCCTTGCTCGTGGGGATTACCTACCTTATGGCCAGCGAAGCCTTCACTGTGGGTTGGGGGGTCAACGACATGTCATCCTTCTTTAGCCAACTTGTTCCAGGCATCGTCCTGGGAATGAGATATGGAGGTTTCGTCCTGGCAGTTATCCTAACGATTCTGCTCATAAACAGCGGACTAACAGACTCTGTAACTTTCTTCAACACAGTATCCAGGGTGGTCTACGCCATGGCAAGGGACGGAGTTCTGGACAAGAGATTGGAAGGAATTCATGATAACAACAAAACTCCCCATGTAGCCATCCTCTTCTCCCTTGCCTTCTCGCTTCTATACACTCTCATCTTCTCAGCAGTGATAGGACCCGCTAACGTTTTCTTATCAGTTGGTATCACCACAACGTTCGGTTTCCTGATTGCCATATTTACTGCAAACATTAGCCTGCTCTTCATCTTGAGAAAGTTTAGCAAACTTAACGTGTGGAACGTTCTTCTAACAGTGATCATAAACGCGATCCTAGGATTCGTAATATTTGCCAACATAGTTACAACTGCAGTCAATTCATTCGTTCTCATTGGAGTTGGAACATTCGCCGGCTGGATGATAGTCGGGGCAATTTACAGCTGGTTGAGAAAAGTTAGAGTATAAAAAATCTTTTTAGACTAAAGGGGAAGCGTCCATCCCAAGGCAAAAGTGGTTATTGCAGCGAAAGTTAGATACATTAACCACACTGCAGTTATTAGATGGAACGCCCCCTTAATTCTGATCCATGATCTGGAACCTGTTAGACTTGCAGGTATATCGGAGATGTACACCAGCGTCAGAAGGGTGAAAAGTATGCCTACAGGAAAATCACCAACATTATAGAATACTAATGCACCAATTATGGAAAGCCACAGGAAAGCTATGGCCATGTAGCCATCTATTCTCGTATCTCCTCCGAAATGCTTGTTTAATCCCATGGCGAACCAATGAACTCCATAAGCTGTAAACGCTACAGCTGCCATGTAAATCGCGTTAGTCGTTGATACATGGAAAACAGTTATGTAAGTCCACAATATTATTCCAGTAAGGAATTGCATGAAACCAGGCATCCATAGTCCCCACTGTCCAAGACCCTTGTTCAGTGATTCCGAACTGCTAGGAAAGTTTGTCACTTCCCATCCTCCATAAACAAAATAGCCCGTGCCAAGACCGAAAAATCCTATAGCTATAGGTAATAGAGGTAGAGCCATGTTTATCCTAGTCCAAAATTACAGATATTTCTTTTATAAAATTTTCCAGTAATTGCTCAATTAATACATTTACAAATATTAAAATCGTCCTCCTAAGATACTTTTTATTAAATTAAAAGTCATACAAGTTTGATAAATTATTGAGTTTATTTTGAGTTTACTCATTAAAAAATAAACTCAAGTAACAGGGTTGAACAAATCATTATAAACTAGCTTTCGAATTTTGTGCTATGAAATTGAAGGTAGGAGACCAAGCTCCAGATTTTGAGGGAGTAAGCGAGGGAGGAGATAAAGTAAGGCTCTCAGATTTTAGAGGAAAATACGTTGTGCTCTATTTCTATCCAAAGGATGATACACCTGGATGTAGGGCAGAGGCCCTTAGTTTCAAGGAAAACTGGGATGAGATATTAAAGAGGGGGGCCGTGGTCCTGGGGGTTAGCGGAGATTCCCCAGAGTCACATGTAAGGTTCAAGGAGAAGTATGGTCTTCCCTTCACATTGATCAGTGATGAAGGGGATAAAATAAGGGAACTATACGGGGCTAAGGGGCTCCTCATTCCAGGTAGGGTTACCTTCGTGATTGATCCTGAGGGAAAGATCAGGTTAATTTATTCGTCACAAATGAATCCAACATCTCACGTGAAGGAAGCTCTGAAGGTTATACCTCCTGCACCTACAACCTGAATTTCTAGAGAGATTTTAAATGATAATTTACGCCACGGAAACCTTATTTAGTTAGGATGCGAGATTCCATTGATGAGAACGGACATTCTTGTGTTCTTAGCTTATAAATATGCCAAAGACGGTAAAAAGGACGCTATTTGCAGGGAAATGACTGACAGGAGGTTTGTGATTGTCTCGAGCAAAAAGACAACTGACCTGCTTCTTTACCTGATCTCCAAGAACATTGGGTTAGACGCTATGATGTACGTTGTGGACTCGAATACCCACGTCTCCTTTTCTAACGTCAACGACCTAAACGCACTAATAAAGGAGATCTCAATGACCTTGTATGATGACGACAATAAAACGTTTTTACAGAGCGTTGAAGACGACGGATCACTATTCTTCATGACAGAGAGAAAGGGGATATACGTACTCAAAAGGCTGGAGTCGGACGAGTTCTATAAGATGTGTACCGGGGAGGAGAAGGGAGGATCCCATCCCCATGTGTAGTGTTTTTCATGATCGTGGACATTCAACATGTTGGGATTAGGGGATACGAGAGAGATCTAGGGTTGGATCTGGTTCTTCTTAACCCGTCATACAGGCTAAGTTGTCAGTGCTGTGTAGACGGTTTCTATCAACAGTATCTTTGGTCGAGGGGAAAGAAGGGATACAGACAGTTGGGTATTTACAATCCCAGGTGCAGGGTTCCAGTCGAGGTGGAACTGGAGAGGCAGATCAGGAAGGGGATTGTTGGTGTGGTGTTGAACCCTGCAAACCACGGATACTCCTTGAAGGAGGCCAAGAGAACCGTAGAATACGTCAAAAGGAAGAAGCTCAACCTCTACCTTTACACTAAGACGCTGTCGCTTGAAGAACTTGAGGAATTGAATGACGGGCTTGACGTGAAGCTGGTGATCCTGGATCCTAGGGAAGAGATATCTCCGCTCTCTAGAGAGAGTAACATTTACTTCAATGTCAAGGATTACTCGGGGGATTTACCAAGAAAAAGGGCAATACTAGCCACGTTTTACCCCTACGAGAGTGAGAAGGTAGCCAGGGAATTACTCTCAAGGTTTAGCTGGACTTTCGATAACCTGATTGAACTGGTAAATAGATGAACTGAGTAGCCTACATGATGATAGGTTCTTCCGTCAAGGTGAGAATAACTAAACTCTGACTTCGATCAGATCTTTGGTTTTGCATGAGAAGGACTGACGAGACGTTTCTCGATGAACAAGTGACTTACTCATCGGAAAACTTCCACTGGAAGATGTTGGTAGTTCTACTTCGGAGAGTGGCTCATCTCTAAAATAACTCTCAAAGAATTCGAAGTGATCAAGCTCCTCCTGGTGCTGCTATGGTGAGTAACCCCCACGTTATCCACGAATTTCATGGACAGAGGTTTAATAACACTCCACCGGCTCATGGACTTCTTGGGATAAAAATGGCTGATAAATACCTTATACCAAATCTGACCTCTTCAGGAATTTGATTCCAAATGAAGTCCATATAGATTACAGATTAAGATAAGCTAAAAACTTTTTTATAAAAATAATTAAAATAGAACTTGAATGGATGGAACGTGTTTGATGAAGAGATCCCTTCAACGAATAAAAGTGAACCACTCCGCCCTAACGGACGGAGCATCCCCACCTCGCGGTGAGGATTTCCTGCTTCCCTGGGGGAACTTACTGTGCACCACGTCGCGAAAGGTGAACAGTAGAGGTTCCCCCTCCACAGGCAGAGGGGCAGTCCCAATCCCACGTTTCAAGATGTTCAGGGACGCGTTGTGGTCACGGTCAATAACAAGACCACAACTAGGACAGTGAAATACCCTATCAGATAAGCCAAGTTTTACCTTATACCCACACCTGGAACAGGTCTGTGACATGTATGCTGGATCTATACCTTCGCTTCGGTCTTCATTGTCTTGACGAGTTTTTGTTCCATTTCTGGTGTTGGAAATATCCTAATACTTGAAAATGATAGGCTCACCTTGCCCTTGTCTTTCGATTCTTTCAACGTTGTATTAAAAATAAATTTCTTGGATACAAAAGTCTTTCTAGGAGCTATCCATCATTTAACCTTGATGGTGATTAAGGGGGAAATCCCCATCCGAAAGGGTGGGGATGTCTGGTTCATTTAATTCGAATCATCAGCTGTTATTTTCTTATCGCATTTAGTGAGTGTAGTATTTAACTACTTAGCGCCAATTATACGGATAGTTCTGATCTAGAGAATGACGTTAATTTTCATATACTCCACGCACCAAATCTCTGACTGTTAAATCAGAAAGTTCGTGAGGCAAGATTGAGAGCAAGTCAGATATCTTCCCTAGCCTAGATTTTATTCTTCTATCACGAGGTTTTACGAGCATATAAAGAGAACCATGAAGAAATCTTAATTAACGTTATTTTCTTGATAATAATGAATACCCATGTCAGAAAAGAGGAAGTTGGGATTGGTTTTCGCCTCAGGGGCATCAAATAGAATTTGTTGTATTGTAATATATGGGGGAGCCGCCCTTGCGGCAGGTTGGGAAGTAAGACTTCACCTAGTCAACGAAGGTCTTGTCGCGTTCAGGAAGGATTTACTCCCTAAACTTAACTCACTGGACATCGATACCACCATTAGGCCAGGAATATACTTGCCTTACGCAGAATTATACTTAAAAAACGTTAAGGCAGCGGTCGAGAACGGCCAACTTAAGGATTGGTATTCATTTCTAAAACAGCTGAAAACCGACTATCCCAACGAGTTTAAAATATACGCGTGCCCTGTGGCAGCTGCCATGTATAATATAAAGAAGGAAGACCTCGTGGACATTGTGGACGAGATAAAGGGGGCAGAATCTTTTCTCGAGGAGATATATGGTGGTGTTACCATGTATATTTGAAATAATGATAAGGAGTGGAGTCAAAATCCCACGCAAAAATTAAGGGATTTCAGAATACTAGTTGAAATAGTTTGTGGAGTTTCTGGAGGGTTAACCTTAAAATTCGTAATACCGACGATAGTTATGTCCTCCAAGAAAAGGAGATACGCCAGGGATTGGGCGAAGTACGACGAGAACCTCGTGATCAAGTACGAGATGATGTTCCCTTCACATGTTTGAACACTGGTACGAGCTTCTTGAGGAGGACAGGACGGCGAAGACTAGGCCTTATAGGGCGCCAGTAAGTTTAACGAGTTCCTCGACTTCCTTTACGCGTTCACGTATAGGGGAGAGGGGATATTGAGGGTGCTCCACGAGATAGGGATAATACGGGTCTACCTAGATTACAAGACAGCCTGAGGTTGAGGAAGATGAAACTGGACTTCGAGAAGGTCAAGGACGAGATTGAGCTAGTGAGCGAAGGGACGGGAATGAGTGGAGCAGGGAGGTACATAAGGGCAAGTGTAGAGGAGGGGGAAGTTCCTGAAGGTCATCATACTGATGCAAAGTCCATGAGTAGTGAAGGCTGAGGTCGAGAGCTCCGAGCCTGATTCCGTGACAAGGCGATCAAGGAAATTCGAGGGGAGGGCGTGGAAATCGCGAAGTTTTACGACAGCTAGGCTTAAACGCGATCTACGACCTTGTCCCTGAGGTCGCGATCTCGAAGAGGTCGGCCAACCCCAATAGAGCGAACCCAAGGAGGAACACGATCGTAGAGTATGGGGAGTCACGCGATTGGAATAGGAAAAGGAATTACGGCAGGAGGTGGAGGGTCGAGATCGTGATATCCGTTAAGAGGATGTTCAGACGGGATAAGGGCGAGGGACGTCCTCCAGGGTATGGTTGCCCTCCAGGTCTGGCTCTATCATTACATGAGAAGTAAGGCCGACTCCCTTAGAGAGGTCCACGCGATCTGTGTGGCGTGATGTGTTTCGCGTCACTCCCTTAGACGAAATTTTGTGAAACAAATATATAATCTATCAAGAGAAATTCAGATGATACATACTACATCGCATTTATCTAAAGTATTTAAAATGTATATAAAGTTAAACAACAATATAGAGATATGCTTTTAAATGTACCCAAGAAAAGGAGGTCATGTCTCTCACGGTGAGGATAAATGATAAAGTATATTCCGCTAACCCTGGGGAGACTATCATTGACGTTCTGAAAAGGAACAACATTTACGTACCCCACGTCTGCCTCAACGAGGGTCTAGTGCCCATAGAGAGCTGTGACACTTGTCTGGTCAGGGTAAATGGTAAGTTAATGAGGGCCTGTTCCACCAGGGTTGAGGACGGAATGACAATAACGACTAACGACGATAAGTCCAAAAGGGCTAGAAAGGAGGCCATATCCAGGATACTGCGATATCACAAGCTATACTGCACAGTTTGCGAGAACAATAACGGAGATTGTGTCCTTCACGAGGCCGTGATCAAGGAGAAGGTCTTCCATCAAAAGTACGTCGAAAAACCCTACTCCCTGGATGATAGTGGGCCCTTTTACGTTTATGACCCTGCACAGTGTATCCTTTGCGGAAGATGCGTCGAAGCGTGCCAAGACTTTGCTGTAAATGAGGTAATATGGATCGACTGGAATCTGAATCCGCCAAGGGTAGTGTGGGATCAGGGTAATCCCATCGGAAATTCCTCCTGCGTTAACTGTGGAACCTGCGTCACAGTCTGTCCCGTTAATGCCCTCATGGAGAAGGGAATGTTGGGGGAGGCTGGACTCTTTACATGGATAAACCCAGAGCTCAAGAAGAAGACAATAGAGGCGGTTGGGAAAGTTGAGGATAACTTTAGCTTGCTCATGACAGTGAGCGAACTGGAATCCAAGGCGAGACAATCACAGATTAAGAAGACCAAGACTGTGTGCACTTACTGCGGAGTTGGTTGCTCCTTCGAGGTCTGGACTAAGGGAAGGAAGATCCTGAAGGTGGAGCCCAAACCTGAGTCGCCAGCGAACGGGATCCTGACTTGCGTCAAGGGTAAGTTTGGGTGGGATTTCGTCAATAGCCCAGATAGGATAACTAAACCACTAATTAGGGAGGGAGATCACTTCAGGGAGGCCAGCTGGGATGAGGCAATGCAGCTTATTGCGAGGAAGTTTAAGGAAATCAAGGAGAGGTATGGCCCAGATTCCCTGGGCTTCATTGCCTCAGATAAAATGACCAATGAGGAGGCTTACCTCCTTCAGAAGCTAGCTAGGGCAGTTGTGGGCACAAACAACGTAGATAACTCCTCTAGGTATTGCCAATCTCCGGCTACAGTGGGTCTTTGGAGGACCGTTGGAATAGGTGGTGATTCAGGGACCATAAGGGACATTGAGAACGCTGATCTAATCCTCATAGTGGGGCACAACACCACGGAAAGTCACCCCGTTGTGGGAAGTAAGGTTAAGAGGGCTCAAAAGATCAGGGGAGCCAAGATTGCCGTTATTGACGTCAGGAAACATGAGATGGCAGAGAGAGCTAACCTCTTCATCAGGCCCAAGCCCGGTACAGATGCAGCGGTCTTGGCAGGGGTAGCGAAGTACATCATAGACCAGGATTGGGTGGATCACGAGTTCCTCAAGAGAGTTAATGGTTTTGAGGAGTTCAAGGAGACCATCAAAGGCTTCACACTGGACTACGTTGAGAGCGTGTCTGGAGTGCCCAGGGAACAGATAATCAAACTAGCTGAAATGATACATCAAGCAAAGGGCGTAGCAGTGTTGTGGGGGATGGGTGTAACTCAGCACTTAGGTGGGGCTGACACTTCCACCATCATATCCGACCTCCTCCTATTAACCGGAAATTACGGACGCCCAGGAACTGGAGCTTTCCCCATGAGGGGGCACAACAACGTTCAAGGAGTCAGCGATTTCGGTTGTCTGCCCAACTACATGGTAGGATACCAAAAGATGGAGGAAAGCGTTATGTCCAAGTTCGAGGACTCGTGGAGAACGACCCTTAACAGAAAACCTGGCCTGCAGATACCCCAGATGATAGAAGGGGTCCTAGAGGGAAAGATCCACGCCCTTTACGTCGTGGGAGAGGATACCGTGATGGTTGACTGTGGAACTCCTCTTACTAGAAAGGCGTTGGAGAACGTGGACTTTCTTGTGGTTCAGGACATGTTCATGACAGAGACAGCGAAGTTAGCTGACGTCATACTTCCAGCTGCGGCGAGTCTTGAAAAGGACGGGACTTTCGTCAACACAGAGAGGAGGATACAGCGGATCTACAAGGCCATGGATCCATTAGGTGAATCAAAGCCAGACTGGGAAATAATCCAAATGATAGCTAACGCCATGGGAGCCAATTGGAACTACCATCATCCCTCGGAGATCATGGACGAGATCGCTAGGCTGACCCCAATATTTGCTGGCGTTTCCTACTCGAGGCTCGAGGGTTTCAACAGCCTGGTCTGGCCAGTGAACGAAGATGGAACTGATACCCCCTTGCTTTACGTGAATTCCTTCGCCACTCCTGATGGAAAGGCAATCCTCTACCCGCTGGAGTGGAAACCAAGACCGCTGAAGGATGAGGTACACTCCATAGTGGTAAACACTGGGAGGGTACTTGAGCATTTTCACGGTGGTACAATGACTGGAAGGGTTGAAGGTCTCAGGAGAAAGTTCCCAGAAACATTCGTGGAAATATCCAAGGAACTGGCTGAGAGGTACTCCATCAAAAACGGAGATCTAGTACTCGTTAAGTCAAAGTTTGGAGGGGAGATCAAGGCAAGGGCACTAGTCAGCGAGAGGGTGTCAGGAGAGGAAGTGTTTATTCCCCTCTTTGCCTCAGAACCCTCAAAGGGTGTGAACAACTTGACAGGCCAAGAGTTTGATAAGGCTTCCGGAACTCCAGGCTATAAGGATACGCCCGTCGTGATCGAGAAGATATCCAGCGGTGAGGGAACTCCGTTACCAAGGGATAACTGGAGGTTTCACGTACAGGAGAGGAAGAGACAGATCGGGATTGAGGTGACCAAGAAATGGATGAGAGAGGAGTTCAAACTCTTGACAGAGTAATGGCTCAGCTCGTGGAGAGCGGAGAGGCCTTAGAGCAGTTCCTGAGGCTAGTGAACGCTCTCAACAGGTCTGGGATCCTCCCCTTCCTGACCGGACTGGCGGAAAACCTAGACGTCACGCTCTCCACACTGACGGAACAGAACACTGGGCTAATCAAGACACTGAACGTGATATACGCTGCGCTTAACGGCGATGAGGAGGTGCAGGACGTGTCTCTCACCCAGATATTGAAGGAGTTTAACGACCCAGACGTTAAGAGAGGGCTATTGCTAGTGCTGAAGATACTTAAGGCGATAGGAAGTGCAAGTAAGCAAGGTTAACCTAGTTAAGGTGAAAGACGGACATACGGAGATAGACGAGGACTTCGTGGCAGTTGAGGAACCCCTGGAGATAGTTGTCTGTAATGGTGGATGTAAAACCTTCGCAATAGTTATGAGAACACCTGGGAATGACCAAGAGCTTAGTCTGGGATTTCTCTACTCCGAGGGAGTTATTGATTCCATAGAAGATGTAGTGAAGGTAAAGCAGGAACTAAACAGGGTAGAGGTGTACCTAAGGGACGTGAAGAAACTTGAGTCCCGCCAGATAGTGGTTAACTCGAGCTGTGGGATATGCGGGAGAGCTCTCCTCTACACCTTGGACATCCTATCCACTAACGCTACTGTGAGCAGGGATGTGATCCTTTCGTTACCCGAGAAATTGAGGGAGAGACAGAGTGCCTTTAACGTGACAGGTGGTCTCCACGCTGCTGGGCTCTTTACTAGGGAGGGGGAACTACAGTACCTCTATGAGGACGTGGGAAGGCATAACGCTGTGGACAAGGTTGTGGGGAAACTACTCATGGAGAGAAAATTACCGGCTAACTCCAGTGTTCTCCAGGTTAGTGGAAGACTTGGATATGAGATCGTGAGCAAGGCAATTATGGCCGGGATACCTGTAATAAGCGGAATATCTGCCCCCACTAGCTACGCAGTAAGGATAGCAGATAATGCGGGTGCAACACTGATAGGTTTCGTGAGGGGAAAAAGCTTTAACGTATACTCTCATCCAGAGAGGATATCTTAACTCTTGAGACCGGCCTCCTTAGCCTCTGCCTCAGACTGACTCTCTCTCCAGGGCTCGGCCTTACTCGTGAACTTCACTTCGCTCTTTCTCCCTGCCAGCTTCTTCGCTACTTCCTGGGCAAAGTTCAGATCATACAACCTGGAGAACATTATTCTCTGCGCTGCGGGACTTCCTGCTCCGTGAACGGACTCTATCTGGAAAGCCACACCCATGCTCACGTTCTCCACGAGCCTGACCATCCTCAACCTATCCTCGGCCGTGAAGTCCTCAGCTCCCTGGAGGTACCTGGATATGTACTCCTTGAGTTTGGGGTTCTTTAGGTCCCATTCACTGGGGGCTGTTCCCACAATTCCTCCTGCTAGGTCTATGGAAAGCTGTGCAATCTGGGATGGGAACCTAGCAACCAGGTGTTTCGTGACATTAGCGTGCATGGGGTTAACCCACCAGCAGTTATCACACATTTTCACGGCATTAAGGCTGGCAGCGATTCCAGCTGAGTACATGGTCTCGGTAAGGAAGATCATCTCAGTGAGCTTATCCTGAACGTGGGACGCCCTATCAACTCCAATCTGCTTTGCTAGATCTGCACTTGCCCCTATGATCACGTCTCCGAGTCCGGCCTTACATCCACCGTAACCCTGCCTGTGATAGGCAGAGAATATCTCAACCAGGGTTCCCGTGTACTCCCACTCACCTGCCAAGAAAACCCTGTTCATGGGGACGAACACGTTATCGAATATTACTAGACCCTCGTGATTGTAGAAGTAGGGAAGTCCGTCTATCTCACCCTCCTCCATTCTCCTCGCATCATTCAGCTGCCTACCCACGACTATCTTGACCCCTTCGGTATCTGTCGGGATTGCGAACGCAACTGCGTAATCCTTGTCCTCCGGGCCCATTGCCCTAGTGGGTAGCACGACCATCTCTTCTGTGGCCGCTACTCCCGTAATGTTAGCCTTGGCACCTGACACGTAAATTCCATCCTTTGTGACCTCGGTTATCCTGAGGTAAGCGTTCTTGTTGGGTTGCTGACTTGGTTTCAGGTTCCTGACACCCTTCGCGTCGGTCATGGCCCCAGCAAGGGCAAGGTCATTCTTCTGAACGTACTTGAGATATTCCACAAATCTATCCCTCACCTCGGTTTTGCCCTTCTTGGCCATCATTGTGGTCACAATGTGAAGCGTGTTCAGGGAATCCCAACCAACGCATCTCTGGAAACATGCACCTGTTTTATGGCTCAACTTTCTCAGCAACTTAACCTTCGCAGCAAGATCATCAGGTGATCTATGAATGTGATTAAACCTATTTATCTCCTCCTCAAGGTAGGGGCTCCATGCCCTGCCCAACTCCTTTGTGTCCTCTTCCCAAGCTGCGTCAAACGTAGCCTTAAAGGACATTACAGAAGGCTTAAGGAAGGGATGCTTAGTCACGTCCTTAACTTCCCTACCCATTACGTAAATCTCTACCTTCGACCTGTTACTTATGGATTGAAGGTATTGTTCCCCTGTTCTGACGACCATGCAAGTTAATAGAGTTTAAAGTTTTTAAAGTTTAGTATAATGTTCTTTTAACTGAAACTGAAAAGTTCACTGAAATCGTTCCAGTTCCTTGAGTGCCGAAACAACCTGTGCATGAACGAAAACCTGGGGGAAGTTACCGGTGAACTCTAGGGTGGAGGTGTCCAGATGCTCTCCTAGGAGGTGAAGGCTACCGGAGACCCTGTCTAACCTCTCCAGGATATCCCTGGCCTTCCCTGTTTCGCCTAACCTTATGTAAACCCTTGCCAGCCAAAGCGTGGTGAGGAGGAAGGGATGTTTCGCCTCTCCCATGAAGTCCGAAACATATCTCTTGACGAATCCATCCTTAACAAGATCCCTCTCTACCCTGCGAAGGGTATTTAGAAATACCTTATCATTAACGTCAACGAAATCGTAGAGGGGTGCCGAGAGGATCGAGGCGTCAACCTGGTCACTTCCTGGATATCTAGGAAAGTACTCTCCTGACTGTTCGAGAATCCAGGACCTCAGCTCTTCCCTAGTGTCCTTCCATCGATCCTGCATGCCTAGGACATTCATGATCTTCCCTGCCCTGTCCATGGCAACCCACATCATCACCTTGGAGTGAATGTAGTGCTGAGGCTCTCCCCTATCTTCCCATATCCCTGAGTCCTTCATTCTCCAGTTCTCTGCCTCCCAGTCAGCTAGATAGGAAATCCTCTCGAGCGCATCGTAAATGTATACCCTATCTCCCGTCTTCTCAAAGTACTTGTAGAGCGTTGCCATGAAAAATCCCTCGACGTCGAGCTGAACCTGAGTTGACGCCCCGTTTCCTACCCTAACCGGTCTAGATCCCCTGAAACCTGAGAGCCATGGAAGTTTTCTCTCTGGAGGTGGAATAGTTCCCTCCACCGTGTAGAGAGGGTAGAAGAAAGGCTTCGACGAGAAGTTAATCAGGGAGAGCAAGAAGTTAATTATGTCCCTGGCCTTCACCACGTAATCCGCGTCCAGGAGGGACTCGGCGATAATAGAGGAGTCCCTTACCCAGGCAAAACGGTAGTCCCAGTTCCTGGACCCACCTATCACCTCAGGTAAGGAGGTTGTGGGGGAAGCCACTGGGCCTCCCGAAGGGGCGTAGATGGACCCCAGGAGAACTGCAAGCGATGTAGTGTATAAATCCTCTAGGTATATCCTGGACTTGGGTAGGGACCTTCTCCAATACTCAACGGTCTTCTCAAAGGGTCTGGAGAAGTCAAGGGATAGGCGGGAGGTTCTCTCGCTCAATGGACCGTGCTTGGCATCTGATGAGTAATTCACCACTAGATATCCCTTCCCCCTCGAGAACTTCCAGACATCGTCACTCTCCATTTCCACTTCCCCATCATACTCGTAGAGAAACGCCACACAGTCCCTCCCCCTTGGATTGATCCTCCTATTGCCATCGGGAACTGGTCTGTAGAGACCATAATAGAATATTGGGTTAAACAGGACCTTGAAGGGAAACTCGCTCTCCACTCTCCTTATAATGATGGTCTCCCCTATGGGGATAAGATCCTGGATGGTCATCTTTCCCTGGTCTGTTTCCACGTAAGTTGTGAGAACCATTGGATCCCTGTATTCCTGTGCCATGTAAGTTACCTCTCCCGGCGCTATGGAGAATTCTCCTCCCCTTTCGTCAACCAACTTGGAGAAGATTGAGGGAGAGTCGAACTTGGGAACTGGAAACCAGACCACCGATGTGCCGTCAATGATAGCGGAGGTTATTTGATTGGAAATGAAGCCTAACACACCTAGTTTAGGAGTTGGACTATTAAACTGTTTGGGACGACAAAGATTAATATTCTTTATCTCATTTTATCTTATGAAATTCTTAATACTTGGAGCAGGGTATGCAGGGCTTACTGTGGCTCATAAATTGAAGAGATACCTCAATGACGAGATAACTGTTATCTCTGAGTCTAGGGTGGTGAGGGAAAACACAATTTTCCCGCTTCTCCTCACAGACGAGGTGAAGGTTGAGGAAACCGAATTTGACGCCAAAGTTGCCATGGAGAGGAAGGGAGTGAACTTCGTGGAGGGTAAGGTGACACAGATCCTGCCCGAGAGCAGGGAGGTCAAGACGGACAAGGGAGCCTTTGACTATGACTATCTCTTCCTAGCCCTAGGTGGAGGATATGAAGAGAACTTTAGGAGGATACCTGGACATGAGAACGCAGTCATGCACCATACCCTGGATGGATTCCTCAAACTTAAGGAAATGCTGTGGAACACTGAGGGGAACGTGTTCGTGGGTAACGCGCCAGGGAGTCCCATAGAGGGTCCCTCGTATCAGGTCGCTCTCATAGCTGAGTACATTCTTAGGAGGAGAGGGATAAAGGGAAAGGTTTACCTGGCTACACAAAGTCCCAAGGGTGTCTTTGGTCCTATTCCCCTGGACTGGGTTCACGAGAAGGCCAACTCCTACTTCGAGAAGAGGGGCATAAGTGTCCTCAAGGGGAAAACTGTGAAGGAGGTCAAGAGAGGGAAGGTGATCTTGAGCGACGGTCAGGAAGTGGAGGCTGACGTGATCTCCGTGCTTCCCTCACTCTCTGCGCCGAAAGTGGTCAGGGACGCTGGACTTGCGGGAAATTCAGGTTTCGTTGAGGTGAAGTTACCAAGTTTTAGAAAGGATGACAGGATCTTTGCCCTCGGAGACCTGGCCCAGACTCCTTTCCCTAGGACAGCTAGGGCAGCCATGATCTCAGCAGAGAACGCAGTCTCGTCAGTGTTAAGGGAGGTTAAGGGACTGGAGTTGCCCATGTACTCCCTGGGCGTTCTATGCGTAATGGAAGGAGGAGATGAGGGAGGAATTCTTAGATTCGATACGAATGGAAAGGAGGTGAAAACTACGTTAGCCTTTGGAAAGAGTTACGTCGCCATCAAGAAACTCTACAGTAAACTTCTAGTCAAGAGGGCCTTTGATGTTCCCTATCACGGAGCGCTAACAGTTGAAATACGATACAACTTCTCTCCTTAATAAGAAATTATGAACTCGCGCGTCATATACGCCGTTTCCTTGATATTTGAGCTTTATCCGTAGATGATCTTAAACCATATAATATCGATCTAAAATCCTTAAGATGCCCAATCAGACCCGGTTACTTGCCGGTTCTCATCAGGATTAATGGAGTTAGATTTCCTTTCCTATCAAATGGATTAGTAGTCTATGAACTCTAGATAAATCATTTTTGCGTGTCATGAAATTGGTGATACCAGAAATATAAGCTCACTTGGGTGAATACCCGGAAATCCATCAGTATCGTTACCTCCGACCGTGCGTGTCCAACAATTTATTTCTCCCTCCAAATTTCCAATAGATTGTAGACCGTGAAGAACGCAGAGAACCAGGATTCCTCCAGTAGTAATGAACAGTGCTCCTCGGGATCCCGAACCTCCTGAGGGGGAGCCCAAGGAAGTAACTAGCCAAAGCCTCCCTAACTCCTCAAGGGACCAGAACCTGGGCTTAAGGTTATTAAGTTCAAGAAGGCATTACCTGGGTCAGGACGGGAAGAGGTACGCTCCTCTTCACGTCTCCTCACGTGATAAACCTGTCCTGACCCTTAAATATTATTTTGTCTAATTTAGCAATATTGTTGGACACACTCAAAAACTTTGAACGTATATGAATGATATTATCTGTCTCGAATAGGAAAAATGATTTAGATGATGTTGAAGTAATTATGTAAGGAGATTCATCCTTTCTAGAATAGACTTCATGATATGCCCTTCATACCTGACTCCGCAACCTGAAACCGGTATCATGTCTTCATTTTTGACAAAGAGATGATCAATAGAGCCTATAGATTCTATGTCTTTAAACATTCACCTATTTAGGAGCAATTAAAGATAAATTCATTGTTTATATTATTGTTATGTAACTATGAATGCATCTAACAAGATTTTTATATTTAATCTTCTCCTCCATATAGTAATGAGATTTTCAGTTATGAGTATAAAGGGTGGAGTTGGAAAATCTACAATCTCTATATTACTTTCCATAGAATTAAATAGGCTAGGAAAAAGACTTATCTTAGTAGACATGGACCTATCCGGTTATACATCGTTTCTCGCAGGAATAAGAGAGCCGGGGATTTTTTCGTCCATCGTCGATGGAACGTTGAATAAGGTAGAGTCTTACCGAGACATTGAAAATATTCGAATAATCAAGCTTGCAGGAGATGGCCCAAGAACGAAACTTGACGTTTCCAAAATCCGCAGCAATTCAACTTTTCTTACCCAGTTTCAGAAGGCATATCTTTCTGCGATTTCAATTCCCCATGATTACAGTATAATCGATAACTTTCCATTGTCCAGTTCCATGGATGAGGAGAGCCTTTTAGAAAGGGAAATTTATACAAATGTTCGCAACGATATATGTTACAGTATTCTAGTTACAGATTCAAGCGATTTTGATTTAAATGAAACCTTGGTCTATTCAACTTATTTACGGAAAAACAATGATCCTTGCTCGCCCTTTGCTCTAGTTACTAACATGATACCTTCGTCTAGAAAGCAGGCAGTTGAGAAAAGGATTATCGAATTAATGAACAGAATAAATACGCATATTGGAATTCTAATTCCATTTATTGATGACCTTTTTGAATATAATGGCCCTATAAATGGGATGCCCAGACTAAGTCAATTGGCGGAACTTGCCAAAATAGTAGTCAACGAATCAGAGAGCAGAGAAAATGTAATTTTGTCCTTCTAATATAATAAACCCAACAGGACATCCGTATCATGAAATTGTAATTCTATGGCGCTATGAAACTGAGTCTACTATTGCCACGAATTCTCTAGCTAGATAATCCTAATCAACATATGATAGGAAAAGAAGCTTATTATGACACCGGATTCTTACTGATTATGACCCACGAATTCGTGTTTGAAGACACTGTGAGAATATACGACACGGATGCCCAAGACATTGCACATTACGCGTCTTACTATCGCTTCTTCACCAATACTATTGAGAAATACATGAAGGATAAGGCCGGGATTCCCTACCCTAACGTGAATGACGAGTTGTGGTTTGTTATGGTAGAGACTCACGCCGTCTACAGGAGACCGGTAAGATTGGGAGACGAGTTGACCGTGATCATCTCTCCCCAGGTTGTGTCCAAGAAAGTTATCAGATTTGATTTGAAGATTCTGGTTAAGGGCACGGTCACCACAGAGGGTTACGTAACCCAGGTAGCAATAAATCCAAAGGTCTGGAAGTCGGTGGAGATACCAGAGGATATTCTGAAGAGGATAGTTGAGGTTTAGTCACTTCATGTTTCCCTGATTACCGTGCTGGCCCATCACCCTTTGACCAGTTCTAATCCTAGGAACCACTGGAATCAAGGCAAGCACCCCCACAAGGCTTCCGAGAACTAGATAAATCTCTGATGTGATCACGTTTAACGTGTAGAGATAGGCGAAAACGAAACTGCCCAGAACCCCACCAAGTGCCTTTCCCGTATACAGGATACCGCTATTAACGGTGGAGAACCTAGTGCCAAAGATCTCTCCTGCAACGTTAAAGTACAAGGTGATCATGGACCCGCCAGCAAATCCCACCAGAACCGTCGTTGGGATCAATTGGCCGACCAGGAGAGTTAAGGAGCCCACCAGCAGGATCGCGTTAAGTATAAGGGTAGTCCTCACTATTCCAACTTTGTCAGCTATCCTTCCCATGATTGGCCTCATCCCACCGCTGAGTAAGGGAAAAATCGAGATAAGGATCGTAAGTTCCTCCGGTGAGAGGTTTTTACCTAGAACAGCAAGTTGAGAGGAGATGGCAGTCAGTGGAATAACTGCGCCCACGAAGGAGACGTAGATAAGCCAGAACTTGGTAGTGAAGATCACCTGTCCTGGTGGTCTTCCCTTACTTGATGCGGGATAACTAATAAGGGACATCAGGACCGTGACCACTACGAGTTCAGAGAGACCTATTGTTAGTGTGACTATCTTGTAATTATCCACGTGAAGTATCAGGGGGTTAGCCACCACCGAGCCTAGTCCAAATCCCATGGATACGATACCCGTGGCAAAACCCATTCTGTCACTAAACCATTTCATGGCCAGGTTTGCTGCTATCCCGTAAAGTATTCCCTCACCAATACTTCCAAGGGACCAGAATACGTAGAAGTAGAGAATGTTAGGCGAGAGGTAAGTTCCAAGAAACCCCAGTGAGGCCAGGACCGATGCCACAATCCCAACGTTCCTAGGACCGTCCCTATCAGCGAAATGACCTCCTAAGGGCTGAAAGAAGGAGGAGAATACACTGAATAGGGTGAAGCCAAGGGCTATCTGCACCACGGAAACAGAGAAGCCTGTCCTCAGGAGAGGCTCCAGGGCATTCCATGAATACTGATATAAGGAGTTGAAGCACATCACAACGAAACCAATTGCTAGGAAGGTCTCTCTTTTCATTGATTCATGAAACCTGTACGTTTTAAAAAGATTTCTTTCAATTAAGCTTAAATAACATAAACATTACTAAATTATTGATATTAAAAATGATCAATAGGGTGATTGGATCCCCCAAGCTTGACAGAGATGTGGGATCCACGCGATAGATAATCACATACACCGTGGAGGCGATATTACGGAGTAGAAGTCCTTATCCATCCATCCCTAGTCTTCCTCAGCCCATTGATCCTTCTTAGCACCATTTCTCGATAACGCATAAATATCGAGAGGTTATCGCACTCAACGACTCCCTCATAAAACGCATCTATTACCACCGTGTTAAATTCCTGGATTTCTCTTTCAACCGACTCCGCATTAACGAAATGCAGATCGATCTGAGCTGGTGGAGTGATAGGCCTCTCTTTTCCCACGACAAGAAGGTCCCAGTCGCTGTAGACCTTGTGGTCGCCACGGGCTCTTGAGCCGAAAAGGATCACCGTGTACCCCTTTCCGCATAGGGAAGAGATGTATTCCCTAACCTCTTCCCTCTCCCTTGCGTATATCTCTAGCAAATCAGATACTATTGAGTAGTCTTTCCATGCATTTGACACACTTCTCACCCTCCTGTCTGTCTAGGTCCACCAGGTTCTCTTCCGGGTACCTGGATCCAGTATACAACATTGAGAGAAAGTTTGCACACTCCAGTAACTCCTCGCTCACTTTAACCTCGTTTAATTTCGCGATTTCCTGGAGCAATCTTTTCAGGGAATGAGTGTAGATAACTGAACCAGTACGTTGAAGAATATATCCCTTGAGTTTCAGCTCCACAGCCATATGCGAATGAAAACACGACTCAGGAAAATAGCCCTTTTCCATCAAGAGAATAGCAACCTCTCTTTCCTTCTCGCTCCTTTCAAACCACTTTGCCATAAATGGTTTCCGTGAAATGCGTTATAAAGGTTCCATGATGGAGCACTTAGGGAGTCGGAAATATCATTTCCCTTTCAACGTGAATCGAGGACGGTATCGTGATCCTCTCGAGATTCACCATGCAGAATTCGGGAGATGGACCCAGCGCTAGCAACCTTCTCCAAAGAGATCCCTTAATCTGCAAAGAGGCATAAAACTTCTCGTATGGAACCCCACGTGGTTTGGAAAACCAGGTTACAACGTCTCGTCTTTGCTTGCTGAACTCACCTGCCTTCAATGCGAGGAGGGTTCCCTTTCCCTCCAAGGAGAGGGAAGCCACCTCATCGTGGACGGAGCGAGTATCCCTCTCAACCGCCTCTATTAACCTGTCTAGGGCTCCAGAATCCTCAATGAAGTACCAATCTTCATACACATCACCAGGAGGCATCCATGTAACTCCAGAGACCCTGTAGCTAGTGGAGAAGAGAAACCCGTGAACCTTGACCCGATGAAAGCTCTCGTGGAACCTAACCAAGTACTTCTCGTACTCCTCCCTTTCCACCCGCGGATCCCTTCTATGCCAGAAGACGTAAGCCTCCACGTTAAGTCGCCAACTTCTTTATGAGTTCGTAGAAGTTCTCATAGGGATGAATCGGGTAAACCTCTATCTCGACTCCGTACCCCATCTCCTTCATGATGGGGAGATTCTCCAGAATTTCGTCCAGTTGCTCGTGTGTATTCACGTCAAGGACCGCGACAACTTCTCTTTTTCCTGACACCTTCCATAACCCCTTGATCACACCTTGCTTCACCCCAGGTAGGGCTGCCTCTGCCTCCCTTTGCCAGATCTGCATTAGATGCCTCTGAGTGAGAGATTCGGGCTGACGAATCTTAAACCAAACTAGGTATAACATATTACAATTTCATTATCTAAGTAAATAAACATTCATTGTATTCCTCTGTGGGTGGATACGTGAGTTATTGCATTACTCCAGTTGCCAGGCTGTGAGGGAGCAGGTTAGGTAATTATTGAGCTTCCAGTGACGCCTCGACAGGTGACCTTGTCACACACTCTCTACCAACGATAAATTACTTATTAACTGGGTAATCTAGTATCAGCCATGACTAGACACGAAAAGTTTTGGACCTCAATTCACGACGTAATCCAGGAGATTGAGGAACATCCCTTCATTAGAGGGCTTGTTGACGGGTCCCTCCCCATGGAGAGCTTCCAACACTACATAGTTCAGGATGCCCTATACCTCAAAGAGTTTGGGAAAGTGTTGCTCATGGCCTCAGTGAAGGCTGAGAACAACGAGCAGAGGGTTAATTTCCTCACTCACGTCCTCGATTCCATAAGGGTTGAGGAGGGACTTCACTCATCCTTTCTTAGAAAGTGGGGCATAAACCTAGAGGCCCAGGAAATGTCTCCCGTGAACAGGGCATACACCTCTTTCCTTCTAAGTGTTGGCTACTCCTCCCCTTTTCCTGAAGTCCTAGCTGCAGTCCTACCGTGCTACTGGATATACATGCATGTGGGCAAGTCGCTGGTGAAGCTGGGATCTCCCGTGGAGGAGTACAGGAGATGGATAAATACGTATGGGGGCGAAGAGTATGAGAAGGGAGTTACGTGGGCTATTAGCCAACTTGATAAGCTTGATGTGGATGCGAGGACAGAAAAGCAAATGATGGAGAATTTCAGGCTTGCCTCTATTTATGAATACATGTTCTGGGACTCTGCATACAGAAAGGAACGTTTCCCATTTTCAGTCAAGATAAATGGAAAAAACCTAATGTTTTAACTTAAACCCCCATAACTCATCAAGACATTGGGGCCCTTCCCAGAGGGGCTTTAGCGCCCAGTGCCTCAGCCACCACCTGAGCCAATCCCGTGTACCATGCAGCAATAGCCGTCAATATACCTACATATCCTCCGGCATGAAATAGTCCCTCGTTTCCTGTCATAGCGCCTATTCCTAGGAGGAAGAAAGTTATCCATAACAACAGGAAGGTCATAAATAGTCCCATGTTTGACTTGAAGGTTCCTAACCACATTACAAAGGTGAATATGCCAAATGCTACCAATACATATCCTATACCAACCGCAGTAACTCCTCCGAAAATCCCCAATGAGGTTAGGAAGAACCATTCCCAGAAAGCTCCATATGTAAAGAAGGCAACATACCCGAACGTATTACCTGCTCTCCATTCCAGTATTCCTGCGAGGAGCTGGGCTAATCCTCCGTAAAAAGCTGCAAGCCCAAGAACAGCATTAACGCCACTCGAAAGTAGCCCTGCATTATATGTACTTAAAACAAGGGTGGTTAAGGCGAAACCAGATAGACCTAGGGGTGCGGGGTTTGCTCTTTTTTGTTCTGTCATGTAAATTCCATCCTTTCTGTCTTTTAGAAAATTTAAATCTTTTCTAAGACTACCATACTGCAACAAGTTTATAATATAAATTTCGAACTTTATTTGTATGTCTCAATCAGAAAATGAATCAGGTCTACCTTTTCAAGAGAAGGTTGTACCAGAGTTACTTAAACATAGGTTAGTGACACCTGAGGAATACCTAAGAATTCACAAGAAGACCGTAGAGAACAACCAAGAGTACTGGGAGTCCGTGGCTAAGGAACTGGACTGGTTCAAGCCATGGGAAAAGGCGCTTGATGATTCACATCCTCCTTTCTATAAGTGGTTTGTTGGAGGAGAGCTGAATGCGTCTTATCTCGCAGTTGATAGGCACGCTAACTCATGGAGGAGAAATAAGGTAGCTATAATCTGGGAGGGAGAGCCGTGGGAAAACGGTCCCAAGGAAGTCAGGAAATTGACGTACCTTGACCTATACCGTGAGGTAAATAGGGCAGCCTATCTCCTCAAGGAAGTTTACGGCCTAAAGAAGGGCGATACCATAGGGATTTACCTTCCCATGATTCCAGAGCTTCCAATATTCATGCTTGCCGCAGCGAGACTGGGGGTAACTTTCACTGTAGTCTTCTCGGGATTCAGTGCACAGGCGGTAGCTGATAGGATGAACGATGCCGACGCCAAGTTGCTTATCACAGCTGATGGTGGTTGGAGAAGGGGGAAAGTGGTGCCCCTCAAAGAGATCGTGGATAAGGCACTCGAGACAGCCACCACAGTGAAGAACGTGTTAGTGGTCAGGAGAACCGGAATAGAGATTAGCATGAAACCTGGAAGAGATGCCTATTTGCACGACGTAATGAGTAAGGTTCCGATTAACGCCTACGTGGAGCCAGAAAGGATGAAAAGCGAGGATCCTCTCTACATTCTTTACACCTCTGGCACCACGGGGAAGCCTAAGGGTATAGTTCACGACACTGGAGGATACATGACTCTCCTTCATAACACCATGAAACTTGTGTTTGACATTAGGGACACAGACGTTTTCTGGTGCACTGCAGACATAGGATGGGTAACTGGTCACTCCTACATCGTGTTCGGGCCCCTTCAGGAAGGAGCGACTGAGGTCATGTATGAGGGAGCCATGGACTTCCCTGAACCTGACAGGTGGGTCTCGATCGTAGAAAGACATCAAGTCTCAATACTTTACACTTCACCCACGGCGATAAGGACATTCATGAAGCAAGGGGAGCAATGGATAAAGAAGCATGACGTTAGTAGCGTAAGGCTCATACACTCCGTGGGAGAGCCTATCAACCCTGAGGCGTGGAGATGGTTCCACAAACTAGTAGGGAGAGGACAAGTTCCCTTTGGTAGCACTTGGTGGATGACTGAAACTGGGGGTATCATGATATCACACACGCCTGGTGGATACCTAGTGCCCATGAAGCCTGGAACCAATGGTCCTCCTCTTCCTGGCATAGAGGCTAACGTATTTGACGAAGATGGAAGACCCATGCCAGAGGAGAAGAAGGGTTACCTAGTGATTACCAAGCCGTGGCCTGGCATGCCCCTAACCATCAACAAGGATCCGGAAAGGTACGTTAAGGTATACTGGAGTAAGTTCCCCAACGTTTTCTACGCCGGAGATTACGCGATCAAGGATAGGGATGATTACTTCTGGATACTGGGGAGAGCCGACGAGGTAATGAAGATTGCCGGACACAGGATTGGAACGTATGAGCTGGAGTCAGCCCTTGTGCAACATCCAGCGATAGCTGAAGCAGCAGTAGTAGGTGTTCCAGACCCCGTTAGGGGAGAGGTGGCTGAGGCCTTCGTCATCCTCAGATCTGGAGTGGAGCCTAGCCCTAAGCTAAAGGAGGAGATAGTGAAGTTCGTGAGGGAGAACTTCGGTCCCATAGCTGTATTCAGGGAAATCCACTTCGTCTCGAAGCTACCCAAGACCAGAAGCGGAAAGATCATGAGGAGGGTAATCAAGGCGGTCGCAACTAACTCTCCCGTGGGTGACGTGACCACGCTAGAGGATGAGGCCTCTGTGGAGGAGGTAAAGAAAGCCTTCCAGGAGCTTAAGGAGCAGGTCGGGAAGTGAAATAGGAGAAATAGATTTTGCCCGCAGTATTGCATATAGCTAAGACATTCTTTTTTAGGAAGTCCTTAGCCTCTTTCTTTACTCCATAATACGCCAGGGTTATCTTTGGGTAGACAGTGATACCGTTTATTGACGCGTTTAACTGAACGTTGAAGCTGATGGAGCTATTCTTCTCATTTACGTTGCTCTGAAGGGAAATGCCGAAACCTGGGTTCTCGAAAGTGATTTCCATTCTTTTCTCCACATCCGTGAGCTTGTCGGGTGGGAACAACACCATGAAGTACCTCAAAAGGTCCTTTCTAGTGAGCTTATACTGTTTGCTTCTCCCAAGTTCCATGATGTCCAGATCACATAAACCCTGGCACTGGGAACCATAACATAGTTGGCAATACTTGGAGAGCAATATCTTGGCAAACAGGTTTCCCATTCCCTCCACGTCATAGTAATACATGAGATCTCCATCCATGATTGCCCTATCGACGAAGTCGGAGTATGGAATATCCTGCTCCTTGGCGTTAAAGAATTGAGTGACGCTGGACTTTCCTCTCACCATCATGTAGTCCTTCAGGTCATACTCCATCTCTAGTAGCTTCATGAGGGGAACCTCCCCTCCCTTCTCCTTAACCTGATCCAGTATTCTAGATGTGGATCCCTTCCCCGACTTCCTCTCCACAATGTAACTCACGTCAACACCCTCCCTGTGAAGCGATCGCAAAGCCTCATCCAGATCATCGTACTCGGGAGTCTTGGGAGTTAAGGTCACGACCAGATACTTTACGCCCTTGGATTCGCTCTTCCTTATTAGTCTGCCGAGTCTCTGATAGAACCTGAGCGGACTCTTGGGTACATCTGTCATTATGAGGAGCCTAGCCTCGGGGATATCAATCCCCTCCTCACCCACGTGCGTAGAGATGATCACGTCCACATTACCGCTCTTAGCCTCGTTAACTATCTGAAGGCGTTCCTCCTTGTTTAACTCCCCGGTTAAAGTCTTAACTCGGTTCACTCCCATGTTATGGAGTATTACCTCAAACTCGTGGGCCGTGGAACGCCTCGCAGTGAAAATCAAGACCGGCCGATGTTCCTCGACGTCGTAGGCCTCGAGTATCTCCTTAAGACTTCGAGCCTTATGTCCCATACCCTCTGAACTGCAGAGAGTCCTCAACGTAACGTTATCTGAAACCTTATCTCTCACGTTTTCCAGACTTTCGCAGAAGGCCGTCTTTCCGTGACTATACAGGGTAAACCTTAGAAAGCTTAACGTCCTCTCGTCCCCTGGGATCTTCCCCTTGAGGAGGGCATCGTACGCCACGTTCTCAACACCGTCCATCTCCGCATCAAAAACATCCGCGATCGCCTTGGGTAAGGTAAAGGAAGGATCTATCTCGGAGAGCTTCTTGAAGTCATAGGCCAGAAGAGAGGGTACCCCAAAGGCCTCCACGAACCTCGAGTCCATGCTATACCTCTTGGAACTGGGTAGGAGGGCAGTGAAACCTATCACTATCCTCGGCTTCATGGAAATTAGGCCCGACATGTACCTCGGATCTCCAAAGGCGTGGTGTACCTCATCCACAATCACCGCATCAACCTTTGGCATGCACTTGGAGGAGGTGAATGGAGTTGACACGACCACGCCCTTTCCTTCTTCGAAACTAGTGCAATTTCCTTCATACTCTTCCCCTACGTCGTTAAAGACCTTGGCCCAAAAGTTATGATACATTTGATCGCAGAGAAGTCTCGTGGGTTCCAGGACCAGGACTTTCATCCCCTTCCCTCTTAGGTAGTCAGCTAGGGCAAGCTCCACTAGGGTTTTACCCGATCCCGTGGGCATGGAAACCACAATGAAACGGCTCTTCCTCAAGTTGTCCAGAACGTCCTGCATGACCTTTTCCTGGTAGGGATAGGGCGCGAAACCAAGGGAATCTCTAAGTTTCTCGACGAAGGTCTCGGAAATACTCACAAAAACTAAGCGAGCTGTAGGGTTAATATTATTGATCCGTTATACCAGGGGCGCATTACAGTAGAGGCAAGTTGTTCTTCCCGCCGGATTAGATCTTGCACACTTGGGACATATCTTAGCTTGAAACGCGCCAAACCTGTTGGGGAGAGTAGCACCGCACCTCCTGCAGTTAGTAAGAATGTCTGGGTTAATCTCTCCGCAACTGGCACACTTAACTTTTCCCATTCTTATCTAATAAAATTCAAGAGAAAGAACTTTTAAATTTTCTGTCGTTAAACTATAGAATTTATATACACACGATGTACACGACGCAATCAAGCTAGCGATCATAGGGTCGTTAAACTATAGAATTTATATAAGACAGAGCACTGATTACGAAATTAGGATCTAATTTCCCTGAGCTTAAGGTACCAGAAGGAGGTTATCAGCCTTAAAACGGCCGAGGTTAATAGAAGCGTCCTTATATCCACAACTAGTCCCAGGAAAGGTATCAGAAGGTTGAGAACAAAGCTGGATAACACGGATCCAGCTAGAGCTCCCAAACCCTGAAGGACAGAGTAAAACCCTAGCGCTACCTTCATGTCCTCTTTGCTGGAGCTGTCGTACAAGTAACTTATGTAAGCTGTGGAACCTATCATGCTTGTGAAACCTGCCACCACCTCAGCGAGATAAATGAAGTAAACGTTTGGAGCTAAGGCGTACGACAATGGAAAAACCGTCAGGAGTGCTCTTCCTAGGAACATGGCCATCCTCCTGTTTCTAGTTATCAGCCTAGCCACCCATCTTCTCATGAGAAGGGAGGAAATGCCCGCAATGACGGAGATTATGGCTATGTTTACGTAGTTCATGTGAAAAATATATATCTGGGCCAGGGGGAAGAGAGGCCAGGCAAAGGACCAGAAGAAGGTAAAAACCGTGGTCAGGGAAAAGAAGCCCCACACTCCTCGGGGTATGTGAAACTTCCTCGCGGGGTCCTCATAATCTACGTCGGAGTATCTGAGAACAAGGATAGTGGACAGGGTGATTATTCCGCTTAGGATAAAGGGCACCTTAATGAGCTGTGTCGAAGAACCAGCGAACAGCCCAGCCCCAATAGTCGCAATTAGCCCTCCAACATTCGCGTATGCCGTATACTGGGTTAGAATTTCCCCCCTTGATGTGGAGCTAAGCTTCTCCATGACCAGGTTCCATCCCATTAAGGACATCCCGAGACCCAGTTCGGCAACACAGTAGGTCAGGGTAATATAGGGCCCAGTAAAGGGTAAAAGTGACATCACTATCCAAGCTATCCCAGAGATGAGGTTTCCACACACGAGCATCATTAACGCTCTGACCCTGAACAGTGCAGTTATGAACTCTGACACGGAAGTTAACACTGTTGAAGCAGAACTTATGATGCCCAGATACTCATTCACAATTCCAGAGGACGCTGCAGTGAAGGTAATGAAGGGCTGTGATAGATTATTGGCCAGACTCTTTAGCACGGCGTACGTTCTCAAAGGCTTCAAGGTTGGGTTCAGATTGGTTACAAGGTATTAATTTTCTGTTCTACTTCTAAAGAATCTCAAGATAATATGATGACCATCTAAGGAGGTGGGAGGATGACGTTGTACTTCCAAAGAACCAGATTACATATAAGTGTGAGGTCTTCCCAGTTTCCACGACTGCATCAGCATTGCGTCCCTAGGATCCACGAGATTCAGGGACAGGTTGTGAGCAAAGCTGTTCTCCCCAAACTTCTCATCGACCATTTCTAGCGTGATCCTTCTGACCTCCCTCTCGTCAGCTATCCCTAGGAGATGAAGATACTCATGAAGAATGACAACATAGAAATATTCGAACAAATCAGATTGTGGGACTTGACTGAGAGGCACCGTATTTACGTAGATCACGTCCTGACCTGCTCTAACAAAGCCTAGAATTGACGGGTTGAACGACGCCAGCTCTATCTCGGCCCTAGCAGATTTTCCGCTCCTTCTAAGTACATCCCTCATAACCTCGTTTAGAACAGAATAGGGTGTTTCTAAGGTTGGCATAACTTACCTTTCTCTTCTACCTTTTTATACCAATGTTAAGATGTAGATCCTGGATAGTTAGTTTACTAAATATTGCAATATTTAAATCTTGACTCACATATGTTCCAAATTAAACCCCGTTAAAATGAACTATGATTATAGATCCATGTACGGCACTAGTCATCGTTTATTTTAGTTTCATGTGTAACTTGAAATGTTTAATCATTAATCTTATATATATGATTGATACAATATAAAGTAGATAAATATGTCAGAGTCGCAGAAACTCGAAAGGCTCATGAAACTAAAGGGAGCAGTGGCAGCAGGTAAGTATACCATGGATGGGAAACTCGCAGAGTATAAGGGGAATCTGCCCAAGGAGATGGCCGAGATGGTAGCCATGATGTGTGCTGCGAACACAATGATGGGGAGGATGCAGGCCGAAGGGTTCACTAAGTTCTCTGGAATGAAGTGGTCCCCGTTCCACGGCTGGGCGGTAGCTGCTGGAGATTATGCCGTATGCGTAATGGGACAGTACGGAGTTTTCGTGGAGATGGCCAAGGCAGACTTCAACGAGATATTCAAGACCCTAATGGAAGTGGCCAAGTAACCTTTCACTTGGTTCAAGTAAGGTTTTTTTCCTTCCCCTTGTAAGAGCGTATATGAGGCTCTTTACCTTCCTAAAATTCGGTGAAACTAGGGTTGGCCTGGAGAGGGATTCCAGGAGACTCGACCTATACGAGGCCTATAGGCTGGTGTATGGGACCAGGGAAGCTCCGGGTTTTCTTCTAGACATGAAGAAGTTGATAATGTTGGGCAAGCCAGTGATGGACGTACTACACGAACTGGAGAGAGAGTGGCCTAGGGAGGCCGAACTTTCAGGTCAACTGGAGTGGTCTCCCCCTGTACCCTTCCCTGAGAAGATCCTCTGCCCCGCAGTTAACTATAGGGCGCACGGCCAGGAGGCTGGAACTCCGCCTCCACCTAAACCCTACTTTTTCACCAAGTTTGCAAGCTCCCTTGTGGGCCACGAAATGCCAGTTGTTAAACCCAAGGTTACTGAGAAGCTAGATTGGGAAGTTGAGCTGGGGATAGTCATAGGGAAACCTGGGAAGTACGTGGAGCCTGAACGTGCCCTGGATCACGTTTTCGGGTTTACAGTGTTCAACGACGTGTCTGTTAGGGATTGGCAATTCCCTGAGGGATGGCCAAAGATCTTGAACCCATATGGCCAAAACTGGGTTTGGGGAAAGGCAATGGACAGGACTACGCCAGTGGGACCTGTAATTGTGACTAGAGATGAGATAAGAGACCCCAACTCCCTCTCCATGATCCTCAAGGTAAATGGTAACGTGGAGCAGAACGGAAACACTAGGGATCTCATATTTAATGTCCAGGAACTAGTAAGTTGGGCGTCAAGGGGCATAACCCTTTCCCCTGGTGACATAATCTCCACGGGAACCCCACCAGGAGTCGGTTTTGCAAAGGGGAAGTACCTCAAGCCTGGGGATGTGATGGAGGCAACCATAGAGGGTATTGGAACACTAAGAAATAAAGTGGAACAGGAATAGAATACTTGGTGGATTTTTTGGACTCGTTCAACTGGCTACTTCTTTCTAGAGCTCTTAGAAGCGTAGGCATAATGTTCGTGACCATATCGAGTTCCCTTTACCTTTCCACGCTCGGTCTCTCACCCGTGATAATAGGGTTGGTATTCCTGGGAATGACCGGCTATATAGCGGGGTTCTCCCTTTCCCTGGGCATGTTGGGGGACAGGGTAGGTTACAAGAAGTCCCTCATTCTAGGAGACCTAATTCCAGCGATTGCCCTAATACTCCTTATCTCCACCAGGAATCCCCTCGTGGTAATTCCGTCAGCGATAATCACAGGTTTAGGCGGAACCGCAGGGGGAGCTAGGGGGGCCTTCTCCCCTGGATTAACTGCCCTAGTGGCGAGGAACTGGAAGGAAGATCAAGAAAGGGTAAGGAGATTGGGAAAGCTAACCTCAATCTCCGCTTTAGCTGGAGCAGGTGGTGGTATACTGCTGAGCTTTCACGATTACCTGCCCTTCGGAAACGTGAATGATTTTCGATTCCTCTTTGGGGTAGCTTCTGGTCTTCTTTTCGCCTCTGCCTTATGTATTCTTAAGGTAGAGGAAAGGAGAGGAGAGAGGAAGAGCACAAAGTTCATGACAAAGGGAAGTTTGAGGTATATCTCTAAGGTAATAGCCTCTAACACCTTATCAGGTGCAGGTGTTGGATTGGCTATTCCCCTTCTTCCCCTCTGGTTCAATCTACGCTTTCATGCATCTCCCTTGATGATAGGGGTTATCTTCACGGGGGCGTCTTTGAGTACCTCCTTAGGGTCCTATATTGCCACTCGTATCTCGAGAAATCCCCTTAGGTTGGCATCCCTGACCAGGATAATGAACGGGGGATTTCTCCTGGCCATGGCGATCTCCCCGCTCCTTCCCCTGGCGGGAGCGCTTTACGTGGTTAGAGGGTTTAACGCTGGTGTGGGTATGCCCAATAGAACCGCAATAAACGTAAGAGGGGTCTCAGAGGACGATTTCGGTACCGCATCAAGTCTTCAAGGAGTCGCCACACGTCTGTCGCAAATGAGTTCTGGATTAAGTGGATACCTTCTTGAGGAAAGCTTTGCATTACCGCTTGAGGTTGGAGGAATGATGCAAGCTCTAGGTGGGATTTTATACTACACACTATTGAGGGAAAGGGAGGAGAGAAGGGAGGAGAAACCTAAGACCGTTTAGTTTCCTATTGAAAGGCTTTAACCAGTCTCCTTAACATACTATCATGGAAAGGATATGGATAGTTAGCTACGCCTATCTAATGTACCTTTTCCTAGCCACGCTCCCTCAACTAACCAATCTTCCAGGGTTCAATCTAGGTATACCCATTCTAGTTCTGATTGCGACCTACTTCTATCATTCCTACGCGAAACTGGGGAGAAGATCGGTCATCTTCTTCGCAATAGGGTTTTCCATTGGTTACCTGTTCGAGTTCTTAGGAGTACATACTGGATTTCCCTTCGGGAGATATTACTATACCTCAGGGCTAGGGTATGAGGTGTTGGGAGTTCCAATCATTATTCCCTTCCTCTGGGCAACCTTGGCTTACTTCTCATTTCTCCCTTCAGGGAATCCCTTCATCTCCTCATGGATCATGATAATGATAGACTTAACGGTAGATCCTCTGTTTTCCAGGTTTGACTGGCACTGGATAACTCCTGGACAATATTTTGGCGTACCCATCTCAAACTTCGTCTCCTGGTATTTCATTTCCCTCCTGATCTACGTAACGTGGAGCAGGAGAGTTACGCTGGTATATAACCCCAAGGCATCTCTCTTCACGTACGGACTGATCCTAGATCTAGCCCTTCAGGATTATTTCGCAGGGCTTGGACTACCAGCATTAATCTCCTTCGGGGTGGCCTCATTCTCTTTTCTGACTTTACATGTACTTGCTCGTAGGTTGAGGTACACCAAATCTGTCAGCGAACATAAAAATAACTAGAGTCCCCGCATTTCTGACCTTATACATGACGTTCATCACGTCATTCTCGGTGAGATCCTCGTCGAGCATTACCCTGCTCACAAACACAAGTTGAGGAACTTCATCGTCAGGAGGAGTGAATCCCACATCAACCTTCATCCTAAGCAATCTGTACCTCATGCTAGTGAGGAACTCCTTTCTTTCGTTAGGAGGAAGGGACTTCAACTGCGACTGGTGATACTGATGAATTCCCACGGCCATCCCCAGTACGTAGACCTTTGAGTCCTTCTCTGGTTTCACTAGCTCCAGTTGGGGTCCACCCTGCTGAGGGGATATTGCCAGGTGTAGAAACTCCTTGGCCTGGGGGACCTCCCTTACATTCAATCCCAGGGATTTAAACACCTTAACTGGGTCCATGGTCTCACCCATACATTGTGCTGGGTCTATTTTCCCCAGCTCCAAATGCATCCAAGAATCTCATAATCACGTAGGTTCCTGCGTTCCTCACTGAGTAGAAGGCGTCGAGGAAGTCGTTTGCCCTAAGACCGTCCTGATAAACCACCTTGCTCACGTTTATTAGCTGTGGAATCTCTTGACCTGGCGGAAGGAAGGCCACGTCCACCTCCATCTCCATGAGGTAATACTTTATCTCGTCAATGAAAGCTTTCCTGCTCGACGTGCTCATTTTCCTGAGCGTGTCCTGGTGAGCCTGATGTACTGCTATGCCCATTCCCACAATGTAGAAAGGTGTCATGTTAGTTGGGCGAACCACGTCGACCACAGGGGCTCCCTGAGGAGGTGAAGCGCTTACATGAAAGTATTCCTTAGCTCCATCTGGGGTCCAAACCTTCATTCCGAGCGAGGTCAGCCACTCCTTAATCTTGTTCTCCATAGGGGAAGATAAATCCAGGAATTAAAAACCCTGTTGAAGATCCTCTTCCACAGCCAAGGCCACATTGTAACCTGGTATTCCTGTAACTTGTCCTCCAGGGTAGGTTCCTGCCCCTGAGAGGTATAGTCCCTTCACTGGCGTCCTATAACCCCATCCCTTGACAGGTCTACCGTCAAAGAGGTAGGGATACCTCATGGGCAGATGATTGAGGTTTCCACCTGGTGCATGATAATACCTCAACGCATAATCTGCAGTTATCTTCTCTTCATAAAGAATCTCTCCGCTAAACATGGACAAGACCTCCTCCCTATCTCCCATGAACTCTAGGACTGGGGCTCCTCTCGTCTCATCTAAGACTGAGGGCATTATAATTTCGCCCACCTCTAGGTCAATTATACCCTGCAAGTATGGCTTGAGATCGTCCCTAACCTTGACTCCATACCTAAATACCACGTTGTACTTGACCCATCCTCCTTTCCCCGGATCCAGTTTCAGGTCCATCAACGGCTCTGTCATCGAGAAAGTAGCAACGGGGCTAATTGCA
The DNA here is from genome assembly GCF_046245145.1 of Metallosphaera sp. D4-4. Taxonomy (NCBI): domain Archaea; kingdom Thermoproteati; phylum Thermoproteota; class Thermoprotei; order Sulfolobales; family Sulfolobaceae; genus Metallosphaera; species Metallosphaera sp. D4-4. Next base: position 812,928 of record NZ_CP176412.1, on the reverse strand, counting down.
GACACGACCAAGTCTGCCTTCAATTCCCTGTCTCCAACCTTCACTCCTGTTACCTTGCCGTTCCTAACCACGATTTGATCCACCTTGCTCCTAGTCTTGATCTCCACACCCAGGGATCTAGCTTTCTTCTCTATGAGGCTTGGAATTGTGCCCATTCCGCCTGGAACAAGGGACCACTCGTTATAGAAGTAAGCCACCATATAGGCTGGGGCGTCCTCCATGGAAGGGTATATGAAGTACCTGTGCACCTCCTCAGGGAGATACTCTTTCAGAAAATGAGCTGAGGTGTCCTTAACCATTTCTGGTACGCCCTCCCTCTCTGCTACCTCGAGAATTTTTTCCCTTGAAGGAGGGCTTGAGGTAAAGGTAAACCATGACATGATCTCTTTCATCTTGAAGAGTTTATCCTCAAACTCGGAGAACTTAGGAAAATATTTACCAAGAACCTCTCTTCTCCTCCTTGGCTCACGATAAAACGGTATGAGTTCTCCGTCATATTCAATGGTCTGAAAGATCTCGCTCTCAATTATGGGTATCTCAAATTCCCTTCGTAGAGACTCAGGCATAATCCCTAGGACGTATGAGGCCCTACTTATCACAGCCTTGGCCTCTACCGCGCTCTCAGTCATTCCACCGATCCTGTGAGATGCCTCGAGAACCGTTACGTCTAGACCTAGTTTTCTGAGGTAATAAGAGGCTATCAGTCCGTTATGTCCAGCCCCTATCACTAGAGCTTTCATTTGAACCCAATACTAGGGTAAAGTAAAATCGCTTTTGGAGAAGAATCAGGAAGGGTATGAGCTTAAAATCCCTTAATCTTCTGGTAAAATGTGAAGATAGGACTCATCTACTTCGGTGGTCAATACAACCACCTCATCCTGAAAAACGTGAAGTATCTAGGGGGAAACATTGAAACCATTGATCCCTCCCTACCCCTGGAGAAGGTTAAGGAGTATGATTGTCTCATCTTCAGTGGGGGTCCCCAATCCGTGAAGGAGGAGCTACACAGGATGGGAAATTCACCCCTGTTCGTCAGAGAGGTAAGCGTTCCGAAGCTGGGTATTTGCCTGGGACATCAACTTATAGCCCATGTACTAGGTGGTGTGGTAGACAAGGCAAGTACCCCTGAGTTTGGACTCGTGAGAATTAAGGTAGAGGATCACGACACAATCCTGAGTGGGGTACCCTCCGAGTTTAACGCGTGGGAGAGTCACAACGATGAAGTTAAGACCCCACCTCCGGGGTTCAGGGTACTCGCAAGCAGTGAGACCACGAGGATACAATCCATGGTGAACTCCGATAACTCCATCTTCACAGTTCAGTTCCATCCTGAGGTAAAACACACGGAGCACGGAATACAGGTACTTAAAAACTTCCTTGAAGTATGTAAAGGTAGATGAAGAACAGCGGATCACCTGAGGTGAAAGATTGTACTGGGTGAGGAGAAACAGAATTGGCGGATCCCATATGCCCTCTCACCTGGAGGAGATTCGTGATTGGAAAAGGAAGGGCGTGAGGAAAATACTTGTCCTGGCAGAGGACTGGGAAATAGAGGAAGCATGGGGAAACCCGGAGTACTATTTCTCTCAACTTAGGGAGGAGGGGTTCCAGTTCCTACATGTTCCAGTTCCAGACGGATATGGACCAACCATGGAGCAGTTTCAGGAAATAATGAAATGGTTAGACACGGGAAGTAACGTGGTTCATTGCGTTGCGGGCATGGGAAGAACAGGTACCGTTCTCGCAGGCTACCTGATCCTGAGGGAGGCGATGAGCCCTGATCAGGCAGTGGAGGAGGTCAGGAGGTACAGGCCAGGAGCCGTGCAAACAATGCAACAATTCATGTTTCTTCATGGGTTGACCAAGTCTTGAAACTGGAACAGGATTACCTGGTGAATTTTCTCTACCTGGTTCAGAACCTAATAGCTAGACAGGTTAACCTAGTGAAGCTGGAGGGAGAACCAAGAGAGATATGCGGTGTCGATGTGGCATACAAGGGGGAGGTGGGGGTTGCAGTGGTCGTGTGCGATGGCGAAAACCAGCTAGTAAAGAAGGCTACAGGGAGGGTGGGTTTCCCCTACATTCCAGGTTTACTCTTCATGAGAGAGGCTCCCCTCATGATAAGGGCTCTACAAGACCTTAAACCAGACCTCCTCCTCGTGGATGGACACGGGATAGCTCATCCCAGGAGGAGCGGTATTGCCACGGTACTTGGGGTTCTCCTAAACATCCCCACGATAGGTGTTGCGAAGTCAAGACTTGTGGGAGAGGTTGTAGAAGAGAATGGGGTTAACTACATTGTCCTCAACGGTGAGAAGGTGGGGGTCAAGGTAGGGAAATACTACTATAGTCCAGGCAACCTGGTTAGCCTAGATTACGTAATCAACTTGAGCAGGATGGGTTATCCCAGAGTGCTTAGGGAGGCTGACAGGCTCTCTAAGGTCTATAGAAATGACCTTAAACTCAGCTAAACCCTCGTCGTCACCGATCGGTCGGGCAAGTTTTCATCCCAAAAGGATTAAAGTGTCTGGACTTTAATTGTTAGTCATGAAACGAGTCCTCAGAATACCTAGATTTAACAAGGAGGGAAAGCCTAAGACGCTGGAACTACTGGTGGATTCCCCCATAATGAACGATAAGGGGTTTCCGCAAGAGGGTAAACTACTTCTGGTGATAGATGACGGTAAGAATAGGGTTGGCTTTCAACTCAGTACCGCAGAGGCTGCCCTGCTCTATCAAAGGTTAAGCTATGTGCTTAATGAGTCAGCGAAGGAATACATCCAGATAGAGGAAAAAAGTAAGAGGAACTACCAGTCGTCTAAAAAGGGGAGGGATGTGGAAGAAGAGCAAAGCGAGGAAGTTCCGCCAGAATACTTCGATGATATGCCACCAGATGATCTGCAGTAAGATGATCTTCAGTGAAGCTTACAACTTCCTGGTAGGCAGGGTCAGTTAGTGGTGTAAAACTCCTCTGTATTTTCAGGTAGTAGCCCGTAGCATTCACGGAGCTGTTCTGTCCGGCCATGGCGAAGAAGTTTTCCCTGAACTCGGTTACACCCGGTTCCTGATAGATGAAGGTGAGGTACTTTTGAGTTAGGGCGTTATTGGACGTGAGCTTAACGAGAACGGCTCCGCCATAACTATTGATCACCTCAATTATCCCAGAGAAACCTCCCTGAGCGGTCAAGTTCTCTTGAAGGGATTGCCTCGTGACGTAACCGTTAAGGCTAAATGAGTACAGGTAATTCGCACCCAGTTGAATGGATCCGTTCTGCGCATATGATACGTTGAAGGGTATCATGTTAGGTGAGGTTATTGGAGTGACAAACGCTGAAATCTGCAGTGTCACGGGATAGTTCCCCGCCAGATACATGGAGGAGGAGTAGAACCCGGTCTCATTTGCAATTTCCTTGAAGGTTTCGTCCAGATATGCGAATTGATAGATGTTGTTGAAGGTTTGGGATGCGTAGAATCTTCCTGTCTGGGAGACCGTTGCCATCTCGGTACCATGAAGGAACCTTAGAATTGAGGAGTAAGTGAGGGTGTAGCTACCTCCCTCCTGATAATGAACCCCTGAGAAACCGCCAACAAAGATGGGCGAGGAGTCAATAAACCTAGTATAGGCCTTCACTACCTGCCCAGAGATTAGAGGATTGCTCTGATTTACCCACAGAGCCAGGAACCCTGATAGGTCCCAGTCGAAGGAGGAACTACCCGTTAGTTCCTTCGCAGTTCCTAAGTTAGAGACTGTGACTGTTACGTTAGCATTAGATCCCAGCGCCAGAAGAGGAGTAAGATCCACCTGATAGGGCGTATGAAATGCCAGCGTGTTAATGCTGGGAAGTGGCTTCCACCAGAACAGATCAATACCACCAGTGTATATTGTTTCGTAAGGAGGAACTACTCCTCCGAGGAGACCATCATAGTACAGCAGGATGTCCCTGGTAGCAGGTTCGTTACTGTACCAGAACTCATCTAGACCTCCACCTTCCTCGTAAAGGAAAGCTGACATCCTATACGTGCCGTTAGGTAACTTAACCGAAGAGGTAATAGTGTCCTGATTAGGGTTAAGAATGACGTACGAGTAGTTGTAGTTGAAAGTCCCATTCACGAAGAGAGGTATGAACTCGTTGGGCAAGTTACTCAGGGCCTGTCCTGGGTAGAGGGACAGAGTTATGTTGACTAGATAAAGCCCTGTTATGTTCACCTTTGCGTCATAGAAATTCACGAGGACAGGTTCAAAGGTTACGTTTCCGTGTAGGAGGTTTTCAAACATGGTTAGGTCTACAGAGGCACTCGAGTTCTGAATCTCCTGTGTAGATCCCCAGAACACCGGTATACTGTTCACGAAAATGTAGAAGGGACGATCAAACTGGGTCCCATTCTCTTCCTTCACACTAACATTCATTAGGATGAAACTGTAGGACCCATTGGGAATGTGAACGTTTAAGTAGTAGGGTTTCCACGCCGTATCGTTGAAGACTAAGTTCTTGGCTACCGTGACAGTGACAGGAGTCTCGTTGGGTGGGAGATACCTTACAGCCTCGAAGGAGTAGTACTTCGGATCTAGACCCTGCATCGCCGTTATGTTGTATAGGGTGAAGTTGTGAGGCATGGTTGGTGAAGAAAAAGCCCCTACACCTGGGAGTAACCCCAAGACCAGAACAATCAGGAGAATCCAGGACTTCATTTTCTCACCCTCAGAACAAGGATCAACAGGATAACCACCACGATAGCCAGGGCTATTATGCCCACTTCCAGGTAAGTTATTTCCTGATGAAGTACGGCCTCCGGATAAAGATTGTTCACGGTAAAGGAGACGTTGTACTCGAGTCCATTCTTCAGGACTGCTACATAATGGTAGATTCCGGCGGGCAGAGAGGAGGCATGGAATGGAATATGCAGTGTTAAGGAATTATTGCTCTCGGAGTAGGTAAAGTTCTGAGCCTGTCCGTTCAAGTACACTGAGATTGGCTTAAGGGTAGGCGAGATTGTAACATTCACTACCTCGAAAGACGACGTGACGTTGCTTGTTAGCTCTACAATCCTTGGTGGAGAGCTAGTCGAGAGGTGGGACGAGAGTATGGTTGAGCCCTGTAAAACCACATTTCCACCTGTCACGTTGAAGGCGTAGGTCGAGTTAACTAAAGACGAGATCAGGTTCACGTCAGAATTTATCAAGGTAAGGGCAACGTTAGGGTTCCTGACGCTAGAGCTCACAATGGTCAAGGTGGAGTTAATCGCGTATATCTGTCCTATCTCAGATGACGACACCGTGACGTTGGAGTTTATCACCCTCAGCTCACTCACGGTAGATCCCACTATGTTAACCGAGGTTCCGTAAACTGTGAGGTTTGGCGAATACACCTGGTAAAGGGAGTAGGTATTTCCGTCCTGTACTGCGTAAGGTAATGACGAGTTTCCTCGGATAGTCATTGGTCCCATATAGGTTTGGTCGGTGACGTATAGGTTCTCGGTCGAGAAAGTTGGAGAGCCTAGGGCAGAGCTTCCCTGAACTACCGCAACCCAAGGACCCTGGATAACCCCTGGCTGGCTCCCCCTGAATTGGGCACTGCCTGAGAAGTAGGGAACAGTGAAGTTACCAACCCACTCACCCAGACTCGCGTTATACTGCAGAGGCACCTCGTAGTTCACCTCATTCAGAAGGGATTCGAACGTGGTCCCAGAGGGCATTAGGGTCAGGGTAAACATTCCTTGGGTGACGAGAGTTCCATTCTGGTAGGTTATCTTGACCTTAATGGGCACGTTTTCACCCTGATATAGGTAAGTTGGCATCAGGATGGTGGATTTAACGGAAGGTGATACGTAAAACCAGGTAGTGAAGTTCCCATCCTCCAGACCCACGGATGTGTTAACCACAGCATGATATACGACCTTGTACACCCCAGGCGTGAAATTGCTAGGTATCGTGAAGTTAGCCTCCTTTAACCCGAAAAGTATGAACACACCATATTGTGCCGTATCAGGGGCAGAGATCATGGGAACTTGAGCAACTAGCCTATTCCCTTGGTACACGTATGCCGTTACGTTTGAGGAGAATAGACCTAGCCCGAAGCTACTTATGGTCTCAGCGAAGAAAGTCACGTTCTCGCCAGGGGATACACCTGGCATTCCTGAGATTGTCGATGGATATACTGTCCCGTAAACTGCGTCCCCAAAGTAAAGGTATGTATAAGTTGACCCTCCCGTGGTATTGACCACTAAGAGATACGTTCCCTGAGGCATGTTAGGAAGTAGGGAGAACTGACCGTTATAGATGCCAGGCATTTGCGATTGTAGTAGGGTGAAGTTAAGCAGAGCCTTCCCGTTCTTTATGAGATAACCTGTTACGGACATATTCGAAAGCGGTGTCCCATTAGGTGCCGTTACCTGAACCTGGACAGGTACAGGTTCGTTGGGAGGTATGGGGAGGGAGTAGGGGAAGGGAATCGGTTGCGAGATAACCACTGAATCACCCACGTCTACATCGGTTTGTGCTACGCCTGAAATACCGTTAGACGACCCCTTAACCACAATGGACCAGATGTTGGGTGGACCTCCTTGCACCTCAAACATACCGTTCCAGTAAGTCCCGTTAAACTGCAGGGGAACTTCCATGAGTAGGCCATTAGTCGTATAGATGTAGGCAGTAAAGTTTCCGGAGTTCACAATGTCACCGCTCTCATTGGTGATGTATGAAACTATCCTCACTGTGGAATTATAGGGATACCATGGGTAGGTTTGATTGGTAGAGAAGGTGGATACTGAGATCTTGAGCTGGGGCTGTTTCAGATATTCCTTGACGGCTTTTAGAAGTCCCGGATAGTTGGGAGTACCAAGACCTGTCACCATGTTATAACCTGAGGTTGCGGTGTAAATTCCGTTGAAGCCCACCGTCACCTGATGGAAAGCCTGGGAATACAGAGTTGAATTGGAGTATATCCAGTACAGTATGGGGTTGAGAAGACCGAGGGACTCATTAAGTTGAGAATCTAGGTCTGCTGTCACGCCAGCCCAGAGAGGGGAGGCTAAGCTTGTTCCACCAATAACCTCCTCGACACCCTCAGCGTAAATCACCAATCCAGTGTAGGGATTTGCATCTGCACTCACGTCAGGGACCTCCCTATAGGAGGCGTTTAGATACTGATTCTGATACCAAGGTGCTGGGAAAAGGGTACTCATCCCCCCTCCCGATGAAACGCTGGTCACTCCTGGCTCAAAGTACTGTGGAAGGACTCCCCAGGCAGTTTCAAATCCATAGGTCACATTCGCATCCTTGTTTTCTAAGGAACCGGACGTGGAGTTAACGTAAAGTGATGTACCTCCCACCGCAGTGACAAAGGGTGAAGATGCTGGAAAGTTAACTCCACCGTAACTTGTTAAGGTTCCGCCATAGGCCCCATTATCACCGGAAGAGGCGAAGAACGAAACCCCCTCTGCAGTCCCAAGTGCGAAGTAGTAGTCTAGGTAAGGATAATTGGGAGTACTACCCTGAAAATACGCGTAAAATCCTGATGCGCCGATCAGGTTCTCGGGGAGACCCCAGCTCATGGATACCACCTGGGCAAGGTCCTGAGACACCACGAGATCTACAGCCTCAAACAGGGCTGACCCAGCGTTGGATGCTACCACTGCTATCACATGGGCGTAAGGAGCCATCGCGTGAACTGCCTCCACATCGAGAGCCGTCTCTACATCCCAGGAGGTGAAAATTCCATAGATAGGGTGATATGGACCCACAGGCAGTATCGTGAGATTTATGGGGGGAAGACCGTTCTGCGTGTCGAATGCCTTAAGGTCCTGAGTTAACTCGGGATCTCCATAGGCATCAATGACAGCTACAGTTACGTTCTTACCTCCTGGCATTGCTCCATAGGCCTGTGAGATCTCCCTTCCCGTATAATATGTCGCGGAGAACTGGAACCCATAGTAGCCTGAAGGTGAGGATAGCCTAAGTCCTCCATTGCTTATGTTTCCCAGGACTACCAGGTCTGGCTTTATCAAGGTGTAATTGGTGAGTCCCATTATGAGAGAGTTACTAAGAACTCCGGGAATCACTGGTGACGTAGCTGGCCTGTAATAAAGGAGACCTCCAGTTTTATAGATTGAGAGAGAGGTACCGAAGACCCTTTCCACGTTAGACGCGTTAGAGACTGCCATTACAGAGAATGGACTGCTGTACACGACCTGGAAGCCGTGAGCTTCCAGATAGCTCATAATCTGTTTCTCCTTTTGAACGTTACCGAACATGGATATGATCTCTGACCTGTTTAAAGGATGTATCTGATGATTACCTATCTCCTGCACCAGTAGGTACAGGTAGTTCATGTTCTTTGGGGGTATGAAAATCGAAATGCAGACTTGAGCTGTTGAGGGTAACTGTCCTTGAAGGATACCCTGATACTGGGGTCCGTAATATGTAGCATATGAGTTCGCTTGAATGGGAACTAATGGACTAAGAACAATCACGAGCACCAACAATAACGCAAGTTTCATGCGTTAAATAAGTTAAGGACAATATATTAACTTTTTGAAAATATCAAATCAATTCTTGATTTAGGCCCAATAAAGGGTTAAAATCAAACAAGTTCTTCAAAAAATTACAGTTGACTTAGAAGGCTCTGTAGGTAGGAGAGAAGTAGGGATTCGCTGGCAATGTGAGCGTAATTGGTTTCCATCACCAGGTACTGTCCTGACACTGACTCTAATACCAAGGTGTTATTGTTGATTGGATTTGGATTCGCGATAAAGTATGGTGCTCCGTTAAGGTTACCTTGAGCTATCACCGAGTTCATTCCGGTGTATTCCTTAAGGTTTTCATAGAAAGTGAGAGATTCGTTGTATTGTGCCTGTGCCTGAGAGGGGGTATTGAATTGGGTTACCTGGACAGCCAAGACTGAGGAACTATTGGCGTAGATAGCCAAATAACCAGTGCTAACGTTAAGTTTCCATTGCTTGAACATCTGATACTTTGACTGAACGTTACTCATGTTGAAGTTTCCAAACTTGGTCTGGAATTTACCCAGGAATCCACTACCCACTCCGTTGGAAAGATTAAGGGAATTCAATGCCGTATAGTTAACGTAAGACCAGTAGGCCAACTTCATCTCGTTTACGCTTCCAAATATAGATGGTGGCTGTACAAGGGCGGATTGCGAGTTCTGAATGTCTTGGTACTGGTTCATGAACAGGTTGAGGGATGCTGAAGAAGGATCATTCACGCCCGTTACAATCACGCCCACTAGATGTTGTCCGTCATAGCCTAGTGCAATGCCATAACTGGAAATGTTACCATATACGTACTCCAGGTTCCCGCTCTTATTAACGTTGAAGTTATACCCAGCAACTAGAATGAGAGCAAGTTTCCTGAAGTCCTGAGTGATGTTCGGCGAATTCACCTTAGACACGAAGGTTATGGCAGTAGAAGTACTATTGTGTACCAAGACTTCCGCGAAAGTAGTTCCTACCATCTGGGAGAAATTGCCAAGGTATTGGGAAGTTAAGGTATTCATCGGGGCTAATCCCGATAGATTATTCAGTTCCATCCACGCTCCCACAGTGTACCCAGAGATTCCTGTTGACGCCTGGGCCTGAACTGGGGAAAGTAGAATAGTGCTACTGGGTGCACTCGCTAGATTCACCTTAGCTTGCTGAACCGCTGAATGCTGTGATGTCATCTGCAGAAAACCTACTACTGCGACCGCTATTACAAGGATCGCTATTACTCCTATCACTAAAGCTTTGTTCATGAGAGAGATGTCCTTAGGGTTGTTTAAAAAGATTGTCAAAATAGGTTAGAATTTACGTCCTAGTAAACAGCCGAGTTGTTGCCTCCATTTCACTAAACAATATTCAATCTAAGCTTTGAATAATCATTCTATCCCTTTAATTTCTAAAAGTTCTCTCGTGATGGTCAGAGCCAAAAAGATTTATATCTGTAATCCGATATCGATATTTAGATAGGAAATGTTTCACCACGGATTTGGTCATAGGGGTCATAGGAGAGGACTGAGATTCGTGATCCTATTCTCCCTGAACGAGTCACCCAAGAACGGAATAGAGATAATGAAAGAAATTGAAAGCATGACAAAGGGATGGTGGAGACCCTCGCCCGGCTCCCTGTATCCCATGCTCGCAAAAATGTCTCAAGAGGGATTCATAAGGAGGAGAGAGGACGGAAAATACGAGTTAACTGAAATAGGTAAGGAGGAAATAGAGATAATTAGACAGAGAATGGCCATGATGTCCAGCTTCAAGGAAAGCATGAGGCATGAGGCCTCATCTCCCGAGGAAATTCTAGAGGAGATGGAATTTTATGTGGATTATCTGGAGGATCTAAAGAAGAACGACCCAACCAAGATCAGCAACCTGACAGATAGAATTAAAAGACTTAGCGAGAGATTAATGAAGGTGGTATCATGAAGGTAGCAATTCCTGTGACAAATGGAATGGTTGACGGACCTGGAGAGGGCCTCAAGGTAAGAATTTACGAGGTGGATAAGGAGGTCAAGCTGTTAGAGGAGTACGATAACCCTGCACTTACGGCAATGGCTGCTAGGGGGATATACATGCTTAGGTCTGCTCTGGATAAGGGAGTGACTGCCTTTATCGTCGCCGAGATTGGCCCACCAGGGGTTAGGTTTCTGGAGGGAAAAGCTAAGATATACCTGGCAGAGGGCAAAGTCGAGGACGTCCTCAACAAGTTAATCAAGGGAGAACTAAAGGAAACGCATGAGCCTACACACGGGGAACACCACAGCCACGGACATCACTAACTAGGTTACCTCCTCGCCTTCCGACCTTTTCACCCTGATTTTTCCATTGACCTGCTGCTTGTCATGATGATTGGCTTGGTCATGACTCCCCTGTTGATTTGCCTGTGAATTCCTCTCTGGATAGTCCTCTTCCTTTCCTGATTCGCTCATTTCTATTATTTCAGCAGCTAGGAATCCTAGGATAATGGTTCCCATAAAGAAGTAGACTATCACTGGTGACGAGGTCCTTATTGACTGAAGTAGTTCGTATGAAGAGAACGCTATACCTCCCAATGAAAGCACTAACCAGCTTATTCTTTTGTTTATTTTAGAAAGCGAGATCTTGAAGAGAGAGAAATCTGAGGCCAAGTGAACAAATATGTTTGCCAGTAGTGAGACTAAACCAGTTATTGAAAAGGCAAGGAAGGCATTAAAACCCGTAATCAGAATTCCGCCTAGAACTATGATCACGAAACTTACCACAGTGACTATGACCGCATAAAGCGGACCTCTTCCCGTTTCAAGTCTTCCAAGTATCTCTGGTAAAAATCCTCCCCTAGACATAGCGAAAATGGTCCTAGAGGTTGCCATAATATACGTTAAAGTGGCTAGTATACCGTCGTTGGCAGCTGCGAACAGGACAAACGCGAGAGTCAATAGACCGAATCTATCCTCAATAAGCTGAATTAAATTCAATTGATTAGCCACTAAATGGAAATAGATCACGTGATCCGTTATTCCGTAAATGTCAAATGCGGCCAGTAGCCCGCCTAACAATATGACAGTTATTATAGCCCTTGGAACACTCTTTTCTGGATTCTTAACTTCCCCTGATAAGGGAGTTATGGAACCGTAACCTGTGGGAATAGAAGAGCCGAAAAGAATTGCCAAGGCAAGAGTGGACAGATTAATGTTGGACGGAATTGGGTTGTAAAGGTAGAAATGCGTGGAGGCCATAAATAGCACAGCTAGGGCAGCCATCATGCTTATTTCTATCAGGCTTGCAACTATGGCGTACTTGGCTGTGGGTTTTATTCCCAAAATTGCAAATATGCTAGAAATAGTGAGGATTATTGCTGCAACCGCGATGGCAGGAACAGGGATTATTGTGGAAAGAATGTAGGAGGCGCCTAATACGTATGCCGAACCGTACATGGAGGAGTAGAGGAGATACAGCCAGCCTGTCTCAAAGCCAAGCCTCTTCGTTAGGGAATAATATGCGTAGGTGTAATACCCTCCAGTTTTAGTAAATTTCCTAGATAAGATATAAACTGACATTCCGTTAACTAGAACCAGGATAGTCCCTAGTATAATGGCCAGTGACGCTCCCGTACCCGCGAGAAGGTACGCCTCTACACCGTAGGTTAACACACTGAGGAAAGGCGATTGTCCACCCAAGGAGATAAATATTAAGTCAAGGATTCCTATGACCCGTTTAGGCTCTTCATTTCGCTGCTCTTGAGATCCCTTTGACATTCAGGAAGAAAGATACTATCGTTTAGATTTTAAAATCTTCTTGTAATACACAAATAAAATTGGTGTAACGATACTATAACAGTTTATCTCACAAATACTCCTACATTTTTAAGGAAAACCGTCTTTTGATGCCTTTTTAATTAGTGGAAGCGAGTTTTCTTCTATGAAAATAATCAGCGTCGAAGACCTACCCATGGATGCTAAGGTGAAGGAGGTCCTGAAAAGAAGAGGGATAGTTACCTTAAATCCTGTGCAATCTGAGGCAGTGGAAAAGGGGCTACTGGAGGGAAGGAGATTACTTCTGACCTCTCCCACGGGCTCTGGAAAAACGCTCATAGCAGAGCTAGGAATGATATCTCATCTTCTCCGTGGAGGTAAGAGAGCAATTTACGTTACTCCCTTGAGAGCACTCACTTCTGAAAAATATGTTACCTTCAAGGATTGGGAGATCTTAGGTTACAAGGTAGGGATGACTTCCGGGGATTACGATACAGATGACGCGTTTCTGAGCAGGTATGACATTGTGGTCACGACTTATGAGAAGCTGGATTCCCTGTGGAGACATAACCCCTCTTGGTTGAAGGAATCGGACTACTTCATCCTTGACGAATTTCACTATCTAAATGATGGAAAGAGGGGTCCGGTGGTGGAAAGCGTGGCCGTGAGATCCAAGAGGAGGAACTTACTGGGGCTTAGCGCAACTGTAAGCAACGCCGACGCCATTGCGGAGTGGTTAAACGCCACACCCGTGAAAACTAACTGGAGACCTGTCCCCCTCAAGGAAGGTATACTTGTAAATGACAGAAAGATAGTCCTAACCTACACTGACGGGGTAAGCATACAGCTCAAGGGAAATGACGGTATCCTAGCATACACCAAGAAGATTGTGGAGGAAGGTGGTCAGGTTCTAGTATTCAGGAACTCTAGGAAGATGGCTGAGACAACTGCAAGGAAGATAGCGGAGCTGAATTTCCCCCTGAAGAAAAAGGAGGTTGAGGATCTAGTCTCTAGGCTCAGAGAAGTTGAGGACGCTGGATCTGAGGAGAGGAACACCCTAGCTGAGCTAGTGAGTAGGGGGGTTGCCTTCCATCACGCTGGTCTATCTAAGGGATTGAGAGACTTGATTGAGGAGGGGTTCAGGAGGAGAGTGATCAAGGTGATAACGGCAACTCCTACGCTGGCTGCTGGCGTAAACTTACCAGCAAGGGCAGTTGTGGTAGGGGATATTTACAGGTTCAACAGGAAGATCCTAGGTTTTCAAGAGGAAATCTCTGTGATGGAGTACAAGCAAATGAGTGGAAGGGCAGGAAGACCGGGTTATGATAGTGAAGGCGAGGCAGTCATAGTTGTGAGGAACAGGAAGGACTCCGAGAGGATAGCGAAGAAGTACATTCTTTCCCCACCTGAACCACTTGAGTCCAGGCTAGGTAACGAGTCTGCGTTTTACTCCTTTCTGCTGGGATTAGCGTCGGAGGACGGAGCTGACGAGGAGTTCGTAAGAACCATGGCTCAAGAGACCTTTCTAGATCACGAACTCGTGAAGTCATACCTCGAGACGGGACTGAACTGGTTGAGAGAAAACGGGTTCTTCAGCGATGGTGTCAAACTGACCAAGTTCGGAAGAAGGGTTGCAGATCTTTACATCAATCCATTCACAGCTAAGTTAATCAAGGATACCCTATCCATGAGTGAGGCCGAAAACTGCGATATTCCATACCTTCACATGTTGGCGTTAACGCCCGATGGACCCATAGCTAACGTGAGTAAACCTGAGGAGGATGACCTCTTGGAGTGGGCGCCTTGTCCTCCCTTCACGGATGTGCCAGATGACGAGGATGAAGCCTTTCAATATTTCTCCGCCCTTAAGATCGCGCTCATAGTTCACGACTGGATAGAGGAAGTGGATGAGGATGCGATTCTGTCAAAGTACGGAATTGGGTCTGGTGACCTCAGGTCCATAGTCGAAACCATGGAGTGGCTAACCTACTCGGGATATCAAGTGAGCAAGGCCCTAGAGTGGGAGTCGCATGCTGATATCATGTTCCTGCTCAACAGGAGAGTATCAGACGGCGTTAAGGAGGATCTGCTAGACCTAGTGAGAGTTCCTGGAATTGGAAGGAAGAGGGGAAGGTTGCTGTATCAGAACGGCTTAACTAAGCCGGAGGACCTAGTCATGAACCCGGAGAAAGTTAAGGTACTCCTGGGAGAGAAGGTAGGTGAGAAGGTTGTCAAGGACGCTGCAAGAGTTATTGGAGGAGTTCTTTAGGGCTAAGGACGGAGAGGAACTTGTGTTTGAGGGAGATCAGGATACCCTGAAAAAGCTGGAGCTGGTGTTGAGGGCATTAGCCCAAGAAACTAGAATTGAGGGAAATAGGCTCTTGGTAAAGAAAAGAAGGCCTTAGAGGGGTATATTTCCATGCTTCTTGGGGTACCTGAACTCCCTCTTGTTCTTTAACATCTTCAAGGCTGACGCTATTACCTTCCTCGTATCCTTGGGCTCTATTACGTCGTCTATTAGTCCCTTCTCAGCAGCCCAGTAGGGGTTGGCGAACAACTTCTTGTACTCAGCTATTCTCTCCTTGATGAGATCGTCAGGAGACTTACTGTTCTGTATTTCTCTCCTGTACAGGATCCTCACGGCCCCCTCAGGCCCAGTCACCGCTATCTCTGCAGAGGGCCAAGCATATATGAGATCCGCTCCAAGGCTCTTTATACTCATGGCGATGTGAGCCCCGCCGTAGGACCTTCTAACCACCACAGTGACCTTGGGAACTGTTGCCTCAGCAAAGGCGTACAACATCTTTGCTCCGTGCCTTATGATGCCCTTATATTCCTGGTCTGTTCCCGGCATGTAACCAGGAGTGTCCACCAAGCTAATCAAGGGAATATTAAAAGCGTCACAGAACCTTATGAACCTGGCCGCCTTGTCTGAGGCGTCTATATCTATGGCTGCCCCCAGATGGGCGGAGTTATTTGCTACTATACCCACCACGTTCCCGGCTACCCTTCCAAATCCAACCACCATGTTCTGAGCCCAATGCTTCTGCACCTCCATGAACTCGCCGTTGTCCACAGTCCTGTATATTACCTCTCTCATGTCAAAGGGCTTGACGGTGTCAGTTGGAACAACGCTCTCCACGTCCTTCATTTCCCTATCTGCAGGGTCTCCTGTGTCCATGAAGGGTGGCTCCTCCATGTTGTTAGAGGGTAGGTAAGAGAGCAACCTCTTGGTTATGTTAATGGAATCTTGTTCGTTCTCCGCAATGAAGTGAACCACGCCTGATTTAGTTGCGTGAATCACGGCTCCACCTAGGTCTTGGAATGAAACGTCCTCACCCAACACCACCTTTGTGATCTCTGGACCGGTCACAAACATGTAGTAGGCATCGCCCTTTATCATGATGATGAAGTCAGTAAGCGCTGGCGAGTAAACTGCACCTCCCGCAGCTGGACCAGCCATTATGGTTATCTGGGGAACTACGCCAGATGCCATCACGTTGGCCTTAAAGACCGTACCGTAACCCTCTAGTGCGACTGCGCCCTCTTGTATTCTGGCTCCTCCAGAATCATTTATCCCAACTACAGGTGCTCCAACCTTTAATGCGAGCTCATAAACCTTAGCTATTTTAGACGCGTGAGTCTCCCCTAGCGTGCCTCCTATAGACGTGAAGTCCTGGGCAAATGCAAATACAGTCCTTCCCTCAACCTGTCCCCATCCAGTTACTACGCCGTCTCCGTAGACCTTGCTTTTATCCAATCCAAACTCAGTAGCCTTTGTCGTGGCAAAGGTCATGACCTCGTTAAAGGTCCCCTCATCGAATAGGAGATTTAACCTCTCCCTCGCTGTCAGCTTGCCCTTAGCATGTTGAGCCTGGACTCTCTCCTCTCCTCCACCCATGTAAGCCTTGGCCTTTAGGGCTCTCAATTCTTCAACTAGTTTTGACATATCCGGTTTTTCAAAAGTTGCAGTCATGTCTAATCAAGACCTATTGTAAGTTCTCTCTTAAAATTTTTATCATTTAAACTTTAGTTAATATTGACATGCTGATATTTTATAATTATAACGGACTTTTTACTACACCCTCAGAGTTCGCGTATGGGCCCTCACAGATCGGATCCCGGATTCCTCATCACTGGTGAGAACAAGATGTAAAGTAGCGTTAAAAGTGTGAGCCTTGGCATGAAGGGCTAAGCAGCGTATATCCCTTCCTCAGCCACGTATTTCTGTCTAGCTAAATCCATGAGCTTCCTAGTGAAGAAGAGGGAGTATATAACCACAATAATGGCGAAAAGGATTGAAAGCCAACCCACTAGAGCCAGATTGCCCTGACTATCGGCTAATGCCAGCTCTTTCATAAGACCTTGATGTACCTCGAGGGTTCTCCCGTCATATATATCTGGCCAGTACTCTCCTATGGCCAGGCCTCCCCATGCACTGTTCACCGTACTCGTTAACCCTGCCACTATGTATGGCATAGCTGAGGGAATCACTACCCTTCTCAATCTTTGCCAAAACGTTAGGTTCAAGTTGTCCATTACTTCCCAGTACTCCTTGGGCATGTTCTTTATCCCCATCCAGTAACTATAAAAGACGTAATAGAAGGTGGAGATGAAACCCAGCAAGAGGACGTAAAACTCGCTGGTGAAACCGCCTAAAACCGGTCTCAGGATTGAGTAGGTCGCCCCGTATAGAAGAGGGAAATACGCTGGTGCCGGGAAGGAGGCCACGGTCTGAATCATTGGGATGACCACTCTCTCGGTTCTCTCGTGGACAGAGAGCCAGTATCCCACAAAGATGGCGATCAACAAGGAAACTACAGATATTACCCCAACTCTCATGTAGTCTATTCCTATTAGGACTAAGTCGTACGGAGTTGAAGAAATTAAGAAGCTCCAGGTTTGAGGAGATACGCTTCGTATCACTGTGAACACGGAGTATGATATTCCTAGGAGGAAGAGAGCCGCAATCACTATCCCGATCTTCCCCCATTGGCGTACTTTCTCCTTCTCTTCATCTACATCTACAGGAACTGTTTTGCTCCTTGTTACATATCTAGCTAACTTGCTCACCGGGGCTATGGCGTTGCTTACCTTCGCAGAATATCTAATCCTAAACCTCCCTCTCCTCAAGGCCTTATTGGAGGATTCCGTATCAAGGCCATATCTTTGAACCGAGAAGGAGGCAAATTCCCTAAGGCCAAAGGTAATGAAAACTACAACCACCGCTAGAATTCCCAGGGCGTAAAGGGCCTGGTTGTAGAGTCCAAGCGTGGTTAGCCTAGAGATCAGGGACCCAATACCGAATACTGCGTAATTACTATTGCCTACACTGAAGACCTCACTCACGGTTATGTAGAACATTGCGTCCGCAAAACTGGGGATCAGGTTAGCTGCAATCCTAGGAATCGAGAAGGGGATGTATAGTTTGGACATCTTGCCAAGAAACCCAAGCCTTAAGTTCTCAGCTACCTCGTTCAGGTTCTCAGGAACGGTCTTGAAGGCTTGATAAATTCCCATCCATATGTTCCAGACTACGGCAGTGAATACGAGGAATATTACAGCTAGCTGAGTACCGAGAAACCCTCCTATATCCGACACAAAGAAGATGAGTACCACGGGGAAGAAGGAGATAACGGGGACAGATTCCAGGACCTCTGACAGGGAAATATACACGTTCTCGAAGGCCCTATTCTTTAAGGCCAGATAACCTAGGAGCCATCCAGTTACAATGGAGAGAATGATCGTGATAAATACTCTCCCCACCGTAACTCCAACGGCCAGTAATGCTAGAAGCGGAAAAATCAACTCTCCTTCACCCTTTTCTTAACGGGGGTGAGAAGTTTATACAACGTGTCCAGATATTCCTGGAATCTCGGATCCTTAGGGTTTCTAGGCCTCTCCAGGTCTATGATCACCTCTCCCACGACCGTAGCTGGGCTTCCATTTAATACGTAAACCTTGTCTGATAGTTCTACAACCTCATTCATATTATGAGAAACCATGACAGCGGTCTTGAGAGAGGTGTCCTCACTGAATATGGTGGAGTAAATCTCCTGCCTCAGACCTTCGGCAGTCAATTCATCCAGATGGGCAAAGGGCTCATCCATGAGAAGAACATAGGGATCGGCTGCCAGGGCCCTAGCTATGGCTACCCTCTGCCTCATTCCTCCACTCATTTGCTTGGGGTAAAAGTCCTCAAATCCCTGAAGACCAACGAGCTCAAGCATCTTTCTGGCTATCTTCTCTTCCTCCTCCTTCGGAAGTTTCCTGTACTTGAGACCAAGCTTAACGTTTTCCAAAGCGGTTAACCAGGGGAAGGTTGCTATGGACTGATGAATGAGGGCTATCCTGGGGGTAGGATGTAGAACCTTCTTTCCCATTAGCTTTACTTCCCCTTCGGAGGGTCTTATGAACCCACCTAGTATCCTAAGCAGAGTCGATTTTCCGACTCCAGATGGTCCAACTATGGCGGTAAGCTGATTCTCTTCCGTCCTAATAGAGACGTTCTCAAAGACCCTGTAATTGTTGGGATACTGGTATGCTAAATTGATTCCCTCTAGGATTGTTCCATCTGACCATCCCCGATGAACGTTAAATTCAATTCTTAAAAGCTTATTCTATCATAAAGTAATATTTTGTGCTCGAAAGTTTGACTTATCCCATGGTGTCACGTTCCAGATCTCGTATTATGTACTTATCCCCTCTCTTCCTTAGAACTCGCAACCTCACCATCTCTCTCAGAACGTCCTCTCCAAACTTGGAGGATACCTCCCTGAGACTAAATTCCCTTTGCCGAAATTCCTGTATTGCCCTCCTAACATCAAAGGTTAGGGGGTCTTGGGAGTAGACGCTCCTGCATAGCACCTCGATCTGAACATTGGACCTTCTCAGTTCATCCCTGAGCTCCCTGTAACCTACCTTCATGCACAGTTCCCTCAGATCCTTGACGTCCAGGGAGATCAAGCTCATCACGGTATCTCTAGGTAAACCTGATCTAGCCAGTTTCACGCCCTCCGAGGGCACTCCGTACTTGAGGCTGTCGTGAATTTCCAGAGCCTTGCGATACCTGTCATCCCCTAGAGCCCTTAAAACACGAAATAGGGCAAAGGAAATCCATTTGGCATTGGAGATCACCTCCATGAGATCCTTCGACGTCAGTTTCTCGCAAATTCCATCTAGACTATTTCCACTCATCCATCTGTTGAGAAGCTCCCTTCCCTCTTTGCATCCCCTCAAGGCCTGTGCAACTGCAGGAGAACCTGCTATCACAGACACTAGGTCGGCGTCTTTATTGTCTATGGGAAAGCCTGACAAGGCCTTTACATCAATATAGCTCACTGCTACTGCCCTTCCCAAAGGCGTTACTGTAACTCCTCGGTCCGTCATGACTAGCTTCATATCCCTTAGTCTCGAGATGGAGGACTCGACGAGGTTGTACCCTATCCCCCTGAAGTTGAAGGTGGAGTTTATTGATCTTCCAAGCTCGTCCATCTCAACGCCGTCATTCCAGGACACGAAGGCCAGGGAGAGGGTGTCCAGATCCGGTTTCACTCCCTCACTCCTGGCACTCCCGCGGTAATACCTCTCCTCTAGTTGGGTCGCAAACTTATCGGAGTTGGCAATAATGATAACCATTCCCTCCTTGTCATACCTGGGCCTCCCTGCTCTCCCAGCCATCTGTTTGAACTCGGATGGGGAAATGTCCTTCCAGCCCTTGAATTCTCCCCTCTCATCAACGTTTGGCAACTTTAGCTCGTAAAAGACGACGGCATAAACTGGGAGATTGACCCCCTGACCCAGCGCGGTGGTGGATACCACGACGTTGAGATTTCCCTCCAATAACATGTCGAGAACCTTCTTTCTGTCCTCGTGAGGCATTCCGCTATGGTAGTGATGAGCCCTGAAGTCCCTCCTCTGAAGCTCCTGTGCCAGGGTTTCTGCAGACCTCCTGCTCTTCACGAAGACCAGAGCGTTCTTTCCCATGGAGACTATCCTCTGGAGAACTAACACCAACAACTCAAATCTGGGACGAGTGAGCCTGGACGGTTTCAGGTTCTCCTGCCAATTACCGCACTTGAGAACGTAGGGATAGGCCACGCACTCGTGGAGGGGAACTGCCCTCTTCTCGTGGGAGATCAGCTTCGCGTTTAACCAAGTCACGTATCTCTCAGGGTCGCTAAGGGTCGCGCTCAGGGCAATCACGGGGACTCTCCTGGACTTGGCCCAGAGGACAAGGTTCTCAAGTGCCAGCCCCCTGTCGGTCTCGACGTTATGAACCTCATCTATGACGATTCTCGAGACGTCGTTGAGCCAGGTGTAGTTATGGCGTATTGCACTGTCAAACTTTTCATAGGTAGCGAGGAGGACGTCTCCCTTCATCTTTCTTAGGTCGTCCTCATAAACGTCTGAGTCAGCCATCACGGCGTTGGTTCTGTCCCTAACTGAGAGATATACCTCCCTGGACAAGGCCTTCAAGGGAGAGACGTAAACAGATATTCCCTCGTCTTCGACTAGAACCCTCTTGGCAATGTGAGTCTTCCCACTACCGGTGGGCGCGGAAATCAGGTAATTGATATCCCTGTTGCTCTCGTACTCCCTGAAGAACCTCTCGGCCAGTGGAAAGTCCATTCACAGGAGTTGAACCAGACTAAAAATAACGTTTTCCTTAACTATTACCTCTCCTAGTTTCTCTTAACGTAGTCCCAACACTTCACTTGTGCATCTTCTACCTGGACTATGGGAGGCCTCTGTAATCTGCATAGCCTCTGCAATTCCTTTTTCCTTCTCATTACCTCACAGTAATCGTGGAATCTGCACCCGCTGAGGCTCCCCCGTCCAACTTCACTCACCCCAACCTTTTCGCCCCTTTTACCAAGGCGTATTGCGGAGTTTGCTAGGACCATTGAGTAGGGATGAATTAGACGAGCCCCCGTCTCAACTACTTCATCCTCATACATCACTGTGACGGAGGTGCAAGGTGATATCAGGTCCACCGAACTTACGAAGAACAATGAGTCTAGTCTTCTGGACCTGATGATCTTGGCTAGGAGCCTCTCCACCTTGAGCCTCCCCTGCTCCTCAACTTCCTGGAAGAAGTCCTCAACTATTACGAATCTTGTCTTCTCCATGAAGAGAGGAGCAAGGTAAACCTTAACCAGGTTCAGGTCGCTCAGGTTATCCAGAAAATCGTCCGGAATTCCTAGGAGGAACATGATCTCCTGTGCTCTCTTGCTCGTCTTCAGCCATGCAGAAAGTAGATCCTTTACCCTTACCCTTCCCCTTTCGAGGTGACTGGGGATGAGATAGGTGGATCTCAATCCGTCCTTCTTTGACATGTACTCGCCGGTGAACGGGTCGATGTACTGGGCTTCAATGTCGCCTCTTTTCAGGGCTTCGGAGAATCTTTTCTTGTAATCATCCCATTCCCCCAGAATGCAGGTAATATCCTTTATCATGGGTATTGGGCCATCCTTCAGGACTATCATTATGCCACCTCGAGGTTGTGAAGGTCATATCCCACAGGCATAGGCAATGCACCTTACCCTATGATTCCCCATGGAGACCCAGTTCACGTTTTCGAAGCACTTAGGAGTAGAGTGCTTACATATTCCCGAGTAGACGCAACCCTTCCCCTCGACTTTCTCCTCCTCGATCTCCCCGTTAATTAGATCTATAGTGTAAGGGTGTAAGGGAGACTGAAGGACGTCTTGACCCTCCTCAACGGTCTCGCCACGGTACAGCACAAGGACATAGTCGGCCAACCTGGAGAGAATCCCAGGATTATTTTCGAGAAACATGAAAGAGCTCCTGACCGAACCCATGAGATCTATTATTGAGTTCATGACCGAGGCACGTCCTATATCTCCCAATCCAAACTCTAGGTCATCGAAAATTACGTATTCAGGTTCCAGAAACACGGCGAGCGCTATGGCTACCTTCTTCAGTTGAAGTGGGGTTAGTTGATATGGTAATCTCTCCATTACGTCAGCGCTGAGCCCCAGAAGCTTCAGATACTCGAGCCCTACTTCGACGCCGTACTCCGCATTTCCGATTTCATGTGAGACCACAATCTCAGCGAAGTGGGATCCGATCGTGTATAGCAGATTAAACATTGTTGAAGGATCATAAAATACTGCAGATATCTTCTCCCATCTAACCTTATGTAGAAGGTCCCTGGACTTTACCAAGTCTACGCCATCAAGGAGAATGGAACCAGATACGTTGTTCAGAAGTCCCAAGGTTGCAGGAATTATTGCCTCCTTTCCGCTATCCTTTTCGCCCAGAATTCCCACGGACTTCTTGTCCAATCTTACGCTAAAACAGTTAAGTGAACCCTTCACTGTTACACAGTTGTACTCGAGCACCTATCTCACCACCGTATCGGAGATCAGGAAGATTAAGACGAGAAGAATTGCCCTAAAACCAGCTGGGGGTAGAAACAGCCACCAGAAGTCAAATAGACGAGAGCTATTGAGAAGGGTCGTCAGGGTCGGGAAGTTGGGATCTCCTACGCCAGCTATTACGCCTAGCGCCGTGTAAACTGCTATCCCGTCAACCACGGAGGGCAAGAAGAAGCGCTTGGATAAGGCTTTAGCTATTTCCGAGGAACTTCTTACCCTTTGGGTGAGAGATATCTCGGGGATCCTGGACAGTGGATTCCCCTTACATACTGCCTCCGAAACCTGCCTTGAGATCACAGACCATCCAGTTAAACCCACAACTAGGGCGGTGAGGAAGAAGTTGGCCTTAACGAAGGTGACCTCTGGCGTCGCAAATAGGATGATAATGGCCATGAGGATAGGCACCCTAGGAAGTGAGGTTATGCCATCGGAAATCCTCATCATTATGGACCTCACAGTACCGCATGAGCTCCCAGCTAACATACCGTATGAAACACCTAGGCCTACCTCTATGAGTGAGACCATTATCCCGAAAAGGAGGGTGTCCACAACTGCCCTAGCGTTTACGTTAATCATGTTGGCACCGTTCACGTAGGTTCCCAAGGGATACTCCTGAGAGGGAGGGAGAAGTGGCGAACCTCTCGGTAGCTGAAGGAAGGTGAAGAGCAGGGCCCACCCAAAATAGGCGAGAAACGCAATCAAGGCCCATTTCATCTTCTCACCCTTGGATCAACGTAACCGTAGAAGATGTCTCCCACAAGCCCTGAGAGGAGGACAATCGTGGAGTAGAATATCAGGACTCCCTCAACCACCTTAAAGTCTCCATAGACTGCCCCCTCCCTCAGAAGGAATCCCAAGCCTGGCCAATAAAATATTGACTCCACCAGGAACTCCGCGACCAGCATATCTACGAACGCTGCTGAAATAGTGGACAGTGCCACTACGGAAGCGCTTCCCAACATGTGCCTGTAGACTAATACTGCCCTTGAGAGCCCCTTAGCCTTGAAAGCGTCGTTAACTCCATAGGGTAGAATCAGCCTGTTGGCGTAGGTTCCAATGAAGGGAAAGAAAAGGGCTATCACGGGAAAAACCATGTTGACGCCACTCTCGACTTTTAGGTGAAAGGCGTAAATTAGAGATAGCGCGATAATCCAGGAAGCCAATGCATTCCCTATGTATTTCCACCTCCTCACAATCTTGGTTAGCAGACCTTCTTGCGCAACGCTTCTAACAGCCATGAAGGAGCCGAGGTAAATGGACAGCGAGAAGGATATCCCAGACAGTAGGCTGGTGTAGGGTAGTGCAGATATTAGCAGAGAGTCCACGTCAAGACCGTAATGCCGGCTCACTCCAAAATTAAAGGTTAAAAGTTCAAGGATAACCCTGAATAGGTTCTCTCCATGAAGCATCTCCAGAACAGCCGTAATGACTGAAATGATAAGGATTGAAACAAGGAATGACAGAAACCTCTTTATCACGTATCCAGAGAGCGATCCAGTCCCCCTGGAACTGGCTAAATCTCCTATGGCCCTTTCCTGCACCAGGAGAACTGTCCCCCTGAATCCCATTGCAGAACCCACAAATACCAGGAGAATTCCTGGCAAAGATAGGGGGGCCAGTTCCTCAACGTAACCGTGAATTACGTAAACATAAAACGAGGTGGAGTTAAGGGATACATTTTCCACTTGCCTTAGAATCAACGTCTTACTCCCATTCAGTATCACAGTAGCTACGGGAGGCCCCTTATTCATTACAGACCAGTATTGACTCTGCCAGTTACTCGGTGGCACTGCACAGTTACCCTGTCCATAGGACACCAGAGAGATGTACTGACTTTCTGTGGCCAAGAAGGAGAGATATATCCCAGCTATGATTAATATCAATGATATTATTACTAGTGCTCTCGCTCTCATTTTGGAATGGTAGGCCAATCAACTTAAAAGACTTTCTCTTTATTTAAAATTTTCTAAAAAAATAAACTACTTTTTGATTTGACTGATATGTAGAGTTGGTTGAGAACTTGAGAGGGATAGACTTCATCTTATTGCAAGAATTGGAAATAATATGGCAAAGTTTAAACGTCGCGATAACTATTTTTGCTTCATGGGACTTTCAGTACTTTTCAACGTCAGCCATAGCAGGAGCTTCACCCAGGAAATTAGAGCAATGTTCAGAATTGTCCTTGTTCCTGAGTCAAGATTTGAAGCTAAGAACCTCCACTATGTGATCCTGATTGATAGGAGTTACTCCATGAAGGGTGAGAAGCTGGAGATGGCCAAGGAGGGAGCTAGGTTACTTGTTGATAACCTGCCCAAGGATAGTCGTTTCTCCTTACTGGCCTTCAACGAAAAGGTGTCGATAATCAAGGAGCATGAACATCCTTCAGAGATAGGGAAGGAACTTGAGGGCCTGAAAGTTGGAAGTGGTACTGCAATGTATAAGGCATTGGAGGAGGCATTTAACCTAGCTAGAAAGTACAGCGAACCGACTTATGTCATATTGCTCACTGATGGGGTTCCCTCAGACATGGGGTGTATGCCTGGGCTATCTAGGAAATTTGACCTAAACAGATGTCTTCCCGTATATCAGGGATTGTCAGTACCTGAGAACGTACAGATCATATCCTTTGGAATTGGAGATGACTACAGCGAAGAAATACTCACTGAGGTTTCGGAGAAAGGAAGAGGCTTTTTTTATCATGTTACTGACCCTGCTCAAATCCCTGAGAAGATGCCCAAGCTTGTAAAATCTGAGGTTGCTGCTAGTGACGTAACAGTGGATCTAGTGTCCGAGTCCCCTGTGAAATTACTGAACTATGATTCCCTGCCTGTAAGGATAAACGCTGTTGAAGGCGTGGTAAAAATTTTTGGAGAAACGGTAATTCCCAAGGAGTACACGGGAAAGTTTATGACGCTTAAGGTTAGGTACAGGGATGAGAAGGGGATGCAGGATAGGACACAGGAGTTCTTCCTGACCCGCGCACAGAACCAGCAGGACTTCATCTCTGGCATCGACAGAGACGTCATCATGGAGTATGAATATCTACAAACACTTCAGAGCTACTCCAGGGACCTAGAGGCTAGAAACTTGGTTGAGGCCACTAAGAAGTTGGATAGACTAAGGGAGATAGCGGAGCAGACCAGGAGACAGGACCTTCAAGAGGTTGCAGAGGAACTCACGAGAAAGATGTCAAGCGGAGAAGGTAACGCGAAGGAGATTGCGAGCGAGGTTACAAGGAAGATGAGGAGTGCGGAGTAGGGCTATTTATATTGCGGGGAGGGTTTTCTATTATGATAGAGTTTGAGGTTGTGAAGGAGTTTCCAACAGGCCTTCGTGAGAGGATTTGGGAAGTAGTCAAGGACGTTAACTCGATGCCCAACTACTGGAAGGGCATAAGGGAACTTCACATAAATAAGGTATCGGAGAACGTGTTTGAGGGCGAGGTTAGATTTGCGTTTCCTTCCACATCTAGGGTGAGGATAGAGGTTCTTGATCGCGCTGTAGTTCTCCATTTTCTGAGTGGTATCCTGAAGGGAACAAACAGGATCGAGGTTAGGGACTCAACCATAGTCTCGACGTGGAAAGTCGAGATGCCCCTTTATATGAAACCCTTTGAAGGAAGGAACAAGGAGCACTTCTCCCAGGGAACTGAGCATGCACTTGAGAGGATAATTGAGGCCGTGAAGTTACCCTCAGTCTCGTAATAATAACGCTCAGATAACATGAGAAAGGCGTTAGTTCTTTACGCGGGACAAGTTACTCCAAGACTATTCCAGTAGGTTTATCTCGACTCCCTGCCTTGATAGAAAAGTCTTAGCCTTGAGAAACTCTAGATCAGCAGTCACAAGTTCGCTTGATCCCAGAAGAACGGCATAGCTCACGTGAAGAAGATCAAGAGTCCTTAATTTCACCTCTTCCGCTATCCTTAACGAGAAATGAACTACCTCCATCATATCCCCCATGAGCGAGGACCTAACCTTAGAGAGACTCCTCACTGATATGTTGAACCTGTTAATGATGCTCACAGCGTTGGGTAGAGGGTCAGCCATATTCCTCGAAAGGTAACTAACTAGTTCTACGAAACTCAACTCTGACGTGATTCCACCCTTCTCTAGCTCACTTATGGCCTTATCCCTTCTAGGATCGTTGAGGATGGACAGAAGAATAACGCTAGTATCGAAATATTTCAATATCTATCCCTTTCACTCAAGAAGTCCTCTAATCGCTTATCTATGAGGGGGATACCCACTTTCTTAGACCTGTCAAGAACCCGCTTCCACTGGTCAGCCTCCTTGAGCCCCTCGGAGATAATGAAGACTAACGCCTCATTTCTCGAACTGAACAACCCTAAGGATATAAGTTCATCTATCTCCCTGATCATATCCCTCTTCAGCCTTACAGAGACTACTTCACTCATAGTACACTATGTATAGTATACAAATAAAACCCTTTCCGCGTATATGCTTCTCCAAGGGTTAACTTGTAAAAGAATATTCCCCTGAAACATATTAGGCTCACGTTTATATTTTCGGAATGTCCATCTTTTTGTGGTACCTATGGACGTTCTCATTTTCTCATCCAGCCGTGAGGCCGAAATGGAGGAGCCGGTATTCTGTGACAGGGACACAGTGAAGGTAGACGAGAGCAAGTGCAAGGGGAAATCCCTGGGCGTAGCACCGACAGTTTCCAGGATGTTGAAGATGCTTGGGTATAAGGTCGTCATAGTGGATCCCTTTGCCGAGGATGGAGACTATGAGGCCGACCAAGTGATTAGGGGGAATACTTTTCAAATTCCCGACGAACTCGTTAAGGACAAATACGTTCTGGTCGCGACAAAACATGTTTACGACACGTGGGCTTTGATGAAGGCAATCCTTGGTGGTGCCAAGGAAGTTGCAGCAGTCATGAGCGTAAGGAGAGCGAAAGTAATCCTAAAGAGGTTACTACAGGCTGGGATTCCAAAGGAAAAACTGCTCTCCCTTAGGATACCTGCTGGACTAGATCTAAATGGGGAGCAGGAGAACGAGATTGCGCTAAGTATAGTTGCGGAAATAGTTGCAGTCTCAAGGGGAGGGACAGGGATACCCCTTAGGGATAAGAAGGGACTTGCCAAAGTAGTGGAGGAGCTTTGATAACTTACGAACCCATAGGTTTTATTGAAGTAGAGGGTGAGCCATCCAGAGAGAAAGAGTCCTTCGTGGTTGTGAGACCAGATCTAGCAGAAGGTTTGTTGGGACTAGATGAGTTTTCTCACGGGATAGTCATTTATCATCTTCATCTTGCCAGTTTTAACGGCCCAATTAAGGTTAGGTCAGGTGAGAGGGTGGGCATATTTGCCACTAGAAGCCCCAATAGGCCCAATCCCATAGGTATATCGGTAGTAGAGATCCTGGAAGTTAAGGGAAACAGGGTTAAGGTTAGGGGATTGAATGCATTCAACGGAACTCCAGTCCTAGATATCAAGCCATACGACAGGTGGGACTCTGTGGCTAACCCGAGGGTGCCTAGATGGCACCAGGTCCAACACTAGAAGAGTAACCTGGCAGTCAACCTCACAAATGGTGCTAGGGCTCCGTGGTCCTCATCTAGGTAAACGAACCTTGTATCTGAGGTTATTGCATCCAACGTGCTAAGTTCTGAGAGGGGAATGGCGATCTCCCTGACCAGTACTTCCCCACCCCCTAGCTGAACCACCCTCCTAGGCTTTATCCTCACGCTTCTCTTCACAATTTCTGACCTAGTTGCCCCAAGTACCACAAAGGCATTCCTTGATTCCTCCATTAGTTCCCTGAACTTCCAGTCACCAGGTTTGAGGACAGCGTTGAAGAAATCGGGTTGCGGATACATCCCTCTACCGTTACCGGGAGAACCCGTGTAAAGGGTCCCCAGGTAATTTAGTACCTCTCCATTTCCAATGAGTTCCTTCCTTTCCGTCTTCACTCCCTCATCGTCAAAAGTATAATATACGTGTGAATAGGAGATGAGAGGATCGTCATAAACCGTTATGTCTGGAAGACCTCTCTCATCCTTGTTTAGAAGGGGTGAATCTGCCCTCAACATGGACACGAGGGCCCGCAAGAGGTGAGAAGTAGCTTCAGGATCTAGGATCATTCTTCCCCTCTCCACGAAGGTTGGAGTTGGCTTAAATCCTGTCTCCTCCTTAAGAAACTCTAAGACGCTAGGGATATCCATTGGGTCTCCCGTGAAGGCGAACTCTCTATCCTCTGACTTGACAAAGTTCACGATCTTCTCCTCTAGACAGGAGTAATCATCCCAGATGATCTCCCTCTTCACTTTCCTAATCTCTATCCGATCGCCCGACTGAATTCTCTCGAGAATTTCCTTTGCCCTCTCCCACTTATTAAGAGAAGGATGGATGAAGGAACCGCAAAGAGGCTCAGGTTTTTGATCTTTCCCAGAACTGCTCCATCCAGAGTCCGTCAAATATCGGGTAACACTCCACTCGACACTCTTGGTATATATCAACGAGTTGCTCCCCTTCCTCTCCTTTATTATGGACTCCTGATGGACGCTTATTTTCATGGGTCATATTTAGTCGGGTCAATTGAAAAAGGTTCCCTACACTTGAGGAATTGATGATGTTGAAGAATGTACTATCCCTTAATGTTTAAACCTAGAAGACCTTGTTATACCTATGATAGTAGTTGGAGTTGACGGTGGAGGAACTAAGACAAAGGCGATAGCCGTCGAGTGCACTAACGGGGTAGGGAAAATAATTTCAGAACATGAAACTGGGGGATCGAATTTTCACAATGTGGGAATAAAGAAGGCAGCTCAGAGGATAAGGGAGGCAGTTATGGAGAGCACAAGGGGAGTCATCCCTGACCTGTTGGTGATGGGTCTAGCTGGTTTGGACTCGAGGTATGACTACGAAGTTCTCTGGGAAAACCTTCACGAACTGGGTAAACAGGTAATCATGGATAATGACTCCTTCTTTCTTCTGTACAGCGAAACTAGGGGAGGAAAGGGAGTCATAGTGATCTCGGGAACGGGTAGCGTAATCCTAGGTTTAGACGGGAGCAGGAAAGTTAGGGCAGAGGGAGCAGGATGGTTCCTCTCTGACACGGGTTCCGCATACTGGATTGGAAGGGAGGCATTAAGATATCTCACGAAGGTTCTTCAAGGAGTAGAGAAGGAGACAGAGATGACGAAAGCACTCATGAAATCGCTCAGGATAAGAGATATTGACGACCTAATATACTGGGTCTATCATAAAGGTCATAAAGTGGAAAGGGTGGCCTCTGTGTCCAAGATAGTGGACAAGGCCTCAAGGAAACGAGATGATGTGGCCACCTCGATTCTGAGTAGGGCAGCAAATGAACTGGGTGAGATAGCTTCGCGTGTTGCCAGAGAAGTTAGGTCTGACTCAGTTTACGTTGTGGGAGGAATGTTTAGGTCTAGGACTTACTTGAGGGAGTTCGAGAAGGTCATGTCGAAGTGGAAAATTAAGGTGCTAAGAATAGACAAGGATCCCACAATGGGTCCTCTTATGTATGGTCTCGACAAAATCAACTGTAAGTTGTCTGTGAGTTGAAGTCTCTCGAGAAAGCCCAAGTCCTTTAAAAGCCAGAATTTCTAGATAAGCCTTCCGCCCTGATATTTTCCTTGATACACCTTTTCCGTGGGTGAGTCGAGCCTCGAGAATATGAGATGGATAACTCCCATTCCCTTCTTCAGTTTTCCTCCCCTTAAGGTACTTATGGAGATGATAATCTTTCCGTGATAACCTGCATCTATCACTGTCGGAGGTGCGATGAATCCATTCCTCGCCAATGTACTCCTCAAGGTCATAATGGCAATAGTATCTGCAGGCATATTTACCTCTTCACAGCTCTCAAACAGGTAAGTATTTCCAGGCTCTAAGGTAGCATACTCCGAAAAACTTAGCTCTTCCAGTTCAGATTTGACTTCGGGTAACTGAGAGTCCCCCTTAACCCTCCAGTACTTTTCACCACAGATTCTAAGATCGTATCCATTTTCCTTAACGTTTTCCATGGAATAGTTTAATATCATGTTTCCCAGGGACTTGACAATTGATTGATGAGCGTAAATCACAGAGTTCTCATTGTTATCTAGAATTTTTAAGGAATCCCGCTTACTCCCCGTTTGAATTAATCTTCCTTATTCTTGCCTTCAGCATCTCCACGCTAAACCTCAAGTTATCCACTGCCTTTCCTAGATCTCCCAAGTCTGTGAGAAAGGGAATTGCCTTAAGGAAGAGGCTTTCAATCCCCTCCATTAAGTCCAGGGCTGAGGACTTAAGGTCAATATCTAGGTTAACCCTCTCCCTCCTAATGACGGAGAGAACGTACGCGACGGTTATTGTCTTAAACACCTCTTCCAACCTGTTTATCTCCTTCAAAGACTCCAAGATCTGGGATACCTGTTCTACTAGTTCTAGATTTCCTGCTTTCATGTATTCATGTAACTTAGCTGTCAACATCTCACTTAACTCTGACCTAGCAAGTTCACTCGCCTTGATTATATCCTCCGTCTCAGGAATCTTAAGATAAATTACCGTGCCGAAAACATCGTCGCATGTGTTAAGCGGTATATCCTCTAGGTACTCCCTAGAACCTAAGTAGTGCTCAGCCCTTCTTTTGTACATAGATAGATCCTTGAAAGCCGCTATACTCATTAATAATCATTTATGAAATTCTTACTTATAAAGATGATTAGTGAGTCCTTTTTTGTAAAATGAACAAGCGCTAGAAACTAGATTCTTTTAAACTTGGTAGTCAAGGTTGATGGATCTGGAATCAGTGCTCCCTCCCTAGTATCCCCAGTGTAACCGGCGAGTTTAGCATGTCTGAAGAATTCTTCATCGAGCCTGTCGCTAGGGGTAGAATCCAATTCCCGCAAAGCCTCAACAAGACTCTTCCTCAACACTTCAAGATACTGGGAATCAAGGGGAATTGGAACGTCTGCGTCCGAGTGATAGACTGTGGTCATGTCATCGTTGTAGAGCACGAGACCAGGGATCCCCCTCTGCACGAAGGGATAGTGATCAGAGAACGGTGTAGGCATTTCCACTCGCTTTACGGGAAAATGTCTGGACAGGAACCATAGGTCAGGGGTTCCTGAGAATACGACCCTAGATGGATAGATGGCGTCTAGGGATATCACCGCAAATACGTGCTTTACAGGAAACTGTGATGAACCTGTACAGCATCTTGGCCCTTCCTCTGAGGAGAAGAAAACCAGCTTGACCCCATGCCTTAGGTTAGATCTTTCCAGGTCTTTCTTCATGTCCACCAAGAGTTGAACGGATAAGATATTGTCGTGAAAACCAGATAACCAGTGATCCACGTGAGCGCCAAGCAGAATGTAGGAGTCTCCCTCCCTTAAGGTGATCTCCAGGTTTCTGGAGTTCACCTCCACAAGCCTTGTATCAGAGCAAAGTTCAACATAGCCGTCGACATTCCTAGACGCAAAGAACGTAGGAGGTGAGCCTTGAGGAAGAGTTATTCTTCTCAGCTTTCCTTCCTCCACAATTATCACCCCCTCATATTGGGAAAGTGATAAGTTCTTGAGCTCAAAGGGATGGGAAGGCATTGGTAACAAACCTATCTCCCTTCCCACTTTGCCCTTAACGCAACCTGAGGTGTAGGGCATTGCTACCGAGGGTATGTTTTGACCATTCACAAGGATCTCAGAGAATCTGACATCCCAGAACTTTGTATTGACAGGGATTGATTTGTAGTCCGGAAATAACTCCTCAAGTTTTTCAAGAATCTTTAATTCCACAGGCCCACCATGGATCGCTTCACCTAAGTCGAATAGTTGTTTGGCCAATTCCATGAATGAACATCTCCTCTACAACGATGAATCCTTGTCTTCTCCCTCCATTATCTTCACGAATCTTCTAATTGTCCAATATGTAACTGGTTCCCTATTTCTCCTTAACTCCCTAACCCTGCTGAAAAGCTCGCAAATTTCGTCGTTCCCGATACTCTTACAACACGCAATCACATCTTCATCAGATAATGGGATTTTCCCTTTAGCACAACACTTGGACCTTATGAATGACCTTATACCCCTGTACAAGTTATTGACTGAGGATATTTCGTCTCTTCTCGCTATTCCTTCAAGACTCATTTTCGCCTGAGTCCTAGAGTAACGGAGGAGCTTACTGCACGTCTCATCGGTGAAAATAAATGTAAAATTGGGCAGTGATCCACATATGAGCTTGGAGTCATTTAGAACGTAATAACATAGGGGATCTCCATCTTGGCATAACTTGTTTAAGGTTTCTTCATCGATCACGACAGGAGAGAGATCCATTGAGGCCAAGTCCATGAGAACGCTCTTGTCGTTGGTAATTGCAATCACGTTAATATCTGAAATTCCATCTACGTAATCCTCCCTAGTATAGGAGCCAAAGTACAGGAGAGCCTTAACCTTACCGCAAACATCTTTGAATTGCGAGTCAGATATCACAGAAATACTTAGGGGGAAAAGGTATTTGTACTCTCCTACAGGGTAAGCAATTAAGGGTTCTAGTCATACGTGATTGAACGTCTAGGGAACGACCCGCTGAACTAAGATGAGTTGAATATATGATTACGAAATCACTTAAAATAAACTAATAGTGAATCCTGATCCAATTTGTGACTAAACAGCACATTCACGCTGGCACTAGGGAATATGCTCTTTGTAGACTCCACAAAACTTTTTTCAGAACCTAGGTAGTCCTTTGATACGACTATTACAATTTTCTCTACATTTTTAGGTAAAATAAGAGAAAGCATCTTCCCAAGATTTGAGACAGCTTTCATGGGGATCTTCTTGGGGGTAGAATTAACTCTGAACGATGATATTAACACCTCTAACAGCTCCGGCTCTATCTGCTCATTTCCCCCTCTCGCCATGATATCAGCCATCATTACTCTTCACCACGAGTGAAGGAATCGACATGTGTGCTGAAAGAACCCCCACTTAACACCTTATTTGTAAAATAAAATTTTAAAGATTATGCTCATGTTCAATCTCAAGACAGGGAAGAATCGCCGTCAGTATTAAATTCCAATGTTCCAGCAGATGGCCAAATTAACTTAAGGATGATTGCTTGTCACGCTCTTACTTATGCTACCTCTATTTGTATCACTTATATCTCGATATTACGTAAAACATGACTAACCCTTCACTAGACCAATTACCAACCCTATAATGAACGCAATGGAGTTGTAGGGGAGTAAGTCCAAATAGGCGGACACCTTAGACTCTGCTTGAGTTGCAGTCTGCCCCAAGCTCATCAATGCGTGTTCCACAGAAGTAGGAGTTATTGCACCTACAGCAATTAAAATAATCACTATGGCTAGAATAATTATCCCAACCTTAATCACATTCTTTATAAGGAACCCTATAAGTAACCCTAAAACAAAGGCCACTATCAACGACACGACAGAAGTTTCAGTAATTCCAGGAATTGGTGTCATAATACCTATGAGAAAAGGTGACTTTTAATGTTTGTGACAATAAACTGAATCCATGAAAGTCGTAAAATATGAGCTAGAGGGAAAACTTGAGATTAATGGGAAGATAACTACATTTAAACGAAAATATAGACATCTTAAGTTCGCCAAGGACTATATCAGGTCGCTGACTGGTGCCGAGGTTAAATGGAGCGAAGATAAAGATAAGATCACGGCGGAGTACAAGAGTCAGGGAATTTCCTATCAATTTGAAATAAGGAGAAATAGGATAGTAAAGCCTAAGAAAGAAAGTCAAGAAAAGAAGGAAGAGAAACAAGCTAAACAAGAAAGCAAGGAAGGGAAGGCTGAGGAAAAGAGCTCAGAAACTAAATCTCAGGCTGGTACCACTGCTAGCTGAACGTGTGCCTTAAAGTCGTTTTCATCGTGTTTGCTAGGCTTATCATGTCAGCTATTACCCTTTCATATAATTCTTCCTTGTTGACCCAGTACATGTATGCTGGCCTTCCCTTTCTCTTCTCGTCTTCTGTAACTTTCTCCCTGTTTATCAATCCCTTGTAAAGCAAATTATTGATTGACTTGCTTATGGAGGCCTTAGTTACCTTTAAAGCCTCAGCCAAATCCTCAGTGGACATTTTCTCTCCTTTGCAAGTCAGGACATGCAATACTTCAACGTCACTCCTTGAAAGACCGTAGAGGAATCCTATGACGTCCTGTATATCAACTTCCCTTCCATCAGGGAATCTTATCTTATTTGTCATCTTGTTCATTTCTTTCTCACTAAACTCCATATGGGATAACTTGATTAAAAAAATGTATATATGTTAATGTTCAGAACAATATGAAAGTATACACTTATATATAAAAATGTACATCTTTGTTTGAACTCCTGAACAAAAGTGGTAAAGGTTGTTAAAGTCGAGCTAGATAGAGGAAAGGGAAGGCCTAGTTTTGTCATTGTTTTAGGATTTCTTTTTGCATATTGTGCTGGTACGCAACTAGGATTTTCCTATTTGGCACGTGTCGAATCATATATTTTCAGGATATGAGAAGGGATATTTAACAGGGTTAATACAACGAATCTGGGTATCATATACCAAATGTATAACTCCCCTGAAAGAGATTTGATATTATGAAATGGGAAACCCCGTGCGAGCAAGCGTTTAACACTGTGGTCCCGTACCTCAGAGTTGCTATTATGAGGAGATTGGTTGAAAGGAAGGTTCCTGTGAAAAGGGCTGCTAAGCTCATAGGCTTATCTGCAACCTCATATGAGAAAAGGGTGAAGGATGAGTCCAAGCTCAAATCCCTCCTAGGCAACCCTGACATCTCGGACATGATAGATGGGGTTGTGAGCAGAATCATTTCAGGCGAGAGGGTAGAAGAGACCACCTTCTGTCTCCTCTGTTCCAAGTCTAGGGAGGTTTTCGGGTTACCTCCCTGTATGATCTAACTAAAACGTTACCCTAACGTCAACCGCAAAGGCTCCCTTCTCATTGACCATTAGAGGATTTATGTCCATCTCCTTCACATTTAGATCCAAGATGAGCCTCGATATATTGGAGACCGTTCTTATCACAGAACCCTCGTCATAACCCCTCTTTCTTGCCCTAATCATGTCCAGGAGCTTGCTTTCCCTTAACATTTCCAGAGCCTCATCCTCGTACACTGGGGCAATGCCATAGCTGACACTTTTCAGGACCTCTACATATATTCCTCCCACGCCGACCAGGACTGTGTGACCAAACACCGGATCCCTGATTCCACCCACATAGGCCTCCAGACCTGTTAGCTGTTCCTGAATCATTACCCTCTTGGAAATCTTGGAGAGGAGATCAAACTTCTCCTTAACCATGTCTCTTTCCACGTTCATGTAAACCCCCTTGAGCTCGGTCTTGTGTACCGGCTGATCTGTGGAGATTTTCATGACCACAGGGTAACCAATAGAATCCGCTAGCCTTTGCGCCTCCTCCAGCGTGTTAGCAATCCCCCATCTTGGCGTCCTTATTCCATAGAGTTCCATGAGCTTAAGCCCCTCATAATCTGCCAAGAAACTTTTACCCTTGCTTAGTTCCCGTGCGCTGTCAATGGGTTGGGTAACCCTAACCTTTCTTCTTGGTGAAGGTCTCTTCACTAGCTTGCTTATCGCGTTCACGGCCTCCTCAGGGAAC
Source organism: Metallosphaera sp. D4-4 (assembly GCF_046245145.1). Taxonomy (NCBI): domain Archaea; kingdom Thermoproteati; phylum Thermoproteota; class Thermoprotei; order Sulfolobales; family Sulfolobaceae; genus Metallosphaera; species Metallosphaera sp. D4-4. Next base: position 776,674 of record NZ_CP176412.1, on the reverse strand, counting down.
GTGAAGACGGGGATCGAGGCTGATTCAAGAATTCTCGAGGCTGAGTCTTCGTCATATCCCATTGTTACACCTATGATTCCTTTTCCTTTGAAGTTGAGCAGGACCTTTGCCACCTCCGTACAGCTTATGAATGGCAAGGACTCCACAATTACTAGTTTGGTGCAATCTAGGTCTGATACTATCTTGAGCGAATTTAGATACCTGTCTCTTCCTGCATCTCCGGATAGGTCAAGGGGATTCTTCGGTATGCTTTGGGGTGGAAGAACCTTTCTGAGTTCCATGTTTAGCCTTTCAGGAATCTTCACGAGGGATAGTCCAGCCCTACTTATGGCATCTGAGGTCAGCACACCGTGACCTCCTGAGTTGGTCACCACCAGGATCTCTTCCCTGATAGGTTCCGAGGAGTTAACAAGTTTTGATAGGTTTAAGAAATCCTTAAGGTTCTCAACAAAGATTCCTCCCACTGTCTTTATGGCTGCCTTAAAAACCTCGTAAGATCCTGCTAGACTCCCAGTGTGGGTCTTTACGGCCTCTGCGCTCTGGGCCGAGGCACCTCCTTTGATGAAGATGACCGGTTTCCTGGATGTGGCCTCTGGAACCACGTTGAGAAACTTCTCTCCGTCAGATACTCCCTCAATGTACACAAAGATTGCCTTAGTTTCAGGATCCTTCGCTAAATAATCTATAACCTCGTACTCCTTCACGTCAGTCTGGTTTCCTAGACTAACGAGAAAACTTACACCTGTCCTAGATTTCTGAGCCCAGTTAAGCATGTAAGCACCTATTCCACCGCTCTGTACCACGAGGGCAATTTCTCCACGTTTAACGTCTGCGAAGGCGAAGGTACCGTTATAATCAGGAGTTAGAAGACCCATGGTATTTGGCCCAAGAAACCTTATCCCATACTTGTTAGCAATTGATGCGACTTCCCTCTCTAGCTTTTCTCCTTCCTCTCCTACCTCCCTAAAGCCGGAGGTGATAACTATGGCCGACCTTACGCCTTTCTCACCAGCCTCTTCCATAACCCCTGGAACTGACTCCCTTGGCACAGAAATGATGGCAAGATCAACGTCGTCTTGTATATCCTTCAAGGACTTATAAGATTGGACACCCTCGATGGTTTCTGATTTATTGTTGACAGGATAAACCTTACCGCGAAAAGTAGATGCGACGTTTCTAAAAATCACGTTTCCAACTTTCTCCCTGTTGCGTGAAGCTCCTACGACCGCTATGGTTCTAGGCCTAAAGAGGTAATCTAGCGACATACCAGAAATTGAGCCTCATGGTTAATAATAGAAATGGTGATCGTATCATGTCACTAGAAGTCCGTGAACTACTCCGCCCTTACGGACGGAGCATCCCCACCCTCGCAGATGGGGACTTCCGCTCCCTCAACCCCCGTGAAGGTTAAAACACAGGAGTTCAACATCACCTCATGAGGGTTAAATGCATAAAATGTGGAAGGGAGAGGGAAGGCGTAGAGGTTAGGTGCAAATGCGGTGGAGTCTTCAAGGTAGAGGTGGATACCCCATTTTCTAAAGACCTGAGGGAAAACTTCCCTTACGTTAAGAGATGGATTTCCCTAGGTGAATGGAACACCCCCTCTATTAGGGTTGAAGGCTTTACATATAAGCTGGATTTCCTTAATCCCACCGGTTCATACAAGGATAGAGGATCGGTAACCCTAATTTCTCACCTTTCTCAGCTTGGGATAAGGGAGATCTCTGAGGACTCATCTGGTAATGCAGGCGCCTCTATAGCTGCCTACGGAGCTATGGCTGGGATGAAGGTGAAGGTCTTTGTTCCCTCAACTGCAAGGGGAGGGAAACTAAAACAGATTGAGTCTTATGGGGCTGAAGTTGTCAGGGTGGAAGGCACAAGAGATGACGTATCACGGGCTGCAGAGAACTCTGGAGCCTATTATGCGTCCCACGTCCTTCAACCTGAGTTTAGGGACGGAATAAGGTCCTTAGCCTACGAGATAGCGAGGGATCATGGATGGAAATCCCCAGGAGAAGTATTTTTGCCCACGTCAGCAGGTACTCTACTCCTAGGAGTTTATGAAGGATTTAGACACATGGTCAGCGAGGGAATCCTAGATAAGATGCCTAAGTTAGTTGCAGTTCAAACGGAACAAGTGAGTCCAGTATGCTCCAAGTTCCGTGGAATAGAATATAGACCGCCAAGTAGGGTCACCTCTATAGCTGACGCGCTAGTTTCAACGAATCCCGTACTCATAGATGAAATGATTAGGGTTCTTCAAGAGACAGGTGACTGCGTAGTTGTTAGTGAAAATGAGATTATAGGCTCTTGGAAATATCTTTCCAGGAAAGGGATACTTGCCGAGTATAGCTCTGCGGTGGCGTTAGCCGGGGCAAGAAAATACGAGGTGTCAGATCCGGTTATAGTGCTAACGGGAAATGGACTTAAGACTTTATAGAAATGATAACCATGAAAATAATTTAGAAAATAATATAACTAGCTTTATTTTATTTAAATAAAATTCTTAGATGTAATCTATATCTCCTTTATACTCTTTACATAAAGTTCAACACTGTTAATCATAACATGATCTTTTAATCTGGGAAAATGATCATAATAAGATAGAAAAGAGATTTGGTTGGTCTAGATGATTAGATTTTCAGTTTTAGGATTCAAGGGCGGGGTTGGCAAGTCCACCATTTCGCTCCTCCTTGCAAAGAAGCTAGCTGAAACTTACAGGGTAACCCTGGTGGACAGGGACAACACAAATACGATTGGCAGACTTTATGGACTTAACAATGGTCTGATTAACGCTTTAAGTGAAGATAAAGAGGGTAACTTCCTTGCTAGAGATGGAAACTTGCAAGTTGTAAGTATGGTGAGGTTCTTCCCTAGAAGAATGCCTTCTCCCGAAGAATTGGCGCCCATATACAGGGATATCCTGAAAGACAGTGACGTTCTCATTACGGATAACCCTCCTAACCTTGATGAACTATGCGAGATTGAGTACAAAGCTTACAGACTTGCTACTGGAGAGGCCCATTGTAACAGTATTTTCGTCACAACTCCAGGTGTCGCCCTTAGACTTACCCTCAAGCATATGAACGAAGTTCCTGGTCTATTGAGAGAATGGGTTCCAGATACTCGTTACTTCAGGTTGACCGCTCTTGTCATAAACATGGTCAAGGGAGAGGTCGAGGATGTACCAGTTGAGAGAAAAGTAGTAATCCCGTTCCATAGGGAGATGTTTTACAGTGGACTCCAGGTTGACTCATACCTTCCAGGCATCGAAAAACTAGTTGAACTTACTAAAAATACAATTCAACTTGAACTAGTTACTGAGGAGGAGAGGACTCAGCTTGGTAGAAAGGCTTAAAATGGTCTAATTGATACTATATGTTTTAAGTGATAGCAAATGCTATACAGAAAAGTCTTTGAAGGCATAGCCTACTCCATAGTGGAGGACGATGAGGCATCGATCGTGTTCTTAGAGGGTAAGCCCGTAGCGGGCTCCTGCATAGAACACGGGAATCATGAACTATTTGACGTCAATTGTCCCCATATGGAACAGCTACTAAAGAAAGTTTTTTCTTAAAACTTGTAAGCTATAACCGCTATTTCTACCAAAGATCCTCTTGGTAAATCCCCAACTTGCACTGTTACCCTTGCGGGAGGTTTTTCCTTGAAGTATTTAGCGTAGACCTCATTGAACTTGGGAAAGTCCTGGAGGTTCCTGAGGTAAACGAAGCTCATGGTTACATTGTCGAGCGTCATCCCAGCAGACGAGAGGATTCCCTTTAGGTTTTCCATTACCTGTTTAGTCTGCTCCTCTATTCCTCCCTTCACCAACTCATTAGTCTTTGGGTCTAGTGGTATTTGACCAGAAACGAAAAGTATCTTATCAACCAACACGGCCTGGGAGTAGGGACCTATGGGCTTGGGAGAGTTTTCCGAGTAGATTATTTCCTTCATGGGGTATGATCTACGCTGGAATTAAAATGGCTTCCCTCTCACTTTCCCAATCTATAACTTAAAAATGGCTTCCAAATCATATCATGTGCAATTGAAAATATCATGGGTTGATCTTCCCTCTGACGCCATTCCTCACTCAAACAAAGATAGTGATGGAGATCTAGATGTTATATCCTCGGCATTGACTGACACGCTAGTTCAGAACATGCCAAGTGAAATAGTTGAGCTAGACCCTGGAAAGATAATGATGGCCTCCCTACTCTCCAGTAAACTCGTGACGGGGGTCTTGGGACACTTGGATGAGCGGAGATGGGGAGGAAAATACTACTCCGGTGACATATCAGCGTCGTTGGGAGAGACCATGGCATATGCTCTCCTGGAGAAGAAATTTGAGGTAAAGTTTCTTGATATTATTCCACTGAGGCAGGTCAAATACCTAGGATTTTCTCCCGATGCAGTGATAGACGTGAGCAAGTATCCGAAACTCATTTCGTTCCTAGGCGGAAAAGGATTACTCTTCCTTAATGCCAGGGGGTCATATAGATGGTCCCAGGCATGGCTCCACAGGAATCTAAGGAGAGATATGGTGCAGGTGGAGAAGGTGAGATATCCGGATAATTTCGCCATACTCACCTACCTGTATAGAGATCAGGAATGGAAAATGATGGCTGTGGTGATAAGACCTTGAATTGCATAGAGGAGATTGGAAAAGCATATTTCCTTTCCTGGATTGGGGACAAGGAGTTCGTGGACAAGGTGAAGAGGGAGTGCCTTAAGCAGTTTGAGGAACCAGTACTGAAGGAGGAGCTAGCTAAGATAAGCGAGATGACGAGGCGAGACTGGGAGCTACCAGCACTCCTTAGGGATCACGGAGTTGAGAGCGACAGGCTGGTCAGGGCGACAATACATGAGTTCCTAGAAAGGCTTAGTTACGCCACAGAGCCAAGGGAGATTGAAACTCTTGGGAAAGTTAGGTTTAGTGTGAGCAATCTCGAGTTCGTAAAGGTGGTAAGGGGTTATTGCGAAAACTGTGTTGGGTACAAGTTTGAGATGGACGCATACGGATTTGGGATTAGGTATGAGAAACTAATATATATAGAGACAAGGGGAGACGCCAAGGAGATGATACGAAAGTTAGTTGAAAGCCCGTAGGGACTCATACTTTGACTAGACAGGTAAGCGTGTAAAACATCTCAGCTCTTGCAACCTGAACATCACCGTTCACTGAGCCTGGAAGCTCATCATCATTCACGATAGTGATAATCAAATATTTCTCTTTACCTCATATGGATCCATGAGGATCCTGGAACTTACAAAGGATGAGCTACTCTCGCCCATAGGGGTTATTCCTGTGGGAAGTATAGAGCAACACGGCCCACATCTCCCCTTGGGTACGGACTCCATAATAGCTGAGGCTGTCGCGGAGAAGGTGGCTCAGATCGAGGGGCTCTTACTCTTTCCTGTAATGTATTATGGTTGTTCCGTGGAACATGGGGACCTACCGCACGTGTCCATTGAAGACGTAAATTTTCTGAACATGATGAGAGATATCCTTGAATCATCTGTGAAACTCAACATAAAGGGTCTCGTCCTTGTTAACGGTCATGGAGGAAATACTGACCTCTTGAAGGTTGCCACGAGAAGAGTTAACTTCACGCGGTCTCGGCCCAAGGTTATGTTAGTTGATCTTCATGAAATAGAGGTCTTCTCCCAATATAGGGACCTTCATGCTGGGACCGTTGAAACTTCCCTTCTGTTGTATCTAAGACCTGAACTGGTGAGATTGGACAGGATACCGTCCAGCGTGAGTTTCTCTCCGTTCACCTTCACTCTCATCACCTCTGAGAAGGGAGGGAGTAACGGAATTGTGGCTGAGAAGGTAGAGCCGAGCAAGGAACTGGGTGAAAGGGTATTCAAGGAGATGGTTAACTTCGTCATGAACAGGGTTAAGGAATTTAGATCTGTGATAACCTAGGGTGTCTCTCTTCCCACGAGGATCTTGGAACAGTCCCTAACCCTAGGCCTGAGTTGAAGCGAAAGGATTCCCTCATAACTCGCCTCTAGAATCGTCCCCTTAGTTATCTTTATTTTGCCAATTCCATCTGGACTTCTAAATCTAAATTCTATATCTGTAACTATTCCAGGATTAACCCTTAGAATTCCAGATAACATGATAGCATCTCTAAGCTTAAAGGTCCACTCTAAGTCAGTTACTCTTCTGATTTCTACAACCTTTCCCATACACCTCAAAAAATCCTCAATATCTATCATAACATAACCACCACGTCCTTACAATCATACTTTCGTTGAATCAAAGGCCTTAACTTGGTCTGAAGAGTATTAGCAATACACTCAAGGTACTTTGTGTTCTCCTCATCAACCTGGCCAATTCTATACGAATATCTAAAGATAGACAACTGTGACGGGGGTTTGTATCTTCCCAGTTGATCCCTCCACGCATCAACCACGAAAACCTTGGTAGGATTTTCCAGAATTACTATCACATCCCTCCAGTAAATGTAAGGAGCGGTGAGAGATGACACGGAGGCCCACTGTATGGAAGGTTTAATGATCATCCATACATCTTCCTCTCTATACTTCTCATTCCTAAAGACGTGACTATTGCAACTCCGTTGAAAACCATCGCAACTACACCACTTCCCACGAAAGGTATCTCTGTTGCGGCGTCGAAGGGATTAGCTGGCTTATGCCCTAGGACTGAACCGAATATTACTCCCATGAGAACAATAACCAAAACCGACTTAACAACGTTCATCACGTAAATCCTGTTAAGCATGAGTTGAATTCCTAGTATCACTACGGCGTCAAACATCACCGAAAATATGGGAGTCCCTACCTCCAATGCAAGCAGTGCAATATTTGGTACCTCGAAGGAGCCAGAAACGTCGTATACATAGGCTGCCTCGAATGTAGAACGGATTATTGCCAATGTCATGAAAACGACTGCAGCCACAGACGAGAAGAAGTATGATACAATTGTCGCATATCTAAAATAATTAAATCTAGGATCTGGATTTTGAGCCATATGTATCGTGTATAATCCTTTAAAAATCTATAAAAATTTTTCCTTCAAATCAAAAGATATTTCGTTCTTCTCTTAAAAGAGATAAATCTTTTTTAAATAATATGGGCTCAACAATTAAAGGATTATAGATCCAGCATTTAGGTCTCAAAATCTAGGGAAGATCGCTTCGCAGTCAGCATTTTATCATGTCATCTTCTTTCTTCCCATACCTCAGGAATTATGTCTCTCCTAGGAATTTCTAGTTGCTCTAAACTTTAAAGTGTGTTAAAGGGATTATTACTTAATGAAAAGCGAGTCGAGGAAACTTGTGATACCCTGTGAAACTGCTATGAGAGATGTGATACCAGCAATAAAAGCGCTTCTAGTAAAGGAGTTAGTTAAGCAGGGAGAATCTCAATCACATGCTGCTTCCCTTTTAGGTCTCACTCCGGCTGAGGTAAGCTATTATCTAAAGGGAAAAAGGGCCGAGGGAGAGTACAAGACAATCCTCGAGAATGACGAGGAATTCATGGAAATGATAAGGCATTACACAAGCAGGCTTCATGAGGCGGATCAGGTAAATATTTGCCCCCTATGTAGCTTAGCCAGGAAGAAGTTGGGAATTATGGATTACTCCTGCCCCTATGACTGGTAAACCTGGCGGGGCTAAGACTTAAAAGGACTGGTTTAAGACCCTTGACCTAGTTCTAAGACTCCCTTGACCTGATCCTCGTCGTACTCCAGCTTAAATCCTAGTTTCTTGCCTATCCTTATCATCGGGTAATTCTCTGGAAGGGTGTAAAACTTGACCTTACTTATACCCATCTTTTTCGCCCTCCTTATGAGTTCTGCAACCAATTCAGTTCCTATTCCTCCTCTCCTCTGATTGGGTTTCACCGCAACTGAGAACTCACCATCATCGTAGAGAGTGGCCTCGCCGACTATTTCTCCATCAATCTCTGCCAGCAAGGTGATGTGATCCTGTCTACTGAAGAGTTGCTCTATCTCCTCGTGAGATACCCTATGGAACGAGAAAAAGCGCATGTAAAGATCCTCAGGAGTCAGTGACTGATATAACCTGTAAATCCCCTCTATATCGCCTCTAGTTGCCTCCCTGATGGTCAAGGGCAAGCTTATACTCTCCGACATAAGTTTATGTTTCTATTCTAGAATTTAAACCCTTGCCATTTCCCTCATAGACATTAGTCGATCGAGTGAAGCTTCAGCAGGTTGGTCCTACCTGACTCCATCTTAGGATCCCCTGCTACAATGACCACATTACCCTTAACTCCCAGTTCCCTACATTTCCTTTCGAGGATAGAGACTAGATCATTGAGGTCGCTGGCACCCTCCTCTAAGGATATGGGAGTGACTCCCCAACATATCTTGAGCCTTCTGGCTACCTTGATATCTGGAGTGAAGGCTAGAATCATGGCCTTAGGCCTAAGCCTTGAAACCCTTATGGCTGAGAGACCACTCCTGCTGTGAACCACTATTACGTGGGACTTGGAGAGCTCTGATAGCGACGAGGAAGCATAGGCAACTGCGTCGTCTGGACTCCTCATGGGTGATGGACTTAGGGGTTTAACCTTGTCCTCTGATGAGGAAATTATTTGATCTAGATATTGGACTGCCTCAACGGGATACTTGCCAACGGCAGTTTCGTCGCTGAGCATTATGGCGTCCACACCCTGGTACACCGAGTTGGCGATGTCAATTACTTCTGCCCTGGAAGGTAAAGGGTTGCTTACCATGGACTCTAGTACCTGGGTGGCAAGAATGACCGGTTTTCCCAGTTGTTTTGATATCCTTATAATCTTGCGTTGAACATATGGCAGATTTTCCAAACCAATCTCGACCCCTAGATCTCCTCGAGCCACCATAACTCCGTCGCTTTCCTCCACAATCCTGAAGAGCCTCTGTACAGCTTGACCTTTCTCGATCTTAGAGATAATCCACGCTCTTCCCTGTATCTTTTCCTTGGCCTTCATCACGTCATTTTCACTAAGCACGAATGAGAGTCCTACGTAATCTGCTCCTAGGGATAGGGCCTCCTCCATTAGCTTAAAGTCATTTTCGGTAAGTCCAGAATCAAGGGCCATGTCGGGGATGTTAATTCCTTTCCTGGAGGTGAGAGTCCCTGGAGTTAACACTATCCCCCTTACCTGGTCTCCAGAAACCTCCTTGATCCTTATCTTTATGAGACCATCTGCCAGAAGAATGATTGAGCCCGGTTTTACGCTCCTATAGAACAGCGGTTCTTGAACCACTATCCCTTCGTCGGGAGAGAAGAGAACCTCCTCGCCCATTGTAAGCTCCATTTTTCCTATATCCCCTACCCTCAGCTTAGGACCTGGAAGATCAGCAAGAATGGAGGAATCGGGAGCCCCAGACCTCAAAAGTTCAAAGTACCTGGCATGGGAGTCGTAATCCCCGTGTGCCAAGTTAACTCTAAAAATGTCCACCTTATCCTTAAGCTTAGGGATCAAACCCTCAGTGGAAGGACCTAGTGTGACGACAATTTTCGTCCTTCGAGTCATGTTATTCTTGGGAAAATCTGGTTAATATCTCTGCAAGCCTCCTTAAGTCCCTTTTCGCACGCTTGCTTCAACAGTTCCTGTTCCTTTTTCCTATTCCCGATCTTCCCGTATGCAGAGGCCAACTTGAGAAGGAGTGGAGCAGGAATCTCACCAGCCTCTGCCAAGATCTTGTCCAGCTGATCCTCCCTTCTTTTCTGCACTAGGGCCGAAAGGGCCAAGTCAACGAACTCAGAGTCCTTACCAGCCCTCATGAAACAGGAGATCACTCTCTTCAGATTGCCACAGGCGGTCACATCAAATATCTTACCTATGGCGTTTAGCGTCTCCACCACGTATGCACAGTCCGCTGCATCAATCACGTTACAGATTACCCAATTTGCCTCCTTGATGTTGGAGGAGTTCACGGTCTTTTCGATTATTTCAACTCCTCGCTTCACATCTCCTGAGATAATACTTTCCTTTGCTTCCATGAGAGATTTAACAAGTTCCCTACTCTCGGTTACCATGAGTAATATGTTTCGCCAAGGCTTAAATGGTTATACCAGGATCTTACCCACTAGAGCGTAACCTGTCAACGTACCTTGAAACATATCCGAGGGTGCTCCTCTTCCCTAGCGCCAGTTCGCTGGCGTAATAGCCCATAGCTGGGGCATAACTCCACCCTAACCTGCATGCGCCAGTTGCAACCACAACATTATTCAGCCTGCCCATGATAGGAAAACCGTCCGGCGAGCAAGGTCTGAAACCCATGTTCCTCTCTATTACCTCCTCCACCTTTACAAGGCTTGTGACCTTAGACAGGATGTCTGTCCTCCATTCACTTCCGTAATCAGCTGAGAATCCACCTGTAATCTTGACGTGGTCAGATAACGGGGAGACCGCAACGCCTTCATCCACGGTTACGAACGCGTTCTTTATCTTTGAACTGCCCTTAACCCATGCCCCATAGCCCTTAAACGCGGTAATTGGCAACTTCAAGAACTTGGTGATCCACACTCCGTTAGCCAGGATTATAACATCGAATTTCTCACCGTTCAAGGTGTAGCCCTTAAGATTGGGTTGAGCCTCCATTCCCTGAAAATTGACCCTCATCTGAATTAGCTCTCGTGTTATCCTTTTCACGAACTTCTCGGTTGCGATTCGGCTCAGCTCTGGAAAGAATATTCCTCCAGCAAACCCTGGAACTTCGGTCACCTCGAACTTGGGCGAAAAGGGACTCTGTTTCTCCTCCTTCTCTCCCTTCTCCAGCTCTTCCTCACTTGTATAAACCTCTAGAAGACCGTCGTTATGATAATCGAAATCGTTTCTTTCCTCTGACATTTGGGCGTAAGTGTCCAGGGATAGTCTCGCCATTTCCCTCATTAGTTCCCATGCCTCCTGAGGGGGTGACTTGTTTAGTGAGGAAAGAAGCTCGACTACCCACATTTTATTAAGTTGCCTTACCTCTGTGACCCCCCTCCTCATGAAACGTAACATCTTCGCTATCATGGAGGTTGTGTTAATCCTGTCAAAACGGTATGGCTCTATCAATCCCGCGGCATGAATAGAGTACTTACCAGGAGCAGGATCATACACCGTGACGGAGACTCCCTCCTTAGCTAGAAAATAGGCTGACATTAACCCAACAATACCGCCACCCACAATTCCTACCTTCATTTCATCTCCTCCAGGATCTTCCTAGCCCTCAATGAAACTGTAGAGTTGCGTTCTGTGAGCTCTTTCAAATAAATAAGATTTTGCTCAAGGTCGTCCCGCGTGAGCACCCCCTCATTAACAAGAAACTTCGCGAGGTTCCAGGCCATTAACCTTATGTTAGGCTTCTTATTCCTCAGGAACTCCACCAGCCTCTCCCTATCTCTAGGACCTACTATACCCAGCTTCACAAGGGTGGGAAGGAGTTTCCATGCCTTCTTCCTCACTGTGGGATAATAGCTCCTTAACATTCTCCAGAAATGTTGCCTGAGTCCAACGATCTCCTCCCTGGAGAGCAGGCCAAGCTCCATCACCTCCTGCACATGTTGCCATGCCGTTAACTTTATCCTGTCAGACTTGGAGGAAAATGCCTTTTCAAGTCCCGTAATCCCAAGTTCCTTATACACGTGGAGGTGTCTCCAGGCTTCTTCCCTCACTCCCTGAACCCTGCTCCAGAGGAGGGAACGAAGGTAGAACCTGATATCCTGAAGCCTCTTGGGCTCCTCCTTAAGGACCTCTTCCACTTTCCTCCATTCAGATTCCCTGACCTCTGGGTTCAGACTCTTAAGATTCCTTGGATTCAGTTCAACCACCTGAAGCAGTCTGCACGACGGTAAGTTTCTCGCCTTCCTTGATCCTCTCGTCCTCAAGGAGAGGAACTCCATCCCTTAACACGACTGAACCCTGTACCGTTAACCCTAGCTTCCTCACCAGATCCCTCACAGTGGAATTGGGGTTCAGTTCCACTTCCTTCTCCCTCTTTTCCCTAGGTAAGTACACGGTCACCTTCATCTCTCTCGCCTAAAGGTAGGCTGAGCCCCTATATTTAGCCATGACAAGTGCCCTGGAATAGCACTCAAGAGCTTGATTGGTGATGGCGTTCCACCTGAAGGTTGTATCCACTTTCCTTATGGCGTTCTCCCTTACCTTATCCCAGGATTTCTCCTTGATACTAGAAGATACTTGATTGAGTAACTCCTTATCTCCACTTTCGCTCGCCTTGGATAGCAGAAGAGCCTCCGTGAGACTTGACCTTAGGGAGTCTATATTTTCCCTTTCAGTGAGGAACCCATTTCCGTTTTGATCAGCTCTCACGTCGTCAACGATCTCGATAAGCCCTCCTACGGCCGAAGCCACAAGTGGCGTACCCAAAGCCATGGACTCTATGGCCGTGATTCCAAAGGGCTCCCATCTCGAGGGCATGGCCATAACTGAGGCTGAATAGTGCCACAGCTTAAACATGTTCTGGTCCATGGTGCTAACTGCAAGAATCCTCACGTTATCCTTGAGCTCTGATGCCCTGTCCACTATGTCCTGTAGAAGACCATAGTCATCTGATGGAATTCCTATTACCACTAGGCGAGCGTCTGGGATCCTGTCAACTACTCCCCTAAATGCCCTGAGTAGAAGGTCTATCCCCTTCTGGTAAACCAACCTTCCAGCGAAAAGAACTAACTGACCCTTTTGAAGTGGCTCATAACTCCAGTCATCCCTTATACCAAGTCTGTGCCTATTGGCCCACAACACGCTTCCAGTGGTGTAGTCGGATGGGACATACCTATTCCCTGATAGTGATGCAAATAGCTTCTCCCTTACACTCGCCCTATTATCTGTCCCCATCACTGAGTTAGCGTAAGCTTTAACCTGGTTCACATCCCAGTCTGTCCCGTTATATATTACGCACGACTTATTTTCAGCGAAGCTTCCCGAGAATGGAAGAACGTCATTGAAGAGGTAGTTTTTACTCACGGTTGTGATCAGGTCAGCCTCATAAAACCCGAACCTCTCAATCTTTCCATCGCATGAGTCCCACAGACTCCTGGTACTATTGAGCACGTGTTTAGAGACCATCCAAACGTAGTGGGCGTAGTTCTCAAGTCCTGCCCAATCCTCCGAGGCAAAGTGCCATGGTGCACCAACCTTGTTCAGCAGATGAACAGTGTACACCAGGGGAACTATTACTCTCCTCTCCTCTAAGCTCATCTTGGCCCTCACCCCAGGGAGAACGGCATGCCAGTCGTGGGCATGGATAATGGAAGGAATATTCTCAAGGCTTAAGGTAGAGACTAAATGCTCGATCCCCCTAGTCAGGAGGGCTGACTTCTCCATGGCGTGATCGTAAACTCCCCAGGAGTCTATCACCTTTCCTGTGTCGTAGTCTAATCCCTTCACCAGGATTAACTCGACACCCTCAATCTCTCCCCTTTCAAACCCCAGCCTGAATGGGTAATTTCCACCATCCATTCCCTTCCTGTTCCCCATGACCGAGGTGGGAATCTCCTGAAGCTTCAGTTTACTCCTATAGATACCGTCCAGATGTCTTCCGTGGCTCGGCATTATTACAGTGACCTTTTTACCCATCTTAACTAGAGACGTGCTCAAGGCGTAGACCGCTGAACCAAGCCCTCCAGAACTAGTTATCCCCCTGAACTCAAACGAAATCATCCAGACGCTATCCACGGATTCGGGGATCCAGAAAGACTCAATTCTTCTCATTGCAACCACTCCCTCAAGTACTTCAGGTGATCCTTAAGTGATTCGTCGCGCCTCACTATTTCCATGAACTGGTTCTCATCCCAAGCTACCCCAACTCTCTTCCCATCCTTGTAGAAGAAGAAGGGCTCATTCTTGATTCCTAGGTTTTCAAGTTCATCGTGAAGAAAGGAGTTAATGGCATAGAACTCATTTAGGAAGGCATCTATCGGGGAATTATATGCGTTGAAATACGAGTGGACCTCCCCTGGGCCACCACCCTCAGTGAACAAGTAGTAGTAGTTATCACTCGTGGTGAAGTATCTCCACGCCCTTAGAAAGTCGCCTCCTAGCTCCTTCGAGGTCATCTCAGATCTCCTAACTGCCTCGTCGTAGGCCCACTGCATTATGTTACCCAACCAACTTGTATGATCCTTTCTGATATCTGCCCATGAGGATATTCCGCTAACCTCAAGGTCATAGTAGGGACTACCCTCGACCTCCCTTGGTAGGACCATTTCCACTCCCTCCCTGTTGAGCTCCCTGGGCAACCATCTTAGGAACTCCAGGATTCCACTCTCCTTCCAGTGATGTTCCCCAAATGTCTCATAGTCCACGAAAATAGTGACTACCTGACCGGGGGAAGCCTTAACCCACGAGGAGTACTTCTCCGCGGTTAAGGGATACTGGTCCCAGTTGGGATTGGAGAACCTGAATGCAACGTCATCGCTCAAGGTGAAGTTTCTGGGTAAGATCGAGATTTTACCTCCCTTTCTCCTGTAGACGAAGTTTGGTGATCTCCCCCTCAACACGGAGTCCTTTCCCTCCATCATAATGCCCTTGAAACCCATGTTCTCTGCCTCCTCCACTATCACGGGACTAGTGAGTAGCTCGGTATTCTCGAACGTAACTGGGGTCTGACCTAAGAGTGACTTAACTGTTTCAACGTGAAGCTTTACCTGTTCCCTCCACTCTGTCCTATCCTCCCACAGCGAGGTGACGGAGTGATAGTAGGTCTGAGCCAGGAACTCGACCTTTCGCGTACTCGAGAGCAATTGGAGTAAATCTAGAAAATCCCTTCCCCATCTCTCAGCCTGTTCCAGCAGGGTCCCAGACACGGAGAAGAAGAACTTGATCTCTCTTCCCTCATCCTCTCCCGCCTCGATCTCCTCAAGGATGATGTTGGTTGCTGGAATGTAGCACTTGGCCCTCACGCGCTCAAATATTTCCCTGTTTAGTTTATCGTCGAAGTATCTTTCCTGCGGGGATCCCTTAAACCTAGGATTCCAGAAGGCGTCTTTCCTGATTCTGAAGGGTTGATGAACCTCAAAGCCCATTATTACCTTGCTAGTCATAATACACTTAAGTGAGATCTGATAAATAAAAGACATGCAATGGTCTCCTGAGGATATAAAGGTTATCATTCCCATTGGGGGAGAAGCAACGAGAATGCGCCCTTTAACCGTGGAAACCTCGAAGGCGACCGTGAGGCTTCTGAATAGACCCCTCCTCGAGTTTCCGATTCTTGAGCTCGCAAAGCAGGGAGTAAAGGAGTTCATTTTTGGCGTTAAGGGATACGTTAATTACAAGTCGCTCTTTGACACCTTCAAGGAGGGTATAGGATTTTCAGCGAGGTATAGGATTAAACCAAGGGTGCATTTCAAGTATCAACCTAGGGTTGACAGCGTTGGTAACGCGGACTCCGTAAGGATCAACATGGACTATTACAGGATAGATGACATCACGCTAGTGATCCAGGGAGATAACCTGATCAAGCTGGACCTAAAGAAGCTAGTGGACTATCACCTATCAAAGGGAGCGATAATGACTATCGTGCTCAAGAAATGGCACGACGTGAGAGAATTCGGGGTCGCAGAACTGGGAGAGGACTTGAAAATAAAGAGGTTCGTTGAGAAGCCCAAGGAAGGAGAGGCTCCATCTAACCTGATCAACACGGGAGTCTACGTCCTGTCTCCTAAGATAAGGGATATCTTCGCGAGTGATGAGGTTTCGGCCATGAGAGAGGAGGGAAAGATGGACTTTGGGAAGGATATAATTCCTTACCTAATCCAGAAAGGCTACCCAGTTTACGGTTACGTTACTGACTCCCTCTGGTTTGACGTCGGGACTCCTGAGAGGTACTTGGAAGCCATGAGGGTACTTCTGGAAAGCCTGGACGAACACGAAATGGGCGGGAAGAGGATAGATCAGTCCAAGAGGATATTTGTCCAGGGAACTAGCCCTGACTCCATAAGGAGGAGAAACGTGATAGCCATGAAGTATAGAAAGGGTAGGATGAAAATAGAGGGGAGCGTGCTCATAGGAAGGCACTGCCAGATCGGGAACAATGTTTACCTGGAGAACTCCACGATTGACAACTTCTCCATCCTCAAGAATAACGTCAGGGTTGTGAGGAGCTCCATCATGGACAGGGCATTCATTGGCGAAGGCGTCGTGATAGAGAACTCGGTCATAGCTAGACATGTGGAAATTAGGGGAGGGGCTAGGATAATTGGGAGCGTCATAGGTGACGATGTGGTGATAGATGCTGACACTGAAATAGTGAACTCGAAGATATATCCGCACAAAGTTATTAACGCGAATAGTAAAATACACGATACTGTACTGACTTAACATGAGACTTGCCAGCATTGGAAACGGAAAAATGCTAGTGAACTTTGATGACCACGGGAGGATTATTGACCTCTATTACCCCTATATAGGAATGGAGAACCAGACGTCTGGTATTCCCATAAGGGTTGCGCTCTGGGATGGGAAGAACGTCTATCTGGATGAGTCGTGGAAGACAGAGGTCTCGTACGAGGATGGAACCAATCTCGTGGAGGTCAAGTGGACCCTAGATAACCCAGGACTTGAAATAACTTCCTACAACTTCGTCGACGTGAATGAACCTGTGATGAATTCCATAATAAAGGTGTTATCCAGGGACGTTGAGGGAAAACTCAAGCTCTTCTTCGTTCACGACCTGAACATTTATTCCAATCCCTTTGGGGATACAGCGCTTCTGGACCCTGTTACCTGGTCCATGATTCACTACAAGTCCAAGAGGTACCTAGGAATCAAGCTCATGTCCACTGAAATGAACAACATGGAGTTCTCCGCAACCAAGGGCGATCCCTTGGAGGATATAAAGGACGGGAGATTGGATGGTAGTCCGATCTCTCACGGAGACGTGAAGTCCGCGGTGGGGGTGGAACTAAACCTCAGGAGTAAATCCTTCGTGAAGGCCTATTACGTAATAGGGGCGGCGAGGAACCTCGAGGAGTTGAGGAGACTTCTCGGTGAGGCGAACCCAGCCAAGATAGAGAGCAACTTCGTCTCAGTGTTCCAGTTCTGGAAGAGCTGGCTATCTAAGGGTAGCTGGACATCTGATCACGAGAGCTGGATATATAATGTTAGTCTCCTGACCGTGAAGAATCACATGGACATGAATGGATCGATCATAGCCTCCTCAGATTTCTCCTTTGTGAACATCTATGGGGACTCCTATCAATACTTCTGGCCTAGAGACGGGGCCATAGCTGCGCACTCGCTGGATGTTGCAGGATATGGAGAACTGGCCATGAGGCACTTCAACTTTGTGAAGGAGATTGCAAATCCCGAGGGTTATCTACACCACAAGTACAACCCCAACAGGACGCTTGCGAGCTCGTGGCACCCCTGGCTCTATAACGGGAAGAGGATCCTGCCAATACAGGAGGACGAAACTGCTCTCGAGGTCTGGGCCATAGGAAGTCATTACAGGAGGTATAAGGACTTGGACGAACTCACAGAGATTTACAGGAAGTTTGTGAAACCAGCTCTACAGTTCATGATGAGGTACACCGAGGACGGACTTCCAAAACCGAGCTTTGATCTGTGGGAGGAGAGGTATGGAATTCACCTCTACACCGTGTCAACGGTGTATGGAGGACTAGTCATGGGAGCAGAACTTGCCAAGGGAATGGGAGACGAAAGCCTTTCAGAGGACGCCCTAGACGTGGCCAAGACCATGAAGGAACAGGCCCTTTCCAGGCTGACAAACGGGAGGAGATTCATCAGGAGGCTAGACGAGAACTATCAGCCCGATCAGGTTGTGGACGCAAGCATGTATGCCCCGTACTACTTTGGGATGGTGGAACCAAATCATCCCATTATGATCTCCACCATGGAGGCCATAGAACAGAGGTTAATGATAAACGGTGGAATCGCGAGATACGAGAACGACATGTACCAGAGAAGAAAGGCTCAGCCCAATCCCTGGATAATCACAACCCTGTGGGTTGCTCAATACATGATAGATACTTCCAGGCTGGATAAGGCCAAGGATCTCCTGACCTGGGTTATGAAGAGGGCAACCCCCTCTGGTTTCCTTCCTGAACAGGTTGACCCAGAGACGTGGGTGTCTACCTCCGTCATCCCCCTTGTGTGGTCACACGCGGAACTAATAATTACATTAAATAAATACCACGGCAAATACTAACCGCATGCTCGACCCGAAGGAATGCGAGGACAGGGAGTGGATAATACCTACTGGGACCGGAGGTTACTCGTCCTCAACCTTCTGCGGAATAAACTCCAGAACTTATCACGGCCTGCTAGTTATACCGCAGGATCCACCTCACAGGAGATACATGACCCTGGCCAAGGTGGAGGATTTCGTTATAACTGACGGCCAAGAGTACCCCATGAGCACGAACCATTACCTGAACGACGTGTTTTATCCGGAGGGGTACAGGTTCCTGAATCACGTGGAGCGGGGAGAGAACTTTGTTAGATGGGACTTCCTTTTTGGGAATTCAAGGGTCGAGAGAACCCTGGTTGTGCACAGGGGTTACAACGCCATAACCCTGTCCTACGCTTCCCAGAGAGGGGTCTTCAGGCTATGTCCCCTAGTCACATACAGGAGTCATCACGTGGCTCTGAAGTCGGTACACCCGATCTTCACGTACAGACTTCTTCAGGACCACATTCTCCTTCTCGCGAATGGGATACCCTTCCTCAGGGTCAGGATAAGGGGAGACCACGTCCTCGATAAGACGGAGTACTGGTACTATAACTTCTTTTACCGTTTAGACTTCGAGAGGGGAACCAATTACCTGGAGGACCTGTACAATCCCTTCTGCGTGATCAGCAAGGGGAACAAGATTGAGATGGACTTCTACTGGGGGGAATTTGAGCCCGAGCAGAAAAGGGTTGGGTCCAAAGAGATCATGGACCTTCTTTCAAGTGCGGGGAAAAGCTTCGTCGTGAGAAGCGGAGACAAGTACGCGATCATTGCAGGATATCATTGGTTCGATGAGTGGGGAAGGGATACCATGATCTCCATGGAAGGGATTCTACTCATGAACGGGCTATATGAACAGGCTAAGAGCATCCTTCTGAGGTATTTCAACGCGCTTAACAAGGGTCTAATGCCCAATAACTTCCTAGGAAACAACGAGAGCGCCTATAAGGGAGTCGACGTTTCGCTTTGGGGAATTAATGCTGTGTATAAGTACTATCAGTACACGAATGACGTTGAGTTCCTGAAAAGGATATTTCCAAGAATGCTGGAGGTCGTGGACTCTTACTGGAAAGGGAACGGAGTCGTGGTGAACAAGGACAACCTTCTGTATCACGTTGGAGCACCTAGGACTTGGATGGACGCTCAATTTGATGGTGAGGTCGTGACTCCAAGGGAAGGAGCAGCTGTCGAGATTAATGCCCTATGGTACAACGCGTTAATGATCATGGACCAGATCTCCAAGAGGTTGGGAATACATGACGACGAGTTCGTAGAGAAGGCCGAAAAGGTGAGGTCGGCGTTCCTGGAGAAGTTTCCTTCGGAGGCTGGGCTATATGACTACATTGGATGGGACGATAAGCCGGGGAAGGAGATTAGACCCAATCAGCTGGTTGCTCTTGGCCTTCCTTACCCTGTGGTCTCCAAGGATATCGCCATGAGGGTACTGGAGGTGGTGGAGACGGAACTGTTGAGGCCATACGGGTTGAGCACCCTCTCCAAGCGGGATAAAGGTTACACACCCTTTTACAGGGGCGATAGGGCCAGTAGAGACAGAGCGTATCATAACGGCCCGATATGGCCATGGCTCGTGGGAATCTACGTTGATGCTAAGCTCAACTTTGAATACGATTCCCTCAGAATCAAGAACCTGCTGAACCAATTCAGTCCCCTTCTAGGAGTGGCCGTGAGGGAAAATGGATACGTTCCTGAGCTCTTTGAGGATATTCCTCCCTACAAGAAGGGCGGATGTATTGCTCAAGCTTGGAGTGTCGCAGAATTGAACAGGGCAATTAGAAATATCATCAATTACTCGTGAGGAGTCACAAAAAGTAAAAAGACGTCTCACTTCTTTCTCTGGTCCAGAAACACCTGCAACTTATAACCTGTCCAGGCAGTCTTACCTGGTTCCACCCACTCTATCTCCACATCATCCTTGTTGAGCCCTATTCTCTCTGCGAGTATCTCCCTTGCCCTAGAGTCGTAGGTAGAATCTACCATGTTTCTCCTCGTCTCAACCCTTATCTTCAGTTTATCCATCTCATTACCGTAGATTATCACGTTAAACATTCCGGTTGTGTCTGGTATCTCGTTCACTGCATCCTCCACGTATATTGGGAGCAATAACTTGCCCTTGACCTTAAACATCCATTCCACTCTTCCGGGAATTGGCTCCACGAACCTAGCGTGAGTTATTCCATACGTGGGATCGGGATCTGTGGTAAACTCATTCTTCACATAATCGCCTAAACTGTACCTGATTAGGGGCATGGTAAAGTGGTTGAGAAGGGTAGCAATGAGCTCTCCCCTCTCGCCCTGTGATGCTGGCTCGTCAGTCTTGGGATCGACGATATCAAATATCTCCATGTCCTCCCAAATCACAAGCTGGCCATCTAGGCCAGGCACTTCAACGGCCATGTGACCGTCAGTCGTACCCCACACGCTGATTGCCAGCTTCGCGTTGGGATGAACTTGGAACAGCTTCTTCTTCGTGTTCTCGGCTGCAGCTCCGCCGTGAAGGAGAAGAACCTTGAACGGGGACTCCCAACCCTCCGCCTTTGCTTCCTCTCCTATGAGTCTATGGAGCCAGGGAGTGGTAGCCAGAACATCTACTTTCCAGAGCCTGAATATGAGGTTATGCCTGGCCTTCCACGAGAAGTAGGTCTCACCTCCTCCTGCAATCGCCGTGGCTCCACATCTCCACATTGCGGTCTCGACCACTGGAGGACCCCAGCTGTAGAAACCTGACATGTTAAGGTAGTTTGCGTAAACAGTCGTGGGTTTAACTCCTGCGAAGGTCCAGAGATACCTAGCTTGCGCCTCCTCGAAGTAATCAAGTTCAAGGGCACCCCAACCTTGGAAAGTGGGTAACCCTGTGGAACCAGAGGTTGCACCCACAAATCTTATCCTCTTGGCTAGCTCAGGAACCATGATGGAACCAAAGGGAGGATTGGCTGACAGGTCCTTCCTGAGTTCGTCCTTCCTTAGAATCGGTATCTTCACGATATCCTTCCAATCGCGTATTTGATCTGGTTCGAAACCCTTAGACTTCCAGAAGTTCCTGTAAAAGGGCACGTTCTCCCATGCCCACTTGACTATCCTCTTGAGCCTGAAGGACTTTACCTTCTCCAACTCCTCCCTCTTCATGGTCATTATCTTCTTGTTCCAGAGCGTCTCGGAGGGATTCAAGGGATATTGGGTGTTAATGTAACCTTCCCTTCTAAGTTCCTCGTGGATCCTTTCATATTCCTGTAGAACTGTCATGGTTGTAAAATGTTTAAATAATTTAAAAACTTTAAGTCTTGCCGTACGTGTAAAATCCCCTTCCAGAGCTCTTGCCAGTTTGGCCTTGGGATACCATCTTAACCAGTAGGGGATTGGGTGAGTAGGCCTCATATCCTCTCGAGTTTATTTCCCTTAATGCGTTGAGGATTTTATCCAGTCCCAACTCGTCAGCTATCTCAAGGAGCCCCTTGGGGAAATTAAAGCCGAGTCTCATCACCGTGTCTATTTCCTCAGCATTGACTATGTTGTTCTCTATTAACCAAGCACCCTCATTTACCGCGAGAGAGATGATCCTCTCCGGGGGAACCTTACTTTCAGCAGGTAGCGATACCTTACTGTATTTACCCGGTGCTGGGTAAGTGTAGAATCCCTTTCCCGTCTTGACCCCAAGCTCCTTCCTGTCCACCTTCTCCTTATAACTTGAGCACTTAACGTCTGAGGCCCCCCTCTCCACTATGACCTTCCACAGGTCCACCACCACGTCTAGACCAACGTAATCTGCGAGCTCGAAGATACCCATGGGTAGCTTTAACTTGTTCCTGGCGGATGAATCAACTTCCTCAATCGTGGCCTCACCGCTCTCAACCTCCCTACATGCCTCTTGCAGTAGCCTCAGAAAGATCCTATTACTCACGAACCCTGGTACCTCAACCCTCAGCCTCACTGGGGTTTTCCCCATCTTCTTAGCTAGTTCCACCGTGGACCTGGTTACATCCTCTGAGGTATACTTGCTGGGAATAATCTCGACTAGCTTCATGAGGGGGGGTGGATTGAAGAAGTGCATCCCTATGACCTTCTCCTTCCTCGAGGTTATCTCGCCAATGTCACTGATGGGGATTGAACTAGTGTTAGTTGCGAGGATGGATTCCTTGGGCACCACCCTGTCCAGTTCCTGAAACACCTTCCTCTTGAGGTCTAGTATTTCCGGAACAGCCTCTATCGCAAAGTCAACGTCCTTAGCTACGTCATAGCTCACTGACATCTCTATCCTGCTCATTACCGTGTCAGGCGTTTCCCTTATTGTGCCTCTTTCGTGCAGTCTCTTGAGCGAGTCTAACATCCTCTCCTTGGCCCTGTTCAGGATGTCCCAGGATATGTCGATTAGCTTTACCTCCATGCCCGCCATGGCAGCCACTTCGGCTATGCCATGACCCATGGTTCCCGAACCAACAACAGCTATTCGCATACGAGTAAGAGCGAAAACCAATTTAAAAGAGTACTACTTTTACACTTTAAACATTTTAAACCCGGATCACTAATCTACACTGTGAGAGCTGCAGTACTTCATGCGTATAAGGAACCGCTGTCCATTGAGGACGTGAGCATTTCCCAACCTAAGGCTGGGGAAGTCAAGATTAAGATCAAGGCAACCGGGCTCTGCCACTCTGACGTCAATGTCTTTGAGGGGAAAACCCCTGTTCCACCTCCTGTGGTTGCTGGACACGAAATTTCAGGGATTGTAGAGGAGGTGGGACCTGGGGTGACCAGGGTGAAACCAGGTGATAGGGTGATCTCGGCGTTTATTCATCCATGTGGTAAATGCGGTAACTGCGTTGCAGGAAAGGAGAACCTCTGTGAAACCTTCTCCCAGGTCAGACTCAAGGGAGTAATGCCAGATGGAACGTCAAGGCTGTCAAAGGACGGAAAGGAGATAAGGACTTTCCTTGGAGGCGGTTTCGCGGAGTACGCCATTGTGGGGGAAAACGCGCTAACCAGGGTTCCAGAGGACATGGACCTAGAGAAGGTAGCAGTCCTAGGTTGTGCCGGGTTAACAGGGTACGGTGCAATATCATCAGCCAGGATTGAGCCTGGAGACACTGTGGCCGTGATAGGCGTAGGAGGAGTGGGTCTCTCCACAATACAACTCCTAAGGGCCTCAGGTGCTGGGAGGATAATCGCCGTGGGAACGAAAAAGTGGAAACTTGACAGGGCCATGGAACTAGGCGCAACTGACGTAGTAAACTCAAAGGAGACAGATGCTGTCAAAGCAATAAAGGAGATCACGGGTGGAGGATCACAGGTGGTGATAGAGGCTGGGGGAAATGAAGAAACGATCCATATGGCACTGGACTCGGTTAGAATTGGAGGAAAGGTGGTTCTAGTGGGGTTACCTCCAGCAACGGCCATGATACCCATCAGGGTAGCGTCAATAGTTAGGGGAGGTATAGAGGTTATGGGGAATTATGGGGGAAGACCTAGGGTTGACATGCCCAAGCTTCTCGAGCTAGTAAGGCAGGGAAGATATGATCCGTCTAGGCTTGTGACGGGTAGATTCAGATTGGAGGAAATAAATGAGGCAGTCAAAATGCTTGAGGAAGGAGAGGCCATAAGAAGTCTCATAATACCGTAATGTAGAGAGTCGTTCTATCTTCTTTAGGGTTTTTCTCACCAGATAGTGAGGTCTGTGGCAATCAGGCCTAGGCTTCTTGCAACATCCCTAAGCGACACCACGCCAACGACTCTGTTCCCCTCCTTCACAACAAGATGCCTAATCCCCTTACCCACCATAAGGATTGCCGCTTCCCCAACATCAGTCCCTGCATCAGCCGTCACCAAGTTAGTGCTCATGACTTCCCTTACCTTGGTGGTCAAGGGAAGATCTGAGGCTATGGCATATACTATATCCCTTTCAGAGATAATCCCTTTAGGTTCTCCTCCCTCAACTACTAGAAGTGAGCCCACTATCTCCTTTTTCATGAGCTTAGCAGCCCTAACTAGATCTGACTCAGGATCTATGGTTACTGGTTCCCTCCCGATTAATTCTTTCAGAATCATTAAGTAATATATCGTCATGAAGGATAATAAAGTTCCCAACCTCATCTGGAGATTTTAACATCCGCAATGATCAGGGAAGAGAATTCGAATATCGAATAAAAAAGGCCGGAATAATCTCGATTAAAAACCAGTTATTTTTTAAGTTATTTAAATGGATTTAAAGTGATGAAAGCTGTCGTAGTGAAAGGACATAAACAGGGTTATGAGGTCAGGGAAATTCAGGACCCAAAACCGGTCGCGGGAGAAGTAATCATCAAGGTTAGGAGAGCAGCTCTGTGTTATAGGGACCTTCTCCAGCTACAGGGGTTCTACCCTAGAATGAAGTACCCTGTAGTTCTGGGTCATGAGGTTGTTGGGGAGATCGTGGAAGTAGGTGAGGGAGTGACCGGTTTCTCTCCGGGAGATAGAGTAATTTCACTACTCTATGCGCCTGACGGAACTTGCCACTACTGCAGACAGGGTGAAGAGGCCTACTGCCACTCCAGGTTAGGATACTCTGAGGAACTGGATGGTTTCTTCTCAGAGATGGCCAAGGTGAAGGTAACCAGTCTCGTGAAGGTTCCGACGAGCGCTTCAGATGAGGGAGCGGTTATGGTCCCCTGCGTCACAGGCATGGTGTACAGAGGATTGAGGAGGGCTAACCTAAGGGAGGGTGAAACTGTGTTGGTTACTGGGGCAAGCGGTGGAGTTGGAATACATGCCCTGCAAGTGGCAAAGGCCATGGGAGCCAGGGTAGTGGGAGTCACGACGTCGGAGGAGAAGGCGTCCGTAGTTGGAAAGTACGCCGACAGGGTCATTGTTGGATCGAAGTTCTCGGAGGAGGCAAAGAAGGATGACATTAACGTGGTAATAGACACCGTGGGAACACCAACCTTCGATGAAAGCCTAAAGTCGCTCTGGATGGGAGGTAGGATAGTCCAAATAGGAAACGTGGACCCAACCCAATCCTATCAACTGAGGCTAGGTTACACCATCCTCAAGGATATAGCCATAATTGGACACGCGTCAGCCACAAGGAGAGATGCAGAGGGAGCACTAAAGCTGACTGCTGAGGGGAAGATAAGACCAGTGGTTGCGGGAACTGTTCACCTGGAGGAGATAGACAAGGGATATGAAATGCTTAAGGATAAGCACAAAGTGGGGAAAGTACTCCTTACCACGTGATCTAGGATAGTACAATCAGTAGCAAAGTATTGTCCACAACTCCAAGTAGACACTGACGATACTTGCCAAGATAGGTAACTCAAGGTATAGATAAGATAAAAGAAGATTCCAATTAACTAAACAAACCTTGAGAGGATAAGGAGTCACTTAATCATGCTGAAGATTTCCAACGATGAAATCGTTTAACAATGTTGATACGGATTGGACAAAGGATTGAAGCAGGAGACTCGAAGCGTTAAAAACAGGAAAAGGCTAGGAGACTGATCAAGGAGAACCAACAACATTACTCATATCTGATCACATTGGAAAGTCATTCCTGGAAACGACTAGTCCTCTAGTAAAAGGTAACTTCACACTATCGTAAATAAGGCTTATAATCCAGTTACTTTGTAGGTTACTGGGGATGGCGTCCCCCAGGGCTTGTTCCCGAACCGCCTGATACATGAAGGCTGATGACGCCTATCTCTTGCCTAGGTGAGATAGGATGACTGGCCTAAACCTAGTAGGATGGATAATACTAGTTCCCATTTTGGGAAGTGTCGTAGTTTTTAAGGAAAAGTACTCTACGGTAGCCTCCGCTACGATCACCTTGATTCTCGTGCTAGCTCTCAAACCATTTTTACCCATAGTCTCCCAATTTTACGTTAGTAACTTAACTTGGTATTTTCTGGTCATGGTGGCTGGTGTCTATCTGCTCTCATCCATTTACTCCCTCTTCTACGTGGAGAAGAGGGGAGCTCAGGAAAGGAATTACTATTATTTCCTCAATCTATTCGCCGCCTCCATGTTGTTCACACTCTCCGTCAACAATATTGGGCTCATGTGGGTTGGATTAGAGGCTACTACGATATCGTCCGTACTTCTAGTAACCTTTGAGGGTACTTCAACTGCGCTAGAAGCGGGATGGAGGTATCTCCTTCTTGTTTCCTCCGGAGTGACTTTCGCATTCATCTCTGTCATCCTTTTCTATTTCGGCCTACACACCTTAACCATAAGCGAGGTACTATATCCTCATATTTCTCCATTATTCTCGTTGGCCTCAGCCATTGCACTATTGGGTTTCGGGACAAAGGCTGGAGTATTCCCAGTAAATACCTGGCTACCAGATGCTCATTCGGAAGCTCCTTCACCTGTGAGCGCACTTTTTTCAGGAGTCCTCCTGCCAGTATCTATCTACATTCTTCACACAATTTTCATCATAGCACCCCTTCCGGGACTGTATAGCTGGCTAGCTACTATCTCCATTCTCATTTCCTCCATAATGATGGCTAGCCAACGATATTACAAGAGGCTATTCGCCTACTCCACGATCGAGAACATGAATTTTGCCCTTCTTGGGGTTGCAGTGAACTCGTTAACAGGTTTAGTTATACTCTTGGTGACTCACGCATTCGCTAAGGCTGGGGCGTTTTATGCGTCTGGATCCCTGCTCAAAAGCCAAGGGACCAAGGAGATCAACGAATATGGACTCTATGGAAGTCCCTTACTAGCTTCTTCGCTCATCCTTTCATCTCTAGCAGTAACGGGTGCACCCCCCTTTGGCAACTTCATTGGAGAGTTCCTGATTCTCTCCTCAGTCCTCAAACATGGACTTGTCCCCCAATTCTGGATTGTAATCATTTCCTTGATAATATCATTCGTCTCCGTTAACTATCATGTGTCTAGGATGATCTTTAAGGGAAAACCATTTCGGGAGAGATACAAGGCACTCTCGATCATTGCCATAATTTCAGCTCTGATTTCCTTAATCGTTGGTGTAGTAGGGGTGGTACTACTATGAGAGTTATAGGAGATATAGGGCCTTACTGCCTGACCTCAGACGGGCTCAGAGAAGGACCGTGCATTAAGGACCAGAGCGAAGAGGAGAGTCTGGGCTATGGTTCATTCAAGTTCGTTTATGGCCCGTCAGCTGGGGGTCTACTGGAGTCAGTGGGATTTGAAATTACAACTTATGGAGAAAGTATAGAGAAAATAAATCATTTACCATATAAGGGTAGACAAATAACTCTCTCCGGGCTGACAATTGGAGATGCCCTCCTTAGAGTTGAGAGAATTAACGGAGCGTTCACCGCATCTCATTCCATCTCTTTTCTTCAGGCAATTGAGAGTGCCTTAGAGATAGAGGTGCCTCACGACGTTGTTATTTCTAGGATGGCTCAGCTCGAGCTTGAAAGGATAAGGAATAATCTACTCGTGATTCAGAGGGTATTGGAATCGGCATCGTTCCTGGTTCCATCATTTCTTCTTCTCCAGCAGATAGAGGAGGTTAACAGGGCCATAGCGAGGTCTTGCGGTCATAGATATTTCTTTGGGGCTAACTACCCAGGAGGAGTTAGATGCGAGCTTAAGCTTCCGTCTCTTAAGATTTCGGACATAGAGAGAACACTGGAGAACAGGATCTTCATTGACAGACTCCAAGGCAATGGAGTGGTTAAGGATAGCTTCTCCATTGGACCTGTCGCCAGGGCCTCTGGGTTCAAGTACGACGCAAGGCTAGACTCGGATTTTCTAGCTTACAAGGACTTTGACCTGAGAATCCCTACTCAGGATCAGGGAGATGCCTTCTCCAGGATCCTAGTTCGTCTGGAGGAGATTAAGGAATCGCTTAGGCTACTCCAGGAGCTCAAGGTAAAACCCTGTAGTTTCACCATGAAGATAAGGGATGGAGAGGGAATAGGAAGAGTTGAGAGCCCATCTGGAGATCTGGCTTACCTCACAAGGGTGAGGAGTGGCCACGTGGAGAGGACGTACCTTTTAGCTCCATCAAAGGTGAACATGAGACTTTTCCTCAAGTCTATGCCTGGAAATATCTTCACTGACTTTCCCTTCAACTGGGAAAGTTTCGGGATCTGGATATCTGAGCTCGAGGTCGATCTGGAATGAATTGGTTTATAAAGGGAATTAGGATGGGTGTTAAGACCGAGGACGATTATCACCACGAAACTAAATGGCCATCCAGGCTCACGAGAGTTAAGGGAGGAGAAATTACCTGTCCCACAGACGCTATAGGTGAGGAATGGAAACAGGAGAGGTGCATTTTCTGCAGGGCATGTGAACCCGTATTCTTGCCAACAGGGGAGACCTTGACACCTAGGGTTGAGAGGACAGATGTTACCTTCAAAAGATCGTTCTATCTATATCCGTTAGATGCTGGAAGCTGTGGCGGATGCAACCTAGAACTAAGGCTGATTTCCTCTCCTCAGTATGATATGACTAGATTTGGTATTTTCTTCACCAATACCCCCAAGCACGCCGACGCACTACTGATTATGGGGAATCTGGGCAAGAGAATGGAAGAGGTCATAAGAAGAGCTTACGATGTAATGCCCTCCCCTAAGCTAGTTATTCTCTTGGGTACGTGCGCCATATCAGGTGGAGTGACCGGAATTCCACCAGATATAAGAGGAGACGTCATTGTTCCAGGCTGTCCCCCAACCCCAGCCTCAATACTTGACGCGTTGATAAAGACCAAAGGAGGTGAAAGGGAGTGATTCTAGAACTCGACCTAATTTACGTACTGTCTGCACTCTCCTTAGCTACAGCCTTCTTCAGCAACAGAATATCTTCAGTGTTTCTAGTGTTAGCTTCTGGGATACTTGCCTTTTACGGTATACAGGAACTGCCCATGGGTATATTCTACCTAGTCGCGGGATTGGTATGGGTTCTGGTCGCTGTCCACTCCTTGGTTCACTATAGCGATAAGTGGCTCACTATGACCCTAAGTGGCACTGTACTAGGGATCATTGTGGTTCTTACCAGCACGAAATACATCGAGTTTCTCGCGGGATGGGAAACCATGACGCTTTTCTCGTTCGTTGGAATAGCGATCTACAGAAAGGACTGGAAACCTGCATTAACTTTCCTTGCGTTCGGGGAGCTGAGCACTGCATTACTGCTAGCCGGTTTCGCCCTTGCCTACTCTCAGACAGGTAGTCTAGCATTCGAGAGGTTAAGCACTCAGCTCCCCCTCATTATAACGTCAATGGGTTTCATCGTCAAGATGGGAATATTCCCATTCCTTGTCGTGGAGTGGTTGCCCATAGCCCACGGAAACGCCAGGTCGGATCTATCAGCAGTTCTAAGCGCAACGGTAACCATGACAGGGATTTACGGAATATTGAAGATGGAGTCCTTGAGTCCCGTTTCGACGTATCTGGGAATATTCCTTCTCGCCGTGGGAGCCTTCTCCAACCTGTTTGGTGCCCTATACTCCTATGTCTCCGATCATGTTAAGGGATTGCTAGCGTTTAGCACCATCGAAAATAATGGTGCCATGCTAGCTCTGTTGGGAAGCCTAGAGCTTGTGAGCGGAGACTTGAAGGAGTTCGTCACGTTTAGTCTTTTTACTTACGTAATAGCTCACTCCCTCGCTAAGACAGGACTTTTCCTTTCAACTGGATATGTTGAGGGAGAATCTCTCACAACTGCAAGCTCCTTTAGACATGGTCTCTCAGTCCTAGGAACAGTCTTGATGGCCATGTCATTGTCGGGACTTTTACCTACCATAGGGGGAATCGCGACTTGGTCATTGCTCGAATCGATGTTCATGGAAGCTATAACACTACCGCACTTCATCAACATTGTCCCAATAGTGGCAGGTGTCATGATAGGCATGGGAGAGGGATTTGCCACTGGATCCCTTGCGAAGTTCGTATCATACACTCAACTGACAAAACCGATCAAGGACAAACAGGGACTCATCCTCGCAGTTTCTGGGAGTCTCCTCTTAGTTACTGTGGGTCTGGCGTATCTTCTTTCTCCCTTCAAAACAGAGGTGTCCCAGCTTGGAGTTGGACTAAATTCCCTCATCTCCTCGCAATACCAAAGAAGTTTTGGAGGGATTGATCCGCTTTATATCTTAGTTTCATGGCCAATTATCGCATTAATAGTGTACCTGTCCCTAGGTAAGAGAAAAATAAGAGTTGTAGACCCTTGGGATAACGGATCTGCTCAGGGATTTAGATACACCTCCTTTGGCATGGCAAATAACGTGAGACTGATGTTAAGGGCTCTACTTAGAACCAAGACTGGATCCCTGGAGACTAGCGCTGACATCTTCTGGCAAGCCATGTTAGTTTTAATCAGATGGTATCTCAAGTTCTCTAGAACCTTCTCCAGGAGCTTCATGAATGGCTCCCTAAGATGGTACATGATTTACATGATAATTGCCATTGTCGTCATAATGGTGATCACGTTATGATTGGCACGTTAGTGGAAACACTTATCCAGGTCTCTGCAGTACTTGCCCTCTCTCCTCTCTATCCCGGTATCCTTGAGAGAATGAAAGCTAGGATGGAAGGAAGAAGAGGTCCCAGCATATTTCAGCCCTACTACGATCTACTAAAACTTAGCAAGAAGGAGATGACCATACCGAGAAACGCAGGGTGGCTCTTCGTCAATGGGCCATACCTAGTTTTCTCAATTTATGTCCTTATCTCCTTTGTAATTCCTGTTGTTTACCCAGAACCTATCTATCTTACCCCAGTGGTGGACTTTTTAGGAGGAGCTCTCCTTTTCTCGCTTTCAGGTTTCTTGAAAGTCTATGAGTCCATGGAAAGCTCTAGTAACCTAGTGACTCTTGGGGTATCGAGAAACATTTCCTTTGCCTATCTTGGAGAGGCCACCCTGCTAACAGTGTTCATAGCAGTTGCGTTGGTAACTGGAACTAATAACCCCTACATCACGATGGAGGCTATTCAATCGCCGACAGAATATCTCTTCCTGCCTCATATAACAGCCAGTGTAGCCTTTTTCATGTTATGGTTGTACGAGACTGGGAAACTTCCGTTGGAGAGCTCAGGGATGTCGGAAATGGGAATGATCGATGGCTCTCTAGTATACGAATACAGTGGAAAGGGTCTGATGCTATTGAGATGGGGAAGCTACGTGAAGTCTTACCTTCTTGGATCTGTGCTGTTAAACGTCTTCCTCATACCCTGGGGAATGCAGACGGGTGTACTTGGGGCCATGGCGGATGTGGGAGTAATGTTCCTGAAGTGGCTAGTTCTCCTTGTGATAACCGTGGTAATAGAGACAAGCCTCGCGAAGTTCAGGCTATTTAAGATACAGGACTTCCTGATTGTGGCCTTAGTGCTCTCGGTGTTTTCGGTTATCCTGACGGTGACCTTGAATGATTGAACTTATCCAGGAAACAATACTGTTGCTCTCCTTCCTGTTACCTGTCACTGCCTTGTATATACAGGGTCAAGCCTATTTCAATCCTGCAATAAAAGTGGTTGGGGTTCAGTCCCTTATCATTGGGGTTATTTCTCTTATTTACTATTTCCTTACAGGAAATGTTGAATTTATAGTATTAGCTGGGATAATATTTTTTACAAGAGTGTTCCTTACGCCATATATTCTACTAAGGACGGTCAAGTACAGAGAATGGGATAGGGAAAGAGTAAAGGTTTTATCTATTTTCGTTTTGAACTTAACCTTCTTCTTCTCAGCGACCCTCCTTGTAGCTTATGCAGTATTCACAAGAGCCATACCAACGGAATATGAGCAGGTTATAATGCCCATGACGCTCTTTTTCCAGGGTTTATTTCTCATAGCCTCACGTAAGTCTACCGTAGCTCACATACTAGGGTACATAGAACTTGAAAATTCGCTTGTAATGCTGGGCATATTCCTCATACCTCCACCGATTCTGATAGATGCTACAGTATTTCTAGATGTCTTGGCCCTAGTCGTCATATCGTCCATCATCATCGTCGAGAAGAGAGACCACGAGCCTCTTGAAGAGTTAACAGGATGAAAACACCAAGGTCTAACAAGAAATGGAGTTGTTTAACAGTATGGCTCATTCACGCCCAGCATTAGTTAGAGAAGCAAATGGTGACACGTTTGTCAT
Organism: Metallosphaera sp. D4-4; assembly: GCF_046245145.1. Taxonomy (NCBI): domain Archaea; kingdom Thermoproteati; phylum Thermoproteota; class Thermoprotei; order Sulfolobales; family Sulfolobaceae; genus Metallosphaera; species Metallosphaera sp. D4-4. The sequence goes on along the minus strand of NZ_CP176412.1, from coordinate 744,407 downwards.
CTTCACATGAAACCTTCGGAACTCGTCTTGAGTGAGTCTGAAGGAAAAGAGGTCTTAAGAAGTTTTAAACAACAGACTTGTCATGAAGATCCTTTCGTGGAACGTCAACGGCCTCAAGGCGATACTTGGTAAGGGCCTTCTTGATCTTGTAAAGAAGCAGGAATACGACATCTTGATGTTCCAAGAGGTTAAGAGTAACCAGTTACCCATTGATTTCCAACTACTTCCGTATAGGTCCTATCTTTACCCAGCTAAGAAGAAGGGTTATAGCGGAACACTTACCTTAACCAGGATAGAGCCAATATCCGTGAGGTACGGAATGGGAGATGAGGAGTTTGACTCCGAGGGCAGGGTTATCACACTTGAATTTCAAAAGGTTTACGTTATCAACGTCTATTTCCCGAACGCAGGAGAGGAACTTAAGAGATTGGATTTCAAGTTGAGGTTCAATCAAAGGTTCCATGAATTTGTGAAGGGCCTTGGAAAGCCCTGCGTGATCTGTGGGGACTTCAACGTAGCGCACGAGGAGATAGATATAGCAAGACCAAAGGACAACGTCGACCACGCAGGTTTCACTCCAGAGGAGAGAAAGTGGTTTCACGAGTTTCTTGCCTCTGGGTTCGTGGACACCTTCAGGATGTTTGTAAAGGAGGGAGGCCATTATTCGTGGTGGTCCTATAGGTTCCATGCCAGGGAAAAGAACATAGGCTGGAGAATAGACTACTGCGTTGTATCCAAGGAGCTAGAGAAACATGTAAAGAAGGCCGAAATTCTAGAAAAGGTGATGGGGTCTGACCACGCTCCAGTCACCTTGGAGCTTGATATTTAACCTGGGCGTGATGAAGGTTAAGTCTGCCAATTACAGAATCAAGATCAAGTAAATCGTTTCCAGTAACTCGTAGATGCCGTAATACGTTAGACCGTTCGCGATTTGTATTTTGCTAAGACCACCCCTTACATAGTAGGCCCCACCGAGCACATGGATTACGAGATAGAGAACCCCGAGATAATATAGCACGCCAGCAACCGCATGTAACGCGATCAGGACTATGTAGAATACTGCTTCGTAGACGGCGATGAGATTTCCAAGTCTTTTCGGGAACGTCATTTTCATGAAAGAGATAACTGTCCCGGTAAGATGAATAAGTATCATCACCAAAATCATGAACAAGATAAATTCCATTTAACCACCTCACATATACTTGGGCTTCCATCCTGCCGGCAAGATACTATCCCTTAGCTCGAAAAGTATGTTCGGATTCCAGGCCAATTGCTTGTCCAATTCACGGTAAATGCTATGTTCCTCGATGGAGTTATGTGCCTTAAGCAGTTGCATGAGGAGAATGAGTTTCACTTCAGTTTCGTTGTCCCTTTCCTCTAGGAGTCGAAGAATAGTGTCCAACAGGTTCCAGATAGCTACGTGTTGCATCATTAGCTCACTTATCCAGTTGTCAAGATCTGGACACTTTAGGTAAGGAAAGAGAACCTCTTCCTCCAGGAAGATATGTGTCTTTATCCTGGCGCTTGCTATTTTCGCCTTATTCCATGCTCTCTCCCAGTCTCTCCTTTTAATCTCCTTTAGGGTCTCTTCCAATTCATTATCTCCACTTACATGGTCCCTAGTCATGAACAGGGAGATAGTCTCTATGTTCTCCAATATCCTCACCTAGGGAGGTTTCACGTCGATAGCTGCCACTGGGCATACGTTAACGCATGCCATGCAAAATATACACGCGTTCTCGTTGACTGGATCGGCCTTCTTTTCCGAGACTGGGTTGCCAGGAGTGTCAAACCATTGAAACACGTTCACTGGACATGCAGTTATACATGAACCGTCAGCGATGCAGATGTCAAAGTCTACTCCGACAATGGTTCCATGGACTCCCAAGACTCTAGGCGAATCTACGTTTCCATAAACCTTATGGCCCACATGTTCCCCCGACACTGGCCTTGATCTGTAGTTGGGATCTATTCCCATCACATCACCGAGAGTCTCATCTCGAGACGCTAAGAAAAATTAGTACCCTAAACATTAAGGGTTAATCTAGAACCAATAATTTTACTAACAAATAAATATAACCTTTCTCTCAGGAAACGATTTAAGCTTCATATTGATTGTCACTAGCTTCGCTGGCTTAACCTAGTACAATGTATTGAAATAGTAAACATGGATTCCCATGGCATCAAGCCATCTTTGAACTAAACTTCTAGAGAGAGCATACTCTTTACGAAAGATTTCACTTTTCTCGGTCAGGCTTCTATTTTCTCTTACCTACGGAGATTCTGCTAAATAGAGACTCGTTTTCCAGTAATCCCACAGAAGAGTCTTAGCTCCACAGGCAGGGTAATCTCGACTCAGACAACTATATGCATCCACTTATCTACCAAGAGCGTGTAACCATGAAATCGTTGGATTTTGTCTAACTAATCCCGATTGATCGCCAAATCTACTGTTAATTTGCGATATGCTTCCTCCATGTCATTCCAGAATCTCTCTAGTAACTTTGACTTATTAACATAGTATTCAAATTGAAAACGGCCTTTTCCGCGTTTTATCGTACCGCTTCTTCTTTGTCTCCTCTCAACTAAACCTAGCTCGTACAATCTTTTTAAAGAGAGGCTTAAAGATACCTTAGGCACGCCAATCAACGGTATTAACTCCTCAACCGTTATCGGCTTTTCGGACGTCCACAATCTCCATAGGACCTCGGTGGTTGTGGGGCTAAGTCCATAGATGCATCTTACCAATTTTGCCGCAACTCTATCTGCCGTGTTATAATTAGTTTGGGTGATTTGATCCATAAAAACAATGATTATTTCTTGATTTTAATTATAGACCCTAAATATTTAGGCCTTTATAGTTATCTAAACACCAACGGAAAACTCCCTAAGCATTTAGGGTTCATCCTTTTTTGTAGTTAGGCACATTAGATCATATGACCACACTGGATTTGAGGGAGGTAGATCCTCCTCTTAGACATAAGCTGGTATTAGAAACTTTTCATAAGATGAGGCCTGGAGAGGAACTGGAAGTGATAGCTGACCACTATCCGGCTCATCTCCTCCAACTAATCTCGGGTAAGATTAAGAAATACGAGGTCAAAGAGAGCGGCGAGGGCATCTTTGTGCTAAAGCTAATCAAGGGTGGAGAAGAACCTAGACCTATAGTATCTCGCCTGTCTGATTATAGAAAATCAGGAGAAACATTTACTCCAATACCAGTTATCAGAAAGGACGAGTATGGAGCCATTCTAGTCTTCTTCAAACCTGGACAGTATATTCCAACACATGCCCCTGACTCGGACCTTATTTTCTACGTAATTGAGGGAAAAGGGAAGGCCCAGATTGGGGATAACCAAGTTGAGATAGATAAGGGTTCTATCCTTGTTGTTCCAAAGGGTGTAAAGAGGGGAATAACGGCAGAAACATATATGGAAGCGCTACATGTGGTGGTTCCAGCTCCATCCCCAGAGGACCATGAAAAAGTGATGGAGGCCGCAGCTAGGGGGATTAGGGAAGTTCAGTTAAAAGGGTAATCAGGCTAGCTCCATTACTCGTTAGTAATTTGGATTCTCCACAAAAAGTTTCCCTGAGAAATACTTGGGATAGATAACTCCATCTTGTAAATCCTCATACGATTTCCATAAAATGATCACTATAGATAAACTCGTTACTGACGACTTAACGTCCTAAGGTTTTCCTTAAGCTTATTTTAAGCTACCGTAGCAGATTGTGTCATGGAAATCGAATACCTAGAAATTGAAAGCGATTATCTCCGTGATAATCCCTGGAAGGACCCGTACAAGAGGAAGGTGGCTGTGGTGACCACTGGATCCACCGAGGATATCCCTGGGATTCTCTACCTCAGCGGCTATTTCTCAACGTCACTGGCCCAGTTAAACCTGGACCCTCTCTCAGAGTCCCTGAAGGACAAGGTAGGAAGACTTTACGCAGAGAGAAAGATTGGCGACTTGGCCCTCATCCTTCCAGACACCTTCACCTCTCTGGGAGGCAACCAGTACCTGGACTCGAAGGCAATAGGTCTATACGAATCCTTTCTCGTAAGGGAACTTGTTCCACTCGTGAGGGAGAAGTACCAGATCACATCCCTAGGTGTCATGGGAAAGTCCTCGGGCGGATATGGAGCCCTACACCTGGGAAGTAAGTACGACTTTCAGGCGATAGCAGTTCACTCAGCCGACGCCTACTTCGAATATGCCTACCTTCCTCTTTTTCCACGGGTGATCCAGACTCTAAGAAGAACCGGTACCCCCAAAGACTTCGTGAGCATGTTCTGGGCTCAGCAGGACCGTAAAAGGAGAGACCTGTTGGACGCAATGATGATCATAGGACTTTCAGCCTTTTACTCTCCCACGGAAAATGTGGAGTTACCCTTTGAACTTGAAACTGGAAGGGTTAGGGATGACGTTTGGAGACACTGGCTTTCCTTGGATCCAGTTAGGTTCCTTGAAGAACGAAAGGAAAAACTTAGGGGAAAGTCAATCTACATAGACGTTGGAGATAGGGACGACTTTCATCTCCAGTATGGAAATAGGATAATACACGAGATGCTGAACAACTGGAAGATAGCTCACGTCTATGAGGAATTTCATGGGGGACACATGAACACATCGTACAGATATGACGTCTCCCTAGTTTACCTCTACGAAAACCTGAAGGCCAAGTAAAACTTGCTAATGCCTTTACCTTCTGTGAGGTTGTCCCTTGATAATGGAAAGAGTGAGTGGTCCATGTGTACTAAAGATTCGTAACTCTTTTTCCAACTCCTTTCTCAACTATTTCATTACCGTGTATTATTCTATATAAATATATCATTCTCTATCATCTAGAAGAAAGATTATTTATCTTCTATGACAAACACATTATTAATGATAGAAGTTGTGTTGCTAACAAAAGTAATTCTGACGATGGTTGGGGTCATTTCCTCAGTGTATGGCATAAGCTACGTTATTCTAGGAAGGTTTGATATACCCTTCATACCTAAGAAGGACTCAACCATGATCGGCTCGATGCTCATAGGGATAGCGTTAGCTCTATTTATTATTTCAGCGTTCATTCCCTAGATGAATGTGCTAGTTGGATTCGAGGATGGACAGGTTTTTTCCCTTGAAGATACAGGAGTGATAAAGAGGTCTTCAGGACTACCCTCCGTGATGATTGTCAGGGAATTAACAAGGGAGAAACTTCAGGACTATGCAAGTAGAGGAGTCAAGGTCTTTGTATGTAACTCGGATGAGAAGGAGTGTCTATCCCAGGTACTAAACAAGATATTCCCGCACTGCAAAACCTGTAAGTTCGCTTAGCACTTCCTCTGCAGGACAAGACCAAAGTGATAGGGACCAGGAGAGAACTCGGTCACTACCTGAAAATCCTTGAACGTGGTAAGGTAATCTTCACGTGACATCCTAATATGAATCGGTGGTCCAAAGGGGACATCTTTCCTCCAGTCCACAATTATTACCCTACCGCAAGGTTTAAGGATCCTCATGACTTCCCTGTAAGCTCCCTCCCTGTCCATGTCATGAAAGGAACTTGAGAACACCACTACATCCACTGATGATGATGGGAGAGAAGTATGTTCCGACGGCTCGTTGAGAAAAACGGTGGAGCTTTTCTTCACCCTAGTTTTAGCTATATCAAGAGCTTCCTTACTTAGGTCGATACAGTACAACTTAAGGGAGTGTTCCTCAAGCACTGGACAGTAATATCCTGGACCGCATCCCATATCCACTACTACTTCATTTCCGTGGAGCAATGACGGAATAAACTTCTCGGGGTCCTCAAATTTCTTCCTTTCTGGATCTAAAAGTCTCCTGAAATGATGATCCATGATCCTGTTACATCTTCAATACTTAAATCGTTTAGTGATTAAGTTTCTCTTGCGTTACGAGAAGAATATAATCCCGCTTAAAAGGGTTTCGGCTTCCTGTCCGGATAATCGGGACAAAAATCCCTAGATTAATATCCAGTATTCTTAACATCCTTTGCAATTTCCACATTCTTCAATGTATATTCTGTACTATATTCTAGAATACGCTCCATGTCAATCTCAAGTGCCACAGCCACAGCTTGTCCGGATTCCAGTATAAGGTTTGCTAGAACTTCATTACCAGTTATTACTTGATTTCCTCTTATCATTTTCATGTGACTTAGCTTCCCATCCTTAACCTGAATGCTTGCTCTCAGATTCTTGCCTTTGATTACAATAGCTCCTGTCTTCATATTGCTCATAAGTTGCCTTATTTTAGTTGCTATCTCTGAGATTTCTCCCTCTACCCTGCCCACTTCAGTCATAGGTAACCCTTGGAGTTCAGGCACTACAACCTGTTCCTTCTCTAAGTATAGCTTTAAGTATGGCAATATGTGGTCTTGGATGAAATGTTCTGCAAGTTGAAAGGGATTCTTTCCCATTAACTTGTCCAGCGCAGAGCTCTTGTAGGTAACATCTAGACCTATTCTAATTTTCGATCCTGACGCTGAGTCCTCAACCATAAATTCAGTTCTCCATTCAAACTTGCCGTCGTCTGATTTTCCGGTATAGACTATGGCTCCTCCGGATAGATTAGGGCCACTCATATGCCCTAGGATCACGTGTAATTTAGTGTCTGGCGTACCAAAGATATAGAGAACCCTATAATCTCTCTCAGGGCTAGTTAGTCTTCCAGGAGCCACGTATTGACCTGTTGCCTTATCCAGTACCTGCAGAATATTAACATGGCCCATCACTCCTGAGAAGAGGAAGGGATCCATTAATCCTGACTTAATCACTGATTTAGGCGCTTTAACATCAATTTCATAGGTCTGTAACATACCTATCAGCTTTGATAGATTACTTAATCTTATAAAAAATTTTTTCCCCAAATACGCTTAAGATTACTACTGTCTCTTGACTGATAGTAATCTAATGACGTTTAAATATTCTTCGCTCCAAGGTCTGATAAACCAGTTCGCTTATGGAATCGGCGCTCAGTTTCACTCCACCGCGTGTCCCTTTTCTAGAGGGAAGATCGTTGAAACTAGTATTTCCACGAACTGATAGTAATGGAATAGGTGATGACATGGAAGGTTACGTAATAGATGCCATACCGTACAGGGGTAGAATAAAGATCGTGCTTAACTCCTTCAGAGAGGCGTGGATTAAGACAACCTATCCCATTTACGTCATCACCGATAGACCTGACCTCGTGATGCAACATCCCTCGGTGGTGTCCCACGAAGAGGAGGAGTGGAGAACCCTATCTGGCGAAAGGATTACCCTACACAGGTACGAGCTACTAGACCTTGAGGCGTGGTCCTATATTTCCAGGAGAACGACCGTGGTGAACCAGCTTCCCACCACACTTTCCCTTGTCCTGGACAGGCTAGGTGCTAGACCCTTCAGAAGGGTCAGGATAGACGAGGGTAAAGTCCTCGAATCCTGGGATCCGGGCCTATCTTTTCCGCCCGTGAAATACGCCACGGTGATAACGCATGACTGGTATGGCCCCTCAGAGACGGGGAACATGTTTGAGGCTGACGTGAATGGGGAGAAGCAGAGAGGATTCCTGAGAGACCTGGATCTCGAGGTAGACGTTGCGGGCTGTTTCGGACGTGCGTGCGATCACGTGAAGGCGCCAGTTAAGATAAAACTTGAACAAAAGAGGTCTCCGGTCTCCATTAAGGGGTTAATTGAGTGGTCCTACACCTGCAAGACACCCATAAGGGAACTGGTGGACGCAACCATAGGGAAAGCGCTGACCACGAACGAAGCGTGGGTCGCATTCGAGAGGAAAATAGTTGTTCCCAACAAGGTCCCGAGGGTAGAGAAGCTCAGGGATCTGGATGAACTGCTCTTCAACGATAAGGGTGGACTAGTCCTGTTTCCCAGGATTGGTTGCTTCGACGATGCCTGGCAAGTTGACTTCTCCTCTATGTATCCTTCTCTCATAGTTAAGCATAACATCTCCGGGGAAACCATTGACGCCTGCAATGACGTGGTCACAGAGATAGGTCATACCATCTGCAATAGCGAGAGGGGGATAGTACCAGAGGCACTATCCTGGTTAATACGAAGGAAAGAGGCCCTAAAGCCCGTGGACCCCGAGAGGGCCGAGGCAATAAAATGGATACTTGTTGCCTCCTTTGGGTATCTAGGATACAGGAACTCGAAGTTTGGGAAGATTGAGGCATATGAACTGGTGACCTACTACGCCAGGAAGACGTTGAGGAGAGCCTTAGAAATTGCGCAAGAAATTGGGATAGAGGTGCTTCACGGGATAGTGGACTCCCTCGTGATTAGGGGAGATGCCCAACAGTTGATGAAGAGGCTGGAGGAGGAGACTGGGCTACACCTTCACTCAACTAAGCTTAAGTGGATAGTTCTTGGTGGGAGAAGGGATGGACTTCCGTACCCCATGAGGTACTTTGGAATGACGGAGGAGGGAATGAAATACAAGGGGGTCATCAGGAGAAACATGCCGAACTTAGTAAGGGGTTTCCTCGAGAGCTCCATGAACATCCTTTCCAGGGCGGAGACGTGCAATGACCTGAAAAGGCTTAGGTCAAACCTACTCGAGAACCTCAGGGAGTATGAAGAGAGGGTAGTTCATGGGGAGCCCAGGGACTTCGTTATGTGGGTGAAGGGAGAGCCATACGTGAGGGGAGTGAGGGGGTTCTACAACGCAAGGAGAGGGTTCATGGGGAGGGATACGAAGTACTATCTGGAATATCTTAGGAGAACGGCGAGGGAGGTCCTGGGAATTGGATGAGAGACCACTCACGGGGTTTCAGGAACTCGACAGGATAACCCGAGACGACGAGTTCGTGGAATTCTACTCAACCGATTGGGAACTATTGCGAGTATTCTACCACAGGGTTATAGCACTATCGTCCCCTATCCTAGTAGTGGTGGTCTCGGAGAGGGGCGGACTCGATCCAGTCCTGGTGAGGAGATTCCAACGCATATTCAACGTGACTGGTTCAGTGAAGTTGAGGAGGGCGTTCAAGGCGGAGGACGTGGAACCCACAATAAGGGCCATGGGGGACATGGAGTTGATCGTGATTGATCCATATCATCACAGGAACGGTAGAGAGTACTCGAAAATAGTTGGGGCACTGAGGGAGAGAAGGGGGAAGCGTTTCCTGTTCAGTTACATGGATAGGCAGAGAGAGGGGTCAACCTTTGGGCTCCACTCCGCCCACAGCGTAATCAAGCTTGAGAGAACACGAACCGGTTTCAGGGCAGTGATAATGAAGAGCGTCATCATCGATAACGTGGAGATACCCTACGGGCTCTGGGACATTTACGGAAGGGGAGACGAGGGGTTAATGAGGTGGCTTCTCTAGGACTACGTGACAAGATATTTCCCCCTGCTGACTATTCTAGGAAATGGGACATCGCGATCCAGGAGATGTATTTCCCCATCTCTCGCCCTAAAGACCAGGGTTTTGCCCTTCACCCAGAGGTTTGCGGTTAAGGCACATACTACTGCGTCAGCTTCGTCCTTGCTCGGCGAAAGTTGTCTCCAGTCCCATCCAGGTAGTTTGAGGGACGACGTGGGATGGGTCTCAATTGCCCTTAATCTCCTGGACAGTCTTATTCCCCTCTCAGTGAGGCTCGAGATAAAGGAAGGAGGGAAAACCCTCAGTCCCCTGGACAGGAGAAGTCTATCCACTTCCCTGTATCCCCTCGCTGAGGTGAGGGGTGCATCTAGGGCAACCACAGTAGCTTCCTTACATTTCTCCAGGATCTCGTCGTCGGTATCGAGAAAGGATACGGCAATTACATTGTTATCTATCGTGGCCACTGCCGACTTACGTTTGACTGCCAGGTCTATTCCGCACTCCATTACTCCTCCTCCCTAACCATTTCCAGACTCTCAGCCAGGAGAAAACCTAGAATTATCCAACCCAAGAAGAAGTAAACCACGTACTTCTCTAGCTGAACCAGTGAAATGAGCAGAACCCAGGCCGAGAAGGCCAAGGATATAGCGGAAAAGGCTATTTCGTGGAGATGCTTCAGAGGCTTTTTCCTTCCCATTCTCGCGAGGGAGACCCCAGCCGCCATGTGGATGTAAAGGTTACTCATTCCTGATACCCCTCCAATCAGGCCTAGTGCCACCAGAGGACTGAAATTCATTGAGAGAAAAGAGAGCGAGAGTATCACCAACACCGAGATTAGTACTTCGGCCACCTTGGGCTGACCCTTATACTCCTTCGCGAGATAACTGATTAGATGGCCATTTTTGGACATATTATAGAGAGTCCTTGACCCAGCCAACAGGTACGCTATTCCTCCCAGCACAGCATCGCTCAGAGCTATGGCGGATATCAGGATACCCCCTACAAGTCCAAACTCTGAGGTGAGCAATTGAACTAGATTACCCGTGAAACCTAGGGCCGCTAAAGCGTAGAAGAAGAAGGATGCCAATCCACCTCCTATGACTGGAACAAGGAGGGAAATCCTACTCACCGTTTTGGAAGCATTCTCAATCTCCTCAGGGTAACTGACTATGCTGGAGTAGCCCGATGGTATTCCAATACCAAAAAGTATTGCCTCTGGCAGGTTCATTGGAAGGGAAGTAGGAATGGGATTATAAAACGCAAACCCGGATCTATACATGAAGAAAATCGAGAGACCTAGGATTGCTATTATCTCCAATATGCCCACAGCCACTGCATACTTGGCTGAAAGCTTTACCCCGGCAATAACTATCGTGGAGGCAAGAATGGAAACTATCAGGGTAAGGTATAGGGGGCTAATGCCGGTTAACAGATTAAGTACATAAACCCCACCCATCATTAAGGTACCACCGTAGCTTAACGAGTAAAGAATATACATCCAGCCCGTAGTTATGCCCAAGTTATTGGTCAGCGTGTGTAGGGCATAGGTGTAATATCCGCCTCCTTTGTTGAATCTCTTCGAAAGTGAATAAACCACTGACGCGTTAGCCATTACCACGAGGGTAGTAACTATCATCGCAAACCCAGAATGAATGCCAACGTAGGAAATCATCACTGTACCGAACGCCATGAGCGAAATGAAGGGCGATTGTCCGCCAAAGGACAGGAAGAACACCTCAGTGGGTGAGATTTTTGGTTTACTACCCATCGTAACTATTACTGAACGGAAGTATAAATCACGCACTCTTGAACGGTTCTAAACGAAGGGCCTAGACTCATAAACTCGCTCTAAGTTAAACGTTATGTACTAGTATTCTCCTTACTTAATCATGCCACTCGTTGGAGTAATAATGGGAAGCAAGAGCGACTGGGAAGTCATGAGGGAGGCCGTGGATATCCTGAAAAACTTTGGGGTTAGTTACGAGGCCAAGGTTGTGTCTGCCCATAGATCACCTGAGTTCATGATGAAATACGCTAAGGAGGCACATGAGAGGGGTATAGAGGTTATTATTGCAGGAGCTGGCGGAGCTGCCCATCTCCCTGGTATGGTGGCCTCACTAACCCATCTCCCCGTTATAGGGGTACCGGTTCCATCGAGGAACCTTAACGGTCTTGATTCCCTGCTTTCTATTGTCCAAATGCCCTACGGCGTCCCAGTTGCGACTGTGGCCATCGGAGGGGCAAAGAACGCTGGCCTGCTGGCTATTAGAATACTATCCGTAAAGTATCCCGAGCTGGGAGAGAAAATGAGAAAGTTCATGGAGGAGATGAGGAATGACGTACTCTCCACGGAACTCGTTTAAGTTCTGTATCCTTGGGGGAGGCCAACTTGGCTGGATGATGGTTCTTGAGGGGTTGAAGTTTCCAATCTCCTTCCTCGTATACGGGGAGAAGGAGGATCCAGCCTGCAAGATTGCCAACTGTTTCAAGGATGAGTATAGGAAGGTTATTGAGGAGTGCGACGTCGTCACATACGAGTTTGAGCACGTGGATGATAAGCCACTTGAATTGGCCAGGGACCTTAACAAGCTGATGCCTGGAATGAATGCGGTCGAACTCAAGAGGGCGAGGCATCTGGAAAAGGAATTTCTAAGGAGAGAAGGATTACCGGTACCACGTTTCGTCACTGTGAGGGGTGGAGATGAGGCACTTAGGATTCTCAAGGACGAGTTCAATGGCACAGGAGTTATAAAGAGATCCAAGGGTGGTTACGATGGAAAGGGGCAGTTCTTCGTGAGGGGAGACCCCGAGAAATACTCTTTCCTTAGGGAGGAGAACGATTACTTCGTTATTGAGGAGCTAGTCAACTTCGATTATGAGGCCTCAATAATAGCTGTAAGGAGGGGAAACGAGTTCAGGGCGTATCCTCCGACGTTCAACTATAACGAAAAGGGAATCCTTGTTTATAATTACGGGCCCTTCGGTAACGAGGAGATGGTGAAGATTGCTGAGGAACTCACGAGAAAATTGAACTATACAGGGGTGATAGGAATAGAGTTTTTCGTCAGGGATGGAAAGGTGCTCATCAACGAGTTCGCCCCCAGGGTTCATAACACGGGCCATTACACTTTGGACGGAGCAGAGGTATCCCAGTTTGAACAACACGTTAGGGCCCTGGCTGGATTGGAACTGGGAAGTGCCAAAGTGCTTACCTTCTCGGGGATGATAAACGTACTGGGCATAGCCTCTCCTCCTATGGAGATCCTAAAGCTTGGGACCCTATACTGGTATGGAAAAAGCGAGGCTAGGAAAAGGAGGAAGATGGGGCACGTGAACGTTCTAGGAGACGATCTGGCTCAAGTTAAGGAAAAGATTGAAAATGTTATGAATATATTATATCCCAATGGGCCTGATCTATGAAGTTTAATTTCAAAATCTGGATTGAGGACGATGAGGGAAAACCTGTGATGGGAAAGGGTGGAGTTGCCCTGGTCAAGGCAATTGTAGACTCGGGCTCCATTGCCAAAGCCTCAGAGGAGATGAAGGTATCGTATAAGTTTGCATGGCAATACGTCAGGAGGATCAATGGGGAAATCGGCGGAATACAAATGAAGAAGGGAGGGAAGAACGCAGGCGGAACAAACATTGATCCCAAGGTGATCAAGGCCGTAAGAATTTACGAACAGGCGCAGGAGGAGGTCAGAAGAGTCCTAGAAAAATATTCGAAAATGTTGGAGGAGGAAATGGGTTAACGCGTATCACAACTTGTGTTTTTATCTTTCCTTGAGGGCCTTTATTGCCCCATTCACGAAATCTAGGAGAACCTTTTGGGGTTCCTTTGCCTTCATGATGGCACTGGCTGCCCCAACCCCGTCAGAGCCCAACTTCATTGCAACGTATACATCCTCACCTGAAGTGATACCTGCACCCGCAATGAGGTAAACTCCCTGCACCTTTTTTATCTCGTCCACTGCGCTCGTTATGACCTCTGGTCTAGCCTTGGACACAGACACCCCCGTGCCTATTAACTCAGGCGGTTCCACCAAAACTGCTGTGGGTTTAAGAAGAGCCATTGGAGCAACCAGTTCATATCTATCCACGCAAATCACTGACTCTAGACCCAACTTTTTCATCCTCTTTAAAGCGTCGTCCATCTCGTCCATTCTTACCCTCCTTTCACTATGATTTAGTAAGCTTCCCTTAGCCCCAGCGTCCTTTATCAGCTCTGGGGTCACTGCCCCCGTGTGGGCTCCTTCAGGAACCCCATCCACATGCTGAGCATATACGGGTATTGTGACCGACTCGGCCACTCTAGTTATCATAGTGGCTGGGACCGCAATGATTATCTCAGTTGACGTCTCCAGTGCAACCTTCTCTACAATCTTGGCCATTTCCAGACCTCTTCTGCCGTAAGAGGTCTCGTAGACCTTAAAGTTCACAAGGATGATTGGAACTTTCATGGATAGAGGAGAACTAGTTTTAAATTAAGTTTTGTTGTCTAAACTCCCCTAAAGTCTACATGTAGAATATGAACACACTAGCTCCTAAGGACCCACGATCATATGAACTTTTCATGTTTAAAGAATTTAAGTAAGGATTTCGCATGGTTAATATGGAAGTTTTTCCCGAATCATTAAGGGGGAGACTCTCTTCTTCAATGTTAAGCAAATTAAATCAGCTTAATAATAATTATCTTGTTACCTTTTTATCTAGTGTGGCAGAATTATGTGAACCAGATAGCATTTATCTAGTGGAGGGAACTGGGGAGGACTTAGAATACGTGAAAAGAAGGGCCTTGGAAAACGGGGAAGAGATACCCCTACGCAACAGGAATCACACAATTCACTTCGACCACCCCCTGGATCAGGCACGAGCTAGAGAGGACACCTTCATTCTGAGCGGAAAGATTCCCTTCGTGAACACCAGGCCGAAAGAGGAAGGATTGAAGGAAGTTCTGGGAATCCTCAAGGGGTCCATGCGGAACAGGGAAATGTTTGTGGGTTTCTACTCGCTAGGCCCAGTTAACTCCAGGCATAGAATCCTTGCTGTTCAGGTCACCGACTCAGCTTACGTGATACACAGCGAACTGATGCTATACAGGAGCGCCTTCAAGGAATTCCGCGGTAACGTAAATTTCCTGAGGTTTGTTCACTCTAAGGGAACGCAGGATATCAAGAAAAGGAGGATAGCCATAGACCTCGATGGGACAGTTTACAGCGTCAACACAACTTACGCAGGAAACAGTGTTGGGCTGAAAAAGCTGGCACTGAGGTTGACCCTGAACATGGCAGTTAAGGAGGGATGGCTCTCAGAACACATGGCTATCATAGGAATTGATGGTGAGAGAACACACTACATTACTGCGTCCTTCCCATCGGGTTCAGGTAAGACCAGTACGTCCATGTTGGGCAAGTTAATAAGTGACGATCTGGCCTTCATTAGGAACGTGGAGGGAAGCCCAAGGGCGTGGAACCCTGAGTCGGGAGTTTTCGGTATAATTCACGGAATCAACCCCAGAGACGATCCCATAATCTGGGAAGTCCTACATCAAAACGACGAAGTAATTTTCTCCAATGTGCTGTTGAAACCGGATGGTACGGTTTACTGGGAGGGGAGTGGAGAACCTGAACCTGAAAAAGGAGTAAATTTCACCGGGGAGTGGTGGAAGGGGAAGAAAGACGAGAATGGGAAACCCATCCCAGCAAGTCACCCAAACGCTAGGTTCACAGTTAGGCTCACATCCTTTAGAAACCTTGATCCGAGATATGAGGATCCTGAAGGAGTTGAAGTTGAGGCTATGATATTTGGGGTCAAGGATTACAACACGCTTGTCCCCATAGCCGAGGCTTTTGATTGGGGTCATGGGGTCATAACCATGGGAGCTTCCATGGAGTCAGCCAGAACCAGCGCTGTTCTAGGGAAGTCTGACGAGATGGAGTTCAATCCCATGGCACTCTTGGACTTCATTTCGGTGTCGCTGGGTAAATACCTTAGTAACTACCTTGATTTTGGAAAGAGATTGAGCAAGACTCCCAGGATATACAGCGCTAACTACTTCCTGAAGGACGAGAAGGGTTTCCTGAACGGTAAGGAGGATAAGAGGGTATGGTTGAGGTGGATAGCCGAGAGACTTGAGGGAAAGGCTGACTCTGTACGGACCCCCATTGGTTACATTCCCACATACGACGACCTATCCAGGCTGTTCTCACAGGTGTTGGGTAAGGGTTATTCGAGGGAAAGCTATGAGGCCCAATTTACTATCAGGCTCAAGGGGTATAAGGAGAAGTTCAAGAGAATCAAGGACATCTATCTGAGCATAGAGGATACGCCTAGCGAAGTCATAGAGATACTGGACAGGCAATTGCTCGAGATAGACAAGTCCATGAGAAAGTTTGGTGACAGGGTTACCCCATCCCAGCTTGAATGAGTTCAGTTTTCTATCTCGAGGATTTCCCTGTGAAGCAGGTGGACTAGCCCTTCCCCGCCAATCAGTATGAGACCAAGTCCAACCAACGCGAATAGCCCTACAGGAAGAAGAAAGGGTATCGCCTCCAACACTCCCACCCTCGCAACGTTGGTCATTAACTCGTCAACGCCCAATATACTTGTTAAATAGTCATCCCCTGCTCCCTTCCTGAGTGCTCTGAACCACATTATCTCGAGATTAGCGTCGGCGAAGGTCAAGGCGAACATGGAATAGAGGAGGACCCACGGCGTGTGGAGGAGGAGAGGAGGAAAGAGTGAAACCTTGAGAACCAAGTTGATTATATCCATCACGGCTGAACTCTTCAACTTTGTGACAACATAGGACCCGGAAAGTATTCCTAGATAAAAGGCAGCTTGAGCTAGACTGTAAAAGATCTCCGTGCCTCCCTCCAGTGAAACCAGGAGAGGCGTATAATTAACTAGAAAGGAGATTGCGCCCTGATCAATAGCTAAACCCAGTATGGCTCCCCTAGCCTCAGACCTGGAGAAAAATAGCCTGAACCCTGTGAGGAGATTCACGTCTTTCTTTCCTTGGTTTATCTTTAGGTTACGTATAAGGGGAAGAGAGACGGCTAGGGCTGTGGCTGAGATTAAGAGCACGTATGGGCCTAACACGTTGAGGAGAAAGGGCCAGGCCAAGGTACCGGCCAAGGTTGACGGTTCCTTGAATGACCTGTTTATGAAGATTGCTCTTGACATCATTTCCCTGGGAACCATTGTGACAATTGACGCCGAACCAGTTTGAGTAGTTATCTCGGAGTTGAAGGCCCTCGCATATACGACCAATATTCCCAGTAAATACGCGTGGAAACCCATGAGGAGAGCCAGGGCGACAAGAAAACCTGGTGATATGGCCTTGGTCAGGAAAATAACCCTTCCCCTGTCATATCGATCTCCCAGATACCCAGCAAGCGGAGAGACTGCAATCCTTGCTATGACCCTCGAGGAGGCTACCAGCGAGTAGAGGAGGAGATTGTGCAAGTTCAGGTAAAATAGCCACATCACGGTCATTTCGCTTAGCGGAAAGACCCCGGACGTGATCGCATTGTTTATGATAAACCTCTTGAAGTCAGGATAGTCCAGGGGAGATGGCATCATAAATAAAGAAAACAAACAATTTTAAGCCTTTTCCTGTTAGATTTAAGAAACAGATTTCATGGGTTTGAGGAGCTATCCAGTGAACTATAGGCCTCCTCCAACCCCTTGTAATTTACCTCCAGATGCTTGCTCAATATTTGCTCCGCTATCCCCCCTAGGTCCACGTTAACCTTGTAGTTTCTACTCAATATCTGGTTCAGGTGCTCTTGAAGATGCGATGGGGAAACTAGACCACCATGAGCTAGTCCCACAGCTCTAGGGTAGAGAGATATCTGCAACCTTAGGCTTTCTAGGTAGCTCTTTAGGTCAAGTGGCGGAGGTGTTGTGGGAATAGGAACTCCATTATACCTTCCTCCAGCTGAGTCCCCGGAGTAGAGGATACCGTCTATGATCACCGATATGTGATGTCTTGCGTGACCCGGCGTGTAGATGATCTTCATTTTCCTTTCTCCAAGGTCAATCTCTTCCCCTCCCTTAACCTCAAGGAAGTTAGCCTCCGTCGGCGTAACTTCCCCGTAAATGTCCGCCACCTCTCCTAACACGAGTTTTGCATCCCTATTGATCTTCGTGGGATCCCTTAGGTACTTGGAGTAGCCCTGGTAAACTATGACTCTTGACTTGTACCTCTGGACTATCTCTGAGAGTGCTCCCACATGATCTATATGAAGGTGAGTGACTACAACGTAATCTAGCTTGTCTAGAAAGCTAGCGTCCATGACAGAATTCGCTACGCCCGCATCTATCATGACGTTCATTTTATCGCATACCACAAAGGAGTAAACGGCCTCGGGAAACTCTCCAGGACCTGAAGGTATAGCATGTATGCCAGAACACATGAAGAAGAAATGGAACAGAAAGGATAAAAAAAGAATCTATTAGGGTGGGGTCTCCCTTGTTTCCTCTAGGATATCTTGTATGGCCTGAGTCCTAAATCCGCTTTTCACTGCCCCGTAGTGGGTTGCCAGAGTAACTACTGCGGCGACAATGGTGTCCTCGGGGAATGGAATAACTGGATTGAGTCCAAAACCTCCAAAGTATGAAATGATGGCTACTACGAAAATGTAGGCCAGCAACCAGTAGCTAGCAGTTATCTCCCTTTTCACATCTTCACCCTTGCCAAATGCGTGAAGCACTCCCACATCAAACGCTACTAGGCCTACCATGACTAGGATATAGATCAAGAACGCCACGTTATTCGCTGCAGTTAGACCGGAGGTGGCACCGTAGAATTCAAAGGCTAACACTAGGGTCACCACTATGTTTACCAGTCCTACAATAGCCGAAAACGCCTTATTAATTCCCATAACCTTGAAGGCATAGTAACCAAAGAATAAGGCCAACCCCAAGAATATCCCAGTGATAACGTAGAACAGGGTGGCAAAACCTGACCAATATACTATCAGGCCCGCTGCAAGTGTAGCAATTGGCGCTATAACCCTTGCTAAGGGCAACCTGTACGGCCTATTGAGTTCTGGGGCGGTCTTCCTGAGAGTCTCAAGCCCTATCCCTCCCATTAAGTAGGTAAAGACTGTGGCCGAACTTATGAAACCAACCAGCGATTGCCAAGATGGGAAGGGTAACATGAATATTGCGGCAATAATAGTCGCGGCTATCAAAGAGTAGATTGGAATCCTAGTTTTACCTACCTTTAGAAAGATACCAGGCAAGTAGCCGTTTGTAGCGAAGCCGTACATTGTCCTAGTACTGGTGCCAGTATATATCCACCCTGTTCCGCTTGGAGAAACCACAGCATCTAGAAGCAGTATGTATGCCCATCCACTGAAAATTAATGATAATAGGCCGAGAGGAGCAGCTAACTTGAAAATTTGATAGAATGGTCCCGATGAAATGGCAGTTTGACCTAACTCTGTCCAGTTGCCTGGCGTGACAGGAACTGTTGCGTTTCCCCTAGTAACAGTGAGCACGTTCCAGTTTATTCCTCCTATAAATGCTACCTGTAAAAGTGTGTATAGAATAAGCGCAATTATTAGGGAGCCCATAACCGCGAAGGGGATATCTTTCTTTGGATTTCTACCCTCACCACCATATTCTACAGCCTGCCTAAAACCTAGGTAGGAAAGTATTACACCGGTAGTAGGAATTGCGTAAAGTACTGCAGAAAATCCATAGATCCCTGAAGAACCAGCTGCAACATTGGAAGGAGAAGGGAAAAATCCTCCGCCAAGAGTGAAGTTAGCTGGATGGAAGTAAAATACGAGAAGAACTACTACGGTTATTGAGGGAATCAGTAACTTCCACCAACCCGCACCATGTGTAACTTTTCCTAGGATATTTACACCGATGTAATTAAGGAAGAAGAAGAATAGGAGGAATAGATATGCTGTCAATATGCCCACAGGAGTTAGTACTCCATTTACTGTAAGTGCGGGAATCAAGCTAGATAAATAGGTCACTGTGGCTGTGGCCTCTATAGCAGGAACCGACGCCGCGGAAAGAAAATAGGTCCACGTGATAATATATCCAGCTACACCCCCATGAGAATAATGCGGATACCTCACTATACCACCGGACTTTGGTATAGCCGAACCTAATTCGGAGTAAGCTAGACCGACGAAAAGAATGAGCACTCCTGCGATTATCCATGACAGTATGGCAGAGCCACCAGCATCTTCCGCAGTATATAGGGCTCCGAATAACCATCCCGATCCTATGATTCCTCCCAATGAAAGATATAGCAACTCGAACTTACCTAGAGACCTCCTTAGTTGCTTATCAGATTCTAACCCCAAATCCCCTGCTTTTTGAGATTTTTCTCCTGACATATCAGACTCTAGACCGAAATTAATTATTAAAAATCTTTCTACTATCTATCACTTTACTTTATCCTTTTTTCAAGGCGATAAGGAATTACCATAAGTCTTTTTCATTTTAGTATGCTAAAATCATTGTTATATTGTAAGTGTTGGGAGTAATATAATTAGAAATAATTAGATATAATGCCATATATTGACAAATAGTTTTATAGGGTTTACGTGTGATGAGCCAGTCGAGGTTAAATGAAGATGAGATAAATGAATTGAAAATAATCTCACAATACCACGAAATAATTATGTTTTCATCGTGATGAGCAATTCATAAAGAAATAAACACTAGTGTACTCAAGTAAAGGTTAAACCACAGAAAGTTAAGCTTCATTTTACTATGCCTTAGAGTTGAGGGTAATCCTTTTTAATATTGTATAAGCATGTTTATGCGATATATTATGGTTGAGGAACAGACCCTGAAGACCGGGTCACAGGAACTAGAGGAGAAGGCAGACTATAACATGAGATATTACGCTCACCTCATGAAGTTGAGTAAGGAAAAACCTGCAGAGTTCTGGGGATCTCTAGCACAGGACCTGCTAGACTGGTATGAGCCCTGGAAAGAGACCATGAGACAGGAAGACCCGATGACAAGGTGGTTCATAGGAGGTAAGATAAATGCCTCGTACAACGCTGTCGACAGACACCTCAACGGCCCCAGAAAGTTCAAGGCTGCGGTCATCTGGGAAAGTGAGTTAGGGGAAAGGAAGATCGTGACGTATCAGGACATGTTCTATGAGGTTAATAGGTGGGCCAATGCGCTCAGATCCCTAGGAGTGGGTAAAGGGGATAGGGTAACCATATACATGCCCCTGACCCCAGAGGGAATAACTGCAATGCTGGCCTCAGCCAGGATAGGTGCAATTCATAGCGTAATATTTGCCGGGTTTGGTTCGCAAGCCATAGCCGACAGGGTTGAGGACGCTAAGGCCAAGGTAGTGATCACTGCTGACGCCTATCCCAGAAGGGGGAAAGTCGTGGAGTTAAAGAAGACTGTCGACGAGGCCTTAAACTCCCTTGGAGAAAGAAGCCCAGTACAACACGTGCTCGTGTACAGGAGAATGAAAACGGATGTAAACATGAAGGAGGGAAGAGATGTTTTCTTCGACGAGGTCGGCAAGTACAGGTACGTGGAGCCTGAAAGGATGGACTCCAATGATCCACTCTTCATTCTCTACACCTCTGGGACCACCGGTAAACCGAAGGGAATTATGCACTCTACCGGTGGCTATCTGACTGGGACAGCCGTTATGCTACTGTGGAGCTACGGCCTTAGCCAGGAGAACGACGTTCTCTTCAACACCTCAGACATTGGTTGGATAGTTGGCCACTCCTACATCACCTATTCCCCCCTTGTCATGGGGAGAACGGTTGTAATTTACGAGAGTGCCCCAGACTATCCCTATCCAGACAAGTGGGCTGAGATTATTGAGAGATACAGGGCAACCACTTTCGGCACCTCAGCTACAGCCTTGCGTTACTTCATGAAGTATGGAGACGAATACGTGAAGAACCACGATCTTTCGTCCATCAGGATAATTGTGACGAACGGGGAAGTGCTTAACTACTCTCCATGGAAGTGGGGGCTAGAAGTGTTAGGTGGAGGAAAGGTATTCATGTCCCACCAGTGGTGGCAAACTGAGACAGGCGCACCGAACCTGGGCTACCTTCCGGGTATAATTTACATGCCAATGAAGTCGGGTCCAGCCTCAGGCTTCCCTCTACCCGGTAACTTCGTGGAGGTTCTGGACGAGAACGGAAATCCCTCTGCTCCTAGAGTGAGGGGGTACCTTGTAATGAGGCCACCCTTCCCGCCAAACATGATGATGGGAATGTGGAACGACAACGGGGAGAGGTTGAAGAAGACGTACTTTAGCAAGTTCGGTTCCCTGTATTATCCAGGAGACTTCGCCATGGTGGATGAGGACGGATACATCTGGGTGTTGGGTAGGGCAGACGAGACTCTAAAAATTGCAGCCCACAGAATTGGAGCTGGGGAAGTGGAATCAGCAATTACGTCTCACCCATCGGTTGCCGAGGCAGCGGTCATAGGCGTGCCAGACCCAGTGAAAGGAGAAGAGGTTCACGCGTTCGTTGTACTAAAGCAAGGTTACGCTCCTTCCTCTGAACTGGCTAAGGACATACAGTCACACGTTAGGAAGGTCATGGGGCCCATTGTTAGTCCGCAGATTCATTTCGTGGATAAGTTGCCTAAGACAAGGTCTGGGAAGGTCATGAGAAGGGTGATAAAGGCGGTAATGATGGGCTCGAGTGCTGGCGACTTAACCACCATAGAGGACGAAGCATCGATGGATGAAATAAAGAAGGCTGTCGAGGAACTAAAGAAGGAGTTAAAGACCTCCTAGGCCCATTTCAATTTTTGTTATACTTATCTCAGTATACTTGTATCTCGGAGTTTTAGTTTCTGGATCCAGCTCATCGCAGACTACATTATTGATACTGTGGACGTGCATATACGCGAAAGTTGTTCCCTCTAACACGTCGGGGGAGATTTTGGCGCTCAGGATTGCCATACCACATCTTGAGGATACCTTTACCAGGTCATTATCCTTGATACCCAGGTTTTGTGCGTCCCTTGGATTAAGGTAAATCACGGGTGTAAGTTGGCCGAATCCAGGTGTTCTGCTTATCATCTCGTCTGTGTTGTACCTAGTTACTGCTCTGCCCGTTATCAAGATGAGGCCTTTCTTGGGTTCTGGTTGTTCCTCAAACTTCAACTTAGCCTTCCCACTTGCAGTATAGAACCTTGTTCTGTAGAGAACTGGGTCGTTCTCAGGGTATCTTGAGGGGGACGAGTAGTCCATGACCTGATCCAAAGTTAAGTTAGAGTAGATCTTGACCACGCTCCTCAATTCCTTGAATACCTCCTTTGGATCCCTGGAAAATCCCTTGAATCCCAGTCTATCTGCGAGGAGGGACAGGATCTCGAGCTCTTCCTTCGCCTCTCCTGGAGGAGATACTGCCCTAAACCTCCATTTCACAACTCTATCAAGGCTGGTGACAGAACCCTCCTTCTCGGTCCACATAGCCGACGGCAGGACGTAGTGTGCAAACCTTGCGGTCTCTGTCATGAAGGGATCCATAACTACCAGAAGCTCTAGGGACTTCAAGAAATTCTCAACCTTATGTCTATTTGGGAAACTCACTGCAGGGTTGAAGTTCATGAGTACCACAGCCTTCATGTCCGACTCAAGGAGGGCTTCAGTTACAGTTTTACCTTCCCATGTGGGAGGCAGGAAACCCCATACCTTCTCCAGCTCCTTCGCCGTTTCCAGCGTCATGGGACCATTGGGAAACACGTTGGGCTTAATCATATCTCCTGATCCTTGCACATTGGTCTGTCCCCTGTATACTAGGAGGCCCGCTCCCTCGAAACCCACGTTGCCTGTAAGCAGGGCGAGGTTAATTAGGCTACGGACTGCCTTAGGCCCTCCAGTCTGGGTAAGCCCCAGACCCCAGGAGAAGATGACAGGTTTCTGCGATATTAGTTTGGTAAACTCGAGGATAGCGGACTGATCTATCCCCGTTATTTCCTCTGCTCCTTGGATTGTGTAGGACTTAACAAGCCTAGAGAACTCAACGAATCCTTCCACCCTTTCCTCAACGAACTTCTTGTCGTAGATGTTGTTGGAGATCAAGTAGTTGGCGACGGCGTTAAACAGGTAAATGTCTGTACCAGGTCTAACCCTGAGGTGAAGGTCAGCCAACCTCGCAGTCCCTGTTACCCTGGGGTCTATCACTACCACCTTGCCGTTATTTTTCTTCAAGGTCGAGAGGTACTGAACTAGGACGGGATGGCTCTCGGTTAGTGATTCTCCAACTATAACCACGACCTTACTTTTGGGTATCTCCGTAACTGAGGTTGAGGTTGCGCCGAGGCCTACCATTTCCTTTAGGGCTGTAGCTGAGGGATCGTGACAAACTCTCGCACATGAATCCACATTATTGGTTCCTAAGGCCCTTGCTAGCTTCATCATGGTATATCCCTCCTCAAGGGTGTTCTGGCAACCTCCGTAGAATCCTATGGCACTAGGACCGTACTTGGTCTTTATCTCCGAGAGTTTTGACGCGATCTCTCGGATAGCTTCGTCCCACGAAATCCTGACTAGCAAGTCCTTTTCCCTTTTTAGAGGATACAGAAGCCTGTCCCAACTGTTCCCAGGTTCGTGGGCTGTACTCCCTTTACCGCATATGTGACCCTTGCTAACCAAGTGATCGCGGTCTGGATACACTCTCGCAATTACGTTATTCTCCGCCTCAAGTATAAGACCGCACCCTACTCCACAGTATGGGCAGATACTTTTCGTTTCAAGCATAAACTTACGTAATGCTCTATTCAATTAAACTGAGGTATTATAGAAATCTTAGAAACTAGTAAACGGAGTTAACTTACATGTTACTTTTTAGTTTAGGTCCGCTATTTCATACATGCAGGTAAGGATATCTTCGGGAGAGTTGGAGGCAATAATTGACCAGAGGGGGGCATACCTTACATCCTTCAAGATGAAGGGAAAGAACGTGATCACTGAGGGCCAGGAAAGACAAACTAGGGGAGGAATGGCAATACTTCTTCCGTTTGCTAACAGAGTAAAGGGGGGAAGATATGAGTGGAAGGGAAGAGTTTACAACCTTCCGCTGAACAGGGAGGGAAATGCCATTCACGGTTTAGTGATGGACAAGACGTTTCAGATCCTTTTTAAGAATGAAAGGGAAGTGAGACTGGGCACGGAACTCTGGGATCAGGGTTATCCCTCTAGGTTAAACGTGGAAGTGAACTACTCTCTAGGGGACGAGTTAAGGTGTACAATCTCGGTGAAAAATGAAGGGGATGAGGCTCCCCTAGTTGTAGGGACACATCCCTACTTTATCGTGAAGGGGGACTGGAGGATCTCTCCTAGTAAAGGCAAGAGATGCGTCATGAGGGAGAAGATACCTACGGGAGAGATGATAGATTTCACCATTACGCAAGGAGATTATGACGACTGCTTCTATTTACCAGGCGATGTGATCCTTTCATCTAATTACTCAAGGGTGAGGATCTCCAGGCCTGGAATGGATTTCGTTCAACTATACACTGGAATTCCTGGTGCAGTAGCCGTTGAACCCATGAGCGGAGCCCCTGACGCCTTCAATAACGGGATAGGCCTAATTACCCTGGCCAGTGGAGAGAGAAGGGAGTTTGAGATTGAAATACAGGTCTCCCTCGTGGAGGAAGGCTAAGCCATTCTGTGACTCATATTTGTACTCAACAACCAAATCTCAGGCAAAGGACCTGCTCCATTTCCTCTAGTAGATCCTTGAGCACTGGATATTCCCTCATTAACTCCTCTATTCCGTTTTGTGTTATACTGAGGATGAGTTCTCCGCCTATTATGGCCTTCTGTTCAATTAGATCCCGCCTCATGAGTGCATCCAACTCTTTCTTCAAACGTGATCCGCTTATTCCAGTATATTCCTCGATCTCTGATGTGCTTAGTTCCCCCTCAAGTAAAAGGGTCAATATCCTCAGTTGCCTTATGTTCATTAATCAACTAATCAAAAACATAGTAAAAAACCTAGTTTAGTAACCGGTATTACCCAGAAAATTTGTCGAAAGGTGTAGAGGAAAAGGATTATGAGCTCATATATTCAGGTCGGGCTTTCTGAACCTGTTAATGAGCACCCATATTACTATCACGACGATTACGGCAATCACTAGCCCGGGTAGAAGGTAGGGCGGAAGACCACCCTTCTTCGTAGAGGCACTAGAAGTCTGGCTAGTGTTACTTGATGGAGGTACAGTATTCTTGGTAACATTGGAACTGGTGGAAGTTGATGTGTTCGTGTAAGTTGTAGTAGTGGTAACGTTCGACACAGAGCTCTTGTTTTGGACATGATTAACGACAACTCGCAATACCGGTATGGACGCGTTAAACTGGTTCGCGAGAAAGACTGGGTTATCCTGACCCTTAGAAACGGAAACCAGACCATTCATAAATGACACATGTAAGTCGCTCGTGCCCTCGGCAGTATCTGCGCCGAAGCTATACACGCTTGGGAAGGGATGAAGCGATCCGTTATAGTAGAAGATGGCAAGGGTAGCCGAAAGGTTCTGGAAATATGCCACCTCTCCGTTTCCTCCACCTCCAAAAACTAGTTCAGCATCATAGAAATTCAGGGTAGATGGGGAGTTATATCCATCCACGTAAAGATAGGCCTGTGACACTCCCGAGTCTAGAATGAGAGGGGAGTCAACCTGGTTCCAGCTACCGTTAACCACCGAACCGTTCTCAAGCACCTTGTAATCGAAGCCTATCCTTACTCCAAGTTTCTTTATCACCGATACATTTATGGAGATTAAGAGAGATAGGGGCGTCTTGTACTGCACTCCTTTAGTCCTATAGGTATAATATATTCCATTATTGAAGGGCGGATACACTCCGCCTCTCCCTTGTATAGAGATGTTTGTTAAGGTGGCATTCGCGTTAGTCACGTTTAAGACGGAGGACTCGTAGCATAGGGTCGACTCATTAGTCATGAAAACTATTACGTTCTGTACCCAGTAAGTCTGGTTCTGCTTTCCGTTTATCACGACCAGCGGGGCATTTAACTGTAAACTCGCCGAATAGGGGGAGACATTCAGTTTCTCGGCAGTCTGATTATAAGCAAAGATAGAGGAAATATTAGCAAACCCCACTATGGAGGATGCCTTGATCACGTACGGGACTGGTACCCCTGACCTGTTAAATAGGCCATAACTTGCTACTCCCATGGGATAATCTGTCCTATTCAAGGATAAGGGATCCGGATAAGTGGGGGTGTACAACACTGAGGAATAAACGGCTATCGTTGAGGATCCAGGATTAACCACAGTAATGGAATAGTTGCCTGGGCTCAGGGTTAACGTACGATTTACGAAAGTAAGAGGAGTATCCCTGGAGGGACCTGCACTGAAGTAAGTGACGTTGCCTGAGGAGACCTTAACAGAGAACGAGTTATTGGAAACTAGATAGAGGTAAAGATGGAAGGGATAGCTTAGGTTCAACTGATAATTTTCCTGATACCCCACCGGAAGGGTATAGGACACCTGAGCTGGGACCAATTTCAGGCTGTACTGCAGGGTTACCTGTTGTAGGTAGGCGTAAAGCACAAAGTAATACTTACCAGGAGTTAGCAGAACTTGATTGCTGAACGATGAATTCAGGATAACCAACCCCTTGTAGGGGCTTCCTGTACCATTGAGAAATTCTTGAAGTTGGGTCTGGTTCATTACCATCACTGCAACACTACCTGTTGAATTCCAGGAGTAGGAAAGTATCTCTGTTGTGTTAACGTTGAGCGGGAAATACTCATATTGACCTGCGCTAAGGGTGGTAGAGGTGTTAGACTCATACAAGTTCATGGGAAAAAGTGATATTGCTAGCAGTATTGTAAATAATAGCCATTTCACGACTGAAAATTTGTTGAAAAAATAAAAGTCTTTCCTTCACTTGTCGCTCGTTATTTTCTCCTCATAAAGATTGCTATTGCTGCCACAACGATTATTACAACTACAACGATCCCGATATATAGCGGCGTGTTTCCTGAGCTTGGAGAAGTTGAGGACGGAGACGTAGTGGACGTGGATGTGCTGGATGTTGTAGATGTGCTGGATGTGGTGGTAGGTGATGCCCCGTAAACTGCATAGTACGTATTTGACGGATCGTCATAGACCACGAGCTTACCGTTCACCACGAAGTAGTTGGTGGAGTTCAAGGCAACTAGAGTTCCATTAACCTCCTTGTAGACCACAACGCTCTCGTTCTTCAACAAAGTGACGTTAAACAATATACTTCCATTGGCATTTACCACTATCTTCTGGGCTGGATACTGATGACCAGTCATGTTTATTATTGTTTCAGTAACGTTCTCTGGCCTGACTACGGTTACATTAATGGTTTTTCCGCTGGGAGTAATCACAAAGAACTCATACGTGCCGTTGATTGATACCTCGACCAGGTGAGCGCCATGACCATGACCATGTTCCACTACGTATACTGGATGAGTTAGATTAACGTAGGCGGTAGACTCAGCGGAATCATTGGAAGTTATCACAACCACCACTGGCATGCCATGAACCTCTACCTCGGCCTCCGTCTCAGCTTTAGGCGGAGTCACGTGGCCTGTAACCATTTTTAGTTCTCCAGCAACTAAGCTTGAGAAAGAGTTAGACACAATCCCGTGCCTGCTCCCTTCCTTGGAAAGGTAACTGTTGTGGACGTAGCCTAGTACTGTACCGTTCACTCCAAAGAACTCGATTGTGGAGAATTGGTAATAGGAGTTTCCCGACACGCCGAACTTGCCAAACCCTAGATCCATTAGGGCAAATCCTTCACCCTTCCAAACCAGGGCTGGAACCAATGAACCGTTAAAGTAGGCTAGGGTGGTGTTGTAATTGGTTGTGGCATTTACGCTTCCATTACTTACCTGTAGCTCATCTTCCTCTGGTGCATACCTCCTTGGGAAGTTTTGCTGAACCTCGACTTCCCTGGTGGAGTGAGCTATTGCGGTAGGGGTTACCTGGACCAAGTTCAGACTCTCGCTGAACTCATAGTTACCCACGGCGAGCGGTAGTGTGACGTTAACTAGGGATGTTCCATTACTAAAGACTAGGGTAAGAGTGCCTGTTTCGTTCACGTAGGCCTGTGTGGTGATAGAGGTATTGGAGCCTGCGAATCCAGCCCAAACCAATTCCGTCATTCCAGAGGTGTTCACTATTAGTCTAATGAGCTGAGGTATTTCTGACGTCATTGTCAGGGTCCCGGTTTGGGAGAGACTAACACTGATATTGCCCTTGTAATTCTTTACGCTACCGAGATTGAGCTGGTATAGCGTTGAACTGCCCTCTACCTTAACGCTTTCGCCTGAGTAGGTGGAAGTGTAGGTTACGTTAGATACGTAATAATAAACTGTACCATTTAGATCTTGAAGCCCGCGAATTCCGTGAAGTGAAAGCCCTACGTCGTAGACGCTGTCGTATCTCTGGTAAGCTACAGTCAGGTTACTCTGAACAGAACTTGATATTGTGGATACTGCAAAAATTGATGCAAATAGTCCCAACATTAAAAGGGCTAGTGCAGGGATTAGGAGTTTTTTCATCTTTATCCAAGAGGAATTCAACATTCCTCTATTTAAGACTGTTCTGATAGCTGTACGTTCCACTTAACTGAAACGCGAGAATAATTGATTTTAGTAGTGAAAATGGTAGAGAAATATCTAATTTTTATTCTATTCAAGAAAAATAAAAATTATTTTATTCTCCTACTTAGTTTGTATCCCAGGCTTGACAAGTTTACTGAGATCCAGAATATCATCTATTTGTTTATCACTAAATCCTAGTTCCTTTAGGGCCTCCCTGATCGACATCCCACGATTTAGCATTTTCCCTATTTGAGACGCCTTATCATATCCCACAATAGGGGAGATCACAGTAACTAGAGCCGGGCTACTCTCAGCGTATCTCTTCATCTTTTCCTGATTGGGAACCATGCCCTTTACTAACAGGGAGGAGAACTTGTTTAGACCTTCGGAAAGGAGATCAACTTGGGTCACGACATTTTGCCCTATCAAGGGAACTCCCATTGCTAGCTCGAATTCTCCAAGGTTAGACGCAAACTGGTTGGCTTGATCTAGGCCCACCACCTGGGCAGCGATTAACATTGAGGCCTCTGCAGTAACCGGATTCGTCTTGCCCGGCATAATGCTACTCCCAGCAATTTCCTCCTGTGTGGGAAGGTCTATCTCGCCTATGGCCGTCATGGGTCCTGAGAACATTAACCTAAAGTCCTGGGCCATCCTGTAAAGTTCTACAGCGATTGTTCTCATGATCCCGCTTAGGGTTAGGAGGTCTGTGAGAAATCTTAGGCCCCTGAATGGGTTGGCCAAGGTGAATCCTAGCCCTGTAACCTGATTGATAACCGTGATAACTGTTTCCCTGAACTTGGGATGGGAGTTTACACCGGTGCCTACCGCAGTCCCTCCAAGGGGAATCTCCTTAACGTACTCAAGAACAGTTTTAAGCATGTTAAGATCGTGAGATAGGGCATCGGCATACGCGTGAAGTTCTTGGCCAAGGGTGACAGGCATCGCATCCCTTAAATGTGTCCTACCTGACTTTATCACAGACGAGTACTTATCTCCAGTCTCTCTGAGAGAGCTGATTATTCCCTCTAGGGCTGGAATCAACTTGTCCTGAACTTGCTTCACTGCGCCGATCCTGATAGCCGTGGGGACAGTGTCGTTGGAGGATTGACTCATATTTACGTGGTCGTTGGGATGGACCTTGAGGCCCGAAATTTGAGAAGCCCTCTCGGCTAGGACCTCGTTGACGTTCATGTTAAGTCCTGTTCCAGAACCAGTCTGAAATACGTCAAGGACAATCTTATCATCGAGTTTACCCTCCATGAGTTCCATGGATGCCTGTTCAATGGCCTTTCCTATCTGCTGATCCAGAATTCCCAAGGTAGCATTAGCCCTGGCACACGAATACTTTACAACACCCATAGCAAAAATTAGAGATCTGTGAAACTTTGTTCCTGTGTTCATGAAAAGTTTGGGAGCACTTTCTGTGTATTTCATGGGATAGAAAGGTCAAATGAACATATAGGTTTTCCTCAGCTCATGAGAAAGGCAAGGTAGGGATTGATAGTTTCCAAGCCGACTCTTGTTGACTAGAAGGAACATTAAACCAGGATATTCCAGTGATCCAGAATCCTCTTTAACTTCTTCACAATACTAGGTACATCCGCAGTAGGGAAATACTCCCATCCGTGGAGCTCGCTCTCCTCCGATGTATAAACCTTGCTCCACTTGACTCCGTGTATATAATATGCGTAAATTGGTTTGACCGCTTCCATGAGTTTCATGAAGGAGCTCAGATCCTCTGTCTTCACCATGTAGCTCCCCTTATCGCTCTCCTCAACAACGGGAACTCCCTCATAGGACTCTAGACCCTCAAGTTCACCCTCCGCTAAAGACACGTGTAACCTGTACCCATTATCATACTCGACCAGGAACGCGAGGGGTTTCATCCCCACTGCTTGGCTATACAACTTGATAAGTTCCTCGGTTTCAACCCTCTTAGTGAACGTAACAACCTTGTATGGGCGGGGATAGAGTTTCATCGAGGCCTCCGTAAACCCCCCAAGAAGACCCTTTGAACCAATCAACCCCTTCCACTTTAAGATTCCCACAGGCGTTACTATCTTAGCCCATTGTGTGAACATGTAGGGAGTTCCGTATCCGGTTGAAATTGGATATGCCTCATTCAGGGCAAGCAATCCCCCTACGGTACCGTCATACAGTGACGGGAAAAGAAGATCAGAGGACATAGCTTCCTCCCTTATCTTGGTAACAGAGGACCCAGCCTGAGCAATTACCTCCTGTCCCTTTATCTCAAAGTCTGCCATCTTTAATGTGGACACAACTACGTCAGCCGTCTTATGAGAATGGGTTCCGGTTCCTATTACAGATACCGTTTTACCCTCGGCCCTAGCGCTTCTAAGGATTTCCAGAAGTTCCATGTCATTGTTGATTTCCATACTAATCACTTTCTTCGCGTATTCCTTAAAAGGGAAACCGCATTTTTGAACTCCTAGAGTCTCCTAAAGCAGTATCTCAGAATCTTCCTGTCATGGGAAACTAATTGTAAACCGATCCCCTGAACATTTGTCTCATCAACATGGTACTCTGTCTTGATCAGAGATTAGTACATACTGAAATTTCCATGGGCTTTCCCATGTCATCTCCTAAGAGTTCTCTAGACAAAAAGGAAAGATTTATATTCTTTAGGGTTACCCTAATATCTGATGGAAATGAATCTGATTGAACTTATCCTAAACCCTCCACAGAACCTTACTATCACCGAAATTCTAGTTATCTCTTTTATTCTAGGTCTGATGCATGGAGCGACCCCTGATGAGCATACTTGGCCCATAACCTTCAGTTACGCAGTGGGAAAGTACAGCACCAAGGGAGGTATGAAGGCAGGGTTCCTGTTCTCCCTGGGCTTTACCGTTCAGAGAGCGCTCCTGACCACTCTAGGATTCTTGGGGTTAGCTGAAATTTACAACAGGTATAACCTTGACGGACCAGTATACATTATCGTGGGAATAGTTATGGCCATAGCCGGATCCTACATCCTTAAGGGAAGGTACATTCACCTACCCATAGACAAGTTGCTGGGTAGTGAGCATCACGATCCCATGGCAGAGAGGAACGAATTGAAAGACCCACCAATAAAGATGACCATTGTACACGGATTAATTGCAGGGTTCGGTTTTGGAGCATATGCCTCCATCATTACCTTCGTACTTGCACCCAGAATGCCAAGCGTGCTATTTGCCCCCTTACCTGGAGTGATGTTTGGTCTAGGCACCATGACCATGCAGATAATCTTTGGGGCGCTATTCGCAAATCTAATGAAGGTGAAAAGGCTCACTGAGGACGATATCAAATACGTAGGTAGTAAAACTGCAGGAAGGGTTCTATACTACGGCGGATTCACTTTCTCATTGGTGGGTCTGCTGATCGTGCTCTTTCCTAGTATTGATAACTGGGCAGTATCCACCGGTATCTCGATACCTAACCTCAATGCCATAGATGTGGGATTCCTTCTGGTCGTTACTGTGGTTGGAGTGTTAGGTGTGATGAGCATGGTCATGAGTTACAGGGAAGTCACCAGAACCAAGGGAAGACTAAGCAAGGAAACTAAAGCCTGACATATTTACCAGTTCAACTACTATGATTTATGGAGAGCCTCAGATCCTTTCTCAAGCAAAGCCTAGATAAGTATGGAATGCCCTTCCCCGTGGACAAGAGAGTTTGTTCAGGCTGGGCCAGAGACCTTCCCCACGGTGGGGAGACCATAATTTTCACGTCATGTATGTATCAGATTGAACCAGTAGTCCCTACGTTAAGTAAATTTTCTTCCATGGCAGGTGCCCTCACCGGGGCCCTCAAGGGACTGTCATCCTTCGCAAAGCTTGTTAAACCTCCCAAGGAGGAGATGGAGAGGGCGTACACGATCTTAAACAATATCGTGAATGCCCTCAAGAGAAGGGGAATCAACCCTGGGTACCTGTACGAGGATGAGCCCTATAGTGGCGCCCTCCTATTAGAGTCAGGTCTGCTCGAGGATTTCGCAGATCACGCCAAGAAGGTAGCGTCGATGCTGAAGGAAAGGGGGGTAAAGAGAGTCATCACTGTTGATCCCCACACGCACAACGCCTTGACCAGATATGGCGAGTTCATCCCCTTTGATGTAGAGGTCGTGAACTATCTCCAGCTAGTGGATGTGAATAGGAAAATAGATGGAGAGTTCACGATCCACGACTCATGCCTCTACTCCAGGTTCCTCAACCTTAGGGATAGGTATAGGGAGCTCATGTCTAAGTCTGGGATCAAGTTAAACGAAGACTTCCTTGTAACTGGGAGGGAGACCTCCACGTGCTGTGGTGGTCCCATAGCGCTAATCAACAGGGATCTAAGTGAATCCATAGCGGAGAAGAGAGCTCAGGACCTGAACAGACTGTCTAACAGGCTCCTGGTTATGTGTCCAATCTGTTACGTTACACTCTCACCTCACTTTAAGGGAGAGGTAAAGGACCTTGCTGAGGTGATACTATGACCTGGGAAATCGCCATTGAAAGGACGATAAGGAACAACGTTCCCAGAGTTTACAATGTCTTAGAGAAGTATCCCTACATACTAGATCTTGCAAAGGAACTGAGGAAGGCCAAGCTTGAGGTCCTGAACAATCTCGAGATGTACGTGGAACAGACGGTCGAGTCTATAAAGAGAATTGGTGGGGTTCCACACGTCGTTGGGGATTCTAGGGAGGCGAGAGAGGTCATCTCCAAGATAATTGGGGATAGGAAGAGGGTTGTCATGGGCAAGTCCATGGTGGCCTTCGAAGTTGGATTAAGGGAACATCTCAAGAGCCTAGGAAAGGAGGTGTGGGAAACTGACCTAGGCGAGTTCCTGATACAGCTCGCCAACGAGCCACCCTCTCACATCATAGCCCCTGCGGTTCACATGTCAAAGGAGAGGGCTGAGGAACTGGTTAGAGAGGCGCTCGGTGATCTTCCGCCCAATTCAACTCACGAGCAGATCGTGGCAAGGGTGAGGGAGTTCTTGAGGGACAAGTTCGTCAACGCTGAGGTGGGAATAACGGGAGCAAACGCGATAGCTGCCGATACTGGGTCAATCATCCTCGTGGAAAACGAGGGAAACATAAGGTTTACCACGGTGTCTCCTCCTCTTCATATTGCAGTGGCCGGTTTCGAGAAAATCGTACCTACCCTCCCACATGCTATGATGGAGGCCATGGTCCAAGCTGCATATGCGGGATTATATCCGCCCACCTATGTTAACCTGACCTCTGGACCCAGTTCCACAGGTGATATTGAGATGAAGAGGGTTAGCCCAGCACATGGGCCCAAGGAGTTCCACCTTGTCCTGGTGGATAACGGGAGAGTGAAGGCGTCCAAAGATCCTGACCTAAAAGAGGCCTTACTCTGTATTAGGTGTGGTAGATGTCATCTACACTGCCCCGTGTATAGGGCAATAGATGGAAAATGGGGCGTTCCTCCCTACTCGGGTCCCATGGGCTCCATGTGGTCATATGTCGTGTTCGGCGATCCTAAACCCTCGCTACTCTGCACACACTCTGGGGGATGCAAGGAGGTTTGTCCCATGAAGATAAACATACCGAGGGTTCTAGAGAAGATAAAGGCTCGGGCATGGAGCTAACTTTTAAGTTTTATTACTAATCCTTTCCCATAGAAAAATCTCTTATTGTTGCAACGCTACTAACTTGCATGAAAATCGAGAAATCTAAGATAGGAAACGCTTACTACTACCCTCTATCTCAGCTCAAGGAGATGGGGTTTAACGTTGAAAAGTATCCTTACTCTATTAAGATCCTGATAGAGAACGTACTCAGAAACCTTGACGGCGAGAAAATCACAGAGGAGGACCTTGAAGTTATAGCTGGATGGAAAACTGGTAAGGACTTCGCGTTTTCTCCCACTAGGGTCATAATGCAGGACTATACAGGAGTTCCTCTTCTGGTGGATCTTGCTGCAATGAGGTCAGAGCTACAGAGAAGAGGCAAGGATCCATCTCGCGTTAATCCAAGGTTACCCTCGGACCTAGTTATAGACCATTCCGTGCAGGTAGACTACTTCGGGACGGAGTACTCCCTGTCCCTTAACATGAAGACAGAGTTTGAGAGAAATAAGGAGAGATATAAATTCCTGAAGTGGGCCCAGGGAGCTTTCAGCAACCTTAGGATAGTCCCTCCAGGAAATGGGATAATCCACCAGGTAAACCTAGAGTTCCTGAGCAAGGTTGTGGACCTTAGGGAACATAACGGCGTTCTCACTGCGTTCCCAGAGATAGTGATTGGGACAGACTCCCATACAACCATGGCAGACGGTATTGGGGTTCTAGCCTGGGGAGTTGGAGGGCTTGAGGCAGAAGCTGTCATGCTCGGAGAACCATACTACATGACAGTACCAGAGGTAGTTGGCGTTAGACTCACCGGAGAAGTGAGGGAAGGGGTAACTCCTACAGACGTAGTCCTATACGTAACAGAAACGCTTAGGCGTAAGGGGGTAGTTGGGAAGTTTGTAGAGTTCTTCGGTCCTGCCCTATCCCACTTGTCGGTGCCCGACAGGGCCACCATCGGAAACATGGCTCCTGAGTACGGCGCCACCGTTGGTTACTTCCCCATAGACGAGGCGACCTTAAACTACCTGAGGGCCACGGACAGGGACGCTGAAATCGTGGGAGAATATGCTAAGGCGCAGGGCATCTTCTACGGGATAGAGCCTAACTATAGTGAGGTAGTTAACATTGACCTCTCTGATGTGGAGCCATCCCTAGCAGGGCCCAGAAACCCTGACGAAAGAGTTCCCCTCAAGAAGATGGCCGAGATTAAAACCGGAAACAAGAGAGGGAAAAAGATTGCCGACGGTAGCGTGGTGTTGGCCTCAATCACGAGTTGTACCAACACGTCAAATCCCACAGTGATGTTGGGTGCAGGGATACTCGCGAGGAAGGCCGTTGCCATGGGCCTTAGGTCCATGAACTACGTCAAGACCAGTATGGCCCCTGGATCCCCCATCGTGGTGAAATACTTGAACGAGGCTGGTCTAACTCCGTATCTAGAAGCCTTAGGTTTCCACGTAGTGGGATTTGGGTGCACTACCTGCATTGGTAACGCTGGGCCCCTACCCAGTGACGTAGAGGAGGACCTAAAACAGGGAATCGAGGGCTATGCAGTTATAAGCGGAAACAGGAATTTCGAGGGCAGAATAAATCCCCTGCTGAAGGGAACTTATCTAGCTTCCCCGATCCTGGTGGTAGCCTATGCCCTCGCAGGAAGAATAAACATCAACTTCGAGACTGAGCCTGTGGGCGTGGACCCCAATGGGAGGCCAGTTTTCCTAAGGGACATCTGGCCCACAATGAAGGAGATTTCCTCTTACATTACACTGGCCTTAAACCCAAAGTTCTACAGTGAGCAGAAGGGGAGAATATTCGAGGGAGATGAGAACTGGAAACTGTTACCTGTTGAGGGTGGTTTAACCTTTGCCTGGGATCCCAAGTCAACGTACATAGTTGAGCCTCCCTGGTTCAAGGAGAGCTCCGAATTCAATGAAATAAGGAACGCGAGGATACTGATGGTTCTGGGAGATAAGGTGACCACGGATCATATATCCCCAGCTGGTCCCATTGCCAAGGATTCAGACGCAGCGAAATACCTTGAGGAGAGGGGAGCAAAGGAACTTAACACATATGGTGCCAGGAGAGGAAACCACGAGGTTATGTTGAGGGGTGGATTCGCGAATCCTAAGGTCAAGAACCTTCTTGTGAACAAGGAGGGAGGATTTACAGTGCATTACCCAGACGGTACTGTGGACACCATTTACAGGGTTGCGATGAGGTACAAGAGCGAGGGAGTACCTCTGGTAATATTTGCCGGAAAGCAATACGGGACAGGTAGTTCTAGGGATTGGGCAGCCAAGGTCACTGCGCTCCTTGGAGTTAGGGCAGTGATCGCGGAAAGTTTTGAAAGGATACACAGAAGTAACCTAGTGGCCATGGGTGTCATACCGATTGAGGCGGATTGGAAGTCCCTCAACCTTAAGGGGAACGAGGTTGTTGATGTGGAACTGGATGAAATGAAACCGAGAACCACAGTGACCATAAAGGTTAGAGGAGAGTCAGAGAGGACGATAAAGGGAATAGCTAGAATTGACACCAGAACAGAGCTGGAATACGTGAAGCATGGGAACATACTCAACTACGTCTTCAAGAGACTTGTGCAGGATTAGTCCTCCCAGGAACCGCAACTATGCATTAACTAGACCGGCTCAGTCTGCATGACTCTAGTAGGCTGTTTTTCTTCCGTATACTAACCCACATGGAGAAAAGGGAAAAGGCAAAAACGAGTGTAACTTAAATAGGTTGACTTTACTGCTTCATTGGCAAAATTTTCACAGAGTTTTCATTTTCATCGAACACTACTCTAACCAGGTCTCCCTCCTTTATCTGGAACTTCTGCCTGATTCTAGCTGGTATAGTAACTTGATAGTTTCTACTAACTTTAACTATATCTTCTACTGCCATTTTTATCCATATCCATTACTTACTCAGCATTAATAATATTTTCTATATACTTTCAACGGAGGTGACAGGCAGTATAAAAAAATTTGGTGAAAAGTTCTATTTGAATCTTCGTTAGATTTTCTTTATCTCGGTGGCTTCAAAGTTGTTTATGGCCTGAAAATTCTCGTGAAGCGTAATCACCAGAATTTTAAGGAAAACTCCTTAAATCTCCATAGATATACTTGATACTTGGAAGAGCCTTAGGTAAGCAACTGCAGGACTCTGGGATAGATACTCTATACGTTAGGGGTTTGAGAAGGCCATTTCTTCAGCATACCGCTCTAAAACTGGTCCTTTACAACTGGGGAATAAGGCGCGGAATTTTTTACGGAAGAAAGATAGTTGAGGAATACGGTATCTCTTTCCTGGGAGGAAAGGGAACTGAAATTGCCACAGACACGCCCCATCCCCAGGGAGATAAGTTCCCCTTCCAGTTTCCAAGCTCCCCGCTCTTTATGATAGACTTCTCGCTTTGGGATAGGCACTCTCAAGACGAAAAGAGAAAGTTGGTGAGCCAGATCCTTATGGTGATCTCCACTCTCAGAAAGTATCTTTGGGATTACAACCTCTCTCTAAATCACACCACGCAGGAATTAGAAGAGATGCTCATGGAGGTGTCGTTCTTTAACAAGGTCAGAAGAAACGTTGAACCCTTCAACGCAATCGTGCTAGACCCCTATGGTGAGAGAGAGGCAACCGAGGATACTCTGAGGAGTGCCGATACATTCATCTTGGGAGGAATTGTGGACGACTCTGGATGGAAATATGCTACGCGGGAGTTGACGGAGATTGCAGGATATCACCAACCTAGGGTGAAGATCGTACTCCGTGGATCTAGGGTTGGGGTTCCAGATAGGTTAAACAGGATAGTCTCCATCGTGCTTAGGGTGAGGGAAGGCCAAAGTTTAGAGGAAAGCATACTGGCTGAGCAGTCCAACGCGGATAAGTTCGCTCGACTTCTGCGTGACACCACCCTAAACGGCGACTTAGAGGGAAACGCGCAATGGCTCAGGGCTGGAGACAAGCTTAGGGAGAGAGTCAAAAAGATCATTAGTCGAACTCAGCCTGGATCTTCTTCTTCCCCTCGATAAGTGATCTGGGGAAGGGAAAGTTCCTTACCTCCTCGAGCGTTATTCCCTTGGATCTAAGCTCAATCACTGCCTTTTTGAGGTCGTCCCTATGCGTGGCGTACTTGACCGCATCCCTGATTGCCGTTAGATCTGGATCCTGAGGCCTGAACCTCTCTGCACTTATCACGTCCCACCTACTTCCCTGTTGTTTGATGAAAATCACATCCTGGAAGTAGTCTGGGACGACGTGGTTTACCCCTGCAACGAAATAGTCGCGATATTTGTAAACTGAGAACATACAAACATCTTATAACCACGGTTAAAGAAATTTCCCCCATGAAGATAGACTACGTCATAAAGGCCATGGCCGAACTCATTGGCTATGAGGAAACTGTTTACGTAGGTCTAAACTCTATTCCTGCGTTGTTAGCGGCATTTCTTGCGAGGGACATGATGAACAAGGAAATAAGAATAATTGGGGTGGCAGAGGCTGACAATCCTAAGACGATCCAGGTATCTCCGTCCACGGGTGACCCCTTCTTCTTGGACGGAGCCCCTGTGATGATTACGGCAGATTCCTTTGATCTAGCACAGAAGGGTGAACTTGACGTTATGTTCCTTGGCCCAGCCCAGATAGATCAGGAGACTAACGTGAACTTGACTGCCATAGGAGATTATAGGAGGCCTTCCGTGAAGCTTCCAGGAGGGGCAGCTACAGCCTATCTTATGCCCCTGGCCAATAAACTGATTCTTTGGAACTTGAAGCACTCCAAAAATACCCTAGTTAGCAAGGTTGATTTCGTAACGGGAACGGCCAAGTACTCCAAAAACAAGGTGTTTCTTGTAACCAATCTCGCGGTAATGAAATTTGATAGGGAGAAAGGAAAATGGGTAGTAATAGCTGTACCGCCGTGGTCATCAGAGCAACAGATTATACAGAATACTGGCTTTCCGGTGGAAATAGAATCCCTCAGAATAGTAACATTGTATCACGATGAAATGGAATACCTTGACATGCTAGACCCACAAAACCTAAGGTCTGCCTTGGAATTCTAATCTCGTCAAGCCTCACCTATCAGTTTCATTATCGCCTCGTAATCGGCGTCGTAGAGGGGATACATGCTAGTTGGCTCCGCTCCCCTTGGAGTATGCACCACTGCGTCAACATAAATGGAATTTATCGTAGGTCTCCTCCCATAAAAGTAGCTTTCATCGACTATCTCTTCCGCTGTGATAATAACCTTCTTAGCTGCCTTGGCCTTGTATTCG
This sequence comes from Metallosphaera sp. D4-4, assembly GCF_046245145.1. Taxonomy (NCBI): domain Archaea; kingdom Thermoproteati; phylum Thermoproteota; class Thermoprotei; order Sulfolobales; family Sulfolobaceae; genus Metallosphaera; species Metallosphaera sp. D4-4. Next base: position 704,602 of record NZ_CP176412.1, on the reverse strand, counting down.
TCCTCGTATAGTGGACCTAGTATCTCTGCGTTCCCATTCTCGTCTGCCCTGTTAACATGTATTATCGCAACGTCTGGCACAATGGCTTTTACCAGAAGAATCTCCTCTCCAGTGAAGGGATCCTTTGAAACCCTCCAAGTACCAGCTTCCTCATGGATCTTGACTAGATCACTCCCAATCACTCCCTTAACGGGCATGAAGGGAAGCCCACTAGCACCTGCCCTGATCCCGGCTATGAAGGCCCCGCAAGTATCCTCAAGGAGCTCAATCTCACCCTTTTCCACCTTCTTCCTGAAAGTTGGTAACATACCGAACCATTCGAGGGTAGACATGGCAACCCTGACCCTGTTAACTACGTTATGCTTCAACAATACCTCTAGCGCTACCCCAGGCTCTCTATCGACGAACTCAAGTTCCTCATACTCGTACTCCACAAGGATGTTGACGAACGCCATGGGATTTCTGTGAATAGAAATTCCGCTCATGGTAATCGTATCGCCTATCCTAACAAGGGACATGGCCTTCTCTAGGGAAACCAGCTTGGACATAACAAAAAACTAGATATTTATCGTAATTAACTTTTCTAGAGTGAGTCGGGACTCGCGAACTATCTGATCTTCTTGCTCTCCACGATCCAGAAACCATCCCTAAGAGCAAGAGATATTACGTTAAACTTCACGAGAAATTTAAGGGCCTCCGAAGGTTTCACGCCCCCAAAGACCTTATCCCTGAACACAAGGAAGAGCTTTCCTCCCCTTTTCACAACCCTATGGGACTCCCTTATTACATCATAGTCTAATATTTCATATGCGATTACATTGTCAAAAACGCCGTCACGAAAGGGAAAGGGATAAAGGCCGTTCACTACGTTTCCAGACCTAGACCCTGACAAGCAAGCAACGTGACTCTCATCGCACCACCCGACTCCCAGAGTTTTTCCCCCAGGTAACAATTCTGGGAATTTCCCAGCTATTTGATCGAATCTCACTATTCTGTCTCCATTCACAACAATGGGATAAACTGAGGATAGGAGACTGATCTCCCCCCTGAGCATATCGCGACCCATAACCAGATCTGCATACGGGAGAGCAGAGGATCTTCCTAGACTAGCACTAACTCTTTCAACTGTACCGTCCACGGTTACTATGGATATGGACCTCCATAGGGGAGCAATATCATCCTTATCGTCCATGAGGATAGCTAGCTTCACACTTAAGGGATATGTTTCAACCAATAAATATTTTCATCTAAACTAATTAGATGGAGAGTTGAAAACGTTAAGTTAACAACGATAGAGACAGTGGCCTGCCCTATTGGGCTTGCATCTCCTTTAACTCTGCCGAAAGGTCAGTAACCGAAATCATGCCGACAATCTCACCGTTACTGTTGGTAACTGGCAAATGTCTGATTTTCTTTTCAGCCATCAGCTTCGCAGCCTGTATAATGTCAACTTCCTCGTTCACCGTAACAAGGTCATGCATTGTTGCCACGGTCCTCAATTCATCCATCGCGGAGGCGCCATTGGCTATCGCCCTCACCGCATCCCTATCTGTGAATATTCCCTTTGGTTCGCCGTTATCTGTCACGATCACGGAACCTACTCCTTTCTCCAGCATTAGTTTACAGGTCTCCTGAAGCGTTGTATTCGCCTCAACCTGAAACACTGGAGAGCTCATTACGTCCTTAACTCTCTTCATAGGTAATTATTAGTCCAGCATGGAAATAAGCTTTGTTGAACGGCCCAGAAGCTAACTAGTTGCCACGCTTGTTGAGGGCTCACTGCTCCCAGTAGGCCTTCAGTTCTATCTTCTTGGGTTCACCGTAGTGTAATACATCATCTATTACCTGCTTAAGGTATTCCTCTGTTTGAACGCCCCTAATGAGCCACTTCTCGTTGATCAGAAGGGCAGGAACTCCCTTAATCCCCATGGCCTTAGCTTCTTCCTCATCCTGTATCACGGCGAGCTTAGCCTCCTTTGACTTGAAATCCTTCTTGAACCTGTCCATGTCAAGGCCTATCTGCTCAGCTATGGAGAGCAGGACCTCGTCATCGTTGACGTTCTCCCCTTCCATAAAGAACTTTTCTTGAGCTAAAGTGAAATATTCCCAGTGGCCCTCGTCTCCCCGTTGGAATTCAGCCGCCTTGCAGGCCATAAGTGGTGGCATTGACCAGATGTGACCTATCTTGCCTTTCTCGATTACCTTCTTAGGATCATAATCGGGGAAGTACCTAGTTAGAATCGAGAACTCGTTCTTGAACAGTTCCCTCGCATCCTCAGGAGTTGGTGCCGCAGCAATGAGATCGTCAAGGGAGGATATTATCATGAACGCCTTATGCTTCACATGCACGTCCTTGTACTCAGAGAGGACTTTCTTTAACCTCTTGTTGGTGACGTAGCAGAAGGGGCACAACACGTCATGGAAGAACGTTATCTGCATCAAGTTACCTCTTTTACCCTTATTTCCCCACGCTTTTAAAACGATCGTACTAATTTAGAGAAAAAAACAAAAAATCAATTTAGATCTGAAGTCCTGCTAAAGAGGCCAACTCCTTGATCTTTTGAACGTCCTGTAAGACGTCCTTTAATTCCCCCTGTAGTTCTTGTAACTGGGACATGCTGTTTATTGTCTCTTCCAACTGTTTCCAATAGTACTTCATTACTAGCTCTATCTGATACCTTTGCATGGTTATCATTCCCAGAAGGACAGCGAGCTTGGGCATTATACCCTTAGATGCAAGTAGCTTCTCATGTTTCACGGAAATGTCGTTCAGATTATCCAGCAGATCAAAAAGATACCCCCTGATCTCCTCCAGTTGCTTCTCCCCAGGTTTCATGAGCTCTTCTGCCATTATTTATCGAAAAAAGTTAAATAAATGAGGCTTTAAGTCTTTCTGATTTTCCAGGTCACGTCGACGTCAACGCTTCTCATGAGAGTGTCCTTCAAGGGACACCTTCTCATGGACAGCTCCATGACCTTGCCTATCCTTTCATCATCTGAGAAGACTGTGAGGTCGTACTTAACTTGAAGGAGGCCTGGGGGTACACTCGGGTCACCCTGAAAGCCCTTGGGATCCAGGTTTCCCTCAATGTAACCCTCCACTCCCTGAAGCTTGACCCCCATTTCCCTTGAAATATAGTAAATCGTAAGTATCATACAGGATAACGCTGCCCCGAGCATTAACTCCTCTGGGGTCGGGTTCTCCGATCCCATGAGACCGATCTTCAGTTCCAAGTCCTTAACGCTAACCACCGCAGTCTCTCCTTCTAGCTTGGCCTCAGCTGTGAAAGTTATCATTTAACCACCTAATTGATCAGGCCAAGATCCCTGAATATTGCAGCTTCCGTTGCAAACCTCACGTAAAGTCTAGTCCTTTCCTGCTCCGACAGGGGTCTTCCCAGTTGCCTCTCTATATCATCTATCTGCTTACTTATTACAACGCTGATGTTTGTCTCAATTGACGGCTTATTGACCTTGAACATGACGTAAATATCCATGAGAAACTTGTACATTTCCTCATCCATGTTGAGCAAATACTGGCCCACCGCTGGGATCTGTTGGCCATTGAAATCGACCATCTTCCCCTTAAAATATGGTCTCCACGTAAGCATATTTGACTTGACGAACTCCCAAGAGGGAGGAAATCCCCTGTATTCGTCAGCTGATGGGACGTTAACTACCTTATACTCATTGCCATCTATCTCCACAATTGCCTCGACTTCCAGTTCAAGGTTTCCTACTTTCTCAATCAAAATTTCACTCGAGAGAGAGTAGACTTTCTCCCGTAAAGGTTTTTTCCTTTTGTCTGAAAATGATATCGGTGGAAAATATGCAAGCTCAGGTTTCAGACCCATGTGTAGAGGAGTGCTTCAAGCCAAAGGGAGAATGGAAGTTCACGAATATATCAGAGTGTCTTTCCAGGTGTTCCTCAGTCAAGATAACAAAGCCGTGATTCCATGAAGATAAGCGACGTAATGACGGGGAAGCTGGTTAGAGTCGATCCTAGGAGCTCCTTGAAGGAAGCCCTGACGTTAATGCTCGAGAGGAATATAAGGAGACTCATTGTCGGAAATGCGCAAGGGATAGTGACTATTAGGGATTTAGTGTATGGATGGGATAACGGTAACAAGGTAGTGGAGGAGGTAATGAACAGGGACCTCCTCATGATCTCCCCTGAAGCTGACGCGAAACAGGCCAGCAAAATAATGACAAAGAAGGGAGTGGGCTCACTGCTAGTCGCTAGGGATGAAGAGGTAGTTGGAATAGTCACAGAGAGGGACCTCCTTCGGGTCCTCACCGTGAGTGAAGGGGTTAATGTTGGCGATGTAATGAAGGTAGACCCTCTCATCTCTGCCCCTGAGACCACGGTGTTAGAGATCATCAAGGCCATGAAGGACAATTGGGAAAGACACGCCATAGTGGTGGAGGATAATCTGCCTTCCGGGATTGTGTCAATCCGCGATGTGGGTAGGGCCATCCTTGAGGGTAAAGTGAACTCCCCAGTCTCAGGGATAATGAAGAGGCCCGTTTTCAGGACTACCCCCGACTCCTCCCTAGAGATCGCTAGAAAGATAATGGTTCAGGAAAACGTGGGTTTCTTGCCTGTGGTCGATTCCAGAGCTCTCTTGGGTAGCGTAGAGGAAAGGGAAATACTAGCTGTGATTTCAATCTAGATCTAGTTTTTCCCGTTATATGACCTCTTGAACCTCTGGCTTATTCAGTATCTCTTCGAACGCTTTCTTTAGGTCGTCCGCGTTAAATCCAAAGATCACTGGCTTCAACTCGGAGAAGGCCTTATCAATCATCTGCGGTATATTATCAGGCGAGGTCCCGCTAAGCCTGTCCTCAAGCTTCTCTATAAAGTCCCTGGGCGACATTACGAAGAAATCACCTGAAATGGAGACCTCCTGTAATCTCTTCTCCACGAACTTCGCAGTTATCCTGACTAGTTTTCTAGCCTTATAATCCAGGTGACATATGGCTACGGCGGAGGAGATCTTAACGCACCTATCGGTCCTCAGATCGGGGTGCCTCCTGTCCTTATAGTAAATCCACTCCTCGTTCCTCTTCTCACTCGCCAATTGCTCCCATCTTTCAATCTCCTCTGGAGTTAACATGGAATCCTCAAACTTGATTCCCAAATGAGCCTCGAAACTTTGCTTCAGTTTCTTGTCTAGTTCCTCCCTAGGTGGAACATATCCAAGCTCTCGTTCCAGGGATGTTATCCATTCCGACATATCCTTCGCCATTTTATCCCTGAATTTCTCAGAGGGGACCTTAATGCACTTGCTCATCAGTTGTGTGTCAGCCCTCATGAGAATATTTCCAGCAATGACCACAGCCTTACCGTGAGTCATGGCTCCATTCCCGCTAATCTTTCTCCCATTGACCACTATGTCCTGGTCCCTTAGAGAAGCGTTTAAACCGTAGTCCCTGAGCACGTTAACTACGGGCGTAAGAAACTTCTCGTAAAGAGCCTTAGGATCCGAGGGAGCCTCCTCTTGCCTCAACACGATAAAATAGTCGTGTTCCCCCTGAGTTATGACCACAGTACCTCCGCCCAAGTCTCTTCTCACTACTGGTATCTTGTTCTTCAAGGTGTAATCTAGATCTACCTCCAGCCAAACCTCCTGATGAACTCCAACGTTAACGAATGGTTCCTTAACAGAAAAAACTAGAAATGTGTTTTTTCCTCCCCTTGTAACGTACTCAGCAACTGAGACGAAGGAAGTTACCATGTGATAGCCGTCTTGTGGAGGGAGGGAAACAAACCTCCACGACATTTCACAGCCTCTTGCAGGATATTTTCTCTGCTGCAACAAGTTCCTTTAGTTTTTGAACTGCTTGTGCCCCGGTGTAGAGCTGTTTCAATTCCTCTGGGTTAGCCACCTTCATCCTAACAAGCCAACCGTTTCCGTAGGGGTCTCTGTTCACTAGGACTGGGCTCTTCTCCACTTCCCCGTTGACATCAACAATTTCACCTGAAACAGGAGCTGGAACTGGGCCTGCCCACTTACCGCTCTCCATGGTAGCGACTGGCTTTCCCTTCTCGACCTTAGTACCCTTTTTCTTTATTCTGACCTTTACTACCTTACCGGCCATGGTTTGGGCTATGTCAGTTATCCCGACAAGAATGGTATCAGCAGATTCCTGCTTGGCCCACACGGTGTTTTTCCCATCGATGTAATATAGAAGGTTTTCCGGAATCTCACAATTCGATTCCACGACCATTTTATCACTGGTTTCCTAATAAGAGTATACTAAACTAAAAATCTTTCCAATAGAATAGATGAAATAAATGAAATGGAACAGGAAGGGATACGCAATTCTCTTCGATTGTGAAAATGGGGAAATAAGGACTTCGGGGAGGGTATTCAGTATTACGAGGGGGACTTACGCCTACGTTGGATCTTGCGGGGTCAACTGCGGGAAAAGAGTTGGAAGACATCTTAGCGATAGCCTAGCAAAGAGGAGATGGCACGTAGACTACCTTAAGGACTTATGTAAACCCCTTGGGGCACTGGTTCTCCCGCTAACTGAGGAAGATATTGCCAATATCCTCACTGACCCAGTGAAGGGGTTCGGGTCGTCAGACTGCAGGAAACATGAGGGCCACCTGTTCAGGGTTGAGATTAAAACCTTACTTTCGCGTCTGGCACAATCCCAGGTCTGAAACGTAAACTATGTCCCTACCCTCAAGCTTGAACGACTTCACCACAAGGTTAACTCCACTATCCATAGCCTCCCAGAAGGCCTCAGAAAATCTAGGATCGGTTTCCTCGTTGGGAAGGAAACACGTTGCAGGCCTCATGACTAGGACCATGAGCATTGAGCCATGACCCTCCTGCCTCAACCTAATCAGCTCTCTGAGATGTTTCTCCCCTCTTTTAGTGGGTGCGTCAGGAAATAGGGCGATCCCATTCCGAACCAGGGAACATCCCTTCACCTCAACCCAGGTGTCATCGAAGTGGAAGTCGAGCCTACTCTCACCAGCCCTAACTTCGCCCTTCGCGTCTGGTGGAAGAAATCTCTTGGCAATGGCTGGATGAAATCTGCTATCAATTATCACCCACTCACTATCCCAGCCAGCGAGGACCGAGCACGACGTCTTTGCTCCCTTAGTCTCCCTTACTAGTACTCTGTTGCCAGGGTATATCAGCTCCTTGAGTCTACCTGGATCGTGAAGGTGACATGTGTTGCCAGACTCCATCCTTACCATGAACCTATTTGGCCTGGACTCAACCCTCTCCTCCCAGATTCTCCCATCCACAGTGAACACAGTGAACATTTTACCCTGGGCACCATCCTAATAATGATGATGAGTTTGCCGAGTAAGGAGTGATGACCTAAAAACTAAGGCTGAGCTAAGTGCCTCACGAAACTCTTCATCCACTCCTTAGCTTTCATATAATCATCTACGTATATGTTCTCGTTAAAGGAGTGGATATTTGAACCTGGATGCTCCACTCCTACTCCGTCGGCTATTTGATTATTCTGCAAAATCCTTGCGAAGGACTCCATGGGCCCAGTACCGTAACTGTTGGGTATGACCTCAGGATCAACGCCGTATACCTCCTTGGCGGAATCAATCAGCGATTTAGCAATCTTACTATTGATTAAGGTTCTATAGGGCCTTACCTTACCCCAGACCTTGATATCCACTCCCTTTAGATGGTCCTGAAGTATTTTCAGGATTTCGTCAGGGTCCTGATCTGGTACAAGTCTAAAATCGAGTTTTGCCATGGCATAGGATGGAATCACCGTCTTAGATCCCTCACCGGTGTATCCCGAGTATAGCCCCGCAATGTTACATGTTGGTTCCTCTACCAGTCTTCTCTGAAAGTCGTCTGGGAGTTCCTGTCCCAGTGCGTCCTCCATGGACCTCTTATTTCCCTTAAGATATCTCCTTTCCTCTTCCGTGAGCCATCTGACCTTGTCATAGAAACCAGGAAGGTTAACCTTACCACCACTCCTTAGGGAAGACAACAAGTAAACTAACTCCCAAGCCGGGTTCTTGGCCACAGGGGCATACATGGAGTGAAGGTCCTTTTGTGTTCTTACCGAGATTTCAACGTATAGTAGACCCTTTACTCCAAGGACTATCTCGGGTGCGCCACTGGATCCTCTTCCTGCGCCTTCCCAGAGAACGTAATCTGAGGCTAGTAATTCCCTGTGTTCGGCTAGAAATGAATCTATGTTGGGGCTACCTATCTCCTCTTCCCCCTCATAAATGAACTTGATATTGATCGGAGGCTTCCCCATCTCGATTAACGCTTGCAGTCTAGCCATGAGCGAGCCCTTATCATCTCCCACGCCTCGTCCCACTAGCTTACCGTCCTTAATAACGGGATTGAAGGGATCGCTGTTCCACTTGTCGAGTGGCTCGGCTGGTTGTACATCGTAATGGTTGTAGATTAGCAATGTCTTACTGGCGCCAACGTCGATTTCCCCATAGACATAGGGATTCCTAGATTTATGCCTGATTATCCTTGCCTCAATTCCGTGCTCCTGCATGTAATCCCTTATGAACTTCGCTCCCTCCTCTCCTTTCCCCTTGGCTGAGGTCGTGTCTATCCTGGCGAACTCGATGAGATCTTGAATGGAGTTCATGTTTTTTAAATGACAGTTCCATTAAATAAGCCATGATAAAGTACGCCGAGTATACCAGGCACTCTATGACTGAACCTCTCCTCTTAGTTTACGTATACAAGAAGGTAGAGGACGGGAAGGTGATCTCAACTTTCAGGGTAAACGTGTACAAGAATATGGCGGTCGCAATTTACGAAGACGACAAATTGCAGGGAGGTGAAGTGGTTGATGTCTTCCCTGGAACCACTGAACATGTGCTCAGGGTAGTTGAGAGGTACTATCAAAAGGAGGTTGATGACCTAGTGATTTTCGGGGAAAAGAGCTATGTGGACAATTTCCTGGAAAAGGCAGAGGAGAGGTTAGGTTAGAGAGCCATTCTCCCAAACTTGGTTCTCAGAAAGATCCCCACAAGCAGGAAGAAGATCCCAAAACCCAGTATCACAGGGACAACTGACCTCCATGGACCGAACTGGTTGAGGTATGCAGACAGGATTAGGGTCATGATGAAAAAGCCCACTAGTGGGGTCACAACAGCAAACCAAGTAAATGTATCCCATCTCTTTTCTGATGCCATACCTCTATTTTTAGATAGTACGTTATAAAGTTTTAATACTATTTTCTTTCTAAAACAGACTTAATTGCCCGATAGAGTTCGCGATCCTTCAATTCAAGGGACTTCAGGGAGGGAGGCATTAATCCCTTACTCTTGACTCCCCTAACCACGGATCTAATCCAGGTCTCATATATCTTTCCTCCGCTCTTGTAATAGAATTCCTTCAATTTCTCCACTGCATCATCCTCGGGTAATTTCTTAACGTTAACAAGATATCTGGAGCCCACGTAAAGGATAAACCTCTTCCTGCAGTCGGCTAGGCCTTTCTCGAGTACCTTTTCGATCCAGTCCATCGAAGTCGTTCTGGGCCTGGGCGGGAAAATTCCATCCACCTCAAAGAGGAACTGTCCAGCCTCATCGTAAACCCTGGAGATACCTTCCTCGTACTCTGACTTGCCTGCAGGACTTCCATCGGGATAGTGTAGCAGGATCGTGAACTTAGTTTCCCTTGACAATTTGGCTCTCGCCCCCAGTCATTTTGATCTTGACTGCACAGAAGGAACAAATTTCCCTATCGCTGTTAGTAGGTCTACCGCAGATTTTGCACTTACCCAAGTTAAACTTGGGAAGATCCTCGAAGAAGGGCCTTATCTTGGTCTCAAAGTTCTCGACTAACCTTAACATGAAGCCAGGTATCTCATCCTCGGCGTTCTCTATTATCCGCCTTAGTTTATCTGAGGTAGGGCCTCCAACCCTTGGATTATTGGGGCAGGAGTCCATGATGAAGGGGATACCGTTGATCAAGGCATAAGTGGTGGTCTCCTTTTCTGACACCAGGAAAAGTGGTTTTATCTTTCTGATGTACCCATTCTCAGCAGGTGAAACCGCCCTCAGCCTAGCCAGATTACTTAAATCTCCTGAGTGATAGCCTGATAGAACGAATACGGCCATATCATTCAAGTTATGCCCAGTGGCCAGAACATCTGCTCCCAGCTCTTGGGCCGCTTCCTCTAGGACGTATCTCTTCACAAGCCCACAAGTGCTACACACAGGTCTCTTGATCTTTACCTTAGCTTCATCGATAGTGAATCCGTGTTTTTCCTTAAGAGAGACTACCTTGTACTTGACCCCTAGTTTCTCAAAGTTCTTGACTGCAAACTCTGTGCTCAGTGACGAGTATTTGGTGCCTCTGTCTATCCCGAGGTCTATGTTTATCCCCACAACCTCGAAACCCATCTTCCCAGATAGCTTCGCAAGGACATGGAGCAACGTTGTACTATCTTTACCCCCTGAGACTGCCACCGCTACCCTCTCCCCACCACGAATCATGCCGTAATCCCTAATGGTCCTTTCAACCCTGCCCTCTAACCACTCCGTGAAGTGGGAGGAACAGAGGGTAAGATTAGCTGAGGTTATCTTAATTATGGCCTTAGAACCGCACTTCTTGCAGTACACACGTATAAATGTTTTTAAAGAGATTATTAAATAGAGTGCGGAATGGAGATCTTAGCAGAACTGCATCCCAGGCGAAAGATAGACAAACTAAAGAGGGAGATATCTTCCTTGGACAGTTTTGACGGTTTTGATATTCCAGATGCTCCCCTAGGAGACCCTTCTGTGATTCCAGTGGCGGTGGGAGTGCTAGCTAGGGAGGCGAGCGAGGGTAAGAGGATTATAATTAACCAGAGGCTAGCCGACGTCAATGAACTGTTCGTCAGATCATTATCCATAACCGCCAAGGCATTCAACTTCGATATTGCCTTCACACGTGGAGATAGGCCAAGATTTGGAAGGGAAGTAGACCAAGTTTCAACAGATAGGGCCATTGAGATTTCAAGGAGCTATGGGGTCAAGGCTGGCGGGATGTTGAGTTTAAGGAAGACCAAGGAAGAGATATTTTCTAGGTTAGACTTGCCCGCGGACTTCTTTCTAGGGCTCTATTTTGGGGGAATTAGCTCCTTGGAAGGACTACCCCTAGAGAGGATCATCCCCTACATCATAGTGAGAACTGAAAAGAACAAGGAGATACTGAAGACATTAACTCAACCAACCTTTGATGCCGAGAGCGTTAACATGGTGATAGAGGAGCTAAAGGGAATAGGGGCAAAAAGCGTGCTCTTGTCCTCCCCTGGAGACCTGGACTTTTTACAAAAAATAACAAAGAAAATCTAGTTTAGAATAACTGAGTTCCGCAGCTCATACAATATCTAGCCGTGCCAGGATTGGGCGCTCCACAAGATGGACAGTACTTCTGTTGGGGTTGATAGGACGGCTGGTTAGGAGGCTGAGATTGATATGGAGTAGGTTGTGGATACTGTGAAGGCTGATTCTGTTGCGGATATTGATATGGGTTTGGCTGAGAATAGGGCTGATACATGGGACTCCCGAGTCCCTGAGACATGGAAAATGCCAAATTCTCAACCTCTTTTATGATATCCTTCTCTAGCTTTAGGTCGTATAGCTCTTCTATTCCCTCCACTACTGCGAGCGGAGTGAATACAAGTGCGGCTATAACATCCTCCGTCACGTCTGCCGCCTTTAACCAATCAGCTAATCCCACGTCCACATTAAGAAAACCTTGACCGCCCACCAGCCTCACAGTGAAGGCCCTATCCGCACCGATTATCGTTCTCAGAAAACCAACTTTCTTGGCCTGAACCACATAGCTTGCGCCCATCCCTAGAACCTGCGTCTGATAGTGTTTCTTGGACCTAAACCAGTTCTCTAATTGATAGGCAATTTGCTGAGGGTTTACATATACTCCCTGGATTGTCTTCTGCATGACTTATGAGAAATTTAGTCAAACTAAAAACTTTTTGATGATATTTCTTGGTGAAGACAAGCTATTTCCATGGAGAAATCAAAACGTTAGAACTTCTCCATAAGCGAAAATACTTAATAGGTTTCTTGATCTACAATATTACCATGACATGGAAATGCACGGGATGCGGAACAGAGAATCCTGACGATGCAATGTATTGTACCACCTGTGGACTAAAGAGACCTGACGAGTCGGTAGGAGCACAATCTACTTCACAAGAACAGCCAGCTGAACAACAGGTACAACAGCCACAACAAGCGGTTCAGCCTACCGAGACACAGGTCCAGGCCCAGGAGCAACCAATCCAAGAACAATCAGTGCAATCAGCAGAGGCGCAGGTAGTACAAAGTTCAGCTCCCGCCAGTCCAACTCCTCAAGAGCAGGCAAGTACAACCCAACAAGCTCAAGTTACCCAACCACAACCCAGTAGCCAAGAGGGCAAATACTATATTCAGTTCATTGCGACTCCAGTCTCGGCCCTGAATAAGACGAAGGTTCCGCTAGACTTTGACGTGTTTGAAAATATTTCCTTAGGAAGAAGTCCTGAAAACGTATTGATGATCCCTGATAGCGAGATTTCAAGGAGGCATGCCATTCTATCTAAGGAAGGAGATACGCTTTACATAGAAGACCTAAATAGCACCAACGGTACGTACATCTATGACGGAAAGGTGTTTCAGACGGTAAAGGGGAAGGTTCAGCTTCCCAAAAATGCGGTAGTAAAACTGGGCAATAGCACCATTATAAAGATTGTGAGAGAATGAGTTCATGGCCTCAAGAGAGGAGGGATAGTCTCCTCGAACTGGTAAGAAAATCTAGAGAGATATTCTCGTCGATGAAACCTCTCTTGAGGGTTGGGGATAGACCTAGGGCAGTTTTTGTTGGGGATACCCATGGAGCTTTCATGGTTACGAGATACGTTTTCGAAAATTTCTCGGATTATGACGCCATAGTCTTCCTGGGCGATTACGTAGACCGTGAACCTTACGGGCTCGAGAACCTGGAAATAATTCTCTCCCATTTCGTGGAAAACAAGGACAAGGTGATTGTTCTAAGGGGCAATCATGAGAGCCCCCTTACAAATGAATATTATGGATTTAGGGCAGAAGTGAGGGAGAAACTAGGAGATGAAAACTACAAAGAATTTGTGGATCTGTTCTCGGAAATGCCGTACGCTGCCATTGTGAATAACTACCTATGCGTCCATGGAGGAATCGCTAGAAACTTAAAAAGCGTGCAACAGATTGAGGAACTTAAGAAACCTGACATAATACCAGAGGACGAGATAGCATTTGAGATGTTATGGAATGATCCTAGAGAGGAACTGGACGGCTTCGTTCCCAATATAAGAGGTGAGGGAACCTTCTTCTACGGAAAGGACGTAACACTTGAGTTTCTTAAAGAGAACTCACTCAAGGGAATAATCAGGGGACATGAGGTAGCTGACGGTTTCAGATCCGAGATAGATGAAAGGGTTATTACAGTGTTTTCCAGTAGATACCACAAGATGAGGGCTGGGATTTTACTTCAAGATGGAGACAAGTTCAACATGGTTTACTTGGACGAGGAATTCCTTCTGAAAGGTGATAAATCATGACACTTTCCATGAAGGTAGAGGTAAGCCACAAGTACTCTTTTAACAGCGATCTAAAAATGGCTTTCAAAATTCTGCTAGTCCCAGAGAAGATATCCACAGCCACAGGATTTCACTATATTGTTCTCCTGGACACCAGTGGATCCATGGACGGTCTTAAGATTGAAAGCGCTAAGAAGGGGGCAATAGAGCTACTTAAAAGGATACCACAGGGCAATAAGGTGTCGTTCATTACCTTTTCCAGTAGGGTTAACATCGTGAGAGAGTTCGTGGATCCAGAAGATCTTACGGCAGAGATTTCGAGCCTATCAGCTGGCGGTCAAACAGTCTTCTTTACCGCTCTTCTCACCGCGTTCAATCTTCACAACAAGCACGGAATTCCAAGTTATGTGATCCTATTAACGGACGGAAATCCCACTGATGACACCAACGTTGAGACCTACAAGAGGATAGTCATACCCAATGGCGTTCAGACCATATCCTTTGGACTCGGTGATGATTACAACGAAACCATACTCAAGTCTCTAGCTGATAGATCAGGTGGAGTCTTCTATCACGTGAATGATGCCATGGAAATTCCAGAGAAACTTCCTAAAGCAGCAAAAACGAAGATAGCTGCTAAGAACGTTACAGTGGATATAGTCGCTGAGTCCAATGTGAAACTGCTAAACTATTCTGGTCCTCCAGTACAATTGAACGCGGTTGAGGGAGTAGTCAAGATACTTGGCGAAGCCGTAGTTCCTCCTAACTACAGTGGAAACTTTATGACAGTTAAGGCAAACTATGAGGAGCCAGTAGACGGGAGAAAGCAAGCACTTCTGAGCGTAGTTAACATAAAACCAGCAGATAGTCAGGCTACCTTCGTGAGTGGAGTGAACAAGGATGTTCTTCTAGAGTACGAGTACTTCAACAATCTCCAGAAGATATCCAGTGAAGTACAGGCTGGTAACCTGGTGGAGGCAACCAGGACACTTAAGAGGATGGAGGAAATAGCTGGTCAAACAAGAAAGATAGAACTCATGGAGACCACGCGAAGGTTATCAGATAGCCTAGAGACCACAAAGAGGTCAGGAAATGCCACAGAGCAGACCAGGAAGCTGTCGAAGGAAGTCTCGAGCGAAGTCACAAGAAAGCTCAGGGGAGAAAGTTAGCCATTAGAAAGTCTATGTCAATAACTCTGGCCTTAACCTTTTCGAAGGTCCTTACGTTCCTCACTATTGTTGGCAATTTCCTGGTGTGAATTCCCCACTCTTCCAGGAATTTCTGTAGTTGAGCTATTACCTCTTTCCCTGAGTTACCCAGTACGGGTATGTCGTGAAAAATCAAGATTCTTTCAGGATTTATCTTCCTTCCAAGTACAAGTAACTCTCCCCTTAACCATTTATCTCCCTTTAGAACCCTAGGTACCAGAGTGAGTGTGAACATCCCAGATAAGCTTGCGAGCCTTCCATCACTTGAGGAAGAGACCTCAAGTTTATACCCAGACTGAATCCTTCTCCCTGGAAGGATGGGTTCCCTGAGTAGAATAAGCTCTCTTAGTACTCGACCATCCACATCCAGAGCAACTATCTTTGGTTTCTCCTCTCCGTATTCTGGAATGAATTGCTTCGTGGTGGCCAAGTACCTCGTCTGAGGAGATAGTAAAGAATCAACCTTTACTCCGAAAAGTCTCATGTGTATAAGTTATACAAAGTAGTTAATTTGTTAGTTATTAAATTTCACTTAAATCTGTCTAAAATATCAAGTGGGAAATACAAATGCTTAAACATATCCATGAAATAGATTCAAAATAAGATTAACAGGATATAGCATAACGTATCATGAGTTTTACATCAATGAAAACTATAATTATCTTTTTACCTGTAAATCTAAAAACTTTTTAAGGTCACGTCAACCTAGGAGTTTTCTAAAAGATTTAGAACGTTTAGATTTTTCAAGTGAATTTATTAACTCAGAAATTTACCTTCGCCTCATGTTTGATCAGTTAAGCGATCAACTCAAAAGGGCACTGGCTGACATAAATTACCAGCGTCCTACTAAGGTACAAGAGATAGCCATCCCCGTCTTCATGAATGGGGAGAGCGTAATAGTACAGGCAAAAACAGGATCAGGAAAGACCGCGTCTTACCTGATACCAGTCCTGGAGAGATACCACAACGCACTCATTCTAGTTCCTACGAGGGAGCTGGCTGAGCAAGTTGCATACGAGGCCAAAAGACTTGGAAAATACAAAAGGACCTCCGTTGGGGTAGTCATAGGTGGAGTAGGTTATGACAGACAGGAGCGAGAGTCCAACAGTGACATCATAGTTGGAACTCCCGGAAGGATCCTTGATTTGTGGGGCAGGGGTACTCTTGACCTCTCCAGGTTTAAGCTGGCCATCGTGGACGAGGTTGATAGAATGCTCGATATGGGGTTCATAGACGACGTGAGAATGATACTCTCCAAGACCAGTGCTGAGAATTTCGGCTTCTTCTCTGCAACAGTACCTCCAGAGGTCAAGGAATTAGCTGAGGAGTTCTCCCCCAATGCTAGATTTCTCAAGGTTGATGAATATAAACCGGTTGAAATAGATCACGAATTTTATCCGGTCCGCGATAACTGGCACGAGAAAGTAACTAAACTGCTCAAGGATGTAAATGGAAAGGCTATAGTATTCACCAACACAAAGGCTAGAGCAGAGGCATTGTACGACAATATCTCAGATAGGGTGAGCACATCACTACTTCATGGCGATATGTCTCAGGGCTCAAGGAGGAGAAACCTCATGAGCTTTAAGAGAGGTGATAGTGACATCCTAATATCCACAGACCTAGCAGCTAGGGGGATAGATGTAATAGATGTGGAGCAGGTAGTTAACTTTGACTTGCCTAGGGATGTTGAAACATATATCCATAGAGTAGGAAGAACTGGAAGGATGGGAAGGAAAGGGAGGGCAGTATCATACTACACGAGGAGAGAAGAGGAAATGGTCCAGAGGATTAGAAGCGTTATCAAATCAACTATCATCTCTCAATGAGAGAAATGAGAGCCTTAATTGATTTATATTTCTACCATTTAATAAATTGGATCTTTTTCTAGTTAAAGTATTCTCGACAAAGAATAAATATGTCTTCTATGATTAGAGATATAGTTTGTTTTGCAATAAGATTGACAATGATAGTTTCCGCTTAAATTATAAAATTTATAAGGGCGATTACGATGTAGTATATGAGATAACGTATGAACAAATATTATTTGGCAATGGGTATTGCGTTCTTGATTGATATAATTATATATTCATTATATCCAGTTTTTAATAACACCATACCATCAATAGGAGGTTTAACCACTTTCTACTCATATCAAATAATTCTACTTATAGTTTCGACTATTCTATTCGCAGGAGTAGTGCTTGCAGTAAAGGAGAACGGAGGTAGGTGAGAGAGTTGGCATTCGGGAATATAGACGGAGTTACCCTTGGTGTTTTCGTGGTTTTATTTGCAATTTTTGCCTTTCTGGGTTTTTGGGCATCTAGATGGAGGAGAGGAGATCTCTCCAAAATTGACGAATGGGGGCTTGGAGGAAGAAGACTTGGCTGGTTATTAGTGTGGTTCTTGATGGGGGCAGATCTGTTCACTGCCTACACCTTCATAGCTGTACCGTCAAGTATGCTGGCCGTAGGTTCGTTATACTTCTTCGCTGTGCCTTACGTGGCATGGGGATTCGGAGTTGCCCTTTTAACCATGCCTAGATTATGGACAGTTTCCAGAAACAAGGGATATGTGACGGCCTCCGATTTCGTTAAGGATAGGTTCGACAGCAGATGGCTCGCCATAGCGGTTGCACTAACTGGCGTAGTTGCTGAGCTGCCATACATTGCACTACAGATAGTGGGCATGCAGGCTGTGCTTGCAGCCATGCTTGCGGGCTTAACTGGGGTAGTTTCTAAGACGGTGTCTGACATTGCCCTGATAATTGCGTTCGTCATCTTAGCCTCATTTACCTTCACTAGCGGTCTAAGAGGGGCAGCAATTACTGGAGTCTTTAAGGACATACTGATCTGGATTACAGTTCTTGCTGTAATCATTATAGTCCCGCTAAGTTATGGAGGATTCGCAAGTGCATTTCACAATGCGGCTATCCAATCTGCAACGGTAAATCAAGCTCTGAATCACGCTAAGGGTCCCATAAATTACGGCGCACTGTCTCCTAAACTCATCCCTGCGTACTTCTCATTATCCCTTGGATCAGCACTTGCACTTTACCTATACCCACATGCCATAAATGGTTCACTTAGCTCAGAGGACAAGGGGAAACTGAAGCTAGGTACTTCACTATTACCAATTTATGGTATTGGTTTGGCTTTACTGGCACTCTTCGGGATCTTGGTATATGCAGTTCCAAGTGCCCTTAATGCAGTAATTAAGTTAGGTGCTGGCACTTTCGTGGTTCCTTCACTCATTGCATATACTATGCCCGACTGGTTTGTGGGGCTGGCTTACCTAGCAATTTTCATAGGAGGACTCGTCCCAGCAGCAATCATGGCCATAGGAGTAGCTAACCTTCTGGTGAGGAACGTGATCAAGGAGTTCAAGTCCCTAGAGCCTAAGACTGAGGCGACCCTAGCTAAGGTTATCTCTACAGTCTTCAAGTTCGTGGCCTTGGGGTTCGTGTTTGCGGTCCCCGCTACCTACGCAATCCAGCTCCAGTTACTGGGCGGAATCCTGATAACGCAAACTTTACCCTCGGTGTTCCTAGGACTCTACACCAGGAATCTTAATGGAAAGGCCACTCTTGTAGGGTGGGCAGCTGGAATTCTGTCAGCCCTAAGCCTCGTTATTGAGGCTAACGCGAAGTTCGGAGTAATAAAGACTAGCCTTTACACCACGCCCCTAGGTCCACTCTATATAGCGATCCTTGCACTACTGATCAATCTAGCGGTGACGTTGATAGGATCAGGAATAGCATACGGAATGGGATGGAGACCTTCCCAGAAGATAAAGGAAGAGGAGATCACCAAGGAGATGTAAACTTAAAGAGAATCATCTATTTTTCTTGCTTCAAGAATTCCTTTTTCTGTAAGAGTGTAAAAGGTCTCCTTCTTTAGGACACCCTTAAACTTTTTGGAGATAAGACCTTCCAGCTCCATGGGTCTTAATACGCTGAGTAGATCGTCCTCATCTACTCTGAATTCTTTCATCAACCTTCCTAGCCTGGCCTCTCCATGGAAATATAGATAGAGGAGAATCTGATCCCTAAAGCTCATGCTCTGATTCTTATGATCGGGGTAAAATATTTACAATTATCGTTCTCTCACAGGTAGGGACTCACAACAGGACCCTGAAATGCCTTAATCGTAACCAAATAAACTAGTTTTACAACAATATCTATGTGGAACTTAAAGTAGAGATTCCTGAGGACGTACTTTTCCCTCCACTTCCTGAGCTTTCCTACGTATGTTCCGGGAGAATCACAGACTCTAAATGTTCTGGGCCCTCCATATTTCGCGACCAGGATTTCATTACTGCCACTGCATCTGATCTTATCGCGTCCATGAGCATTTCAGGATTAATTAGGACGAGACTCAGGGGAAGAAAGAGGGAAAGATGGCTCAACTACATGGCAAAATATGGAATTGAAATTGAACCAAGGGAGTTCACTGCAGTCCTGAAGACGGGGTCATTGGTTACAATTTATGCAGATGGACTTGACTTCGAAGACGTTGCTGGGAACACAGTGTTCAAGGAGTTCAGAGTTACTGGAATGGGGAACATGTACAACGTGATTGAGAAGTTGGCAGAAATTGAACCAAGACTGATGATAGCAGAAACTAGGGGAAACCTTTGGTTTCTGGTGAGCGCGTTCAAGATAATTGGAATGGATCAGGGTATTAGGAAGGTGCTGGAGAAGCTAGTTAATGTCACTAAGACTGAATGCGATGAGATAACCCAGATCAAGAGTGGGAGGATTTGCCTAAAAAGAACTAGTTAATCTGTGAAATTCTAGACCGTATCTTCAAAAGGTATTGTAAGAATTTTGAAAAAGGTTTAAATCTAGACCTGGTTAAATCATGGCAATGGCCAAGGGAAAAAAGAAGAACGAGAAGGAGAGCAGGCTTATTTACATACCGTTCATCGCCCTGCTGTTAGTTATAGCTCTTTTCATAGGGCTAAGCTTTAGGACCAGCGTCTCTACCTCTGCCCAAAGTGCCTTCACTAACCTGGTTAAGGTTTCGTCCACAGATTATGCTCCAAATGGGACGACGCAGGTATATTTCATTAGTTGGTACGGCTGTCCATACGGTGCCACATTGTCGTGGCCCTTGTACGTCGCCTTAAGCAACTACGGAAATCTCACGGTGATTCCTCACTACTCCGTGGCAGAACCAGACTTAGCAAATGGTGCACCAATTCCAGGCCTGCTGTTCCAGGGATTCACTCCAAGTTCTAATGTACAATTCCACTTCTATTACATTTACAATCAATATCTGAATGCTACTCCCTCTGGACAACCCCTTAACAACGCTGATAGGGTTCAGGTAGGGCTGAATGAGTTGGAGAACATGACGCCTAGCTGGGTAGTTAATCTAGTGGAACAATATCAGTTAAGCGAGACTCAGGTGGTTTACAACGGGAATCAGGTTCCTATAGCCATGGGAAGCAGTGAACCTCACCTAGTTACAACCCTAATAATATCGGGACCTGGGGGAACATGGATAATGTTGGGATACCCTAAGTCGTTGCCTCCAAGCGAGGTGGTAAGTATAAACAGCAACTCGACCCAGCTTCTTAACGAAATAGAAAGCGGTCACGTTCCCTCTCCAATTGAGTCTACAGCACAACAGATCTTGCAGATCATACAGCAGGCCTCAGGATCTTAACGAAGTCTGTCTCTTTCTCCACCTTAAATCTCTTTACCCATGTCAAGTAGTCTAGCCTTTCCAGGGACGGAGTTTTTTGGTCCGTCAAGACTATCAACTTTTCTGCGTTAAAGGCATACCTTTCGACCAGAGCATTTATGGTCTCCGCATTGTAAAGAATTGGGCCTACCTCGATCTCATGATATTGAGCTTGCCTTAAGAGCTGAGAAAAGGCTTCATTGCTGTTCCAAGCTTCCATAATGGAAATATTGCCCACAATCTTGCTCTTGGGATAGACGAAGAGTGGCAATATCACAACATCCGCACTCGGAGAGTTAGTTACCTTGGAGTTTATCATGGACTTTATGACCGAGAAGAGCCTAGTCATATATGTTCTTCCCAGGTCCGCGTCATATTCCTTATCCTTATCATACTTGTCATGGAAGTTCTTGTTTAACCAAATGAAGGCATCCACTATCTCGCTTTCCCTTGATGACACGAAATCAAGAATCTGAACAGATGAGGCCTTCGCCAGTGCGGAGTTTGTGTTCGCTGATTGGCCTGCAAGTGCAGGGGTAAGAAGTAAAACTCTTTTCCCTGAGATCTCCTCCACAACCTCCCCAATCCTGAACGCGTCCTGCTCCAGCGATGCTAGAGGGTTAGCTGCGATTCCTACCCTCATACCCCCTTCCTTTGTCATGGAATAAAACGTGAACCTAAAGTGATCTATCTCCTCTGCAGTTGGGTACCAGGCCCTGTAAGTCTTCATCCCTTCATCCTTTATTGCGTTGACCTCTTCTAGAATTCTCTCAAACGCCTCGTGTGTATCCTTAAACTCATCGTCGAGTCTGCCGTACGGAACAAAGATTGGTTCTCCAATCCTGGGGAATAGATATCTAAAGCCATAAAGCCTCGCCACTTCAGGAATTCCGGAATCTACGAGTGTCTTTATGGCCTTCTTCATGACAGGATTAAGATGGTCAACATGAAGAATATTCTTCTCCTCTCTCTTCCTGAAAATTGACATAAACTAGATTAATGTTCATAGCTATAAAAGTCAATGGCTTGGCATGAATTCTGATCAAGTGTACTTGGCACTGCTGGAGATATTCATTCTAGTGACAGTTGCCCAAGCACTGAAGGTGGGCTCCAGCAAGGCGAGGATTCCTCCCTTGATCATGGAACTGTTAACGGGGCTCATTCTTAGCCCCTTCGCGCTAGGTTCGTTTCTGAATGCAGTGACCGGTTATCAGATATTCACCATAAATACCTATCTTATCCTGTTCTCCGAATTCTCAGTAATCTTGCTTATATTTGCCTCTGGATTGGAGCACGGATTCAAGTCGCTAAGAACTTCAGGGACTCTTGCATCCCTAGCTGCCACGTTCGGTGCCGTTCTGCCCTTCGTGGGTGTTTTCCTGTACATGTCTAGGTTTGTTTCGTTCAATGTGGCGATCTTAATGGGTGCCGCAAGTGCTGCAACAAGTCTTGCAGCTGTGGCCTCAATCATAGAGGGTGAAAAGCTGGAAAATGAGCGGTACGTAAAGATAACGCTGTCAGCTGCTGCCATAGATGACGTTGTAGCCTTCATTATTCTATCAGTTTCCTTGGCCATAATAGCCTCTGGTGGACTGTCGTTCTTTGACGTGCTCAAGATAACCTTAACCGTAGTTATATCGTGGATCATCATCTTCTTGGCTTCAGTCTTCATTATACCTAGAATAATTTCCGTTGTGTCGGATTCGCTAGTTGTTGACGTTTCACTCCTGGTTCTATTCGTCCTCGTGACCATAATGATTACTCTGGGTTTCTCACCAATTATAGCCGCGTTCATAGCAGGGGTAGCCATAGCTGAGAGTAGGAAGGCAGAGAGGATAAGGGGTATGGTCAAGACGATGATAGGAATATTCGGCTCGCTCTTCTTCATCAGCATTGGGGCTCAAACTGACGTTTTCACGTTCATTTCCCCTGGTGTTCTCATTCAAGGGACCATTATTACGCTAATTGCGATGGCATTGAAGTTTACTGGTATATTTCCCTTTGCCTACCTTTACAACAAGGATGGGAAAAAAGCCCTTGCGTCATCGCTTGGAATGATACCTAGAGGAGAAATGGGTTTAGTGATCTCCTCCATCGCGTTCTCAAGTGGAATATTTGACCAGGCAGATCTTTCAGAGGTGATCTTCATGAGCCTCATCACGACTGTGGTAGGGGCAATAGCCTTTGAGAGAAGTGCCAGGAGTATAATGAGAACTGAAGCCTGAACCTCAGATGTTGAAGGTAGATCTCAATAGCCTGAATAGCACCACCACAAACACGGTGGTCATAATACCAAACATTGTTAGACCTGTTACTATTTCCTGGCCTACCGAGAATGGGGAAAACGGGTAAACTTGGTTAGAATAAGGTGGCCAACCCACTATGAGAATAACGGAAAGGACACTATCAGCTCCCATCCAGCCCACGAAAAGAAGAAGTTTCATGGGAAAGGAAAGGGAACTTGATGAACCTCCAGCTAGAATACCTGCAAGCAGAAGACTGAGATCATTGATTATTCGATAAATCGCAGACCCTCCCGCTAACGCATAGAAATACGGCACGTGCCAGAAAACCACTAGGAATATTGCAGGTACAACCAGAAGGCGAGAGTACTTCCTCCCCATAGTAAGTAGGAACCCACCTATGAACAATGCGTAATGAGATGCCATGAAAAGGGGTTCAAGTCTAAACTCCTCAAGTTCTGTAAGAGGGTTAAGGGCGAATACGAGCAATAATATTCCAGCGACGTTTCTAGGTGATAACAGATTAGAAGAAAATCTCATGAATAACTTATTTTTAAAAAAACTTATAAATCTACTCTGGAGGAATTTCCTTGAACACTAGAGAAATATCTATTCCCTTCTTCTTGTTTCTGTAGTTAGATACTAGGTAAACCAGGAAGCCAACTACGAGTACCCCTACCACGAATATCAATGTGGTCAAGTTGACCGAGCCTGTTGATGTGGTAAAGCCAAACAGTGGGTTAGTGGCAGCCTCGTATGTAAGGAAGGCAAAGTAGAGGGCCGAGATTACACCAGCCACGGATATCGCCTTGGCCCTGTTTCTTAGACCATAAATTGCACCTGCTATGCTGGCCACGAGGAAATAGATTGAGCCAAGGATAGTTGCTCCATATAGCGAAAGCGCAGCATTGAGTGAGAACACTGGAACAAGGAGGAATAGTAGGGTTATGGTTAAATCGAGGGCATGGGCATAAACGGGCGAACCGAACCTGTTTACCTCCGCGAACTTCTCTGGAAGAATCCTGTCAAAGGAGAGCGCGAACACGTACCTGGAGAACACTATTATACCATAGGCTAAAACGAAGAAGTTCCAGGCTATGGCACCTATTCCAATGAGCCATTGAAGGGCTGGATTTCCTGCCAGTGCAATGGCAACAGTCCAGAAGTTGTAAATGAAATAGGGATAGGCGACGAAGTTGAAGGGATATCCTGCAACCAGATCCATCTCCAGGAAGCCTCCCGTAACAAGAATAGCTGTCAGAAGAAGAGCAAATACTAGGTTGAACTTGGCAACCCTATCACTTTGCT
Source organism: Metallosphaera sp. D4-4 (assembly GCF_046245145.1). Classification (NCBI taxonomy): domain Archaea; kingdom Thermoproteati; phylum Thermoproteota; class Thermoprotei; order Sulfolobales; family Sulfolobaceae; genus Metallosphaera; species Metallosphaera sp. D4-4. The sequence continues at coordinate 680,614 of NZ_CP176412.1, read as the reverse complement.
TAAACTCAGCCGATACCGCAGGTCCAGCTTGCATCCACGGGTATGTGTATAGGGCGAAAAGCGGTAATAGTAGCACTGTTGAAACTATGCTAAAGTTCGTGGGGAAGGCCGTGTGTGGTGAGGATTGATAAACGCTAACTAAGCTTGAATTGATAGAGTTAAGGAACGGGGTTATGGCTGTTCCAAATCTCCCAGCCGAGGCTCCTATCACGATCATCGCTATGATAAGGGTTGAAAGCGATACTATACCGAAACCTGTCACAATGGAGTAACCCCATCTGGATCTGAAAATGTTCAGCAGGATGACGATCACGAAGAACGCCGCAGCTATTCCGTAGAATAGGGCCTTCTGCTCAAAGGTGAGACCGCCGTTATAGGGGTTAACAAACACGTTGTTTGAGAGGGACACTAAGCTTGGGGAGTTGTCCACACTGCCAATGGTATATAACACTGCGTTAATGCTGGACGCCGAGAAGAAGGCCACTAATGCAAAGTAGGCAACCGACTCAAGCATGAGCGCTATCGCCATCGTGGATCCAATAGCCCCATTCAAGTTCCTGCTTATCCAGACATAATCACCGCCAGTCCTTCCCATCTTTCGTGTCATGTAGGTATAAACCAAGAGCTGTGGAAACGCAAAAACCAGGCCTATTATTGACGCGAGCCATAGGACTCCACCAGGGTAGTTGTTTATGTAAGGGGAGATCGACTCAAATAGCGTGACGCCAGCTGACATATTACCAATGTTGAGCATCACAGCGTCAAGAAGATTGACCTGCTTAAGGAGACCAGAACTTTCCCTTATAAAGACGTTTCTTTTACTGCTCACGGCTCTTTATGGACAGCTCGGTTTAAATTTTTTACTCAGCCAAGTATAAGCAAGAATATCACACTTAGCTAAAATTTACATGACCAAGTAAATGAAGCGGAATGGGAGAGTGAAGTTGCGATTGAAGAGCGAGGTATAGAAACATTGCTCCCGCTAGGATAGCTAATCCGTTCACAAAGATATTATCGTAGGAGAAGTGGGCGAGGGCGAACCTGGTCCACCTCTTCCCCTGCTTCACGAAGATCCCCCTCTCGGTGAAGACATCAAGAAGGAGGTGAGATGGTCCAGCCAGGACGCCCAGGACTAGGAGAATTGGATAACCCTCGAAGATGGCGAGCGGGATAGCTGGTATCAAGCCCCAGGGGATGCTTCTGAAGAGAGTGTGGGTCCTAGGGGTCCTGCGTATGTAACCTCCTCTGATTTCGTGGCCTAGTCTATCTATGAGGGTGTTGGAGACCCACGAGATAAGGAAGGAAAGGACAAGGGAGGTATAGAAGCTTAGAAATGGAGAGGAGATTAGGGTTAGTAGACCGGCTGTGAACACGTAATGAGAGACTAACTTCATCTAGCTAAACAAGGTGAGGGAATATTTATGCATAACATCATGAAATTATGATTTTTAAGTTGTTTGTATAGCTACCAATTTTGGGTATGATTATCTGAAATATTATCCTCTACTTGCTATAAACCAAGTTAAAACGAGTGTATTTGTAGACCAACTGTAAGGAAAGACTTTTTAGGTCATTGTTATAAAAACGATTATGACCTTTTGGCTAGTACCGATACAAGAAGATATGTGGGATAATATTCAGTATGACGGCGTGTATGGATATAAAACGAACCTAAGTAAATATATTAAGAAAGGCGATAACATCATTTTCTATGTGAGCAAGTATTATGCCACAAGGTATGGCGGAAAGATAGTGGGCATTGGTAGAGTTATTTCAGATTGGTATTATGACGAGACTCCACTGTATCCTGAGGAGAAGGTGAGAAACAGAGCAGTCTTTCCCCATAGGGTAAAGGTGGAGGTATGGATAACTGGGGCATGTGACGTAAAGAGCCTAATCGGAAAGGTCAAGTTCGTGGAGGATGTGGTCCAGCTACCCAAGTACCTCAGGAACGCACCGGCCAATCTGGGGAGACCAATTCTAGACTCGGATGCGAAAGTAATGGAGGAATGCCTTAGACAGACTATGTACGACTGAAACACTCCTTTACCTTCTCTAGCAGTTCGTCGTTGTCCACTCCTAGAATTCTGGCATCGCTAGACCTCAAATTGGAAAGATCCCTCTCCAACTTCTCTAGGTCCTCCTCTGACCCGAAGAAGTCTCCCGTAATCTCTACCCTGCCTTCTGTAACCCTGAGCACAATGGTTTTCCCTGCCCTAGACCTGAATATCTTTTCGCAGATCATACTACCTCACGAAGGTCCACTTATCATTGGTGTACTTGTAGCTGAGCTGTTTCGAGAGTTCGATTTCCAGGGGTGTCAGTTCCCCCTTCTCCGCCTCGAAGACTGAGAGGAAACCGGAGAGCAGTGCGTTGAGCGCCTCTTCCCTAGAAACTTTCCTGTTAAGTAGGAGAGAGAGGTTTGAGACCCTAGATGATGGGGTTCCCCTCACCAACTCCTTGGGTTTGGGAACCTTGATGACTGACATTAGCGAAAGATCGGTGGCAAACATAAATGTTCCGTGGACCAGAACAGCGTTACCCTTCTGTGCGCCCGCCATTCCAACCACTTTCTTGTCCTTCACCACTACGTCATTTATGGGAACGAACTCCCCAGTTAAGCCCAACTGCTTCAGGGCCATCACGATAGCCTCACCTATTCTCCTGTAAACTGCCATCATTTCATGCGACCTAACTGCGACGCTCCAAGTAATCTCCCCAAGCTCGTCATGAAGGGCGGGACCACCTCCCGTGAACCGCCTTATTAGGGGAATTTTCTTCTGCTGAAGAAGGTCCATGTTAACCCAGTCGTGAACGGATAGGAACCTACCTATAGACAGCGTGGTGGGAGAGAAATTCCAGAACCTGATCATCTCGTCTACCACCCCCTGGTTCAGGAGCAACAGCGTGGCCTCGTCTAGGGCCATCTGCCTCTCTCCAGGGGCACCGCCCTCCACAACTAACCTCATGTCCTGAACTCCTCCAGGTATTTTTCAGGCAGACTACAACAAGCATCGTAAATTGGGAGATTAAATTCTCTAATTACCCTGTGATGGGGATTAGCAATTCTCTGAACTAGGCCCTTAGACAACACTGCCCTGTCTAGCTCTTCCTTTATGACGTATGGCCTCATGCAACCCATGCTGGTCCTTCCTGCCATTAACCGGGAACCGTACTCTATGAGCGGGATAACCTTGTTCAGGTCCACCTTTAAGGCTCTAGAGGGTGTATCAGGGGTAGGAATCACGACCAGAAAGTTCATGAGATAGGGCTTGAAAGTGGAGACCAGTTCCATCTCCTGTCTCAGGTCCTCCTCCGAGTCCCTGGGGAGACCCAGCATCAGATGGGGGACAACGTACTCTGGACCACGGACAATGAAGTCCTCCAGGGTTTTCACGTAAGCCTCCCTCTCGGCCCGAATTCCCTTGGCGTGATAGGAACCAGGGGAGTAGGCAAACTCGAAGTCCACTATGTCTACCACATCCCTCATCTCCTCAATGGTTTCCCTATCCTGTAATCCTGGGTGAAGGTTGAAAACCAGGTTGAGTTCCCTCTTGAGCTTTCGCATGACTGGAAGAAAAGGAGCTACGGGGAGCTTTCCATCACGATCAAATCCTCCACTCACCAGGAAGCCCTTGACACCACGGGAATGAAGTCTTCTCACCGTCTTCTCAAAAATTTCCGGGGACATTGCCCCTTCCATTGAGGAAATATACTTGGTTCCACAATAGAAACAGTTAAGTGAACACTGTCCCCCAGTGATACTGATCGTTGTGAACTTCGACTTAGAGATAAAACCTGCCATCATTCCCTTTTCACCATGATGGGTATGTTGTATAGTTTTCCCCTTGGGTCCTCATTATAGAAGGGCCTGTCACAGGATGGGCATCCTGAGGTAAGGTAGGATAGATCTCCTCCATCGAAACCATGGGATAGTGAGAACCTGATTCTCTGTATCCTCCTGTAGTCCTCCAACCTAGGTGGAGGTCTAGACTCCATGGGGGTCCCCTTGACAGGGGTGAAGGCAAATAGTGCCACCTCAGCTCCCAGGGAGTAGAGATGTTTCATTAGTTCCACGAACTCATCCTCTCTTTCCCCCAGACCATAGACTAGGTGAACGTAAACCTTCCCTTTTCCAAATACCTGGATGGCGCGCTTAACAAAGTCCAGATAATCGCTAAACTTCCCTGGTTTCGCCACGTTCTCCCAATTTCCCTCCGTTGTGTCCATTCCAACGCCCAAGTAGTCCACTCCCCTCTCCTTTAGTAACTTCAGGTACTCCGTGGATATGGGCACAGTTGTGACTGATTTTCTGGTTTGGACCTCGCTTACTATCTTGACCACCTCATCCTCGAAGCCTGGCTTAACCACAGTCTGTAAACAAAACCTCTTGAACGTGGATAACTTGTCCTTAACAGCCTCAAGCGAGACGCTGTACCACTTTACCCTAGATAAATAGCTCTTATCGGCATTATTGGATAGGGGCTGGGAACAGAACTTACATTGATTAACACATCCGCCCTTCATCAAGGCATAAGCAGTTTGACTGTAGTAAGTCCCCTTGGTTATTGCATAATATGTGCCTGCAGAGAGCAGAACTTCCACAAATCTGTGTGAATGACCTGGGTAATAAGTTTCAGCTCGCGTCTTTTTACTCGAGAGTTCGCGTTCATGTCCTTGGCTCCATCAAGATATTATCATGATAAAAATCACAATCTTAAAACAGTTATTAATATACCACAGAAACGGTTTAAATCATGGTGTATAAGGTATGGCTTGGTAATAATGAAAGTAGTTGTACTTGGAGGAGGATTCGCAGGCTTATCTGCACTTAACTTTTACAGGGATGCCACAGTCATTGATTCTAAGGAATACTTTCTCCTTACACATAGGCTTGTGGATGTAATTGAAACAGGCAACCCTTCACTCGCTACGATTCCTTACCCCAAGGGTATTGTGAAGGCTAACGTCATGGGTGTTGATTTCAAGAACAAGGTAGTTAGGACATCCGAGGGTGACTTCAGTTATGACAAGTTAATAATTTCCTTAGGATACGAGCAGGACACAACAAGGGTTAAGGGAAATGTCCAGAAGCTCGAAAACCTAGAGGATGCGTTGGCCATAAGAACGAAGTTGCCCCAAGTTAAGAGCGTGGCAGTTCTTGGAGGAGGAAATTTGGGAGTGGAATTGGCAGGGGTTTTAAGGGAAATGGGTAAGGAAGTTCACCTCATTGAATTACAGGATAGACTCCTCTCCTTCATGAGTAAAGAGTCTTCAAGGTTCGCAGAGAGTAGATTGAAGGAGATGGGAGTGGACGTCCTACTAGGGACGAAGGTGGAGGAGGTGACCCCAGAGGGAGTGAGGACAAACAAGGATCTGGTAAAGGTTGATATGGCCATTATGGCTGCAGGTCTTAGAGGGCCAAAACTTATTGAGAACTTGGGACTGAGCAACAAGAATGGCAGAATGCTCGTTAATGACTATTTAGAATCGATGGATTATGAGGACGTTTTTGGTGCTGGAGACTGTATGACCACCAAGTCCTTTGTCCCCATGTCTGCACAGGTGGCTGTACAATCGGGAAGGACAGCCATGGAAAACGCCCTTGGGGGAAATGTTAAGTTCGCTTATAAGCAGGCTGGAATAGTCTTGAGGATAGGGTCAGAGTACTTCGGTGACCTGATGGGGAGGTTTGTTAGGGGATCCATGGCGGAACTGGCCAAGAGGGTTGGAATTTATAGGGCAATAAAAATGGTTGAGTCTCTCTAGTATCTCTTGAAGGCAATCACCACGAAGTTATCTTGGTCCTGTTTAACCGAGTAATCCATGTCGTTAGTTGACAGGAGAGGAATTATATCCCTCTCGAGGACAACTTTGTCGTCAGTAATTATCCTTATCTCCATTCCAGGTTTCAGCTTTTTTAGGGCCGAGTAAAGGGTTAGTTGAGGCACGGCACAACATAGGCCGGTCAAATCTAGTTCCATAAATAACATGAGAAGTACCAATTATTAAACAAGGAGTTTTTGCTTATCGAGATAGGTCATCGCTTCGTATAAGTTCCTCACCTTATCTACCTTTACGTCCTCGTAGAATCCAAACCTGTCAAGGAGTAGGGATTCGAGACCAGCCCTTTTAGCCCCAATGTAATCCAGTTCGTATATATCACCTATGTGTATGGCTGGTTGTGCAACGTAGTTAAGCGCGTATCGGAAAATCCTGGGATGAGGCTTCACTACACCAACGTCGCATGAGGCGATGACTGCCTTAACGTACTTTTTGATTCCCAAGGAATCTATTACGTCATGCATTCTTCTAGTTGCATTTGTAATTAGAACCACATCTACACCCTTCGAGTTTAGGTACTCGAGGAACTCCTTGGCATCCTCATATAGAAAATAATCCTGACTCGGGGTATAGTCTCCACCCAATTGACCAAGTATTTGGCTCGATGGATATATCCCAAGCTCATATAGAAGTTCTCCCACGCCCACTGGATTTAACCCTACCTGATTTGGAAAATTACTTTTTCCCATTACCTTAGTAACTGCCCTGAATACTTGCTTGGCAGTCACCGGGTAACCAGCCTTTCTCAACCTGACCACTAGCTTTTCGAAGGACATAGGTCTAAATCCTACCAATGTCTCTCCTACGTCAAGGAAAACCGATCTGAATTCCATAAAATATATAAAAAGAAGAAACTTTTAAAAATAACCTCTTTAAACTATATAGCTTATATATCTTTATTTAGTTTCCTGAGATTGCTCAAGTACAACGGAGTCCTGGGAAACCTCCTCAAGACTCTTGAGTTTAGGTTCCTTAACGGCTATCAAGGTGAGAACTGCACCCACGACGCTTATCACTGCAAGCATTTCCAATATGCCCTTTATTCCTAGTGAGGATAGTAGTGTAGGGAAGTAGAAGGTAGTTATGGCAGCACCTGTCTTCCCAGCTGCTGCTGAAATACCGTGTCCAGTTGTCCTATAACTCGTTGGATATACCTCAGACGGAATAACGAAGGTTGTAGTGTTGGGACCAAAATCAATGAAGAAGTATGAAAGAGCGTATAGGGCAAACGCTTGCGTAGAAGGAATCAAGAATCCTTCTAATTTAGCCCCCTTGGCTACAGCCAACAACGCTACCACTCCATAAAGCACTGCCATCATTACGAAACCTAAGGTCTGTATGGGTTTTCTACCTAGCTTATCCATTAGTGCAACTGCAGTAAAGTAACCAAAGAAACCTACCATGAATGGAATGCCTGCGTACACTATTTCCTGCCCCACTGATGCCGGCTTCCCAAGTACCGAGGAAACTATGGGACCGGAGTAAATACCTGTTCCATAGAAGGCTATATCCAGGATAAACCAAGTTCCTGCTGTTCCAAGCAAGAGTAACCAGTACTTCGAGAAGAACTCAGATACGCTCTTTCTCTGTATTCTAACCCTTCTCACTTCGGTCTTAGGGGTCTCCTTAGCTACAAACTCAACAGATTTCTCCACATTGTTTGTATCTCCCTTGAGTGCTGAGTATCTAGGCGTTTCTGGGACCTTTCTTCTCAGATAAATGACTGTAGCTGCCGGTATAGCCCCAACGAAGGCCATTACCCTCCAGGCAAGATCTGGAGGCAAGGTAAATGCTGAAATGGCACCTACTGCTACCGCAACTAGGCTCCCAATTCCTTGATTTGCAAAGACCAAGGCCACAAGTTTACCTCTATCCTTTACGTTTGCATACTCACTCATTATGGTAGCTGAGATGGGATAATCTCCTCCAATACCAATTCCCATTATAGATCTGAAAATTATGAGCCAAAGAATATTAGGTGCGAAAGCAGATAAAGCCGCACCAGCAGTCAGTAAAGAGGCTTCCACACCATAAACAGTCTTTCTGCCAATAAGGTCCCCTAGTACACCAAAGACCAACTGCCCAATTATTGCAGTGAAGATTGCTGAAGATGCCAAGAGACCTTCATACAAAGGTGTTAAGGTAAAGCCAGGCAAGTGATAGGCGTTGAATATGTCAAGGATCGCACCTATAATAAAAAGATCATAGGCATCTGTGAAGAAACCCATCCCAGATGTGTACCAGATCTTGATGTGATTGAAGTTAAGCTTCACGCTATCCAAAGACTTGAAAGGTTCCATGTCTTTTCTGTGCTACTCTACCCTGAGATACCTTATATAAATGACCCATATATATTATGTAATCTATGGAGATCTATATATTCTACATAGTTGAGGTTTAACTCAGTTACATTTTAATTTGATTGTGAAGACCTGGATTCTATGGACGTTGGAGTATTCTTAGCTGCATTGGCCATGGGAACCCTGGAGCTATCTGAGGCAGGGGCAGTTTCGGCTATATACGCTGGGGCGTACAAATCGTGGATTCCATACCTTTATGGGGCATTGGGTGTCTCAGTAGTTCTACTACCCACATTCACACTAGGAAAGTTCATCGAGTTACTTCCAATTCAATACGTTCTAGTAGTTGGTGCCGTAATACTGGCATATTTCGGTTATAGGCTAATAAGAAGTGCTAGGAGATCGTTCAAGGGTATACGTAAGCATCACGAGGAGAAGGAAGGAATGGGCGTGGTTCTGGTAGTGGCAATAACTGAGGCATTAGAGGACGCGTTAGTTGCCTTAGCACTAATACCACAGAGCTATTCCTCAACCCTGTTGGGAACAGGAATATCCGCTATCCTAGTTCTAGGGTTAACTGCCCTACTCAAGAACCAAATCGCGAGAATTAGGCTTCCGCACCTTAAGTTCGTTCTGTCGTCATTACTATTCTCACTTGCGTCGTTGTGGATACTCGAAGTAGCCTTGGATGTTACGGAATTGGTTATACTCCCTCTGTTCCTGCTTTATTTGGGAGTAAACTACTTGATTATAAAGATCTGAAGCCTCTGCATCATGAACCTCTAGTTTTTAATTTATGTGAAACAGGACTCAATAAATGAAACTAAGCAGGGCTTTCTACGACCTTGTTGGGGCCTCGGTACTTTGGGGGACCATTGGAATAGCTGTACAGGAAGCCTACAGATTTGGGGCCAATTCCCTGGGAATAGTCCTATTTAGAACGCTTTTCTCGTGCCTTATACTATTTTACCAAGGAAATAGGAAAATCTTACTCAGATGGGAGTCCATAGCTATGGGACTCATAGCTGGCACATTTTACGAGATATATGCATTCACCATCATTCTAGATGGGGCACCCCTATCATCTTTCCTGCTATATACCGCTCCACTCTTCGTGATATTGTTCTCATACGCGCTGTTCAAGGAGGAGTTAAATCTGCGTAAGGTTATTGGGTCATTCATAGTTATTGTTGCGCTCTATCTGGATTATCTGGGCACGCCCACGCCCGTGGAGCTGATTTGGGGAATTCTATCTGGAGTTTCATACGCTGGATTAATATCATACTCAAAATTTCTTCAGTTAAGGGGATTTTCTGGCTGGGACGTCCTGAGCGCGCAGTCTGTATGGTCGCTTCCACTCTCACTTGTGGTGAGTCTTCCCTTTTCGAGATCCATATCCGTTGGTTCAGTGGCAGGAGGGCTCTACATGGCAATTCTTGGGACTATAATTCCCTATTACCTCTTCTATAGGGGAATCAAGCTCATGGATTCAGCGATAGCTACCGTTATATCGGCGCTGGAACCGGTGGTCACGACATTGCTAGCGTATCCCCTTCTCGGGCAAACCCTTACACCGCTACAGATATTGAGCGCTTCTATGATTCTAGGAAGTTCCATTTGGCTTAGCCTATCTAGGTAGACCTTAATATTTAGGCCTTGGTTTTTAACTATGCTAGAATAGTCTCTCCTAATGAGGAATGTCATAGAGCCCTGGGGAGTCTACGTTCCCTTCATTTACAGCGCGGTTGCTTATTGGAGCTTAGGAGCGATGCAGATTCTCCTGAGGGGTGGCCTTCATCCTATCTTCATGATGGATGGTGCCTATCTCTTCTACGTGGGAATGATGTTCAGGCTTTTTGCACCTGCTAGGAAGTACGTGGTTGGACATCTTGTGAGCTTGATCCTGCTTCTTTCCTTAATGCCACTAGTCATAGGAGTTGGTATGGGAGTGGCCTTCCTAGTAATGATGTGGGCCGTAAGGGATGTCAGAAAGTACGGGTCGAAATTTCCCATTAATTACCTTGTCCTAATCTCCCCATTAGCTGGGGCCGTATCGTGGCTGACGTTTAATCTTTTTCATGATTTCTACACGCTTGAAGTCCCGCTACTGCTCTACGTCTTGGGAGTTAACGTTGGCGTTTTCTCTGCAACCTTGGGTGGTAGGGCACTTTTGGGCAAGAAGCAGGTTCCGTTAATCGTGACTATCCTAGCCAGTTACTTCTTCCCTCCACTAGTTAATCTCGTCTCGATTGTATATCCCTTCCTCCTTCTTAGGAGAAAGAGTTTTACCGCCAAGTTGAATCACAATGCTATCTCTGCGTTAGTGAACATGAGCGCCGTGACCTTTTCAGGAATTTTTGGGCTCTTGATGGGAGGACTGTATCTACTCCATTCTTTCACGGTAGGCATAATGACGGTTCTCCTCATGAGTTGCTCCACATATTCTCTAGCTAGGTATAATTACGGATGGGAATGGATCATCCCTATACTCCTTTTAATTGACATGGTAACCTTTTCAGGAATTCCGTGGGCATTTGCCCTAGCGATATACCTTTACTTGATCAGGAATGCACTGGGTCCTTTTTCCCTGAAAAATGGGGTATCCTCAAGGTTCATAAGCCCAGGATACTCTTCAGAACACCAAAGGCAGCAAGAGACGAAATAATTGCTATCACGGGAGATGTTAGCCATCCCTTGGTAACCTGTTTCAGTTGGGTTTTAACGTCCGGACCATAACTTCTGAAACTGAGCCCTAGTATTCCCCCCATTACAGTTTGGGTTATGGAGATAGGAACCCCAAACAACGTGAAAATCTCGGATATTATATCGCTTCCTAGCAAGGCGGAGGTAGCACTCAAGTATCCCATTCTAGTCAATCTAAATCCCACCACTAGTGATGCCTTCCTGGAGCTAAAGTAGATCCCCAAGGACGCAGCAAGAGCGTAGAGCGGAAACACCACATAGGCTGGCTCTGACAGTAGTCCCTCGGAAGTTATTATTCCAATTGCATTAGCACCTGTAACAAATGACGTAAACACGGCGGACGAGATTATCAGGAACTTATATATTTTCATTTCTCTTATAATTTTTTTCTCTTTAGTTGTTATCCTTACCAAAATATAATAGAGCACAAGTGAAGAAACTATGGCCAACACGGGTGTGAAGGCCCATGAAACAACGGTGAACCAGAATTTTCCCCAGTCAAAAGAGAGCTCCTTGGACAGAACCACCAATATCGCTAACGATGGGTAAATCATCTGACTTAACGACGATGGAATACCAGCTCGATTGAGGTAGTAAAAGGATACCACAGAGGCTAGGAACACGGAAAGGACTGCTATACTTAGATAGGGCTGTAACCCAGTCACCGCTCCCCTTATGCTACCTTGAAGTGAAATTGCACCCACAGAAACGCCAAGAAACATGCTTACAGCGCTAATTAAATAGGAATATTTTCTCCTCATGGAATTAGTGGATATAAGTATTCCTAGGGAAGTGGCGGAATTATTTCCTCCAACAACAAAAGACGAAACTAAGCCAACTAGAAATAAACCTAAACTTAATAAATTCATTTAAATTCAGTTCCACTTCTATTCCTGTGCTTTTGAAGTTTATAGTCTAACGCATGTCTTATGAAATCACTCCTGGACACGAAGGGATTATTCAATGAACGGTTTAATCGGTTAATTACTTCATCAATTCTCTGAAGAAGCAATACGTCCAGCTTGAAAGTGATAGTCTTTGTCTCCTTTTTCTCTATTTCTATAATAAATCCATCATTTTCTCCCTGTTCCCCTTTAGACAAATTCATAACCATGGCCATAATTCTGTATTAGCATTGATAGATAAACCTTTCTAGGCCATTGCCTTTTGAATTGTTTAAATAGTTAAAGCCCAAGATCATTGAACAGTGAACATGAACTACATAAAAAAATTATACAGTATAAATACAGTATAGGGATAGGTACCACATAAAATAGCAAAAAGACCAACTTTACTTCTAAGTTTTTACAATTGTGAGTTTTAGGCGGTCTTTAAGCTATTTTGATGGCAATGGAACCAATTCAGCCCCAGGCGTAGAACTTCCTATTTTCAGTCAAAACTTCTATCAACAGTTAATATGTATGCAACTCGTTATTTGAGGCCTCGTGCGGTGGGTTTTAGAAGAGTTTTAGATCCCGGATAGTTCGGCTAATCCTTGACACAAGATTCATGTTTATCTAGTGAATATATGCTTAGCATATAATAGGTTAGATTTTAACGTTCTTTATTGCAGAATATACAACAAGACTTTTGCCTTACTCCTTTACATTTCTTAACGTTCTAGTTTTCGCCTCTTAAATGGTGATGTTTTCTAGATCTTTATATGCCGAAAGGATGCCTTATGAGTGAACAGAGAATTTTTAGATATTTGCTCTTTTACACTCTCATCTCTAATTTATTTGTAATAAATTGAGATAATATTACTGGGATGTCCTTCATCAAAGAGGCACATTGTATAAGCGTTTGGCCTAACTCTCTGAATCGTGTTCTTAATGTGATCACAGGAACCAGTATCTGGATTTAATACAGCTATCACACCAACTACCGATTTGGATAGTGCCGTATTAATAACGGCATCCATATTGGAGACCATCTTAATTGGCAACGTGACTCTACGCTCGAATCCATGGGTATTTAACATCTCCCTAACGTGAGGCGCTATTTGTATCGTTGCCATAGTAACACCATGTATCCAATATAACCAACTGCCCATTTAAGCTTTTCTTACTAATTAGATAAAAATTCTAGAAGATTAAGCACAGATTTTCTATCATCTATAGCGATATCATTTCTATATAAGTCTTAATGAAGATGCATGAGGTTTCAAAGGCTTCCCAAAACTTTTAATGCTTCTGCGTATAACTAGAAAACATGTCTGACTCGTCAAACACAAACAAAAGGGAAAATAGGACAGTAACCATTAGGGGAGTTGATTCAAAACTCTACGAGAGACTGGTTAACTTAGCCCGGGAGACAGGGAAAACTGTTGGAGAAATAACCAATCAGGCGATTGGAAACTTCCTGAGCGCAATATCTGAGGCCGAAATGATCACATACAACGTTAAGGATAGCATAAAAAGTACAGGTAAGGCCTTTATAGACGGATTCAATGAGACCAAGAGAAACGTTTTCGTTGTATCCAACATTGGTGAAATAACAGTGTTTAAGTCAGAAATAGTCAATGCAGGTAGACCAGTTTCGTTTAGGAATATAGGAAAATTAATACTGCCAGACATTGACCAGGACACCTTAGACAAATACGTCGACTCCATTATATCTGTGGACGAACTCGTTATTCCACCATCAATCAATAAATTAATGTTAATGCGTAAGGCTAAATTTGTTAAAAGGATAATTCAGCAGTGACATGTGAAATACTCTAACATTAATATTTCTCTATTTTAGCCTCTTTTTAGGCCTTCAGGGTGGCGTATAGGGTTTCTATACTTAATGTTGCCTCTTCCATATAATCTAGAATATCGTCCATGAAGATGATCACATCCTTGAACTGAAGCACACTGATAACGTCAGCAATCCCCTCAGAGTCGTATAGCTTCTGTATGAGAACGTCCTTAATATCATCCCCATTCCTTTCTAGCAACTGAATCTCCTTCCCGATCCTGATCGCCTCCTTCATGTCTGTTTTCATGTAAGAGATCATCTCTGTGAGCTTCTCTCCTCCCTCAATTACCGTGGAAAGATAGGTTAGGAGGCCGTCACTTAAGGCCTTCAGTAATCCTTCATTGGGCTTCCTAGAAGAGATTGCCCTCCCCGAGTCCTTGATGGCCTTCATAGTGTTATAAAGTGCTTGATTTAACATCATCATGGACTCCTTGAAATCTGGGAGGAAAGCCTCACCGTAAAGCATGGAAACTATCTCCTCTCTGACCATGGCCACTCTCTCGTAAATTGCCTTAATTCTGATGACCTCCGACATCACGCCTTCCCTATCTCCCCTTATTACCTTCCTAACGAGCTCGTTTAACCTCATAATGGCTTCGTTGATGTTCTTAGTCATTTCAAGGGTCTTTGAAAACAGTATCTCCTCTTTGTTAATGGTGAACTTTATCATGGCCTATATTTAATCCCCCTTCAATATTAAAACTATTACCTTTCTTCTATGGGAACATACCTTTTTCCTAGATCCCCCACGTATATGGCCTTGGGCCTTATGAGCTTATTATCCTTCAGGTATTCGTCCACGTGGGCCGTCCATCCTATAACCCTGGCAGATGCGAATATCGTAGGAAAGAGATCCGGGTCAAAGCCCATGGCATAAAACACAAGTCCAGAGTAAAAGTCCACATTGGGATAGATTCCCCTCTTACCCAGTATTTTTATACCAATTTCCTCAACCCTATTTGCGATCTCAAATAACCTCTTGATTTCCTCGTTCTTAGAGAGCTGATTTGCGTACTCCTTGAGTATCTTGGCTCTTGGATCCATGGTCTTGTAAATCCTGTGTCCAAATCCCATTAACCTCTGCCCAGAACTGAGCTTGTTCATCACGTATTTCTCCACGTTATCTGGAGTTCCTATCTCCATGAATTGCTTCAAGGCCTCCGAGTTAGCTCCACCGTGAAGGGGACCCTTTAACGCAGAAATTCCAGCAACGACTGAGGAGTAGATATCGGAAAGGGTAGAGGCTACAACCAGGCATGCCATTGTTGAGGCGTTCATTTCATGGTCCATATGTAGCATTAACGAAACGTCCATAACCCTAGTGTCTGAGGGGGATGGCCTCTCCCCCCTTATCATGTAAAGGAAATTTTCAGAGTGGGAAAGTGAGGGATCCGGCTCAATGAACTCTTGGTTCCTTTTTGTCCTCTGGATGAGAGAAATTATGGTTGGAATCTTTGCAGTCATTTTTATTGACTTTCCTATAAGGTCACCCTCACCTCTGTCCTCTAGACCCATCATGCTAACGGTAGTTCTAAGTATATCCATGGGGTTGCCAAATTTTGCGGTTCTTTTAACGAAGGTAGAGATGTCCTCAGAGATGGATCTTTCCTCAGCTAACCTTGACCTGAAATCGTCTAACTCGTGTCTAGTGGGTAATTTACCATACCACAGGAGATATGCGACTTCCTCGAAATTGGAGAAGCTGGCCAGATCAAAGATGGAGTAACCCCTGTAGTAAAGTCTGCCCAGTTCACCGTCGATATAGGTTATTGAAGTCTCCTTTATTGCAATGTCTTCAAGTCCCTTCCTTAACTCCAAGTTTCATTTCCCTCAGCTTATTTAATGCAACGGCTTTATCTTTTTTCTCTAGCTTGGCTTTCATAGCAAACTCTTCAAGGGTATGAATGACCTCAAAGGCGATCTCCCTGTGTACCGGAAAGGGGATTCCATCCTTCCCACCTATTGCGAAGGCGTACTTAAAGGGGTCGTAGGGCACGTTTACGGGATCCTGGTATGAGGGAGGTTCGTTATAAATGAGGTCAGATATCAAGCTTAACGCCCTCATGGTTGAGGGACCTATACCTAGAAGGAGAGCTTCCTCTAAACTGGTGGGTGACTTCTCCCTTACTTCCGAGAGTGTCTTCACCACTCTCCTCACATCCACGGGCTTCATGTAGACCATCTTTGCCTCAGACGAAATGGCACCCACGGTTCCAAGACTGATCCAAGAGTCCAGAGAGGTGCCCCTGATCAAGGCCATTGACCTGAGGTATTGTTTCTCTATCTTGGAAGGATCCTCTCTTAGCAGATCCATTATCACCCTCTTGGCGTTCACAGACTCGTGAACGTTAAGAACCACCTTCTCCTTTCGTCCAGCTAATCCTGCACGTTTCTCATTTACCGGGTCTTTAATGGAGCTCCAGTGATATCTCCTGGCAAACCTTGTGGTGGGGTTCATCCCCTGCTGAATTATTGCCCACTTACCGGACTCTGAAACCAGGAGGGAGTGATGATATAGTTCGTGGCCGTCTTGAAGAAGGGTGGTATCAGTCTTGGCCACAAGCTTACTAATCCTGGATAGTCCTTGAGCGTCAACGTTGAAATTGGATGGGAGGGTTTCTAGTTCCTTGGGCACGTTCAATGAGTTCTTTCCCTTTCCGCCCGTCACGGCTAATCCGTCCTGAGCCGGGTTTATCACCTCCTTCAGGATACCTAGGGTAACAGTAGTCGAACCAGAGGAGTCCCAGTCCATCCCTATAACGTTGTTAAAACCCTGAAACCAGAGAGGATTAGACAGCCTCTCTATCACCTTATCTGGACCCCACTCTAGAAGCATCACGTCCAGGATGGCTCTCGATAATCTCTTCATGATAGGGATAAGCCATTGCGGAACTCTGCCATAGTGAAGCGGTAGGTCGCTGATGCCCGTGATCTCCATGAAATATTTATTGGTTACAGTGATTAAAAACCCATGATACTTGGAGCGATCTCTGACATTCACTCCCCCAGATATCTAAACGATTTCTTCATGGCCTTCAGGACTGCACCACTATACGACCTTTACATTCTAGCGGGAGATCTAGTGGACAAGGGAAAGGTTCTGCACTTCGATCCGATCTATAGACTCCTCTCATCTAGAAAGGTCGTCGCGGTATTTGGCAATGACGACTTCAGGGAACTTCGGGACGAGTATAGGAGACTCTACCCCAGCATAACCTGGCTTGAGGAGGAGGCCACTTCGCTGAAGGTGGGGAATTCCACGATCTACTTCGTGGGAAGCGAAGGCGTGATTGAGAGACCCACAAAGTGGCAATTCGAGAGGGGTATTAACAGGGAGTTCTACTTAAAGAGAAAAGAGAGACTCGAGGATCTTCTTTGCAGAAAGGAAGGCGACTTAACAGTTTTGATCACCCATTACTCCCCTGCATATGAGACCTTGAAAGGAGAGAAGACCTGGGCTTATCCAGAACTAGGTTATCCACTCGTTAAGGAGTTGAAATGTAAGCCTGACATCGCGATACATGGTCATGCCCACAAGTCCACCGTTACTCACGCAGTTGTAGAGGGGGTGGAAGTTTACAACGTTGCTTTACCAGCAACTAGGGGATTTACAACCATAAGACTTGAAAAAAGTTAGACTCTTTGATCTGGGGGTAGCTCCTCATACTTCTTGAACATTAGATACCAAGCCTTTGCGTTGGGTAACTTCATCCTCATTTCGGCTTCCATGAGAGTGGTTGGGGCCCCAACTACTACTTCCTTCCCTGGCTCCCAGTTCACTGGAGTGGAGACCTTGGCCTTATATGAAACTATTAGGGCCTTGGTTATTCTGATCAGCTCTTGTATATTTCTTCCAGCTTCTATGGGATATTGGGCCATGAACCTTATTGTGCCCTGAGGATCCACAATGAAGACTCCCCTTACGGTTAACCCAGAGTTCTCCTCAACTAGATCCAGTAACCTCGCTAGTTTCTTCTCAGGATCCGCTATCACGGGGAAGGGGATCTTTAGACCATATCTCTGCTCTATATCAGTAAGCCAGGCAATGTGCGAGTAAATGCTATCAACGCTCAAACCCACCAACTGCACCCCTAACTTCTCAAATTCCGAGTAGTTCCTAGCAAACTCGGCAAACTCGGTGGTGCAGACTGGAGTGAAGTCCGCTGGGTGAGCGAACAGGAACAACCACTTCCCCTTTCCAAACACATCCTTGTAAAAGTCTATTGGGCCAGCCGTTGTCATAACTTGAACGTCCGGGAATTTCTGATATGTTTTGACCATTTTAACACCTGAGATAAATGACGCTGAGAAGATTAAATCGTTGTCGCTATTAACTAGAAGTTACTTTTTATAGAGACTCTGTACTGGGCTTCACTACATAGAGACGAACGTTCTGCCAATTCCTATATTTTACGGTAGCGAAAACGACCTAGTTGGATTGGCAATCATAGTCTAATGGGCTGGTTTTCTCTCGTACTTAACTAGCCCCTCCTTCCTTATTACGTCAATTACTACTCTTGAGACCCAATCAATCACAGGCCCCCTAATTCCTATCCACCTTAAAAACCTATAGAGCAGGGGAATTCTAAGGGATGCTCCAGCGGCAAGAGGATGTCCTCCGCCACCTAGTCCAGCTGCAAACCTCCTCACATCTATCGTATTGCTCCTGAACGAAACTGCCTTCCCATTAGCTGAAACGAATATGTCTGCCCCTGTTCTCGTCATAAGGAACTGAGAGGCATAGCTTATGTCAGGCGGACCCTTCCACCTTATCGCAACCACTACCTTAGCACCTTCAACGTCCAACACCTTCACATATTTCCAGATCCTTTGATATCCTTTCAATTCCTCGTTAATTCTAGTCTCCAAGATTTTTTGGAACTCGTCGTTCCAAAGGGTTCCACCATAAAAGGTCTCAAGCAATTTCTTCTTCCATTCAAACCTTCTGTCATTCTCTACAATCCTTCTCAATTTTTCACCAAGTGGATCGTCATGAAGCCATATATCCACGGAGCAGTCCGCAGAGGCCAGTCTCCTGGATACCTCGTCATTGGGGTTCATGACCTTGTTTACTACGCCTGCACCGCAGGTA
This sequence comes from Metallosphaera sp. D4-4, assembly GCF_046245145.1. Lineage (NCBI taxonomy): Archaea > Thermoproteati > Thermoproteota > Thermoprotei > Sulfolobales > Sulfolobaceae > Metallosphaera > Metallosphaera sp. D4-4. The sequence continues at coordinate 661,933 of NZ_CP176412.1, read as the reverse complement.
GTAACATCGTGGTAAACTTCCACTCCTACCTCCTTGAGCTTCGATTTCCACTCCTCCTTCCAAACATGATGATCAAACCATTGTATTGTGGCACCTTCGCTTCTAAGACGTTTCACAGCCTCAACTATCGAAGGAAAGGTGGACTCATTGATACCTAGGTCTGCTATCATCACGCTGGAGACTCCCCTCAACTCTAACTTGGCTAAAACCTCGTGAAGTTTCGTTGGCTCAGTGAACCAGATGTTTCTCGGAAGGGAATTGACAGCTCTCGCGTAAACGCTGGCCGAGGCAGTCCCATCAAAGTCGTTATGCACTATGGCGTAGTAATCCATTTTCTCAGGTTCCAGTAGTGGTTGTTACTTAAAAGTAATTCCTTGAGTGGTTGTTATCTTCCCTCTATAGAGGAAGTCGACTTGCCTTAGGGTAGCGTAATAATCGAATTCCGTTATGGCCGATATCCCGTCAGTAGGTACAACGATGTTGTACCACCGCAATGCGGCGCTCCCAGCTGTGTGAAGAACGCAGATATTGGCCACCGTTCCAGTGATCACAAGCGTATCTATTCCCTTGACCTGGAGGTAGTAATCCAGGGAGGTCCCAAAGAACGCATCATATCTCAATTTTTTGACGACGTAATCATCTTTTTCCGGCTTCAGTTCGTCTACTATTTCTGCTCCCCAGGAGCCGGCAACGGCGTGCTCACCCCAAATCTTAAACTCAGGGTCGTCCTTAAGGTGCCAATCCTGAGTATATATAACACGAGCACCCGAATCCCTTGCCTTAGCTATCAACTGCCTTATGGGAGAGATAGTGGACTCGGCGTTAGGAACGTAAAGTTTCCCTTCTTTCCTGACGAAATCATTTTGCATATCCACGACTACCACTGCACTTTTTGATGGATTTATGGACAGCTTATCAAGGACAGGAATTTCAGGAGTGAGAAGTTCTTTTCTCACAAGTAAAACAGTGAATGGCCTTTAAAAAAGATCTATAGCTCTACACTTCATATCTTAATGCCACAGCTGGTTCGATTCTGGACGCCCTATATGCAGGGATGATTCCTGCGAAGAGACTGAAAATGACTGTTATAAGTATCACTTCCGCAATGAATGTTGGTTCAAATACTGGAGTAATATGTGCGCTGATTCCGAGGCCACCGGACGCTGCAGCGCTTCCTCTTCCAGCCCCAGGTCCTCCAGAATTGGTAAGTGTGGTAAGAAGGTATCCCATCCCAACCCCTGCACCCACTCCAGCTATGCCTCCAAGTAGGCCCATCAATATGGCCTCTGTTACAAATATCACCATTATACCCCTCCTGGTGAAGCCTATTGCCCTCAGAACTCCTATTTCCCTTGTTCGCTCCACCACTGTGGTAAACATAGTACTCAATATTCCCACGAAGGCCACAATGAAGGATGATGCGCCTGCTACGAAAAGTAGACTGCTGACCGCAGATAGGGAGTTATTGATGAGAGTGATGAACTGCTCCACGGATGTAACACTTACTGATCTTCCGAGCTCGTTATGTATGGAATTTACAACATTGTTTACCTGTGAAACGCTACTTGCCTCTACTATTAAACCGCTGTATTGATCCCCATAGTACTGTGAGCCCACTATATTCTGCACAACTAAGGCCCTATCTATATCCGCGAAGGCACTACTAAACTCGTTAAAACTACCAGTGATCAGGAACGTTTTGGTAATTTTCCCGTCTGGGGTATTCATCACCACGGTTATGGTCTGGCCTACCTGATAAGTGGGCTGGCCTGGATACTGCGGATGCGCTATATAATAACCAACTACTGCTCCGTATGAGGAGTAGGGTGAGGGATATTGACCTTGCTGCAGGGTTAGCCCAGGAAATACCTCGGAAGCTTGGCTAGTACTAATAGAGAGAATTTCCGTGGCTTCAGGACCACTAGGCGTTTCAATTGTACCAGAGATGAGATAAAACGGAACTACCGCCTTAACTCCTGGTATGTGTGATATCTCCTGTATGGTATAGGGGGTAATTGTGCTTGTACCCGGAGTCACAAAGATGTCGGTAGGAGATAGACTGGAGAAGAGCTGATGAGTTAGAACCGAGGAAAATCCTAGGGTTAGACCCGTTAATCCCACAACTATAGCTGGCCCAATAAGTATTCCTAAGATTGTTAAGCTCGTTCTTAGCTTCTTCGAGGTTAAGGCTTTAAAGGAAAAGTTCACAACATCTGAAAGTTTCATCTCGAAACCCTCCTTGCTATTCTCACTTTTTCCCCTTCCTAAGGACTAAGAGGATAGCCAGAACTATAACTATTACAAGGAGGATAGCTATCACGATTTCTGGTAGAAGGGAATTGCTACTTTTGAAGTGCCTGAAATTGGTGAACGTGGTATTAAAATGGGTCGCAGATGGTGAGAAGCTTAGAACGTAAGTCAAGTTATGGGTTTGATATATGGAGTCCTCGTAGGACACAACTATCTTAACTTGGTGAGGTCTCGCTGTAGAGGTATTTCCACTCGCGAAGGGTATAACTAACGTTGTCGAGAAGGGTGTAGGGCTATTGGGCGGTACGCTTCCTATGTAAGTGGAATTGCCATCCACATATACTGTAACGAAGTTAGCTGACGCTGTGCCGAAATTATTTAGAACTCCGGTAACTGTAAGCGTGCCGTTTGAGAACGATATTGTGGGTTGCTGTAGAACCAGATCCACTAGTCCGGTGGCTATCAACGAGAAGTTATAACTCTGCGTAATGACGCCACTTCCGGGTAAGAGATACTGTACCTCTACAGAAAGGGGCAATGGTGTAGTTGAGGAAACAGTTGGTAACAGGTTCAAGGTTACGGTATAACTCTTACCTGGAGAGAGGGTCCCAATATCCACCGTGTTCTGGGATAGAGAAAATTCAGAGGATGGTCCAAACAACTTTAGTACGACATTATTAAGCGGAGTTTGAGCCGTGTCAATTAGCCTTACGGTAACATTATTGATCGTACCATAGTAAACCTCGGTTGGAGTAATGGAGACGTCCACTATATTTTGAGCTGGAAGCACATTAATTGGAATCGTATAGGTTACGGTCTTGGTAACGCCCTCGTAATTATACACGAGGGTCAATGTAGCTGGATAGCTCCCTGCACCGACTCCCTGAGCGGAAATGGTGAAAATTACTGTTGCGTTAGAATTGGGACCCATGTTAAAAGTCTGATTTGAGAACCCCACAACGCTGAGACCTGTAAGCCTCAACTCTGCAGAAACTGAAGATACTGGTACGGGATCATAATTCACCAAGACAATGGGTAATTCAGCCTGAGTTCCCTGATAAACTGTGACGTTACTAACTAAGGCAAGAAGCTGGCTCTGCGGGTAAACGTAAACGGGTATCTGGGACCTCACTTGATGAAAACCGTAGCTACTGAAGTAGCTTACCACGAAAGGTATCTCATGATACCCAGGTGTTACGTTCTGTGCTAAGGTTATGGTGAAGGGCACTTGGGCATAGTTTACGCCCTGTCCTGAGGCTGAGAGCGTGGGAACGACGTACGAGGTATAGGTTGAACTCATTCCCGCTGGTGGAAGAATTGTTACATTAACGTCTGAAATGGGATAAGGAAGTGGATTGGTAAGCAGAAACGTTAGCGTAACCCCCGCAGTCCCAGGAGTAGCTAGCGTGGACCAGGTAGGATCAGATAGGGTAGGCATTGCGTTGTAATAGTTAACCTGTACGAAAGTGGTTACGGCGGTTTCTTGCTGTTGTCCGAAGATCTCATACGTGATTGTGTAGGTTATTGGATATGCTCCTGGCGCTAGAGTTTGCGGAACTTCAAATGTATAGTTGAAGTTGGCAGTTCCCTGAAATGTCGTGGGCGTGAAGTTAGAACTGAGAAGGGTTAAACTAGTCTGTGGAGTTACGGATTCTATGAATGCGTTGTATGACGAGTTGGCCCGTAAAGTAATAGAGACAAGCGAGGAGGGAGTAGCTGAAGCAGAGGTTACGTAGAAGGTTATTGGCGTTTTCGGATAGATAGTAAGGGTTAAGGGTATGTTAACCAGGGTTACGTTGGCATTACCTGAAGTTATATTGGAGTTAGTTGCGTAATACCTGTATCCGAGGTAGTTGGTAAATGTTACTGAGTAGTTGAGAGAATAGGTACCAGGGATCGCATTTTGCGTAACGTTAACTAACTGAGTGGATTGAATGGTCTCCTGAGGAGGGATTGAGGGAATCGTAAATGTAAGGAACTTCTTTCCCGTCTCGCTCATCAAACCTGAAGGGAGCGTCAGGTTAACCAGAACGTTGTCCACTATGTTGCTGGAGGGATTTGAGACCGAGATGGTTAAGGGCGAAGCTCCCTCTCCTGTAACCAAGTTTTGCGAAACCCCACTTGTTCCTCCCTGAATTCCCACAGGTATTGGAAAGTCAACAGCCGACACTGGAATCTGAATGTTGAACGTTTTACTTTCAACACAAACCTGGTCTGCGATGGGAACGCTATAGTCCACTGCGACCTTCGCAGAGTAATAACCGGGAGTTACTGAGCTAGGAATGGTTAAGTAGAAGATGGCGAGGTAATATCCGCTTCCTTGGATAACGCCTGCTTGATTCCCTTCCACTGTAATAAACGGAGATCCTGAAGGGAAGGAAATGGATGCGCTGAGTGGAGTCGCAGAACCAACTGCCCCTATTTCCACATAGAATGGGAAGTCGGTATATCCTGGATAGGCGCTCGTGGGCGAACTGGGACTACCCCAACCATATCCCAAGACAGAGACTGTTGGAGAAGCAGGAGTAGCAGTAGCCAAAAGAAAAGAGAGCGGTGATAAGGATACCATTATAAGTAGTAAAACAATGAAATTTTTCATACTCGGTTAATCGATATGTCTTTTATAAGACTTTTCCATATAATGTTTAATATCGAATATCTTTGTAAGTCCTGTCTCTCTAGGATCTGATACATAAAAACTTCAACATTAGCAAATGAGTGTGGAGAGCTTAATAAACCTATAGATTAAGTTCAGGATTCCAGCTTAAGTAGCACACGAGAGCTATACGATTTCATGGGAACATTTATACTAGCTAAGCAATCTCAGGAATATCTTTTTAAAGATAGAGCTAGACCCATGCTTTATGGAAGTTATAAAGCTTGAGAACGTGAGCAAAATTTATGGAACCAAGGTTAAGGTTACAGCACTCAAGGACATCAACCTTAGCATAGAGGAAGGTGAGTTCGTGGCCATAGTTGGACCTTCTGGAAGCGGGAAAACCACCATGCTTACGATTATGGGCACCCTAGCTAGACCAACTACAGGCAAGGTCTATATTTATGGTCATGACACGACATCACTAAACGATGACGAACTTTCAAAGATAAGGAACACGTACATTGGGTTTGTGTTTCAAAATTATAACTTAATTGATAGGATGACTGCCTTAGAGAACGTTGAGTTGCCCCTGGTAGCCCGTAATTTACCGAAAAAAGAGAGGAGAGAGATAGCGTTAGACATACTTTCCAAGCTGGGTCTAGGGGAACTGGCTTACAAGAAACCCACAGAACTTTCTGGCGGACAACAGCAGAGAGTATCCATCGCCAGGGCCTTGGCGCAGAGCCCAAAGATAATTCTTGCAGACGAACCAACAGCGAACCTCGATAGTAAGAGCGGTGAGGCAGTGTTAAAGACTTTTCAGCAGGCAAATAGGGAGTTCAAGACCACTGTTGTTATCATTACACACGATCCAGATGTGGCTGCCATAGCGGGAAGAAAGGTACACATCAGGGATGGTCAAATAGAGAAAATAGATTGACACTAAAAGCTAATCAGGTTAGTGGAGCCGCTTTCACAGACCTTGATTACCTTTTATGAGATACGATTACACATTTACACGGACGTAGTGAAAACTGAAAGACCTTAACTAAACTCTCCATGTAGGTCTAAAGGAAAACCGCTATTAACACGTGGATCTCCTTTACACTGAAGTTGAACAAGTACTACTTTATCCTTATCTTGGGTGGAATAACCTTCGGTACTGCTGCAATATTCATAAAACTTTCAGGAATGTCGCCCGGAATGATTGCCTTCACCAGATTCTTCATTGCCGGTCTCATATTATCAAGGGGGAGGCTACACCTTAGGAGGATCCTTTCGCAATGGAAGGTCGGCCTCCTTTTATCAGCTCACATGATACTTTTCATTTTTAGCGTCTATTACACTACAATCATTGATTCCACGGTCCTGGTCTCAACGTCTCCTCTTTTCTCGTTAGCCCTTGCTCCATTGGTTGGGATACCCACGACCAAAAAGGAAATCATAACGGGAGCTGTGGCATTCATGGGGGTTATTCTGATGAATTTCCCAGTAAATCAGGGTTATCTACTGGGAAATGTGATGGCAATAATCTCCGCCTTAACCATTGCTCTTTACACCATTCTACTATCTAAAACCAAGAACGAGGATCCACTCCTCCTAACCTCCTACATTTACCTTATGTCGAGCGTGTTCAGCTTTCCAATAGCCCTAGTTGAGGGACCAGGAAGGGTAGACCTGGTTTCAATTCTTTCACTTCTAGGGCTCATAGCCTTACCAACGCTTGTGGGACATACCTCAGTGATATACGCCTCAGGACACGTTAAACCTCAGCACATCGAGGTAATTGGACTTCTGGAGCCTGTGGTTGCGACACTTCTGGCATTGCCTATATTTAATCAAGTCCCCACTCCGCTTGAGATAGTGGGGGGAGGGATGATTGTACTCTCTGTCTCCATCCTGACCTGGAGGAGATAGCCTATCCACGTTTATAAGAAAGCTGGACAAAATAATCTTCAATGGATATATCAAATCTGTTACAGTCAGGGAACCTGAATCTGGCCCTCTTAAAACTAAGAGAAATGGTAGAACAAAATCCCTCCAAAGAGAACTATCAACTCCTTGGTAGGGTCCTCCTAGAACTAGGGAGAGACGAGGAGGCAATTGATGCCTTCATTAAGGGGGAAGACTACGTTAGCGCTTCCAGATTGTTAGCCCTCAAGGATCCAGATACAACCCTGGACCTTCTAAGGGATAAGCAGAGCAAGGAAGCCAAGATAATTCGTGCCATGTTACTTCTCAGGAAGGAAAGATACGATGAGGCACTTAGGGAGATAGAAAACATAGAGGACAAGGATGCCCTACTCCTGAAGGTAAAGGGGATTTCCGAGTACTTTACCGGGAGATTTTATGAGGCACTTAGGGATCTTAGTAGAGCCATCTCGTATTATCCCTTGGATGCAGATCTATTCTATTTCAGAGCCCTCACCAGGATATCGCTAGGGGATGAACAAAACGCTGAGAAGGATCTGGACATTGCCATAAACCTTAATCCCTATTACGCTGAGGCCTACCTAAACAAGGGAATCCTCACGGAGAAGAAGGGAGACATTCAAGGGGCCATCAAGCTCTATACCAAGAGCATAGACCTAAAGCCAAACTACAAGGAGGCTTACATTAGAAGATCCAAGGCCTATCACCAACTTGGGAGGGAGGAGGAGGCAAAATCCGATCTCGCGAAATCGGAGAAGCTAGACTAGCTCTGAACCTGTGCATAGGCGTAAATAACTGGTTCCAGTTGAGAAGATGTGGTTATCGTCACCTTAACTATCGTCGAGTTAAGGACTGACGTCCCTTGGCCTTGGAACTCCACGTGTAATGCGGTAGTGGAACCAGCCGGTAACACGAAAGTCGTCGTGTTCACTAGGTTGCCCACACTTATGCTTTCCACTCTTATTGTAGTGGTTCCCATGTTCTCAAGGGTCAGATTTAGTACAAGTACTCCGCCGTTTTCAGATAGAGTTGGGACTCCCTTAACATCCACATAGTTCTGAGACCCATAGGACTTGAACAGTGTAAAGCCAAGAACGGAGACAGTCAAAGTCAGTGTAACTGCTACCACAACTAAGATTAACACCGCTATTGAATCTGAGAGACCGCGCTTAACTTTTTTCATACAGAAAAATAGGTAATATTTTCTATATAAGATTTTCGATCATTCTTAGGCTTATCTTTATGTTCACGAACTCCGGGTGAGAAGTTTACTCTCTCGTGAACTAGATCCTCTAAGAACCTCTTGAGCGATATGGCCAACTCCAATTCATGTACGCCAAGTCACGAACTCCGGGTGAGAAAAGAAAATTGCCTAGTGATAATTCCTTATGCTTACCAGGATGATGAGGAGTAGTAGAGTGGCCTTGTGCTTGACCGAAAATAACATTTCCTGGCAACTTGTGATGTACCAAGTTAAGGCAAGAAGGGAGGTAAAACATTTACGTCTAGATAAGCGTCAGGGCAGGTATAACACCACGGAAATACATTGACCTTCTACAAGTTATGATATTGCACTGAGGAGGGGTAGTGGTGATCTTGTTTCCGACATCCCCATTACCCCTTGGTCAGTTAACATGGTGTCGTTCAGACATGATAAGAGGCCAAGAGAGTGAACCTGAATCGTGTTAATCTATCGTCCCCTCACTCTGCCCTGTTTATTAACGTCTCTACATCATGTCTTCCCTTGTAATTATCTGTGACCAATTGAAAACATCTTTTTACTAGTTACTCTATGCTAAGCCTGATGTACCTATCAATGTACCGGTCAATCCACTTATCTCCTCCATCATCTCGTTCCGTTAATAAATTGAGCTAGATATTAACAATAAAATGCTATCACTCTCTGGGGATAGCCCAAACAAACAATCTCTACGAGTAATACTGATGAAGCGTAATATCCTGGTACAGCCTCTAGTTAACAGATTGATGAACTATGTTGAATAAAAGTATTTTACAGTCTAATATATTCTAATGACAATATAAATCTACTTGATTTCAGATCATAACCAGATCGAGTTTAAATATGAAGAACTTGTATTCATCGGCCCTGAACCTACTCCCTAGGAAAGAGGTATAAAGTCTACCTTATAGTCTCCTGATACCCTTTCAGCTACCTCATGGTCTGACGTTACAATGGTTCCACCTATCTTGTCGGCTGTGGCCACAAGGAAGGAATCCCCCAAGGATAGATTGTACCTCACCCTTGCCTTATATGCGATTTCAGCCAACTCGCGATCCACGTTCACCGGTTTAACAAATGTTAAGAGGTAATTTAACCTGACACCCGACGCCTTTATCCCGAATTTCCTTGAGTAGTGATAAGCGAACTCTGAGAGGTTGACTAGGTTGATGACCTTCTCGTCTGAGTTAAGGAAGTACTTCCTGACCGATGGGGAACCTGAAAAGAACTGAAAAATGATGTTAGCGTCAAGAATGTACCTTTGCACGTTCCTCTTCCCTTTCCTTAACTTGCTCCTTAGCTAGCTCCTCCAAACCCAGTCTCTTGTCCATTCCAAAGAGCTCCTCAGGAGTTTTCTTGGGAAGGATATGCACGCCGAATTCATCACTGTAGATTATAACCTCGTCACCTTCCCTTATGTTGTGGAGTTCCCTCATTTCCTTGGGAATCACCACTATCCCCTTCTTATGAACTTTTGTAAGTACCATATGAGAAGTTTAACTCATAGGCTAATAAGGTTTAACTTAATTCACTGTGAGTTACTTGTTAGAGCATCAATAACGTAACTCATGTGAAAAGCGAGTAGTCATCGGCAATGATAACCTTGTCCTTAAGGGCCTCCCTCCATCCAATCTTGTTCCTCATTTTCGAAAATTCCTGAGGAGTGTATGGCTTCACCTCAAACCCTTCCCTCGCCTTGAACAGCTCATACCTATCTAGAAAACGTATCCCATCAAACCTCTCCGAGACCAGGAGAACGTCCACGTCGCTCCAGAGATTGAAATCCCCCCTGGCGTAACTACCATAAAGCACGACTGTAACCTTACCTAGATCTCTTCTTAGTTCTTCGGTGAATTCCCTAACCTGATTGAGAACTTCCTCCCTCTGCTTTCTCCTTTCCTCTAAGATCCTCTCCAGCCTCTCTCACCAGATTTATTATTTTGGATGCACAGTCAATAGCTTTTTGCTTATCCCCCTCACTGTAGGACTCCTGAGGGATAGCTTCATCAGGGAGAGCATCAGGATACCTAGATGGAACGTAAACACGGGCTAGGAACTGAGCGCACTCAAGAATTGAGGTTGGAACTGGGAGTTCCGATCTTTTGAGAAGGGAAGGTAAGTCGTGCCCGAAGTACTGTTTGCCCACTAAGATAAGGTAAGCCTTAACAGATAATTGCGCGGCCTGCTCTGCCTTGAAGCACGCCCAGTTATAGTCGTTATCTTTCTCTGCACTCTTCAAGGTGCTAAGTGACGCCCTCATCCAACGCTCGTACTCGCTCCGATCTAACATGTTATTCAGGTAGCCTAACGCTCTTAAATCTCTTCATTGGTCCCAGGACGTTTCCACCCTACTTCGTTAGCATCTCTTTTAGTTCGCGAATAAAGGATGGACATATTTTTCTTCTATTTATGTTTTTAACTCAACAATGGAGTTGCTCTCTGGATATAGCTCCTCTGAGCACTATCAAGGGAGTAACACCCATTAACGTAATACTTTCAATTTTACAGAAGAATCAGAATACCAAGGCTTCATGTGGAGAACACGATAAATCCAGGGCTCGCCTTGACCCCAGTAATATTTGGTATAGTTAACTCGAGATTAACTTGACAGTGGAAGGGGTTGGAATGCAGTGTGGTAAAGTGAGGGGGTAACCGGAAAGCACGTCGGTTAAGGAGATTTTTCGCGAGGGGACCATTTCCTATGGATAACGTAAAAAGAGTGAGAGAGAAGAGATTTATTGATTTATACTCCAGATCCGAACAACAATGATATAAAACTTGAATGCATCCAGATTTAATATATTTCACAGCACTCAGCACGAGATAAACTCCCTCCATCTCTAGACTGAAAAGTCTAGAGGTCGTGCTGATCCGTTCCTGTTCAGCGACTAAAAAGAAATATTTTATTGGTTCTAAAATAATGACATCAAAATCAGACAACTTGGAAACGCCCGGAATAACATATCTAGGAGGGAGCTCAAATTTAGCCTTGATTCCAGCTAGTTTACTAAGTCCCCGAAGATACTTATCCCGTTGGTTGAATAAAAAGTGGTCAAATATAATGATAGATCACAGGGAAATAAGGTGTCTATTTTTTAATTATCTATTCTTATGATTGATCATTTTTAACGCAGAAAACCATCAAACTTATATGATAAATCTAGAGTTTAAGCTTTATGGCGTTGGGAAACCTAGCGACGTATCCCCCAGCGGCGGTACCCCAATGGTTGAGTTTGGGGTCTAACTCATGGATACTAACTGCTACAACTCTGGTCATGATACAATCGGTTCCAGCGTTAGCCCTATTCTACGCTGGCATGACTAGAAGAAGATTTTCCATGAATACAGTGATGATGGTTCTATACTCCTTCGCTTCCACTTTCCTTGTGTGGACCATTCTTGGTTACTCGCTCAGTTTCTACTCGTCCTCCATACACGTGGGCGGACTAAATTTCCTGGGGTTACCTCTCCCAATCTGGAATTTGCCCATGTTTGGGGAAACGGTATACGGACCTTCAGGGACTCAGCTCAACATTCCCTTCCTCACATTCGTTATGTTTCAGTTTGCCTTCGCTGCCATAACCCCTGGACTTATGGTAGGGGCGATTGTGGAGAGAACTAACTTCAAGGCGTGGATGATGTTCTCTCCCATCTGGATTATCCTGGTGTATGCGCCTGTTGCCTACTGGCTTTTTGCCGGTGGTTGGTTAAATCAGCTGGGAGCAGTGGACTACTCTGGCGGGTACGTGATCCACATGACAGCAGGTTACTCTGCTTTAGCCTTAGCCATGGCAATCGGGCAAAGGCTACCGCACGAAAGAAAGATCGAAGCCCATAATCTTCTCTTGACTGCCCTAGGTTTCGGACTTGACTGGATGGGGTGGAACGGGTTTAATGGTGGAGACGCTGGAGGTGCTACCATAGATGCGGCCATAGCAGTGTTCAACACCAACTTGGCTGCAGCTGCCGCAGCAATAACCTGGATGGCGATAGATATGAAGGTGTTTGGGAAATCATCCTTTACTGGTCTCGCCAATGGAGCCTTCGCAGGTTTAGTGGCAATAACTCCCATGGCAGGAATGGTCAATCCCAGCGAGGCGTTGGTAACGGGGGTAGTCACAGCGCCAGTAGTTTGGTTGGGCCTGTACAAATTACTGCCTAGGCTCAGGGTAGATGATGCGTTAGGTGTGTTCCCTGTTCACGGTATTGGTGGAACTGTGGGAGGCTTGCTAACTGGTCTCATGATAGATCCTGCGGTATCTCAGTACTTCCTTCCTGGATACAGGGGTGCCCTGTTTGGAGACTGGCATCAGTTTCTGGTTCAGGCATTGGCAGTTGTGGTGGTTGGGATTTACTCCTTCATGGTGAGCTTTGGCCTAGCTAAATTGATAGGGAGGATAACTCAGTTGAGGTTGAGCAGAGACGAGATATTGCAAGGAGATTACGCTGTGCATGGAGAGACTGCCTATCCCGAGGTAGTGAAAGAAAAGGCGCAGATGAGGAAAGTCGAGAAAACCAACCAGAAGATCACAGAAGAGAAATGATCTCCAATAATCTAATTTTCATCACCGGTATCCAGGCTTTCTGTTACTGGCGAATTACTAGAATAGGCTAAATCGAGGAAAATTGAAAGATGAAAGCTACGTACAACATTGCAAAATATATAACCGACAACAATAACCCCTCGGTGAAGGTCAATTTCCCGTCCTTCACAATTGCTATTCCGATCAGGTTTGAGATCAGGGCTAACAGTAGAAACGGTCCCCTCACGTTAACAAAGTCTAATCCAACTAGTCCCAGGAGAAGAGTAGCGTTCTGTATTTTGCTACCAAAGTAACTTACCACGGCTGTGGAACCGCCAGCAGGATACTTCAGGGCTAACCTTATGGAGGAAATTCCCTCCTCCAGCTCAGCCACTATTGGGGTGAGTGCGAGGGATATCCAGGCTTGAGAGATCCCGCTGTATAGAGCAAGTTCTGAGATAAGGTTAACGAAATAGGGTGAGAGTACCACTACAATGGATCCTCCAACTATTACCTGAATCATGCTCTTGATGTTGATCTTTCCCCTTGATCCCTTCCTTATCCTTGAAATGACATAGTAGGCATAAATGGAAAAAAGTGCCACTGAAATCAGGGGATTTAGGTTACCCAGTAGTAGGGGTATAACCAAGACAGCGGAGGTAATGCCCATGATCGTGAGTTCATGCCCATAATCGCCCTTCATGGTTAATGGCCTACCCCACTTCCATTGATAGAGCATGGCAACCAGGCCAACGCCTAACGTAAATAGAACCACGTTACCGCCAACGGCTGATCCAAGGGCAACTTCACCCTTATTTTCCAATACCGCCGTTATGACGATCAGGGTTTCAGGAAGCGCCGTAAGGGTTCCCAGTACCACTCCACCTGCAAGCCCTTGACCCATTACCTCTTCTAGTTCCTCCACACCCTTTGCTAGGAGTTCAGCTGATAGCGACATTAGAGCTAGAACTATTACGAGCTCTACTATCAAAGTGGATAGTAACATTACCCCAAATTGAAATCGTGTATGTAATAAGCCATTGCAGAGGAGTGGTTGAGTGCACTATCACCGTGGATGTTAATCTACTTCCTGACTACATGGTAAATGTACTGATCAGTACACCAGTGCACCACAAAATAGTAAGTCCAAGAAGTCTATATCACAAGAAGTGCTAGGCTTACTGCGACTATGAGTACCACTGCCGCGAAGACTGAGTTGAGAACGTGCCTCGATCTGTACGTGTTGTTTTCCAAGTCCCTTTCCGTGAGATGATATATTAGTAGTCCATACACTATTACTGCCGCTCCGAGAACAATCATTACTTCTCCCAACAACACTGACTGTCCTACTCCCTTTACGCCTTTCAGAATCTGGAGGAAGAGAGCGAATTTTGCTATCACAAACCCGAAGCCTATAAGCGCAATTCCCGTTCTTACCCAGGCCAAAAATGTTCTCTCGTTTGCCATATGATCCGATGGAGAAACCATGAAAAGAAAGTATGAGGGAAAGAAAAAAGCTTAGAGATATCTCTTAAGGACAGACATGGGGTTCGAGAGATTAGCAGTTAGTAAGGCCTCGTCTGGGCTATGGCCGAAGGCGAACGCTAACAACTGGGTGAAGTAAACCAGTGGCATTCTCAAGTCCTCGCCGTACTTCTCAGCTATTTTGTTCATGTTGGTCTCTATGGCCACGTGTCCCAATGGGCAATCGGTTATTAGGAGTTCTGCGCCATTCCTCTTAGCATCCTTCAGTATTCTGGCCTCGAGATGCAGTGAAGTGGTAACGTCGGAGTAAACGTGGGGTCCTCCGCAGCACATTGTCTTGGACTCGAATGGAACTACCTCAGCGCCGAGAGCCCTAAGCAACTCATCCATGAAGACTGGTCTCTCCGGATCATCTTTCATCTTCATGTATCCAGTGAGAGTGTAAGCCTTTGGCCTCGAATATAGACAGCCGTAGTATGGAGCTACCTTGAGTCCCTGCAGTGGTCTCTTAACTCTAGCCTTTACACCTTCTGGTCCCACAGTGTTGTAAATGAACTCTACTGCATGTATCATGAGCAATTGCATGTCGTACTGCTTCTCACCCATCTTCTCTAGATAGGAGTTCACCTTCTCCCTGAGCTTAGGATACCTGGTCATGAAGTACTGGGTCCTTGATAGGGAGTAGTGGCATCCTGGACAGGCTGACATGACAGCGTTGGCTCCCATCTGCCTTGCTAGGGACAGATTTCTGGCAGGAAGTAATAGTCCTGTCATGGTATTTACGTTCTTAACCTCTAGAGCTCCACAGCAGTTGTAGTCCTCAATCTTCTCATAGTTAATTCCAAGATCCCTCGCTACCAGCTGTAGTGATACGTCGTAAGACTTTCCTAACCCGTCAAGGGCACAGCCTGGATACAGTGCTACTTTACCGTAAGGGTTAGCTATCTCGGTCATTCTGGGGTCACCTCCTCCTTCATGGCCTCCTCAAGGACAGGCTTTATCCTGTCCCACTCCTTAACCCTACTGGGCTTCATGAGGTCTTTTATTAGCCCAGATTTAAGCAATGGTCCCATCATGGTGAGTAAATCCCTTAGACTCATGGTAACAAACCCAGCCTTGGCTGAGGCTCCTCCTAGCAGAAGTTCGCTTATCCTCCCTCCGTTCTTCATTACTGTGTCCAAGAAGAGTTCATCGAAAATTGTGCCTGGATCGGTCTTCACGAGGCCATGCTTCAGTAAGTAGTTGTGAATGCTGTGTACAACTTCCTCCACTAACACTCCCTTGGGACATCTGTGGGTGCATTTCTGGCAAGACACACATCTCCAGATGCTGTCCTGTAACTCTATTAATGACTGCTTGTCTCCCTTTCTGGCTAAATCGATAAATCTTCTAGGGCTGTAGTTTGGATCGTACTCCCTCATGGTACAGCCGGAGGTACAGGTTCCACATTGCCAGCAGAGGCTTATTGTGGCGCCCTCAACTGTGTTGGCAATCTCGTCCCACACTGACTGATCGTAGCCTGTCTGGGTTCTCTCTATCATGAAGGCATTCCATGTGCCGTCTAACTCTACTCCATCTACTATTACCTTATCTTTTTGAATTAAACCCTTTATAATGGGTTTTTCTAAATTAGGTATGGGCAAGTTTTATCACCTTTATATATGGTTTTAGGCCCATAACCAGGGCCGTGGTTGTGAGGTGTGTGGGGATTAACCCCGCAGCCTTCTTATCGACTGCGAGGTGTGTGGTATAGTCTAAATACCTCACATACGCGTACACAAGAAAAATGGAAGTTGGATAAT
Organism: Metallosphaera sp. D4-4; assembly: GCF_046245145.1. Taxonomy (NCBI): domain Archaea; kingdom Thermoproteati; phylum Thermoproteota; class Thermoprotei; order Sulfolobales; family Sulfolobaceae; genus Metallosphaera; species Metallosphaera sp. D4-4. Next base: position 646,102 of record NZ_CP176412.1, on the reverse strand, counting down.
AGTTGCCTGTGGACAGACCGAAAACCTCAAGGACCTTCTTGAGCTCGTTTACTGAGGAGAGGAACTCCTCCGTGGACTTGAGCGTTAAGTTTTCCTTTAGGACATAGTTAATGGAGCCAGTATTCCTCTTCGGATTCCAGATCCATCTGGTCCATAGGGGATACTCCTCAGGATATAGGTAGTGAATTATCTCTCTGGCCATGTCCTCAATATCCTCTTGGTCAGAGGCCTTCACAGTTGAGACAAACTTCTCCACTCTCTCCTGGTAAGGAACATTATCATCTCTAAGGGTATCTAAAGCCTTGGAGAACGCAGTTACACCAGTATTTCTTAACACGTCGTCATAATGCTTCCTAGCGTAGAAGACAGAATCGAAAACCTGCTTCATTTCCTCCTCAGTATCAACCTTTACGGTCCTGAGGAATTCGGTCTTTAATTTCATCGCCTCAAGTATGAGATTGAGGGACTTCTTAGCGTCTCCTGAGGCAGTGTTATTTACATCTACATTCAACATTGCATTGTAAATTTCACGAACGAAATCAACGCTCAAAAAAACTGTGCTAATGATGGGCCACCTCGACCCTCTTCTTCGCGAAGTCCGACTCGTCCCATACGCCCTTTGTTACGTACTCGTAGGCCTTCATGGCAGCGGCATATCCCTCAGTAATGGAGTCTGAGATGGTCTTGGGACCTGTTATGGCACCTGCTAGGAATATTCCCTTCTTGGTGGACTGTACTGGTAACCTGTCTGGGTCGATGGGCTTCACGAACCCGTGCTCCTCTAGCTCAAGGCCTAGGGCCTTAGCTACCTGCTTTGAGCCTAGTCCTAGCTCCATACCGTTTGCCAGGATCACCATGTCATACGGAACCACGAGAGCCCTGTTCAGGTTCATGGTATCCTCACCCTTGATTATCACTGTGTCATTTGGTCCTCTCATGAACTCAGATATCCTGCCTCTTATGTAACCAACCCTGTACTCTAGCTGAGACTTCCAGTACAACTTATCCTCCATGAGACCATACGTCCTGATATCCATGTAGTAAATGTGAACCACCGCATCTGGTACTCTCTCCTTTATCTCCATGGCCTGCTTCGTGGACACTGCACAGCAGACCCTAGAGCAGTAGGTGTTGCCTACAGTAGCGTCCCTAGATCCTACGCACAGAAGAATAGCTACCCTCTTGGGTGGCACGCCCTTAGTTGTCACGAGCTTATTCTCAGACAGCATTCTCTCAATATCGGAGATCTGGTAGATGTTGGGAATTATACCGTAACCATACTCATACTTTCTCCTGGAATCGAAGTGCTCAAATCCAGAGGCTGCAATTATTGCGTTTACTTTCTCATTAGTTATTTTTCCCGACTTATCTTTAATGGAGACGGTAAAGCCTTTTCCCTCATCCTTAACTCCCTCAACTATGCTCTCCATGTAAGTTTTTACTCCACTGGACTCAACACCTTTTATCAGGGGGTCTAATACCTCTGAAGCTGGCCTAAGTTCTGGGAAAAGTAAACTGTACTTTAGCTTCTTGGGAGTCCCTCCCAGATATGATTCCCTTTCAACTAAGACAACATCTACGCCAAGGTTTCTAAGCTCCTTAGTTGCCGAGAGACCGGCTGGGCCTGACCCTATTACAAGAACCCTTTCTCCTGCCAAATTCCCACTCTCAGATCATTTTTAATAAAAATAATTAAAAAGGTTTACTTAGAAGTGTTTGGCACCTGGGCCTTATCGCCCTTGTACCACTTGACCCTCTCTGGGACTGAGAGATAGAAGTCAATCTTCCTGTGGGGCTTGTAGAGATACTCAGGCTCGGCTTTACCTTCTCTTAGATCGGCTAAGTACTGAATGAACTTCTCCTTGTAATCGTCCACGTTCACACCTATCTTCCTCATGAATCCTTCTACGTCAGTGGCATGCCAGTGAACTTGGGCAATTGTGTAGGGATCGGCACCCATTGCAATTGCCGCGAACTGAGCATCTGCCAATACTGGTAGGTTATAATTGAAACCGTGAGCCTTTCCTGCCCACTGGCTCTTGTCAAGAGTTGTCACACATCCAGTGTCTGAGGTCACGAATATGTCAGCCTTTCCTTCCTCAACTGCAGGAATAACCTTCTTGAATAACGCAAAGCTTCTCGAGAACTCCCTCTCTGTCAAGATGTGCCTGAAACCGAAGCCGCAGCAGTCCCACCATGTGGAGTAATCGACTAGCTTGGCACCAAAGTTCTGGGCAGTACCGCTGGGAGCTGCCGGCCTCCTACCCTGGAATACCTCGGGGTCATATATTGTGTCCTCGGGCACTAACTTGTAAACGTGGCATGGGGTGTGAACTGCAGCCCTTATACCGCTAAGGTCATACTTCTTCTGCTGGGCTGCCTTTTTGCTCATGGTGTATAACCATTCTGAGTAGTGAACTACCTCCTCTGGAATCACTATGTCCATGTCCATTTTCCTCATTATGGGCCTTAACTTGTCCCTGATCTCCTTGTGAAGGACTAGCATGTTCCTGATCTCCTTATAGTGACCGAATGAAGTTCCACAGTGAATGAGTGGGAAGTAATCTATTTCGTAAGCCCTCCACATGTTCCTGACATAGACTCCAGCTAACGCTACTGGGTTGGAAGCACCGGAAGCGTGATAGTTCCATCCAGTACATGAGGTTTGGTGTGGCTCGTCCATGTAGTCTATTTCCATCTTATTCATCATCCAGAACACGGAAGTTGGATAACCTGGGATGTGACCACACTGACCACAGCTCTTGTGTTGCCATAGCTTGGTGGTTGGAATGACCTTGGGAGTACCGTTGAGGGTCTGCATCTTCACGGGGTTGTTATAGGGTTTTATGTGATGTACTATTATTTCGCCCTTGTCCTCTAGCTTGTAAAGCTCTTCCTTTACGTGCTGTAGGCCGTGAGGGGTGCTGTACCTGTATATAATCCTCTGATATACCTCGTTCCAGTCGACGTTGTCAGCCATGGGGAAGGCTTCCTTGAGCTCTTCCTCCATTTTCTTATCCATTTCCTGTGTAGCCAAACTTTACACCTTCAATCATTATTATTCCTCAGGGTTATATACTTTACTTATTAAACATTTTATGTAACTATGAAAGGTTTTTCTATACTCTAGCAAATAGCGAGAAAAAGGGAAAATAAGGTAAAAAGAAAGATTAAAGATCTAACCAGCTGTCTGGAAGTTCGTTCTCGTCCAGTTCCCCTTTCTGCCACTTCTCCTTAATCTCTTCTAACTGGGATTTCCTGTCCTCATAGATGTCCATTATCATGTCGTAGAGGTCCTTGTCAACTCCCTTGAGTGAATCCATGACTCCCGACTCAATCATTATTGTCATCATTTCCACTGCGGTCTGAAGTGAGGGGTGCCATCCTATATCTGTCCTCTGCATCAAGTCCACTGGAATGGCCTTCCTGTAAACATCCATGTTCTTGGACTCCTCGACGGCCTGTGGACCCCAGTCTGGGAAGGCATCCGGCTGGATCATGTCTGGAGTTACCTGGTTACCCATGGTTAACACGGTGTAGAGGACCCTTCTATATGGGGCAAGGATTTCCTTGGCAGAGGGTAGTGCGAATTGAACTGAGTACTCCCTTAGGAGCATGATAAGCCCGGCTATTTCGTTGTTGAAGGGGCATCTCATGGAACACGTGTAGCACTGCACGCATGCCCATACCTTCTTGTTTGTGAACTCCCATATCTTGTCTACCTCATCCCTCATCATGTACTGTATCATTTCCCTGGGACCGAAGTCGTAGAACTTGGCTGCGGGACAACCCGAAGTGCAGACCCCACAGTTCAAGCAACCTCTTAGATATTCATCGTATCTAAAATCTGACTTTACGGCCTGCCAGAACTTTAAGGCAGTCTCCCTATCCTGAGGCGATAGGTTCGAGAGAAGGTTTCTATCCTCCTCCGGTACCGCACCTTGAACTTCGTATGCCATGTCTAGAAATCTTGGATCATCGGGTAGTTGGAGTATACTCTTTGCTTGTGCCATCTTTCCACAGGTAAATAATGACAAAAGGTGACTTATAAGTTTTGTTAAAAAAAATCTAAAATAAAATAAGTTACTTGGCCCTCTTCACGAGGATCCTAGTTACACCGCCCTGTTGTTGAATGTCCAGAATTTGGTGTCCTGTTCTCCTCGCCCACGCCTCAATATCTGGCTTAGCAGCTGGATCAGTTGCGAGGACCTCAAGGACTTCGCCCACATTTATTTGCTTTATTGCCTTGGCTGTCTCCATTACAGGGCCAGGACAATACATTCCCTTTACATCTAGGGTTTTGGCTATTTTTACCTCTTGTGACATTTATACCACCTTAAGAGTTTAGATAAATAGGGTTGTCCCTCCCTCAGCTCTATCCAGGAAGGTTGCAACGCCAACCACGTCGTCCACGAAGTCAGCTAGATCTTCCTTCTTTAGACCGAAGAATTCCATGGTTGTGGAGCATGCGTAGACCTTTACCTCACCAACCTCCTTGGCTTCTCTAACCATCTGATGCCACATGGGGAACTTCATGTCCATCATCCTCTTCATCATCATTGGACCCATTTGCTCGTAGTTTTTATCGACTTGTGGTTGTGCCTGCATTCCGTTCTTGCTAATTGCGTTTAAGCCCCAGAAGGTGAAGAAAAGGTTAACCTCATATCCTGAGGCAGCTGCGCCTGAAGCGAGAATGCCCACAGGCATCAGCTTGTCTACTGTTCCTGAGAAGACTATTATGGATAACTTCTTTCCTGCCAAACTTTCACCAAAATATCTTTTATATCAAAAATATTTAAGCTTTGTGGTGTTGTTTATAATTTGTAAAAACATTCTTTAATTATCAATTAGATAGGTATGTAAGATACTTACCCTCTTTTCCCTAGAGATCCCTAGATGAATATGTTTGATAAAAAATATAAGTAAGCTAAATTAAATAATCATGAGGGATAGACTTGGCGCAAACCCAAACTGAACAAACACAGGAGGAACAGAAAAAGAAAATACTCATAGTTGTGACCCACGGACCGGAGGATTTGGACAGGACCTACGCCCCCCTCTTCATGGCATCAATCTCCGCCTCGATGGAATATGAGACATCTGTGTTCTTCATGATAAAGGGTCCATTACTGCTGTCCAAGAAATGGCAGGAAGATGAAAGAAAGAAGGGAGGAAACCCATTCATACACTTCTTCGATATGGCAAGGGACAACAACGTAAAGATGTATGTGTGCGTCCAAAGCCTTAAGGATATGTGCCACATGAATGAAAGCGACGTTGTGGACGGAATAGAGCTTGTGGGAGGATCAACCCTAATAGATTTAACACTGGATGCGGACAGAACACTATTCTTCTGATTCCTATGAAATTTGACGTCGTGGTAATAGGCGGTGGCTCTAGCGGTTACGTAGCGGGATCTGTACTAGCTAGAAATGGGAAAAATGTGCTCGTGGTGGAGAAGGAGAAGTTCGGAGGGGTCTGTGTAAGGTCAGGATGTGTTCCAAGTATTTTTTTATACGATGTTTCTTTTTCCCTCTCTAGGTTCTCAGAGATTGGAAATTATAAGGGATTGACAATAGATGTTGGAGCGAGAGATATATTTGCATCTAGAAACATGTTAATAGAATACCTTTCTGACGCTGGACAAAAACTAGTGGAGAATGCCGGTGGAACTACGCTAATAGGGGAAGCTAGAGTTAAGGGTTCGGTGGTTGAGGTTAACGGGAAGGAGATAGAATACGATAACATGATTATTGCCTCGGGCTCTTCCCCTCTTCTGCCCAGAATCAAGGGAGTAGAGGGTGGGATTACTGAGGATCAGGCCGTAAACCTGAATTATGTCCCTAAGGAGATGGTAGTGGTTGGAGGTGGTTTTGCAGGCGTTGAGATAGCCCAGTTCTTCGCCAGGTTAGGATCTTCTGTATCCCTCATCACCCGAGGGAGAATTCTCCAGGAAATGAGTGAAGAAGCAAGGAAGATCATCCTAGATTCGCTGGAATGGGATGGAGTTACAGTGAAGGAAAATTGCGAACCTGTGTATCAGGATGGCAAGCTTCTGAAAACCACCTGTGGGGAGTTTAGGGGGGAGGTAGTTTACGCCACCGGGAGGAGACCAAACATTCCCGAAGACGTTAGCTCCGTTGGAGTGAAGGTTAACTGCAATGGGATAGTGGTCGACAGGTACATGAGGACCAGCAATCCAAGGATTTGGGCCGTAGGTGACGTTGTGGATAAGGAAAGGAAGGTAGCCCACTCTGCGATGATGGAGGGAATTGTTGCGTCCCTTTCTATCCTTGGACAACCTGTGGAGGTTGATTACTCGGTTGTACCGCAGGTAATCTACACAGATCCTCAAGTTGCAGTGGTGGGGAATAGGAGAAACGTAGTTAAGTTTAGTACTTTCCCGCTTAGTGCCTCGACCAGAGCCATCATCCATGGTATCAGGGAAGGGTACGTGAGGCTGGGTTTTGACGAGAAGGATAGGATATGTTTTGGCGAAGTGGTGTCTCATTATTCGGAAGAAATAATTAACATCGTTTCAATTGCAATTAAGGCCGGAATGAGGGCAAAGGATTTAGCCCTAGTTCCATTTGTTCATCCCTCCATCTCAGAGAGCGTAAGCAATACAGCTAAAGCATTATTTAACTTGGATGTAGATGTATTCAAGGATAAAAATGGAACTTAAGGAATACCTAGAGAAGAAGAACTTCTCCTACTCAAAGAGCGGTGACGTTGAAATGATAACTATGGATGACTATTCCTTTTACGTTAAGGGTACAGACGTTCATATACCCATACCACTTCCCACAGGCAAGGAGAAACTTGACGATCTAGTAACCATGGGAACGTATTACGCTAGGGCATCAAGGTTAGTTCAAGGGATAGGTATGCCGGTAACCTATGCGCTAAGGGAGACGACAGTGGAAGTGATTGTTCACTTTAATGATCGAAATGAATTGGAACAAAAGTTAATTAAAGCCCTTGAGGGAATTGAGAGTTTGAGGTATTTCATGTGAGTTACGATAGCATTGTTAAGCAATATCTCAAGGTTATAAAAGATCTTAAGATAAACCACTGTAAGGCCTCTGAACTGATATCTCAACTTAGCGGGGCTAATATTCAGGTAGAGGAAAATGAAGGATGCGAAAAACCTCAGATTCATGTGTGGTCAAATGGCAGAAAGCACTTCTCGTATCTCGGTATTCCCGCCGTAAATGAGCTGTGGCCTTTCCTAAATGCCCTGCTCAGGATATCCACCAACACTGTTCAACTGGATCCGCAGGAGCTGGACATGGCTAAAATGGTAAGAGGTAACGTGAAGCTATTTGTTACACCTGATTGCACCAAGTGCCCCATCGCAGCTGAGCTTCTCTACCAAGTTGCCCTAGTTAACCAGAACGTAGAACTGGAGATCATAGATAGTGAAACTTACGACGATCTAGCTAAGAAATATCACGTCTTGAGCGTTCCAAAGATCGTCCTTAACGAAAAAACTGAAATTCCTGGCGGATTTCCTCCTAACATTGTCCTGAAGATGCTAGTTAAGTCAAGCTCTAGTCAGGGGACACAACCTTAACCCCTAGCCTTTCGGCCTCCTTCTTTACCTTTTCATCTGAAGCAATTAATATTGCCTGTAAATCTGACGCAACCATTATCGCCTCTGCCTCATGCATGGGTAGGCCAGAAAAGGTCCCAGGTTTATGCGAGTAAGCTCTGACCCACACACCCCTATCCAGAGCGTAATCGATGTTAATGTGATTCTGGAGTGCGTAGGAGACACCGTACGTGGTGACGATTAACTTATACCCTGAAAACTTCTCGAGGATAAGTGCTAGCTTAGGGTAGGAACTCGGTGAGATTACGGCAAACATATTCATTAAAATTATTTAAGTAATGATATATAAGGAGTAGTGAAACAGTATGTCGCAACAGGATCCATTGGAAATTTTGCTCAAGGAAGAAAATTTACAAAAAGTCACTAAACTAATGGATGTTCTCCCTACATTCGAGAAGGTCGCTGAGAAACTAAGCGAGATGGACAAGAAAGGGGAACTAGACTTCATGTTGGATATGCTGGGGCAAGTTGTGAGCATTGCTGATGCGATGCAGAAGGCTGACCTGATGAATACGCTAGTTTCATTTGGTATGGATCAGATAGGGAAGGTTCAGGCTCTGTGGCCTCTCCTGGAGAAGATGACCAGTGATAGGGTAATTAACATTATCCAGCAACTCGATATAGACTCCACCCTAGGAGCTCTTGAGAAGCTCGCCCCAGTACTTAACAAACTAACTAGCGATAAGGCGATAAAGGTACTACAAAGTATAGACTACGACTCTCTCCTAGAGTATATGGGATCCCTGACACCACTACTTAGTAAGCTGACGAGTGAGAAAACTTTGAAGATAATACAAAGCCTAGATATGGACGCGCTTCTGAGCGCTGCCGAAACCATGACACCAACCCTCACCAAACTAGCTAACATGATGAGCGAGATGCAGAAGTCTGGCCAACTGGATAATCTCATGAACCTAATGCAACAGGGACTTGCTCTACTTGACACTGTCCAGAAGACCGACCTAGTAAATACCCTGATAGCCTTTGGTATGGATCAGATAGGGAAGGTTCAGGCTCTGTGGCCTCTCCTGGAGAAGATGACCAGCGAGGATACGATTAACATGATTCAGAAGATGGACATTGACGGTTTACTCAAGGCTATGAATTCCTTAATGCCCATGATGCAAAAGCTCACAAGTGATAGGGCAATTAAACTGATCCAGCAACTAGATGTGGAGAGCATGCTGGGAGCCTTTGAGGCCTCAATGCCCATACTTAAGAAGCTGACCGACGAGAAAACAGTTAAGGCTCTCGCTCAGATGGACATGGATTCCATGATCAACCTAATGATGAAGTTTGCTGAACTGCAGAGAACTGGAGTTATGGATAGGATGTACAAACTCATGGACGTAATGGCAGATCCACAACTGGTGGATACAATGGTTTCAGTCATGGAGAAGTTCGCCAAGGCCATGAAGATATGGGCTAGCGATCTGCCAAACGTGAAACCAGTGGGTATAGGAGGACTAGCAGGCCTGACAAGGGACCCAGATTCCAAGTATGCCCTTGGAATAATGACCTCCCTACTCAAGGCTACTGGGAAGGCGTTCAAGGAGTAAATCCACTAATTTTTTCACATAAGCCTTTTTTTCCTCATCTTGTGTGGGTATTTCATCCTCTGACCTGTTTCCCATGAGTCCCTTCACAAAGGAAAACATGGAAGGTGCTGAACCTGGACCGTAGCCTCCTCCTCCAAAGGAAATAATCCTTGCGTTAACCCTCCTAGCTAACCTGCTCACCTTAAGACCCAGTAAATTGAAGGAGTTCGTGGTCAGATTGAGGGATTTGAGTCCGTCATCCTTATGCCCATCTACCCCGGCAACCACGAGTAGGACTGATGGTTTGAAGTCTTCAACTACATCGAGCAACCTTAATGCCTCCTGAAACGAGTCGTCAGCAGAGCCCAGAGGTAACCCGACATTGAAGTTGTAACCCGTCCCTTCTCCTTTCCCCCTTCTCCTGTAATCACCGGTTCCCGGGAAGAATTTGCCATCATAAGCGAAAATATTGATCTTGAGCACTGGTTTGTCATAGAACATTTCCTCCACTCCATTCGCGTGGTGGGCGTCTACGTCAACCAGAGCTACCCTTTCTCCCATTTTCATGAGTCTCGATATCGCTAAGTTAACGTCGTTTATGGGGCAAAAACCCATGGATCTTGATCTCGTGGCGTGATGAAATCCCCCCAGCGGAATATAAATTGAGTCGAAGAACCTTGACATGGAGATTGCCGTGAGAGTAGATCCCGCAACCAGAAGAATATCGTCAAACATGCCAGGGTAATGAACCGTGTCCCCCGAATCTAGGAAGCCAATGTAAGGGAGGGAACTAACTTCCTTGATCTTTCTTAGAAGGCTCTCATCGTGGACCTCAAGCAGATCTTCATACGAGGCGGGTTTAGGAGAAATGAAATAGACATTAAGAGTTGAGACCAGCTCCCTAAACCTCACGATTCTGCTCTTGGAAACGTCCCTTATCATGGGGTGGGAGAAGGAGATCTCCCTAAACCTTTCATCCCAGATTATCCCTAATGAGTGCCCATACGTCAACTTCGTCTCCCTCCTTAAGGTCAAGTTTGCCAAATATCCTGACCATGGGTTTTCCCCTGAACGCGAGGATGCTCTCCAGGAGAGGTGGACCGTCCACAGGTTTGTTGGCCATCACCCTAAATACTGAGTCATATTCCCAGTTCTTAATGAGTCCTCTCCTTCCCTCAAAGAGGCTGAGATTACGCCTTGTTCTAGCTATGCGGTACTCCCTCTTCCCCACAAGGATTTTCCCTTTACGTTCGATCCCGATTAACCCACCGTAACCGGTGTATGGAAGACTCGCGTTTAGTATGCCACCGCAACAACCTAGACCAGTGAAGTTACCGGCACTGGCGTAGGTGGATAGCCTCACGTCTATGAAATTTTCGGTGACTGTAACAACGTTACCTATGGCCTTCTCCTCTGGTGTCTCAACCGCAGGAAAAGAAATTCTGAGTCCTTCAATGTGGGCGTGCCTGAAATCTCCTCCCGTGTAGGGAGAGGATATCATCTTCCCTAGTGCCTCACCTGGCTTAATCTCCTCTCCTGGTTCGAGGTAGGGATCAACGTGAAGTATCTTTAGGATCTTGGAATTACTTTTCACCAGGATAAGGAAGTCATGGTCCGTTTCCGCAAATCTGTTGGGTCTCCCCACCTTAAACTTCTCCACGGATAGAACTACCCCGCTAAAAAAGGAGATGAACTCCACTTTATCGTAAAAGCCTACATCCACAGCAGACGCATTCACGTGAGAAGGAAAACCACTGGTGAAAAAACTGACTAGGCTTCCCTCAGGAAAGTTCATTTAGTTCAGGAACCTCTTCGCCAGAGGTAATCTTGAGGACTTAATCGCATTTAACGTCTGTTTCTCGTTTGGATACCATGGAATGTTCCTCAACCTATCTCCAGGTCTCTCGTTCGAGTAGGGCCTATTGCACCCAGGGCATCCGCTAGTGAGGAATGCACCTGATAGTTCTTGGAGAGTGATGTCGGAACTCAGGTTGATGTCCACCAGCTGCCCCTTTTCGTCAAAAACGAAGTCCTCAGGCTTAACCAAGTCGTTCTCTATTAACCACCTGGAGATCTGCATCCTCCTGTAAACATGAACAGGAACTGGCTTCCTATTCTCCATGGGTGTGGATTCCTCCGGATAGAAGGCAAAGAGGCTTATCTTGGCACCCCTGGAATGGGCGTAGAGCATAAGGGAAACCGCTTCCTGCTCGGTTTCGCCAAGCCCAATTATTAGATGTATTCCAGCGTTCTTCTTACCAAAGACCTCAACTGCGTCATCTATAGCGTGGATATATCTTTCCCAGCTGTGCATGCTTCTCACGGGTTTTCCTCTCACGGCATCAAATACCCTCTTGCTAGCAGCGTCTATGGCAACGTCTATCATGTTTCCACCTGCCTCCTTCATCTTGCGCATATCGTCCTTGCTTGTGTAGGTGGCTGTAACTAACTCGGAGATTTGAAGTTCTATTCCCTTCTCCCTGATTCTCCTTGTTATCTCCACAGAGTCGGGAGATGCCCTGGGATGAGCTAGTTGGCCAACGCAGATCCTCTGTAGTCCGTAGTTCGGATCTCCCTGTCTCTCCTTTATCCTATCAAGGACCGTATCCAAGGGACGCAATGGCCACTCCACCCTTATTAGGGTCTTGCACTCAGGGCCTTGACTGACCTCCCTAGCTTGACCGCAATAGATGCAGTTTGCCTTACAACCATCTGGATAGTACTGGAGAAGGTTGATGGTAGTGTTCAGAGCTCCCTTCAGAAACTTTCCAGGTGAAAAACCTAGTACCATGTCTGCCCCGAAGCTGAGCCTTACCCAATCAGGACTGCTTATGGATTTTACTTCATTTATTCTTAGATTCATAGGGACACCCGTAATAGGAAGTCATGTATCACATTGCCACAACATGCGTGGCTAAGAACCACCTCCCTCCTTCCCATGGCGTACTCTATGGTCTCTTGCGAGGGAAAAGCCATACCGTCTATTCCCTGATCTACTGCCATTTTCTCCACATCAAGGTAGGCTTTCCCCCTAGGTCTGGCACAGCCTAACATAACGGGGGAGGTGAAGAGCTCGCGAGCTCTCATGAGAACCTTTCCTAATTCCTCTGGGGAGGGTTCCTTGACTCCTCTGTAGGGGGTTCCTACCAGGGGCATCAGGCCCACAACAATCACGGCATCCGGATTAACTTCCTGCAGGAGTTCCAGTGCGTGAAGATCTCCTTCTACTCCCCTCTTGCTAAGTCCAACTATTACGTGAGGCGCAATCTTTATTCCTACCTCCTTAAGGTACTTAAAGGAGCTAAGATAGTCGTCAACCGTGAAGGGTTGACCTAAAACTTCGTTTATGGTCTCTTGGTCCCCGACCATATCCAGTAAGGCGATCTTTACCCCGCTATCCCTGAACCTCTTAGCTATTTCTCTGGATTTCACAACTCCAGTGTGAGCTATCACAGTGACGTTTGGGTACTTCTTGAGGACGTCGCTATACTTCCACACGGGGACGTCCCCCCTTGGTGAAGATCCTCCAGACAGGATTACGCCCTTCTGGCCTGCCTTACTGACGCTTTCAAGTATTTTCTCGAACTTCTCTCTCGTGGATCCGTCCTCCATTCCCTCAAGGACCCTAGTTTCGCAATGTTTGCAACTAAAGGCGCAGGACGTGCCTGTCACCGAGATAGGTTTCCATCCTTCCTCCGAGCTAAGGTAATCAGTCTCGTACCTCTTAAGTGATGGAGCATAGAAGAATATGGGTTTCATCTCACTAATCCCTCCAGAAATTGAATAAGTTGCTCCTTGTCCACCCCTAGAAACTTAACCCCTTGAAACCAATCCGAAACCTCTTTCCTAAGGTCCTCCACCCTGGACCACTTCAACCTAGCCTCAAGGTCGTAAATGCTCCTCCTAGGCTCAACGAAGAAGTCTCCCGTGATTAGAACCGACTGTATTAGTCCCTTCCCCGCCATCTTAACCTGAACCCTGAAGAGCCCTCCCGGAAGCTTAATCTCTCCCTGCCTAACGTCCTCCCCTTCCAAGGTTTTCCTTAGACCGAAAACCCACTCCTGCGATCTATACTTTAACTCGAGTTCCCTGATATTTTCTTCCTCTCTGGGTAAGTATTTCCCGTCGAGAAGTTCCACACCAAGCGACTCTTGAAAGGCTAATCTAGCCTCCTTTATGAGTTCCTCCATGGGAACAGAGAAACCCAGTTCCCTATTTAACCAGGTTATTCTCTCCCTGAAGTCCTTTGAGACTTTGTCCTTCATCTTCTCGGTGCTCAACTTTAGCGTATCTACCATGGCCTGTACATCAAAGTCCAGTAGAATAGTTCCAGTCACCGAGATGTACTTTCCCACGGAGAACGCTCCCAAACCTGAAATCTTTCTACCATTTATTTCAACGTCGTTTTTAGGCCTGAAATTAGCCTTGATCCCAAACCTGGAGAGGGTTGATATAACAGCGTCAGCCGAGCGCCTAATGGCTGATTCCACTGAACCTCCCAAAAGTGATGACTCCGAATATATCTCCCAGCCCAGCTGATCGGGGCCCATGATAATTGTTCCTCCGCCCGTAGGTCTTCTACTCACATCCCATCCCCTCTCCCTTACCTTATCCAAGTTAACCTCCTGCTCTGCAGACTGGTGATATCCCAAGAGGACAGCAGTGGGATCAAAGATTACAAACCTGAGAATGGGATCTGATCCCTCAGCAATGGAATCCAGTAGGGCCTCCTCGCCGGCAAGGATCTTGTGCTGAGGTCCCCTCTCCACAATAAACCTAAAATTGGGCATTTCGTTTACTTAATGTAGGATATTATATATAAAGATTTTCCCCAAAAAACTTATTATAAGTATCTTTTTACTTTTTGTTTATTTTAAGCAAGGGGTGGCAATAGTTTAGGGTGAAGGTGTCAACAAGGTATTTTTTAAGGTAAGACTAGGGAAAGGCGTGATAAACGTTATAGGGATACTGGTGACCGTGGGTTTAATCGCTATAGCTCACGGCCTCGAACCAGATCACATCTCGTCAGCAAGGTTGGTTAAAAAGAGTAGGAAACTGGTGGAGATGGCGGTATTTCATTCTGCGGGTTTCGCCTTGATAGCAGTTCCAATTTCTCTTGTTCTAATCTACTTCAGTTACGCGAAAGCCGAGATAGAGGTAGCGTCTGACCTAGTGGGGATAATATTCGGCGTTCTTCTCTTGGTTTCAGGAATATTCGGAATGGAGTTTGAAGTTGAACCCAAGAGTACAGGCCTTCTTCAGGGCATGTTTAACGTTACCCCTTCCAAGATAGTTACCATAATTCTGGCCATGAATACGGGGTCAGTCCTTCTGGGAGCGGGAGTGATAGCCTGGTTCGCCGTGGTGACTAGTCTCTCAATCATACTTGTTGGTGTGGTAACCTTGCGTGTGCCTAGAAACCTCGATAGGGTTCTGGACGTCATTATTGGGACCATAACCATTGCGTTCTTCATTTTCCTGCTGAGCGAAAGGTAACCTGTATCTCTTCAAATACCGTGTAAAATTCGATAATTGAGTTGGAAACCTAGTATTAACTTTTAAAATGTTAGACCCTTATATGAATTGATGGAAGAAAGCCAGATAAGATATGTGTTAACCAACTTCAAGAGAATCGCTACAATTGGATTTTCCAAGGATCCAGAGAAACCATCGCACAGGGTTCCCAAGTTCCTCATGGAACATGGATACGTAGTTTACCCCGTGAATCCCACTGTAACAGAGATCCTCGGAAGGAAGTCCTATCCTTCACTCAAGGATATCCAGGATGAGATAGAAGTTGTTCAGGTGTTTAGGCCCTCAAAGGATGTCCCTGCAATTATTGACCAAGTACTGGATAGGAAGAGGGAAAGAAATGACGTAAAGGCGGTCTGGCTCCAAGAGGGAATAAGGGATGATAAATCCGCCGAGAGGGCCAGGGCCGAAGGTCTGATAGTTATCCAGGATAAGTGCATGTACAAGGAGTACGTAAAACTCTTTGGAGAATAATGTCGCGGTTTTGGGATGATGTCTGAAAAAATAGAAAAAGTTTTTAATGGACATACTTTATAAATATTTATGATGGAAGCTTTCGACACGTTCAAGGACACATTAAAAGAAAGGAAAGAGAGCATAAGATGTTGCTATAAGATTAGCGATACCGACGTTGAGTGCCTGTTTAAACTAATTGAACTTGGCGAGCCAAAGACGTCAGTGGAGCTCGGAAAGATAATGGGGCTAAGTAAGACTACGGTGGAAAATAGTATGAAGAAGCTAATAGAACTTGGATTAGTTGAAAGGATCAAGGTTGATGGCAAGAAGATTGGAAGGCCAAAATTCCTTTACGTCATTTCAGACAGCTTTCAGGAGAGAGTCAAAGCAGACCTCAAGAGATGTGCTGAAAAAATACTGTCAGCAACCTCCTAACTCCTGTACTTTACCTTCATTTCCGGATGAGGATCTCTTTTCGAGAACTAGAGTGTAGGTTCCATTCTGAGAAACGTGCTCTATAACCTTGCAATCCATCAACTTAACAGCCTCCATTATCATGTCGTCGCATTTGGGATCCTTAAACATGACCTTTAGCCTGCCCTCTTTCATTTTCATTAACTTTGCAGCTACTTTCATGAATGGTTCAGGACATTCTAGATCCAAAAGATTTAGCTCCTCCATGCAACTTAATGAATCCCAAAAAGCTAAAAAGTCTTCTTAATCATGAGAGAAACCATGAAAGTTGTATGTCCTGTCTGCAACAGGCTATTTGAAGCTGAATGCACCCCCTATCAGCAAAAGTATGAGGAAACTGTGTACTATTTTGATACTGAGATATGCCAGCTCACTTTTATGAGAGAGCCCGAGAGATTCCGCTACAAGTGCCCTAAGGCTTCGGAAAGCTCTTGAGCTCTGCAGGAGTTAGACCACTAAAGAGCTGAGCACAGTACTCGAAGTCCTTTGCTATCTTATCAGTAAGAGCTTCCGCATCAACTGCTTTATATATGTACCTAGGCCTGCCTCCCTTAGATCCTTGATCCTTAACCCTCTCCACGAATCCAATGGAGATTAATTTATTCACCGACCTGTTTATGGATGCCTTGCTGAGCTTCAACACCGAGGCTAAATCATCCTCGGTCTTCGGTCCCATATTTATCAGTGCCTTAAGTATCTGAAAATCCGTGTCAGAAATGTCGTAGCAGAAGCTTAGTGCCTCCACCAATCCTACTTCCCTTCCGGAAGGGAGTCTAGCTTTTAATTTTTGGACTTCCATTCTAACTCACATAATATGTGGTAAAAACGTATATATAAATCTTTGCTTATTTTAGCAAAAATGTATCTCGTGATTATTGCAAGAATAAAATATTCAGATCAAGCCCAAAGCCCCCTCTTCATGTCCTCGAGCTTAGTAAACAGTGATATCTGAAAGTATCTCATTACCTCAATTGTAAAGTTTATAGCTTCCTGGTCAGGCATTTGAGATATTTTATTTCTAAGTTCGTTAACGAACCTAGTCATATCGTTGAAAGTTTGTTTAGTCAACTCGTACTTGGATAGGTCTAAGATTTGAATCAGTTCTTCCTTGGTCTTAGCCTGCTTTATGGCGTTATACATTTGCATCACGACGCCTTTCCCGGTTTTCCCAAACAGAGCTTCCTCTGGATTTCGCAGCCACCTGGCATATGTGGCTGCAAGTTTTTTAGCCTCATTCTCCTTGCTTTCCATTAACTTATTTTCGTTTCATATTATTTAAAAAAGCATGAAGTCCCTTTTCCTGGTATCTGGTGGTCTCGACTCGACAGCGGGAATGTACAGGTTCAGGGAAATGGATTACGATTGCATGACTATCGATTACGGTCAAAGAGCATTCAAGGAGCAAGTGAAGTACGCGAGGATTAACTGCGAGAAACTTGGAAAGAGATTAATCGAGGTGAACATGAAAAAGGTGGGAGATTATTTCAGAGAAGGAAAGTCCCTTATTCCGCATGAACCCATCAGGCACAGGAATGCCGTGACCATCCCCTTCGCACTAACATATGCCTCGGAAATGGGTTACTCGGCTGTTTACGTTTTCACAGTAAGTGAGGAGTGCCAGTATGAATCAAATAAGCCTGAGATTATATCTGCTCTACGGAAACTTGCCGAGGCTCTCCGCATAGGTCTGATCTTCCCATTCTTGGGGCTATCCAAAGCCCACGTCTTGAGGATGGGGATTGAGCATGGTATGGATCCCCTGAATACCTATTCATGCCTACTGGGTCATAGGGTTCACTGCGGAAGATGCTCCCAATGCGAGTCGAGAAAAATGGCATTTAAGATCGCAGGAGTAGATGATAAGACCAAGTACCTATGGCAGTAATTTCAGCCTTTCTAGAGAACTTAGAACCTCGTTAAGATTCTTACCCTGAATGAAAGGACTGTACCTAGAACAATCTGCCCTTCTCACCACACATACTACCTTTATTCTGGAGTCGTAGAATCTCGCTGAAAGGAGATCCAGAGGAGACGAGCCTATAATCACTAGGTTCAGGGGATCCAGCCCGTTCTCCGTTACAAGCCTCTCCGTTGGTTCCTTGGATGGCTTAGTTCTTCCTGTGTTACACACAAATTTCTCGGCCAGCCCCACTTTCCTCAATATCTCTTGAGTGTCTTCACATGAGTAAGGGGAGAGAAGGTAAATCCGAGCCCTAGGCCTAACCTTCTCGTAAAACCCAGGCCAATCTACGTTCACTCTAGTGGTCATGGGGACTGGTACATTACCGCCCTTGTAATTGGAATAGAGGGAATCCGTCGTATCCACGTCTAGGACAACACCGTCGAGCCATATCCCAAAATCCATGGGTTTTTTAATAAATTAAGATTTATAAGTATTGATTACCGTAAATTCCACATGCAAATAAATGGCTTTTCATTTCCTGATGACCTTCTCTACGATCCGGAGAAACATGTGTGGGCAAAGCTAGAGGGTAACATTCTAACTCTTGGTGTCACAGACCTAGGACAATACATGACTGGAAAGATATTCCAGGTATCTGCTAAAAATGTGGGAGATAAGATCAATCCTAGGACGCCTGTATTCACGGTGGAAAGCGCCAAGTGGGTAGGTAAGTTCAGGTTTCCGGTTCAAGGCGAGGTGATAGAGGTAAATAGAAAGGTTTTGGATAACGCTAGCTTGCTTAACGATGATCCATACGGGAGTTGGATTGTGAAGATCAGGGTTGACGAGATGGACAGGAATGCCTTCAAGCCCTTAAGTGAAGTGAAGGAGGTATTCGAAAAGGAGGCCAGCAGAATTGCTAAGTGACAAAGAGGTAGTGCTTCAGGCTATTGAGATGGTAGGTAAATGGGATGTTATGCTTGCTGGAATAAATGGCAATGAAATACTCATTGTCTCGAAGAGGGAGTGCCCTAACTCTCTATCCATAGATGGTAGAAATCTTAATGTTAAGAGGTATGATCCAGATACCTACATCAACATTCTCCAGGAGGATGAGAACGTTTTTAGAAATTACAAGGTATATTACTTCGTCAAGGTCTACATGAGGAAAATTCTAGATCTCCTAGCTTATTTAGAGGTCTCAAGACTCTCTATGGACTTTAAGACGTTAGAGTAATCCCTTGACAGGGATATATACAGGAAGATTGATAGAAAGGTGTAATAGAGCGCAACTAATTCGATTCCGTAGATCAGTCCTAGGTCCATCAGTTCGGCGTCATAGGGCAACAAGATCACAAGGGCCAAGCCAAGTATGCTGATCATAATCATGACCCTTACCTGAAGAGACATTGTCAATATTCTCGAAATTGTCCTACGGGCCTTCTCGAACCTGTTGATGCTGTCCCCAATTTCACTAAGCTGGCTTCTTATATCTCCAATTTTGGTTCTCATGAAATCCAGTAGATCCCTATCATTCATCCCAATCAGTGACCCAATTAGGCTCTGTTGAACCAGGTCGTTATCTGAAACGAAACTAACAATTTGCTTGAAGGTGTATAGTAGAAACAGATCTTCAACCTTCTGCGATGCCGGTTCTAGTTTCCTCACAAGTCTTTGAAGACCGTAGTATGAAAGCGTTAATTCCAACAGGATTATTAGCGAAAATAAAAGCGCCTCCTGGACAAATGTTGTAGCCATCTAAGATAATTCGTTCAGCGTTGAATTTAAGAGTTCATCCAATCTCAGCTCAAGTTTTCTGATTTCCCTGAAGTTAGAAAGGATCTGCTGTCCCTTCTCGGTAAGCACAAATGAACTATCTTTCTGTTTAATCAGTCCCTTATCCTTTAGTATGGATAGATATTTCTCTGTTAGCCCTTCGCTCAGATTTGCATTCTTCATGATTGAGGACTTACTACCACTACCACTACTAACAACCTCGAGAATATCGGCAATTATTTCTATAGAAGTCCTTCGTGATCTCATGAATGAATATTACCTTTGTTCTTTTTAAGTATTTCCATTACACATCATGATTGGACAGGCTAACAAAATGTAAAATTCCAAAAGGACTAGTAGATCTTGATTGGCCAGTTTCAGTACAAGAAGGGGTTAGACTCGTTATCCAAAAAGGATATTTATGGGAAAAACTGCATTGAAATTTTTAGACTTGTTCTAATCTTCGATCAAAATTGCTATCTATTTGACAGAAACAAGCTCGACCTAAGAATCTCTTACGTCTTCGATGATCCTGATTGGGATTGATTCTGTTTCGCTGTTAAGGACATTAGGTTCTTTATTACCTCTGCGTCTTTCTCTCCACGATATTTACCGATCAACTCCACTAATTTCTCTAGTTCATCATTCGACGTCTCCTTCTCAAGTGTCTGAATCAGTTTCCCGAATAACTCCTTGCTTAGAAGCTCCATCATCTCGGTGTACTCAGGAATGGTGAGCTCAGGGACTTCGGAAAGAAGCTGAATGTAACCTGTGGACACTATTCTAAGCCCCTTTTCCACAAGGTTAGATATCTCCTCAGGCTTCGGTCTCTCTTGAGTTGAACCGAGGGATTTAAGCGATTCGAGAAATTTGGTTAACCTATACCTCTGGAACTCCAGCGAAATCATTGCGTTCCTGACGTTCTTACTCGCTATATACCTTATTTCGCCTGAATCCCTCACGACCAAAACGTACTGGGAGAAGTATAAATCCTCAATAAGTTTCACGATGGAGTCCCTACTAAGAAATGGAGATAGCGTGGTAAAGAGTTGATCAATGGATACTCCTCCATAACCCTCCTTAGCTATTGCCACCAGAACTGTCCTGTGCTTCTTGTCAAGAAAGTCCATGTGAAAATTCTATAATCTTGAATAAAGAAATTAGCTATTTCCCGAGGAAGGTACTTATCCTAAAACGCGGAAAGTGTAACTGGAATAGTTTTATCGCCTAAGCAAGCTACTACACGTGATGCAAAGCTTTGAAGCAAGTGCTCCGGGGAAGGTCCTGTGGATCGGGAGCTACTCGGTGGTATTTGGTGGGATATCGCATGTCATTGCAATTGACAAGAGGGTCAGGTGTAGATGTGAGGAGTCGGAAAGACTAGAATTTATAACGTCGTATGGTGACTTCTCCGAAGGCCAGAACGAACTCATAGACAGTGTGCTCAACGAGGTTAGAACAATCTACGATATTCCCCGCTTGAGGGTATATCTCATAAATGATCCTGCATTTCAGATAGATGGGAAGAAAACTGGGTTAGGGAGCTCGTCTGCAGGGACAGTGGCATTGACGGCTTGCCTCAGTTACGCCGTAACTGGAAAGTTTGATGTGGACCTAGTGTACAAACTTTCACAGAGGGCGAACTATAGACGACAGAAGGGAATTGGTAGCGGTTTCGATATAGCTGCGGCGACCTACGGTAGCGTGATATACAGGAGATACAATGACATCAACAAGGTTGATTCTGTGGTGGAAAGGCTAGATATCCCACAAAACATACAGATACTTCTAGGTTTTACGGGAAGGAGTGCCAGCACAGTGAATCTAGTAAGGAGGTTTGAGGATACCAAGAACAATCCAAGGTTTAAGGAACTAATGAGTGAGATTGAGATAGATAATGAAATCGCAATAAAGCTGTTGAGGTTAGGGAAAATTGACGCTGCAGTTCCACACATAAAGCTGGCTAGACAGAACTTAAACCTGCTTTCGAAAGAGGTGGTAGGAGTGGAAATTGAAACAGAAGAGGACAGAAAGCTCATGAGCCTAGCCGAGAAAAACGGCGCCTTGATATCCCTGATGCCCGGGGCAGGTGGAGGAGATCTCATACTAGCTCTAGGGGAGAACCTTGCGAGAGTCAAGGAGACTTGGGAGAGGATGAGCATTAGAACCATTAATGTGAAACAAGATGAAGGTGTGAAAATTGAAGCTAGAAGCTGAGGCAGTAGCGCCATCCAACATTGCCATAGTAAAGTACTGGGGAAAAAGAGATAGGGAACTAAACCTACCCTTAAACTCCTCCCTTTCCATATCACTGGACTCGCTGTGGGTTAGATCCAGGGTAACATTTGATGAGTCCCTTGATAAGGATGAGGTAATCATAAACGGTAAAAGGTTAAGCGAAAACGAGGTAAGGGAGTACGCTGGAAGAGTCTTAAGGAGGTTCAGGGACCTATACGGAAAAGAGTTATTTGCAAGGGTAGAGTCCACAACCAATTTTCCCAGCTCAGCTGGATTAGCGTCATCAGCGGCAGGAATTGCAGCTCTGACCTATGCCTCAAATGCAGCCTTGGGACTTGGATTAAGTAATCGAGAACTTTCCAAGATTGCCAGAGTTGGATCAGGGAGTGCTTGCAGGAGTATGTTCGGCGGATTTGTAAAGTGGAATAGGGGTGAGCTAGAGAGTGGAGATGATTCTTTCTGCGAGGAAATTTTCCCTCCTGATCATTGGCCAGATCTTGTGGATATTATACCTATTTTCGGAGAGGAGAAAAAGAAGATGTCCTCGAGAACGGGAATGGAGAACACTGCTACTAGTTCTGCTCTAATGAGATGCAGACTTCAATTCATAGAGGAAACATTCAACGAAGTCATTGACGCTATTAGAACTAGGAATGCTAGTAAGTTCTTTCAACTAACAATGAGACACAGCAACAGTATGCATGCAGTAATCCTAGATTCATGGCCTCCCATGAACTATCTTAACGAGAAATCGTTCAGGGTGATGGAATGGGTGGTTGAGTTCGGTAAGGCTGCATATACCTTTGACGCTGGGCCTAATCCTCATATATTCGTACTGGAAAAGGACGTGGATGAGGTCTTGAAATTTTTAAACGAAGTCGGGAGCACGAAGACCATTGTAAGCAGGGTAGGCAAAGGTCCCTATCTGATCTAGCTCCCTAGAGTTCTGTTAACCCAAGGCATATATCTAGTCCTTACATTCGCTCAGTATCTTCTCATACTTTCTTCCCAGATCGTCTCTGCTCACGTGATATCCCACGACCACTTTCCTTATTTCGCTCAGTGAACCAATCAAGGGAGATACCCTTTTCAACCTTTCCACTCCATGAGGGGTGAGTATATAAACAGCCTCATCCTTCTCCTCCCTATATGGAACATCGTTGAATTCGTGATAAATGAGGAGACCACCCGACGATCTCATATCCTCATGTATCTCCTGTTTTATCGACTCCAATTTCCCAATGCAGTTAGGACTGGGTTCCATCTTGATCCTCTTGAAACCTTGCCTATACATTATGGCATCGCGTAACTCACGCCTAACATGTTGTAGCTTGGAAATCACAAAATTATCATCGAATACTAAAAAATCCTCCACTTCCACTGGCATCTCTATGATCCCATCCCTAAGTAACTGGGCTATAGCCTGTGAAAGAATAGCGTTATACATTCCAACAACACTGTGGAAATACACGTTCTGAAACATGTACATCCTTGCAAGGAGAAATTGCTCCACTATAGGCAAGACTTTGCCTAGAACAACCAACATGTCATTCTCAAAATATAGAAATCTCTTCATCCTCTCGATGTCGAACTGTCCATATTCCACGCCTGCATAATATGAATCCCTGAGAAGGTAATCGCTCCTATCTGCGTCGATGAAATTGGAAATTATTAGATGAGCTAATTTCTCTTCCCTGTTACGCGGTGTCTCCATCAGCACTCTAGTGACGAACTTGACGGGGTCCTCAAATGTCTTGAAATTCTTCTCCAGGTCAGATGCGAGACCCTTCTCAATCAGTTGAGTACCTAGAATTACGTGGGTTTTCTTATCTTTCTCAAACACATCTACGCCATAAACCTGCCTCGCGACCTGAAGGGCGTTCTCGAAGGTGTGGGAGAAGGGAAGGTGACCCACGTCATGGAGCATCGCAGTTACAGCTATCAGTTCCATGACCTCCTGGTCTAACTCGAGGGAGGAATTTTCCCGGATGTACTTTAGGAACTCAAGGGAAAGGTGCATGACCCCGAGGCTATGCTCAAAACGCGTATGGTTCATCCCGGGGTACACCATGTAAGCTAAGGCAGTCTGCTTCACGTATCTTAGACGCTGAAAAAGGGGATTTGATACGATGGGAAGTAGCCTATCTGGTACCTCTATGTAACCGTGAACTGGATCTCTTATTAATTTCATTATTTCATTTCCGAAAATACGGTTAAAATCGATTTTGCACCGTTGATAACGCTTCTTTCGAGGTCCTCCTTGGAAATCCAGTTACCTCCAGTAGCTAGGTTATCGCTTACTACCACCACCGCGGCAGACCTGGTTCCCCTCAATCTACTCAGAAAGAAGAGGGTGGCACATTCCATCTCTACGCCAATGTTCCCCCTTTCTGACCACTTCTTCACGAAGTGCTCATCTTCAGCATAAAACGCATCACTACTGAAAATATTTCCAACATGGAATCTATATCCAGCTGAGGAGAATTGAGTAATGAGCCTAGACACAAGGTCGTGATCAGGCGTCGCCGATACTGATGTGAGATCTCCCACATACTGGAAGAAAAGTCCTCCTGGATTGTACGACGCTCCTGTTGGGATAATATACTCCCCGAGGCCTATTTCGGGCCTAAGCGCTCCGACCGTCCCTAGCCTAACGAATGTATTGCCCCCTAGCATATGTAACTCCTCAAAAACTATGGCCATTGATGGTCCTCCTATACCGTGGGTTGCAACGCTTACCCTAGTATCACGGTACAGACCAGTATATACTAGGAAGCCCCTGTTCTTGTTAACCAGTTTGGGGGACTCCAACAATGAAGAGAGTAGCTCCGCCCTTCCGGGATCTCCTACAACTAAAACCTTCTCTGCGACATCTCCCTTCTTTGCGAGGATGTGTACGGGGTTCATCTAGCATATCCCTTCATGGAACTTTTAAGATTAGCGTAGACTTGATATGGCCATTCCCATCGTGTCTTATAATACGATTTTATACAACCGCGTATAAATCTAATTAGTGATGGAAAAGAATGAAAAGGTTGTCGTAGATCTTGAGGGAAATAGTGTTAGATTTAACGGAGTTCTAGAGTCCTTTAGGGTTAACTCCATCCATGTGTCACCACCCATTGACGGACTAGTTCATTTTTACATCGAGGACAAACAACTAGTTCTCTCGCTCACGGAAGAGGAGTTAACCGAGGTCCTCTCCAGGGCAAGAAAAGAGGAGATCACTCCCTCACAAAAGGATTTTGAGATATCGCAGATAGGACTGGTGTATAAACTTATCGTGGATTCGCTTGAGGTGATCAATGTCTCCGATTGGTCCTTACAGACAATGTTCACCATAGTTAATGGGGAAAGGGCAAAGCTCACAATAGGCCCAAATTGCGAGTATAACGACTGCGTCTATCTAGCTATCTTCTCGGCAAATGGGTTCATCTACTATCTCAAGATAAGGTTCTCGGACGGCTCCTTTGAGGCCTCAGTCTTCAGAATCACCCCATCGGTTCTAGAAAACGAGCTTGTGTTCCATATGCTTAACAAGACATTTAGATTATACTAGCTTTACTTTTACTTTGGAACTAAAGAAGGAACTGCTTAAAGAAAGGTTTTAAAAAATGAGACCTTACTATTATCTTATGAAAGAAAGAGAGGTCGAGGCAAAGAGGCTCGTGGGAAAGAAACAGGTTAGAGGAAAGGTTTATGAATACGAGTACTACACTCTTCCTCTAAACCTATATATTCCAAAGTCAATGGTAGAAAAATTCGGAAAAAGATACATGCTACAGGTGGACGAGGACACAGGAACAATAACAATAAAACCTAGAACCAGCTGAGCTCATTTCCTCACTATTTTGGTCAAGATATCTCTTATTTCATACGGTGTCTTAGCCACGGGTATATCGGCTTTCTTGAATGCCTCTATCTTGCTTTCAAATGTTCCCATCCCCATGTAGACCACTGCCCCCGCATGACCCATCCTTTTCTCCTTCGGAGCAGTAAGTCCGGCGATGTAACCCACTATGGGTTTCTCGATCTTTCCTTCCTTCTTCAGTTGTGCCACCCTTTCCTCCATCGTTCCCCCTATCTCTCCTATGATCACGATGGCCTCAGTGTTATTGTCCTTGTCGAACTCTTGAACGACCTCCTGAAGCTGAGTCCCAATTATGGGATCTCCCCCTATTCCTATGACCGTGGATTGACCCAGGTCACCGACAAGATGGGATACCTCGTAGGTTAGGGTACCAGACCTGGACACTATACCCACTGTACCTTTTCTGAAATATTTCGCTGGCAATATTCCTAGCAATGACTCACCAGGTACTATGAGCCCTGGGCAGTTAGGTCCAATTATCCTAGTACCCCTAGCCCTAGCATACCTAACAAATTTAGCCACGTCAACGACGGGTATGTGTTCTGTGATAACCGTGACCAACTTTATCCCAGCATCTACTGCCTCATACACGGCCTCACTGGCGAAACGTGCAGGAACGAAGATTATGGACGCATCTATCTCATGCTCCTTAATAGCTTCCTTGACAGTGTCATAGACCGGAACTCCGTTCACCTGGGTTCCTCCTTTCCCCGGAGTGACTCCAGCTACAATCTTCGTTCCATACTTCAGCATCATTGAGGTATGGAAGCTTCCTTCCTTCCCTGTGATTCCTTGAACAAGAACCCTAGTCTGTGAATTTATGAACGTAGGGCATCACCTATTGCGGTTAATGCATCTTCGTAAACTCTTATCCCTTGACTTTGGAGTATTTTCTTCCCTTCATCCTCATTCGTGCCAGTTAACCTGACGTAAATGGGCTTGTTTATCTTACGATAGGCCTCCACTATCCCCTTAGCTACCTCATCACACCTAGTTATTCCACCGAAAATGTTAATCACTATCTTTTTCACCTTGGGGTTACTTCCAACTCTGATTACTGCAGACGCAACTTTTTCAGTATCCGCACCACCTCCTACATCTAGGAAATCAGCCGGATTTCCCCCCATTAGTTTCACGAGATCCATGGTTGCCATTGTTAGACCCGCGCCATTACCCACTATACCCACGTCTCCCTCCAGTTCGACGTAGGAATCCGCTGGAACTTTCTCCCTTTGTAGTTCCTTTAACAGTTCTTCGTGTCTATACAGTGCGTTATCATCTAGGATTACCTTGGAGTCGAGAGCCAGAGGACCTTTCTCGGTGATAGCGAGCGGATTAATCTCAGCCAATTCAGCATCGTACTCTAAGATTAGCCTAAGTAAACCTTCTATGACCCCTCCGAGACCCCTATACCCAACATATTTCTCGATCGCATCCACATCGTACCTCATTAATTTTCTATCTATGGGGATAACAAAAGTCTTGACGTCCTTACTCTCCTCAATGTTTATCCCACCAAACGGGGATGCCACTATCATCGGGTTCCCAGTCTCTCGATCCATCACAGCTGAAAGGTATATTTCCCTGGTGTGCGGGACAAATTCCTCTATCAAGAATGTGTTTATACCTTCCTTCATGAGTTCTTGAATCGTACCGTAACTGTCCTCAGTTACCCTAACAAGCCCCCTCTTTCCCCTACCGCCCTCAAGTAGTTGTGACTTAACCACCACCTTCCCTTGAACGTGAACAGGGGACTTCACCACCTGTCCGCGAGGCACTGGGATGTTAACGAGCGAAAAAAGCCTCTTTCCCTCATACTCGTAAAGCTTCATGGTTATCTATAATTATATTCGCATACTTGTTTAAGAAAGCATCTATCACACTTAGGCTTGGTTAGTAAACAAAAAGCTTTTCCAACAGCACCTAAACCAGCATGCAAAATCTTATACAAGTATAGGTCCTGTTGAACATTATGGTAGACGAAGTTGGGTAAGTCACGTTTCCTCATTTCCTGCCCAGTTACCCTCCCTAGTACCCTCCTAGAATATTCAGTGTTTGGGAATACAAGTTGGTGACCCGCGAAGAGAAGGATGGAATCAGCGGTCTCCTCACCGACGCCCTCCTGGGTCAGAAGTAGAGGCCTCCTCTCAAGCAATAGGACTTTGTCTAGACCACCCATTTCCTTAACAAATTTAGCGAAGTTCAGAACCCTTCTAGCCTTAGTCCTGTAGAAATTGATGGGTCTGAAATAGCTCTCTAAAGTCGGGAGATCCAGCTCTGCTATGGAGTCCACCTTGGCAAGTCCGTGTTCCTCGAGTGCCCCAATTACCCTCTTCACTGATTCCCACTTGGTCAATTGGACAAGAAAGGCTGAGATCACAATCTTATCGGCTGAATCGAAGCCATCCCACCACTCATAGGATTTGGGATCGGTAATAACCCAGCCTGTGTGTCTTATGACTTCCTTATTCTCCTCAAAGAGCTTAACGAGTTCATTCAAGATAATCCATGATCACCTTCACTAACCTCTCTGTCCCAGGTTCGTAATAGTTGGGCTTTTTACGCTTCTGAATGGCCTTAAGCAATTCCTCGTCTTCCCAAGTGGATGGATCGTCTAGAAATTCTGCACCTATTATTTCGGAGTATAGTTTCACATCCTCATGGGTAGCAGCCCTGGTGAGGCTCTTGTTAAAGACTATGATTGTGGGTTTCCCATAGAGCACGGCTGACTCCATGGCTGTTTTACCCTGATGAGTTATTACCAGGGAAGCTCCTGAGATAAATCTCTCAATATCTGGATCAAAACTGAATGCCCTTATGCCACTTTTCGCGTATGGCTCAGGGGATATCTTTCCAGTCTGCATTACCAGATTTGCTAGCCCTAGACTAGAAATCCTGTCGAAAAGGGCTTTGAAACCTTCGGTCCCCGCGGTGACTAGGATGAAACCCTCGTCCACTGGATCATATTTTCTCCTTTGAAGAATGGGCCCCACCACTATCCCGTTCTTGTAAAGCGTGGATTGCTCCTTCCAGTGAAGGAAAACTCCCTTGGAGAAGTGCGATAACACGGACACTGCCTTTCCCTTGGTCACGATCCTATCCTGGCTTTCTAGCGTAAAGAGAGTGGAACCCCTCAATCTTTGAAATAGAGAAGGTATCACTGAATGATTCGAGCCAGTGGCAATGACCACGTCATAGCTTGGAAGGGAAATTGATTGCGAGAGCGCCCTAAACCCCTTTGTTACCAAGGAAGTGTTTGGGCTCTTCGGATCCCTAGGCTTACTAACCTCATATATCTTCTCAGCATGAGGACTCAAGAGCTTCCTAGAGTTTCCATCGCCCTCAGGAATCACGAAGTCAACCTTAAAGGGTAAATACTCTGCGATGGCCTTGGCAAATCCTGTATGTCCCCCTCCGCTCGCTATAATGAGCAGCCTCTTCATGCTAAACTATAAGATTTTTACCCTTTTAGCCTATTTAGGGCTAACATGGAGTCCTATAGAGGATTGTGGCTAAAGGGAGCAATAGTAATGGCATTAAACATGTATGAGGCTGGGCTCACTCCAGTGGAGATAGGCCTAGGAGAGAGAGATTTTTACATTGATGTTCAGTCAGATTCGGCTCTTTCCCTTCAGGAGTCTGAGAAGTTTGCTCAGTGGAAAGATCACAAGTACGAGATCAAGGACGGAAAGGTAACCTATAACGGAAAACAAATACTTCTTCAAGGGGACGTGACACCCTCTGGAGAGCCAAGATATTTTAAGGTTCTTAACATCTCAGTGCATCATCCCTCAGCCGGCGTTCAGTTGGTGAGGATTAGGGGTATTGCCTTTGAGACCAAGGAACAAATGGACGATTATCTTCAGTGGTTGGAGAAGGCCTCCGAGACTGATCATCGTATTATAGGGGAGAGGATGGATCTCTTCAGTTTCCACGAGGAATCTGGTCCAGGTCTAGTCCTGTTCCATCCCAAGGGCCAGCTAATTAGAAATGAGATGATAAACTACATGAGGGAGATTAACGCTTCCATGGGATATCAAGAGGTCTACACATCTCACGTGTTTAGGACTATTCTTTGGAAGATAAGCGGTCATTACGATACTTACAGGGACAAGATGTTGATCTTCCAAAAGGATGATGACGAACTAGGAATAAAACCCATGAATTGTCCCGCTCACATACTAATCTATAAGTCTAGAGTTAGGAGTTACAGGGATCTTCCCATAAGGTTCTCCGAATTCGGCAACGTTTATAGATGGGAGAAGAAGGGGGAGCTTTACGGCTTACTTAGAACAAGGGGATTCACGCAGGATGACGGTCATATCTTTTTAAGGGAGGATCAGCTGAAGGACGAGGTAAAGAATCTAGTTAGGAAGACTCTTGACGTCCTTGGTAAGTTCGGGTTTAAGGGAGAGGACGTTCGGATAAATCTGAGCACAAGACCAGATGAAAGTATAGGAAGCGACGAACAGTGGGAGAAGGCGACTAAGGCATTGCTAGATGTACTAAAGGAACTTAACGTTCCCTATGTCGTGAAGGAGAAGGAGGGGGCGTTTTATGGACCCAAAATAGATTTTGACATAAGGGACAGCTTAAACAGATGGTGGCAATTGTCCACTATTCAGGTAGATTTCAATCTGCCTGAAAGATTCAAACTGGAGTACGTGGATGAGGATGGAAGCAAGAAGAGGCCGGTCATGGTTCACAGGGCCATATACGGCTCGCTCGACAGAATGATAGCCATACTTCTTGAACATTTCCGTGGAAAGTTACCCACCTGGTTATCTCCCGTTCAGGTAAGGGTTCTACCCATAAGTGAGGACAACCTAGATTACGCTAAGAGGGTTATGGATGTGCTAGTGCAGAGAGGTATCAGAACGGAAATCGATCCGAGCGGGGAAACGCTTTCCAAGAGGATAAAGAGAGGTTATGATGACGGTGTTCCTTACCTTGTCATCGTTGGTAGGAAAGAGGCCTCTGAGGAAAAGGTAACCATTAGGACCAGAGGAAACGTGGAGATAAAGGGAGTTCCTCTTTCCAGATTTGTGGATGAGCTCTCCCTAGAAATCCGGAACAGGGACGCTGAAAATACTCTGATTAAGAGGATTGGATAAATGATAAGATATGGGACATACATGAGCCCCTTTGGCCCTATTACCTTGGTTTCGGAAGATGAAAAGATAGTTATGCTGGATTTTTGTAAGTGCGCCGAAGAAAGCCTAGTGGATAACAATAGTTTTGTAGGTCTCTTCAAAAAACTTGACAATTATTTCCAGGGTAAGAGGACTGACTTCGACGATATACCAATCAGGCTTAACACGAACAGCTTCAGGATGAGGGTTTACAAGGAGGTGAGGAAAGTGAAATGGGGTGAAGTAGTTACTTATAAGGATATAGCGGATGCTGTAGGAACTTCACCTAGGGCAGTGGGGGTTGCACTGTCGAAGAATCCAATTTTACTACTAATTCCTTGCCATAGGGTTGTAGCTGAAAACGGCTTAGGTGGTTATTCCAGGGGTGTAGAGCTGAAAAGGAAACTTCTGGAACTTGAGGGTAGCTTAATCAAAGTACCCTCAATAAAATGAGGGATATCTTACCCTTGTTTCACACCTATACTGTCATTTGGAAACATTTTCTTCATCTCATCAACTGAATATAATATTTAAAAAGTACAAAAATGAAAAGAAATATTGCTTCTCTGCACTTAACTAACACTCACATAAGATCTGACCGAAAAACTAACTTGACGTAAATCCTTTACTGGTTTAAGCTGTACTCTAAATCCTCAGAATCGCCTATATACCAATCCCTGGTCGCTTTCTCTACTCCCTTCTCCTTTATCTCCTCTAACATGAAATTGAAATGCTCGTTAGCAATTTCCGCACAGTCCTCTGGGAGCCTCGAGATAAGCTCGTTAACTATTTTCCTTATTAGGCCTACGTTTTCTACATCCATCGTAATATTTTGAAAGCTATATAATAGGGGGAGAATAACGTTACTAATAATAGTTTAGCCAAGCCGTGTTGTCCTATATCGAGTGTAGTCATGTAGCGGAGTTCGAGAAGTTTAGGCTCTGTTGGGTAAGGGATTATTCTCGTTCTAATTCTCTACCCTTGTGAATGGAAAAATCTAGTTCTTCCCCCTTTCTATCTCTCGCTTCCTATCGCAAGACAACCAGGTCATAATCGCGAGGCTATAGTCATGAATAAAATTTTTGAACTACTCCATGCTCTACTTATCTGTGCCGCGGTAGCTCAGCCTGGCTGGAGCGCTGCCCTGGTAACCAACCCGGGCAGGCAGAGGCCCCGGGTTCAAATCCCGGCCGCGGCTCCTCACATATAAGTTTGGGGCTGTTGAGCTATTGGAGATTTCCTTATCATGTTTTCAATGATCATGTTTCCCTTGCTAAGTTTTCTAAGAATGTAAATTGATAGCACTTTCAACTTTCTCTTTCTCAGATCGTCCATTTCCATTTCTATTCTCCTTAATTCCAAATCTTCATCTTCAAATTCATCTAGAACCGACTCTCTTGAATTTAGATCCCTGAGTATTTTCTCTATTTCAGAAGAAACCCTAAGTATTTTCTCATCTTCCTCCTCTTTCGTTAATTCTAAAATCATTTTACCAGCCTTAGTTACATTTCCCTTATTCAGTTCATCAGCTATTTGAAGAAGAGTCTCGAACATTAGAATAAATTATGTAGGTTGAGGTTATAAATAAGTTTTAATGTGATGCCCGGCATTCTTCATTTAGAAATATTTTGCGTAAAAATTACTCACCGTGAAATCATCTAACTACTAAGACTGGGACTTTAGACTCCTGGACAACCCTGGTAGAGACACTCCCCAACAGGACTCTTTTCATCGTAGATAGTCCCCTGCTTCCCATCACTATCAGCTTTATATCGTTCTTCTGAACATAACCAAGTATAACGCTAGCCGGATCCCCTTCCAATGCCTCACCTACACCCTTCAGTCCCGCATTTGTTATCTCCTTTAACGCATAATCTAAGTCGTCTTTTGCCT
The DNA here is from genome assembly GCF_046245145.1 of Metallosphaera sp. D4-4. Classification (NCBI taxonomy): domain Archaea; kingdom Thermoproteati; phylum Thermoproteota; class Thermoprotei; order Sulfolobales; family Sulfolobaceae; genus Metallosphaera; species Metallosphaera sp. D4-4. The sequence goes on along the minus strand of NZ_CP176412.1, from coordinate 613,674 downwards.
TTTTCTCCATGGCCTTTACGGCATTCAAAGGAGGTAAGACGCCGGAGCCGTAGAATATGGCCTCATCTACTACTTCTATAACATATATCACACTACCATACCTCTTCGCAATGTCTATGGCAACCTGAAGAGCCCTCTTTGAGTGTTCAGATCCATCGAATGGTACGAGAATTGAATCGAACATTTCAATTATACATTTGACAATATACCATTTAAAGCTCTACTAAGATAGAGTAAGGCCAAAAGTTGTATCACTGTTAACTTCTTAGGGTCCACGTAATTTCAATAATATTAGTTTACGATATGACGGATCATAGATGAACTGGGTGTGCAGAATTGGACCATTTACCTTGTTATGAACCTTGGAATTGTAAGGTGTGAGATCAAGGTTTATGTGGATTTGACGAGAGTTAATGCCAGGTTAGTATCTTAGAATTAGAAAGACAGATGTAAGGGCTTCCAATTCAATAAATTCCTGTTTTCTCTCTAATTATTTAGTCCCCTTACTTGCTATGAATGTAACCTCTTTGAGCCTCCTCTAATGCTTCCTTTACTTTTCCTGACGCTGTTTGCACGGAACATTGTGGCAATGTCTCATAACCTCTTTGACCTAACTTGTCGTAATTCTTTACCGCTTCCATCAAAGCCCATGACATTTGATCTGGTTTATCAGGCGAAAAAGTGTAACCATTCACCCCATTTATGATCAACTCACTTACGCCGGCTCCCTCACTTACTACCACTGGCTTCTTGTAATTCCACGCTTCACATATTGTTAACCCAAACCCCTCGCTTCTTGAGGTCAAAGTGACCACGTCGCTTCTTTGATATAAAGCCATTAGTTCATGGTCGCTCACATATCCTGTGAAAATGACCTTATCCTGAACTCCTAGCTCCACCACTAAGTCCCTTAGCTTTCTTGCCCAAATACTAGCCTTATCATGGCCAAGGCTCTTACTGGTGAAACTTCCGTTCCCTGCCACCACCAGCTTCAAGTTGGTGTTTTTGATAGCCTTAATCGCTATGTCCTGACTCTTTATCGGGTCCATTCTTCCCACTAACAGGACTACCTTATCATCCTCTTTGATCCCAAATTTCTCTGAAACAGATTCGACTTCGCTCTTGCTTACGTGGGAGTAAGCTGAGGGATCTATGAAGGGATATATTTGTCTCGCTTTCACCTTGGCACCTGATCTGACTAAGCCCTCTAGGTCACGTTTTGTACTGGATATGATCAGATCGAAACCCTCAAATGCCCTAACTAGGAACTCTCTGACCCTATCACTTAACCTCTCTGGCACAAAGGGAATATGGTACCACAGGACTGCAGGAGCTGATGGGCCAATTATCCCTCCCACGAGTAACTGCTGGAAATCATTTATCAGATATACGTCTGTATCAGAATAGAATTCCAGGAGTTTAAGGGCAGAATGCCAGTTGTAGGAGGCATAAGCTATGTAGTCTGAGCCAACGATATTATAGTTGTACATGCCATGGGCTTCATTGTATAATCCTTCCTTGAATCTAGTGTAACTGGATAGAAGAGTTGGAGGTAAATCGATGAAGTGAATATCTATTCCTTCCAGCACAGCCTGAGGAGGGTATCCAGGTCCTAAGGCTACCCACCTGCTCCTCTCAAATCCTGAGGTTTTGACTAGGGACATCATCATCCTAGCTACTCCGCCTACTGAGATCTGATAATCTTGGTCAGAAAGTGAGCTCAGGTCCAGTGGGATTAGAACTTCTCCGTATCTCTCCAAGAGTTCCTTGTAGGTGAAGTTGAAACGGATTGGGGGAGTTTGAGTATTAATGGCAATTCTCATGCAGTAAGTAACGTAACTACCTGTTATAAAGATGAAGAACCCACGAGAATAGATAGGAATGTCCTTGGTCGTTACTGGCGATAACATTTTTAGTCAAACGGTTAGATGAAGTATGTGGGCCGGTAGCTCAGCCTGGAAGAGCGCTCGGCTTGCAACCCACGGGCAGGATACCGAGAGGTCCCCGGGTTCAAATCCCGGCCGGTCCATTTTATTTTTCGATGAATTATTGTAATTATTAGCTTGCACTGTAGTGTACTTTCTACAACTTCTCACGTAGCTTATTGATTCACCTGAATTAGAACTTCATTTAGTAGTTAAGCATAAATAACTAAAATAAGTTCGGCTATCTCAACTTTTTCTTGGTGAGCTTACGTTGGCCGAGCCTCTTTTTTCCCTTCCTGGATATAACATATCTTGCCAAGGAACCGGCAACAATGAGACCTCCAAACGTCAACAGATCGGTATAGTTAAAGGGGGGAGCAAGTATCTCGATGATAATTTCTCTAGATACAAAGGATATCATCGCGTCTATAACATAAACAACGCTCCTTCCTTTTCCTCTAAAGAAGTCTAGGGCACTTAGATATACTTCTAGGAAGACGATAATTAAGAGCACGTTCTCGAGAATCACAGAGGCAACGTAGATCAACCCTGCTTGAAAAGCCGTAACTATCTGAACTGCTGTGCTGACAACTGTGAACCCTAAGCCTACTAGGAGCAGAATCTGCACTATTACTGATACTGTTTTAAAGACAAGTGAACTGCTAATTATTTTCACAGTATCATTTAATATTGGTCTATTCATATAGTTATTGGTAAAGGATTCGAGAAACCTACACTTTGAAGAATAATGGTACGAATGTATGAAGGAATAAATGGGAGTGATTCTCCTTCACGTGAACTTAAGGTCAAGCTTACTAGCTTCTAGATATGAAGTTAAAGATCTAGATCGAAATTATATCCCGAAATTACTTTCTATAACAATATACTGTGACTAATGCATGTTGTCCTCTATCATCTTTGCCATGTTTACTATTTCTTTTGGAATATCTGCATTCCAAAATCCATTAAATGATAAATCTCTGTAGAAAGGTATTATTAACATACCAAATACGGGCTTAGAATTGATTTTAAAATTACGCTCTTCTCTTGCCATATTAATTACAATAAAGTCTAGGATTCCCCTAGCAGAGTCACTACTATTTCTGACTAACTCAATATATGATTCGATCATTTTTTCAGTGGACATTATTACAAACTCTTGAGGACTACTGACAGCTATAACATGCGTAGGATCACTCTTAACACCATAAAATGCGAGCATCTCTCCGGAAACTATTTTGTCATATATGTGAACACCGTAATCGATAATTAAATAGTCTGTCTCTGAGATTATTTCATCATACTTATCTTTAATTTTACTCAAGTTAAAAGAGGAAGAAAGCTGAGAGGACATGGAAACTATCTTAAGGTTCCCCTGGTCTATCATGTAATCGTGACCATCCTCCAAACTACCCCGAATCCCATGAATATTACATAATGTCCGAGATGAACTGATATCCAGTATTGTTACCCTATGTCTTGCCGATAGCACCCTTGCAATTCCATTTACTACAGTTGATTTCCCTACACCGCCCTTAGCTCCGATGACGGCTATCCTAATCATTTTCTTGGTCTATAACATCTAGCAAAGAAAATATTTCCGCTTTCTCTTTGACCTTGAAAAGCGTTGAGGTAGAAATTGGAAAGAATTCTCCTTTAGTGTTAGTACTCCTCCTTCTGATGCGAAAACAAAAGTCATAGTTTACAACCTGATCTTAAAGGCCGAGTACTCATCAGATCTTTCTAAGGCGATGTATTTCTTTTACTACCTGTTAGCAACACGTAATCCCTCGAAATGTCTGTCGCCACGTCCACCTCAAAACACCTTTAAAAGCTGTAACACCTCCTTTTGTCTAGAAGGAGATAGTGGTGGTAACACGATGGCAATATTAATATTTGGAACCAGAGGGCACAGTATCACATGGTTAAACTTGTCAACTGGAGGAGAGCGACGTTAACTGAGCAGAAATTGAACATCACTTCCATACTTAAGAGAACCAGTGCTGATATAGTGATTATTCCCTTAAGTCACAGCAAATTAGTGGAATACATAAAGTCCACGGATCTGGACACCATGGAGCCTTTAATCATAAGACTTGAGAAAAAGGGCAAACTCACGAGGGAACTCAACAAGCTGAAACGGGAAGGATTTGAGGTAAAGGTAGTTCTTCCTAACCTAGATAATTGATCATTTGCTTTTACCTTTCCAGATCACGTCCTGGTTTCCGGTCTTCTTGTTAACCCAGAGTCCTAGAACGAACAGCAAGCTTGAAAGTCTATTCAGGTAAATAACGTGGCTCTCTCTGGTTCTATTCTCTCGATAAAGACTCACTACACTTCTCTCTGCCCTCCTACACACAGCTCTGGCTAAATGTAGAAAGGATGAGGCAAGATGCCCACCGGGTAAGACGAAGTTCTTTAGGGGATCAAGCTGATTTCCGTAGATATCAATTAATTTCTCTATCTTCTCGATTTTATCCTTCTCAAATCCCATGTCAAATCCAGCAATTTCTGAAGAGATCTCAAAGATATCCTTCTGTATATCTTGAATTGGATCTCTTAGATCAGGGTATAGGGATACCACCACCCCCAGGACCGAGTTTAACTCGTCTAGGTTGCCCAACGCTTCCACAAGCTTGTCGTCTTTCCAGACTTGTCCTATGGATGGGATCCTTGTGAGACCTGAATCACCTGTGCCCGTGTACCACTTTCCCGACAATGTGCGAGGCCATGGATCATCAACTCTTGGGACTTAAAAAGACTAGGTACTTTTAGTGTAGGGAATATAGAAAGATAGCGAGGAGACCCTCCTCTCTTATAGTTTTACCAATTGTAGATGAGGCAATACTATGACTGAGTTAGACTAGTCATGTCTCCTTCTCTCTTCAGGAAGAACGCTAATCTTCCTAAAAGGGTAAAAATAAAACTAGATAAACGGAATTGATGGTGGTGGGCCGGTAGCTCAGCCTGGAAGAGTGCCTGGTTCGCACCCAGGAGGTCCCGGGTTCAAATCCCGGCCGGTCCATCCTCGCTACTGCGTCATTAAGGCCTGTTCCTTGCTTCTTTCCCAGAACCTGACCCCAGCCAGGAAGGAGTTCCTGTTATTTTCATCCCTCAAGACCGAGAGGAAATCATCCCTCTCTAGATACTGAGAGAACCTCGCTTGATAAACTACTCCAAGAAGAGCAGTGTTACACTTACCTGCTTTCCCCACGAGTTCATTGCACTCCAAGACATGTACTTTCCAGTCCCTTAACCTCTCGATTATCATTTTAACGTCATATTCCTGGACCTTAGGGAGGGAAGGCGGTTTCACTGACGCATTTAGGAAAATCTCCCCTTCCCTTGAAAGATACTCTACATTCCTGAGCGCCTCCGTTGCCTCTAATGCTATCATTATATCTGCCCCTCCGCGGGGTATGAGTGGAGCCTCCACGTTTCCAATCCTAACGTGAACGTTAACTGCACCACCTCTCTGGGAAAGACCGTGAGTCTCAGCCTCAAAGACCCTGTAACCCTTACTCGCAAAGGCCTCAGCTATCATTTTACCCAACGTAATAACTCCCTGACCCCCTATTCCAGCTATTAACACGCTTAGCTTGTCCATGCCTCATCCCACCCCATAGGTTTCTCGCCCTCGAGTTTGATAGCGTTAAAGGGGCACACGGGAACGCATGCACCACACCCAATACAGTCCTGAGGATTAATTACCGCCTTCTTGTCACTCCTTTTCAGGATTGCAGGACACGTAAAGTAATCATAGCAGATAGTACAGCCTGTACATTTATCGTAATCCACCACGGCTACCTGTGTGGGTTTTACCCTATCTATGACCTCGAGGGCACAGGCCCTTTTTGCTACGACGACTGCTGGTGCCTGATTCCTCTTTACCCATTCAGATGCCCTAGCTATAACCTTGGCAAAATCAGGACTAAAGGGATCCCCAACTTCCACATACTCAACGCCTAGGCCCTTAGCTACGTTCGCTATATCAATACTGGTTGATGGGCTACCCTGTTGGCCTGTCATGGCGGTGGAGCGATTATCTAACACGATCACGAGAACTGGGAACTTGTTATAGACGGCATTTGCGAGGCCTGGAAGTCCTGTATGGAAGAACGTTGAATCTCCTATGATTGCCACGGGGATCGTGTGCGTCGACCTATAAACTCCATTAGCTATTCCTAAACTGCTTCCCATGGATATCAAGCTATCTTGCTCGTTGAAAGGCGGGAGGACTCCCAATGAGTAGCAACCTATATCCCCAGAATAGAAGGTGCTTGAGATCCCGCCCAGGGATAGCCCCTTCTTGAGGAAGAAGAAGCTTGACCTATGCGGGCAACCCGGACACATGGCGGGGGGTCTCTTGGGTACGTCTACGGGGGCCGTTAGGATCTGGTCCAGTTGAGGTTCCTCCTCAATACCAAGGAATTTAGCTATGGCTTTTGATACCCTTTCAAGGGACATTTCTCCCACATATCCCGTAAGTTTCTTTCCATCCACCTTAACGTGAAGTCCTTGGTCAAGTATCATGGATTTCAACTGATTCTCCACCACAGGATCCAGCTCCTCAATCACAAGGACTTTCTCGACGTCAGTAAGGTAATCTAGAATCTTCTCAGGCAATGGCACAGAGCAGGATACACCTATTACCTTAACTTGCTCAACCTTAAGTTCCCTCAAGGCCTCCAAGGCATAGGAATACGAAATTCCTACCCCAACCACTGCGACCTTACCTTCCCCGCGAGACTCCACGAGATGGGTAGTAAGCGACTTGATCTTCTCCCATCTGTTAAGTTGTTCCTCCCTATCCTTTCTGGAGACCTCAGGTACAAGGGAGTATCTTCCAGGGTTTTTCTGGAATTTCCCGTACACGGGTTCCCTCCTGGGAAGTACATTAACCTGTGACCTAACATGGCTAATCCTGGTATTCGTGGAAATAATGACTGGGTGACCAACCTCAGAGCTCAGGTTAAACGCCTCAACTGTGAGATCGTGAGCAGATTGGGGGTTGAAGGGCTCAAGGACTGGTATCATTCCCATAAGCCCATAATACCTGGTGTCCTGCTCACTCTGCGAAGACCACATGCCAGGATCTCCGGCAGAGACCACCACAAGTGCCCCCGATAATCCCGTGTACGACGATGACATAAGCGAATCTGAGGCGACGTTCATTCCCACGTGCTTCATGGTGACCAGCGCCCGGGCACCCACCATTGCGGCCCCGAATCCTGTCTCAAAGGCTACCTTCTCATTGGAACTCCACTCTGTGTAAACATCCTTGAACCTCATAAGGGTCTCAATTATCTCGGTTGACGGAGTTCCGGGGTAACCTGCCGTAACCGCAACGCCAGACGCTAGAGCACCGTAAGCTATGGCCTCATTGCCTAACATTAGCTTGGGCTTAACAACTAACATAACTATCGTGATAAACTTTACATGTAAACTTATAAAGATAAATACTATTAATTGTGTTAAGTGTAATAGGATTTAATATTTACATGTTATCATCATGATAGATAAAGTCACTAAATGACAGATCGGAGACGGATGGGCCCGCCGGGATTTGAACCCGGGATCACGACGACCCGAACGTCGCATCCTAATCCAAGCTAGACTACGGGCCCTCGTCTCAAGTGAAGTTATAATATGCGCGTTATAAAAGTTTTCAATGGCCACTGAATACGTTATAGAGAGCATTGCCAAGAGAATAGCCGGGGACATAGTGTGGAGCGAGAACCCAGGTCTCGCAATGAGGAAGTGGAGGGAGACCTTTGGGGTTTCCCAGTCAGAACTGGCTCGAATACTTGGAATGTCCCAGTCGGTCATAGCTGATTATGAAAGGAATAGGAGGCAACCTGGAAGCTACGTAGTCAAGAAGTTCGTGGAAGGGTTAATAGAGGCCGACTCCAAAAGGGGTTATAGGGTAATAAATGAGCTAGGGAAACTCTTCTCCCTGAACTTTCCCTTCATACTAGATATGGCCGACTTCGTGTCTCCAATAACGCTCCAGGACGTCGTGATGGCCGTGGACGGGATACCCGTGATGGCAGACCTGAGCAACATACAGGTCTACGGCTACGTGATCACAGACAGTATTAGGGCTATCACGGCATTAAGCGGGATGGAGTTCTACCAGTTCCTTTCCATAGTGTTCAACAGGATCCTCGTCTTCACAAAGGTGTCAAGCGGAAGGTCGCCCATGATAGCCCTTAAGATTGCCCCCATAAGACCTAAACTCGTAATCCTGCATAGGCCGGTTAAGATGGATCCCCTTTCCATATACATAGCCAACAAGGAGGGCATAAACGTAATAGTTTCCACCAAGAGAACTGAAGATGAACTTCTTAACGGGCTTAAGAGCCTTGCCCTTCGGTCAGAGATAAAATTGCCTTAGCTATATCCCCGTTGGCCTTACTCAATGCCTCCCTGACTTCCGCCTCTGGCTTCCCTGTCTGCTCCATAACGAACCTAACGTCATCCTCGTTGATTTCAGCCTTGGGTTCAGCTTTGCTCTCGACCCTCGTAGTTCCTCCGACTACAGTAATTGCCTCCTGGCCCATCACGTTAGCCTTGGTCACCATGGGAGACTCGATCACTATCCTCTCATTGGGCGTCTCAATTATTACTCGTAGCGCGTCTATGTTCTGAGTTTTTATGCCCATTTTCTCAAGCTTCTTAAGATCCTTGGGACTGACTTTCATTAGACATTTTATGCTATTACTCAAACTTAATATTTGCGGTTAACCTTTACTAACAGATATGGACTATAGTATAAAGATACTTGGCGGAGGCAACGAAGTAGGCAGAGCTGGGATAGAAATATCCAATTCTAGCGAGAGCCTAATTCTTGACTACGGAGTAAATTTTAATCAAAAGGATGAACCAAACTTCCCCCTTCAGGAGTCACCTTCCAAGGTTAAGGGATTTGTGGTCTCACATGCCCACTTGGACCACGTTGGGGCCTTACCCATTTACCAGATATCCAGTAGTAAACCGGTTTACGGAACTGGGATCTCGAAGTACATTACTGAGTTAATGTTGAAGGATTTCATCAAACTGTCTGGACCAAAGGTCCCCTTTGAGTGGGTTGAAGTGAAGAAGACTATGGATAACTTTAGGACGTTCAATTACGGTGAGGAAGTGGAGATAGGAGGGTTCACTGTAACAACTTCAAGCGCGGGACACATACCCGGTAGTGCCATCACAGTTGTGAAAACGGAGAAGGGAGACATAGCCTATACTGGAGACATAAACGTGACCATGGCAAAACTTGTGAAACCAGCTGAACTGGAAGTAATGAGAAAGTCTAGGGTTATCATCACCGAGGCCACGTACGGCAAGTTTAACCATCCCACCAGGAAAAGTGTTGAGGAGGAGTTTTATGCCTCTGTAATGGAAGTACTTGAGGGCGGAGGGACGGTCCTTGTCCCAGCGTTCAGCCTTTCCAGAAGCCAGGAGATACTTTCAATTCTTGCCGAGAAGAACATACCCTACCCTGTGTATTATGACGGGCTTGCTAGGACAATAATGGAGATCATGATTGATAATAGTCAATACATAAATAACAAGGAGGCATTGAGGAAGGCCTATGATGAGTTCCAATACGTGAAGGGGTGGGAGGATAGGAGAAAGGCATGGAGATCAAATGGAGTTATAGTTGCTAGCGCAGGAATGCTCAAGGGCGGACCAGCTGTATACTATTTCAAGAAGATAGCTGACAGTCAAAAGAACGCGGTGTTCCTCGTGAGCTATCAGGCTGAGAATACTCCCGGAAGGAAGCTATTGGAGCTAGGTAAATTTGACGACTCCTCACCATTGTTAAAGGCAAGGCTACAGATGTTCGACTTCTCCAGTCATGCAGGAAAAAATCAGCTACTGGACATAGTTAAGACCTCAGAAGCCCTTGAGAAGATAGTTGTAGTGCATGCGTCTCCAGATAGTGCCCAGGCTTTCTCGGACTACGTGAAGGAGAAGTTGGGGGTAGAAGTTTTAGTACCAGAAAATGGACAAGAAATCCGACTATGATACTATTGTTCATACATGCGTCCGATTTCTCCTTTGAGGTAAAGCAGAAGGCATTGGAAACGGCTGAGGATCCCAATCCTGGGTCCTTTTCTTCTCAAAATACGTTAGTTACATTCATCTCTGTGGAGAAGGGAGATGACCAGGAGATATTGGAGAGGGCCCTGGAGAACATTCGCGACGTAATGAGTAAAACCAAGCCAGATACGCTTGTGTTATACCCCTATGCCCATCTATCCTCGAACCTGGCTGAGCCAAAAACGGCGATCCAGGCACTTAATTCGCTTTACGAAAGGCTTAAGGCGGAGAAAGAGAAGGTGGTTAAGGCACCCTTCGGATGGTATAAGGCCTTCACAGTGAGCTGTTATGGTCATCCACTAAGCGAGCTCTCGAGGAGGATAACTAAGGCCGTAGAATACCAGAAGAGCAAGGAAATGGAGATATGTACCAAGTTTGGGTTCCCAGGATCTCCTGAGTCAACTTTCATGAAGATGGCAGTTCTGGAGAGGTTAAAGAGAGATTTGGGCGCTAATGGGGTTGTCTACGGTGAAACTAGAATCAAGGGCTTCTTGAATGTTAGATTCTCTAGACCAGAGGGCAGGGCACTCCCCTGCGTCAACGAGGACCCTCGTATTGAGGTAGTTTACGAGGGTGATAGGGACCCTGACTTTCCCAGGGAATTTCAGGACTCGGTTAACAGGTTTCAGATCTGGAGCCGGAATGGGAACCTTGTTAGGGTAGACGTAGGGGTTCTGCTATACTACATACTCTTGAAGTCTAGGGAGAAGCAGACACCCACTTTACCCCTTTGGCTATCGCCAATCCACGTGAGGATACTAAAGGTCAGAAAGGAGGATAACGTTGAGGACTTTGCGAAATCCTTGAGGGAAAGGGGTATCAGGGTTCAAGTTGACGACCTTGAAGAGGGTTTGGGAAATAAGATACGTAGGGCAGGAATGGACTGGATCCCCTTTGTAGCCATAGCGGGAGAGAGGGAGCTCAAGACAGGGAACCTGACCGTAAGGGTGAGAGAGACCTCAGAGCAAAAACCCATGACTGTGGACGAGATAGAGAGAGTTGTTAAGTCAGCAGATGACCTTCTTCTGCCATCTAACCTGCCCCTGAGCCTGAAGGAGAGGTCAAATAATGAGGAGAGTTGAGGCCATAGTACCCCTTAAGCTCACCCTGTTCGGGGAACATGCCGTAGTTTACGGGGAACCTGCCATAGCCATGGCAATTTCGGAGACTATGAAAGTTACCGTCACAGAAAGCGATAGAACCGTTATCTCCTCTTCTTCCCTTAACATTGGGAACATAAAGGTGGATTTGAGGGACATGAGGGTGGAGAGCGAACAGACTGGTAAGGCACTATCGTTTGCCCTGGAGGCCCTCAACTATTTTGAGGAGAAAAAACCAGCCCTGATCTCCATAGAATCCTCCGTCGATCCCTCGGTTGGGTTGGGAACCAGCGCGGCAGTGATCGTGGGAGTAGTATCTGCATACTCGAAGTTTCTAGGTTACGACATGACTAACTTGGAGATTGCCAAGGTATCTAGGCATATCGAGAAAAAGGTTCAAGGCCTGGGTAGCAGGATGGATACCTTCACTACCTCACTGGGAGGGGTTCTGTACTTTCCTAGGAATTCGGAAGACGTGGAAAGGGTAAACTCGTCTTTGAGCATCTCCGGAGGATACATAAGACGAATCTCCTCTACTGCGGAGATCTTGAGAAGGGTTAAGGCAGTGAAGGATAAGAGTAGGGAATTCGACGATATACTTCACCTCATAGGGAAATTGGTAGACGAAGCCAGGTGGGGAATAGAGAGGGAGGACATGGAAACTGTGGGACAGTTAATGTACATCAATCACGGTCTTTTGATGTCCCTTGGAGTTACCTCGCCTGCAATAGACGAACTGGTTTCCACGGCCAGAAACATGGGCCTTCCGGGTTGCAAGATGAGTGGTGGTGGGGGTGGAGGATCAGTTGTCTGTCTCAAGTCGCAAAAGGCTGAACTCCTTTTAGAGTCAAGGGGCTTCAGACTTGTCAATACTGAACCAAATCAAACGGGTGTGGTGATAAAGGAAATAAATGACTGAACGTTAACCATGTATCATGTGCGGAATTATTGGAGTAGCATCTATCGGAGCCAAGGACGCTGCCTTAGCCAAGATAACTTTGGACGCGTTAAAGAGCTTGGAGTATAGGGGATACGACAGTGTAGGAATGGCCTCGATGGATAGCTCTCACCTAGAGGTGAGAAAGGCTGCAGGTAACGTGGAGAAGTTCGAGAGGTTAAAGAATCCCTTGAGCATGAAGGGAAACATTTTCCTGGGCCACACCAGGTGGGCTACTCACGGTGAGCCAAATGATATTAATGCTCATCCCCATCTAGACTGCACAGGGGAAATAGCGGTTATACATAACGGAACTGTGCTCAACTTTCTAGAACTTAAACAAGACTTGATTGCCAAGGGGCATAGGTTCGTAAGTGATACAGATACCGAGGTGATTGCCCATCTCATTGAGCACTACAGGAAGCTTGGAATGGACAACTTCACTGCGTTTAAACAGGCCATATTCAGCATACAGGGAGACCACGCAGTTCTAGCCATAATAAAGGGAGATAATAGGATATTTTTCTCGAAGAAGAACAACCCTCTGGTAATAGGATTAGGAGACGACATGAACCTTATATCCAGCGATGTTTGGAGCCTGGTTAAGGTTACTAACAGGACCATAACCATAGGTGACGACGAACTTGGATACATAACCGCTACCTCGGTTTACGCAGAAAAGATTACTGGGGAAAAGGTCAACCTGACCTCCAGGCTCATTATTCAGCAAATAGATAGTTCCGCAACTTCCCTTCAAGGATATGAGTCCTTCATGATGAAAGAAATTAGGGAGAGCTGGGGAGCAGTTAGGGATACCATAGTTGGACTCATGAATGACATGGAGAAGCTTGGTAAGGCCGTGAAGGCTATGGACAAGGCACGCAGGATACTTGTGGTGGCAGCTGGGACAAGTTATCATGCAGGGTTAATTTTCGCCTCTAGGTTGATGAGGACTGGGAAGACCGTTATCCCAGTTATAGCCTCTGAGTATGAAAACGTTAAGGCTAGCGGGGAAGACGTTGTTCTAGTCATTAGTCAGAGCGGGGAAACCATGGACTCACTTCTAGCGATGAAAAGCTTCAAGAACAGTGGGTCTTTCGTTGTATCCCTAACCAACACCCTTGGAAATAGTATCTCATACTACAGTGATATCGCCCTCCATACCAGGGCAGGACCTGAGATAGGTGTTGCTGCAACTAAGACCTTTACCTCTCAGGTTGGGGCTTTACTCCTTATTTCCTCCTTAATGATTGGAGAAAACCTAGATTACCTTAAGGAAGCTGAGAGTACAGTATCAAGTAGCTTCTCTAAGTCCATTGGTTATGCAGAAAAAATAGGGGTGGATGTTTCAAAGAAGCAAAGCTTATACTACCTTGGAAAGGGACTTGGAGTGCCCATGGCCATGGAGGGAGCGCTGAAAATTAAGGAGATAGCATACATTCACGCAGAGGCTTATCCTGCAGGAGAGAGCAAACATGGGCCCATTGCGTTGGTAGAGAAGGACTTTCCTGTGATCTTTGTGAATACTAGCGAGCACGTAGACGAACTAAGAAACAATTTGAAAGAGATGCAGAGCAGAAAGGCCAGGGTATATGTGGTCAGTGCAGGCTCTGAGCTAAGAAGCGACCAGGAGGTTACTGAGATCATGATCGACATTAACGACGCTAGACTGGCACCTCTAGCTTTGGCACCTCCATTGCAACTAATTGCGTATTATGCAGCGAAGGAAAGGGGGCTGAATCCCGATAGACCCAGAAACTTGGCTAAGACGGTGACTGTTAGATGAAAGCACTGATACTCGCCGCAGGAAAAGGAGAAGGACTAAGCCCCTACAGTGATAAGGTGCAGAAGGAGACAATCCGCATTGTGGGTAAACCTGTAATACAATACGTAATAGAAGGACTTGCTTCAGTTGGAGTTACAGAATTCGTAATCGTCGTGAACGAAAAGGAGGAGCAGGTATTGCAGGCAGTGAAGGACTTGAACGTGAGGATTGAGACAGTTAGGCAGAGGTCCCCTGGAATCTCTGGGGCTGTACAGGATGGGATGGAGTACATGGATGACATGTTTGTTCTGGCCTTTGGAGATATAGTAACGCCCAAGGACTTTTACAGGGAACTGATTACCACGTACCACAGATCTGGTTCCCCTGTATTTTCCACAGTTCCCGTATCAACGGGTCTAGACACCTACGGGCTCGTGAAGGTTAATCAGGGACTGCGGGTTGTGCGCGAGGGATCCACGCTTGCATTGGCAGGAGCCTACGTAATTCCCAAGAAACCGTTCAATGACTTTCTCCAGTACCTAGATGAAGTGGCCAGGGACGCTGACTATTTTGTATGGACAGGATCGTGGGTAGACATAGGATATCCGGAAGACTTAATTCAAGCAGTTGAGGAGCTACTGAAATCCGAGTCGTCAAGGATATCCAACAAGGCTAGCATAGCTAGCACTGCAGTGATAGGAAAGAGTGTAATAGTGGAGGATGGGGCCACGATCGAGGATTTTGCGATAATAAAGGGTCCAGCATACATTGGAAGAAATGCGTATGTGGGCTCGTTCTCCCTTGTTAGGGATTTCTCGTCGATTGAGGAGGGCGCAATCATTGGAGCTTACTCGGAAATAGCCCATTCATTGTTGGGCCCCTACTCTGTCGTAGGGTCTAAGTCGTACATTACTCACAGTATCATAGGAGACAGAACTAGGGTGGGAGCATCTGTCATAACAGCTAGCTATCCCGCAACTGTGAAAAGGCAGGTCTCTGGAAAGTTTGGCGCTTTAGTCTCTCCAGATGAGAGTATACCGCACGGGGTAGTGATTGGGCCCTCCTACAGGAAATAGACCAGCTACGGCTCTAGGAGTCTTAATAACCAGCCCATCTTTCTGCATCTTTTTAATTTGGCCATCCATCATAGAGTTATGCCGAAACTGACAATTCTTCTCGCGGACAACAGTATGGACAAGTTATATCATGGGCTTGTGCTGGCACTTGACGCCAGATCCATAGACTGGACTGTGAAGTTCTTTGTGACATCGCAGGCTGTCTCGATCTTTACAAAGAAGTTCAAGGGTAAGTCTAAACTGAGGCTTGGTTTTCTGGCTAGGCTTTTCGTGGAATCGGAAATGAAAAGAATGAAGCTTCCAGATACTTCTGTGCTCATAGAGGAGGCCATAAAGGAGGGTGTGGAGTTTTACGTGGATGAAGTAGGGCTAAAGATAGCTCATTTAGGGAAGGAGGATCTGCTGGATAACGTGAAACTCTCTGGAGGAATTACGTATCTGAAGGAGGCTCAAGACTCTGACGTGGTGGTCACATTATGAAAGAAATTGAGACAAACGAAGTCTGCCCTGTGGTGATCCTTAAGGTAATGAGGGAGTGGAGAAGCATTAAGGGGGAGGAAGAGCTAGTGATTAGAACTCCTTGGGAAGCAGTTACACAAGAACTCGAGAAGTGGTGCAATGAGACCGGGAATCAGTTCCTAGGTTACACCAAGGAGAAAGGAAAGTTCGTAATTAGGTTGAAATTAAAAAGATAGATTATTATATCACCCAGATCTCCTTTTCTAAGGGTAGATGCGTATTGTGTCCTCAGAAAAGGTATATTATAACCCAATCCAGCTACTAGAGGAGAATTGGCCTACTCCTCTTCTTAAATTATCCATTGGCCAAGACGTGTGGGCCAAACTTGAGTTCTTCAATCCCTTCAGCAGAAGTATAAAAGATAGGACAGCCCTTTTCCTATTTAGAGAGGCACTTAAGGCAGATGCGACTCAGATAACGGAAGCAACTTCAGGAAATGTGGGGGTAGCCCTGTCTTCGCTTTCAGCCATATACGGCAAGAAATTCGTTGCCTTCATCCCCACGCAGGCCCCGAGGGCATTCAAGATTGCAATGAAAGTGTTGGGAACTGAGGTAATAGAAGCCGGGAAATCTACGAATGATCTAATTCCGCTCGTAAAGAGCTTCGCTAAAACCTCGGGAAGCTACCATCTAAACCAGTTTAACAACCCCCTCAACATCAAGGCTCACATGGAGACTACCGCTAAGGAACTTGATGAACAACTGAAGTCTGTGAACAAGTTCCCGGAGAGGATAATCGCAACCATGGGAACTGGGGGCCATATTGCAGGGATATCCAAATATTTCAAGGAAAAATACGGTGAAGAGGTAGAGATTATAGGGGTTCAACCCGCGGAGAATGACAGAATACCTGGAATAAAGAGGCAAAACGGTGATACACTGGTCTCCTCAGCCAAGGTAGATAGGGTGATTGACGTCACCTCAAAGGAAGCAATAGAAGGTGTTATTAAGGTAGCAAGGAGCTCAGGAATACTTATAGGACTTAGCTCGGGTGCAACAGTCGCAGCTTATAACAGGTTTAACGATGAAAAGACCACTATCCTCATTTTCCCAGATGACGGCTTCAAATACCTTGATGAGCTTGAAAGATTTCTTCAGTCCTAAACACTTAGAAATTTCGTCCTGTTATCAATTTACACTTGTTTTCCATGTCCATAACAGGAAGATCTTTAAGCGGATAAAACTAGTTGGCAACCCCTTCTTAAGTTGAAGGAAAACACCATGAGGTGAACTACTCCGCCCTTACGGACGGAGCATCCCCACCTCGCGATGGGGATTTCCTGTTTCTTTGGGGGAACTTGCTGTACACCACCTCGCGAGAGGTGATGAACAGTAGAGGTTCCCCCTCCACAGGCAGAGGGGCAGTCCCAACCCCATCCCTCAAGATGTTTAGAGAAGCGTTATAATCTCGATCAATAACAAGGCCACAGTTAGGACAGTGAAGTACCCTATCAGATAATGCAAGTTTTACCCTGTACCCACACCTGGAACAGGTCTGCGACGTGTATCCTGGATCCACCTCCACCACCCTCCTACCAGCTCTTTCAGCCTTGTAGGAGAGGTGATGGAGGAAGGTGGAGAACTTGGAGTAAAGGATGTGCTTCCTCAACCTGCCGAAAGAGCTCTGTACCATTTCTCGTGTATTCAGTTTCTCAACCACTACTATGTCATAATTATTCACTAGCCATGTGGTTATCTTGTGTATGTAATCATTTAGAGTGTTCTCAAGCCTCTCATAGGCCTTAGCTAGCTTAACTCTGGCCTTTTCGTGATTCCTTGAACCTTTTCTTTTTCTCGCTAGTCTCCTCTGCAGTAATTTGATTCTTTCTTCCCTCCTATCTAGGAGTTTAGGGTTCTCGATTACGTCACCATCACTCGTCGTAACAAATTTCTCTACACCTAGGTCAATCCCCACGACTCTACCAGTCATCTCGAGTGGTTGCTTCTCTCGTTCAACTTGAAAGATAGCGTACCACTTGTTTGTTTTGCTTCTCTTCACGATTACTCCCTTCACTTCTCCCTGTATTGGCCTATGTAGGAGGAGCTTGATCTCTCCTATCTTAGATAGATGAAGTCTATCCCCTTCTACTCTGAATCCTGACTGATTATACCAGACTATCTTGAACACCTTCTTGTGCCTAAGTTTACCCACTTTCTTTCCATTTCTCTTCAGTTCTGATAAGACCTTGATGTTGTACCAGAGCACGTTATTGACCATTTGTAGGGCTTTAGAGTATACCTCGTGTTTTTCGTCCATGTCCTTGAGTAGTTTTTGAGTGTCGAACTGTGTTACCTTCATTCCCTGTCTTCTTCTCTCCGCGATGTAGTTCAGTAGTTTATTGTACACTTTCGCCTCTATTTCCATCATGTTGATGAGTTTTCTCTCTATCTCTGGTGTTGGATATGCCCTATACTTGAATGAGAGGATTAGCTTGCTATCTTTTGATTTCAACGCTGTTTGAAATTAGTTTCTTTTGGATACAAAAACTTTTCTAGGGGCTATCTATCCCCACCCTTGCGGATGGGGACTTCCGCCCCCTTAACCCCCAAGGTTAAAAGGTCGTGAATCCTATACACTGACATGAAAATAGAGGATGCCATCAGAGTGCTTTACGCTCAAACCAAGGTATTAGAGACACAGGGTCAAAAGTACGTGGTTAAGTGCTATGACTCTAGCGTAGCGTTAAAGTGGTACTTCATTTCTTCCATGTTCAGACCTTTTCCCTATGTGGCTAACCCCCTAACTAGGATGAGCAGGGAGATGGAGTTCATGACCTATCCCTGGAAGAACCTAAAGGTGCCCAAAATAATAGACTTTGACATTAAGGAGAAGTGCGTGATCAGGGAGTTCATCGAGGGAAAGATCCCTGAGGAGGAGAATGATTTCATTAATCTAGGAGTAGTACTGAGAGAAATACATGATAACGGCTTTGTCATGGGCGACACAAAATTTGAAAATTTTCTGATAAACGATTCAATTTATGTAATAGATGCGGAAGAGGCCATAATGAACGACGAACCTGAATTAAGGGCATGGGATATTCTAGTATATTTCCTTTTTGTTGCATATAAATATATACAAGATCTTAAAGGTTTCGAAAAAGTCGTGCATGGATTTTTAGATTTATATAAACCGAGCAGAGAGGTAGCCCTTAATGTGATGAGCTTGAGAAATGTTCAACTCTTATCCCTATTCCCACCCATACACCTAGGCATACTTAGAAAAATCATTTCCGAATTTTAATCAGAACCGTGTTATCTGCTCTCTCCAAAGCTATCTCCGAGTCTGTTAGCTTAGTACCGCAGGCGGGACATCTGTAGAAATATCTGATAACTTTCCTGTTATTTGTTGTCTCCGCCTCAGATATGAATTCCATCCTTACACCGCATCTGGGACAAATTACCTCGTTCATATTCGAGTTTATAAGATCCCACACAGGTATAAAACTTAATGATTGACAGGTATGGAAGGCCTTTAGAGGACTTGAGGGTCACCCTAACTCACGTGTGCAACTTCTCCTGCTTCTTCTGTCATATGGAAGGTGAGGATACGGAGTCCATGCAGGGATTATCCCCTCACCAGATAGGTCTAGTCTCTAGGGTGGCTGTTGAGTTTGGCGTGAAAAGCGTGAAATTAACGGGTGGGGAGCCTACCCTAAGAAGGGACTTACCAGAGATCATTAGGGAAATTAGGTCCTCAGGAGTTAGGGATATCTCCATGACCACCAACGGGTTCCTCCTCGCAAATATAGCTGGTAAACTGAAAGATGCAGGACTAGATAGAATAAATATTAGCCTGCATGCCCTTACGAGGGAGAAGTTCAAGGACGTTACAGGGGTGGACGTAATGGATAGGGTCATAGCTGGGATAAGAGAGGCAAAGAACCAGGGTTTTAAGCCCATAAAACTGAATTTCGTGTTAACCAAGAGAAATAGCGAGGAGGCTAAAAGGGTAATAGAGTTTAGTGAGGAGATCGGAATAGACGAGTTGCATCTCATAGAGCTTCACCCTGTGGGTCTTGGTAGATCAACCTTCTCCTTTCACCAGGGAATGGAAGAATTGGAGAAGGAAATCGCCAAGATTGCTGTGAAGTCAGAGATAAGAGAGAAACATTTCAGACCAAGGTATACCTTGCCCTCAGGACTCGTGGTGGAGATAGTTAAACCTTACGCAAACCCGATCTTCTGTGCAGGGTGTAATAGGGTAAGGCTTACTGTAGACGGCAAGTTGAAGACATGCCTCTACAGGGATGATAAGGTAATAGACGTGATGTACGCCTTGTCCAACGAGGACCTGACCCTTGAGGAGAGATTGGAGCTCATAAGACATGGATTTGAGGCAGCTATTTCTATTAGGGAGCCCAACTTTAAGTACATGATGAAAATTGAGGCTCAACAAGCTTGAGAAAATAAAGGAAAAGTCTAACGCGAAAAACCTGCTAATTGTCGGGGAGCCTAACCTATTCTATTTCACGGGATATAGGGGAGTTGGTGGCTTACTGGACTGTGATGGTACAAGGACCCTACTGGTGCCATTACTGGAAAGGAATAGGGCCTTGGGAATCAAGGACTTGGATGTGAAGGTATATTACCCGGTAAAGCTCGAGGAGAACGTGATAGAAGGAACCTTAGTTTCAGCAGTGGAAAAACTCTGTCCTTCCACCACAGATAAAAAGCTCTTGATAGATTTGGGTTACACCTCTGTGGATCTATTCCTTCAGTTGAGTTCTAAGTATGAAGCGAAGAACATCACAGAAGATATACTTCAGACAAGGGCAATAAAGGAGGAAAAGGAAATTGAGGCTATCAGGCATGCTCAGAGGGCAACCGCCATGGCCATGAAGATGGCAAGCGAGTCTCTGCTAGAGGGAATATCCGAAATTGAACTCGCAGGCATAATTGACGAGACCATGAGAAAGGGTGGTGCTGAGGACTATGCTTTTCCCTCTATAGTCGCCTTTGGTGAAAATTCGGCTGAACCTCACCATATTCCATCCGAAAGAAGGCTGAGAAAGGGTGATACAGTAGTGGTAGATATAGGGGCTAAATACAATGGATATTCCTTTGACAGCACAAGGACATTCCTGTACGGAATCACAGATAAAAACAAGAGGATATATGACGTGGTTCTTGAGGCACAGCTAGAGGCCATTGACGCAGTCCAGGAAGGAATAGAGGCGTCTCAAATCGATAGGATAGCCAGATCCAGGATTGAGAAGGAGGGTTTCGGAAAACTATTCGTTCACTCCACGGGACATGGGGTGGGAATCGAGGTCCATGAAAGTCCAGCAATTTCCATGAAGTCTAAAGACATCCTAAGGGAAGGTATGGTAATAACGGTAGAACCAGGTATATACTTCCAAGGTGAACTGGGCGTTAGAATAGAAGATACAATCCTTGTCAGAAAGGATAAACCGGAGGTCCTTGAGACCCTTTATAAGACCTTGTAAGTCTATTTAATATAAGAATTTTTAGTAGATGTGTCTTATGATACCTGTTTGGCCATGGAAACTTCATTAAGCAAAGAAAAACTAGAGGAAGAAATAGCTAAGAGAGTTAGAGAAATTCTAGAACTTCTGGGGGAAAATCCTGATAGAGAAGGATTGGTTGAGACACCAAACAGAGTAGCCAGAGCATTTCTAGAGATGACTTCCGCCCTGAGGACTCATCAGCCGGAAATAAAGGTGTTCAAGCTAGGAGAGGATGGAGTGACATATGAGGAGGACCAGATAGTATTAGCCTCAGATATTCAGTTCTCCTCCCTATGCGAACACCATCTTTTACCCTTTGTTGGGAAAATACATGTTGCCTACGTAGTCGGTGAGGAGGGTAAGGTTGCTGGATTTAGTAAGATAATAAGGATTGTGAACTATTACGCCTCTAAACCGCAGATCCAGGAGAGGTTAGTTAGTGAAATTGCAGATGCCTTAATGCAGAGCGATCTACATCCAAAGGGTGTAATAGTGATAGGAGATGCGGTTCACATGTGCTCTTACGTTAGAGGAGTCAAGGATAAGGAAGCTAAGTTGCTGTCAATAGCTAGCAGAGGAGTATTCAAGACGAATAGAGCTCTAAGAAACCATGTATTTAGAATGCTAGAGGTGTCAAACAGAAGAGGATTTAGGTTGGGCTAGCCTAAATAAAAGAAAATAGAATAAATAAAACCATATAAAGAAATAAAAGAAATTACACATCCAGGTAATAGTATATTTCCATTGGATGTGGGTACATCTGAAGAGTTCTGCTTTCCTCCCTCTTCAAGTCTATATAAGTCTCCAGTATAGACGAGTTGAAGATTGGTTTTAGGAACTCAGTATCAGATTCTAGCTCATCCAATGCTTCGTCTAGCGAGCGTGGTAACTCTTTGATCCCCAGCTCCTTTCTCTTTTCAGGAGTTAGATGATAAATGTTAGTATCTACAGGGTTACCGGGATCGATCTTCTTCTTCACTCCGTCCAATGCTGCAGCAGCTATGGCAGCGAAGGCTAAGTAAGGATTGGTTGAGGGATCGGGAGCCCTGTACTCTATCCTCTTGGCTTTCTCCATCCCCTTGTAGTACGATGGAACCCTTATCACGGCGCTCCTATTACCCTTACTCCATGCAACGTAGACAGGAGCCTCAAATCCAGGAATTAGCCTTCTATAACTGTTAACAGTGGGAGAGACTATGGCCGATAACGATCTTGCATGAGATAAAATTCCGCCTATTACATATCTCCCGAACTGGCTAAGCTCCGCATATTCGTCATTGGGGTCATACATTAAGTTCTTACCATTCTTGGTCCACAGGCTAAAGTGAGTGTGCATTCCTGTTCCATTATCGCCAAACATGGGCTTTGGCATAAACGTCGCAACGAGACCGTATTTAGCGGCTACGTTTCTGATAACATACTTCAAGGTTTGCAGCTTATCGGCAGCATCAACCATTGTCGAGAATCTGAAATCTATCTCTCCTTGACCTGCAGTAGCTACTTCATGATGTGCTGCCTCAATTGTAAAGCCAAAGTACTTAGTAAGGGTCTGGATGATATCTAACCTTACATCCATGAGCTGATCCACTGGCGGAGCTGGATAGTAACCTTCCTTGTATCTGATGATGTAGCCTCCACCACCGTTCCATGGAGCCTCTCTAGCGGTTATCTTGTAACCTGTACCCTGTTGAGGGGTCTTAACGTCCACATCAACACGGTCAAATAGGAAGAACTCTAGCTCAGGCCCATAATAGGAAATGTAACCTTCACCTGATAAGACGCTCTCCGCAGTCTCTGCAACGTATCTAGGATCCCTCTCAAATCTTCCCTTTCCACCTCCCCAGTACACTTTAGTTAAAACTCTCGCCACTGAAGGGGACCATGGTAAAGCAACCAGACTCTCTAGGACAGGTGAAAGAACCATATCGCTTTCGTATATTGTGGTGAAACCCTTGATGCTACTTCCATCAAGCTTACCGAAACCGTTCTTTATCTCCTCGACCGTGAAATCGGAGGCGGGTATAGTAACATGCTGTAGCCTTCCGGGTAGGTCGGTAAACTGTAAGTCTATCCATTCTACCTTATTCTGTTTTACGTATTCTACGGCTTCTTCAGGTGTCTTAGGCATGTATTTGGCATAATTAGCTGGGTATAAAAGTCTGTTTGTATTTATAATAAAAAGAATTCAGGAACTTAAATTCTAAATTGAAAAGTACTCATGTTCTACCGTAATCTATAAAGCAAGAAACTAGAATCTTTTCAAGAGAGAACCATTGCTCATCACATAGTGATGGTCTGCATAATTAGAGTCCGAAACGTCCTGCGTGGTAAAGATCAAATCGAAACCGAAGGACTTTCTTATATCGATGAGGTTCTTAAGAAAAATCTCTTTGTCGCTAATATTTGCCATTGCCTCGTCCAGCAAGAGCAAATGTGGCCTTCTTAATATAGCCGTCACTATTGAGACCCTCTCCCTTTGACCTAGACTTAGCTGTCTGACCTTGCCAGTGAAGTTAATGGAAAACTGGCTCTTAATTTTCTCAAGTTCAGCGTCTGTTACTGGAGAAGTGCTGAGTTTAAGGCCAAAACGTAAATGATCGTCAACTTTCATGGAGGGGATGAAGGAGTCTTGAGTAACTAAGACTATCCCTCTCTTTTCAGGAGGAAGCTGGGTTACGTCTTTTCCATACAACTTCACATAACCCTTATCAGGTTTGATGAAACCAGCAATAATGTTCAATAGGGTAGATTTACCAGATCCATTGGGACCAGTTACACAAATGGTGCCCTGATCATTTAATTGTGCATTTAAAGTAAAATTTCCAAGTCTCTTAGTCACCATAACATCTATCATTTTACACTTAATTAGTAAGAAAGAGGTAAAAATCTTTATTGAATAATCCTACAATGAGTAGAGACTAAATGTATTTCTTTAAAGCGTTCTCCAAGGTGTCTTCGTCCACCGCCCCCACAAGGGTTTCCTTAACTTGACCATCCACCAGAATGAGAGTGGTAGGTATGTTCATTATCCCGAACTTATCTGCAGTCTTTGGATTCTCATCGACGTTTAACCTTCCAAATAGTGCCTTGTCGCTGTACTTTGAGGCCACTCTCTTGAACACGGGCTCATAAAGATGACAGGGAGCACACCATTGTGCCCAGAAGTCTATAACTACAACCTTATTCTTGGAAAGTACCTCTTCCAGGCCGTCATCCGTTATGGCCACTATCTTTTCCTCGGTCCTCCTCTCTAGGGACAACGCCTTCTTATTCAATCTCTCTGAAATCTCCTTAGCTAACTGTTCAAGTTCACTCAAGTTTGTTCACTATGTAGATTCTCTTTAACTTCTTATAAAATGCTACCTTCGAGTTAACGTAATCTAGAAGCTCCTGTTCGCTCACCTTCTTCCTTAATGTGACCTTGGCGACCGGTTCCTGTCCTAGGTTGCCCGCATCTTCTCCAACAACTTCAGCTTTCTCCACCGCTGGATGAGTCAGAAGAATAGACTCAAGATCCCTGGGAAATATTGGATAGCCCTTGTATTTGAGCATCCTTTTCTTCACGCCCTTAAAGAAAAGCAGACCACGTTCGTCAATGGATACTAAATCTCCAGTTTTAAGCCAACCATTATACCAGACACGGTCGTTCTCCTTAGTGTCCTTGTATCCAAGCATGAGCCAAGGCGCCTTAACCCACAACTCGCCAACCTCTCCAGGCATTGCATCCTTACCGTCCTCCTTGACCACCTTGATATCCACGTGTTTGAGGGGCTTCCCGATGGTTATTATCTCTGTGATGTCCCTAGGTTGGAGCGTAAGAACCAATCCCTCGGTGAAACCGTATTGCTGAATAATGTCCTTGCCGAACTTTTCCTTGAATCCCTTGACTGTATTGGGAAAGAGAGGCGCAGCAGTGCTTATGCAAACTTCAAGGGATTGTAAACCATGCCCCTTCTCTATGAGGGAGTCATAAACCATGGGAACGGTTGCCAGGAAATTGACGTCATTCATGTTGATCATTTCGCTAGCCTGCACGGGATCGAACTTCTTGATTGGTATAAGCTGTCCTCCAGCCTCAAGCGTTACACCTAGGACGCTATTTCCTAGGACGTGTGCTATGGGAACAGTGAGAATGGTTGAAATACGAGAAAGTCCAATTGACTCGTAAAGAACTCTATCATTGAACTCAACCCTGGATCCGCTATGAATAACCTCCATCGTTCTCCCGGCTATCCCCGCGTAGTAGTAGGATAGACCCGGGATGTTATCGTTGTACTCCTCAGGTCTCTCCTTAACTTCGCCCTCAAAGGATGGTATTACTGCCTTGAAATCCTTGAGTACTTCCTTCTCCCTACTCAAGGTTTCCTGATCAACTAGAATCATGTCTGGAGAGCTGTCCTCTAGGATGAACCTAAGGTCCTCCGCTGAGGTCAAAGGATCTATTGCCACCACTTTAGTACCTGCCCAAAACCCAGCAATGTAGGAAAGTACCGATTCCGCTGAGTTGAACATAAAGTGTGCAACAACGCCACGTTCCGGTATCTTAGAGGCAAGCCTAGCTACCCTGTCCCTAGCCTGTTCATAGGTCATTACTCCAGGTATGAGGTAACTATTGGGTCTGACTTTACTCCACTTCTCAAGGAGCTTTGCGATACTCATTGGGATCTACTTTCATTCTCTCCGAATAGCTTTTTAATTCTAGCCTTTGAGTCACGCTTGTTCTAAACACAATCGTGGTACAACCTATCTTGTCAGTTCCTAGGCGAGCGTAACTTAATCCTATATTGTGAACGCATCCTCACAGGAACGATAAAGGAAGGGTTTAAGATTTTTCTCTCTCCCTGATCTTCAAGGATGCTAACAATCAGGGGTCTTTCGAGAATTCACATCACTCTCTTCGACTTAGAGGGAAAGCATGGAAGAATTGATGGAGGTATGGGAGTCGCGCTGAAATATCCCAGGATAGTGGTGAACTCAGGTAAATGTAAGGAGGTAAAGGTAGGAAAGATTGAGACGTCGATTTGCGTCGAGGAAGATTATGAAGCGCATGTGGGGCTTGGACATACTACACAGTACTACCTTTCCGTGGCCAAAATGGCATCAGAGCTCAATTTCGAGAAGAGAAACTCGTACGAACTGGCCAGGTTGGTTGGAAGAGGCGGAACTTCTGGTGTTGGAGTACATCTCTTTGATAGGGGAGGGTTCGTGGTGGATGGAGGGCATTCTACCAGGGTTAAAGACTCGCCCTTACCCTCTGACTACTCAAGTGCTCCTCCTCCCCCCTTATTACTCAGGGTGAACTTCCCTTGGTATATTTACGTCAATATTCCTTCGGGCAAAAGGATATTTGGAGCAGAGGAGATCAAGGCTTTCAGGCAAAATGCCTCAGGGTTTGATGAGTTAGCTAGGGTTGTCCTCATGGAGTTCATTCCATCTGTGGTTGAGAGGGACCTGTCGGGTGCTTTGGAGGGACTTTGGAAGATACAGGGTTTAGGTTTTAAAAAGGTGGAGGTAAGTCTTCAGACTGATACCGTTAGGGAGTACATGATAAGACTTTACAAAATGGGATTTCCCTCAGGCCTCTCGTCATTTGGGCCTGCCATTTTCACCTTTGTTTCCTCTAGGAGGGAAGGAGAGGAACTAGTATCCAGATTCGGAGGATGGGTAACCGAGCCCAATAATAGAGGTGCAGAGGTTGAATGGTCCTGAACTGATATATGACGAATTCGTGATGGAAGAGTTGAGGAGGGTATACGGGAGTTCGGTCAACGAGTACCTAGAATCTCTGGGAAAGCCAAATCCTAGACTCTACATCAGGCTCAACACGTTGAGAAAAGAAGAATTGAAAGAAGAACTCCGTGACTTCAAGCAGGATGAGGACTTTGAGGAAGCCTATTTCGTTGAGGTGAGGGGACCAAACTTCCTTGAAATGTACGATACCAAGGTAGTGGTTGATAAGAAGACGGCCGAAAGCGCAATGCTAGGTTCCAACGTGTACAAACCTGGAATAAAGAGGATCGAGGGGAATGGCTCTAGGGTTTCTGTTGTGTCGGAGACAGGATACCATGTGGCCAACGGGATTCTAAGGAGAGATAACATGACAGTAGAGGTCACTGAGTCCCTGTACTCGTCGATAAAGGTTGCGGAACTTGATGTGGTAAAGAGGGGGTTGGCGATCTCTCAAGGGAAAGCCTCAATGTACGTTGCCAAGCTTCTGGATCCGAGGCCTGACGAAATAATAGTTGATATGAATGCGTATCCGGGAGGGAAACTCACCCATGTTTATCAGCTACAACCTAAGGCAAAAATCATGGGATTTGACCATACAAGAAAAAAGATAGATAAATTAAGAAATATTCTGGATATCCTAAAGATGAATGTGAACGTGTATGTGGCTGACTCCAGATATCTGTACGAGGATCTGGGTATCAGGAACGTGGACAAGGTTATGATCGATCCACCCTGTTCTGCCCTAGGTGTTAGACCGAAAATCTTTGACAGAAAGACCAAGGAGGACATACAAAACTTCTCCTCCTATCAGAAGCAATTTCTTAACTCGGCGTACAAAATACTGAAGGCGGGAGGAACGGTCATCTACTCGACGTGTACCACAACTTTAGCCGAAAACGAAGAAGTAGTTACAGATCCGCGCTTCGAGATAGAGTTCATGATCAGGTTTCACCCCAACGTGCATCAGATGACCGGTTTCTTTATAGCAAAGTTGATCAAAAGGTGAGTATGCCCACTGAAGAGTTCCTAGGTAAGAAACCAAGGATATCTCCTAAGGTCTACCTTCACCCCACATCTTATGTTATAGGGGATGTAACAATAGGGGAACTAACTAGCGTGTGGCATTACGCTGTTATAAGGGGCGACAATGACAGTATATCAATTGGAAAAAGAACAAACATCCAAGAGAACTGTTCCCTTCATACGGACAAGGGATACAAGATAGAGATTGGCGACTTGGTGAGCGTAGGCCATAACGCCGTGGTTCACGGGGCAAGAATAGGTAACAACGTCATAGTGGGAATGGGGGCTATCCTCCTAAACGGGGCCAAGATAGGGGATAACGTTATCATTGGAGCAGGTGCGGTAGTGACGGAGGGAAAGGAGATACCCTCCAATAGCTTGGTCCTGGGAGTGCCAGCCAGAGTAGTTAGAAAACTTACCGAAGAGGAGATTCACATGATTGAGGCGAACGCAATGGAATACGTTGAAGAACTATTAATAATGCTAGGAGAACATAAGGCCTAAGTCTCAAAGGCTCTCCTGTAGGCGTTCTCTAGGTCCTCTGTGACCAAGTGCGTGTAGATTTGCGTAGTTTTGATATCCTTGTGTCCCATTAACCTCTGCACTGCAGGAAGTGGAACTCCTCTCCTTATGGCGTTGGTGGCAAATGTGTGACGGAGTATATGTGGCCTCAACCAGGTTAACCCGGTCTTCCTGCCAAGCCTCTTTATGAGCTTGTACAATGCTTGGTAAGAGAGGTTAAACAAGGGAGCGTTATCACTTTCCTTATCTTGGGTCTTCCTTAAGTATTGCCTAAGTAGGGTTGCCGTTCTAGAGGTGAAGAAGACTATCCTTTCCTCTCCGTTCTTGGTCTCTCGAACCCTAATGAGCATTCTTTCCAGATCTACGTCGCTTCTCCTCAACGAGAGTAGCTCAGAGGAACGAAGACCAGTGTCCACCAAGAGTGAAACTATGACCTTGTCCCTCAACCTCCTGCAGGCCGAGAGAAGAGCCATAATATCTTCCTCTCTCAAGGCCACCCTTTCAGGGCTCCTTATTCTGGGCACAGGAGGTTTCACGTTTACCCCCAGCCACTTCAGAAATCTTCTCACCGCGATTACGTAGCTTCTGATCGTTGCCGACCTGCCCCTTTTATCCACTACCCTCGATCTCCCCTTTCTGGAGTTAAGGGAACCGATCCAGTCTATCACGTCCTGAGTGGTAACATTCCTAGGATCCTTCTTGACGAACTGTAAAAAGTCCTGGATAGCGGTTGAGTATAGCTTTATTGTTCCCTGACCAGCACCAGAAAACTTTAGTGACTCCATGAAATAAATGAAGGGATCTGCATCAGTGGGTGGCTCACCAAGCTGAAGTTTCATAAGAAAGTACTTGAGTGTAACACGATAAAAGCCGGAGTGCCACGATACTAGTACGCCTTGAGGCTTAGGTATAACTCACCTCCACTGGACAAGGGCAAGGAAGCGGAGTAGAGTTGTCCTTGGTTTAGAGATGGCGTAACTAGATGACCTCCTGGGGCAACATAGGAATAAATCGTCCCAAAGTAGAACGTATAGTTATGGATGCCTGGATAAATTGCAAGCCTCTGCTCGTATGGTGAAAAGTAAGACCAATAACCAGTGTAATACTGATTTCCATTGAGGTTAACAGATTCGGCATAAACTACTGAGGGATAGGTTGAGTCTAAGGTTACATTAACTTTGTAGAAATATATGGTGCCCTCTGTGTTCCAGCAAAAGATGTTAGTATTTACCAGAGTTATTCCTCCACCACCCACTTGAAATACTGACCCAACAGGTCCATCCACAGGAGTACCGTTAGAAACACTGAGTTTGCTCAGCAAGACCACTGTATAAGGACCGTTGGAAAGAGATCCCGGATCGTTTGTCACAACGTAGTTTCCGCACGACGCTTCCTCTCCAGCAGGGAGGTTCAGTATGGCCTCCCCATGCAGGAGATGTCCAGGTATAAATGGGGTATCGAATTCCTCAACCCCGTTTCCAACTACTGTGTTAAACATCAAAGGTTGGCCGTTTATTAGAATCTCTATACCCTCTGGCGTATCCTGGATGGACATGTCCGCACTCCCAGTAAATGACTGGGCGTGAGAGGTTGCGGTAATGGAGTTGATCTTTACCGTATAGTATCCTATATTAGGATTGTCCATGACATTAGCCGGTGAGAAAGCAGCCACAAAGGCTAAGGGAGTTAGAAATGATACAGGGTAACTATGATACTCTATCCATATCACTTGTGTCTGTTGTGGGGTATATATTACAAGGGATAAAGGAAGGGTAGCGTAGCCTAAGTCAAGGTAACCATTGATGGGTCCAGACTCGTAAGGGTTGCTATACCATCCCGTTTCCCATATCCTACCAAGTGTCCAAGAATATTGTAATTCTATTGATGATCCATTATAGAACGGGAAGAGAATCGAGGAGTTATAGATGTACCCATAGAGATAGTGATTAGGGTAAGTATAGGTGAAACCTTGAGTCATCTCTGGATCGAATCCAGTGAAAGATGAGGAAACATAACCCTGAAAGGATGAGGGTATTATGGAGCCTATGTCATACTGCCCAGGTATGTAGTAGTATACTTTACCCTCATATTGGTAGGAATATCCGCCTACTAAAGATCCTGAAGGAAGCCACGGATATATCGACTGCGAACTGCCCACCGACTCCGCAATGTTAGAGATGTTAAAGACTTGTCCTTGATCTGTGACGACAAGGAGCCAGCCGTAACCTCCCAGCAAGGAGCTAATTGACCTAGGTTGAGACCCAATTCTAATGTTGATTTTTTCAAATTGCCCGTTAGGAAATATCACGTATGATATGTTAACTGGATTATTGGAATAAACCTGGCCTCCAGGTAGCTGTACTATTGACGCTGGCGCATTATCGAGATGGGACGCAACGTAAGAAATACCCTTAAAGGTGGAGTTCTGTATATATAGAATTACACTTACTGCGGATACAAAGATAATTACCAAAATTAGGCTTGATATTATTCCTGAGATTCCCTTTACCCTCTTCATAATCCCTTGAAGCTAGCAACCCTAATTTTGAATAGACACCTCACCGAAACTTGATAGATTTATTTTGATCCAACAGAAGCATTAGTCATGAGGATTAGAGCCTTCACGGCTTTCTTGAACAAGATATCACGTGAGATGGTGGAAGAGAATGTACATAAGCTAACCTCAATAAAGATTGACGCTTTTTCCAAGAGATTAACGCTTCCTCAATCTCCTAAGGACATCTCCTTGGACAAGGTAGTTGATATTTTACCTCAGGGAGACATTCTTTATTCATTGGGAGGACTTAGGGACAACGATCCTAGAATATCACAGATCCCAGATGTTTTGAGTACCTCTAACAACACGTTCGTTCATGTTCTCCTTACAAATCGGGACAACGTCTCCCCCATTGTTAAGATGATGTCTAGACTGGAACCTGAACAGGCGACTAGGTTCGCCATTCTTCTCAATGAGGAGTTTCTCCTGAGTCCATATTACCCAACCTCGTCTGGAGATGGAGTTCACACTGGCTTTGCAGTATCTCTGATATACGTTAACGAAATCATGAAGGGCGAGATGACCACCTCCCTGATCAAGGCCAAAGAGATAGGAGAAAAGGTTGAGAAGGACGTCGGACTACGTTTCCTTGGGATTGACCCCTCTATCTCACCTTGGATGGAGGAGAGCGTGGGGGAACTTATTGAATCAAGACTGGGAAAAGAACTGTTTTCCCCAGGTTCGCTCTCGCTAATTAGGGAGCTAAATAACGAGATATTGGCAAGCTCCGTGGAAGCAGGTATCGAGCCACTTGGCTTCTCAGAACTAATGCTTCCCGTGGCGGAAGACGATATCTTGAGAAACAGAGTACTTGAGGGTAAAATCACGTTGACTCACCTAGTCGCCATGAGCACTGCCTGTGTCGCCGGACTGGATATGGCTGGAATAGAATATGACTTGAAACTTTATACCGATCTTATTAAAGATTTGATGGTTATTCATTTCTTGAAAAAGAGACCATACGGCATTAGAATCATACCTTCCTGGGGAGAAGAAAAAATATTCACCAAAAGTTTTGGCATTATACCAGTGATCAAAACAGTATAGACTCAGTTTAAATTACTTTTATATACTCTTGAACTATATAGAGAGTTATATGGAAGTTAGAAGAGTTCAAAAATTCGGGAAATCTACCCTTATGGTTTCACTTCCTGCTGATTGGGTAAAGGAAGTCAGCCTTAACCCAGGAGAGAGTATTTACCTTGAGGTAGATGAGGATGGCAGTCTGAAGGTTTACCCACCGAACCTGAAGACAGAGAATGCCCCAAGGGAAATGAAGGTGAAGATCTCAGTAACAACTTCACCTGAACTTGTAACCAGGATAATTTACAGTTTATATATTCTAGGATTCGACAGAATACTAATAGAGACAACTAATGGACCGTTTAATGAGGACCTTCTGAGAAAGATAAAGGAGACAGCCAGGAGTTTAATAGGCCTAGAGATAGTTTCACAGGATGTAACTAGCATCCAGATACAATCATTTCTAGATCCAACCAAGTACAACATAGGTAGCCTGATAAACAGGTTAACCAACACGCTCAAGCAAATGCTACACTACCTAAACCTTGGAATCAGGGAGGCTAGTAGAACCTTCCTACAGGAGGTTGTGGAACTGGAAAAGGAAGTTGATAGGCTCTATTACCTTTCCCTCAGACAATTACTTCTGGCTCAAGTGAACAGGAGCCTCGCCTACATGATAGGAGTCAAGAGGATACAAATTGTGGGCAATAGGATACTGATGAAGGCGGCGGAGGAAGCAGCTGATGAGATCAGTGAAGCTGCCAATGACTTACTCAGTTTGCATCCTGAGGATCTAGCCCTACTCAAAATGTCGTGGGATAAGATGGACATGCTCATAGATCAAACCGCTGTTGTAATAGATCACGTAGTTAAGGTCTTGAACAAGGAGGATATTAAACTAGTGAATGAGGCATTGGAAGAGTTGAGGACATTGAGAAGAGTTCTTCTCTCCGACGCTCTGATCCTTGAGGAAAGAATACAGAGAATGAACGCTCCCAAGGTGGCAACTGCAATTAGAACCCTGAACCTCAGACTATATAATGCCATAAGAAGGATGGAACCCATTGCTGAGATAGCGTTCAACAGAGGTATAGAGAACCTAAAAGAAGTTGTAATAGAGTAAGCTATCTCTCCTGTTGCGAGGGCACTGAAATTTTCTTGAGCTGGGATAGGACCTTTTCTCTTATCTCTGAAGGAGTTGGTAAGCTTCTAGTTAGTTTTCCTTTCTCCATATACTTTTTGAGAAGAGGCTCGCATTCCATTTCCTTCCCCCAAGGAACTATATGATCCTCCGTTCCACATCGATACACTTGCTTGAATCCAGGCCACTTACCCCTCTTTGTGATGGGGATCCATTTCCCGTCTACAAATTTCTCAACGATGTCCGCACTGAAGTCCACGCTCTCCGGGAAGGCAACGCTTGTCCCAACCCCAAAGCCGTCTACGTAGTCCCGCAACTCAACTACTTGAGCCTCATCTAAGCCTCCACTCACTATGATCTTTACATCAGTAAAGCCGTGAAGGTTAAGGGTCCATCTAACTTCCTGGATAATTTTCTTAAAGTTCCCCCTCCTACTTGAGGGAGTATCGAGTCTAATTCCGTATAGCTTTTTGCCCAGAAGTCGAGCTGCCTTGAGAGCCTCAGTTCTTTCATCCTCAAAGGTATCCACTAGGATTATCCTCGGAACGTCAGATTCAACGCCAGCATCAAATATCTTCCAAGCCTCTACATTATCCCCCACAGCAAGCATTAGCGCATGGGGCATGGTACCGGAGGGCTTAACTCCCAATTCCCTCTCACTAAATGCGCCTGAAACTCCATCCATTCCGCCTATATAGGCCGACCTATCAACCATGGGCGCTATAGCTGGATGAACTGATCTGAGACCGAAAAATATGACCTGCTTGTCCATGGCAAGGCTCTTTATCCTAGCAGCCTTGGTCGCAATACTGCTGGCATGCCTTAAAACGCCAAGAAGTGCTGTCTCCAAGATCCCAAAGTCCAGATAGTTCCCCTCTATTACCAGGACGGGCTCGATTTCCCTGAACAATGTTCCCTCATCCATTGCATAAACATCTACATTCCTACCTTCCAAGAGGTACAGTGCCTCCTCCAAACCCGCAAAAACTCCCCATTCGTAGCCCTTCGGCAATCCGTAAGAGTGGAACTCCATCCTAACCTTCACGTCGGTTATTCCAGCCTTCTCCAACGCCCTTGAGGTTCTTTCGAAATATATGTCAGTTATCTTTCCCTCCCTTATTTCCTGAGATGTAGCTATATGTAACTTCACGGGACCATATTGATGAGGTTAATTTTTAAACCTTGAGGAAGAGCTACTACTGAATCTAATATGATCACAGCTAACATGGTACCGCCAGACTTGCTGGTCAAAAGATTATCAGATTACATTAAGAATAATGTTAGTGAGGTTCAACCTCCAGATTGGTCACTCATCACAAAGACAGCCTCCTTCAAGGAGAGAATTCCGGACGACCCACAGTCCTGGTGGTATATGAGGGCAGCATCTATCCTCAGGAAACTTTACGTTCTGGAGCACTTTGGAGTCTCTGAGTCCACTAGGTTATATGGAGGTCTTAAGAGAAGGGGAACAAAGCCACCAGTTTCAGCCAGAGCCCCAGGTCACTCAACTAGGTTAATATTTCAGCAACTGGAAAGGGCCGGCCTAGTTGCTAAGACAAGGGGAGCTAGGAAAGGTAGGGTCCTAACACCTAAGGGAAGGTCTCTCTTAGATAAAATGGCTCACGAAATCTTTATAGATCTAGCAAACAATAATCCTGCTTTGAAGAAATACTTGGAGTGAGAGGATAAATGTCGCAGGATGACTATTCTGATCCAGAGCTTGAGGAACTTCTAAGGAGAAGGGCTCAAACAGAGAGCAGGAGGGCTGCTGAGGAGAGACAAAGGAAAGCAGAACTAGAGGCAAGGAAGGATGCTTTACTTCGTTCCATTTTGACGCCAGAGGCAAGACAGAGGCTAAGTAACGTAAAGTTAGTCAAACCAGAACTAGCAGAATCGCTGGAGGACCAGCTAATTGCCCTAGCTCAAAGCGGAAGGATAAGGGTGCCTGTTACAGACGAAGAGCTTAAGGAGATCTTATCCCAAATAGCGGGTCAGTCAAAGAGAGACTTTAAGATCCAGATAAGGGAGAGGGGTTGGAAATGAGCAGATACAAACCATCTGGTCTAAAGAAGAGGTTAAACAAGGCACTAAAGTCAAACTCCTCCGTACCAGCCTGGGTCATTCTTAAGACCAACGGCGAAGTTAGATTTAATCCAAAGAGAAGGAACTGGAGAAGAAACGACCTTAAGGTGTAAACCATGGAGCAGAAGGATAATTTTGAGATGGTTATAAATTTAAGGAAAGCGCACGAGTCCAAAAGGCCAAAGAAGTTCAAGGGTGCGGTCAACCTGATAAGGGAGACCGTATCGAGGCACTTTGGTGCAGAAAAAGTGATTCTAGATCCATTTCTACTTAGCTATATCTCTTCAAACTCTAAGGATAAAATAGCGAGAAGAGTGAGAGTGGTAGTCACTAAGATAGGAGAAAAGACTTTTCTTGTGAAGCTAGCAGTGAAGCCTTAATGAATCTACAAAGATTTAGCATATTCGGTAGCGACAACATCGGAGTTTACATTTTTACAAATGATAAGTACACCATTATCCCAACCAATTTAGATAAGCAAAGCAAAAGCATAATACAGGAGAACCTTAATACAGAACTTATCGAGACCACCGTCGCTGACAGTTTCCTGACGGGGATATTTGTAGCTGGAAATAATGAAACCATTCTCCTTCCTAGGATCGTCAGAGACGTTGAAATTAACGCAATTAAGAGCGTTGCTAAGGACGTAAACATTGAAGTAGTTGACGTTAGAGCCACTGCCCTCGGCAATGTTATCTTGGCTAATGATAATGCGGCCCTGGTCTATCCTGAATTTTCCGATGCTGAGATGAACATCATTGGTAAGGCCTTGAACGTTAAGGAGATAAGGAAAGGAACTATTGCTCAAGTTTTGGTTGTTGGGTCAGCAGGAGTTGTCACATCCAAGGGAGGTCTCCTTCATGTTGAGGCGACAGAGGAGGAGGTTAAGTCATTAAGTTCATTTTTCAAGGTTAACCTAGACGTGGGAACTGTGAACTTTGGAAGCGCTTTCATCAGAAGCGGAATGGTGGCAAATAGCCATGGAATACTCGTTGGCTCCTCAACTACCGGGCCAGAGATTTTAAGAATACAAAGAGCCTTTAGTGATTGAGATGACTGAAGTTAAAACTTTCATGGTTAAGGGGACTGCTCTCTTCAACGAGAGCGAATTTCCAGTAAGGCAGAGCTTCACTAAGTACGTGAGGGCGCTTAACGAGGAACAAGCGAAAGAGAAGGTTTACATGGATCTGGGAAGCAAAAACAAGATCAAGAGGAGGAACATAACCATCCTAGAGATCAAGGAAGTAGATCCGTCAACGGTTAAAGAAAAAAGGATAAAAGAACTATCTAAGATAGATAAGATAATATTGTGATAGAAATGGCTGAATCCAACAACAGAATGGTGGTTAGCCTAGAGGATTTGCTGGCTCAAGCAGATGCCCTCAGAAAGGAGATAGACGCTCTTCAGAAGCTTAGGGACGAGATAGCGGAGTCGCTTAATGCAGCAAGGAGTGCAAAGGAGGCAATTAACCTAATAAAGGGACAGGGGAAGGACCTCCTGTTATCTGCAGATAGAAGAGGGTTTGTTCTGTTGAAGGTCACAGAGATTCCTTCCTCAAAGGTCTTGGTTAACTTGGGTTTAGGCTATTACGCCGAGATCGAGCCAGATCAGGCTTCCAAGATACTCGACGAGAGGGAAGAACAGCTAAATAAGAGCCTCCAGGACATTACGGCCCGGCTTAACAATGCAGTTAATGCCTACACCCAGATAGCCGAGATTCTGAACAGGGCTCAGCAACAGCAAGGTGAGTGAACTGTTTCGACAGGTTAAAGAAAGCCTTTTCGTCCTTTACAGAGAAACTTTCCAATAAGTTCGAGAAAGAGGAACCTAGGGAGGAACAAAAACAGGAGGAAAATGTTCCTCAAATCTCTCCTTCTCAAGCTCAACCCTCACAAGAGACTGTGCCTCAGCCACCACAGGAACCAACACCTCAACCAGCTCAACCGGTACAGTCTAGGAAAGAGGTTGAGGAAAAACCCAAGGAGAAGGAGTCCAAGTCTGGCTTCTTTAGTTTCTTCAAGTATAGGGAAATTAAGGAGGAGGACATCTCTGACCTCATTGAGGAGCTCAGGATAGAGCTCCTTGAGGATGACGTCTCCCTCGAGGTAACGGATAAGATCTTAGAGGACCTGAAGAACACCCTTGTGGGTCAGAAGATCTCAAGAAGGGAAAACCTTGAGGAGCTTATACAGGAGTCACTAAAAAAATCACTAAGGGAGATTCTAAGAAAAAATTACAGAGAAAGAGACGTGATTGAAACCATTAAGAGTTCCAAGAAACCCTACGTCATAGTGTTCTTTGGAGTTAACGGCGTGGGGAAGACAACGACAATCGCAAAGTTCGCCATGTTACTTAGGAAGAATGGGTTATCCGTGATCATAGCTGCTTCAGACACCTTCAGGGCAGCGGCTCAGGAACAGCTCGCCTATCATGCAACTAAACTCGAGGTTCCACTAGTCAAGGGAAAATATGGGGGAGATCCAGCCTCAGTGGCCTTTGACGCAATCCAGTCCGCCAAGAGTAGAGGTATAGACGTAGTCCTAGTGGACACGGCCGGAAGGATGCATACCGACAAGGACCTAACGGAGGAACTCAAGAGAGTGGTAAGGGTAGCCAAGCCAGACCTCAAGATCCTTGTTCTAGATTCGCTGGCAGGAAATGATGCACTACAACAGGCTGAGTATTTCGAGAAGAACGTGGGGTATGACGCAGTTATCCTCACGAAGGTTGACGCAGACGCCAAGGGAGGAGTAGCCCTTTCTCTGGCATATAAGCTGGGGAAACCCGTGATCTATCTGGGAATGGGTCAGGATTACGATTCCCTTATTAAGTTTGACCCAGATTGGTTCGCGGACAGATTATTAAGTTAAGATCCATTTTCGTATACCTAGGCAAGTAGTTCATTCCACGGCCTCTCAGTTAAATTAATATTTTCACTGGAAAGATAGTGAGTATGGGCTTAGCTGATAGGATAAAGAAACTCAGGGAAGATTGGAAAAGGATAATCAGCGTCGCCAAGAAACCAGACAAAAGCATGTTCTACCTGAACTTGAGAGTAACACTTATTGTCCTTCTCTTCGTAGGCTTACTGGCATTTCTAGTCCAATTAGCCTTCTCTATTCTTCTAGGTTAGAGGGATGCTAAGTGGAAGCACCGAAAGTTAGGAACTTCTATGCCGTGAAGGTTACAGGGGGTCAGGAAATAAGTGTCGCAATTATGCTTGAGGAGAGAATTAAGACAAACGGTATTGGAGACGTTTACTCCATCATAGTCCCGCCAGGACTCAAGGGATATGTTATTGTGGAGAGTTCTGGTCCACATGTGGTGAAGTTCATCATCGCTGGTATCAGGCACGTGAGAGGCGTTGCCCCTGGGCTTGTTCCCAAGGATGACATTATGAAGATGGTATCAAAGAAGCAGACAGGTCCTTCCATAAAGACAGGGGACATGGTGGAGGTCGTGTCAGGCCCATTCAGGGGAATGCAGGCCCAGGTCATGAGTTATAATGCGGATCGCGGAGAAGTAGTTTTAAATATACTGGAATCGGCCTTTCCTCTACAGGTAACAATACCTGTAGACCAAATTAGACCCGTTAAAAAGACGTAAGGTGAAATTTCATGGCTAAAAAATCCATAAAAGTAGTGGTAGAGGGAGGGAACGTAAAACCCGGTCCACCCCTCGCCCCAACCCTATCCCAACTTGGGTTAAACGTTGGGGAAGTGGTCAAGAAGATAAATGAGGCCACGTCTCAGTTCAAGGGGATGACAGTCCCCGTCACACTGGACGTGGACACGGACACTAAGAAGTATGAGGTGTCCGTGGGAGTTCCGACCACTACTTCTCTCCTTGTGAAGAAGGCAGGAGCAAGCGGTCCATCTGGGGATCCAGAGCACAAGAAAATAGGTAACATCTCCATGGATGATGTGATTGAGGTCGCCATCTCGAAGAAGCCATCCCTAACAGCCAAGGAACTGAAGGGAGCTGTGAAGAGTATCCTGGGAACAGCTAAATCAATTGGCCTAACAGTAGATAACAAGGATCCCAAGCTAGTGGTGAGAGAAGTAGAAGAAGGTAAATATAACGATAAGATAAAGGAAATGGAGGAAAAGTGGTCTTCAGGGTGATTAAATGATAGTCCCAAAGGAGAAAATTGAGGAAGCAGTTAAGCAGGCACTCTCTAAGGAGAACAATCCCAAGAGGGAGTTCACCCAAAGCGTCGAGTTGATCATCGCCTTTAAGGACGTGGACATGAAGAGGGGTGACATAAAGCTCAGGGAGGCAATAGTCCTACCAAAACCGCCATCAAAGCCCAGGAACGTCCTTGTGGTTCCGTCGCTGGAACAGATGGAATCGGCAAAGAGGGCTGAACCCAACGTTGTCCTGTCCAAGGAGGAACTTCAGAAACTCCAGGGCGCAAAGAGGGCCGTAAAGAAGCTAGCAAGTAAGAATCAATGGTTCCTCATAGCTCAGGACTCCATGTCCCTAGCAGGTAGGATCTTGGGTCCGTCCCTAGGACCCAGGGGGAAGTTTCCAACTCCCTTACCCTCGTCTTCAGACGTTTCTGAGTACATTCTCAGGTATAAGAGATCCACCCTAGTGAAAACAAAGGACCAGCCACAGACGCAGACCTTCGTTGGAACCGAGGATCAGCCAGCTGGGGACATTGCGGAGAATGTGTTCGCTGTCCTCAATAGCATAGAGGGAAAGATAAAGGGGCCAGCCTACATCAAAGCTATATACGTGAAAACCTCTATGGGTAAACCAGTTCAGATTAATCTGAAGTGATCACCATGAGCATAACAGAGGAAAGGAAAATCCCGAAATGGAAGATTGACGAAGTAGCTGAGCTAGAGGAAAAGATCAAGAACTCTAGCACCGTCATGATTGCTGACATCCAAGGATTCCCCACAGACAAGCTCCACGAGATTAGGAAAAAGTTAAGGGGAAAGGCAGAGATCAAAGTGACCAAGAACACCCTCTTCCTAATTGCTGCGAAGAGGGCAGGGATTGACGTCAGTAAAATCGAGAACTATATCACGGGGAGTAACGCCTTCATTTTCTCCAATGACAACCCCTTCGCGATCTCAATCTTCCTATCCAAGTTTAAGCTAAAGAGGTATCCAATGCCCGGAGACAAGGCGGACGAGGAGGTCGTGATTCCTGCTGGAGACACGGGAATGACCGCAGGCCCAATCCTAAGCACCTTCGGAAAGCTTAAGGTTCAGACTAAGGTACAGGACGGTAAGGTTCACGTAGTGAAGGACACCGTGATCGCGAAGCCTGGAGATCCAATACCTCCTGAGGCTGCCCCAATACTTCAGAAGCTGGGAATAATGCCAGTCTACGTCAAGCTGAAACTTAAGGCTGCGTATCACGAAGGGTTAGTTATACCAGTAAGTGAACTAGAGATCAACCTAGATCAATACTCCTCCATGGTCGCAGAGGCCTCAAGAAATTCCCTAGCTCTAGGCGTCGAGATAGCCTACCCAGTACCAGAGGTCCTCAAGTTGACCATAGGGAAGGCCCACATGAGAGCATTAGCCCTTGCTGGAGAGTCGGGCTTCCTAACTCCAGACACTGCCAACGCAGTCCTAAGCAGAGCAGTAGCCAAGGCCTACGCATTGGTCTCGGCCTTGGGTGGGAAGGTAGATCTAGGGGTAGAGGTTCCAAAGCAACAACCAGTTCAGCAAGAGAAGGAGGAGAAGAAGGAAGAGGAAGAGAAGAAGGGTCCAAGCGACGAGGAAATTGCTGGAGGACTCTCCTCTCTGTTCGGATAAATTAGTTTTTTAAAGCGGATCCACCACTTCATAGGTGATCGAAATGGAATACATATACGCAAGTTTGCTTTTGCACACAGCAAAGAAGGAAATAACTGAGGATGCAGTGAAAAGCGTACTCAGCGCTGCTGGAGTTGAGGTTGACGAGGTCAGAGTGAAGGCAGTAGTGGCTGCCCTAAAGGAGGTAAACATTGACGAAGTTCTAAAGAACGCTACCGCAATGCCCGTCGCCGCTGCACCAGCTGCAGCTCCAGCACAGGAGGCAAAGAAGGAGGAGAAGAAGGAAGAGGAAGAGAAGAA
This sequence comes from Metallosphaera sp. D4-4, assembly GCF_046245145.1. Taxonomy (NCBI): domain Archaea; kingdom Thermoproteati; phylum Thermoproteota; class Thermoprotei; order Sulfolobales; family Sulfolobaceae; genus Metallosphaera; species Metallosphaera sp. D4-4. The sequence continues at coordinate 572,622 of NZ_CP176412.1, read as the reverse complement.
GGGTCCAAGCGACGAGGAAATTGCTGGAGGACTCTCCTCTCTGTTCGGATAAATTAGTAGTTTTTTAGAAGACGTTTTAATCCTCTCGGGTTTTTATTCTACTCGATATGAAGGGAAATCAAGAAGAGTACAGGCTCAAGTTCTTTCTTGATCACGATTACCTAAGAAGGGAATGTAAGGTATGTAAAACTCCTTTCTGGAGCAAGGACAAGACCAGGGAGGACTGTGCAGATATCCCATGTTCAGACTACTACTTCCTGGACATGAAGGAGAGCAACCTCAATTGGAGCGTGAGTGAGGCTAGGAGGAGGTTCCTAGACTTCTTCAGGAGGAATGGGCACGAGATAATCCCACCGAAACCGGTGCTAGCAAGATGGAGAGAGGACCTCTACCTCACGATTGCAAGCATAGTTGATTTTCAACCATATATTACGAGCGGGATCTCTCCACCACCTGCTAATCCACTAGTGGTTTCACAGCCCTGCATTAGAATGGACGACGTTGATAACGTTGGGATAACCTTCGGGAGACATCTCACGACCTTCGAGATGGGTGGTCATCACGCGTTCAACTACCCCGATAAGTTCCTGTACTGGAAGGATGAGACTGTTGCCTACGCCAAGGAGTTCTTCACGAAGGAGATGGGAATACCTGAGGAACTGCTGAATTTCAAGGAGTCCTGGTGGGAGGGAGGAGGAAATGCAGGACCGTCATTTGAGGTAACCGTTGGAGGACTTGAGCTAGCCACTCTTGTGTTCATGCAATACGAGATAAGAGAGGGAGAGTACGTACCCCTGAAGCTCAAGATCGTGGATACAGGATACGGGATAGAGAGGCTCGCTTGGTTTACCCAGAAAACGCCAACTGCTTTCCACGCAATATATGGGGAGTTGGTGAACAAGTTTCTTGAAAAACTCGGTCTACCCAGCTTGAATCCAGATATGCTGAAGGTAGCCTCAAGGTTTGCAGGAAAGATTGACCCTGACGTTCCTTCCACGATCCAGGGACATAGGGAACAGGTCGCAAAGGCAATGGGTCTCCCCGTTAAGGAGGTTAGTGAGGAATTAACCAGGGCTGCCAGGGTGTTTCAAGTACTTGACCACACAAAGACGATTGCGCTCATGCTTGGGGATGGGCTTGTCCCCTCAAGCGGAGGTGAAGGATACCTTGGAAGGCTGTTGATAAGGAGGGCTCTCAGGACCCTGAAGCTCTTGAACGTGGATGTGAGACTCTCAGAGCTAGTGGATATGCAGATAGGCTTCTGGGGAAAGGACTTCACCCAGCTCATGAGGAACAGGGACTACATACTGGACGCAGTCAACCTTGAACAGGAGAAGTTTAACGAGATACTCAACAGGATGAGCTCTGTGGTTAGCTCGCTTACCAAGAAGAGGGAGATTGGGGTTGAGGACCTGATCCAGCTGTACGACTCTCAGGGAATTCCCCCAGACCTAATGGCTGAGGAGATGAAGTCGAAAGGTCTCAAGGTTGAAGTTCCACACAACTTCTACTCAATAGTCGCGAAGAGGCACCAGAGTGCTCCTGTCAAAAAGGAATGGGATACCACGAAGTTACCGCCAGAGGTTGTGAAACAGGTGAAGGACTTACCTCCAACGGAGAAGTTGTACTACAAGGATCAGTATGCCAGGAACTTTGAGGGTGTTGTCGTTAAGTCTCTGGGTAAGTATCTCGTCCTGGATAGGACCGTGTTCTACCCGGAGGGCGGTGGACAGTTGGGAGATCAGGGATGGCTTCTACTGGAGGGACAAAGGGTGAAAGTTGCGGATACACAGAAGGTTGGTGATGTAGTAGTTCATGTTCTAGAAAGGGAGATCTCAGCGAAGGAAGGGGAAAAGGTCAAGGGCGAGATAGACTGGGTGAGGAGGTTCAGGATGATGAGACATCACACTGGAACTCACGTTGTTCTAGCAGCCGCGAAAAAGCTCCTCGGCGATCACGTATGGCAGGCTGGCGCAGAGAAAACCCCAGAGAAGGCCAGGCTTGACATAACCCATCACAGGAACCTCACAAGGGAGGAGGTGAAAAGGATAGAGGAGATGGCTAACCTCGTCGTGAATGATAGGAGACCCGTGACTCCATTTGAGATAAACAGAACCGAGGCCGAGACCAAGTACGGGGTCTCAATTTACGAGGGAGGAGTGCCCAACAAGGCAGTGATCAGGCTCCTCGAGATAAAGGACTGGGATGTGGAGAGCTGTGGAGGAACACACGTTGCGAACACTGCTGACATTGGCGGAATCAAGATAGTCAACGTTGAGAAAATACAGGATGGAATCATTAGGCTAGAGTACGTGGCTGGGGACGTCATCTCGTCTTATGCGGGGAACCTAGAGGACAAGCTGGAGGGGTTAGCGAGCAAACTTGAGACGTCAACCTCGCAGATTGAGAGCAGAGTTGAGAAATTGAAGGAAGAGAACGAGAGGATGAAGGAGTTAATAGCCTTCTACAGAAGGCAATACCTAGATGACCTTGAGAAACGCGTGGAAACCAGGAACGTTGGGAAAGTCAAGATCATGATACTACCAAGTCTGAAGGATGAGGATCTGGAGAGGGAGGCAATGAGGAGATTGACTTCAACTCAGGGAGTTGTTGTGATTCACGTTAACCAGGTTAATGGGAAGCTCCAGGTAGAGATTGGAACTAGCAAGGACCTTAACGTGTCCACCGTTGTAACGGAGCTTGTGAAGGCAGGAGGAAAGGGAGGAGGAAGAGGGACCTTTGGATCGGTGATGATGGAGAAGGGAACAAGGGAGGAGGTAATTGATATCGTGGAGAGAGCAATTAAGGGAGGCAATTCTTGATTATAGGTACCTTCTAGACAGGGGATATGGAAGCAAGCCCTCGCTGGATCTGGTAACCGGGAGATATGGACTGAGCAGGGAGGAAAGACTTCTCCTTTTTAGATGTATTCATCCCGAGAAGGAGGTTGAGATGATCAAGGGGAAAGTGGGGTTGAAGGAACCCTTGATCCTGGATGGATTCAACGTTGGCCTAAGTCTGGTGAACGCCTGGGATGGGGAACAGCTCTTCCTCTGTGACGACAACTTTGTGAGGGACCTCGGACTCGGGAGAAAGAAAGGTGACTCAAGGTTAGTGAACGCCTTAGTGTCTGTGGGGGAGCTCTTGATCTCGCTTGGACTAAAGTTTAGGATAGTTTTAGATTCTCAGGTTAGTATGAGCGGTGAGATAGCGGGAAAGTTGAGGGGTCTAGGTTTAGATGTGAGTGTAGTGAACAGGGCAGACAAGGAGATTATCGCGTCTCAGGGAACGTCGGTGACGAGCGACTTCGTTATCCTCCGTAAATCTACTAAGGTTTTTGACCTTGTGGGATCTTTCATGATTGACGGTTTTGACGTGAATAGGGTTCAAGACTTTCTGGAATGACAAGGTGAAAAGCGGACCCGGGGGGATTCGGACCCCCGACCCTCGGCTCACTCTTGCCTCCGCTTAGGAGGCCGGCGCTCTATCCTGGCTGAGCTACGGGTCCCTACAAGTAAAGGGGGATACATCAAAAAAGATTTACTCTCATCAGCGATGCAGACATTTACCTTGTAACCACATGAAAGGAGTTGGTTTTAGCGAAGTCTTTAAAAAAGACTATCCTATTATCCAAGTATTAGGCCCAGACTCCATCAAGTACGTGATGTTAGCATATTTATATTGACCTGATCCTGACGGCCAATACCAAGCTATAGCAGATAATGTAGCTGGTGGAGAGGAGGATGGATACACAAAGTTCCAATAGACTATTCCGTATAGAGAATGTTTAGCATTATTGATAGTTAAATTATACGCCATAGTATTATTATAATATGGGCCATGCTTGAGCATAGTGGTAGATATGTTATAGAAACATGTATCCGTGACATTATTTTTGTTTTGTTTTGTCACCAAGAACGCTTGAGATATAGCGTCTGTAAAACTATTGGAACCAAAAGTAATTTTTATCTCGTACCCATTAGCTTCACCAATGGGAAAAGAAATATTTCCAATAATTGTTCTATTACTGTAAAAAAGTGTTACATTATTACCTGTTTGATGGCCGTAAGTAAAGTTTAGAAAATACCAATTAAATGGAGATACTGAACCTAAGAGGTGGCTTCCACTATTCTCATTGGTACTAACGTAAATATTATATCCACTTTGATATATTTTTAGATAGTAAAATTGATTGTTTGTAGTATTTATTATGGCATAAAATATGGTAGAATTCGTTGTAGCATTGCCCAGCGGTTCAAACCATAGACCTGTCTGGACTCCCTTATTATTGGTGAACAGAAGAGGTGCTTGGAAATTCACTTGTTGACTATTTCCTAGATAACTACCCGTGTGCGTCACAACATAAAGTCCTAAACCGGCATCGGCTGGATTCACGAAGAAGTAGCCGAGCCTATACCATTTCCCAAACTCATGCGTCAAGACCCAGACCACGACGATCTGACCTGTCTTCGCAACGAAATGCGCAATATAAGTCCCGGTGCTTGACGCGTTGTATGCGGGTACCCCTGACTGAAGTTGTTGTCCCTGCGGAGTATAAACAGGCGAATTTAGCGTGAAATGGGGCAATATCTTAAGGCCTCCCGAATAATTCATGAAAATGGTTGCGTTAGGATTTCCTTGGGGACTATATAGGTAAGTTCCCAGACCAGGCAAAGGATTAACCACGAATGGGACTAGAACCACGTTCTTCACTGGGGCAGAGTACCACAGTAGAAATGATATGTTAAAATAAGTGTAGCTGGGCCCTATTCCCTTGAACGTTATAGGTGACACGAAGATCTCGGTTTGCTTTGATTGAGATACTACAATCTCGTTCCCCGCAATGGTTGAGCCCTGAGTAGAAAAGTAAGAATTATAGAGACCAAATACTCCTATCGCTAGCATTAATGTAACAAGGACCACTAGAAGAGTTACCACCACTGAAGGCATATTATAAAATCAGCTAGCCAGTATTTAAGTCAATGAAGAGATTTCACGCGAAATTTGTGCCCGAACCCTGAGTCACCAGATCATACCTTCTTAAATAGTGGTCAGATTTGTTAATTTTTTATATCACCGCTAGAATTCAATTTAACTCGCCCTGAAAATGATCAGGGATAGTTTCGTGGACTAATTTCGAAAAGCCAACCCGTGTGTGTCCAACAATATTGCTAAATTAGACAAAATAATATTTAAGGGTCAGGACGGGTCTATCACGTGAGCAGACGTGAAGAGGAGCGTACCTCTTCCCGTCCTGACCCAGGTAATGATCTACCTTCTCCAACTTAATAACCTTAAGCCCCGGTTCTGGTCCCTTCAGGAGTTGGCGGAAGCGTTAGCTAGTTATTTCCTTGGACTATCCCTCAGGAGGTTCAGGGTCCCGAGGAGCACGGTTCACTATTATTGGAGAAGAGCGACGAGGACGACGCTCGACCTCCCCTTGACCGGGGAGTACGCGGTGGACGAGACGAAGGTACTTCTGGTGAAGGGGGTGATGTACTACCTGTGGGTCGTGAGGGACGTCAACACGGGAGTTATCCCGTTCTTCATGATCACGAAGGCCAGGTCGGGCCTCGACGTGATTATCCTCGTGAAGCGAGTGAGGCAGGTGGAGATAAGGACGAGAGGAGAGTTCCTGAGGGCCAAGTACATACACGACGGCCTCCCCGCGTACAACTTCCTCTCGATAGCGGGGGTCGACCACGAGCACGTCACCTTCGGGATTAGGAACAGGGTTGAGCAGGTGTTTAGAACCGCGAAGCATAGGCTCTCGACCATGGACTTCCACTTCCCGTGGAACGCGAGCAAGAGAAGCCTTGAATCCTGGTTCTCGGCCTTCTTCACGGTCTACAATCTATTGGAAATTTGGAGGGAGAAATAAATTGTTGGACACACACAGCCAACCCCGTAGCCAAGTTTATATCTTCATTCATTAAAACTTTTTTACACTGTAGATAGCTATTTATATAGAAGTTCATGCCCGAAAACATTGTCCAAGAGATAATATTAATTTCCATAGTTGTGGCTTTGGGAATTGCTGTAGTCGCTTTCTCGATCTCTGTGCTCTATCCTCAGATAATTCTAACATCTGAGGAACAGACTGCGAGCAATATAGCTTCACAAACGACTCTCAGCGTTGGACCTCTCCTTGTCAATTCAACGTCGGGTAGCTTGGTCCTGGAAGTTTATGATCCAGCCGAGAGCGGAAACGTTTCCATAGTTGCCTTTTATGTTCCACAAAGTTTTGAGCCTTCAATCTCCTTAGTTACACCTACCAGTCCTCCAGGCCCCTCAACCTTTAAGGTCTACTCGATTACTGGGGCTCCAGATAGGCCAGAGGACATCTCGAGAATATATGACTTGAATGGTCAAGTTCTGTATAATTCTCCCTTGACCGCGTATACCACCCCCTTCAATACCCCAGTCACTGTGTTTGCGAAGGGGTACCAACAGGGGGATATAATCGTGATATGGGTTCTCTACGGTCAAGGGGACACCTTCAGGATAGGTTACACTTTCACGGGGGTGCCCTCCTCATGATCAGGAGAGCCATATCCGTGCCCATTTTCATGGTCCTCATGTTTATTTTACTTGTGGCAGTCATAGTTCCAGCCTATCTTTTTATGAGCTCGACACAAATCTACTCGAACCAGGGATCACAACAGGCAACCGGATACCTCGAGGGACAGACACAGGAGGTGAACCAGGTATTTAGGGGGAATCCAAACGTCTACTATAACTCAAGCAAGTCACCATATCTTGAGGTTATCTTCACGTCAATTCCATACCCGTTAAACGTGACGCAGATCTACTACTACAACGGAACAACTTGGAGCCCTGTGCTAAAGGGTTCCCTGGTTGTTGCGGGAAACACGTTCATACCGCTTCCAAGTAAGGCGTTTGATAAACCTATCATCATGGTGTCGGGCGAAGGTAATGTGTATTTCCTGAACCCAAATACCTCGATCAACACAGTAAATGTGCAGGGACCAGCAGGGAAACTCCCGGTGTATATTGCCTCCTTTGTCGAGAATGGGTCTAACTTCATACCTGTGTCGGTTCAGGTCATTTTTCCGACCACGGGAAGTAGCTCGATTACACCTCAGGTTTACTATGTTACGCCTGGGACCTATCCCCTAACTGATAAGAACCAGACTGTTTTCCTACCTCAGTACGGACTGACTGGAACCTTCCAGAACTGGTCCATAGTGGGAGGAACGCTTAGTGCAACGAATCAGCTTTCAACGTCCGTCACCGTGTTCTCTGCAACTGTAATAACTGCGATTTATAAAGCTCAGACTACTAAGTATGAGGTTCAGATAGTGCCTAAGAATATTCCATTGGCCCCTAACGTAACTATAAAAAATTATAAAAACACATGTTTAAATCTGACATCTCTAAATAAAACAATTCCTGTAAAAATAGACAACAAGAAATACATCTTAACCTCCTCTGGTATTGAGCTAAACTTAACCTACGGATACCATCTTATACAGTTCCCATCTTATTATAACATTTCGTTCGATTATGCCAACACTAGCAATAATAATAAAAATAACTTTTTCATGTATGCCGGAGAGATTAATTGTTACAAATTTGATGGACTATCTTCCTCTAAGTTATCTAAGTTAAATGTTTCGATCAAGGGGACAGACATTATCTTCGTCAACGGAACTGGCAAGGTTTATGGAGTCTATGCTCTATCTAACGTATATTATGCCATCCTGGTGAATAATAGTTTTTCATTTCCAAATGGTGTTAGTCTTAAACCCGGGAGTACGGCTGCAATTGGAGATATTGCGGGACAGCTGATTCAAGTAAACAACAGTTTTGTAATAGGGCCTACAACTAATGATGGTGTGGAAAGACTGTATTTTAAGAATGGGACTACTCTTGATTTTACATATGTTTACTTATGTGGGCTAAGTGGGCAATTTAAAACCTCAACAGGAAATTTCTCTCAGCTCTTATCAAATCCCCTCAATATTACAGTGGTTAGTCCTGCTGGAAAAGTGGTTTATAAGATTTATAATGATGAAATAATTAAGAGTTCGCCATTTACCATAAACTATCCCTTTTATATAACAGACTTCCAACGGTGGGAATATGGAGGTAATGAGTTATGAAACTCTCAAGAGGTTTAACTAATGCCATTGCAATTCTGATGCTTATCATAGTAGTCTTGGTAATCTCCATTCCCATGATTACATTCTTCACAAACAGCCAACAAGCAGGTACCGAGAAACTGGCACTAGTCAATAACTACATTTTCCTCAAGAACCTTCAGGTTAAGCAAGTCGAATATGGACATCCTGCAATTTACTACGCGAACTCCTCCATAGAGTTCTACTACACCAACGGCACCTTCGTTCCTCCTACCAACCTCACCATTGTGAAGATCCTTTACCTACAAGGTGGAGTATGGCTAAACCTTTCTTATAATTACCCTATCACGGTCAACGCGTTCACAAATCTGACCCTTCCCAGTTACGTTCAGGGGAAACCCATCATCATTGTGACCTCCCTGGGTAACTTTTTCTTCCTAACACCTAAATCGTCTATTGGACCATACTCCACCTCAGCTAAAGGTGGTCTAGTTATCGCAGCTGAGATCGCTGAGCCTAATGGACCTATTGGAGTAGCCACTAACGTGACCACAAACATTGATGGGACCTACAAGAACTACACCACACCCGTAGCGTTTCCAAATCAGACGGGAACTTTTGTGGTCAAGGCTCCTGAGTATGTGTTTTATGAGAGACCTAATGGATCTATTGTAACAGGAGTGTTTCACAACTGGATCGCTAGTGGGCTAACCCTGAACAGCACCTCGTATAGAGTGGCCAATGTTTCCTTAGGTGGAGGTTCAATGTCCCTCATTGCTAACTATACGCCCTTAACTAAAACAATTAAGTTAGAAATCACTACTTATCCTTTTACCACCATTAATGTTACAGTTAACGGAATTAGATACACAATAAATGGGAATGAAAATATATCAGTACTTGCTGGTTTTATTAACGTAACCGTTAATACATTGCAATTTAATAATACAAAATACGAGAATAAAGGTATTATATATCATTACGCCTATGAGTCTTCGTCTATAGACACGACAAACTATCCTTCTTATGAGTTTATCGCGTTCGTTAACCCATCAAGTAGTTATTCTACATTAAAAATCAGTTATGTAAATGTTTTTAACTATATTAGAATTTTTGCCTTATATTCTGCGAAAGATATTCCGAATAATGTCAAAAGTATCGAATATTATTATTGTTTTGCAGACGCTTTACAACACGTTTATAACATACCTCCTTTGACTAATAATCCTAGCGAATATGGCCTATACTTTCAACTTAATAGTAGTTTATATAATTATTCTAATCAGCCAATCTGGATTAAAAATGGAACGTACTATATTAGTGGAATAGGAGATTTTATGAATATTACTGATTTATATTGTTTAGTTACAAATCAGCCATATGAGCATTTAATCATAAGTAATTGTTATGTAAACGTAACTTATACTAATCTCACCTATCATATATTCAATGGTGGTCTTACTTGGTCGCCCTGCGAGTTTTTAAATACTACTGATCAAAATAATTCACTGTTACAGCCTATAGTCACGATAAATTATCCCACGAACATCACTGTTATATATACATGGGATATAGGTTGGGATAAACTTTAGGTGATTCCATGAAAGCTCAATCTGAATTCATTGCCTTCATCATCGCAATAATCCTAATCGTCGTCATCCTAGTACCTCTAGCCTTCCTAGTTCTCGACTTTTCAAAACCCTCAGCTCAACAGGTAGACGAAATCTCAGTACTCAGGAGACAGATAGATGGAGGATCTATCCTCCTCTTCTTCAACTCCACGCCCTCTAAATCAACCCTGCTCACGATAAGAGGAGGGAGTAACTACACTCTAGAGGGCATATTCTATGACTATCATGGCCAATGGATCAATATCTCCAACCAGATCACGTCACCTCACACTGTCCCAGCCCCCCTCATCTACAACTTCACCCTCCCCTCCTACGTATGGAACAGAACCCTTCTCCTCGAGATCTCAGGTTACAACGTCTCAGTTTTCGCCACCGTTCTCCCAAATGAGACTGCCTTTGCATAGTAATTCCCTTTTCCTTCATCCCTTCTTTCTACCTCAAAACCTCTAGTTACATTTATTAATCCTAGATCCATCTTCATGACGGAGGGTACAAGAACAGGAGATGTCTGAACAGGTCACGTTCCAATCCCCTGAAGACAGAATAATAGGAAAACACGTTTTCGGAAATCTATACGACATTGACCCGGAAGACCTGAACAACGAGCAACTCCTCAAGGATCTAGTTCTGAAGGCAGTTGAGATCGCTCACATGAACCTGGTCGAGGCTAAGTCCTGGAGCTTCGGTGGAAAGAAGGGCGGAGTCTCGGTCATAGCCCTAATTGAGGAGAGCCACATCGCACTTCACACATGGAACGAATACAACTACGCCACTCTAGACGTTTACACCTGCGGAGAGGACAGCGACCCCCAGGCTGCTTTCAAGTTCATCGTCGAGGCCCTGAAGCCTAGACGATACCAAGTCTTCTTCGCAGATAGAAGCTCCAGTTAATCTTTTTTCGACTCTTGTCTATAACCCTATAGACAATTACCGAAAACCTTTATAATCATGATGAATTAAGGGACAGGATGCACACAGGTATCATTGGATGGGGCTCTTACGTTCCGAAGTACAGGATAAAGGTAAGCGATATTGCCTCTGTGTGGGGCAAGGAGGAGGGAGTTGTTAAGGCACTAGGTCTCACGGAGAAGTCGGTTCCGGCAGCCGATGAGGACTCGACGACGATGGCAATTGAGGCTTCGAGGGACGCCCTCACAAGGGCGATGATTGACCCCAGGGAAGTTGAGATGGCGCTCTTTGGTTCTGAGTCCAAGGTTTACGCAGTCAAGTCAACCTCGGCGATCCTGATCGACGCGCTGGGTCTGTCCAAGTTCTCCTTGACGGCGGACCTAGAGTTCGCCTGCAGGGCTGCTTCAGCGGGACTCAGGATGGCTTTCTCCATGGTTGAGAGCGGTCAGGTTTCCTACTCACTCGTGGTTGGATCTGATACAGCGCAATCCAATCCTGGTGACGTTCTCGAGTTGAGCTCAGCCGCAGCTGCGGTGGCCTTCGTCGTCGGAAGGGCGGAGGAGGCCTCAGCTGTGGTTGAGGCGAGTACGTCCTACGTTACTGACACCCCGGACTTCTGGAGGAGGGATGGGATGCCGTATCCGCTTCACGGGGAGGCCTTCACAGGAGAACCTGCTTACTTCGCCCACATTTATGAGGCCGTGAATAGGTTACTTCAGGACACCGGGCTCAAGGTTTCTGACTTTGACTACTTTGTGTTTCACCAACCCAACGGAAAGTTCCCGTTCCAGATGGCCAAGAAACTTGGAGTACCCCTTGAGAAGGTGAAGCAGGGAATGGTCTCAACCCTGATTGGGAACCCCTACAATGCCTCGGCTCTCCTCGGATTCGCGAGGGTACTAGATGTGGCCAAGCCTGGCCAGAGGATCCTCGTGGCTCCCTTCGGGAGTGGTGCTGGAAGTGACGCATATAGCTTCATGATAACTGACAAGATCCTCGAGAGACAGAAGTTAGCCCACACCACGGACTACTACATCCAAAGAAAGAAGCTCGTGGATTACGCGAGTTACGCAAAGACAACCCACAAGTTCAAGGTTTACGACTAACTAGGTGAACCCCATGAACGTTTTCGTTGCCACAGGATCCACTCTCCGCATTGATAGGTATTACGAGAACAGCCTCCTAGACCTTGCCATAGCTGCGGTCTCGGAGCTCGAGGAGGAGCTCAGCGAGCACAAACCCGACGTTCTCCTCCTGGCCAACGCCTATGGTGAAAGTACCGAGGAGCAGGTTCAGCTCGCGGGGAAACTTGCGAGAGCCCTAGGTTACAGGATCCCGGCTATCCGTGTCGAGAACGGAGACGCAAGCGGAGGATCTGCAATCTACTCCGCTTACTCCCTAGTGAAGTCGGGCACAGCTAAGTCAGTGTTGGTGGTTGGAGCCGAGAAACTCGGCGATTTCCCTGCATCTCACCTAAACGACATACTGGCTGAGAATCTAGATGAGGAGTTCTCCTACAGGGCCGGGGTAATCCCTCAGGCCTTCGCTGCAATCCAGATGAAGCTCTACATGAAGAGGTACAACGTTCCCAGGGAATACTTCGCTGAGTGGCCCTACCTCATGCATAAGTATGCTTCTGAGAATCATTACGCTTACCTGAAATTCCCCGTGGATAAGGAGACAATCCTTTCATCACAGGTTGTGTCTGACCCGCTCAGGCTCTTCGACACGGCTGCGAGGGCAGATGGCGCCTCAGCGGTCCTGATCACGAATGAGGAGGTCGCGAGGAAGGTTAGCGAGGCCCCTGTGAAGGTAGAGGGGGTTAGCTTCTCAACTGCTGGGGTTAACCTGAGGGAATTGCTCTCCGTTAGGGATGCCGTATCCCCATGGAGGGAGTTTAAGCCTGACTTCTACGAAATCCACGATTCCTACAGCGTGACCGCGGCCATGATCCTAGACGAGCTAGGTCTTGAGAGGGGAAAATCCCTTCTTCACCTGGATCAAGTTCAGGTTAACTACTCCGGAGGCCTGAAGGCGAGAGGTTACCCGGGAGGTGCCACGGGAGTTTACCAAGTTGCCGAGGGATATGCCCAGCTCACGGGGACATTCAAGGGGAGAAGGGTGAAGGACGCAAGGAGGGGACTCGTTGTGTCCATGGACGACCTGGGTTCAGTTGCGGTTACCGTAGCTCTTTCGAGGTGAGAACATGAGAATTCTACCACCTAAGATCTGGAGAAACAAGGACACCCACTACTCTCTCGTGGCCTCAGTCTGCGAGAAGTGCGGTCACGTGAACTTTCCGGCCAGGACTGTCTGCAGTAACTGCGGTTCCTTCAGGGTAACCACCAAGAGGCTTTCGGGGAAGGGTGTGCTTGTGTCCTACACAGTTTCCCACCAGGTCAGGACTGGCCACGAGAAGGAATCCCCAGTCTATTACGGTCTCATAAGGCTTGACGAGGGAGTGGAGCTCGTGGCTCCCCTGGTTGACGTCGATGAGGAACCTAGGGAAGGACAGAGGGTTGAGGCCACAATAAGGAGGTTAAGGGTTGACTCGAGCAATGGGCTTATAGAGTACGGCACGAAATTTAGGTTGGTAAGTGATGGACAAAATTGATGAAGTCGTGGAGAAGGTAGTTAAGGGAGAGATAGAGCTTCACAGGGTTGACGAGCACCTCGACGGAAACGCTGCCGTAGTAGCCAGGAGGATGGCCATAGAGAGGCTCACGGGAAAGAGCTTTCCTTCGATTGGGGCAACGATCATAGACTACCTTGACGTTAAGGGAAGAAACGCCGAGAACGTGATAGGGGCTGCGCAGGTACCTCTAGGAGTTGCCGGTCCCATCATGGTTGAGGGAGATTACGCTAAGGGGTCATTTTTCGTTCCCCTTGCCACAACGGAAGGGGCGTTAATTGCTAGCGTTAACAGGGGAATGAAGGTCCTGAGACTTGCCGGCCCCGTTAGGACAAAGGTCCTGAGAGATGGAATGACAAGGGCTCCAGTGTTTACCTTTGAGTCCGCGCTGGACGCCTTCAGGTTCACGGAATGGGTCAAGAGCAACTTTCAGGAGGTAAAGAGGGTTGCCGAGTCCACCTCGTCTCACGCTAGACTTATCAAGATAGACCCACTACAGCTCGGGAACAACGTCTGGTTGAGGTTTGAGTATGAGACCGGCGACGCCATGGGAATGAACATGGTTACCGTGGCTACCGAGACCGCGTGCTCCTACCTGGAGGAGAAGTTTCCCGGGGCGAGGTGTGTTGCGGTTAGCGGAAATGCCTGCAGTGACAAGAAACAGTCGATGACGAACGAACTCCTGGGAAGGGGTAAGAGCGTAGTGGCTGAGGCATTAATACCCTCGAGAGTACTCGAGACTCACCTGAGAACTACTGCAGACAGGATTCAGGAGGTCAACCTGAGAAAGAACTGGTTGGGTGGAGCTAGGGCTGGTACAATCTTCCAGTTCAATGCCCACTTCGCAAACATCATCGCTGCTATCTTCATCGCAACAGGACAGGATGTTGCACAGGTGGTTGAGAGCAGTACGGGTTATACCTGGGTAGAGAACAGGAACGGTGATCTATACATCTCCGTCACTCTTCCCTCCCTCGAGGTGGGTACTGTTGGAGGGGGGACGAGGCTACCCACACAAAGGGAGGCCCTCTCTATGATGGGGGTAGACGGAGGTGGCAATCCACCTGGGAGTAATGCCAGAAAACTTGCAGAGATAATCTCCGCCGCCGTTTTGGCTGGCGAGCTGAACCTTCTGTCTGCTCTCTCCACAAGGGAGCTAGGGAAAGCACACCTGCGCTTGGGTAGGGGCATGAAGACTTAATTTTTTGGAAATAATCTAGACTCATGGACGTCCAAAAGGAACTCGAAAAAGTGATTGAGCTCACCAGAAGTCAGAACAGGTGGAGAAGGACTGAGACCATCAACCTGATTGCCTCCGAGAACGTTATGAGTCCCTTGGCTGAAGCCCTCTACATGAGCGATTTCATGTCAAGATACGCTGAGGGAAAACCCTTCAAGAGGTTCTATCAGGGAACAAAGTACGTGGATGAGGTCGAGACTCTGGCCATGGACTACATGAACCAGGTCACGGGGAGCAAGTTCTGCGACCTGAGACCCACAAGTGGTACGTTGGCCAACGCCGCAGTATTCAGGGTTCTGGCCAATCCTGGAGACAAGGCTTTAATCGCACCGGTTCAGGCTGGGGCTCACGTTAGTCACACCAAGTTTGGAACCCTTGGGGCCCTTGGAATAGAGCACATAGAGATGCCATACGACGAGGAGAACATGAATGTTGACGTAGATAGGGCAGTGAAAATGATAGAGCAGATTAAGCCCAAGTTCGTTGTTCTAGGAGGTAGCCTTTACCTCTTCCCGCATCCCACTAAGGAGCTCGCGCCTCACGTTCACTCGGTGGGGGCAAAGCTGGTGTACGATGCAGCCCACGTTTATGGGCTCATGACTGGTAAGGTCTGGAGTAATCCTCTTGATGAGGGAGCTGACTTCCTTAATGTTTCTACCCACAAAACTTTTCCAGGACCTCAAGGCGGAGCCATATTCTCGAACGAAGAGGAGGAGTTCAAGAAGGTGTCTAGGACAATCTTCCCCTGGTTCGTGAGTAACCACCATCTACATAGGTTACCCTCCACGGCTGTGACTGCGCTCGAGATGAAGGTTTACGGGGAGGATTACGCTAAGCAGATAACCAGGAACTCGAAAGCCTTGGCGGAGGCCCTAGCCTCTTTCGGCTTCAAGGTGATAGGAGAACATCTGGGATACACCAAGAGTCACCAGGTTGCTGTCGACGTGAAGAACCTTGGAGGAGGAGCCTACGTTGCGAAGACGCTCGAGAGTGCTAACATCATAGTGAATAAGAACCTCTTACCTCACGATCCACCGGAGGCAGTTAATGATCCAAGCGGAATAAGAATTGGGGTTCAGGAAATGACGAGATTCGGGATGAAGGAGGGTGAGATGGAAGAGATAGCAGAATTGATGAAGCAGATCCTCGTGGATAAGAGGGACATTAACGAGATGAGGAGGAAGGTAACCGAGATGAGATCCAGATTCCTTGAGGTTAAGTACGCGCTAACATATGATCTGTCCAAGTATAACTCAAAGCTGATCCCGATGATACTCTAGGTCAAAGGTCTTTTTCAAATTCACTTCAGGAGAAATCTCCATAGCGGAACAAAGCTAATTCCATCAATCTCGTCCTCGTAGTCCCAAGTGATGACTTTCCTTTTTCCCTTCACCTCCTTAATGTTCTCTATTTCTCTTCTAGGTACCTCATCTTTCCTGCTCGCATAGTTCACCCGGAGGAATCCATTTGGAGTCACGAAGTCTTATCAGTATACTGATAAAGTAAGACGAGAATCTTTCTCACTTTACTGAGAAAGTATAACCAGGAGTTTGCACCCCGTCTTGGAAGATGTGCTGGATGACTTCAACTTGAATCAATCTCGACTCTAGATTCAGAATAGTGTTAAGACTCATAAGAAATTTCAGCGATATACTCTTCTGCGTCACACTAAACCGAATTCCTTGGCAAAATATCTCACTACTCAGCTAAAAAGAGCTAACTTTAGACCAGGTCCTCTATTACACGTTCTAGGCACTTTGAACGTTAACGTAATAGAGTCCCTAAACTTACCTTACAACTATAACTGTTACAGGCGCATTAACGACAACGGAGAGGGCATTTGAACCTGTGTTGATGTCACTGTTCGTCGTGTTCCCCCTGGCTCCCATTATCACGGCGTCAAACACGCCTTCCGATAGAACCTTGATGATCTCGTTGGAGGTGCTACTATCCTTTGACACGTCGGCCACACGAAAGTCATAGTCTATTCTATCCTCAATTTTCTCCCTTACCAGCTTCTGTATAGACTCCTTATCTGAGCACCTATCACATGCGTAGAACACTGTGACCCTGGACCCGTATCTCAGGCTGAAGTCAACAGCTAGTTCCAGCGCCCTCATGCTGTTCTCCGAGCCGTCCACGGGAACCAAGATCTTCCTAAACCACATACTTACGGTGTAAGTTGGAGACCCCATATCATCACACCAGGTATCCCTTTCCAATTCCCATGGAGGCGTTGGTCATCTCGATTGACTTCCTTCCGTCTGCGAAACCTGAGACCGCCCTGATTGCGTCCACGTTCTCAGGGACAACGATAGATTCCTGGTGAACTGCGTACATTAAGAAGACCTCATTTCCCCTGACTGAGACGGAGTCCTCAAAGACCACCAGCTCGTATAGGTCATTTCTGGGTCTCCCCATGTCCCTGGCAACTTCAACTATCTCAGCGGTAGAGGACACCTTAGATTTCCCAGATGCCAGAAGTATCCTGGGGGTTGAGCTGAGCACCGAGAGGACGTCCTCCCTCGTAACTGGGTTACTCACCGTGACGTCTAGGAGGTGAACGTGCATCAGCGTCGTGGGAGCCACCACTGCCATGGTTACAATGTCCAGGTCCTTGAGCACTGTATTAACGTCCTTTGCATGATGGCTTGGGATCGAGGCTGGATCAGGCACAAGGGAATTGATAGGTCCCTTCTTCACTTCCTTTGGGTCAGCAGCTCTCCTCACTATGGTTCCCCTGACTTTCGCAATCTTGCTTACCCTGTTCAGGGTGCACAGCGTCCTCAATAGCCCAGTGGTATTACAGGACACGACTCTTACGTACCGCTTATCCACTGCCTCATCATAGTTGCAAAGAGCTGAGAAGGAAACGTCAGCCACATTGGCCTTCTCTCCTCCCTGAAATAGTGCCCTCTTACCCATGGACGAGTAAACCTGCTTATATTGGGCACCAACGCCGTTTGGAGTGGCGTCTACCACAACGTCAGCTTCCTTGATCATGTCCTCTAGGACTCCCCTTACCTTGATCCCTGCCTCCTCAAACTCCTTCAACGACTCCTTAGTCACATAGAGGTTTATCCCCATCTTCTGGGCCTGATATGCTTCGTAGTTAGGTGAGGTCTTAGATACCCCTACCAAGGTCATGTCAGGTTGTGCAAGGATCGCACTTGCGACCCTCTTACCAATGGTTCCGTAACCGTTAACTGCTACCTTGATCATTTCTTGAGCACCTCCCTGGCTGAAATGTCTAGGGCCTCAAGGGCCGGTAACCTTTCGCCTGCAAGGAAAAGGAGCAGAGCTCCACCTCCTGTGGATACGTGAACCTTGGAACTATCTAGGGGTCCTATTCCCCCAAGGAGGCTGATCATGTGACCACCCCCAACAATGAGGTAACCGGGACTCTCCAGTGAGTTCTTGAGAAGCGTTCTACTAGATTCCCTGAACCTTTCGTCCTCTATTACCCCCATTGGTCCCCTCATGACAATGATCTTCGCGTCCCTTATAAATGACGAATATATCCCAACTGTAGTTGAGCCTACGTCCTTGATTACTGCTGTGACCTTGTTTGCAGGTTCTTCGTATACCTGACCTCCCTTCTCCACCTTGAAGTCTACGGGAATCTCCACGGGAGCTCCAGACAAGAGAAGTTTTCTCGCCCTTGGAACTAAGCTAAGAACTCCGGCCTTCTCAAGAACCTGAAGATTGTCTTTCCCCAGGTCTAGTCCCTTGGCAACCGCGAAGAGCTCAGCAATGAGCCCGCCAGTCAATATCCTATCAGCTAGTCTCCTTTTCACGAGATTCTCAATTATCCTGAGGCTATCCAGAACCTTCCCGCCACCCATGATGAAGACCTTGGGCTCCTCTCCCTCGTTGAAGACCTTGGCTAGAGCTGATACCTCCTTCTCCATGACCCTTCCTGCACTGGATCTTAGGACAAGTGGGAAACCCACGAGGCTAGCCTGGCTTCTGTGGGCCGTGGCGAAGGCGTCGTTCACGTAACCCTGGAAGAGTGGTTGAAGTCTGCGAACCAGAAAGCTCCTCGAGTGTTGAAGGGGAGAGGCCTCTATTAACTCCTCCGACACGAACCTGACATTGTCTAGAAGAAGGACGGACCCTAATTTCATGTTCTTTATCCTCTCCCTGGCATAGGGCCCCATAACGTCCCCCACGAACTCAACTTCCATATCGAGATGTTTCTGTAGTAGTCTCGAGTGTTCCTCGAGATCCGTAAAGTCATTGTCGCCTGGTCTTCCCTGATGCGAGACCAGGACCACCCCATTCCCTCGGCTCACGAGTTCACGAATTGTCTCAACGTGAGCCTTAATCCTGGAATCGTCTAGAAGTTTGCCCGTCTTTGAATCAACGGGTGAGTTTATGTCAATCCTCACAAGAACCTTGCTGTTGGTGAAGTTGAGATCATCCAGTGTGGGAATATTCATGTCATTTACTTTAATCAGAATTGATCCCCGCGATCATTTTAAACAAGGGGATTAAAATTTTAGCACGATGGATAGATCGAAAGAAAGTTATCCCAGAGCAAGGGGATCAGGGACTCCTTCCTAAGGTTGAGGAGAACTATCTCCACCTCAGTTGTCTGAGGATTTGGGGTCCTAGTCTTTAGCCTTAAACCTAGAGAGCTATCAAGAAAGTAGGAAAAGGATTCCTTTATCCTGAAGTGGTCCAGGTGAACTTTTCTGCAGTTAAAGGTTACCTTGGCTATCCTGGAATCCATGAAGTCTGTCTCGACGGTGCATTGGTCTCCTTCGCTCCCCATCATGGCATTGAAGAGATGTTCAACAGTGTAGGGAATTTGAGAACTGGAGACGCCTAGTGGAGGGATGAGAAGCTTAACGTCTCCTGTTGAGTTCTTAATCTTCCTTGCAATAAAGTTGAAGTTGAAGAAAAGGAAGACGTCGTTACATAATCTGAGCTTCACGGTCCTTATCTCGCCCACGTTTCCAATGTCGTCAAAGACCTTCCTTAACGAGTCTTGAAAGGTCATCTCGGACACGTTATAGCTAGTCTCTACCATTCCCTTCAACGAGAAGAGATTTGGAATAACTGGATCCTTGAGGTATTGGAGAATATATATCTCGTTCTTCCTGGAGCCTGCCTTCGAAATGGCCTTGGAGACTGTATTGGCAAGAAAGGAGAGCTCCCTATTTGATCCAACTATGGCCCATTCGCCAAACTTATCCCTTTCAAATCGTCGCTTATCTTTCCTGAAGATATTCCAGGGCATTCATTAATGTTTAGATGGCTACAATAAAAACCTTGAGAAAGAACGACCACAGAACTTCTTGTGGACAGTTAATCATCACGCAGAACGACTTGACGGGATATTAAGGAAGCTTTATAACGTGGAATTCAATTACTTAACTTAGCCGGGTAGTCTAGCGGCCAAGGATCCAGGGCTCTGGCCCCTGGGACCCCGGTTCGAATCCGGGCCCGGCTACCTTCTTTCAGACGATCTCTTCAACTTGGGGTTTACGTTATGTTCTACCTTAGGGGTCTCTTACCCATCTGAACATATCCACGAGGGTCTATCCTCGCATCTAGCTACGATTACCCAAAAGGTAATCCATAAGTAAACTTCCAATTCTGTTAACCCTCAAGGAGATAAAGGGATACCTATAACATGGGTCACGATCCTTTCAGAGGATCTTTCATCTAGTTCTCGGACTTTACTGTGAGAAAACTAAAAAGCGGAGGCAATTTCTCCTCTCATGAATCTAAATTCACATATAGCCTTTGCACTGGCGGTAGGTCTGGCTCTATTCCACAACATACCCCTGGCGGTTCTCGTTGGAATCGGCGCAGCTTTGCCTGACCTAGACAGGGAATACATCTTCACCAGACGAAAGATATTTGCAAAGTACCAACTACACAGGGCACTCTTTCATAACGTTTTTGTTGGACTAGCAGTGATGTACTTCGACTTCTATCTGGGACTAGGGATGTTTCTCCACTTTGGATTAGACTTGTTAACCTCTCCCACAGATAGAGGTATCGAACTTTTCTTCCCCCTTGGAAGACTAGTTAAGACGTTTAAGCTTCACTATGACGGGAAGGTATCCAGGGAAAAGGGGATAATGTGGTACCTAGAGGATCCTTCTACCCTCGTCAATAGGACTGCGGATCCCGGACTTAGGGAGATAGAAAGGATGCCATGGATAAGGGTCTATGGCCCATTCAAGAACAGCAGGTTGGTGGATTGGACAATCTTCTACGGCAGCTTCATCTTTATTCAGCTCTACGAGATTAACAACCTGTTAAGTTGGTGGGAAAATTTCCTGTACACCGTGTTTGTGAAATACCTTCTCATAGATGTCGGAATAGTGATCTTTTACGCCTTGGGTGAACTA
This sequence comes from Metallosphaera sp. D4-4, assembly GCF_046245145.1. Lineage (NCBI taxonomy): Archaea > Thermoproteati > Thermoproteota > Thermoprotei > Sulfolobales > Sulfolobaceae > Metallosphaera > Metallosphaera sp. D4-4. The sequence goes on along the minus strand of NZ_CP176412.1, from coordinate 551,737 downwards.
TGGAGGAGAAGGCTTCAGTTTAGACAGGTAAGCATGGTGACCAAGTCAGTCATCTTGGGTGGAATGATACTTGGGCTAGTCCTAATCTTGATCCAAGGAGCCACACTCTATTCCCCTATGACCCTGAACTCCAGGTTTTTGGAGTTGGGACTACTCTCATTAACTCTGGGCTTAGTCCTTGCGATAGTACACGTGAGGTTAAGGTTTAAGGAGATTGTCATGTAAGTCCTGAAATAACGGCTTTCTAAACATAGATCTTGCTAACCTGGGTTCTCTTCGATTATAGCGTGGAATTAGTATCCAATATCTAATTACTTGACGCCTATCCTTACAGATAGTTCTGATTGAGTGAAGCGCATTAATTTTAGATATCCATACACTAGCGTGGATTGACGAAGTTCGTCACGCGGGCATCAACTAATCTCAATAGACTTGAGAGAGTACAACGCTCTGGTCGCATACTCAATGAGTTAGATTTTAATGGGTTCAAAAAATAGTTATAACGTGCCGCCGTAGCTCAGCCTGGCCAGAGCGCCGGACTCATACGGATGCTGGGTCATCCGGTCGTCCGGGGTTCAAATCCCCGCGGCGGCACCATCTCCGCGTGGTAATTTTAGAACATTACCTGAGCTAGATAACCACCTTCCAGAAATCATGACAAGCAGGTTCTTCACGATTACACGTACGGAGAGTATACTTAAAGTGCAAGGATCCGTTAATCTCTACCGATGTATGTAACTAAAGACTCTTAGAAAACTAGTTAGCGGGCCATGAGTTAGATTTTAATGGGTTCAAAAAATAGTTATAACGTGCCGCTGTAGCTCAGCCTGGCCAGAGCGCCGGCCTTGTAAGGTTTCCCAAGTCAGCCGGCGGTCGCGGGTTCAAATCCCGCCAGCGGCTTCTAGATACTTCCTGAGTGCGTCCCTGATAATCTCACTCCTTGGAGTTCTCTTGTTCATAGCGTAGAGATCCAGCTTCAGCAGGAGATCCTCTTCCGCTTTAAACGTGATTACTCTCATTTTCTCGGTATTACTACCTTGAAAAGCTAGAATATATTCAGGATTTTCCCGCGGGAAAGAAACAGGGAGATAACTGAAAGTATTAGTATCCCATCTTGGTAATCGCGTCCTCAACAAGCTTCCTGATTATGTCGTTGTCATTATCGTCGGTTAGGAAGCCCCTGATTATGAGTCCCTCGGCACTCTTCTTGTCTAGCCCCCTGTTCTCCAAATAGAAAATGAGATCCTCATTCACTTTTGAGGCTGAGGCCGAGTGCTTCGCTGTGATAATTTTCCCAGTCTTTACCTCAAGCATTGGCGCAACCACGGCCTTGGCATCGTCGCCTATGATGAGCGCCCTTCCCAGTATTGTTGTGGAGGAGTCAATGGCGTTCTCTCCTATGACCGCGTCTCCCCTAATCACCGTGTAGGAGCTACCGGAGGCAACTGCTTTCAGTACCCCGTTACTAACGCTCTTTCTTCCCACGTGATTCACGTTGGCGAGAACATTGACCCTATTATTTCCTATTCCGAGGCTCTTAGCGTTAAAGTTGGCAACCGCCTCATCTGCCAGTTCCACATGATACTCCGTGTGCCCTAGGGATTGACCCACGGAGAAAATCGAGGAATTGATCTCTCCCTTGATCGATCCCTTGGTGTAGGTAAAGGCATAGGAATCCCGGCTTGAGTTGACTATGGAGAAAGACATAGAGGAGCCCCTTGGAACGTCCAGGGAGATCACAGCGGAAGGCATAGCTCCCTCCGAACCGTCGGAATAGTAGATCAAGTCCACGTTGTCCCCATCTGGAACGCTGACCTCTACGAGAACTGGACAAAAGATTTTTCCTTGACATCTGTTATAAACGAGGTATTTCCCTCCCTTGTTAATCAATATCTTCCTGGAACCCGCCAGGGTTAAAGCCACGAGCTTGTGGTCCTCTGGCTTAACCAGGCCTGAGCTTACGGAGTCAAGTGGTGAGAAATTCAGGGGTATGTTATTCCCAATAACAAATGAATTATAGCCCTCAAGCGGGACAGAGAGGTCCTTGATGGGAGTGCCCTCTATACCTAAATTGAGGGCATCAAAAACAGACCACTCAGTGTAGTGCTTTATGGTGGGGGAGTCGCTGATTACCTGATAGGGTAAGGTTAGATATTTCTGAAAAATCTCTTCTCGTTCTGCTTTCGAGCCCAAGGACGAAATATACTTGAGGAAGCTATCTTGATCCACGACAGGCATTCATGCCACTGCTCCCAGCTTATCCAGCTCCAGCTTAATAACCTTGTTAAGCATCGTGGCATACTCGAAGGGTAGCTCCTTCATGATTTCGTCAATGAAGCCTAGTACTAGCATTGATGTGGCCTCCTTCTCTCCTATTCCCCTGTTCATCAAGTAGAATAGCTGATCTTCACTCATTCTGAAGGTATGAGCCTCGTGGGCTACGTCAGCGTCATCCTCAAGGACCTGGTTATGCGGGAAGGTGTAGGCCTTGGTCCTTTCGTCTAGCATGAGTGAGTCACACTTTACAAATGCCTTAGCTCCCTTGGCTCCCTTGTTGACCTTAATTAGCCCACGGTATATGTTTACACCTCCGCCAAAACCTATGTTCTTGTTGACGATCTTGCTCTTTGTGTTGGGCGCCGCGTGTATCATCTTGGAACCGCTATCCTTCCACTCACCTTCACCCGAGGCTAGGGTGACCACAAGGCTGGTGGAACTTGCGTTTTGGCCTCTCAGGATCGTAGTTGGATATACGAAACTATACTTGGAACCTAGAGATCCCTCAACCCACTCAATGTTGGCACTCTCGTCTGCCCATGCCCTCTTGTTATTGAAGTTAATCACGTTCTTGCTCCAGTTCTGGATGGTGGTAAACTTTATCTTAGCGTTCCTCTTGGCATAAAGCTCAACCATGCCGTCGTGGAAGGAGAACTTCCTAAGCTGTGGGGCGCTACAGCCCTCAATGAAGTGCAGATAAGACCCCTCATCGGCAACTATCAACGTGTGCTCAAACTGTCCCTCCATCTCCCTTCCAATGATGAAGAAGCCTTCCACCGGAGTCGTTATCTTAACTCCCTTGGGCACGTAAACGAAGACTCCCCCGCTCCAGAGGGCACCGTGTAGCGCAGCGAACTTATGATCCGATGCTGGAAAGATCTTCATGAAGTAATCCTTCATGAAGTCTGGATACTTCCTTAGGGCATCCTCTGGTGGCATCATTATTACACCTTTCTTGGTCAGCTCCTCCTTCACGTTGGAGTAAATGGGTTCGGACTCAAAGACTGCCACTAACCCGCCGAGATACTTCTTTTCGGACTCTGGTATCCCAAGGACATCGTAGTAATCCCTTATCTCCTTTGGAATCTGATCCCAATTGTTGGTCTGATCAACGTCAGGTTTCACATAGAGCTCAAGGCTTGAGACGTTAAGTGAGCCTAACACATCAGGTAACCAGTTTGGAGTTGGAATCTTCTCAAAGAGCTCAAGGGACTTTAGCCTAAGCCTCAACATCCACTCTGGTTCCTTCTTTATCTTGGAGATCTCCTCAATTGTGCTCTTGGTTAGCCCTGACTCAACTATCCTCCTGTGAAACTCATGTTGGTCCAATTTCTCATACTTCGCCTCTATGGACGCGTTGAGAATTTCGTTCATGTCTAGCGATAGTTTCTCTTCTGTCATCTTTCTTACCATCTTTAACTGTGTTAAAGATAAGCTATAAGCCTTTCTATTATATCTTCTCAACTAAATTAAGCTAAATGAAAATTAAAGTTTAAAAATCAGTTGCGAGATTTAATTACTCCCTCATAACCCTTCTCGTCAATGAGCTTTGCCAGTTCCATTCCACCGCTGGCTATTATTGTTCCCCTATATAGAACATGGACCTTATCGGCATTGACGTAATCTAGGATCCTCCTGTAATGCGTGATTATCACGTAGCCTGTGTTGTTTTCGGCCCTGAGTTTCTTTATGCCTTCTGAAATTATCCTCAATCCGTCAACATCAACTCCTGAGTCGGGCTCGTCCAAGATAGCAAACTTGGGTTTCATGAGCAACATCTGAAGAATCTCGGTCCTTTTCTTCTCACCACCGCTAAAGCCGTCAAAGACTCCCCTGTTCAGAAGGGTCTCGTTAAGTCCAACAGACTTGGCAATGTTCCTAACATCACCAACTATCTCTGACACGGACTTATTGGAGCCTGATATCCTGTTATACTCGGCCACGAGAAGGGTGGACAACTTGACCCCGCTTATCTCTATGGGGTTCTGAAAGGCTAGAAATAGCCCCCTCTTGACCTTCTCGTCTGTCTCTAGGTTTGTTATGTCCTCACCGTCGAGTATGATTGAACCCTTGGTTATCTTATACTTGGGGTGTCCCATGAGAGCCAAGGAAAGGGTGGTTTTACCGCTTCCGTTAGGACCCATCAAAGCATGTATCTCTCCGCTCTTGACCTCGAACGTAACCCCCTTAAGGACTTCCTTACCCTCAACCTCAACGTGAAGGTTTTCAACTTTAAGTGTTGACATTGTCAATTCACCACACACCATTTATTACATCTTAAGTTAAGTTTCTTTCTATCCAAGGCATATCCTCCAAGAACAGGGTGCAGGAGGAATTCTCTAGGGCGCTTTCCAAAAGCCCCACTATCTGCTTGATATACTCCACAACTGGCGTGTTGTTAAGTTGAGATAAGTTAGACCTGGATTCCTTGACTAGGTTGAGACCATTTAGAACCCTCTTGGTGCTGGGGAAGAGAACGGTCATGATGACCTCATCCAGGAGATCGTTAACCTTCTTCAAGGTCTCGACTAGAATCTTAGACTCCTCTTTGTCCAAGTTAGAGGACCTCACAGCTTCCATCAACTTATCTATTACAGTATCCACGTTGAGAAGCGTAGTCGTATTTATCACTATGAGCGAGTTCTTGGTCATGTTCTTGGCGGTCTCATATTTGCTTCCCATAACTCTCCTCATTAGCATGTAATAGAGCCTTCGTAGATCCTCGTGGTTACCCGCGTTCTCCTTTGGCGTTTCCCCTGATATGAGTGCAATAACCTCGTCTACCCTCTTGGCCACGGTATTTAACATCCTCCTGAGGAGAGACTCTATCCCCACCTTTTCGGTGTCTAAAAGGCATTCCACCTTAATTCTTGTCTCCGAGGTTTCAGTTACCTCGACTCCAACTATCTGCTTTGTTACCTGAATTAGGTCCTCAACGTCCTTTTGCTGGATAGATTTCTTGGATTCCAGGATAATTTCGTCATATCCAAGAGTATAGAGGCACGGGATTATACTGGGGATGGGTTGCTTCAGTGAGTCAACGTCGATCTTAATGGACCTATGGTTGTTCTCCATCTTTATCTTCTCTGCAATCAGCTTAAGTGAACCGTCGCTTGAGACCTCGATCAAGATTTTATCGCCTGGTTTCACGTTCCACTTGTTAATCCACTTTTTGGGCAGAGTAATGAACAGGGAAGATGAACCAAGCTTCTGTACCTTCCTGGTCTCTATGTCCTTGGCGTTGTTAAGCTCCTCCAAAATGATCCCTTAACTAGTTATCTTAAACGCCGTTTATAAACATGTTGCAACGTCTTCATAAGACTTTGAAAAAGGGGCTTTTATTATTACTCGTAAAGTTTTGATACTTTATATGATCGCAAATAAAGTTAGAAAGTAAATTTAAAGTAACCTTGAAACTTTGAAATTGTCATTTAGTTTCTCTCTTGAGTAACCTTAGGGTTATACGTCCCTTTACCCTGGAGACCTTAACCTCTGATCCTTCGAGTTCCTTGGGAATTTTTACCTTCAATCTATACTTTACTCCCCTCGAGTTAGTGCAGGAAAGTTCAAGGTTCTGTCCGTCCAATTTGACGTAAACGGTTTCCTCCTTCAGGTAGGGCACATCCACAATGTAGATCAGCTCGTTTTCCCTTCTCTGTTCACTGTAGAGTGGGACAAGGCAACTCTCCCTCTCCACAGACTCCCTTATTTCGTTTGACATTAACTCTACCAAGTTTTCCATCTCTCTCATTTCGAACTCTATCGCCTTCTTTACCATGTCGTATAGATCCTTATATGCTGGCATGTCTTTCACGCGTAGGTCATTGGTTTTCCTGAGGAGTAGGTGGGAAGCTCCCTCTTGGTTTGCTCCATTAGACCCTTGATCCTGGACCTTATCTCTTCTGCCTCCTGCAAGAGAGCGCTCGTATCAATGGTGAAGCCCAGGTATTTTCCGACTATTTCTAGGGCTACAGCTGAGGCCTCCGGATCCGGTATGTCCAGAAAAGACTCCACCACAATGGCGAAGTTGCCAATGTTTTTCTTGGCAGTCTCATAGAGAATGGGGGCATATGGACCGGAGATATAACCCTGACCAAATTTCTGAACATTGTCGAGCCCGCTCAAACTAGAAGCTAAATCCTTCGAGTTAGCTATCCAGTAAGCTGATGGTTTATCTATATCGAGTCTGTTGGGTATGGGAAGTCCCGTAATGGAAATTATTGAGCTGATGCCATACCTTATTGCATAATCTGTAATGAACCTAGCTAGGGGATAGGCTGAATTCACCGGGAGGGCGGTCCACGAGTGAAGGACTATGACGTTGATATCCTTTCCGTAATAGAGCCTTAGGGGAGACTTAGCAACACCATCATCAACGTGAAGTATTGGTGGAAGATACTTTCTGGAAAACACCTGGCCGTATTCTTGAACTAGACCCTTACCGATCATATACTCTGTGGCTATCTCCCCAACTAGACCAGCATCAGGTATACCTACGATCATGTACGCGGGTTTCCTTATATCAGGGACATAATTTTCCTCTATCTCAAATCCTTCCTCCACATTAATCACCCTTAATCTTCTCTGCATATAATTCTGGAGAGAGAAGCTTTTTACTTTCCTCTGGGTTACTGATCCTTAACTTGAATAGCCAACCAGAGCCGTAAGGATCCTTGTTTATTAGCTCTGGGCTCGAAGTTAGCTCCTCGTTAACGTCAGTTACTTCCCCTGAAAGCGGTGAGTATATGTCGGCAGCAGCCTTAACAGACTCCACGACCGCTACCACCTCCCCAAGGGTTACCTTCTGCCCTCTCTTAGGTAAATCCACTCCCACGATATCCCTTAGCTTCTTTTGAGCATAATCCGTTATCCCAACTACTGCTTCCACACCGTTTAGCTTAACCCACTCATCACTTTCAGTGTAAAGCAGATCAGTTTTGAGAACGTATTTACCAACCCTTATTTCGCTCAAATTAAGCGCCTCACTTAAATAGTGGGAAATCCGACAATTTAACGCTATAATCCTTCCCTCTTACCTCAACTTCTGCGTTTCCACCCATGAGGAAATGCCTGGAACTTAGGTAGCCCATGCCTATAACCCTTGATAGATAGGGAGAAAAGGTCGAACTGGTCACGTAACCTACTTCTTTCCCTGCTATCTTGATCTTGGAGGAGTTCCTAGGAATCACCCTCTGGTTCTTGGGTAGTTTTATACCAATTCTTAATCTGTCCACACCCGTCCTCAGGATATCCAAAAGGGCACCTTTCCCTATGAAGTCCTTATCCAGCGAGTAAACCCAGTACCTAGCTTCCACGGGGTTCACATCCTCTCCTATGTCCTCTCCGTAGAGGACGAAACCCATCTCCTGCCTTAAGCTATCTCTAGCTACTAGGCCAGCCCCCTTCACTCCTCGAGCTATGAGCCTCTCCAGGATGGATTGAGCTACTTCGGGTTTAGCCCAGAACTCTAATCCATCCTCTCCAGTCCAACCTGACCTACTCAAAAGGAAAACCTCATGTCCCTCAAACTTAGCGTTCAGCTTAAACTGCAGAGGAGACAGATCAGGTTTCTCCGCCACTTCCCAGATCCCACGTCCTTGAAGAGCTATCATGACTAGGTCAAAGGTTAAGTCCTCAACCTCGAGGGAGGAGTTCTTCCTGATCCAGTTTATTACCTTCTCCCTGTTTATCGCGTTGGTCACCACAAGGAACTCGGATTCTGATACCTTGTAGGTCATCACGTCATCCACAAAGCCTGCCCTATCGTTGAGAAAGGCCGTGGGACCAACCATGGTCCCAGGTGAGGAATCTGAAACCTTTTTTGCAACAAGATTTTCAAACTCTTGGAGTTTTCCAGTTATCCTTAGCCTACCCATGTGGGACAAATCGAAAAAGGCAGATTTTGTCCTGACCGCCATATGCTCCTCTTGGTAGGAGGTGTAGGTCATGGGCATTTTCCAGCCTGCAAACTCACCTAGATTTGCTCCTAACTTTTCCTCAAAGTTAATCAAGGGAGTCCAAAACATTCATAACCGCCTTCTATTGTTTGATATTTGCTGATGGAGTTTAAATGGACAACCATCCCTGGCTTCCAAATATATCTAGGATTAAAGATATGTTGAGGGAGATTGGGATAGACGACGTAGAACAGCTCTTTCAAGACGTTCCAAGGGATTTGATACTGCAGAGGGAATTGAAGGTAGGCTACGACTCTCCCTTGCCGGAGGAGGATATAAGATGGAGACTAAACCAAGTGGCCGAAAGGAACCTAAAGTTAAGATATCCCCCTTTTCTTGGGGCTGGAGCCTATCCCCACTCGATTCCTTCGGTAATAAGGTTCATCCTATCCAGGTCTGAGTTTTACACTGCCTACACTCCCTATCAACCTGAGGTCAATCAAGGTCTTCTGCAGGGCCTATTTGAGTACCAGAGCCTCATGGCTGAGCTCCTCGAGATGGACGTGGTAAACTCGTCGCATTATGATTGGGGAGGTAGTCTGGCTGAAGCAGTCCTGATGGGGTACAGAATCAATGGCAAAAGAAAGGTAGTAATCCCAGAATCCATCAACCCGCTTCACGAAGAAGTTCTGAGGACTTGGATATCAGGGAGAGAGCTAGAAGTGGTCAAGATCCCTGTTGGGAAGGACGGTAAAATAGACCTGGATTTCCTGTCATCGCTCAACTCGGACGAGATATCCTCGATTTACATTCAACAACCCAACTTCTTTGGAGTAGTTGAGACAGAGCTGGAGTACATTACCGACTGGGCCAGGAAAAATAATGTGGTGAGCATCATGGGGGTTAGTCCACTCTCTCTGGGATTAATAAAGACGCCAGGTGAACTTGGATTCGATATAGCTGTTGGAGATGGACAAGAACTAGGAATACCGCTCAACTTTGGAGGCCCGTATAGCGGTATTCTCGCCACCAGGATGGACATGAAACTCGTGAGACAGATGCCCGGAAGGATCGTGGGTATGACACAGGACTCTCAAGGGAGAAGGGGTTTCACCCTAATTCTCCAGACCAGGGAACAGTTCGCGAGAAGAGAGAAGGCAACATCCAACATTACCACAAATGAGGCCCTGATTGCTCTGGCCAACGCCGTGTACCTATCCCTCCTTGGGAAAGAGGGTATCAGGGAGTTAGCTACGGAAATTTATAAGAGGTCTCATTACGCCCTAAAGAGGATGGAGGATGAGGAACTGGGCAAGAGGAAGTGGGAGTCGGATTTCTTTGAGGAGTTCACATTTATGTTTAGGTCAGATTATGATAGGATTCACTCCGAGTTGCTCAGGAGGGGCATCCACGGCGGGTTGAGACTAGGTCCTAGGGAAGCCCTGTTCTGTGTGACTGAAGTTCATACCAAGCGGGCAATAGATGATCTAGTTAATGCCATGAAGGAGGTGGCCTAAATGTGGAGGCAGGCATATTGGGATGAACCTCTAATCACGGAGTATAAGGGGAAGGGAAGACAAGGCTTCCTCGTACCTAAGGAAGACCTAGACGTGGAAATTAAGTTACCTGAAAAGATCAAGAGGGGAAAGGAGCCTGAACTTCCCGAGGTTTCGGAGCTTGAGGTCGTTAGGCACTTCGTGAGACTATCCCAGATGAGCTTTGGCGTTGACACTGGAATGATGCCTTTGGGATCATGCACCATGAAGTACAATCCAAAGATAGAGGAAGAGACAGGGGTTGCAGAGAGGACTCACCCATTACAGGATCAGGACACCGTTCAGGGGAACCTAGAGGTAATGTACGAAATGCAAAGGTGGCTTGCTGAGGCCACGGGAATGGACGAATGTAGCTTACAGGTTCCGGCGGGATCAGCTGGTGAACTGGCTGGCGTGCTCATGATCAGGAAATACCACAGGGATCAGAATAGGAGGAGGGAGGAGATGCTTGTTGCTGACTCAGCCCACGGAACAAATCCGGCAAGCGCGGCGATGGCTGGCTTCTCAGTGATCTATATCAAGTCTAACCAGGAGGGCTTGGTTGACCTCAACGTGCTCAAAGGGACAATATCAGATAACGTTGCAGGGTTCATGTTGACGAATCCTAATACCCTGGGGCTCTTTGAGGAAAACATCAAGAAGATAGCCGAACTGGTTCACTCAGTGGATGGAGTCCTCTACTATGATGGCGCTAACCTAAACGGAATCCTGGGAATAGTGAGACCAGGGGACATGGGATTTGATATAGTTCATCTCAATCTTCACAAGACCTTCGGAGTCCCCCATGGGGGTGGAGGTCCAGGGGCTGGAGCCGTGTGTGCCAAGGGTAAGATGACTAAGTATCTCCCGTACCCCATAGTGTCCAAGGGAGAGAGATACTATCTTGTTAAGCCTGAGAGGTCCATAGGGAAGATCTCGGTGTTTAACGGAAATTTTGGTAACCTGATGAGGTCCTATGCCTACATTCTTGGTCTTGGCGGAAAGGGAGTCTCCATGATTGGGAGAATGAGTACACTGGCCACAAACTACCTGATAGCGAAACTTAGAGGAGTGAGGGGACTGGAGTTGATGGCTCCTCACCGGTTCAGAAAACATGAGGCAGTATTCAGTGCAAAGAAACTGGCAGAGGAAACTGGGGTGACTGCGTTTGATATAGCCAAGGCTTTACTCGACAGGGGCTTCTATGCGCCCACCATATACTTCCCGCCCAATGTGGAGGAGGCTCTGATGATCGAGCCCACAGAAACTGAGCCCATAGAAGTCCTGGATCAGTTCGCCAACGCAATCAAGGATATTGTGGAGAAAGCATATTCCAACCCTTCCTCCATTACCTCAGCTCCCCAAAACACGTCAGTGGGTAGACTTGATCAGGTTAAGGCAAATCATCCGAGCACTCTGACCCCAACCTATAGGGTTCTCAAGTCTAGGTTAGCGAGCCAAGGAAGAAAGCAGAATGGATAGGTAACCCAAGTAAGGAATGGAAATCACATACCCATCTATCTCAGTAACTTTTCCTATTACATCACTCGAGGGAACGCCAGGGGCCGGTTCTAACCCTATTTGATTATCAGGTTGCGGGTTTGATATCTTATCTACCCCCTGGGTTACGTAATACGTTCCGTCTACTCTAATGACCCTATGGATCACATAGGTGTGTAGTTGGGGTGACCTGTATATTATGATTGAGTGATACGTAATGTGTGTGGGAGACTGATAGAAAGTGAGGGCGCCATTCTGAAAAATGGGATACATTGATACTCCCTCTACGCTCGCGGAGCTTACAATGTTAGAATAGAACACGATATAAACTAGGGCGATAAGAATGATGATCGCTATATCACTCTTCTTCATCCAGATCGCCTAGATCCAGCTCTATTATTTCCCCTTCATCTGTCCTCTGTTCCTTCTTCTCCCCACCGAACTTCTTCACGCCTTTCTTACCCTCAACCTCTACCTCCGATCCGCCTGCCCTTATTTTGGAAACCACTGCCCTCCATCTATGACCACAATTGGGGCACTCGTATGAACCCATCACTGTTATGGTTATTCTACCGTAGGCATCAGGAAGGGGTGACACTAGGTTCCACGTCTTTATTGGCTTCTCAACCTTAGTCCCACAGTTAGGACAAACGTCCGGTTCACTTTGTTTCTTCTTGGGCATACGGGGTTATATGTAAGGTAACAGTTTAAAAAATAGTATCGTTATAACGGATGCAGTAAGGAAAAGTAATCCATTATAAATATATTTGTAGCTCTTTTTTATTATTAGGATATAACCTATTATATTTAATGCTAGAATAATTGGAAGAATGTACAGATAAGATGAAAGATAAGGATAAGAGGCTAAAAAAGGAGCTGTAACCCATGTTACCGCAAACGCGGTCTGATTGCTCATCTTGTCCTTCAACAGATGATAGTAAATGGGTGACATAATGCCGTAAAACAGGAAGAGAGCTATTGGTACCATTAACATTTTAGCCTATGTATGGTGAGTTGAGATGAATTAAAATGATGAACGGTTTCTCGATAGCTAAGGTCCAGGGATATGAAATTATTGATTCTAGAGGAAATTTAACTGTTAGGGCCAGGGTTACCTTGGAGTCCGGGATAAGGGCTACTGGAGATGCGCCCTCAGGAGCGTCAAAGGGGACTCGGGAGGCCGTGGAACTTAGGGACAAGGACGGCTCGGTTAAGGGAGCCGTGGATTCCATAAACTACTACATTTCACCTGCCCTCATGGGTCTAGATGTGAGGGAACAGGGAAAAATAGACAGGATAATGATAGAGTTGGACGGGACCGAGAATAAGTCCAGGCTGGGAGCCAATGCAACCATAGCTACGTCTATCGCAGTCGCCAAAACTGCGTCAATTTCCATGGGATTGGAACCTTTCATGTATATTGGCGGAGCCAGGACGCATACCTTGCCTGTACCCCTCCTCAACATCTTAAACGGGGGTCTGCACGCTGGTAACATGTTAAAGATCCAGGAGTTCATGATTATTCCAGTGAAATTTGACACGCTAAAAGAGGCCTTAATCGCATCCACCAAGATTTACAAGACCCTGAAGTCGCTTGTTACAGAGAGATACGGAAAGATATACACAGCTTTAGGAGATGAAGGGGGTATCTCCCCACCGCTCAGCGTTACTGAGGACGCGCTAAAGCTGGTGCATGAAGCTATTAAGAGGTCAGGAATGGAGGGTAGGGTCTTCATGGGGATGGACGCTGCTGCCTCAGATTTTTACAACCCCGAGAAAGGAGTGTATGAAATAGATAACGTAACTAAGTCCCCGGACGAAATGATAGAGTTTTATGTTGATATAGCTAGCCGTTACCCCTTACTATATCTGGAAGATCCTTTCGAGGAGAACGATTTCAGCAGATATTCAGAGTTGCAGAGCAGAATTAAGAACGTGATAGTCACTGGGGATGACCTGTTCACCACTAACGTGAGATACCTTAGAAAGGGAATCGAGATGAAATCCGCTAGAGGAGTTATTGTTAAGGCTAACCAGATTGGAACGCTGACTGAAACCATTCAATTCTTCGATCTAGCTAAGGACAACTCCATTAAGACCGTAGTTAGTCATAGGAGCGGTGAAACCGAAGACAGCTTCATTGCCGACCTCGCCGTAGGCCTAAACAGCGACTTCATAAAAACAGGAGCCCCCTCCAGAGGAGAAAGGACATCAAAATATAATAGATTACTTGAAATTGAAAATGAGTTCGGACTTGAATATCTCGGTAGAAGGCTCTAGTTATGGCAATAATATTCCGACTACGACTAAGCCAGCGGCCAATAGTAGGAGGAAGAGGATGAATTGTTTAGTGGTAAGATTGGGTACTGCCTTAACTGCCTTGAAGAGACCGTAGACCATTCCTCCTATGGCCACGAGGAACAGTACTATTAATCCCATTGCTATCAGCGTTATTGATAACGGTTCAGTGTTGAAGCTTAAGGGATGGAATAACTGGTTTGTTACGTTTACAAGCGTCTGTAACGTCATGATCAAACCATAGATTGTTCATGGAAAGTTTATTTAAATTGCCCCCCGGAATTACGTCTGCCAGTGATGAAGGTTAAAAGCGCGTATTGGATGAAGAAAAACCTACTCTGAGGGGCACTAAGCCTTTTAAACTATTCTTGGAGTAACCAGTATTTTTGAGGAGTAATACCTATGGCTATATCGTATGATAATTTAATGAAATTTATAGGTCAAAAGGTGAAGGATGTCTATGGAAGAGAAGTTGGGTACATAGTCCACGTGTACACCGAGGTTGATGGAACTGTCACTGGGATAGAGGTGGCTTATGGAAATACCTTCTCCACGTTGGACCCTTCTAGAATATCCTTAGTTAATGATGTACTGGCCATCTTACCTGACTGGAAGGCCGACTCTATGAAATCCATCATGCAAATGGAAAAAATAAGGAAGAGGCAAAGGGCCCTAGAAGAATTATACGCTAAGCAAGAAATTCCAAAATCTTCCTATGATGATATGAAAAGAAAACTTGATTCTGAAATGGTGAAAATTAGGGAGGATTACGCGAAAATTAAGAGCAAGCTGAAGAGTAGACTAAACGAAGTAGAGGACCAGATCACGCATATAGATAGGGCAATGATTGCCGTTAAGATGAGCTACATAGCTGCTGAGCTGACTGAAAGTGCCTATAAAGGCTCCATTGAGATACTGAGGCAGGCTAAGGAGAGTTACATCATAGAGAAGGACGATATAAGAAAGACCATGGAGAAACTAGACTTAAGTGATAGGGATACCGGGTTAGATATAAAAGGAGCAGGGTCCCTAACTAATGGAGCAGAGTCGTCAGCAAAACCCGATCTTAGCAGGACGGAATTACCAACACCAATACCTGTTAAAGTCTTAAGCACACAGTGATCAACCTATTTCTTTAGGATGAAGTTAAGCTCACTTTTCAACATTACAAGAAAGAAGGATGAACAGGGATTGTTAGCTTCTAAAATAACTGAAATTTCTATTAAATTGAAAGATCAACAGGACAAGCTTGATGAGACCATGAGGAAGCTGGAGGAAAGGGACAGAGATCTTTTCGATAAGGTGGTGCGATCACAAGAGAATGGAGAGATGACCAGGGCCACAATCTACGCCCAGGAAATCTCCGAGATAAGAAAAATCATGAAAATAGTTTACACTGCCAGACTGGCCATAGAGAAGGTCAGGATTAGATTGGAAACCATCCATGATATCCAAGGGGTATCTTTGGTTATTGGACCTGTGGGAAGGACTTTGGAGAGTCTAAAGGAGCAGGTAAGGGGAGTGGCTCCAGAAGTGGCCATATCTTTGGACTCAATTATCAGTAGCGTAAACAGCATTGCGGTGGAAACAGGAACTGCAGTGAGCGACAGAACTCTAGTCCCCACAGTGGACGATGAGGCTAGGAGAATCCTTGATGAGGCAAGGAAGACTGCAGAGACTAAGATCAGCGAAAGAATGCCCAAACTAGATTTGCCTCACCCCCCCAAGGACGTTCCTGTGCCCAGCGCAATAGGGCTTCCCCATCCTCCCTCATCTGAACCCAAGATAGTCAGAAGAAAGATAGGAGAGCAGGAACTGCTGAACCTTATCAGGAACAGTGGAGGTATACTGGATGTGTCCCTAGTGGCAGCCGAATACGGCGTAGATAAGGAGGAGGTACTCGGGATACTGAACAATCTGGCCAGAAAGGGTCTGATTGCACTGGAGGCGTAATCCAGATGAGTGCCCAAGTAATGCTCGAGGAAATGGCTAGAAAATATGCTATCGCTGCAGTCAGGGCAGATAAGGAGGGCAGAAGGGAGGACGCCATTAACAATTACAAGAAGGCCATAGAAGTCCTGACCCAGATTGTAACCCTATACCCCGACATGGTTGCGAGGAACGCATATGAGCAGATGATTAACGAATACAAGAAGAGACTAGAGACCCTAAACCAGATGGTTCCTGAAGGGGGAGAAGAGACCGAAAAAGCCGAAGAAGACATAGTAATGAAGGAGAAGCCCAAGGTAACGCTAAACGAGATTGTGGGACTTGAGGATGTAAAGGAGGCACTGAAGGAAGCGGTGGTCTATCCCAGTAAGAGACCCGACCTATTCCCGTTAGGTTGGCCAAGGGGAATACTGCTATACGGACCTCCGGGATGTGGGAAAACCATGATAGCTGCCGCAGTGGCCAACGAGCTGGACTCTGAGTTCATCCACGTAGATGCTGCGTCAATTATGTCAAAATGGCTTGGAGAGGCAGAGAAGAACGTAGCGAAGATATTTAAGACTGCCAGGGAGCTCTCCAAGAAGGAGAACAAACCAGCTATCATCTTCATTGACGAACTTGACGCATTATTGGCCTCTTACACATCAGAGGTAGGAGGAGAAGCTAGGGTGAGAAACCAATTCCTCAAGGAGATGGACGGACTGGCTGATAAGAACGAGATCTCTAAGGTGTACGTGATAGGAGCTACTAACAAGCCATGGAGATTGGATGAACCCTTCTTGAGGAGATTCCAGAAGAGGATATACATTACCCTTCCAGATAAGGCTCATAGGCTAGAACTATTGAAGCACTACTCTTCCAAGGTGAAGCTAGATCCAAATGTGAATCTTGAGGAACTAGCCGAGCTAACTGATGGATACACTGCAAGCGACATCAGGGACATAGTGCAGTCAGCTCATATGAGGGTTGTAAAGGAAATGTTTGAGAAGAACCTTCAGGAGCCTAGAGCAATAAACATGGACGACTTTAGAGAAGTACTAAAGGTGAGAAAACCAAGCGTAAATCAAGATATGCTGAAGGCATACGCAGCGTGGCACGAAAAGTTTAAGGCATTATAACTTTCTTTTAAGATACCTTCGAGTCTTCTTGACCTTACTGGGGTTAGTTAAAATCAGATACCCCAGGTTTGTCTTCACCGATCATTCGGCATGACTCACATCATCAGCTAAAGGCCTAGGACTTTTTTGAGATAATCTTCATTACAGATATAAGCTCAACTTTCCCATTGGGGAACCTCCTCCTTACACTTATGGGTAGGAGGTTAGATCTAAACTCTTCCTCGGCTATTCTAATGGAACTTGCCCCCTCTAGTCCTGTCGAGGAAACATCAATAAGAGGTGAAGCGCCCATGGCTAACTGAAGTGCCCTAGCGCTTATTATTCTAGCCCTCTCGTAAGAAGTGAGCCTATTTCTCCAGCTCTCCACATAAACCTCTGTCAAAGGATTAATTCCTTTGCCTTCGTCTTGACTCATACGGAACACCTGTTTTAAATAAATAAAAAATTAGTTATCCCAATCGATTTCCTGGGCTATAACCTCTGGAAGCTTACAATCCGATGTGGGAACCTCGTTCAAGTCCAGCTTAAGTATATCAGACAGTGCGTATTTTAGCCTAAGCACAGCCCTGTCGTCTATCATGCCTAAAGTCCCTATCCTTACAATCTTATCCTTTAGCTCACCCATACCCCCAGAGATCTCTATTCCCCTTTTCGCAAGTTCGTCTATCATGGATTTGGGAGAAATTGGGGGACTTCCAGCTACTACAGTGTTGGAAAAGTTACTCTCATTTCCAAGCAACGAGAAACCTGCCTTGCTTGTTATGCTCCTTACGAACCTAGCGCAGGCCTCATGTCTCTTCCATCTCCTTTCAACACCTTCTTGATGTAGAAGCTCCGTAGCTCTTAGCGTAGAAAAGAACACGCCTACTGCTGGAGTGAATGGCGTCTCTCTCCTGTCCTGAAACTTAAGGTGAAGCTTTAGATTGAGATAATTCGGCGCATCATCCTGCAAGTTACGGATACCCTCCTCTGATAAACCCACTAAACCCATCCCTGGTACAGAGGCTAGCGCCTTCTGGCTACCCGTTGCAACTGCGTCTATGTTCCAGTCGTTCACCCTTATCTCGTATGCGCCGAAACCAGAAACGGAGTCCACGAGAACCTTTAGCCCCCTATCCTTAGCTAATCCCACAACTCTCCTTAAGTTCCTGAAGGCCATTCCAGTGCTAGTCTCATTATGAACAAAGGCAATGGCCGTAGCGTCCTTATTGGTGTCAAGGATCTCCTTGATCTCATCTTCCGAAAATATTTCCCCAAAGGGTTTCCTATACACAACTGGGGAGGCTCCCCTTTTCACCACTGAGTCCAATAACCTCTCGCTGAACTCTCCATAGGTTAACACAATAACTTTCTCTCCCCTCTTTAGAAGGGAGAACACCATCGACTCCACAGCGAGAGTTCCCGATCCCGAGAGCAAGGCAACCCTAGAGGAGAAAAATGCGCCCTTCAACAATTGCTCAAGCTGGGCTACTACTCCCCTGAACTTCTCGGATCTATGATTAACTATAACCGTGGAGTTCTGGGCTACACTTCTAGGAACGTTTACTGGACCTGGAATTAACATCAAAGTTTAACACCGAGCTCCTGAAGAGTCTTCAGTAGGTTTTCCGTGGTCATAACAGCTACCCTGTATTGGGCCTCCTTGGTCTGGGCTCCTATATGGGTGGTAACAGTAACTCTCTCATGCCTAAGTAACTCCAATTCCCACTCTTCCTTCGGGGGTTCGTGCCAGAATACATCTGTAGCGTAGGACATTACCTTCCCCTCCTTTATGTAATGGAGGAGGGCCTTTCCGTCAACAGCGACTGCCCTGCTCGTGTTAACTATTATAACACCCTTTTTCATCATTTCGAACTCTCTGGAGGTTAGTATTGGTTTGGCGTCCTTCCCCACAGTCACATGAATACTAATCACGTCAGATTGGGTAACCAATTCGTCAAGGGAAACTGCTCTTGCCCCTATCTCCGCAGCTCTTTTGGAAACATCGACTACGTCGTATGCCAAAACATTCATTCCCATTGCCCTTGCGATCAGCCCAACCTTATACCCTATTCTTCCGAATCCAATTATTCCAATTGTTTTTCCGCTCAACTCCACGCCTTCAGTCTTCTTGTAGATTCCAGATTTCGCTAAGGTCATAGACGTAAACATGTTGCGAGCTCCAGCTAGCATGAGACCTATGGTTAACTCTGCTGCAGAATCGGTGGAAGCTCCTGGAGCGTATACTACCCTAATTTTTCTCTTTTCCGCCTCCTCCGTGTCGATGTTATCCACTCCGATTCCTGCCCTCGCTATAACCTTTAGCCTCTTTCCCCTCTCTATGACCTCCTTGTCAACCTTAGTTCTGCTCCTTACTACAAGTACGTCGTAGTTCTCGACTACCTTAAGTAGCTCCTCCCTTTCTATGTCAGGTTGATAGTTAATCTTTAGCCCTTTAGTCTTCAGCGTCCTGATCATATACTCGTCTATAGGATCTGTTATTAATATGGCTAGATTTTCTTTATTTAGAGAAACATCCATAAAGTTGTCTGCCATTCTGGTTCACCTTGTAAAGAATTTATTTAACAGGATGAGAGTGATGATGAAATAGATGAAAGAGAAATAGAGAAATAGAAGTATCCAGAAACATAAACTTGGTTAAAATCACGTTGACCTCTCGCAGTAACTAATTCACCATTCATGTTTAGTCACTTTAATCGATATTCACTAGTTTATATACTTTTTTCTAACTAGAGTAAATGAGCAGTCTACTTAGCTAGCTTACCCGTTTTGAGATACCAGACGTATAGGTCCAGGACGCCCACTGGAAGGTCCAGGGCAGACGCGATACTCCTGAACACAGATTCCAGTTCCAAGTACTTGGATTTCGAGGAGATCTTCTGATCCTCTAGGTAGTCAGAGAAAAAGCGCAGGATGTGCCTGTCAATTATCGCCAAGTCCAGATAACCCATGTTCCTGAGAAAGTGACTCGCTTCCTTCATTCCAAGTCCTTTAATTTCAAGTAACATTTCCCTTGCCTCAATCTGATCTCTGTCAGCTACTCGCCCAATCTCCCTAAGTTTACCGTAGTAAGATCTGCTCTCGACGATATACCTCGCCTTAAGGTTTGGAAACCTATAGCCCGCATTTTTCAGAGCACTGGAGATCTCCTCTATAGACCCATATAGTATGAGATCCCCCAAGTACTGAAGCGCTGTGAAAGCGCCGATGAAACTAGAATTGGCGGTGAGTATACAGAGCACCAGTTCCCTAAACCAAACCCTTTCGCTTGCCCTTTTATTTAGTCTAAACTCCTCTACTCTTTCTAGAACCCTTGCTCTTAACCTTGCGTCTCTTACGACTTTTCTTAGCACGTTTCTTTCTCTTCTTCTCTGGGGTTTTAGATTCTCTCGGTACTTCGGGTTTGGTGTCCTGTATAGAGGAGAGCGAGATTATTCTGCCACCTTGCTCCGTTTCCACAATTATAAACGGAAGTGATGGTGAGAAATTGATGTTCACGCCTACATATCCATAGGGTTCAAGGACCTCCTTATACTCTACCTTTACTCCATCATTGGTAAACTCGCGCGGAACACCAACCCGTTTCACATTTACTATCTCATTGAAAGGGTAAGTAACCTTAAGACCTATGTTAAGGACTATTGTACCCTTTGCTCTCACCAATACTACTTTTCCCTCTACAGCTAGTTGCTCCATTTCCTCAACAGAATTAACTGACCTCTTCTCCTCTCGCTCATACTTAATCCCTATAAGGGAGACATCAGGAAAGACTGGCACAGTCACTGGATCATAGTAAATTATAGTAGCATCCAAACTGACTCAAAATAACAACAGCAAATGTGTGTAATTAAACTTCTCATGTAACTAGTTGGTAAGACCTTCGGGACATCTCAATAAAGTAAAATCTGAACGTAATAAGGGTCTTGACGCGTGAAGGCCAGCAGGTGTTAAGGCTTGAAGATCTTGAGCCCACGTGATTAGAAATAGGATCAACACTTCTTCAGACTTTTCTGATCGGCACGTGAGACTCGTGAACTTCCAATAAGGACTTGTGCCCACTACTAATAAGGGATACGAATGTGAAGACTCTATTTCTCCTTCATGAGTCTTTGTATACCACACCCGGAAACTTTTATACCAGGAGAGATTTCATACATTCACGATAAAAATGAGCTTGAGGTTAAAGGGAACTAACGCTTATGGTCATCTTGGATGGTTTGAGGTTTACTGTTCCATATGCGACAGAACTTTGAGGCTTGGTATAGACGTGGTATACAAATGCCCTAAGTGCGAGAAAAAATATAGGGCATATTTCTGTGAAGCCGATAAGAGAGGGTTAAAGGGAAGATGCCCATACTGCAACACTGAACTGGTACCTGCAGTATGATAGAGAATTTTTACGTGAATCATTTTAAGGTTTCATTCATTACGGATGGGGACAAAAGGCTGGTTTTTCTAGACCTCTCCATACCTTGCAATAGAAGAATAAAGGAACTTGAATATTTAGATACTTCTATCGAAACCAAGTATGGCACAGTTAGAAAGGTAGTGATTTGTCCCGTGAACGGGGTAGCGTTTATATGTAACGCAGTTGTTGAGTTGAACTCCTCGAGTCCTTCAGCGGAGGAGATTCATAGGGAAGTGGAATCAGAATTAATGAGAGTTGGATGTACCCCGTAATCCTTGAGTTTGAGGTTAATCTTCTCTGAGAAATTGACGATATCCTGCGAATCCTTGGATTTTATTCTAAATGCCAAATACATGGGTCTCATTTCCTGCTCAGCAAGATAAACCGTAATCAAGGATGAAGGTGAAGGGGAACACAGGAAAGACGCTCCAATCCTCACAGGAGAGCAAATGCCCTCGAGAACATTAACCATATCCTTGAAGATGTCCCTTATACGCTGAGGGTCAGTCTGAACTCCTAAAAGAACTTCGAACAAATCTTTCCCCTCACTTTAGGTTAGATCTCTTTATGGGTATTTTGAGTGAATCCATCACTGCCTTAACATAGGGGTAAAGATTGGCGTCGCCTGATACTCTCTTTAGCTTAAGTTTTCTATAATTCATCTCGAGGGACACCGCACCATCCTTGATCACCACTAACTTGCCCTTGACTCTTCCCCTGAGGTTCCTGACGAACCTTGCATAGATGAATATTCCCTTCTCCTTGAGGTTAACTAACACTGCCTCGCCGTCCCTGTAAAGTGGGGATATCTTAGTTCCCTTAGGATTAACCTGTTTTGGCTCATTATCCCATTTGAATAACAAGGATCTTACAGCATGTTTTCCTGACTTACTCTTAGATTGCTCAAGTACTAATTCCACCACTTTTAATCAACTCCATAGATTCCTTGATCCCCTGAAAATCTAGTTTATCCTCGAGGAATGCATCTATTAAGATTTCACTCTTGAGGAAGTGCCTCAACATGGTTCTCCTCATGGAGATATTGGAGCTTCTGTACCAGTTAAGCAACAGGGATTGAATGGATATTCTGGACTCGATTGTGGACAGTCCCTTCCTCAATTCCTGCTCCAAAGGCTTTCCCTTATTCAGTGCGCCGAAGGCTATCTCAGCAGAGATAGCCGAGGGCCTTATCCCTTCCCCGCTTAGGGGAAAGACCAGCCCCCTGGCCTCCCCAATTCTGCCCTCTTTCTTGGCAACCTTACCTATGGAGATGGGGGCGCCTCTAATATCGAGGATCTCATACTTGGTGAACCTTTCCCTTAAGTACTCCAAGAGGAGTTTCCTTGAATTCTTGTCCTCAAGGAAGCCAGCTCCAACGTTCAGTAAACCCTCTCCAGCCGGAAATATCCAATAGAACCCCGTCAGTCTTGTGTTAAACTCTAGGATGGCCTCAGGGTTGAAATTTTCTACCTTCATTATTACCCTGGTTGTGTAGACCACTTCCCTATCCATGGGATAGGGGCCTCTGGAATCCAGGACTACGTCGTAGTTATCAAGCTTGGGTTTTTCATTCCCCACCACCTGTCTTAACTTAGCTCTCATGGAGTTAATCCATTCGCTCTTGTTAATCGTCAACCACTTGGGACTCCTATAACTCACGTCATAAACCCTTTCCCCATCGAGGTAGAACGCAAAGTCCTTAATCTCATATTCAACCCTCCAAGGGAACGGAGGTCTGTAAACATTGGGAACTATATCACCGCAAGGTTTGAAGTACTTGTCCTTAATGTCGAAAAGGGTAACGTCGTGACCGGCATCATGAAGGAGGGAACCTATCAGAGACCCACCAACTCCTCCACCTATTACGGCAACCCTTAACATCAACTATACATTGTCGAAAAGTATAAAAGGTTCTTTGTAAGCTCGTTTTTATATTCTAGTTAGCGGTGATCCGTTATTGTTGTCCCAGGATGAGATTTTAAAGAGAATGGAGGAATGGCCCAAGCATTATAATCCCAAGGATATTGAACCAAAGTGGCAGAAGCTCTGGTTGACCCAGGAGTACTGGGAAAAGATCTTCAAGTTTGATGAGAACTCTGAAAAACCAGTCTTCTTCATTGATACCCCTCCGCCATTTACCAGCGGAGAACTGCACATGGGCCACGCCTATTGGGTTACCATAGCTGACGCAATGGCGAGGTTCAAGAAGCTTCAGGGTTATAACGTTCTATTCCCTCAGGGGTGGGATACCCAAGGATTACCAACTGAGCTCAAGGTTCAGTATAAGCTCGGGATACCCAAGGAGAACAGGGACCTCTTCCTAAAGAAGTGCGTGGAATGGACCGAGGACATGATAGGAAAAATGAAGTCTGCCATGATTAGACTGGGATATAGGCCCAACTGGGAGCAGTTTGAGTATAGAACATATCACCCCAATTACAGGAGGGTCATACAGAGAAGCCTCATTGAGATGCATCAAAAGGGCATGATAAGGATGAAACAAGGACCAGTGTATTGGTGTCCCAAATGTGAGACTGCTGTGGCACAGAGCGAGGTTGGATACCTAGAGAAGCAGGGTATCCTTGTGTACATTGGCTTCCCTCTGAAAGAAGGTGGGGAGATAGTTATTGCCACTACACGTCCAGAACTTCTAGGGGCCACTCAGGCCGTTGCAGTAAATCCTCAGGATGAACGTTACAAGCACCTCGTGGGAAAGAAGGCAATTCTTCCGCTCTTTGGAAAGGAAGTTCAGATAATAGCTGATCCAGACGTGGAAAAGGACTTCGGAACCGGGGCAGTGATGATAAGCACCTACGGTGACCCCCAGGACATAAGGTGGCAACTAAAGTATAATCTTCCCGTCACGGAACTCGTGGATGAGAGAGGTAGAATAAAGGGAACTGGTTTCCTGGATGGATTGAAAGTAGAAGAGGCTAAGAAGAAGATCGTCGAACTATTAAAAGAGCGGGGATACGTTAGGAAAATTGAAAGCATAAAACACAACGTGCTTTCTCACACTGAGAGAAGCGACTGCCTCTCGCCAATAGAGTTCCTGGTGAAGGAGCAGGTGTACATAGATGTTGTTCCCTACAAAGGAAAACTCCTTGAGGAGTATAAGAAAATGAACTTTAAGCCACAGAGAATGGCAAGCAAACTTGAGGAGTGGATAAATAACATTGAGTGGGACTGGAACATAAGCAGACAAAGGCTTTACGGGACCCCCTTACCCTTCTGGTATTGCGATAACCTTCACCTAGTTCCGGCCGACATATCGTCTTTACCTGTGGATCCCACCAAGAGTAACCCGCCTGTGGAAAAGTGCCCGCATTGCGGACTTCCCCTAAAACCACTTACTCATGTGGCTGATGTGTGGGTAGACTCAAGTGTGACTGTGCTATACCTCTCTGGGTTCTATGAGAATAAGTTGAGGTTTAGCAAGACCTTTCCGGCTGATGTGAGACTTCAGGGTACTGACATAATTAGAACCTGGCTATTCTATACCTTCTTTAGAACCCTGATGTTGGCAGGGAATGTGCCATTCAAGAGAGTAATAGTTCACGGACAGGTTCTAGGTCCAGATGGGACGAGGATGAGCAAGAGTAAGGGTAACAGCGTATCTCCAATGGACAGAATAGATGAGTTTGGAGCTGATGCGATTAGGATGACCCTGCTGGACGCCTCAATAGGCGACGATTTCCCCTTCAAGTGGGATACGGTCAAGGGGAAGAAACTACTCCTTCAGAAGTTATGGAACGCGAGCAGGCTAGCATATCCGTTCATACACGGTAGGAAATTGGAGAAACCTGAGGTGTTGCATCCAATTGACCAATGGATACTGGCTAAACACAAGGAATTTGTGGAGAAGGCTATCCAGGCCTATGAGAACCAGGACTTCTTCGTGATCCTTTCCATGCTTTATGAGTACTTCTGGGAGACCATAGCAGATGAATACCTTGAGCTTATCAAGCATAGATTGTTCAGCGATGATAGATCTGCCACCTATACCTTGGGGAGAATACTCAAGGATCTAATTATCTTACTACACCCAATTGCCCCCCACATAACAGAGGAAATCTATTCCCTTATCTTCGGTGAGAAGCAGAGCGTCCTTCTGGAGACCTTACCGTCAACTGAAGATATCAAGATAGCGGAGGAAGTTGTGAGAATGGGGGACTCTGTCAAGAAGTTCAACTCGCTGGTGAGAACCAACAAGGTAAAAATGAGAATGTCCATGAACTCCCAAATAAGGGTGGAACTACAGGGACCTAAGCAGTTCCTAGAGGATGTAATGAAGGTCGAAGACGACCTGAAGAAAACGCTGAAAATAACTGAGATCGCCTACCGTGAGGCGGACCAACTCGACGTGAAGATATCTCCCACCTAATTCAGACCATGGGAGTTTTGATCATCGATCACCCGTAACTTTTTCATCAACCTGTGAGTTTCTCCAGTGCCATTTTCATCCTTGACACGCCCTCTTTAATTTTCTCCTCATCTAGGGCAAAGCTCAATCTCAGGAAGTTTCTCCCAACCTTTTCTGGAAACACCTCACCTGGGATAGTTACCACACCCCCCTCCTCAATTATTTTCACCGCTAAGGCCTTTGAATCCATTCCAGTCGTCTTCAGGATTTCGCTAACGTCTGGAAACATGTAGAATGCCCCAGACGACTTGTAAACCCTAATTCCCTTGAGGGTCTTAAGCTCCGAGAACATAACGTCTCTCCTTCTCTTGAACAGGTCTATCATGCGTCTCACCTCGTCGAAGGTATCAAAGGAGGCTAATGCACCCCTTTGGGCAAAGCTAGTGGGACATGTGTATATATTGGACGCTAATATGCCAACCTTGTTAATGACCTCCCTTTTGGCAACAATATATCCCAGTCTCCAACCTGTCATGCTGAAGGTCTTGCTGAACCCGTTTATGTAAATCACGTTATCTCTCCAAGCTTCCTGAAGCACGCTCCTGAAACCGCCGTCATAGACGAAGTAGTCGTAAATTTCGTCTGAAAGAAGGATTAACCTCTTCTCCCTAGCTATCTCAACTAGTTCCCTCGCAAGTTTATCGTTGAAGTTCATTCCAGTCGGGTTATGAGGGTTATTGTAAACTATCATCTTGGTCCTGGGAGTGATCTTGGAAACTAACTCATCCATGTCGACACTGAAACCCGAGTTCTCGTTAAAGCTGAGAGGGACATAAACTGGTTTCCCCCCTAGAAGGTTAACCACTTCTCCATAGGAGTAGAAGGAAGGATCGAATAGGATTACCTCATCGCCAGGGTTAACATACATAAGAAATGCCAGGAAGAGTGCAGTCTTAGCCCCAGGCGTAACAGCTACCTCTTCCTTCCTTATTTGATCCCCGTATCTCTGGGTAAGAAATTCCGCTATCTTGGATCTTAACTCGTCTAACCCCAGTGCTGGGGTGTATGCGGTGAAACCCTTATCCAGTGCCAGTTTAGCCTCTTCCCTTATTCTCTGAGGAGTTGGTAGATCAGGTTGGCCTATGCCGAAGTTGATGGTATTTATTCCCTTGGTCCTCTCCACGTTTCTGGCTATTTCCTGATAAAGGAGGGTTGACTCTCCAGTTAATCTTGAAAGCGAACCAGCGAAATTTTCCATTTTTCCCCTTTTATTACCCTTGAACAAACTCTTTAATCTTATCTGGATTGCGCATTAGACTGGATCCTATGAGAAAGGCGTCCGCTCCCTTCTCCCTCAAGAGCCTGATCTCTTCGGCGGACTCTATCCCACTCTCGGCCACCTTGGTAACTGTGGAAGGTATCTGTTCCAGTAGCTTCATGGCCATCTCCTTCTGAATTGTGAGAGAGAAGAGATCCCTTGAGTTAACACCTATGAGGCTTGCGCCAGACCTTAAAGCTATATCTAAGTCCTCCCTATCATGAACCTCGACTAAGGCCTCCATCCCGTAAGATCTCACGTATTCTAGAAGGCCCGAGAGTTCCCTTTCCGTGAGAATTCTGACAATTAGTAGAACAAAATCGGCTCCAAGGTCATATGCAGTATCCACTTGGTTCTCACTGACTACGAAATCCTTCATGAGTAACGGAATCTTGACGTTCCTCGCTATCCTCTCCAGATACTCGTAAGAGCCTCCGAACACGGTGTTCTCGGTAATCACGCTGATCGCAACAGCGCCTCCTTGCTCCATTGACTTCGCATAGGATATGGGATCCCTGTCCTCGGAAAATCCTGAGGGCGATTTCCTCTTATACTCAGCAATGACAGGATTTAGCCCCGCGCCCTTTACTGCCCTTATTCTTGGAATTATCTGTAGAACCGGTTTCTCTCTGCTCCTGGAAACGTAAGGCCTCCTCTTAGCATTTTCAACCACATCCTTGATCCATCCTTCAAGATATCTCGGCATTATCAGATTCTGTTGAGGAAGTTGTAAAATATTTTTTGTCCGAGCGTAGTTCCCACGCTCTCAGGATGAAACTGAACCCCGTAAATCCTGTACTCTGCGTGATGTAGACCCATTATCTCTCCGTCCTCCTTGGAAACGGAGTCCACCATAAGAGGAGAGCTCACATTGTCCACAACTAGGCTGTGATACCTGGTTGCCTTGAACTCTGTCGGTAAGCCGGTGTATAGGGGACTATCGCCAGTCCTAACCACTGTACTCAGTTTCCCGTGATATATTACCCTTGCCCTCCTAATTTTAGCACCGAACGTATAGCCTATGGCCTGATGCCCTAAGCAGACACCCAGGATTGGGATTCTCTTTCCCAGGATCCTTATAACCTCAGGAACTATCCCTACATCTTCAGCTTTCTCTGGGGATCCTGGCCCTGGCGATATCACTATTCTATCAGGCCTTAATCTCTCCACGCCTTTCACAGATATCTCGTCGTTTCTAACCACTAGAGGATAACTTCCAAGTTCGCCTATGCTCTGCGCAATGTTGTAAACGAAACTGTCGTAATTGTCTATTATCAGGGTTATGTCCATTAGCTCACCCCAAGTGCCACCTTAAGGGCTCTCATTTTATGCTCAGTTTCATAGTACTCCTGCTCAGGAACTGAATCGTAGACTATCCCAGCTCCAGCCTGGATGCGAAGAATATCCCTGTTAATCATTGCGGTTCTGATGGTGATTGCAAACTCCGCTGAATTCCTTGAGATGAAACCCACTGCACCAGCATAGGGGCCCCTCTTGTAAGGCTCTAGCAACTCTATTATGTTCATTGCCATGGGCTTTGGAGCACCGCTGACTGTACCGGCAGGGAACATAGACTTTAGAACATCCAAGGAATTTGCATCCTTCCTCAGGGTTCCCACCACTCTACTAACAATGTGTTGTACGTGGCTGTACTTCTCGACGTAGGCGAATTCTGGGACCTTCACAGTTCCTGGTACACAGGACTTTCCTATGTCGTTTCTGGCCAAATCCACAAGCATTAGGTGCTCGGCCATCTCCTTCTCAGAGGATAGAAGTTCCTGTTCCAGTTCAAAATCCTCTTCACTGGTCTTTCCCCTAGGTCTAGTGCCCGCGATCGGGAAAGTTTCAGCGATCCCCCTTTGAACTGAGAATAGAAGCTCCGGACTGGATCCAATGAGTTTCCTCTCCCCAAATTTAATGTAAAACATGTAGGGAGATGGATTAATCTTTCGCAAGTTTCTGTAAAGTCTCATTGGGTCACCCTGGACAGCGTATCTATAGAACCTGGAGAGGACAACCTGAAATGCGTATCCTGACTTGATGTATTCTAGTATCGAGTTAACCCCTGACTCATACTCTTGTTTAGTCATCGACTCGTCATGGGGAGTCACCTTGAATTCCCCCTGTTCAAAACATCCAGCTATTGATGGTATATCTCCCTCCACAAACACCTTTCCCAGTGCATGATCGAAGACCAAAACGTTCTCTGGAAGGAAGAACTCGGCGTCTGGCCAATCCTCTATTGCAGGCTTCAAGTCCCTAACTGTTTCCCATCTTCTCACCGCGTCGTACGATATGTAACCTAGAAGACCACCTGAAAACCTAAGCTCGCCCTCCTCTACACCTCTTAGAGCGTTCAGTATCGATTCCTCCAGGTCATCTCCCCTGTTCACCTGTACCTTCCTCTTAACCCCCCAGGCAATTACGCTATATCTGGCGGTGTTTTGAGAGCCCTCTACACTCTCCATGAGAGCAGCAATCTCCTGATCTCTCTCAATGCACTGATAAACCTCATAGGGCTGAGCAAATGCCGTGATAGGGTAGGTCTTCATCTAATCGCCTCCAAAATCTTTCTTACCTTACCCAAGTTCTTCTTCCCCGGATAGTCCTCAACTCCCCGGGATATGTCCAACCAACCAGGCTCAAGTTTCAGGAAATCGTGAACGTTATCAGGGGAGATACCTCCTCCAACGCCTAGTCCTGGGTAGTCCCTTAGAACCTGTGCTAAGAATCCAAAGTTAGGTCTATCTCCCTTCCTCTCCAAGTCTAGCAGAACCATGTTGGTGATATCTAGGACCCTCCTTAGGTAATCCAAGTATCTCTCCGACGAAGGTACATAGAGAATGAACTTCCTAAAGTACGATCTAAGTAGTTCCAGTTCTTCCTCCTTCAAGACCCTATGTATCTGAACTATATCGGCGTATGGGTTCTTAAGGGCAACGAGAAGCGGACGTAAAACGTTAACCGAAACAAGGGGGACAGAAACATTGTCTCTCACAATCCTCAAGAAATCGGGCTTAACGTACCTAGGGCTAACTGGGTCCTCTAGGAAACCAAGCATATCAACTCCTAGCCTAGATATGTCCACAGCATCATCCAGTGTAGCTATTCCGCAAATCTTTACTTTGGTCATAGGGATCCCTTTATGGCCTTGATCTTACTAGGATCTCCATTGTCCCTTACCAAAGTCTCAATTCGATCTGGCAACTTTCTTACAAGTTCCTCTGATAATTCAAATCCATCCTTAAAATCAGAAACAAGTCCCGCAGTGTAAAGTGCGACGCTCACGTTTATTCTGATGAACTTCTCTACGGCTTCATCCCTCCCCATGGACGCCATCAGAACTCTTCTCACGGAGTCGAGAGGATCTGTGGTCGTCAATCTGGAAACAGGAACTGGTTGACCTATAATTTCAGAGAAATCATAGGTATATTCCTCAACCTTACTCCCCGTTACCTCTGTGATATATGTCTTCCCTTGAGGGCTGACCTCATCCAGTCCAGGCTCCCCGTGAACAAGTACAAGCTTGACGTAACCTAGCTTAAGTGCTGCTTCAGCTAGCTTTCTCATGAAAGGCAGAGAGTATACTCCCATGACCTGCCTCTCGGATCCTGCTGGGTTGGTGAGAGGGCCCAGGAGATTGAAGATAGTCCTGACTCCTAGAACCTTCCTTACAGGTGCAACGTTCTTCATGGAAGGATGATATAGCTGAGCAAAGAGAAACACGAAATTGTCCCGCGAAAGTAGATCCTTGGCCTTCTCTGGAGGAACTTGGATATTGTACCCAAGGGATTCAAGGAAGTCCGCGCTTCCGCTTCTACTACTTGCAGCCCTATTACCATGTTTCGCCACAGGAAAGACAGAGCTAACGGCCAGAGCAGTGGCCGTGCTAACGTTAATTGTTCCTATACCGTCTCCTCCCGTGCCAGCCGTGTCGAGGGTGTTCCTCAAGTCCAGTTTTAGCGCATGTTGCCTCATGGAATTGGCAAATCCTATTATCTCGTCTGGGGTCTCTCCTTTCATCTTTAGTGCAACTAAGATACCAGCAACTAAGGGTTCTGGTATTGATCCCTCCATGATTAAATCGGCTAACTTCTTTGCCTCCTCTTGGGACAAGGATACGCCTTCAGTTAATCTCTTGAGGACCTCCTTAGGATCCATCCAATATCCCCCTGAACTTCCTCGCTAATGAAATCGCGGATTCCACTCCATTCCTCTCTATCTCCTCGATGTAAACCGTGCCTATGGCTACTCCATCTGCCCCAGCCCTAAGGGCCTTCTTCATGTCCTCTATGTCAGAAAGGCCGAATCCCACCACCAACTTGTTGTTAACCAGGGTCCTCACCCTAGTTATGAGGGAATCTACACTGACGGGTAGGGGAACTCCAGTGGTGGGTCTAACGCCGTAGTAGAGAAACATATCTGAGATCTTGGATACCTTGTGTATCAGGGGATCGGGAACTGAGGGAGAGGTAAAAATTACTGCATTCAGTCCATGGCTCTTTATCTCATTAACGTATTTTTCGTACTCGTCAACGAAGTCTATGAGAAGATCTGGAAATAGCACGCCGTTAATTCCCACATCTTTCATTCTGGCGAGAGTGTCGGGAAGAGATGTCACCCAGTCTTCTAGGTAGGTTAGAATCACTAGAGGAACATCCACTGCTCTCCTGGTTTCCTCAAGAAGTGACCAGAAATCGGTCAACCACGTAGAAACCTGTTTATAACTCCTCCTTATTACGGGTCCGTCATATTTAGCGTATTTGGGAAGGAGACCAATTTCAAGGATATCTGATCCCGCTTCCACTAGTCCCTTCACTAGTCTCAGATAATCCTCCTTGTTGGGGTAACCCAACGTTGCATAGGATACCAACATCTTCAATCTTGACCAATCCTCTTCATCATAGACTCGTAGTTGGGTAGATCCAGTAATCCATGACCACTCAGGTTGAATACGATCACCTTTTTCTCGTTCTTGATCTTGGCCTCGCGTGCCTCCTCTATCACTGCCCTAATTGCATGAGAGGATTCTGGTGCTGGAACTATTCCTTGGGTTTGAAGGAATATTTGAGCTGCTTCGAATATCTCCTTCTCATTGTACTCCCTCCAATTCACTATCCCTTCCTTGATTAGCATGCTTAGGGAGGGCGCAGCCCCATGATATCTGAGCCCGCCCGAATATATTGGTGGAGGTACGTAATCCCTTCCTAGGGTAATCATCTTGACAAGGGGTAACAGCCCAGCACTGTCTGGGAAATCGTAGTTATAGGCCCCCTTACTGAACTTTGGTATCTCGTAAGATCCAACTGCAATGTACTTCGATCCCTTCTTGGACCCGATGAACGGGAAGGTAAAGCCTCCAAAGTTACTCCCTCCTCCCACACAGCCCACTAACACGTCTGGTTCCTCGTCTAGTTCCTGCAACTGCTTCATAGCCTCAAGCCCTATTACGCTTTGATGCAACACCACAACATCTAACACGCTCCCGACGAGATACTTATAGCCGTTGGAGAGAGCGTACTCTATTGCCTCGCTCATTGCTATTCCAAGGGAGCCTGGATGATTCGGGTTCTCGTTTAGAACCTTCTTGCCGTACTCAGTATGTGAGGTTGGGCTGGCGAAAACTCGTGCACCATACAATTGCATGATGGTTCTCCTTTGCGGTTTCTGTTCATAACTCACCTTTACCATGAAAATAGTGGAATTTAGTCCATACATTCTCGCGGATAGAGCTACAGCTGTTCCCCACTGGCCAGCCCCAGTCTCAGTGACCAGGTGGTCCACTCCCTCCTTCATGGAAAAGTAAGCCTGCGGCAGGGCTGTGTTTATCTTATGGGAACCAGTGGGAGTTGCCCCTTCATACTTGAAATATATTTTAGCCGGAGTGTTCAGGAATTCCTCAAGCCTTCTAGCTCTGACTAAAGGCGTAGGTCTGCCTATATTGATGTAAGCCTCCCTTACTTCTTTAGGAATTGGAACAAACCTCTCCACTGTAAACTGCTGTCTTAGAACCTCACTAGGCATTATCTTTCTCAAAAGGTCAATCCTAGAGAACTCCGCATCTGGGGGATCCCTAGGAGGAGGTAAAGGTTTGGGTAAATCGGGTATTATGTTATACCAATAGCTTGGTATTATTTCCTCACTATTTGCCATTGGTGCAACAAGAACACCGCGTATTAAATAATTTTGTCCTTTTTAAATGTATAGGATTTCCGGCTAATACGTGTCGAAGGAAGTAAACTCACCCTTATAACTCTCGAGTTTATGCGTCACCTTAGTTACAAGAGCTAGAGGTGGTCCTTTCCACAAATAGTTTAGAAATTGCTGAATGGATTCCTCATAACCCTCGGCCACAACCTCAACTGTTCCGTCTGGCAGGTTCTTTGCATAGCCCTTTAGCCCAAGCCTAACTGCGTGAATTTGCACATACCTCCTGAAGCCTACCCCTTGCACTTCTCCTTCGACTATTGCGTGAAGCCTTGCTAAGCCCACTATATCACCTCAGAGTCGCTCCACTTCCTCACTACTCGGCTAAATCCCTTTCATCACTATATTTTTAACTGCCTAACAAACCTAAAAAGCCAATGATCAAGATAGCAATCGCTGGCCTTGGAAATTGTGCATCCATGCTTGTGCAAGGAATAGAGTACTACAGGAAAATGGGCGAGAATTACTTTGATGGATTGATTACACCCATCATAGGCGGTTACAAGGTAACTGACATTAAGGTGGTAGCTGCCTTTGATGTCTCAGTCAACAAGATAGGAAAGGATGTGGCTGAGGCGATATTTGAGAAGCCTAACATAACTCCTAGAATAGTTGAGATGGACAAGCTGGGAGTTGAGGTCTCTCCAGGTCCTGTATTGGATGGCGTTGCCCCACACATGATGAACGTGTTTAATCCCTCAAGCGAGGGGAAGATTGAGTCCGTTGTGGACAAACTCAAAAGTAGTGGAGCAGATCTGCTCGTCAACATGTTGCCAGTGGGTAGCGAGATGGCCTCGAGGGCATATGCGAGGGCATCACTTGAGGCCAGAATAGGGTTTGTTAACGCTATCCCCGTCTTCATAGCGAGCGACCCCACAGGTGAATTCCCAAGGAGGTTCAGAGAGCTTGGATTACCCATTGCTGGTGACGACGTGAAGGGACAAGTTGGCGCAACCATATTTCATAGGGCCATCACCTCGCTATTCAGATTAAGGGGGGTTAAGGTAGAGGAGACTTATCAGCTAAACGTAGGAGGGAACACGGATTTCCTCAACATGAAAACTGAAGAGAGGCTTCACTCCAAGAGGATCAGCAAGACCAAGGCCGTAACGAGTACCCTTGAAAATGAACAGGAAATAGAGATCCAAGGAAGGATAAGGATAGGGCCCAGTGATTACGTTCCATTCCTGGGAAACACTAAGGTGGCATACATCTACGTTAACGGGTCTGGGTTCGCTGGAAGGCCAGTGAAGGTGGAGGCAACACTAGAGGTTGACGATAAGGCTAACTGTGCCTCAGTACTGGTAGATGTAATAAGGGCAGTAAAGTTAGCTAAGGACAGGGGAATAGGAGGTCCCCTGAACGAGGTGTCTGCATTCTACTTCAAACATCCACCTAAGCAGGCTAAGGATGATGAGGAGGCCTATCTTTGGTTTAAGAAGTTCATTGAAATGTGAAATCTGCGAGGAAAGAGAAGCTAGAAACACGTGCAGTATCTGCGGTAGGTCAGTATGTGATCTTCATTTCAAGGAAGGGATATGCTCCATTTGCGAAATGTCCATGTGTGAACTCTGCAAGAAAAACCTTTCCATAGGTTACTGCGAGTCCTGCGGAAGCTTGATCTGCGAGGAATGTGTTGCCTATTCCAACGGTTCCAGAAGGATATGCAAAAAATGTGCAGGTTTACCTCCTTCTTAGAAGAAGCTTCTGCTCTATGCTGGCCACCAGTCTCCTTGTGTATATAACGGTGTCTGGGTTTATACTTACGCTATCTATTCCCTCCTTCACCAGGAACTCGGTTACCTCTGGGTATACGCTAGGAGCCTGCCCGCATATGGAAACTGTCCTTCCATACTTGTGGGCTATTCTGATCAATCTTTTCATCGATCTCAATACTGCTGGATCCCTTTCGTCATAGTAACCCATTCTTCCTAGGATTTCTGAGTCCCTGTCCACACCTAGAGTCAGCTGAGCTAAGTCGTTACTACCTATGCTGAACCCATCTATCATCTTGGAGAACTCATCGGCCATGGTTATAACTGAGGGAACCTCTGCCATTATCCAGACCTTGAAGTCGGCAGTCCTCCTGAGACCCTCATCCTCCATTATCCCTATTGCCTTGTTCAACTCCCACGTGGTTCTGACAAAGGGGAACATAACCCAGACGTTCTTAAGACCCATCTCCTCCCTAGCCTTTCTAATTGCCCTAACCTCTAGTCTAAAGGCTGGTTCGTACTGCTGGCTCACGTAACGCGAGACTCCCCTCCATCCTATCATTGGGTTTCTCTCCTCGGGTTCAAACTCCTCTCCTCCTATCAGTCCCCTATACTCGTTGGTCTTGAAATCGGAGAATCTCACCACCACCGGTCTAGGATATATTGCGGAAGCGACCCTAGCAATTCCATCAGCGAGCTTATTCACAAACTCCTCAGGTTTACCTATTTTGATGAGGTAGAGAGGATGATGCTTTATCCATTCGCTTACGATGAACTCTATCCTCATGAGTCCAATTCCATCGAAGGGAAGGTCCAGATATTTCTCAATCACGTCCGGTTGGCCCAAATTCATGTATATCTTAGTACCAGTGACTGGGAAGAGGCTTAGGAGTACATCCCTAGACAATCCGGAAATTGAGGTACCCTGGTGCTCCTGTTTTGGTTCCTCTGCAATTATCCTGCCCTCATACACGACTCCCCTTGTGGCATCTACGGTGATCTCTTGGCCAGTCTCTAGAACCTTCGTAGCGTCCTTGGCCCCTACAATGGCCGGTATCCCAAGCTCCCTAGAAACTATTGCTGCATGACTAGTGATCCCGCCTTCATCCGTAACTATTGCGGAAGCAATCTTCATCACTGGAACCCAGTCAGGGTCGGTCATTCTGGTCACAAGGATCTCTCCCTTCTGGAAATCCTTGGATTCCTTTACATCCATAAGAACCCTGGCCTTTCCGCTAGCTATACCTGGACTGGCTGCCAGACCCTTAACGAGGATCTTTCTCTCGGTGGGTTGGGTCGCGCTTGTGGTCTTTACCTTCTCCTTTTCCTTAGAAGCCCAGAAGGTTTCAGGCCTAGCCTGCACTATGAAAACGTTGTCGGGGAACTTCAGGTCAGCATCTATTGCCCATTCAATATCCATGGGCATCCCGTAATGACTCTCAATTTTTAGGGCCAGTTTAGCTAATTCCAAGGCCTCCTCATCGGAGATACTTGGGCTCTCGCTCTCCTCACCGTTAAGCGGAACCTCAACGTTATTGCCCTGGTTATATACGATTTTCATATTTTTCTTGGCTATCCTCTTGTCCAGGATCTTGAGATCGTGTTTGGAGATAATAACCTCATCAGGCGTGACCTTACCTCCAACCACTGCCTCACCTAGTCCCCAAGACGACTCTATTACAATGAAATTCCTATCACCGTTTGAAGGATTAAGCGTAAACATGACCCCGGAGGACCTGGAGTTCACCATTTTCTGTACAACTACAGCCATCTCTACCTTGGAGGAATCAATGCCCTTACTCTTCCTGTACTCTATGGCCCTCTCGTTATAGAGACTAGCCCAAACTGCCTTGACCATATTGATTAGGTTTGCCCTCTTAACATTAAGGTAGGTGTCCTGCTGGCCAGCGAAGCTTGCGCTCTCTATATCCTCTGCAGTGGCTGATGACCTGACAGCTACAAGTATCTCCTTACCCACAGCCCTAGAAAGTTCGTCAAAGGAATCGTATATCATTTCCTCCAGGTCATGGGGAACTTGAGAGGTGAGAATCAGGTGTTTTATCCTCTCGCTCGCCTTTTCAGACGAGTCTTCTTCCTTCAAAATTGAAACAATCTTATCCCTTAAACCATTATAATCCAAGAAGTACGAGTAAGCTTTTGAGGTAATAACGAAGCCAGGGGGTACGCGGATCCCCTGGCTAAGGAGCTCCCCGAGATTAGCTCCCTTTCCTCCAGCCAATTCTACCATTTCTTTCCTTACTCTCGATAGCGGAAGGATACCCTCTTCTTTCAAAATTTGAGTAACCAATAAGATATCCCCACTATCATTTTCGCATCAAAACTTAAAAATCTGCTTAGAAGGTTAAAGCGAATAAAAAATAGATGATATAAAACACGAAAAGATTAAAAGAATGAGAGTTATTTAGAACCGTTCCCGTTCTCTGCCTTCTGAGTTGTGGTGACCAAGGCAGGAAGGTCAGGGAAGTTCTCCTTCATTCTCTGCTCAGCTATCATGCTAGCTTCCTGCAATATCTTCCTTGCCTCTGGACTCGTAGCGGCCTGCTCTACACTTGTTCCAGTGAAGTCTCCCGCCTCAATTACTACTTCCTGCAATCCTTCCTCTACTTCCGCCAGCTCCATGCTGATCTCAGGCATAACTCCCTTTATTGCATTCTTGAGCTCCCTAACTACGCCAATCACTGGGATAAGGTTGTTGAACACATCAGCAACCTCAGTTACTGTCTCCAACCTGAGCTGAACCTGTTCAAGGGCGATCTGTACACCCATTATTTGCTTAGTCATCTTTCTAATCTCAGCTATCTCATTGGCATACATTGAGGCTCTAGCGTTGTCCTTAGCCATTTGCGCCGAGATAACTCTTTCAAAT
Source organism: Metallosphaera sp. D4-4 (assembly GCF_046245145.1). Classification (NCBI taxonomy): domain Archaea; kingdom Thermoproteati; phylum Thermoproteota; class Thermoprotei; order Sulfolobales; family Sulfolobaceae; genus Metallosphaera; species Metallosphaera sp. D4-4. The sequence goes on along the minus strand of NZ_CP176412.1, from coordinate 514,264 downwards.
AGAACTCTATCTCTCTCCTGCATCTTGGAGATATACACTTCTAGTCTGTTAATTGTAGTCCTTAGCTTGTAATTTGCAGTGACCAGCTTGTACTTCAGGGGTTGCTTAGGCTTGAAGGCATTCTTAACTCTCTCTCCGATACCAGCTTCCTGTCTTCCATTCCAGTTCCTCACGAAATCCTCTACTTTACTGGTCATGTAAGCTCTACTACTTATCTTAAGGAAAAATAACGTTTAAGATAGAATATACATAATACAGGCTAGCTTGTGCGTGATAATATGACCGAGTTTAAGGCTAGGTTAGATGGGGAAAGGATTATATTGGAAACGGTTAGTGGGGCTCCCCTCCTTATCAGGGAGGTAATAGTAAAGTATAGCGTTACCTCGCTCTCTCCATCGGACGAGAGGAGTAGGAGAACAATTACCGACGAAACTAGGGTGGAGAAGGTGACCAATAGGCTCGAAATTCCCACAAGGGGTCTGGACGTAGTAGAGGTTACAGTGATCTACAAGAAGGGTGAGTCTACCTTGAGGGAGGACTTGGCCATTTAGAGGCTATCTTCTCCCAGACCTCGGATATCCTCTTAACCACGCCTGGATCACTCTCTACAGGCTCTGGCCAGTCCTTCCCTAACTCCTCCTTAAACTTTCTAGTTGCGTCTATCCCCATTTTGCTCCCAAGAGGGGGATTAGGAACTGTATGATCTAAACTGTCATTTAGGGCATTGGTAACTATCATGACGTCGCGTTGAGGATCCACCGTACTGGCAATGGCGTAAAGAACCTGGTTCATATCATGAATGTTAACGTCGCTATCGACAATGATCACCAGCTTTAGGAAGCTAAGTTGCCCAGTACCCCAAATTGACATCATGGCCCTCCTGGCCTGTCCTGGATACCTTTTCCGTATTGAAAATATTCCTATACTAGTGAAAAGACCATACTCTGGCAGGTTCATGTCAACTAGGTCTGGAATTATCATCTTCAGGAAAGGCAGGAATATCCTCTCAACACCCTTCCCTATCCAAGTGTCCTCGAGCGGTGGTTTTCCCACAGAAGTTACATGGTAGATGGGGTTCTCCCTTACGTAGGCTTTCTCAAGCTTAAACACTGGGTAGTAATCCTGAGGAGTGTAGTATCCTAGGTGATCCCCAAAGGGTCCTTCGGGCCTCATATCGTTTAAATCTACGTAACCCTCAAGTACTGACTCGGCGTGGGCTGGAACCAGCATTCCGTTGTCCAACTCTACCACATCCACGCCCTCATCCCTCAGTATCCCGGCAAACAGATACTTGTCTAGTCCAGGAGGCACAGGAGACGCAGCAGTGAAAGTTATGATGGGGTCCACTCCATTGACTATCGCCACCGGTACCTTAGACAAGCCCAGATCCCTGTACTTGGAGGCTGCCAGGGATCCTCTCTTGAACGCTTGCCAGTGTACTAACGCTTCCCTTTCATTCAATATTTGTACTCTATATATACTTAAGTTATTTGTGTTTTTTTCTGGATCCTTCGTTATTACAATAGAAAACGTCATGTATCGGCCTGCATCCTTTGGCCAAGTTTTTGTTGCAGGCAATGCCTCCAGGTTCAGGCTCTTGTCCTCTTTGAACAAGGCCTTCTTACCCTTCGGCATGTACTTTCCCATCTTCAGAAGTGATGGGAGAGATTTCGCTTTATCGAGAATTGTGACTGGTACCTCCCCGAAACTCGCTAGAAAGTTGTCCGCTATCCCCTCAAGGTTCTTGGTCCCAAACAACTCATAGATTCCCTCCATTGAATAGTAAACGTTAGTGAGCACTTTCCAGCCAGGGTAACCCTTAACCCTGGTGAAGAGTAGCGGTGGGAGATGAGAATATGTGGCCCTTCTCCCTAGCTCGGCTATTTCCAGGTTCACATCAACCTCGTGCTCCACTTCGATAAGTTTGCCCTTGGAACGCATATTCTCTAGATAGTCTCGAAGATCCTTGAAGCCCATTGGAGTCTAAGGTCCCATAAAGTTTAAATTTTTACATACAGCGATCATGCAGGCTGGTGACATGTCGTTGGAAACAAACTAGAGGGATCCATGCGTTGTATTGAATGTGGGTTCCAGAGCGAATTGGATCAAAAAATGATCACTTGCCCAAGATGTGGGGGGATACTCGAGATATCAGTAAAGTTACCCCCTACATTCTCGTTCTCGAAGTTAAGAGGTAGAGGAGTCTGGAGATACTCCCCTGCTATAGCTGGAAATTACAAGAAGATTGTGAGTATAAGTGAAGGCGGAACACCCCTAATCAGATCAAGGGAGAACAGTGAGGTGTATTATAAGTTTGAGGGCGCAAACCCCACTGGTAGCTTCAAGGATAGGGGAATGACAGTTGCCATAAGCTCCGCGGTAAGCGAGGGATACAAGATTGTGGTTGCAGCGTCCACGGGAAACACTGCAGCCTCAGCCGCAGCTTACTCGGCGAGGGCTGGACTCAAGATTTACCTTGTTCTACCTAAGGACAAAGTTGCCATAGGTAAGTTGGCCCAATCTATCCTATATGGTGCTACGATCCTAGAGGTCGAGGGGAGTTTCGACGTCGGTATGAAGGCAGTGATGAAACTGTATAAGGACGTGGGAATAGTTTATCCGCTGAACTCATTCAATCCCTGGAGACTTGAGGGCCAGAAGACTATTGCGTATGAGATTACGGAGGAGATAGGTGTTCCCGATTACGTGTTCGTACCAGTTGGGAATGCTGGGAATATTTATGCAATTTGGAAGGGCTTCACAGAATTAAGGGATGCCGGAGTAATTGACAGGGTACCAAGAATGATTGGAGTACAAGCTGAAGGGGCTTCACCAATTGCCAAGGCAATTCTAAACAACCAGGACACGCCCCAGTTTGTGGAGAACCCAGAAACCGTGGCAACAGCAATCAGGATAGGGAAACCAGTAAATTGGAAGAAGGCTATGAAGGCCATCAAGGAATCGCAGGGAACTGCAATCTACGTCAGCGATAACGAGATAATGGAGGCACAGAGGGAACTGGCCAGGAAGGAGGGAATAGGGGCTGAACCGGCATCGGTCGCGTCCTTCGCTGGATATAAGAAGGCCTTGGAACACGGACTTGTGGACAAGACAAGCAAGACCGTCATGATACTAACTGGACATGCATTAAAGGACCCCGATTCCATGATAAAGTCTTCAGCAAGACGTATAATTGTAAATCCTGATCATTTAGAAAATATAATTCTAGGTGATCTGAATGTTAGTGGTTAAGATTGGCGGATCAATTCAGAAGGATGAAAGGGACTTCGAACTCATAGCCGACAGGATAAGCCAATACTCATCGAGGGATAGGACCATTGTGGTAACCTCGGCCCTCAAGGGAGTAACCAACAGCTTGATTGAAGCCACGGAGAATAGGGATAAGGCGGTGGAAATAGTTAGCGAGATATATGATAGACACGTCAAGCTCTTGTCCAAGATTGTGGACGGACCTGAATTTGACAATGCGTTCAAGTCCATATCGAAGCTGGCGGACGAGCTATTCAGGATAGCTTGGTCCATCAAGGTGCTCGATGAGATATCGGCGAGAGTGAGGGATTACATCCTCTCCTTTGGTGAAAGGATGGCTAGCATAACCTTAGGGGCCATGTTAAGAAGCAAGAAAATGGACGCTCAATCCTACCCAGAACCACTACTTGTAACGGATGACTCGTTCGGAGAGGCCAACGTTATAGAGGATCTCTCTGCCATGGAGGCGAGGAAGGTCCTAGATATCCCATCTAAGATTGTTGTGGTTCCAGGTTTCATAGGCAAGACCCCAACGGAGAGATACACTACTGTTGGGAGGGGAGGAAGCGACTATACTGCTACTCTTCTCGGTAAGTTACTAGGATTTCCGGAGGTTAGGCTAGTAACCGAGGTTCCAGGTATCATGACTGCAGATCCTAGGAAGTTCCCTGGGGCCAAGACCATATCTAGGCTCTCCCTAGAGGAGGCCATGGAGCTGGCGCAAATGGGTGCCAAGAGGCTTCATCCAAGAACATTCGAGCCCATGTTCGATAGGGATATAAGGGTTTACATAGAGGGACTCTACGACGAGGGTTACACCCTGGTCCAGGGAACGTGCGACTCGTCAGATAAATTGAAGGGAATAGCGGTCCTCGACGACTTAAAGTTGATCTCTGTGGAGAGTACAAACATTGTGGGGAAGATAGGTTCGGCAGCTAGGGTAATGGAAAAGGCTAGAGAGGCGGGAGTTAACATCATTTCGTTATCTCAGCCAGCTTCAGAGACCACCATTCACATCGTGGTTGACTCCAAGAATGCAGAAAGGCTATCCTCTAGGCTACAGGAGCTAAGGGATGTGGATAGCATTAACATCCAAGACGCGAGTGCAGTAAGCGTTGTGGGATGTGGACTGAGAAACAAGGAGCTATTCAGGGAAGTGTTGAGGGAGGCTTCGTCCTTTGAGGTGGCCTCCATATCCAGGGGACTTAGGAATGTGAGCGCTACCTTTGTGGTGAAAAAAGATGAAGGTTTTAATCTTGCTAAAGACTTACATGAGGTTGTTGTAAAATGGATAAACTGAAGGTATCTCTTCTGGGAGCTACGGGGATGGTAGGGCAAAAGATGGTTAGGTTGCTCTCTTCCCATCCCTATATAGAACTCACCAAGGTTAGCGCTTCCCCGGGCAAGATAGGGAAAAGATACATTGAGGCAGTGAAGTGGGTTGAGGGCGGAGAGGTACCAGAACAAGCTAGGGACCTCAGAATAGTGTCTACCGAGCCAGAGGATCATAAAGACGTAGACGTTGTCCTTTCGGCCTTACCCAATGAGCTAGCTGAGGGGATAGAGCTCAAACTTGTTAGGGAAGGGATAACCGTGGTCTCAAATGCGAGTCCATTCAGAATGGACCCAGAGGTTCCACTCATAAATCCTGAGGTAAACTGGGATCATCTGAAGCTTCTCGAAACCCAAAGACAGAAAAGGGGTTGGAAGGGTCTTCTGGTAAAGAACCCCAATTGTACCGCTGCCATAATGAGCATGCCAATCAAACCCCTTCTTAAGTACCGCTTAAATCACATGATCATAACCACCCTCCAGGCGGTAAGCGGTGCAGGATATAACGGTCTTTCCTTCATGTCGATCACAAACAACGTTATACCCTTCATAAAGGGGGAGGAGGAAAAGATCCCCAAGGAATCTGGGAAGATGCTTGGGACGCTAGTGAACGACTCGATCCGCCACGTGGAGCTCAAAGCATTGGTAACCTCCACGAGGGTTCCGGTCAAGGTGGGACATATGGGGGTAATGTACCTGTTCTTTGACTCCCCGGTTAATGCTGAGGAGGTTAAGAGGGACCTTTCCTCTTTCAAATCCTTGCCCCAAGAGAGGAACTTACCCACGGCTCCCAAGACCCCAATCAGAGTACTTGAGGGCGAGGATAGGCCTCAACCTGAGATAGACGTTAATGCGGAGAGGGGAATGGCCATTAGCGTAGGGAGAGTAAAGAACGAAAATGGGACTCTCAGAATGGTTGTGCTAGGGGATAACTTGGTTAGGGGCGCAGCAGGAATAACCATTCTCACTTTGGAGGTCATGAAAGAGCTGGGCTACGTATGAGAGTGGATTTTCACGTTCACTCATTTTTTAGCGATGGAAAGCACGACCCTGAAACCTTAGTTAAGTACGCCAAGAAACTGAACCTGGTTATTGCCCTAACAGATCACGATACCTCCAGGGGTATTGCCCGCGTTGAGGGAGAGGTTATACCTGGACAGGAAGTTACGACGCAATTTGGACATGTAGTGGTCCTTTGTAACTTCCCTCCAAATCCTCCGAAAGACCTCTCCCTTCTCGTGGACTATTCGCGCGATAACTCGTGCATAGTTTTCCCTTCGCATCCCTTCGATATTTTCAGGGATGGAATAGGGGAGCAGGTGTATAAATTCAAGTTTAATGCTATTGAGATATATAATTCAAAGGCCCCACGAAGGGCAAACATGAAGGCAGAGAGCGTTGCTAGAACGCTCTCCTTACCTGGGCTTGCCAACAGTGACGCTCACGTGAAGGAGTCGTTGGGCTCCGCGTACAATCAGGTAGCTCTGGAGGAGTTTAACGTGGACGAAATACTTGAGAAGTTGAGAAAGGGGGAAATGTCACCCGTACCTGTGGGGCTCACAGTAACCGCTAAATTGAAGATAGCCCAATGGTATATAGAGAGGAAACTGGGATTTGAGAAAGATTCCCGCAGAACTATGCATCAGGTGCAAGGGAACTAAGTTCTTGTGTGGCCTCTCCTCGTGCCCCATCACCGAGAGATTTAGGGCAGTGGTTAATGCCACGTCAAGGATATCCCTGGATAAGGGTGTTGTAGACGGATCCACGCCTCCAAGTGCAGTGGTTGGAGAGAAGGGTTATCCAAGGGTATCCCTCAGTTTCAACCTTGCCCCCGGTGTAGTGGGCGAACAGGCCAGGGTTTACGAAGATCCCGTGAATTGGTGGGGTAAGGCGACCATATATGATATTATAAATTACCGCTCGTCTCTTATTTCTAATTTCTCTTCAATTCAGATAACAGACGTGTGGAAGTTGTATGAAAGGGAGCTTTCCCTAGCCGTGGTATCTGAGAGACCTGTTCAATCCGAGAGCAAGATCTCTGGTAAGCTTGAGGCCAAGTTGAGATTCGATGGTTACGTGTTACCTCGAGGACCCTCGGTTAAGGCTGAGGAGATCAGGGTGGTGGAGAACCCTAAAGTCCCTAGGATGCTTGAGAAACTGATACAAGACGACGTGAAGGCTATAGAAGGAGTAGTTTCACTTTACGAAAGCGGGCAGGATGTATACAGGATTATTGATGCCCTATCACTGGGATTGTTGGGCACCAGAAAGGGGAGGAAGCTAGTCCCCACTAGATGGGCAATTACGGCTGTGGATTCAATCGTGGGGAAGGAACTTCATGATCGCGTCGTGTCACTGCCGGCAATAAACGAGGTGTTGGTGTTCTATCAAGGATATCTAGGAAATCACTTTCACGTGATCCTTTACCCCTCCTCCTACTCAACCTCATGGGTAGAGATCTGGCATCAGATGGCCCTCTGGTCCAGCGAGCTCGTGATAACTGACCTTCAAGAAGATTACTGGGGAAACTATGACACCCTCGACGGGGGATACATGGCAGCCAGAACATCGGTGCTCGAGTATCTTAACTCGATCTCAAGGTCTGCGGGAGTCATAATTATAAGAGAGATCACAAAGGACTATTTTGCGCCACTGGGAAACTGGCACATCAGGGAGACTGTGAAAAGGGCTTTTCAGAACAGGATAGCTAAAACATCTAGCTTGGGCGAAGCCTTAGACCTTGTTCAGTCCAGGCTCAAGGAGAAAAGGGTAAACCTTAGGGAGATCAGAACCATTAGGAGTATCCTCTCGCAGAGAAAGATAGACGAGTTCTTTCAATAAATTAGGGAAAACGCGGACATTGCTGTATATAACCTGTTCTCAGCCTGATCCCAAACTTTGCTCTTTTTCCCGTCAATGACGCTTTGCTCCACCTCCTCTCCCCTAACAGCAGGGAGGCAATGGAGGAAAATGGAGTCTGAGGAGGTGTATCTCATGAGGTCCTCAGTAACCCTATACCTGGAGAGGATCTCCTTTCTCCTTTGTGCCTCGGCCTCCTGGCCCATGCTTACCCACACGTCAGTGTAGACCACTGATACTCCCTTCACTGCATCGTAAGGATCCTCGTAGAACTCTATGATAGCTTGACTGGCCTCGGCCTCCTCCTCTATTCTCTTCCATATCTCAGGCCTTGGTCTCATCTCCTTCGGGGAGGCAACCCTGAGCTCTAGCCCGAACTTGGCCACAAAGGCCATCAGGCTAACAAGAACGTTATCTCCGCCATCACCTACGAAGGCTATGGGCTTGTCAAGTGTCCCGAATATCTCCTTTATGGTCATGAAGTCGGTAATTGCCTGAAGAGGATGTGACAGGTCACTTAGCAGGTTTACCGTGGGCCTTCCTGAGTACTCCGCGAGTTTCTGAAGGGTATCATGTTTCAGGACTCTCGCACCTATTCCGTGAACCATTCTTCCCAGTATTCTTGCAGTATCCTCTATGGGCTCTCCCCTGGAAAGCTGAACATCGTTCTTACTCAGGACTATTGCCGTTCCACCCATCATCGAGATGGCTAACTCTGAGCTAATCCTGGTCCTGGTGCTGGGTTTCTCGAAATAAAGTGCGATTCTCTTTCCCTCTAACGCCTTTGGGACGGAGTTAGTCATCACCTTCTCCTTCATGGAGAAGGAGACGTCAAGTAACCTCTGCAGATCGTATCTATCAAGATCTAGCAGGCACAGAAGATTATTCCCTTTTAGCATCATTTAAAAGTCAAGGACGGCAATTATAAAGTATGAGTGGTATCTCCGCCCTCCAAGAGGCCACCAAACCCAGGCAGGGAAATAGGCCCAGCTACGATGAGGCTTACGTTATGTGGGCTTTGAACTTGATTCATGACGAACCGCCAATGGGTAGGTTAACCCTCATGAAGAAGCTTGGGTTGAGCGAGGCCTCGGTGAAAACCATGTTGAAGAGATTGAGGGAGATGGGCCTGATAACTGTTGATAGGATCGGGGGAACTGAATTAACGGAGGGTGGGAAGAGACTGGTGGAAGGGTGGAGATCGAGGGTAAGAATATCTGAGGTCTACATTAACTCGCTTAACTGGAAGGCTATCCAACTGGTGATTCTAGGTGGGAAAAACCTAGTGGAGAGGGAGGGGGTAATCCAGTTGAGAGATCTCATTATTAGAACTGGAGCTGAGGCTACCCTGATCACCATTAAGGAGAACCAGGGAATAGAGATTCCACCAAAGACTGAGGACTTCTCCATAAAATCCCTTTTACAGGAGGTAAGCCTTCTCTCCTCCTCATTACCTGTGGGCAGTCTCATCATTTACCTTATCCCACAGGACATTCATTTGGCATATAAGGTGGGAATTTCTCTCCTAGAACATGAGAGTAGGATTTCTAGTTAATCCATACGCCGGCTCAGGCGGTAGAATAGGCCTCAAGGGAAGCGATGGAATTAGGCTACTGAATCCCGAAATCCCAGGTAGGGTTTACAGGTTCCTGTCCAGAGCCCCAGACGTCGAGTACTTGGTCCCAAGGGGGAAAATGGGAGAGGAATACGTGAAACTCAGGAAAAGATACACTCTCCTCAACTCCGGCAGGGACGACTCAACCAGGCAAGACACGTTGATTGCCGTAGAGGAGATGAAGGAGAAAGGCGTGGACATAATAACCTTCGTCGGCGGAGACGGTACTGCCAGGGACGTAGCTGAGGTCGCCGGGAGTTTACCAATCCTTGGCGTTCCGGCCGGGGTCAAGATGCATAGCGGGGTGTTTGCCACTACCCCCGAGAGTGCTGGAACCCTCCTAACCCTATTCGTTCAAGGAAAGGCTAGGGTTGTAAAGGCTGAGGTTTTGGACCTGGACGAAGAGGAATATAGGAAAGGTAGATATGTGGTTAAACTGTTTCATGTGGCTAACACTATTTCATTTGCAAATTTACTTACTCCAAGTAAGGAAGAATACAACTATTCAGACGAAATAGACTCGATTGCCTATTTTTTTCTAGAAAAAATAATGAAAGACGACGTCACCTACATCATGGGACCGGGAGCCACGGTTAAAAGAATAGAACAGATTCTAGGGCTTTCACCAAATTTTCTGTCTATTGATATCATCAAGGGAAAGAAAGTGGTAAAATACAACGCAAACTATGAGGATTTGAAGTCATTAACCGGGGAGTTAAAGCTGGTCCTAACGCCTATCGGAGGACAAGGTTTCGTTATAGGTAGAGGTAACCAGGAGCTGGGGCCAGAGGTGTTAAGGAGAGTAGGGAAAGAGGATCTGATTCTTGTCTCCTCTAGGGCAAAGATAAACAAGTTAGACTGTCTCAGATTTGACACAGGGGACCTATCTCTAGACCTCAAGTTCAGTGGAGTGTACAGGGTAATTGTGGGATATGATGAGTATGTGGCCATATCCACGTGCAGTATCACTTAGACAAAAAAGCCATGGTATTCCCTAGGGGATAATTTGGCTATCCATTAAAAGCAAACTCGCACATACTTTACTGCAGTGTCCGATAGGGAGCATAGCGTGGAGGATATTCAGGTCTCGCGGGAGGCTGGAGGATCTCCCAGATCTAAGCTTATGGAGGCTATCCTAGTTTTGCTCCACGCTAGGCCCCTGAGGACCTCGGAGATCTCCTCAAACCTGGGGTACGAGACCAAGTACGTGAGCAGTTACTTGAGCTACTGGAAGAAGAAAGGCCTCATATACCTTGAGGGTGGAAGATGGTACCTTACCCCTCAAGGAGAGTCCCTCGCAACTGCTATCATTGAATCGTACTCCAACTCTAGGTTTAAGGAAATGCTCGTCATAGCTAAACAAATGCTTGGTGAACAGGTTAAGGAGACAATAAACAACAAAGGTAAACAAAGTTCGGAAAAACAGGAGAAGGAAGTCTTGTCGTTTATTGACTCCAAAACCAGATCTAGAGACAATAAATCACAAAACAAGGATCCGACGGTTTGTCTATCGGATATTTCAGAAAAATTAGATAAAGAAGAGAGAGATATTCTGATGTTCCTTCTAGAGAGATATAAACAATGGGGTTCCACATATATATACATCGATCAATTGCAGGAGGAGTATAAGGCGGATTCGGCATGGCTGTTCAAGGTCTTGAGGGGCCTCCAGACCAAGAAGATCCTTTACCTGTATAATGACCCTAAGCTAGGGTTTAGAATAGGCTTCTCTCAAAACGTTAAAAGGAAACTCGAAAACTGCTAATATTTACTTCTACCAGCTGTGAAGTTTTGTTGACTTCTAAGCTGTTTTACTAACTATTATACAAACGTGATATGATTGCTCTGACAAGAAAATATGAAAAGAGTAGTAGTAATCTATATAACTGGTCCAGTTGAAGAGATGGTAATGTAAAGAGGTGTTTCCGTTGTCGTCAAATAAATCGATAAAAATGTCTGAAGACGAGATCAATAAGGCCTTAGCGAAGGCGGAAAAGGAGGCGGAGAAGAAGGATCATAAGAAGATCTGGGTCGAGAAGATAATGAAGAGCGCAAAGGCCTACTATAAGGTTTGTCCCTATTACGATAAGAAAACTTCAAAATGTTTCCTGTCACTTTCAAACAAATGTAATAGAGATGGAAAATACGAGAATTGTCCAGTATTTCTGGAGTTTCTGGACAATAAATACCAAGAGTTCACTTCCAAGAAGAAAATTTTGCCATTGGACTTTCTGGATTTGGCTCAATCGGTTTAAGGAAGAGGCGTGTAATTAAAAGTGCCTAGAAAGAAAGCCGAAGAGGAAGAAAGAGAGGAGGAAGAAGAGGAAGAACCAAAGAAGGAGAAGAAGGCTAAGAAAGAGAAGTATGTGGACGCCGAGAAGCTTCTCGACGAGTACCTTGATGAGGTTGAGGTAGGACTGGGAATTTCACATCTCAACTTGGACAAGGAGCTCCTTAAGGAGATCCTAAAGGAGCCCTTTATCTCGGCAGTAGGCCAGGTGAAGTCCAAACCTAAGGCGAGGACGATCATAAACAGGCTAAATGCCTCCAAGGACGAAATGATGGAGTACCTTGCTGTTAGAATAATCAGGGAGGTCGAGGTAAGTAAACTGTCTGACGATCAGCTGGAATTCGTTGTGGTAAATATCAAGAAGCCGATCGTGGATCTGGCCCCCCAGTTATACGCCGAGGCCAAGAAGAGGGGGAGGAAGGATCTGATAGACATTCTTCAGTATAACTGGAACTTGTTTGGACTTAGATCCCCCGTGAAGTGCCCAAAATGCGGGTTTGAGGCAGTCATGCCTGACTACTCATGTAGAGTCTGTGGTTACTCCCTATCAACGAGGGAGATAAAGGAGGCAATTAATCTCATGTCGCAGCTGGAGGAGATGTACTCATATGATCCAGAGGGATTGAAGGAGATAGTCACTTCCGGCTACTTGATTTACATTTCCACGGGACCTATTCCCCCATCCAGGTTTAAACCATCGGGTTCGGAGATCTATTACGAGATAACCCTTACCTCCCAAGAGAAAGCTCAGTTAAACAAGCTTTACAATATTCACCAGAATCAGGTCTAATCACAGCTCCACACCTTCTACACCTTGAGAACTTACCTAGAATCGCCAGAATAGAGGGAGGGAAGGTGTGAAAAACCTCGTTATCGCCGAAGCTCGAGTGAAGCCATTTCAAGATCGTGTCGAACACCTCATCCCCAGTCTTTAACTCCCCGGTTAACTCCTGAAACCCCCTCAACTCCGTGATTGGGGTGTCGTAAAGGGGAGAGACCAGGGTTTTGCCAGCCACCTCAGATTTCAGGCCATATAACGAGAGATAGGAGTTTTCAAGAGAAGATGAAGAGTAAACCAGATAGGCTCCGTAGAAGTCTGCGGTAAAGGGTAGGATAACCAGGTTTTCTGGGTGTCTCTCGACCTCTAGGATCAGGTTCCTGATCACAGAATTTATTTCCCTTCCATTTTCCACAATAACTTCACTAATCATAAAGTTACAATTTTGACAAACCTTTTCTATCAGGTATTTTAGAAATTGACTTATTTCAGAGTAGAATTTTGGATAAGCCAGAATGACCTGTGACCCCCTTAGATTTACTCCTGCCTTCCCAAGGTTCTTCCTGACCCTGTGTAAGATCTCCTGCCTGGAGCATCTGGGACAGAGCAGTTTACCGCTTATTAGTATCTCCGCCCCATCTTCTCCGCAACTTACGCATTTCACATCCATTTCCATGAACACTAGGAAAAAAATTCTCGTAAGCTCCTCAACTTAGTTAGGCATAGGAACACGGTTGTTAAGGATGAGTTAGATTTATATATAAGCGATCTGAATGGACACCAGAAAAGGTGATAATGAATGGCTGGAGTTCCAGTTCTTCTATTCAAGGAAGGCACTTCAAGGTCAACCGGCAGGGATGCCCTTAGGAATAACATACTTGCTGCAAGAACTTTGGCTGAAATGCTCAGATCGAGTTTGGGTCCAAAGGGATTGGACAAGATGCTGATTGACAGCTTCAACGACGTGACCATTACCAACGACGGAGCTACAATTGTCAAGGAAATGGAGATTCAGCATCCAGCTGCCAAGCTTCTAGTCGAGGCCGCAAAGGCACAGGACGCTGAAGTGGGTGACGGGACAACCAGTGCAGTGGTTCTCGCAGGCCTTCTCTTGGAGAAGGCGGAGGCCCTTCTAGATCAGAACATTCATCCCACCATAATTATTGAGGGGTACAAGAAGGCCTTCAATAAGGCCCTTGAGCTCCTGACTCAGATTTCCACCAAGATAGATGTTAAGAACCTTCAGGATCCTGCAGTTAAGGCCAACCTCAAGAAGATAGTTTACACCACAATGGCAAGCAAGTTCATTGCAGAATCTGAGGCCGAAATGAACAAGATCATGGACATAATCATTGATGCAGTTTCCAAGGTAGCTGAGCCCCTACCCAACGGTGGTTACAATGTGAGCCTTGACCTGGTTAAGATAGACAAGAAGAAGGGAGGAACAATAGAGGACAGCATCCTAGTCCACGGTCTAGTTCTTGACAAGGAAGTTGTTCACCCTGGCATGCCCAGGAGAGTAGAGAAGGCCAAGATAGCCGTTCTAGACGCAGCCCTAGAGGTAGAGAAGCCGGAGATTTCGGCTAAGATAAGCATCACTAGCCCGGAGCAGATTAAGTCCTTCTTAGACGAGGAGACCAAGTACCTCAAGGAGATGGTTGACAAGCTGGCCAGCATTGGGGCCAATGTGGTAGTGTGCCAGAAGGGAATTGATGATATAGCTCAGCACTTCCTTGCCAAGAAGGGAATCCTGGCTGTTAGAAGGGTTAAGAGGAGCGATATTGAGAAGCTAGAGAAGGCGTTGGGAGCTAGGATAATCAGTAGTATCAAGGATGCAACTCCCGAGGACCTAGGATACGCTGAATTGGTTGAGGAGAGAAGAATTGGAAATGACAAGATGGTCTTCATTGAGGGCGCCAAGAACCCAAGAGCTGTGAACATCCTATTGAGAGGATCCAATGACATGGCCCTCGATGAGGCCGAGAGAAGTATAAATGACGCGCTTCACGCACTTAGAAACATCCTATTGGAGCCCATGATAGTGCCAGGCGGTGGAGCAATAGAGGTGGAACTTGCAATGAAGCTGAGGGAATATGCTAGGACAGTTGGAGGAAAGGAGCAGCTTGCCATAGAGGCTTACGCTGATGCCCTAGAGGAGATCCCAAGCATATTGGCTGAAACTGCCGGAATGGAGCCCATATCCACCCTAATGGACCTGAGGGCTAGGCACGTTAAGGGAATTGCCAATGCCGGTGTGGATGTGATAAACGGAAAGATAGTCGACGACATGTTCTCCATCAATGTACTAGAGCCGGTTAGGGTGAAGAGGCAAGTTCTCAAGAGCTCAACAGAGGCAGCTACCTCAGTGCTGAAGATTGATGATCTGATTGCCGCATCTCAGTTGAAGTCCGAGGGTGGCAAAGGTAAGAGTCCTGGCGGAGAAGAAGGAGAAGGAGCTGGAATGGGAGGAGCTCCTTCCTTCGGCTAAAGCTCAAAATTTTTTATACATTAGAAGAGTATCTGAATCTTCCAAGTCTTTGTATCCATCTATCTCGTCTAAAGCCTTTTTGGCCGCAGCCTGAATATCCTTATCAGAATAACTGGATATCACTTCTTGAAGTAACTTCTTAGAAAGATCTACACCTAAGACAAGTACAAGTTCCGTAAAATCAGGGCTCTGGAAGTATTCAACAAGCCTCTTAGGGTCGCCTCCATATGACGAAAACTTGTACTTAGATTCGGCTGCTGCCAACAATCTTCTCACATCATCCAATCTTTTCAGGTCAAGGGTCGTAGGAGTCAATATTCTGCTTGCGATGTTCCTTAGAAAATCTGGATCTCCCAAATCACAATCGCCTAATGAGGTTATTATGCCTTCATCTATAAAAGGATTAGTTATGGGAGAGGTGAACAGTGTATAGACACCGGCCTAAGAATTAGAAAAACTCCTAGTCTTACTTTTATTACAAGGATAAGTCCGAGATATTCTCTAGAATGTGTTCAAATCCATAGCTAATATTTTCCTATTAAGATTAATATAACCTAAGATTACATAATATAGTTATTTTCGCAAATAAACACGCTTAAATCTCATCTATTTTTAGGGAGTATGTTAGAAGCGTATTCACAATATTTAAAAGAGGATTAACCGAGTAGTATACTAGTGAACTGCGTTGAGTGTCAAAAGTAAAAAATCTAGAAAGACGAAAGAAAGTGAGGGCGAGGTCGAGAGTAAGCTTAAGGTAGTTTATTCGGATAAAGACGTAGTGGTAATGACTGCGCCCAACGAGGAGGAGCTTAAGCAAATACTTCTAGACCTACTCACGGAGAAGCCCATGAACCTTAAGGAACTTCACAGCAAACTTTCTGGGATTGCAAGCGAGGACAAGATTAGAAGGGCTCTAGCTAGCCTGTCAGAAAATAGGCAGGTTACCTTGTTGGAGGACGGAAGATACGCTAAGTTAGGAACAGATTAGCTAGTTCTAATTGGGCAGATTTGCCAGTGTTTGTTACACATGGAAGCATTGCTTACGGTAAGAACTCTGGCGAGCACGTTGCAGTAGGCCACGTATCCTCTCTGGGTTCTAACCGGCCTATAATGTTCACATTGACTGTCGAGGGGGGTCTCCATCACGTTAACCTTGGGATAGAACTTGACCTCTTGATCCACACCTTGGTAAAGTTCTAAACCTTGCTTTTCTTCCCCCGTGTCCTGATAGTACCTGCAACCCCTATAGGACTTGAAACACCTATTGGGACTGGTTACACTATCTGAGGGAGTATCTAACATGGGCGAGGTACAAAAACCTGACTTATAGTAGGGGCAAATATCACGTCTCTGCAACTTCCCTCACTATTACATGTACCCCTGTCAAGTCAAGCTCCTCGTTCCATTCCGGGATATGCACGGTTACCACATTTATTGCGTCAACGTCCTTCAATTCGCTTAACACTTCCTGCAATCTTTCCCTAGGGCTCCCCTTACCCGTAAAATCCTCCACGACTAGGACTTCGGCTATTTTCTTCATGATAAGAGTCTTAACTTTAAAGAGTTAAAAGGGTAACAGCGGACTATGCCAGCGGATGTTCTAGCGAAGATAAAACAGGAGATATCCTCTCAGGTGGGTCAGGAACTTGGAGTAAGCCAAGAGTTAGTTTATAAGGCGATCGAGTATCCGCCACGCGAGGAAATGGGAGATCTGGCCATTCCCTTTCCCGCGTTAGGAAAGAAACCGCAAAATCTCGAGATCAAATCCAAGTTTGTTAGGTCGCTCTCACTCTCTGGTCCCTTCCTCAACCTGAGGTTGGATGAGACCCAACTCTTCATGGAAGTCTTTTCGTCGATGGATCAGGACTATGGAATAGAGAAGGTAGAGAAGCCCAAGAGGATAGTGATAGAGCACACAAGCGCCAACCCGATTCACCCACTTCACATAGGACATCTTAGGAATTCCATAATTGGCGACGCCCTAGTCAGGCTCTCTAGGGCAAGGGGCCATGAGGTAATCTCTAGATTTTACGTTAATGACAGCGGTAGGCAGGTTGCAATTCTGATTTATGGTCTCTCCAAACTTGGTTATCCGGAACCCCCAGACGGAGCTAAGAAGGATCTATGGGCAGGAACCGTGTATGCCATGACCAATATCATCCTCGAAATCAGGGCAATAACTGACGAGCTTAAGACTGCACAGGATGCCGAGTACAGAGAGAAGGTAACCAAGAGAGATGAACTTGTGGGATTAGCTTCCGAGATAAGGTCCAGAAACCAGGAATATTTCGATAGGTTGGCTGAATCCATAAGGGATGATCCGGACCCTGAGGGAAAGATTGCGGATATCATTAGGAGGTATGAGGCCGGAGATCCACAGATGAAGGAAATTGTTAGAAAATACGTGAACCACGTCTTGGAGGGGTTCAGGGAGAGTTTAGGTAGACTGAACATCGAGTTTGACGAGTTTGATTACGAGAGTGACTTGCTATGGTCTGGCGAAGTGAAGTCCGTGTTAAGATCTGCATTGAGCTCCAGAGCTAGAATAGAATATAAGGGAACGGAGGCCCTGGACCTAGACAAGTATCTAGACGACGAGGTCAGGAAAGAGCTAAGGATTCCGGCAGGGTTGGAGATACCTCCCTTAGTGTTGACTAGATCTGACGGGACAACCCTTTACACGGTAAGAGATATTGCCTACACCATAAGGAAGTTCCTGACGAGTAAGGCAGAACAGGTAATTAACGTAATAGCTGAGCAACAGACTGTACCACAGATACAGCTTCGAGCTGCCCTCTACCTTCTTGGTTATCCTGAGATGGCGAAAAATCTGATTCATTACTCATATAGTATGGTTACCCTTCCAGGAATGACCATGAGCGGGAGGCTAGGACGTTACATCTCCCTTGATGAAGTTTACGAAAAAGTGAAGCAAGCAGTGGAGGAGAAGACTAAGGACAGGGGTAACCAGGTTAACATACCCGAGATAGTTAACTCGGCCATAAGATATGCGCTACTCTCTGTCTCCGCCGACAAGCCCATTACGTTCAATGTGGGGAAGGTCACAAACTTTGAACAAAATAGTGGGCCATATCTCCAGTATACCTACGTGAGGGCCTACAATATCCTTTCAAAGTTTACGGGCGAAATAAACCTAGACGTTGATTACGGTGACCTGGTAGGGGAGAAAAGAAGGTTACTTCTTACTATTGCTAAGTTCCCAGAAACCTTCAAGAACTCTGCGGACAGCCTAGAGCCCGAGCTCTTGGTTTCCTATCTCAGATACCTAGCTGATACTTTCAACGCATGGTACGATAAGGAGAGAGTTCTCCAGGAACAGGATGAGAAAAAGAGGATGACCAGATTAAACCTGGTGAAGGGAGTAGAGGTCGTGATGAGAAACGGTCTAAGGGTTCTAGGAATAAGTTCATTAACTAAAATGTAAATCTTCCCTTGGACCCGTAGCTCAGCCAGGATAGAGCGCAGGCCTTCGGAGCCTGTGGTCCCGGGTCCGAATCCCGGCGGGTCCGCTTCACTCTCCACTGTGATCCTTGCAATTAAGCTTGGTCATACCAGGTCCTAATAACCATCAAAACACGAATCTCCATTTTGCATCGTAGTTATTCGCTATTTTGTACCATGAAAAAGCTGAAAAGTCTGTTTTGGTTTCCTACATCACTAGTTAAAAGAAAAGACAAAACTTGCTACACTTTACTCCTACCAATTTATGCGGTGTAGTCCTCGGAAGGTTAGACCTGGATAATACCATCCAGATGGCAAGAAAATAGTTAAATGAAAAAAGGTAGAGAGTATATAGATTCTCATGCAAAGTGACATCAGTATATTATCTCTCTCTAAGATATCAGTCATAAAGCGTGACGGTAGGAGGGAAGAATTTAAACTAGAAAAGATCCTCTCAAAACTCGGTCCACTACATGACGAGATAGTGGACGGTATTGCAAAGGATGTGGTTCAAAACTCTACTGATAACGTGATAAATACTAGATCATTAGCTGATATCGTGGAGAGGAACCTCATTGAGGGTTCCTTGGAACACCCAGAGCTCATGGATCTGGCCAAAAAGTACGTTCTGGCCAGAATCTACAATCACGTATTTGGAAAGGGTAAATGGAGCGAGTTTGATCCTAAGGATCTACTCATTAGCTATAACGCTCTTAAGGTGTTAGAGGCCAGGTATCTGTTGAAGGATCCTGAAACTCTTAGGTACATTGAGACGCCTCAGATGATGTTCAAGAGAGTCGCCTCGTATCTAGCTAAGGTTGAGCAGGATAAGAACGTTCAGCAGGACGCTACGCAGAAATTCTATGAGATAATGTCCTCTCTCAAGTTCGTACCCAACACCCCTGCCCTTATGAACTCTGGAACTAGGCTTGGTATACTCTCAGCATGTTTCGTTCTACCAGTTAGGGATTCCATGACTTCCCCCTCAGGTGACGGTATATACGACACGCTCAGGGCAATGGCCCTGGTTCATCAACAGGGAGGAGGCACGGGATTCGACTTCTCTGAACTTAGACCTAAGGGAGACGTTGTAGCATCTACTGCGGGAGTTGCGTCTGGTCCTGTCTCCTTCATGAAGATCTTTGATGTTTCAACCGACGTTGTGAAACAGGGCGGTAAGAGACGTGGTGCGAACATGGGTGTCATGCATGCGTGGCACGCAGATATTGAGGACTTCATTCACGCTAAAACTGGTGAGCTAAAGGACGTTCAACTCCAGAACTTCAACATCTCTGTGGGCGTTTACGATTACTTCATGGAGGCCGTAATGAGAGAGGAGCAGGTTCCCCTGATAACCCCGAGGAAAACCAAGATACCTGGTACAGACCACGA
This sequence comes from Metallosphaera sp. D4-4, assembly GCF_046245145.1. NCBI lineage: Archaea > Thermoproteati > Thermoproteota > Thermoprotei > Sulfolobales > Sulfolobaceae > Metallosphaera > Metallosphaera sp. D4-4. The sequence continues at coordinate 494,778 of NZ_CP176412.1, read as the reverse complement.
ATACTACATTGTAAAGGCAAGGAATTACATGCGCGAGGAGTGGGTTCAGGAGGAGATACTCAGGGAGTTAGAGGAAAAGGGCTCAGTTTACCTCGATGAGAGCAAGATAATTACAGTGGATGAGGCTCTGGCTATTGCAGAGAAGGAGGGCGCAGTAATAAGGTGGGTTAACGCGAGGACTCTGTTCGAGCAAATAGTAAAGGGAGCATGGGACTCAGGTGATCCAGGCCTTCTGTTCATAGATGAGATTAACAGGAGGCATCCCACATGGTACTTGGGGAAGATCCAGGCTACCAACCCGTGTGGAGAAGAACCACTACTCCCCTGGGAGTCGTGCAACCTAGGCTCCCTTAATCTAGAGAAGTTCGTCAAGGAAAGGGACGGAACCCCATACATAGATTGGGACGACTTGGCAAATACCATAAGATATGCGGTCAGGTTCCTTGATAACGTGGTAGATGCTAACAGGTATCCTCTACCTCAAATAGAGCAGGCAACCAAGAGGACAAGAAAGGTTGGGCTAGGCGTGATGGGGCTGGCTAGGGCATTGATAAAGCTAGGCATCCCCTATGACAGCGTGGATGCAGTTTACGTATCGTACTATCTGGCTAAGTTCATTTACTACCACGCCATGAAGACCTCAATTGAGCTGGCCAAGGAGAAGGGATCGTTCCCCGCATACGATCCTGTTAGGTACAAGGACGTATGGGAATCAGCTAGGGAACTAGACGAGATATTGACCATTGCCGGGATCAGGGGTAAACCCTCAGATTACGCAAAGAAGTTGATGTCAGAGGCCGAGAAATTAGACGTCACCGTGCTTAAGGACATGAGACTTAAATACGGTTTACGAAATGCCACTGTGGTATCTGTAGCCCCAACGGGTACCATATCCATAATTGCTGGGACCTCCTCGTCAATTGAGCCTCTGTTCGCATTGGCGTTCATCAGGAATGTTGCTGTGGGGAAGTTCATGGAGATTGACCCTCTCTTCCTGGAGTACCTAAGAAAGTATGAGTTAGATACACCAGATGTAGTAAAGAAAATAGCTGAAACTGGAGAGGTTGGAGATAATCCGTTTGTGCCCAAGACTATAAGAAGGCTGTTCAGAACAGCCCACGAAGTAGAGCCAATGTATCACGTCCTGCATCAGGCGGCGTGGCAGCAGTGGAACGACTCAGGGACATCGAAGACAATAAATCTGAGAAGTGAGGAGCCTGCAGATACCGTAGAGAAGGTCTATATGACCGCTTGGAAGCTGGGAATAAAGGGAATTACAGTATATAGGGACAAGTCCAAGTCGCAGCAGGTCATATACTTCGGACTGAAGAAGGAGAGGGAGGAGAAGTCGAAGGCTTTGCCATCATCCCTTAGAATGGAAAAGAAGTTCGTGGAAGTAAGCGAGAACTTCGCTGGTGGATGCAAGACTTGTGAACTCTAAGCTTTTTTATTTTTAGTTATAGTATTAGATACCATGTCTTGGAGCAAATAGATAACTTGTATCTATAGTCAAATTGCAATGCTAGTTCTATATTCATGTTTTTATACATGTATTCATAATAGATTAATGGTAAAGACGATGTCATTAGTTCCACCTTGCGAATACTCTGTGAAGGAGCTATTGCCAGCAATGCGTTCAATTATTGCAACTAAGCTTGTGAAGGATAAGGGATATCCACTGTACAGGGCAGCTTTACTTATGGGAATTACTCCAGCGGCAGTTGCCAATTATATGAATGGTAAAAGGGGCACAGCAGTGAAAAGCATCATTGAGAAGGATCCCAGGCTCATGGAGATGATTGGTGATCTAGTTGATAAGATAAGTTCCTCTGGGGGTAGCACCCAGCTCTCAAGCTATTACTGTATACTTTGTGCCGAAGGGAAGAAGGCACTGAAGAGAAACGGGATCTCTCTCCCCTCTTGCCTTTACGAAACTAATCTCATGCTGAAATAATCTTTTTCTTTAGTAGGGCCTCAAGTAACCTCTTGACCTCAAGGGATACTGAAAGAAGTCCCCATCTTCTCATGGGGACCTTCACCCTGTCGAATTCCGGATCTATACTCTCACCCGACATATCTCTAGGATCCGTAACAAACGCAGATGTTATCCTTGCGGGAAGATAAAGGGTTGACACCACAGGCTTATCATCTAGGTTCAACAAGTCAATCTTCACTTTCCCGTTTTCATACCTCAAGCGAAGGGGTACAACAGAGGAAGGCTCTATTCTCAACAGTGATACCTTGTACTTAGGCCTGCAATCCAGGTCAATAATTTGGTTAACAGCATCCCAAACCATTCTGTGGGGTTTGGCTTCCCTCCATGTGGTAGATCTCTTCACTAATGCGCCTCCATCTATTCTTGCTCTGCCATTTTCGAACTCCACGGCAAATGATCTATTGGAAAATAGCGTGTAAGAAGATGAACTTCCCTGGATCGAAACCATGAAAGTCCTAATGGAAATAGAGGATCTCAATCCAATGGACGAGATGTACAAGGGGTTAAGATGATGAAAAAAGGCGTTATAGAATCCAGTTTGTACTATTTCAGTCATCTCCAGCTCCTCCTGAACCTTACCAGGACCCACTTCCCCTGGGGCTAGTTTAACGGATCTACCTGAGAGTGTTCTTTCCCAGGGAGAAGGGTTAAGGTATCCTTCCCCTTCCTCGCAGGGTAGGAGATCCCTTACCATGGATCTAAGCGAATCCTGATCTATTCTTTTGAAGTTCCAGGGAATGGAGTCCTCCCTCAATGGCGTAATTGCTTCCTGCGTTTCCCCTTTCCCCACAACACTCACGACCGTTCCGTCTGGTCCATGAAGAGAAAGGGCTTTATCCCACTCCAATGATAGGTTCAATACCCTAGAGATGAGAGGAAGTTGCTCGAGTGCTAGTGACTTTGTATCTAGAAACAAAGATTGGCCTTGCCTGAAACCTAGTTCCTCTAGCATTATGTGCACCATCAGACAAATGCCTTTTCTTCACCATTCAGGTTCGGGGGTAACTCTTCATCCAGTCTCATCTTTCATTACTTTCCTTATTAGTTCTGCTACTTTCTTCCCCTCAGCCCTACCCCTCACTCTCTCCATTACTTTGCCCATGAGGAGGCTAAACGCCTTTTCTCCCTTGGATTTCACCTCCTCGCTATTCTGGGCCACTATCTCCTTGATCAGATTGATCAATTCCTCCTCGGAAATTCCGGTATACCTGGAAATGACGCTCTTTATCCCAACGTTGGAGTTCGGTGCGGAGTACTCAAGGAGTATCTGCGGAATGGAGTCCTTGGTTATCTTTCCTTGACTCACGCTCGCAATCACGGCTTCAATATCTCCGTCGGATATCTTGTCTATATTGCCACCTTGAGACTTAACGTACTTTAACGTGTTCTCTAGGGTTGTCGCTATGACGGTCGGGGAAACATTGACGTACTTTCTCGTCAAATACTCAAATTGATCTAACCTCGGGCTGTTCAATACCTGTTTGGCCAGTTCCTCGTTTAGACCCATTTTCATTAGCTCCTTAAGTTTCTGCTCTGGAGTTGGTGGCACCATTTTCTTAGCGTCTTCAAGCAACTCCCTGGAAAGAATGGATGGAATATCCGTTTCTGGGTACATTCTAGCTGAACCAGGTTGCGGTCTCATGAATTTGCTGGTACCGTCCTCATTGGCTGCTCTAGTCTCCTTGGGTACGCCTTCAAACGCCTGAGATAGCCTCTCCTTAATCACCTGTATTGCTTTCTTCACCTTCTCTTCTGGACCAACCACCAGAATGAAAGCGTCTAGTTCACCTACTCCCAGTTCCTTGGCCACCCTTTGAACCTCTTCCTCCACTATACCATAGTTGGGGAGCTCATCGGAGTGAAATATCCCACCTAGCCCAGCCAAGGCCTTAACGTAGTCTGATACCTCTGTCCCAAATCTTCTCCCAGGCATCACCTGTCTTCCTAGAAGCCCCTTAAATCCGGGCGCCAGCAATCCCAGAACCTTACCTCCCTTCTTAAGTTCAGATTGAATAAGCCTACTCCTGGACGAGGTGAAGAGCTCTGTTAGGTCTTTCTCCACAACTTTTTTGATGAAATCCTCCCTAGTAATCCTAGCTCTCAGTTCGTCCCTGATCCTGAGTAACTCCCTCTGCCTGTTGGCTTCATTCTCAATGATCTTTGGTATCATGTCTAGGTCTTGTACCCCCTTGATCTCCGTTTTGACCCCACCCACAATGGAAACGTTGAGATCTTGCCTTATGGTTCCTAGACCTCTCTTCACTTTTCCTGTGAGCCTGAGCATCTGGCCAATGAGTAGGGCGACTCTCTTTGCCTGCTCGGGGCTCCTAATATCAGGACCCGTGGAGATCTCTATGAGCGGGATACCCAGTCTATCCAGGTTATATTTAACAGAGGTAGGGGTTTCCTCTAGCTTTCTCGCAGCGTCTTCTTCTATGGCAATGGTCTGGATAGTTATCACGCCATCCGCATCCTTAATGTATCCCCCAAGGCCGACTATCGCCGTACGCTGAAAACCTGAGGTGTTAGAACCATCTATGACTGTTTTTCTCATTACGAAGATTTCATCCAAGGGTTCTCCATTAAACGCAAGGGTCATGGCAAGACCTAGCTTAATTGCGTCTAAGTTCATGGGATGGGGTGGTTCTTCATCACACTCCACAAGACAGCTGGACCTCCTAGGAACTTCATAGACCACCTTTTTGCCTTTCTCCCACTCAAAGAACGCTGCAACATCTATTTGCCCCAGTTCACTGGCCACAGGCCTTAGATATCTCTCTAGCTCTCCTTGACTCTCCTCGTCCATTGTTGTGGGGCATTCGCAGAAGAGCTTATGTGATGTATTGATTTGTTGGTGAATCTCTAGTCCTACCTTCAGTCCCATTTTTTCGTATTCACTCATGCTTCCACCTCGGGAAATGATCCAAGGAATGCCTTGGATTAAACTCACCTACTAGGTTAGTTAACATGATACGCTTAACCTCGTCTAGATCCGAGGTCTGACCCAAAGCCCACATTAGTTTAACGAGGGCAACTTCAGGCAACATATCCCCAAGCGGAACTACTCCAGACTGCTGTAATAGCCTTCCAGTCTGATAAACGTTCATGTTTACCCTCCCGAAGAGGCACTGGGAAGTCATTCCTACAAATACCCCTTCCTTGACTACCCTCTTGAAAACTTCTTGAAAGTCGGAGGAAGTATGGCCCAGGCCAGTTCCCTCAACTATTATGCCCCTGTAACCAGAGGACATGAGAATATCCACGATGTCGGGTTTGAGTCCTGGATAGAATTTCAAGAGGAATACCCTGTTTTCGAATTTTGGATTGAGTTCCACTCCATCGGACCTTCTCAAATAATCATTCCTCAACACTTTCACAGTCCTCTCCTTCCAAAGCACTTTCGCTAAGGGATGATCGTTAATGCTCTGAAACGCATCCCTCCTGCTAGTATGCATTTTCCTAACCTTTACTCCCCTATGGGCTAGCGTGTAAGTATCTGAACTTTCTCCGTGCATGTTCACTACAACTTCGCCGAAGGGAGCTTCCTTCGCTAAGAGAACCGATGAAACCAAGTTGATCCCAGAGTCGCTGCTGGGTCTATCACTACTCCTCTGCGAACCCACAAGTACCACGGGCCCAGGCAAACGCTGTATGGAGAAAGCTAAGGCGGCGGCGGTGTAGCTCATGGTATCAGTTCCGTGAGCCACGACGACCCCCTCGCTTCCCTCATCAAAGGCCCTCTTGACAGCCTCAGCTATCTTAACCCAGAACTCTGGTTTCATGTTCTCACTGAGGATGCTGAAAAGAATCTCAGCTGAGATTGAGGTAATTTCCTGGATTTCCGGAACGAACCTAATGATCTCCTCTGTACTGAGTGCAGGTCTAACTGCACCTGTTTCGTACTCTACCTTGCTTACAATTGTGCCTCCCGTGCTGATTATCTTAACTTTTCCAGGAAGTAACTCTCGATGTTCACTTCTTTCTTGCGGTCTATTCCCCTTTTCAAGTAGGCTTACCTTAACCTTGTTTACTGAGAACCCAGCGTTATATCCATTGTCGAGCTTAAGGACTATTACTGAGTCATCACGTGAATAGGAGGGCATAAGGATTCCTCTCACGCTAACTTTATCGTTATAAACCTGTAACACGTCACCTATCTCAGCTCCTAAGGAAGAAAGTAACTCTAGAGCTTTTCCCCTATAACCTTCTAACATTTTACAGGGTATAAGAGAAAATATTTAAAAAACCTTACATCCTTCTTGGTGCACGTTGTTGCTTCTGAGCCGTTTGCTTGAGTACTCTCTTCTCATACTCTATTCTATTCCTGACCCTAGGAACTTCCTTGTGTCTCTCCTTAGCTTGGATCTTTGGGGTTTGTCCCCTAACCTTCCCGGCCTTTGTTAACGAACCGTGAGATGGCATTTGCTATCGTGTATATGTGGTAAAACAAGACATTTAAACTTAGAGCTTTACCTAGATTCGGGCTTTACTCAATGAAAATTTATTTGGCTGAGCACACAATAGGCTCCTTTGCCTTTGATGAGTCAGGGAACCTTTTGGATTACGTTCTTAATCCAAAGGAACTGGGCAAGGTAGTTGATATTCTAATAAACGCCGAGAAAGGTGAACCAATGCCCTCTACCATGGAATTAATTCAGAAACTGAAACCGTCGGAAGTAGTTGTGGAAAGCGAAACGGAGAGCTCAAGGATGCAGACCTTAGGGATCAAGGTTGTATCCAAGCCCCATCATGTGGGAGCCAGGGCTTTGAGGGGTTCTCTCGCTGAACTAGCAGTAAAAACAAAATTCGCTGAAAATCCGAGCGAAGTGTACAATTTCCTTTATCAAGTATCTCTAGAATATACGAGAAGAAAGCTGAGAAAGGCCGCCCAGAAAAGGGACCTTCTCGCCATACAGGCCATAAGGGCTATCGACGATATTGATAAGACCATTAACCTTTTCTCCGAAAGATTAAGGGAGTGGTATAGTATACACTTCCCCGAAGCCGATAAACTGGTTGAGGACCATGAACAATACGCCAAAATAGTTTCCCTGGCTGGTTATAGGGATAATGTAACGGTGGAGACGTTAACCGAGATAGGACTTAATGAGCAAAGGGCTAAGAAGCTAGCCGATGCTGCCAAGAAGAGTATAGGAGCAGACATCTCAGATGCGGATATCAACTCCATCAGGGATCTGGCTAACACGATTTTGTCTCTTTTCAAGCTAAGGAACTCGCTTTACGACTACTTGGACTCAATTATGAGGGAAGTAGCTCCCAACGTGACTGAACTAGTGGGTCCCACCCTTGGTGCTAGACTGTTAAGTCTGGCAGGGAGCCTTGAGGAACTTTCTAAGATGCCAGCTAGTACGATTCAAGTGTTAGGGGCTGAGAAAGCCCTCTTTAGGGCACTTAAGAGCGGAAGCAGACCACCCAAACATGGAATCATTTTCCAGTATCCAGCAATTCACGTCTCTCCCAGATGGCAGAGAGGGAAGATTGCCAGGGCCCTAGCTGCCAAGCTAGCAATAGCATCAAGGATAGACGCCTATAGCGGAAGATTTGTGGGAACACAGCTTGTGGAACAGGTGAATAAGAGAATCGAGGAGATAAAAACGAAATATGCCCAGCCACCACCCAAAAAACAACAACCAGCTAAGGAAGAGGGGAAGAGATTTGATAAAAGAGAGCATAAAAAGGGGAAAAAGGGAAAGAGAAGGTAGGTTGAGTGAGAATGTCAGAACTTCTGGATACAGTTAGAAAAACCGAGATGGAGAACGTCTACGAGTGCGTTTATGTCGACGGTACAGTGAGGCTCTGTACCAAGAACCTAGCCAAGGGATTTACTGTGTATGGAGAGAGAACAGTAAACTACGACGGGGTAGAGTACAGGGAATGGAACGCCTTTAGGAGCAAGTTAGCAGGAGCCATTCTTAAGGGATTAAAGGAAAACCCTGTGAAGAAAGGCTCGAAGGTTCTCTACCTCGGGGCAGCCTCAGGTACAACTCCAAGTCACATCTCAGATATAGTTGAGAGTGAGGGAAAGGTCTATGGCGTGGAATTTTCCCCTAGGGTAGTAAGGGAGTTAATTCTAGTAGCCCAGCACAGGCCGAATCTGTTCCCAATTCTGGCTGACGCTAGGTTTCCACAGAATTATTCGTCATTGGTTGAAGACGCTGACGTACTTTATGTGGATATTGCCCAACCAGATCAGACCGATATCGCAATATATAACGCAAGATACTTCCTTAAGGATAACGGACATCTTCTTCTAGCGATAAAGGCTAGGAGCATTGACGTCACAAAGGATCCCACAGAGGTATTCAAGGCGGAGGCGGAAAAGCTGAGGAATGAGGGATTCGATATAATGCAGATCATCAACCTGAATCCTTATGACAAGGATCACGCAATGGTGCTAGCTAAGTTCAAGGGCTAGATCCTTGTTCGATAAAATCTTCCAACTGGGATTAAGGGATATACTAGATTCCATGCCCTCAGAATACGTTACCCTAAAGGAGGCCATGGATGGAAAACTGGAAATTAGCTTAAATAACGGTTTTAAACACAAATTTGATCCGGAGGAGGTTAGGAAGCTCTCCAATGCAGTCCCACTTTATCTTTGGTCCCTGGTAAGGATTCCCTTCATTGTGGTGAAGCTCTCCACGCCCGGTGAGTACTCTATTAATGGATCTGAATGGGACATTAAGGCCATCTCTACTCTCCTCAATATTTCAGGGAAAGTAATTTCTGTTGGACAAATGGAATCCCTTTTAAGGGAATTTAAATCATTAATATTTATTACCCTTGGTTATGATAGTATTTCTGTAGTGAACGAAGACAAGGAAGGTATCTAAAATGATACCTGGAATGTTGGACGAGGTATTAGACGTTTTAGAGAGAGAGGGTATAAGTTACACCCTAATAGAGTATCCAGAGAAGAACAGGAAGTCCATAGATATAATCGCGAGAGGGAAGCAGAGAAGGTTCGTGATAAAGATATCCAACGATAGGCCCTCTAAGGAAGAGACCAGAGATCTCAAGAACTTCTCAGCAGTGGTGGGAAGTATGCCCGTAATGGTAACCGATGATACAGAGGAGGATATAGCAATAGGTAAGGACAACGTAATTGGGTTATCGGTGGAGGGCCTGGCGAAGGCCTTAAGGGGAGAGAAGATTTTCATCTATAGGACTCGGGGAGGAATATTCATCAAGATTAGGTCAGACGTTCTCCGAAGGAAAAGGACAGAAATGAACTACAGCATGGGAGACCTATCTAAGATTCTAGGCGTGACCAGGAAAACGATTTATGATTATGAAAATGGAGAGTCAGATGTGTCCATAGAGGTTGCTGAGAAGCTAATTGATCTCTTTGGGGATGAGGTCATAGGCGATGTATGCGATGATGCGCTTCCTAAGCTAGAGCCAGATTCCCAACCAACAGATACGATTAGTTCGAGGATAGCCAAGAATCTAACTGACGCCGGATTCGCCTCAGCTCCCATTAGGTTCACGGCGGTAGATGTTGTCGCCTCAAGGGGTTCAAAAAAAGTCTTGGTTACGGTGGAGCCTAAGAATCAAGATCAACTAGAAAAGAAACTAAGAGAAGCTTCTAAAATAGCCAACGAGTTAATGTCCGAACTTGTGATAGTGGTCAAGAGCGCCTCTATGGCGAAGAGGCTGGATAAGGATGGGTTTAAAATCCTGACCTCAGAAAGCATCGACAGCCTCAGCGATGAAATTAACAGAAGTGATTGAGGGAAAGGCAAGACTACTTATTCCAGACCCTTCTGAATTCTCCAGAGAGGGAAAGTTCGATCCTGCCTGGTCTCCAGTATTCTATAACCCCAGAATGGTGTTTAATAGGGACGTCAGTGTTTTGGCTGTCTCAGTTATATCTCCTCCCTCGGTATTGGATGCCATGTCAGCCACTGGGGTTAGGGGAATCAGGTACGTGAAGGAGAGTGGGGTTAAGGGAGAAGTTCTCTTCAATGATAAGAATCCAGTGTCCGTGGAGTTGATCTCGAAGAATTTAGAGCTAAACGGGATTACAGGTAAGGTACTTAGATCGGACGCTAACTCCTTAATGCATCAGGTAAAAGTAGGCTACACAGACCTGGATCCCTTTGGATCTCCTGCCCCATATCTTTTCTCAGCCATTTCATCCTTGAGAAGGAAAGGGGTACTGGGAGTTACTGCTACTGACCTATCAGCACTTGAGGGAAAGTCTAGAACCTCCTCCAGAAGGAAATATGGAGTTCAAGGGAGTAGATTGAGTTATTCCAAGGAGGCTGGGTTGAGGGTTCTATTGGGTAAGATAGTTAAAGAGGCATCAGTCCAAGAAAAGGGAATAAGGCCCCTCATGGGCTTTTATCACGACTACTATTACAGGCTATTCGTTAAGATGGAGGATGGAGCCAAGAGGGCTGATAGAAGCCTGGAAAGTCTCGGAACTCTTTACGAATGTGATAGATGTGGCTATTCCTTCATGAGTTCAGATGAATGCGAAAGGAAATGCCCGGTCTGTGGTGGAGAGCTTAAGTATTATGGTCCAGCCTGGATTGGAGAATTCAATGATCTAGAATTTTTAAAGGAAATGAAAAATAGACTTACTGAGTTTTCGTATCTCTCAAACTCAGTAAAAATATCTGAACTCTTGGAATACCTAGAGCGTGAAAATAGATTTGGCCCCTATTACAGGGTAGACGTTTTAGCATCAAGGCTCAAGGTAAACATGCCCCCCATGAACTCACTCCTAGGGTGTTTAGGCGACGCTGTCAGGACGCACTTTGATCCTAGGGGATTTAAGTCTTTCAGGGAATTCTCTGAAATATTGGAATGTGTGAAGGGATCCTCCGCGACTTATGAAACAAGTGGTAGATAATGATGAGTTGGTTGGTCCAAAGGGAATTTTAGATCAAAAGTTTATCATAGATCCATGGACAATATCCAGGAAGAAAGCTTAGTACAAGAGCTGGGATTTACGTGTGCCCCGTTATCACACTTAAACAAAAGCTTACAAGAGAAGCAGGGGATCTCCTCTATGCTCTCGAGGTTTACGTAAATGTTGGATTCCTCAACTGTCCTAATTGCAAAGAGTTTGATTACGCTCTTTCCGTTCTCCTTTATTGCTTTCTTAGCTATCATCTTTTTATCAATTAACTTCTTTATAACTGTGGCAAGTTCCCTTGTGGAGAGGCCTAACTTCTTCGCCAGTTCCTGTTGTGATATTCCGTCCTCGCCACTCTCAAGAATTTTCTTGTGAATTAACTCTTCTTTTTCCATTGAAACTTTTGATTCCAAAGCACTAACACCTGCGTTGGCTAATTTTATAATATGTGATCACCGGCTTATTTACTTTACTACCGTTTATCCCTGAGGTCTAAAGCCCATATGCATGTTTAATCATATTCGAGCTACGGAAATTCTAGTATTCTCGCTAAGGGAAGAAATAGTACGCATTTTAAATTAATCTGGGGTTACATGATATGTATAGGCCCGTCCCTATAAAGCCAAACATGGTATCCCTAGTAATTACGAGGGCAATAAAAAGCTGGAGTTTATAAAGCAGTATAAAAACTATATTACTGGTGACTCTGTATTTCCAACTCGCCGGCTTATAAGCCAATAATAAGTATTGAAAATATTGTAGCAACGGTAACGTTGGAACAAACCTTGGATCTTTACGCCATGGAGAGGAGCGTTCCAAATGTCGAGTATGATCCGGATCAGTTCCCGGGCCTCATATTCAGGCTCGAGAGCCCCAAGGTAACCTCCCTGATCTTCAAGTCCGGTAAAATGGTTGTCACTGGTGCCAAGAGCACGGAGGAACTGATCAAGGCTGTTAAGAGGATAATAAAGAGCCTAAGAAGGTATGGGATAAGGATAGGTGGGAAACCTAAGATACAGATTCAGAACATAGTCGCCTCTGCCAACATGCACGTTCATGTAAATCTGGATAAGGCTGCTTTCCTTCTTGAGAATAACATGTATGAACCAGAGCAGTTCCCGGGGCTCATATTTAGAATGGATGAGCCTAGGGTGGTCCTTCTAATTTTCAGCAGTGGAAAGATGGTAATAACAGGGGCCAAGAGGGAGGACGAAGTCTATAAGGCAGTGAAAAAAATCTTTGATAAGTTAGAGGAACTAGACTGCATTAAGGCAGTGGAAGAGGAAGAGGAATTAGAAATTTAAAATAGCAAGACCTAAGTGAGATCATGGCACTTAAACACGAAAAATACGTGTACGTTGAACTTGGGAAATCTAGATACGCTAAGTTAAGGGTTCTCAAGAACAGGGATGAAAACAGCCCGGAAAGATACATAGTCCTTAACAAGTTAGTTCCCAAGAAGAGCAGGCACGTGAAAGTTCTAAAGACAGACGACCTCCCACTTGAAGTCAGGGAAAAGTTAAAGGCAATTTCTTAATCATTGTGATCTTAATCTGTTTTTCTCGAAATTGGAAAGAACGAAGTATGTGGCAATTAAAATGAACGAGGAAAGTAGAAGAAGGTAGAATGATTGAATCTGAATTATGTAAGCACCGCTCTCAAGATTTCTAAGTAGCCCAGTAAGCACGAAGTAGGCAAGTATGGATGCAAGTATCTTTAATAGATCGTGCCAAATCCTTATGTCCTTTGATAGAGCTCTAGACAAGAGCTTACCTGAGTATAAAATGATAATAGAAAACGTGAGATACGGTAATATGGCTAGTAAAGTCGATGAGGCAGACCTTATGGAAAGCGGTCCAGCTGTGGAAGCAACTAGATATCCGTTAATTATAGCAAGTACCAGGGAAATGGAGGATAGAATTGCCACAATAACCATGATAGTTGAGTTCTCCCACCATCTCTCTATGGCATCATCTATTCCAAATCCCCTAACTAACATGGCTCCTCCTAGAACCAAAAGTATGGAGGGAAGGACGTAAGCCGTTAGGCCAGCAATTGCCAATATACTTGAAACGAAAAGAATTATTCCAGGAACCCCTAGAAACAGTCTCGAGTACCTGCTTTCCGTTACTAGTCTCTTGAGATATTTCCCAAGCAAGATATATGTCTCCTCCACCCCTCTATGCTGTTCCACTATAACTCTCTCTATTCCCACTATTTTCAGCCTACTTTCGATGACCGGGATAGCCTTTGCGTCCTCAGGGCTATCATAAACTAGGATTGCCTGATCAGGCTTAATAGCTCTAATAACCTCATCAACTTGCTTAGAGAGGACCATTTGAGAATCGAGACCACCTCTTTGTGACCCGGCAACAAATACGATCTCCACATCTTCTCCGTTTGCTTTCATGTCAAGATAAATGTTGAACGCAGTTACCATGGTATTGAAGTCTGAGTCTAGGGCCAAAAATCGCGAGGATTTCTCTATGGCTTCCCTAGCTTTCGCCTCTCCTATAACTGGGGTAGAAACACCGGCCTTACTCAAATCGTCATCTATATCAATGTATATTATCGCCGTCTTCATTATTACCCCGATGATCCCCGTAAAGGGCATATATTTCGTCGAATGACAGCCTTTCTCCTTTCTTCAGTTTCTCCTCTGCAACCTTCTTCCTTTTCTCCATGATCTCGGCAATATTTGCCCTGGAGGTAGTAACTCCCTGTTCCATGGCCTTTCTAGCCTTTATGAGTTCGTCGAGCTCCTTGCTCTTTGCCTCAATTTGTTTCCCTAGTTCATCAATTTCTTTGCTCTTTGCCTCAATTTGTGAGGTTAACTCGTCAAGTTCCTTGGTTAACTTATCCCTTTCGTCCCTTAAACTCTTAAGCGTCTTCCTTTTCTCACTTATCTCTGAAATCAATGATGAAATTTTCTGCCTAATTGTAGCTAACTCTATTCTTTTTGCAAGGAATTCCGCTCTCTCCTCGTTCCCTTTCTCCTTTACCTTTAGGATCTTTTTGGCTTCATTTAGCCTTCTCTCCATATCAGCTATCCTTTGGATCAACTTCTTTTCTTCCTCAAGCGTCAAGGAGGAGGTCTGTATTCTCCATTCGAGGCTCCTTATCCTCTTTTCCAAGATATCTGGGTTCAATCCTTGAGTTTTCTTCATGAGATTCCTAAGTTCCTCAAACTCTTTCCTCATTTCTTTAATGACTTCAAATAATTGCTCTTTTTTCTGCTTTAACTCTTTTAATTCATTTATCCTTGAGGTATATTCCTCAAAAACAGTTTTAAGTTGTAATCTTACAGCCTTAAGCCTCTCTATCTTCTCACTCTTCTTCTGTCTTAGTTTTCTTATCTCCTCAATTGAAGCGTACCTTTTTTCCTTAAGGCTTGAGATTTCATTTCTCACGTCAGATATTTTCTTGTAAATGCTTTCCTCTGTGGCCTCTGCTGGCGGATTGCTCATCAGGGTTACATAAAGAGTACTCCGTTAATAACTTTTCCTAGAATTGTTTTGATGCGATATCTGTTTGGTCAATACCGGAAATGATCTTAAATGGAAGGAGCGCATGATTCGTAATGATCCCATCGAGATGAAAATGTTTAGTCTGCTTGTGGTTTTAGACCTCACGTTTTTAGTTTTTGAAACCTAAACTTGAAGTTCGGTGAGATCAACGAGAGGTGGTAATAAGCACACGGATTGGCGTTTATTAAAATGAAAATATTCTATTAAAACTATTTAATCTAGATATGATTATATATATTAATTGAAAGACAATATTATTTGATATATACTTCAATTATGGTACCCTACTGGAACGTTTATATACAAAAAAGCTTGTAATCCTCATCCCAAGCAGGTATTATCCCAGCGTCAAAATAAGGCGGTATTATCAACTACTACATATAAGTCTAAGATTTGCATCTATCTTAGCTTGTGAGGAGCACAAAAACAATTCCCATAGGAGAATTTGAGTCACTTGTACTAGGTGACAAGTGGCTCATAAGGGCAGATTCAAATTTCGATTACGCCAAGAATGATCCTTCAGGACTAGTTTTACTTGATAAAAACCAGAGGAGAGTTGCCAAGGTGCTAGACGTTCTAGGAAACGTCAGTAAACCATACCTGTTAGCAGAACCCATGGCTTCGATACCCTCAGGAAAAATATTTCTTGAAATCCCACAGCGCAAACACTCTAGGAAAAACAGGAGGTAATATGAAATGATATGCCCCATTTGCGGGGGTACTGAGATAATATATGATGCCGAGCATGGTAACTACGTTTGTGCCAGGGATGGAACTGTAATTGAAGAAAACGTGCCAGATCCTGGCCCTGAGTGGAGAGAGTTCGATGCAGGCGATAGGAACAAGAAGAGAAGGGTAGGAGCTGGGATCACGGATAGGGTACATGACAAAGGATTTTCCACCATTATTGGAGGTGGAAGAGTAAAGGATAAAATGAAGGCAATAAGGCTTCAGAGACTTCAAAATAAGTCAAGGGTTACATCAAAGGACAAGAAACTAGTTACGTATCTATCGATACTCAACAGCGAGGCATCGAAGTTGGGACTACCTGGATACGTTAAGGAGACGGCTGCCGGGGTCATAAAGAAGTTGATCGAATCGGGTCTCGCGAGGAGGATTGATACGTACGCACTAATTGCAGCGACGTTATTCTATGTTAGCAGACTGTACAAGATCCCACTCCAGTTGAATGAGATAAAGAAGCTTTTCAACATAGACTCAAGCGCCTTCTGGAAAGCCTCAACCAGAGTCCAGAACGTTATACAGAAGAGTACGTTCATGTCTAACTTTGGAGGACCTTCTCCACTGGAACACATACCAGATATTGTTAACAGGGCTAAGTTACCTCCGCATGTGGAAACCATGGCCGCAGAAATAGCGTCGATCCTAATAAAGAACGCAATAACCAGCGGGAAGGGCCACTTATCTGTTGCCGCGGCGGCAGTCTACTTGGCCAGCACCATATTGGATCACAAGAAGACCCAGAAAGAACTTGCAGAGGTTCTGAACATCACCGAGGTTACCATAAGAAATAGATACAAGGAGATAGTAAACTCACTTGACGTCGAGGTCAAACTGTGACAACATAGCAGAATAATCCTTTTTCCCTATAGGATGATATTTTTTAAGAGGTTAAGCTCCGGAAACTCCATTATCCCTTCATTCTCCACTATTACGAAGGGTTTTGCTTTTTCTAAGATGGCATGTCTTTTCATCAACGGGCTCATGTAGCCTGAATGAACTAGGGAGATGTCATTACCCGATTGATAACCTCCCAGCGCAGGTAGGGCTATAACATAGGAGTTTCCCGCAATAGGCGAGACAAGGAAGCACTGGAACTTCTTGGCAAACCCAAGCTTGTCCCTTATTGAAATCCTGGGATGTTCATGTCCTATCACGTAAATTTTGCCGTCCTTGGGTTCTATCTCCCTATGTCCGTGAAAAATAAACAGATCCTCGCTCTCTATCTCGTCTAGGAGCTCTATATTGTCGAATTTTTCTGTAACAAGAGAAATATAATTATCGTGATTACCCCTTATCAATTTCACGATAGTCCCGTTCTCTTTCATGTCCTTGAATATCTCTGTGAGATCTTCTTTTTCCTGTCTACCAAGTCCGTTGAATCTATGCTTCATATCACCGTTAATAATTACCTTATTTGTCTTGAATACGTCCAGCGCCCTTCTGTAAATGGATAGAAATCTTTTCTTCTGTATCCTAGGCAAGAATATTCCCTTTGACGCCATCTCCTCCTCGTATCCAATGTGAACATCTGACAGA
Organism: Metallosphaera sp. D4-4; assembly: GCF_046245145.1. Lineage (NCBI taxonomy): Archaea > Thermoproteati > Thermoproteota > Thermoprotei > Sulfolobales > Sulfolobaceae > Metallosphaera > Metallosphaera sp. D4-4. The sequence goes on along the minus strand of NZ_CP176412.1, from coordinate 478,088 downwards.
ATGATAGAGTCAAGACGCCTGGAGTAAATCACCGGTAAATCCTCCTCTACTTCCAGGTCCCTGAGTATGCTGACCAAATCCGATACACCCTTATTCCAGCTCTCATCATGCAAAACTAAATGGCAGATATATACTTTGTAGGACTTGGGCTGTCAAAAAGGTTTCTTACTAATGCCTCCCTGGAGGTTCTCAAAAGTTCAGACGTAATTTACGCAGACATTTACACTTCAATTAGTTGTGACATAAATGAAAAAACACTTAGGGAGATTACAGATAAGGAGATTATCCCTGCAACTCGAGAGGTTTTAGAGACAAAGGAAAAAGAGATATATAAACTACTTGACTCAGGGAAAAACGTTGCCATAGCTGTGGTCGGAGACCCCATGATTGCCACAACTCACGTTAGCTTAGCCACAGGTGCCAGGGTCAGGGGACACAGGGTTAACGTTATTCCGGGGGTCTCAGTTCACTGTTACATGATATCTAGGTCAATGCTGTCTTCCTATAAGTTTGGGAAGTCAGTTACGGTTACTTTCCCTGTACTTGATAAGCTTGATTACACACCCTATAGGGTGATAAAGGCCAACAGGGAGCTCGGCCTTCACACAATGGTATACCTAGATTTGAAGGAGACCGGGATAATGACAGCCGATCTTGCACTTAACTACCTCAAGAAAATGGAAAGCGATATTGGGGACAAGGTTATCCTAGATGATGATCTTGTGGTGATCGGCGAGAGGCTTGGATGCCCGGATGAGAGGGTGAGAGCTATGAAAGTTGTGGATGCCCTAAATCAAAAATTTGGGGCTCCTCCACACATTATAATAGTTCCATCCAGAAACCTATATGAGATGGAGGTAGAGGGATTGAAATGCCTGAGCTGAGGGATAGGGTAATAAAATACATTAACGGAATGGAGGAGACGCTAAAACAGGTAAAAGGAGACGAGAGGGTAATTAGTCTCGCAAAACAATACGTTAACGATGCAAAGTATTACCTGGAAAGGGGAGATCTTGAAACGGCGTTGGTAGACGTGGTCTACGCTGAGGGTTTAGTTGACGCCCTTAAGATAGTGGAGGGTGAGGGATCTAAGAAGGTCTTCGTGGGAGGTACCTTCGACATAATTCATCCGGGACATATAGAGTTCCTTAGGAGGGCTGCCTCCCTGGGCAGGGTTTACGTTGCCGTCTCTAGGGACAAGAACGCAGAGAAGGTGAAGGGCAGGAAACCTGTTAATGACGAAAACCAAAGGTTGGAAGTCGTTAAAAGCATCAGGTATGTGTATGAGGCTTTCCTAGGCGATGAAAATGACTTTCTGAAAAGCGTAGAGAGAGTAAAACCAGACATAATCTTTCTTGGGCCAGATCAAAAAGTCGATGAGAAGGCCCTAAAGGAGGAACTCGCAAGGCGCGGTATTTTAGTGGAAGTGGTGAGGTTGGAACACAGGATAAACACGTGGGGTCACAGTAGCACTTCAGCTATCATAAAGGAGATAACGGAGAGATATTGTAATCATGCATAGGCCTGAATAACTACCTCATCCCCATCCTTGATGTTGAGTTCCTTCCTAAGATGATATGGCGATATCACTTCAATAACGCTCTTAGGGTGAACACTCCTGAGCGGAAAGACCACGGCAGCAGGTTTTAGATCGTTCACGGATGCGGGAAATGCCCTAACGGCTCCAAGGACCCTATTCTCCTCCTTGTGCTCTGGAATATTTATTGCCTTAGAGATATCTAGAACGAGTCTGTTCTCCAGAGATATCCTATCATAAATCACGAGGTTAAGGGTTCCAGGATAGGGCTCAAAACCAAGAAACTTCTTGAAAGATTCCATATAGTACGGCATGGACAGGAAGATTCTTCCTTCACCTAAACCTGAAGTAGCCCTTCCCCTTATTTCTAGGACGTGGGACGAAATAATTGTTGCCCTCATCATGGAGAGGCAATCCTCCAGCAATTTCTCTCCATTTTCAGTAACCCTAATAATTTCTCCTTCCTTTGAAAGGGATCTTCTAACCAGGTTCCTTTCCTCTAGCTCCTTGAGCTTTCTTGATACAGATTGCTGGGACATTTTAAGCTCGTCAGCAATCATTTGTTGCGTGACTTCTTTCTGTTGCAGTGACAGGTAAACTATTTTCGCAATTAAACACTCATCACTCATGGTTTCGGACCATCTCCCTCTTCAGTGCACCCCATTTCAGCTTCCCTATACTCCCCGTTAACATCATCCTGCGTATCTTGTGTTCTCCAGTCCCACTTTTCTGTCCACGCATTCCCTATCTGCATGGGTCTATCTATGGTACTCAGGAGAACAATCCTGCTAGGCGCATGCTCTGAGATTATCTTATAGCTAGTGAGCTCCGCCAGTTTCTCCGCAAAGGACCTAACCTCTGAGTGCCTTGGCATTGCATCCTTAGTAAGCCTATAGGTTGATGGACCCACGTGCATGTACGCCTTGACCTCAATGTAGGTTGGCATTGCTATCCTCATTAACTTAGCGAATTCCCTTGCATCATCTTCACTCATGTTCACCTCTTTCATCATCGTCATTCTGATCACCGTAGGTGAGCTGAAGCTGGGCAATATCTCAAGGGTTTTCATTACAAGGTTCCACGAGTTCGCTACAACGGGCCTGTTAATTAGTCTGTGCTTCTCCTCGTTGGGAGCCTGTAGTGATACAAAAAGCTGAGATGGCTCCTCCTCGAGAGAAGCCAACACGTCAGGCCTAACACCACTAGTTACAAGGAATGTGGTTATCCCGCGTTTATGGTATTCCCTAATGAGCTCCCCGATCCTCTCGTATAGCGTGGGTTCGCCGGTCAAGCTTATTGCCACATGAGAAGGTTTCATCGCCTCCAATGCCTTACTGTTCTCAACTCCTTCCCTTCCAAGATACCCAGAAACCGATCTCCTGTGCTCCTCAATGGACCTCTCTACAATGTACTCTGGATCATCCATGTAAGGCATCTTAGTTTCGTCCCAGTCTAATCCCACATCCTCTGGTTCCAATCTCCAGCAATGTATACACCTGAACCAGCACCACATGCTTACTGGGGTCATCTGAACGCATCTGTGACTCTCTATTCCGTAAAACTTACCCTTGTAGCAATATCTTCCACTGGTAAGTGCCTCATGGGTCCAATGACACTTCTTATAGGCACTATGGCCACCAATGAGATGATATCTCTCTTTCTCCATCTCCTCACGTATTTTAGAGAGCGTGTCAATCCTGAAACTGCCTTTAACCGCCATTAATTATACCAAAACAGTTTACTCGACAAGTTTAAAATGCTTAGCTATGGGACGCGAACCCTAGATAGGTGCAGTTAGATCTTTCAATTTGGTTATATTTTCCATGTAAAGCGAGACTCCCATTAGGAAGGTATCAGAGAGATATCTCCCCATGAGCTGGATACCCACTGGCAACCCGTTATAGAATCCAGCGGGTATTGATAGTGCAGGTATGGCAGCCAGGTTCGCCGTCACGGTAGCCACATCCATCGCGTACATTTTCACTGGGTCATCTATTACCTCTCCAATCTTTGGTGGAAGTATTGGGGAGGTTGGCGAAATCAGTATGTCATATCTACTGAACAATTTCTCCAGCGAATCTCTTATTAACCTCCTAGTTTTCAATGCCCTAATGTAAAATTGTTCGTAATATCCAGCGCTCAGAATAAAGGATCCCAGCAATATTCTTCGCTTGACCTCTTTTCCAAATCCCTCACCCCTGTTCCTGCTATACACATCCCTCCAATTTCCCTCAGCATTAGACGAGTAACCATATCTAACACCGTCATATCTAGCTAGGTTAGAGCTAGCCTCTGACATAGCAATTATGTAGTAGGTGGGAAGTACGTAATTCACCATTCCTAGATTGGTTTCCTCTATGACTGCCCCCTCAGATGACATCTTATTAAGGAAATCCTTCACCACTCCAACAACACCTGGATCCGAGGCCTCCATTACGTCCTTAAGCACTCCAACCTTTATCCCCTTGACCGCTATGGGGTTAATAGAGGAGGGAGGAGAGTAATCTATGGTTGTAGCATCTTTCTGATCACTGCCAGCTATGATCGAGAAGAGTAACGCCAAATCAGTCGAATTTCTCGCCATGGGACCTATCTGCTCCAGGCTGTTAGCATATGCCACTAGCCCATACCTGCTCACTGTTCCGTAAGAAGGCTTTAATCCGTACGTGGAAGTGAAAGAGGCTGGAGTCCTTATGGAACCGCCGGTATCAGATCCTAGGGCAACATCCACATAACCTGAAGCTAATGCGCTCCCACTTCCTCCGGAGGACCCTCCAGGTGTCCTGGACAAATCCCAAGGATTTCTAGTTGGGCCAAAATAACTTGTCTCTGTAGTTGAGCCCATGGCGAACTCATCCATGTTGGTTTTACCTAGTATCACAGCCCCCTCTCTTTTCAGCTTTGAGATTATAGTGGCGTCGTATGGGGGGATGTAATTCTCAAGCATCTTGGATGAGCAGGTGGTTCTTATCCCCCTAGTTGAGATATTGTCCTTCACCGCTACCAGTAATCCGGAAAGCCTACCTCCTCCCTTTATGGCTTTCTTTACCTCCTCTAGCACATCTTTCTCATCCCTGAGCGTGACGAATGCCCTAACTTTCTCCTCTACCCTTCTAATCCTATCAAAGGTTCTACCCACGTACTCGTCTGGGGATAGATTTCCATTCCTCAGGTCATTTACCATCTCCATTATCATGTTACCCACCGATGGTGCTAGGACCTATAATGTAACCGTCCTTTTTCTTGGGCACATTAGCTAGGGCGTCGTCCCTGGAGAGGGGTTGGGCCGGCTCATCCGGTCTCAGTTTACCTGTGGAGAGCGGATGGAACATGGGCTCCACGCCCTCAAGGGTTAGTTCATCTATCTTGTTGAAGAAATCAAGGATCTTAGCCAAATCCCTCATGAATTCCTGCCTTTCCTGGTCTGTTAGGGAGATCAAGGCCAGCTTCTCAAGTTTCCTCATAAGTTCTTCGTCAACTTGAACCTTCACTTGGAAACACTCTCATCTATCCAGTCCAGATATAACTTAAAACCATTCTTTATATCCAAGGCTAGAATCTCCGGAACTTTATAGGGGTGAAGTTCCTTGAGTCTATTCATTAGCTCGTCTAGTCTGTCAGAGTTGGTCTTTATTAGTGCCAGAACCTCGCTATCCTCTGTAACCTTCCCCTCCCATCTGTAAATGGAGACTAAGCCTGGAACTAGGTTAACGCATGCTGCTAACTTTTCCTCAACCAAGGTCCTGGCAATTCTTTTTCCTTCCTCCATGCCTGGTAATGTACTGATCACAAGGACATACTTTCCGGTCATGGCAAAATATTAGTTAGATTTCAGAAATAAATGTAATGAGACCAGCCGAGGTGCCCTTTCAAGCTGAAGGAATTATGGACGCAGTAAATCTTGGAATATCTGAGGCCACTTACCTTGGGGCAGAATTCGTTGGATTAACGTTGGACAACGGCGTAGGCTTGATATTAAGGGTAAGTCCTGACGAAAATATTACGAAGATCTTAGTCATGAGTGAGGGAGAACTGCCATTACCTCTCTTGGGTATATTCGTGAGATTTGACGGGAAGGCATACAATGTATACGTTGCCGATAAACCTGAAAAGCTCAACGAGGTAATTGGAGTTAACAGGAAAGTGGTCTTTGTGGAAGTGATATCTGGTGCCCTCGAAGACTTTCTACGTGAAGCCCTACAGCAATGAGATACTGGAGAGGCTGATTTCGTTTTCCAGATTTCTAGGTGAGGATGAGGAAGGCGGGAAGTTTGAAATCGACCCAGAGAGAGCCAGGTTGAACGCTGTAACCCTAGAACAGATGAAGAAGGTTCTAGGGGAGCTTGGAGTGGAGCTTGACCCGGAGACCCTCAATTTCCTGGAGACCGAAATGGGAGGTTATGACGTAGTTTTCGAGCTAAAGGGTAGCAAATTAGTGATCAGGGCCAGGACTAGGATATCGGAGATCTTGAGAAAATACAGGATAAGCATACCCTATGATCCTGCGGAGAGGGTTTACAGGACTAAGCCGTTCTACTATCACTTGCTCAGGAGAATCTTGGAGAATGAGGGATTAAGGGTTAAGAGACTGGACTTAATCAGGGAACGCTTTTCCCTGAGCTTGTCGGTTAATCTGAGAGAGTATCAGCTTGAGGCAGTTAGAGCCTGGAAAGATAACGGCTACAGGGGCGTTATTGCCCTTCCCACGGGTGCTGGAAAAACTCTCATAGGTGTACAGGGGATCACTATACTGGGCCTGCCCACCCTAATTGTAACGTTTACTAACGAGCAGTTAAGGCAATGGGAGGAGACTATAAAGAGGTTCACAAAGGGAGATGTAGAGGTTGGCCTATACTATAGCCGAAAAAAGCATCTTGCCCCCATCACAATCACCACATATCAGACCGCAATCAAGCATATGGATGAACTCTCATCTTTTCTATTCCTAATAATAGACGAGGCTCACCATCTTCCAGCGGAGAAGTTCAGGGAGATAGCCTTATCCTGCGTCGCCCCTTACAGAATGGCCCTCTCGGCAACGCCGTATAGGTCAGATGGTAAGCATGTGGAACTGTTCAGGCTGATGGGGGGCCTGGTTTATCAGAGAGGAGTTGAGGAACTTGTTGCGCAGGGCTACCTTGCTCAGTTCAGGGTTCTGAGGATCAAGATACCCCTTACCCTTGAGGAGAAGGCGGAATATGATAACCTAACAAGAAAGTTCAGGTCACTATCTGAGGGAAGGCCAGTCCTAGAGATAGTGAAGAGGGCAAAGGAGGGAGACGTAAAGGCCATGGAGGCTCTAAAGGTATACAGCAGGATAAGGTACCTAATAGGTCTAACGAAGGGGAAGTTGTCCAAGATTAGGGAGATCGTTGAAAAAGAAAAGGGTAGAAAGGTTGTAATATTCACCCAGTACGTGGAACATGCAGAGCTTATATCGAAGTTAATTGGGGGGTACATACTCACCGGTCAGATGCCCAAAAGGGAAAGAGAGCTAGTTTTAGAGAAGTTCAAGCAGAGCAACTCAGGCGTTCTGGTTTTGACGACTGTGGGAGATGAAGGGTTAGATATTCCCGATGCAAGTGTGGGAATTGTGGTAGCTGGGACTTCCTCCAAGAGGCAGTACATACAGAGGCTGGGTAGACTTCTCAGGAATAATTCTGGGAATAAGGTAGCAACGTTATACGAACTCATTGCTAAGGGAACATCAGAGGAATATCAATCCAAGAAGAGGAGGTCTACGTCCTTGGAGGACCTATTTTACTCACTAGAAGACAAGAAATAGGTAAGAGAGTGGGCTAGTGCCAGTAGTAGAGTTCTATCATCGCTTAGGTAAATCTCCTTTCCCCTCGAGGAGATTAAGGGGTATCCCCGCACAGTTACTATGGGAACTCCGGGAGAGAAGGCCACCTTAAACCTGGATTTACTAAGGAGTTCCCTTGCAGTAAAGCCTGGCAGAAACTCGTGGCTAAGGATCTCCAGTTCGCCTTCCACCTCAACTACGGGCTCCACCATTCTGACGTTATCTCCCACTCTCACAGCATCTACCCAGATAGGGGTTGTTATTGTATGGGTACACTCGTCAGAGATCACAGAAAGAGGTGAGAACACCTGAGATCTCCCTCTAACAAATACGGTAACGGGTTTAACCACTATCAGGTCCCCGGTACGCAGTAGGTTTACCTCGTGGGGTCTGCATATCTTCCCTTCGAGAATGTATGGCATACATAAAACCTCAAGTGGGTAAATAAAACGGCAATGATATAACTTGTAAGGCCTGACAGTGATGAGCAACCAGGCTTTGAGCCTTATTTAGTATCTAACTCAACAGGGCATAGAAGTAAAGGACAAGAGGACGAAGTACATGAATTAGCGAATTAGTTTAACATTTAATTCCTTACGTACATCACGGAACCATGAGATGGTTAAAGAAGAGGGATGCAGTAATCTATTTTTTGTTATGGAAGAAATTCAGGAATACGGGATTCACCCTCCTCGAGGCCTACTCTTATCTAGATCCTTATTTCTCCAAGAAAATAACAAAGTCCACTATAAGATACATGTCTAGGGTTGGCCTCCTAATAACCAAGGAAAACCAAATGTACCTACTACCATTGGAGGAATATCTAGAGTTGATTTCTTTGCCGTATCTGAAGAGGAGGGCTACTCTTCGTCATAGAATTCAAGGATCACCTTGACCTTGACTTCCTGCTTTGATAGAGGAGGAATCTTATCGCCGAAGTCAACTCCTATGGCCACAGGATTTCCCATGGAGTCGTTAAATCTAACTTCTGCAACGTAATGCTTTGAGGGACCACTGCTCATCATGTTCATGAGCTCTGAGTATATCCTGGAGATCGCCATCTGAAATGCTATTGGACTGGAAAGGTCTTCCGGCCTGAGCTGTATTGAGGCCAGGTTTCCCATTACTTCACCGATCTTCGCCTTTGCTTCAAATTCAACTCTATGTGTAGGTTGACTCATGTTTATCCTAATAGTAAGATCATTACTGGTCTATTAAATATATGCCAACATATGCTCGTCGGCTAAAATAGAATCTCTGGAACGGTGTAAAAAAGCGCCATCTAACCGTTTATGCCTTTTTCTTTATGCTTATCTCGATAGTAGATACCCTAGATTGCCTACCGTCCTGGCTTGTTACCACTTGGCTGCCTACGCCTATGGCTCTGATCTCGATCTTGTCTGGAAGGAATCTGTTCCTGACTATTTCCACAGTATCCACAGCTTTGCTTATTGCCCTTCCTCTAGCCTTTATTATGATCTCTGGAACGCCTTGGTTCAGCAGAGTTAAGGCAGCTAGGACGTAGTTCATTACTGGCTTTTTACCTACAAGGACTACGTTACTTGGAGTAGGAGATGTTCCGCTCATTTTATTCACCTATGTGCGAATCATAACCTTATCGTAAGTTTAAAAAGTTAATCGGACGCACGTCTTGAGGATTTTATTATAACACAATATAAAATCCTTTTACAAAGATTTTCTAAATTAGAGTCATGACAGGGTAGATTTCTAGGGGAATTGACCTCAGTATCATTCGCTCAAGTACTTCAGCGCCACTCTAGTTGGAAACTGCCAGTCCGCGTTTTGGTAACATCTGGTGTCCTATCTTATAAATCCCTTCCCTTTCCAAGGTAGGAATTAATGATAACTTCAGTGTTCCATAGCTCTTGTCCCAATTGTCAAGGACCTCTCGAAGATTACAGAGCTCTGGCAGGCTTACCTTGTACTTCGTGTATGCCCGGAAGTGTGGATTCGTTCAAGGATTTGCCTCAGGAGGAAAAGATAAAGGTAGTGTACAATATCCTAGTTAATAACGGAAAACTGGGGAAGTATTGGGAGCTCTACTACACCACGGAGATGTATAATGAGATTATCAATTATTTTAAACAAGTTACAGGGAACGAACCTTGGTCGTTGCAGAGGCTTTGGTTGAGGCGATTGGGGGAAAGGGAAAACTTCTCGCTATCTGCACCCACGGGGATGGGGAAGACCACTACCCTGATCACCTATTCGACTTACCTTTCAAAGGGAGTTCTTTACATCGTTCCCACCAAGTCCCTACAGGAGCAGATATGTTCCAAGATTGGGGCAATCTCAAGCGTTTCCTGTGGGAAAGTTGACCCAAACACCATTTCAGTACTTACCGTAAGTTACGTCAACAAGAACTATGAACACATGAAAGATTATAGGCCAAATTTCATAGCAGTTGACGATGCGGATGCCATAATCAAGAGCGGAAAGACCACAGATAAACTAGTGGAGCTAATGGGAATTCCCAAAGACGTGTATGAGGACGCAATGAGGCTGGTAAGACTTAGACGCATGCTTTACCTGAAGGATAACAAGGATGAGATAGTGGAGAAGATAGCACTTCTAGAGAGAAAGATACAGAGTTTCACGGGCATTATTGCTCAGTTAGTTGTTGCCAGTGCAACGCTTAGACCTAAGGGAGTGAAACAGAAGGCATTGAGACATATCTCAGGCTTCGACATTTCCACAGCTCAGACGTATGCCAGAAATATAGTGGACTCGTTCACCTTCTCGAGCCTAGAGGAAGTGGTACAGAAGCTTGGACCCGGAGGTCTCATCTTGGTTTCCAGGGAGTACGGAAAGGAGAAAATGAAGGAGATCAAGGAGTCACTCACCTCCCTGAACTTTAGGGTAGAGTTGGCGGTAAGTGGTAGGAAATTCCTTCAGGATTTCTCGGATGGAAAGACGGACATCCTAGTGGGTTCGGCATCGTATTACGGCGTGGCTGTGAGGGGGATAGATGAACCGAAAAGGCTGAAATATGTCCTATTTTACGGAGTACCGAAATCTAGGACTAGGGCAGAGGAATCCGTAAAGAACCCCTTCACTCTCTTGAGGGTCTCCAGACTCCTGGGAATCCAGGTTCCAGAGGAGGAAATATTAGGCCTGTCCCCTGCCGAGGCTCAGGCCATAAAGATTGCGATGATCACTGGTCAGCCTTTGGAGGGAAGGCTGGGCGCACTCCTAGAGAAAATGAAGGTTCTTGTAGAGGAGGCACAGGAAGCTCTTAGAAAGGTAAATGGAACCATTACAGGAGAGACTTTTCAGATCTCTAGGAAGGGAAGGGAAGTTTTCATAGAGTATCCCGATATAATAACTTACCTCCAGGGGTCTGGAAGGAGTAGCAGGCTTCTAAATGGAGGTTTAACGCAAGGCTTAAGCGTTATCTTGGTGGATGATCAAGTTATATTTGAACTATTCAAGAGGAAAATGAACTTCCTAATCCCTGGATTCGCCCCAGTGAACTTCGAAGCACTTGAGTTGGACAAGGTAAAGGAGGAGATTGAAAGGACCAGAAGGGAAGGAGGAAACAAGGTTGAGATTAAAACGGGGCTTCTCGTGGTCGAGTCTCCCACAAAAGCTAAGACTATCTCCAGACTCTTTGGGTTCCCAGCCCGCAGAAGCGTGGGAGGAGTTCCGGTATACGAAACAGTGATAGTAGAAGGGAACAAGGTGTATATCCTAGATGTTATGGCCACTAAGGGCCACATGACTGACCTCACGCTGGAGGAGAAGGGATACTATGGAGTCGAAATCAAGGGAGACAGGATCAGCCCTCTCTACTCCCACATCTATAGGTGTACCAGTTGTAAAAGATCGGTTAGCAAGGAAGTGGAGACTTGCCCGTATTGCGGATCCAACCTGATCTCGTCCTCTCTCTCAACCATCAACGCCATGAGAAAGCTAGCCCTAGAAGTAGACCAGATATTCATTGCTACCGATCCGGATACCGAAGGCGAGAAAATCGCCTATGACGTTGCAGTTAATGTATCCCCATATAACCCCAATATCACGAGGATAAAGTATCACGAGGTAACCAGGAGCGGTATAGTGGAGGCATTGAGGTCAGGTTCCACCCTGGACATGAACACCGTTAACAGCCAGATAGTTAGAAGGATAGAGGATAGATGGATAGGATTCGAACTAAGTAAATTGCTAAAGCTTCGGTTCGGAGACAGGAATCACGGTGCAGGTAGGGTGCAAACTCCAGTCCTAGGTTGGATAGTGAAAAGGACCACGGAGTATAAGCAGAGAATGGGATGGATACTTAACGTTAAGATAGGGAACTATGTATACAGGGAATTTCACAGGGAGAAGCCCAATATTCTGGATAGTACCGTGGAGGTTGAGGTATTGGAGGAAAGGGAGGAGACATTACTGCCACCTCCTCCTTTCTCCACGGACGATTTGTTAATAGATGCGTATAGGTGGTACAGGATCCCAGCGGAGAGGGTCATGAGGCTGGCCCAGGATCTCTTCGAAAGCGGTCTTATCACCTATCACAGAACCGATAGCCATCACGTGTCTGGCAAGGGAATGGAAATAGCCAAGGAATACCTAGAGAAGGTGAACTTATCTCAAGAGTATCAGCCTAGGGGATGGGGCAATGAGGGAACGCATGAGGCCATAAGGCCGACCCGGCCCTTAGATCTGGACTCACTTAAGAGGGAGATTGCCGAGAACCCAACCATGCTTTCAGTGAAGTTCACCTGGGCCCACTTTGCGCTTTATGACATGATATTCAGGAGATTTATGGCCAGTCAAATGCGTGAGTCGAAGGGAACTATACGGAAATTCAGGATGAAGTTAGGGGAAGGTACCTGGGAAGTGGAGCTATTGGTGAGGATGAGTGGCGGTTTCTCTAACCTCTACACCTACAGGTTATACGACGTACCTGTGGGAAAGGTGAACGCTGAGATCAACGTAGTTAGGGGATCAGATGTGAAGCTGTTGACCTATGCCGACGTAATTAAGGACATGAAGGAGAAGAGGATAGGAAGGCCCAGCACCTATGCCAAGACTATCCAGTCGCTTCTAAGACATGGATATGTAATAGAAAGTAAGAGGAAAGCAGTCCTCGTGGCAACAAAGAAGGGGATAAACGCCTATGAGTTCCTGTCTAAGTTCCCAGATCTTACCTCAGAGGAGGTTACCGCAGATTTACTCTCCAAGATGGATGCAATATCTTCGGGGAGCTTGGAGCCAACCACAGTCCTACTCCCGGTTCTCCGTGAGCTACAGGGTCTAGAAACTCTTCCTAAGTCTGAACAGGAGATATGATATCCTTCTCTTATCCTTAAACTCGCTACCTATGCTAACATCAACAAGAACTACGCCATCACCAAGTTTCTCCTTCAGGACATTATATACATCCACTGTCCTATCTATCTCCCTGCCGTAACCCTTGAGTTCCACATCCTTAACCCCCTGATTAAATGAGGAGATTATGTCTAATACCTGTTCCTCTATGGGCTTATTTCTGCTTACTACGAACTGATTACCTCTTTCCATTAGGACTTTCACTACATTCATGAACCGCGATTGAAAAATAAATCTATTGATCGTACATTCAATTCCTGCATCAGTAACACGGGCCAGTATCATCAAGTCATATTTTGGGCTCTCATCACGTATATTTGAGGTTTTGAATGTACGCCGACGCGTTTAAGAGTAGATAGGGAACTATATCCCTCCTCACGAAATAGTACCTTGGGGACATGTTACATATCATGGGATCCACGGGATCGTGGATCCTAAGCTCCCCAACTTCATCCATGGGGATCCTCTTGGCGAACTCCTCTGGATTTTCTAATATCTGTTTCGGCTTAAATATTAACTCCGTGTTGCTGGAGCCTTCAATGGACCTCATCTCCGCAATGAAAGTCTCATCCTCGTTAATGGGAGCGAAGGAGGTATAGAACTCGTCTGAGTTCACAAGTTGTTTAAGTTCATCCACTGTACACCACCTTATCTCCTTACTATCCACGTCCACAAAGCTGGTTACCCTATACTTTGTGCTCGTTTTTCTCATCTGCTTAAGTTTCACTTCTAGGCTCCTTGGAGGAATAGATAACATTTCGGAGATTTCGTGAACAGTATAGGCTCCACCCTTCAAGGCATCGTAAATCAGGATGTTTATCCCAGAAATCCAAGGTTTGATGGGAGCGTGAGAAAGTACTGCCTCACCTAAGGGCGTCAGCTCTGATCTAACTATCCTTATCTTCCCCTCCCTTATCCTTTTCAGCGTGGTGAGGGTTCCCTTTATGTTAAAGTAACGCTTTACGGTCTGCCTTAGACCTTCCTTGATTATCACTTTATCCTCCTTCGGGTTTATCTTACCTATCTTACCAAAGCTGGCCTGAATCTCCTTTTCCACGGACATGAAGAGCGGAGATCTCAGAATCGATCTGAAAAGTATTTTCCTTATTCTCTCCTCCTTCATTTGGACCAATTCCCTGAGAAGGTCCCTGTCGGTTATGTTAATGGAGAATCCATATATAGAAGCCCTAGTATACACGTTTAGGGTGTACTTGGAACTCGCCAAGTACATCAACATGTGAGCAATGGTGTTAGCTACCCTTTCGTCAATCAATGTGGAATAAACGGTTTCCTTATCTGTCACTGTCATGTAAATTGTACTTGAGGAAGGTAAAGGTAACTTACTCCTTGCGTATTTCTCCATCAGAGCCTTTAGGCTTGCCTTAGCACTATCATCCAAAATCTCGCTTTCTAGTATTTTATCACCAATCTTGAAGAGTTCTTGGATTTCCCTAGGAATTAGTTGCGACTTTGGTACTCCCTCTCCCCTCCAGATGGGGATTTCTCCCTCTCCACGGTCTGCTGGCGTTAGGTCTACCATCATCATTCCGTTGTGTATTCTGGCAACCTTCCATAGTTTACCACTAATCCTAATCAGGTCACCAGGACGAATATGTTTATACACGTAGATTGCGTCTATCTCACCTATTATCTTCTCTCCGCTCCTCAGGGTGAAGGCGTCGTCATTACTTATCAAGGAGAAGAACTCTGAGAAGTTCTTGGCCCATACGAAGTTATTGGACCTATTAAAGGTCCAGATCTTGAAGAACGATTTCCCTAGCTTAAGTTCGTCTCCCTCTACCACCACTAGGTTATTCCTTTGGAGGTAGGAGATGAGGTTCTGGAATTCCTCTCTCGTTAAGTCCCTATATACCTGAGAGGCAGTAATAATAGAGAAGACGCGCTCCAACTTTATAGAGGAGTACTGGAGTAGCATTCCAAGTATCTCCCTGGCTACCACATCTAATGGTCGAATCTTTCTCGGAGGTTCGAGCTTCCCCTTTCTAGAAAGGGAATGTATTGCCAACGCTTCGAGGCAATCAAAGTCCTGCACACATATGATCTCACCGTAGGGTATACCACCAACGCAATGACCGCTCCTCCCCAATCGCTGAAGGAACGACGCCACTGATGGAGGAGGCCTATACATTATTATTTTCTTAACCTTTCCCACATCTATACCGAGCTCCAGGGTTTTGGTACAAAGGACCGCCCCAGCCTTACCGCTCCTGAGGTTCTCCTCAGCATTGCTCTTTGAATCCCTGGAGATGGAGGAGTGGTGAACGAATATCCCCTTCTCTCCGAGCTTTTCCAGTTCCTCGTGTAACCTTTCCGTGAGGAACCTGGAATTGGTAAATACCAGGGTAGGTGGCTCCAAGGACTCCTTGATGATCTTGGCCGACGCTACCCAAACATCCCCAGAATCCTTAATGGATCTTATCTTCAGTCTGAACTCCTTCCCCGCCTCACTTTTTACGATGGTCTTGGGCCTACTGGAAGATCCGAAGAGGGTATTTGCCACAAGCTCCTCGTTACTGATAGTAGCTGACAAACCAATTCTTTGGAAGTCCTTTCCTGAGAAATCCTTCAACCTTTCCAGGAGAACGAAAAGCTGAGCTCCCCTCTTGGACCCCATGAGCTCGTGTATTTCATCAATTATCACCCAGTTCACGTTCCTGTAGTTGTCCCTAAACTTCGAGGCCCAATCCATGTCTATTTCAAGGCCCTCTGGGGTAGTAACCAGGATGTGGGGAGCCTTCCTCAGCCTCATGTTTTTCTCCTTCTGGGGCACCTCACCATGCTTTCTGTTCACCACAAACCCCAGCTTCGAGGCCCACCAATCTATCCTGATCGTGATGTCATTTATCAGTGCCTTAAGTGGAGTAACGTAAATCAGGGACACAGGTTTTTGCTCTCCCTCTGACATCAGGCTAAGAATAGGGAGAAGTGCAGCCTCAGTTTTCCCAAATCCGGTCGGTGCTATGATTAGCGTGTTATTTCCCCTTAAGATGGGTTCCATGGCCATTTCCTGGATCTGGGTCATTTTGGTCCAGTTTCTCTCCTTCATTAGGCTCGATATCTTCTTGCTGAGCGAGTCACTCATCTATTTCACCATATATCGTTTGGCGGGGCAGTACCAGCTATGGTTATTTTTAAAAATATAAAATCTATCCTCGTCAATATGTCACAATCTCATGTATGCCTCACATGCGGTAGGCCCTTTCCTGAGGGGCAGGGAATAATCCTGACATTAGCAGGGAGAACACTCGAGTTTCACAGCAAGGCATGTGCGTATTCCTTTCTGAAGGACCTGGTATTCTCAATATCCGAGGACTGCGTTTCATCTCCCCTAAGGGACGTCTATGAAAAGCGTCAAGAGGCACTTGAGGAGATGAAGAAGAGGGCGGAAAAGAAGATTTAGTCAGAGTAGATTTGTTCATCACAATTCAGGGTCCGCCACACTCATCAGCACAATGAGAACAGTTTTATTACTTAAAAAGGATTGACATGATTTGAATCTTCCATGGATATTTCTCTAAAGCGTGTGGACTCCTTTGAGTGGAGGATAGAAAGGAACGGTTGCATGAAGGTACCAGCAACTGTGTTCGCAGATGACGTACTCATCGAGAAAATGAAACAGGACATGACGCTGAGACAGGCAACTAACGTAGCCTGTCTTCCAGGAGTCCAGGAATCTGTTTACGTGCTTCCCGATGGTCACCAGGGATACGGATTCCCCATAGGAGGAATTGCCGCTACGTCCATAGATGAGGGAGGAGTGGTCAGCCCAGGCGGAATAGGATATGATATAAACTGTGGAGTTAGGTTGTTAAGGACTAACCTAGATTACTCTGACATTAAACCGAAACTAGTTGATATTGTGGAAGAGCTTCACAGGAGCGTCCCCAGCGGGGTAGGAAGCGAGGGCAGGATAAAGCTCACCCCTCAGGAGCTGGACAACCTCCTACAGGAGGGCGTTAAGTGGGCAGTGGACAAGGGTTACGGATGGAGTGAGGATATGAATAACATTGAACAAAGGGGTAGTTGGGAACTAGCTGATCCTAGTAAGGTAAGTCAAGTGGCAAAACAGAGGGGAGCCGCACAGCTGGGAACTCTAGGGGCTGGAAATCACTTCCTTGAAGTCCAGGTCGTGGATAAGATATATGACGAGAGGATAGCTAGGGCCCTCGGAATAACAAGGGAAGGGCAAGTTACTGTCATGGTTCACACGGGATCTAGGGGTTTAGGCCATCAGATAGCCAGTGATTACCTGCAAATAATGGAAAGAGCCATGAAGAAATATGGAATAGAGGTACCAGATAGGGAACTAGCAGCAATTCCCTTTGAGAGCAGGGAGGGACAGGACTATTTCAGGGCGATGGTGTCTGGAGCTAACTTTGCCTGGAGTAATAGGCAACTTATTACTAACTGGGTGAGGGAGAGCTTCGGTAAGGTGTTTAAGGTAGATCCTGAGAAATTGGACCTTCACATTGTGTATGATGTGGCCCATAACATAGCCAAGATAGAGGAGTACGACATAGGCGGGAAGAGGAAGAAAGTCTTGGTTCACAGGAAGGGTGCGACCAGGGCATTCCCACCAGGAAGCCCTGAAATCCCACAGGAACACAGGGAAATAGGGCAAGTAGTTCTTATTCCAGGAAGCATGGGAACAGCGAGTTACGTAATGGCTGGAATACCTGAGGGTAGAAGGACCTGGTTCACTGCCCCGCACGGTGCGGGAAGATGGATGTCGAGGGAGGCTGCAGTGAGAAACTACCCTGCCAACTCAGTTGTGGGATCCCTTGAGGAGAGGGGGATAATAGTGAGGGCTGCCACACGTAGGGTTATAGCTGAGGAGGCACCCGGTGCATACAAAGACGTAGATAGGGTTGCGAGGGTGGCTCACGAGGTTAAGATAGCTAAGCTAGTTATGAGGCTTAGACCCATAGGGGTGACCAAGGGTTGAGAAGGGAGGACATACTAGTGGAGGAGGTTCAGGACATAACGCTGGACGACCTTAGGGGATCCAGCCTTCTTGAGGTTTACAACAAGGTCTACGGATTTAGTGCAGAGAGTATTTACAGGGGATCAAGGATCCTCAAAAGGATAGTTTCCGAGTGTGATCTCAGGTTCATTTCCTTCACTGCCAATCTAGTCTCAACTGGGCTAAGGGGTCTCTTCGCTGACATGATCAGAAGGGGATACTTCAACATGGTAGTAACCACGGGAGGCACAATAGATCATGATATCGCCCGAAGTTTCGGAGGGAAGTATTATAAGGGGTCGTTTGAGTTCAGCGACGAGGAACTTAGAAAGATAAACGTGCATAGGCTGGGTAACATACTTATTCCCTTTGAGGACTATGGAGGGATGGTTGAGAACGCTGTCAACAGGATTCTTCCTCCACTGGTCAAGGAGAAGAGGGAGTGGCCAGTTTATGAACTCCTGTGGGAATTTGGGAAAAGGATCGAGGACAAGCACTCTATCTTGAGGGCAGCGTACGAGACCAATACTCCCATCATAGTCCCTGGGGTGGTGGACGGAAGCTTCGGGACAAACCTGTTCATTCAGTCGCAGTTCACTGGGTTGAGAATAAACCTATTTGAGGATATGAGACTCATCAAGGACAGGGTATTTTCAAGTAAAATGGCCGGAGCCCTTCTCATAGGTGGCGGTATTAGCAAACATCACACCATATGGTGGAACCAATTCAGGGATGGACTAGATTACGCAGTCTACCTCACCACTGCCCAAGAATTCGACGGAAGTCTTAGCGGAGCTAGGCCCAGGGAGGCAATTTCCTGGAACAAGATAAGGGAGAACGCGGAACAGGCGGTTATCTACGCCGACGCCACCCTAGCCCTCCCGATCTTGGCCACATCCTTAATAAGCTAAGTCGCATAATAATATGTCTATCATGGTGATTTAAGTGTCAGCTAAAGAGAAATTTACTAGCATCTCGCCGGCGGAGTTCTTCAAGAGGAACCCAGAGCTAGCAGGTTTCTCGAATCCGGCTAGGGCTATGTATCAAGCTCTAAGGGAATTGGTTGAGAACGCGCTGGATGCAACAGACGTCCACGAGATTCTTCCGTCAATTAAGATAATCATTGAGAGAACCAGCCAGGAAAAAGAGATTTATAGGCTCACTGTGGAGGACAACGGAATAGGTATCCCACCACATGTAGTTCCTGACGCATTTGGAAGGGTGCTCTACAGCTCAAAATATGTACTGAGGCAGACCAGGGGAATGTATGGGCTTGGTGTCAAGGCAGCCGTCCTCTACAGCCAGATGTATCAGGACAAGCCCATTGAAATAACCACTGCCCCGCTCAACTCCAAGAGGATCTACAGCTTCAAGTTAAAGATAGATGTAACAAAGAACGAGCCCATCATCTACGAGAGAGGCTCAGTGAATAACGACACTGGCTATCATGGTACTTCAGTCTCCATGTACATTCTAGGGGACTGGATAAGGGCTAAGAGCAGGGTCTACGAGTATATAAAGAGGACCTACATTATCACCCCCTATGCCGAGTTTTACTTTAAGGACCCAGAGGGCAACGTGGTCCTGTATCCTAGGCTAACCAACAAGATGCCAGTCCCTCCCAAGGAAGTAAAGCCCCATCCCTACGGCGTTGATATAGAGTTACTCAAGAACATGATCTCGAGACAGAAGGAGGACACAACGGTAAAGGACTTCCTGGTGAAGGAGTTCCAGAGCGTTGGAGAGAAAACGGCCCTTAGCGTAATTGAAATGGCCGGATTGGATCCTGATAAGAAGGTCCAGAAGCTCACCGACGATCAGCTTTCTAAGCTGGTAGACGCCATGAAGAACTTCCCTGACTTTAGACCCCCTTCACCCGAGGCCCTTTCCACAATTGGGGCCGACTTAATAGAACTTGGCCTGAAGCAGACCTTTAACCCAGAGTACGTCGGCGCAGTGACGAGGAGACCTAAGGCCTATCAAGGTCACCCCTTCATTGTGGAGGTTGGGCTAGCCTATGGTGGGGATATTCAGCCCTCCGAGGAGCCCACGGTCCTGAGATACGCTAACAAGATCCCCCTTATATATGATGAGAAATCAGACGTTGTATGGAAAGTTGTCGAGGAAATTGACTGGAAAAGGTATGGAATAGAGGATGAACAGCTACCCCTAGTGGTTATGGTTCACCTCTGCAGTACCAAGGTGCCGTACAAGAGCGCAGGTAAGGAGAGTATAGCTGATGTAGAGGAAATAGAGAAGGAGATAAGGAACGGAATAATGGAGGCTTCAAGGTCGCTTAAGACCTTTATGACAGAGAAGAGGAAGGAGGAGGAGGCTAGGAAGAGGCTTCTAACCTACCTCAAGTACATCCCAGAGCTTGCCAGGTCGCTCTCCATCTTCGTGACGGATGGGAAAAAGGAGCTAGCCCCGAAGGTCCAGGAGGAAATACAAAACAAGATGATAGACCTAGTGGTGACTAAGCTTAATATTAAAGACAAGGATCTGGAATTATTTAAGTCATATAGGGTTGAGACACTATGAGCGAGTTCGTATCTAAGGTTGACAAGGAGGCAAGGAGTAGGGCAGCCGAGACTTTAAAGAAGAACTTCCTCACACTCTTGGATCAGCTAAATAGGGGAGAACCCCTGGTCATGGAAATCCCCAAGCGTACCCTGGCTAACACCGTGTACGACGAAAAGAGGAAACTCCTCCTCTTGGGAGAGGAGAAGATGAAGAGAAGCTTCCTAGATATGAACGAGGCCAGAAGGTTTATGCAGACCGTGCTCATGGGAAGCATAATATACGACGCTCTCGTTAACGACGAGTATCCCACTATACGTGACTTGTATTACAGGGGAAAGCACTCCATAATTCTCAGGGATCCCAAGGGAAAGACCCACGAGGAGAACACCTGGGACGAGCAAAAGGAATCTGACAGCGTCATAATAGACATTGAGGTCTTCACCTCGCTCCTTCGTGAGGAGATGCTGATCCTGAGCAAGGAGAAAGGGAAAGTGGTTGGGGATATGAGGTTAAGGAGCGGTAACGACATAATAGACTTAAGCAAGATGGGACACGGAGCTTACTCCATTGAGCCTACCCCAGACCTGATAGATTTCGTTGAGGTTAACGCTGATTACGTCCTTGTGGTAGAGAAGGACGCTGTATTTCAGCAATTGCATAGGGCAGGCTTCTGGAGGAAGTATAAGTGCATTCTGATCACCAGTGCAGGACAGCCTGATAGGGCAACCAGGAGATTTCTGAGAAGGCTAAACGAGGAATTGAAGTTACCCGTTTACATTTTGACCGACGCTGATCCATATGGATGGTATATATACAGCGTTTTCAGGATAGGCTCTATCTCTCTCTCCTACGAGAGCGAGAGGCTCGCCACTCCAGATGCCAAGTTCTTGGGCGTCTCCATGGGCGACATCTTCGGAACTCCCAAGAAGAAGGCCTACCTCAGCGAGAGGGAGAGGTCAAGTTTCATAATAAAGGCCAAGGAGACCGACATAAAGAGAGCACTGGAGATCAAAAACTACAGCTGGTTTAAGACCAAGAGCTGGGAAGAGGAGATAAACATGTTCCTGCAGAAGAAGGCTAAGCTAGAGATAGAGGCCATGGCAAGCAAGGGTCTCAAGTTCCTCGCCTTCCAATACATCCCTGAAAAAATTCAGACCAAGGATTTCATAGGGTAGAAACTTTTCCCATGAGAACCTCGCGGGATCAATCAAAGATCAGGCGAGACAGGTTATTTCATCGATCAAACTGAATTGGGCTCTTCATCCAACTCTACATATCCTAATATCTCATTAAAAGTGTTCTTCTTACAGACCTTGCAGTAGTGGTAAATTGACTTCTGCTTACTTATATCAAAGCTCACGTTCAGAGATAGCTCTGTACCGCACTCAGTACACCTGATTTTCCAAGGCATACTTATTTAGGGGTACGGGTTCAAAATAAATCTGCTGTGAAGAGGAATCTGGTCTGATCCATGATGAAGGGCCAAAGCTCAGAGCAAGAGTTTTAAGCCTAGTGTAGAAGTGGTGAACTGGATAATAATGGGGATAAATTACTCCACAGTTGGTGAAATGAAAGAAGGTAGCTACATAGTTATAGATGGCGAGCCTTGCAGAGTAGTAGAGGTCACCAAGGCCAAGACTGGAAAGCATGGAAGCGCCAAGGCTAACATAGTCGCAGTCAGTATCTTCACTGGGGCTAAAAAGACCCTCATGGCTCCAGTGGACTCAACAGTGGAAGTGCCCATCATTGAGAAACGCATGGGACAGGTCATCTCCAATGTTGGAGACAAGGTTCAGATCATGGATCTTGAGACGTATGAAACCTTTGAGATAGACATGCCCACTGAGGAAGATGTGGCCAGCAAGATAAAGAAGGACGCCGAGGTGGAGTATTGGGAAGTAATGGGAAGGAAAAAGATAGTTAGAGTAAAGTAACTTTCAGGGTAAAGTAGCTTGTTAGACGGAATAAGGGACGCAGTAAGGAAATTTTTAGGAGGAAACACCTCCTACGAGGTAGCTGTAGAGGAGTTCATTAAGGACATTCAGAAGGCCCTTATTTCGTCAGACGTTCAGGTTAAACTTGTTTTCTCCCTCACCAACAAGATTAAGGAGAGACTCAAGAAGGAAACTCCTCCCTCAAACCTAGAGAGGAGAGAGTGGTTCATTAAGATAGTTTATGACGAGCTTTCAGCCCTATTTGGAGGGGATAAGGAACCAGAGGTTAACCCCAAGTCAATCCCATGGGTTATCATGCTAGTGGGAGTCCAGGGCACTGGAAAGACCACAACCGCAGGCAAACTAGCGTACTTCTACAAGAAGAGAGGTTATAAGGTGGCCTTGGTTGGGGCAGACGTATATAGGCCAGCTGCACTGGAGCAACTTCAGCAGATAGGGAAACAGATAAACGTTCCCGTTTACGGGGAACCGGGAAGTCAGGACGCAGTTGGAATAGCCAAGAGAGGCGTGGAGAAGTTCCTTTCAGAGAGGTACGAACTAGTAATCGTGGATACAGCAGGAAGACACGGATACGGCGAGGAGGTTAAACTCCTGGAGGAAATGAAGGACATCTACGAAAAGATCAAGCCCAACGAGGTTATCCTAGTTATAGATGCCTCCCTGGGACAGAAGGCCTACGATCTGGCCAAGAGGTTCCACGAGGCCAGCAACGTTGGTTCCATCATCATCACCAAGATGGACGGTACCGCGAAGGGAGGGGGTGCTCTCTCTGCCGTAGCGGCAACAGGTGCCCCAATAAAATTCATCGGTGTGGGCGAGAAGATAGACGAACTGGAGGTCTTCAATCCCAGGAGGTTTGTGGCCAGGATCCTCGGAATGGGAGACCTGGAGGCTATCATAGAGAAGATGAAGGCCATGGAGGATTACGAGGGGATACAGAAGAAAATGGAGGAGGTCATGACAGGGAAGTCTAAGCTCACCCTGAGGGACATGTACAAGCAGATAGTTGCCGTGAGGAAAATGGGTCCACTCTCCAAGATCCTGCAGTTGATACCTGGAATGAACATGATGGGGGATATCCCTGAGGACCAGGTTAAGGTGGGAGAACAGAAAATGCAGAGGTGGCTTTCCATCATGAACTCAATGACCTATCAAGAACTGGACAATCCCTCAATTATTGATAAACAGAGAATGAGGAGGATAGCCATGGGATCTGGGACGGAGGTTGAAGAGGTAAGGGAACTCATAGAGCATTTCAATACGGTACAGAGAACTCTTAAGATGCTCAAGAGAAGGAAAAAGGATGTCGAAAAACTCTTCGGCCAAATGGGTGGCTGAACAGGCCTTAGCTTTACTTGAAAGATATCCCCTTTGCGATTCCTGTTTAGGAAGATGCTTCGCCAAGCTCGGTTACGGTCACCTTAACAGTGAAAGGGGAAGGGCCATAAAGCTCTCCCTGCTCCTTGAAATTGATAGGAGAGTCAAGGAACACGAGCTCCCAGATCTAGGGGAGATGAAGGAGATACTATTTAACATGGGAGAGGTCGGGGAATCACTTTTCTCCCACTATTTCGGAACAGGATTTCAGAGGAGATCGTGCTACCTGTGTAATGATGTCCTCCCCCAGGTAAAGGAGGACTTTGCCACGAAGGCCCTATCCCTCCTGAGAACTTCGCCCATGAAGTATGTCCTGGGTGTTAGGCTATCCCCCAGAATGCAGGAACTTGAGACAAGCTTCGCAGTTACGAATGGTCTCGTGTACTACGAGAGCATGAAGGCGGAGATAAGGAGGGAAGTGGGGAAGAGGTTATCACAGCTGGGTTTTGAGCCTGAAATCGATAACCCTGAGGGAGAGCTCGTATATGATATGGATTCTAGAAATGTTGAGGTGATAAGGAAGAGTCAAAAGACGCTCTACCTATACACCAGGCTCTCGAGGGGAGTCCCCATATCCTCTTGGTACTCTAAGGGAGGGGACTCGCTAGACAGGGAGATAGGAAACAAGATCATCATCCCCTTCACTGAGCCATCTGACGTCCGCATCCTGGAACCCTATCCGTTGGTGATTGAGGACTACCACGAGGAGAGGAAAGAGGTCATGGGCTACTCCCTGGTTAGGACCTCCACATTGGGCAAGAGCGAGTTCAACCTACTCATGGAAAACAAGCCCTTCTCTAGGACCTATCGCGTGATCTTCTACTCCAAGGAGAGGAAGGGGCACGAGATATATGACGGCATACAGGACACCATGATTGAAGCTAGGAACTACGACGAGCTCATAGAGAAGGTAAAGTCCATGAACGTGGAGATCATTTCCGTAGACTTGATCAGGACCGAGGGAAAACATAGGAGAATAAGAGCCCTTTTAACCAGGGTCGAGTAATCTAGTTATGCGCGTGGGATTAGCTGGTCTGGGTGTAATGGGATGGAGAATAGGTGTGAATCTAAGGAACGCAGGAAAATTGGACGTGGTGTATAACAGAACCCCGTCCAAGGCAGAGGAATTCTCAAGGAAATACCAAGTTAAAATAGCGAAAAGCGTCAGGGAACTTGCCCAGGAATCTGACGTAATCATCCTCATGTTATCTGATGACTCTGCAGTGAAGGGAGTGGTCTCGGATATTCTACCAGTAGTGAAGGGCAAGACCATAGTAGACATGTCCACCATTTCGCCCTCGGTGAGCATGGAGTTGGCAACTCAAGTTTTCAATGCTGGAGGAAGGATGTACGACGCTCCTGTGGTTGGGACATCAATCATGGTGGAGCAGAAGAAGTTGACAGTCCTTGTGGGAGGACCAGAGGAGGGATTTCCGGAAATAAGGGACCTTCTTTCACATACCGCCTCCACCGTGCTATACATGGGTAAGAACGGGATGGGCCTGTACGCCAAACTAGTGAATAATCTGCTCATAGGAGCTTACGTGGCCTCCATGGCTGAGGCATACAACCTAGGGGTCAAGAGCGGTCTGGATCCCAAGCTAGTTGCCGAGTTCCTCGCCAAGTACAGCAGTGCCAGATCTCCCACCTCTGAGATCAAGGCAGGGAAGATGGCAACAAGGGACTACTCGACCCAGTTTGCCACAAAACACATGAGAAAGGACCTCGAGATAATTGATAGGGAGGCCCAGAAGTTAGGCGTAATTAATCCCATGTCCTCCCTTGCGCTTCAACTGTATAGGATGGCAGAATCCTGGGGCTTCTCCGAGGACGACTATATCGCTGTCCTAGAGGTGTTCATGAGCAGGGGTGTCCGATCATAAGGACATGGATGCTCACACCCCTTTTTCTACCCGTCAAGGGAGGAACAGAAGTCCATGTTTACAACCTAAGTAAGGAGCTCCTCAAGCTTTCAGTTGACGTTGAGGTACACACAACCAGGGATACCTATGAGGAAAGGGGAGTCCTCAAACCCTTCGAGATTATAGACGGAATAAGGGTGATAAGGTATCCAAGGACTTGGAAGTTCAACAAGGAACCTGACCTGCTTCACTTCCACAATCTGGGGAGGAAATTCAGTGCATGGAACCTTTACACCTTTTGGTTCACCCTACTTGAGTCAAGGTTTCACGACATTCCCATGGTTATGACCCCACATGACATTTTCGTGGTAAACAGGGGAGCCATTCTAAACGCGTTGCAGAAGTACATGGGAAATAGAGTTCATCGCATAATCGCAGTAAGCGAATGGGAGAGAGAAGAGATGATAAGAAAAGGTTTCCAGGGGAGCAAGATTGTAACCATACCCAATGGCGTAGAGGACAGGGTATTTGAGTATCCAACAAGAGAAGGAACACATGACTATCTGTTCTACCTCGCAAGAATTAGCCCTGAAAAGAACCAGTTATTTGCCATAAGATGCATAAAGGACATAGACATCAAGCTAATACTGGCAGGTCAGGTAAGGGACCGAGAATATTTTCAACTTCTCATGAGCACCGTGAAGGAACTTGGTCTTGAGAACAGGGTAAAGTATCTGGGGCAGGTGACAGACGAGGAAAAGTACGCCTTGATGGACGGTTCACTGGCAACCATCTTGACCTCGGAAGTTGAAGCAGATCCATTGGTGATCAAGGAGGCCATGGTCAGGGGAGTTCCAGTGATAGTTGGGGATAGGGCTAAGGTTCTTCCCACGTTGGTGAAGGATCGCGTCAACGGGTTTGTGGTCTCTAACTGTGAACAACTGAAACAAGCTGTGGAATCCCTGAGAGACCCCAACCTAAGGAAGGAGATATGGGAAAGAAACAGGGAGATCTCCAAGAACTGGAGATGGAGAGAAGTATCCCTAAGGGTCCTTGAACTCTACAAGAGTCTTGTATGACGCGTCAAGACCACATCCTTTCCCAACATTTTTAACGTATAACCCTCTCTTTACCTGATGTTTCCTATCCAGGGAAAAAGGGTACTGGTCACCTCATCCACAGAGGGAATAGGTAGGGGAGTGGCAGAGACCTTTGCCTCTCACGGCGCCGTGGTCACAATCACCTCGAGATCTGGGGAGAAGCTGCACCGGGCACTTCACGATCTAAGGAAGATTAGCCCAGCAGTTTACGGAACCCAGTCAGACATGACCGATCTAGACTCGTTGAACTCCCTAGTCTCATACGCTCTTCACGTTATGGGAGGAATAGATATCCTAGTAGTGAACTCCGGGAATCCACCCAGGGAACCCATCACCTTCTCAGAGGCTGACATTCAGGACTGGGAATACGCGACCAAGCTCTACCTGCTCAGCGCCGTCTCCCTTTCTAAGCTGGTTATCCCCGACATGATTTCCAGGCGATGGGGCAGGATATTCTTCCTCTCCTCCTGGACCGTGAGGGAGCCCCAGAGCATCCTAGTCCTCGCTGACGTTTCCCGTTCCCCGCTCCTCCAGTTGACCAAGATCCTCTCAAGGGACTACGGCAAACACGGAATCACCGTCAACACGATCCTCATGGGTAGCTTCCCCACCGAAGGCGCGAAAAAAACCCTATCGCGATACGCCGAATCCAAGGGCCTCCCCTTCGAACAAGTTTGGAAGGAGAGGGTCCTCGATCCCATCTCCGTTGGTAGGCTAGGCGACGTGAAGAGGGACCTGGGCTCCCTCCTTCTCTTTCTCTCCACAGATATGGGAAGTTACATCACGGGCACAAGCATCCTAGTGGACGGGGGAACAACGTCATCCGTGGGTTAAGGTAATCCTTCAACGTCAGTCATTGATAAACTCATGGTATTATCAATTGCGATACTCATGGAAAGGTTTATAATATGAGTCCTACAACATTAACTTGATTAACATGACATACAAGAAGGCAGTTAAGATCAAGACACCTGGAGGAAAGGAAGCTGAGCTGGCTCCAGAAAAGGCATGGACCCTGGCCCCCAAGGGAAGGAAGGGCGTAAAGATAGGTCTATTCAAGGACCCCGAATCCGGAAAGTACTTCAGGCACAAGCTACCCGACGACTATCCAGTTTAAACTTTTTATCGACTTCTCGATTCAACCTTGATGAAGTTAGTAATCAAGGTAACAGGGAAGTTTTTTGATGATCAAGGAGATAAGACTACCCTCTCTTCTGCTATTAGGTCTCTGGTCCAGGAGGGCCATCGTGTTGCCCTAGTAACGGGAGGAGGCACTACTGCCAGGAAGTACATCTCACTAGGCAGGTCACTTAACCTGAATGAAGCAAGTCTTGACCTACTGGGGATCTGGGTAGCTAGACTCAACGCCTTCCTCATGGCCTTGTCGATGCCAGACCTGGCCTACTCCAGGATCCCAGAGAGCCTGGAGCAGTTCCTAGAGTACTGGGGTCACGGCAAAGTCGTCGTGGTTGGGGGATTCCAACCCGGTCAATCCACGGCAGCCGTTTCAGCCCTAGTCGCTGAGGCAATCTCGGCAGACTACCTTGTAATGGTGACCACGGTCGAGGGAGTCTTTGATAGCGATCCCAAGAAGAACCCCAACGCGAAGTTCCTTCCACGCGTTACTACCACCGAGTTGAAATCAATCTTGGAAAACACGCAGTCAGTCAAGGCAGGAACTTACGAGCTTCTAGATCCCATGGCCATGAAAATCGTGGAGAGGTCCAGAATCAAGGTAATAGTAACCAGCGTGGACAAGATAGGTAAGCTTACAAGAATTATTAAGGGAGAAGAAACTGCTAGTATAGTTGAGCCGGTGTAATTATGTCGGTCCTAGATCAAGAGGAGTTCGTGGAGCTAAGGAAGTACAGATCCAAGGTGGATCCCAAGGAGATTGAGGCAATTCTTTCCGAGCTGGAAATGGAGGCAAGGAAGAACGCTATAAAGACAGCCCTAATCTTCGTTTACGCAAATCACGTCGAAGCTGTGACCAGAAACAGGGCATTCTACAACTTGATTGGGGCAATCCTCGAGAAATACTCCCCCAAGATCGGGGTTGAAGGCGTTAAAGAACTCATATTAAACTCCCTTTCTTAGTTCGAACTTTTCACTGGTCTTTTACGTAGATATTAATAAGTTTCTTACCAATCTAGAACTTCTAGGTGCGATAGATGAAAGTAGGTATACTAGATTCAACTTTGAGGGAAGGCGAACAGACTCCTGGAGTTGTGTTCACCACTGAGCAGAGAGTCGAGATAGCCAAGGCCCTATCCGATCTGGGAGTTTCCATGATTGAGGCCGGTCACCCGGCAGTTTCACCGGACATTTACGAGGGAATAAAGAGGATCGTGAAGCTCAAGAGGGAGGGCGAGATTACCTCCGAGATCCTGGGTCACAGCAGGGCTGTAAAGAGGGACGTGGAAATTGCCAGCGAGCTCGAGGTAGATAGGATAGCCATCTTCTACGGGGTAAGCGACATTCACCTTAAGGCCAAGACAAAGACCACCAGGGAGGAGGCGCTCAACATCATTGCGGACGTGGTTCAGTACGCCAAGGCCCACGGGGTTAAGGTCAGGTTCACGGCAGAGGACGCAACCAGGACTGACCTGGACTACCTGGTTAAGGTCGCCAGAACGGCTAGGGACGCCGGCGCTGACAGGGTAAGCATAGCTGACACCGTGGGAATCCTCTACCCCGTGAAGACTAGGGAACTCTTCTCCTACCTGGTGAGGGAGGTCCCCGGGGTCGAGTTCGACATCCACGCTCACAACGACCTGGGTATGGCAGTGGCCAATGCCCTGGCAGCAGTTGAGGGAGGAGCAACCATAATTCACGCGACCGTGAATGGCCTCGGTGAGAGAGTGGGAATTGTTCCCCTGCAGGCTGTGGCAGCAGCCCTCAAGTACCACTTCAACGTTGACGTGGTTAAGCTTGACAGGCTCTCGAGTGTAGCCTCGCTCGTGGAGAAGTATAGCGGGATCACCATGCCCCCCAACTTCCCAATCACGGGAGATTACGCCTTCGTGCATAAGGCTGGAGTCCACGTTGCTGGGATACTCAACGACCCAAGAACCTACGAATTCATGCCACCCGAGGTCTTTGGTAGATCCAGGGATTACGTCATAGACAAGTACACCGGTAAGCACGCAGTCAAGGATAGATTTGAAAGACTTGGGGTAAAGCTGGACGACAGGGAACTGGAGCAGGTGTTGGCGAGGATCAAGTCCAGCGAGGGAACCAGATACTTCAGGGACGTGGACCTCCTGGAGATAGCGGAGGAGGTCACGGGTAAGGTGCTCAAGCCTAGACCTCCAGAGAGGATTGAGGCCGTGGTCTCGGTGAAGTGTGGCTCCAACGTTTATACCACCTCCGTGACCAGGAGGCTAGCCGTGATCCCCGGGGTAAAGGAGGTCATGGAAATTTCAGGGGATTACGACATACTCGTGAAGGTGGAGGCAAGGGACTCAGCGGAGCTCAACAACATTGTGGAGAGCATCAGGTCAGTGAAGGGAGTCGAGTCAACCCTGACCTCGCTGGTTCTAAAGAAGATGTAACAGGAACACGATTTTTAGAAATCTCCTTCCTCTCCAGGTTCTCTCATGTTATGCGGGGACGGGGATTTGAACCCCGGATGGCCTGCGCCAGCGGATCACCCTGGCGGTCTTGAGTCCGCCCCCTTGGACCAGCTCGGGCATCCCCGCACAATTATACGAGTTCCTTCAAGGTTAAAAATATGTTGCGCGAGTCGGGGAGCACAGTTGACTGAGCCAAAGTGGAGATTAGAGTCTCTTATTGTTAATGGACAACAAGAAACTTTTACAGCTCGCCAGCACTACAGGCTAGAGCAGAAGAGCATCATCCTAGCCTACCTGGATTAAGGAGCTAATCAGAGCCCAGGATCTCAACAAGCTCGTGTATTGAGATGGAACTTCGCCTAACCTCGTCTAAATTGAGCTTCATTTCGTGGAAACCCATTACGTGGAGATACCACGCATCCCTCCACACCCTATACACTCTCTCGGAGATCGTGTTTGCAGCCTCAAACAGTAACCTAGTATCCCACAATCTCCTAGCCTCAACCTCCCTCACAACCCTGAGACCCCTACTCTTTGCTAGAAGCTTAACTGCCTCCTCCGCAGCCTTATAGTACTTCTCGCTAGCCTGAACTACGTCTCCCTTCTCCAGGAGTTGATCAGCCTCCTCAATCCAAGAAAGTATTAGACGCTTTATCTGAGATCCTGACAAGTTCTTTCACTTTCCGAACCTCCTTTTCAAGGATGTGGGGTTGAAGTGTTGTACTCAAAACTATTATGGCAGATTTCCAGAGATCCTCAATTCCCTCCATCTCCTTCTCTAGTTCTCTCACAGCCTCCTGCAAATCGTCGAGACTCCACTTCCCCTTTCTTTCCACTTCCTTAACTATCCCAAGGTTCCTCGACACGGCCAGAAGCTTAACTGCCTCCTCCGCAGCCTTATAGTACTTCTCGCTAGCCTGAACTACGTCTCCCTTCTCCAGGAGTTGATCAGCCTCCTCTAGGTACACGTCGGCAGCAGTTTGAACTATCACAAGTTATGTTCTCCTTCTAGATATTTAACAACTTTCGTTGTTGCTGGCTAAGTGCTTTAGGACAAGAAGATACTGTGGAACTTTCACTAACTTCAGCGACGTATGACGCGACTTCACCTGGTTTCCGTAATATTCTGAGAAGGTTAATATTTTCGATTTAGGGAGAGTAGTACTAGAGCAGAGAATATTTGAGGTAATAGGAAATGGGGGAAGTCCTAATCCAGAACGAAGTCCGTGAAGTAGCTACCATAACGGGAGAACAGCTCCTCCAGAAGATTGCTGCAGCACTAGGGATAGTCATGACCGTGGAGTCGGTGACCACGGAGACAGAGTGCGAGGCGCTACAACTCCAGGGAAGTTGTAGTAATCCGTTAAATCCCCAGAGGTACGCCATGAATCCAGCCCTCGTGGCCCCACTAGATGGGCACCAACCGACGTCCAGCGCGGGGTCAGGACGATCTCAACCCAGCCTCCCCCGGACGTGTTCGACTTCGTGAGACACGGGGTCCTGGTTAAGACCGACTCCTGCGTTGGAGGTAGTTGTGTCTACGTCTTCATAGGGGGCACGTCCAGCTCTTGGCTTGGCGGGGCCGACAGGCTCACGGTCTTCCAGGGTGGGGCAGAGTTCGTGGCCACAGGTAGCAAGGGCTTCGCCTCATCCCTCACGGTGAAGGACTACCCCCTCATGATATTGCCCGTGAAGGGTAGCGCGAAGAACTTCGTCCAGCCTTACAACCCATCCTGCGAGGTCTCGGCGGAGCAGAAGCTCGTGAACAGGTTGAGCGGGCCAGTCCTGAGGGGAATCGGGATGGTTCAGCAGGCGATCAACCACCTGTCGTGGGCCGGCGCTGGTATGATACCCACCTACGTGCCCGAGATACTGTATGATGCGTATTCGCGTACATTAAACTACACCACTCAAGTTTACCAAAGGGAGGCCCTCAACAGGAACAGGTACTTCATAGTAAATTCTGTGAGACTAAGCCTCATTCGGATATCCGACTTGTCACCCACCTTCCTTCCCACCTGATCGGGATGCCCGACATAAGCTTGATGGACTTGCCCACAGTCGCGGTATACCCCAACCTCGGCGCAATCTCCGGGCTCTGCGGAAGGTCAGACATAAATCTCATAAAGCAAATCTTCACCGATCCAGACCTCTACCTCAAGACCCAGAATCCCATGATTCAGGGAGCCCCAGTCCTCATGGGAGGCCTATGTACGGGGGAGTGTTCTAGTCTCAACGTAGCAGGCTTCATTACCCCACCCTCATCCACCTACTCAGACCTCCCCCAGTACTCGGCCTCCGTCCTCTACCCAACCCCGAGGAGCTGGGCAACCCAGGACCTTGAGGACTACGCCCGCCAGCTGGGCATATACGACCAGTTCATGACCTCATTCAATGCTACCCTGAAAGCCGCTGAGGCCGAGGTTATCCTAACCTCTCTTGGAGTTGAACAGGAAATCGCCACGAAGCTTATCAACTCGGTCTCATGGCTCGGCTCGCTCTTCCAGCATGACGCTAAGGACGTGGCCAAGATGATTAACGATGAGATAAAACGCGAGGATCACACTCATACGGACGAGCTAGGCCAAGAGCTCCACGACGCCTACCTCTGCTACAGGTTCGGACACTGCTAACTCCCATCGCAACACCTCAACAGGAGATCCACCTTCACAGGCAAGTCTAGATTTCACTAAACCTTGGATCAGGATCCCCCCAAGGTATCACTTTTCTCTAAGATTCAACCCTATGGAACGCGCTCCTTACACTCACGGATTTTGGTATCTCCCCCATCCCTAGAACCTCCGAGTCTCCCCCCATCTACAAGGTAACAGGAAAATCACCAGGTCTAAACCACATTTGATGTCTCAGGGTCATCTCTTCACCCCCATAAAACATATTTAACATCCCCTAAACTACACTCTTTTTACCATTCCCGCCTCCTTTCCGAGTACCGAGACACTCCGTATAGTTTACCACGTCACGGGGAAGGGTTGTTCGCAGGATCTAATTCGCTTTCCACCTCAACCCATGGCTCTCTTGAGTTGGGATCGATCATCCTTCTCGTCATGGGAATAACCCACTCCCAGGGCTTGGAAAACCCACATCTCAAGAAATTGACGGAGAAGGCTCTAGGAAGTGTTGACTTACGAGTTACTTCACGTGAGACGAAACTGCATCACCCAAAGATCCTGCTCACCCTCGGGAAGTAACCACACCCAAGTCAGCTTGATGTGAGCTATGCCAAAACCCACAAACTCCCACTTACGGAATGTCTTATCCATTCAGCATCCCACAATCCACAACTCCGCCCAGGCTCAATATCTCTCATCCGAGTCAGGCAACACTTCATTTAACAATCTTCACGAAACCTATCTCTACTCCTCTACTCAATCGCATCCTCTCAACCCACCATATCCTGCTACATCACAGGACAGACCCCTCTAGACCAACATCTAGACCCAGCCAACTCCACCCCAAAACCTATCATTCTACCCTCTTCTCTACTTAACTCTAGTTCATCAATTTCACTTCAAAAAACCCCCTAGCTCTAGAATTATTCTAGAAATTTTCCATAAACTTTCTCATTCCTCCCCCTTCTTATCTAAATCCTTTTCTCTCTTACCGGGAATTTATACGTCATCTTCCACTTAGTAAGACCTCTCACTGAAAACTATTTTTTAGATTTCTCTTCCTGGTCACCAACTATTAACTCCCTCCCGGAATAGGCAGAACCACCTTCACATAAGGACGTAAGCTTTATATTAGGTTTCAAGTTAATAGTTATCTTGCGCGATGCCCCCGGCGGGGAAAACACCCGCACGGGGTTACGCTTATGGGGAGTTGAGTTCCCCGGGGCTAATAACCCCGGGTCTCTCATCTCCGACAGGGGAACCGAGGGTGGTGAAAGGTTAGCTGCCCTAATTCCGGTTGATCCTGCCGGACCCGATCGCTATAGGGGTAGGGCTAAGCCATGGGAGTCGTACGCTCTCGGGAAGAGGGCGTGGCGGACGGCTGAGTAACACGTGGCTAACCTGCCCTTGGGATCTGGATAACCCCGGGAAACTGGGGCTAATCCGGAGCAGGCAAGGGAATCTGGAATGATCTCTTGCCTAAAGGCCTCTCGGCTGATCCCGTCGAGAGGCGCCCAAGGATGGGGCTGCGGCCCATCAGGCTGTTGGGGGAGTAAAGGTCCCCCAAACCGATAACGGGTAGGGGCCGTGGGAGCGGGAGCCCCCAGTTGGGCACTGAGACAAGGGCCCAGGCCCTACGGGGCGCACCAGGCGCGGAACGTCCCCAATGCGGGAAACCGTGAGGGCGTTACCCCTAGTGCCCTCGCAAGAGGGCTTTTCTCCACTCCAGAAAGGTGGAGGAATAAGCGGGGGGCAAGACTGGTGTCAGCCGCCGCGGTAATACCAGCCCCGCGAGTGATCGGGACGTTTATTGGGCTTAAAGCGCCCGTAGCCGGCCTGTAAAGTCACCGTTTAAAGACCCGGGCTCAACTCGGGGAACGGCGGTGATACTTACAGGCTAGGGGGCGGGAGAGGTCGGAGGTACTCCCGGAGTAGGGGCGAAATCCTCAGATCCCGGGAGGACCACCAGTGGCGAAAGCGTCCGGCTAGAACGCGCCCGACGGTGAGGGGCGAAAGCCGGGGTAGCAAATAGGATTAGATACCCTAGTAGTCCCGGCTGTAAACGATGCAGGCTAGGTGTCGCGTAGGCTTTGTGCCTGCGCGGTGCCGCAGGAAAACTGGTAAGCCCGCCGCCTGGGGAGTACGGCCGCAAGGCTGAAACTTAAAGGAATTGGCGGGGGAGCACCACAAGGGGTGGAACCTGCGGCTCAATTGGAGTCAACGCCTGGAATCTCACCGGGGGAGACCGCAGGATGACGGCCAGGCTAACGACCTTGCCAGACTCGCGGAGAGGAGGTGCATGGCCGTCGCCAGCTCGTGTTGTGAAATGTCCGGTTAAGTCCGGCAACGAGCGAGACCCCCACTTCTAGTTGGTAACCGTCTCTCCGGAGACGGTCCACACTAGAAGGACTGCCGGTGTTAAACCGGAGGAAGGAGGGGGCCACGGCAGGTCAGCATGCCCCGAAACTTCCGGGCCGCACGCGGGTTACAATGGCAGGGACAGCGGGATCCGACCCCGAGAGGGGAAGGCAATCCCACAAACCCTGCCTCAGTTGGGATCGAGGGCTGAAACTCGCCCTCGTGAACGAGGAATCCCTAGTAACCGCGGGTCAACAACCCGCGGTGAATACGTCCCTGCTCCTTGCACACACCGCCCGTCGCTCCACCCGAGTGGAGGGGAAGTGAGGCCTCTTGCCCCTCGGGGTGGGAGGTCGAGCTTCTCCTCCGCGAGGGGGGAGAAGTCGTAACAAGGTAGCCGTAGGGGAACCTGCGGCTGGATCACCTCACATTTGTGCTCCCCACAAGGGCAGCTACCTCACTAAAACTCTCGGTTCCTCTGATCATGCAGCTCTCCTCTTCCGGGAGGGGAGTGAAGTTGCCTAGGATCATCCAG